>CAVSNS010000001.1:0-50606 GCA_963729325.1 uncultured Acidobacteriota bacterium
CTTTGGCGACCTTTGGAACACAAGTGCAGGCCATAATATTGAGGCTGCCTTTGCTCATACTGGACCGGGAGGGATGTCGACGTTCATTATGAACATGACAATGTTGACCGCAGGGGGAACTGGGAAAGCTCTTGCCGAGCCTGGAGTTCTACTGGCTCGCCGACTGGGTCTAGCCGGCGAAGAGGCGGCGGGTATTACCGGCGCGAAAGTAGGAATTAAAATTCCGGGCTCTGGCGTAACGCGCTTCCCAGACAAGCTTACAAGCACAACCCTGCTCGAAAGCAAGAACGTGGCGTATCAAGCTTTTACCCAACAGCTTCGTGACTACCAGGCATATACGCAAGCGAATGGTCTCAGGTTCGACCTCATGTTTCGATATTCGACGAAGCTTTCCGGGCCTTTACAAGAACAGATTAGTCTTGGGAGAATAAATCTGCTTAACTATCCGGGCGGTGTTATTCCGGGGATTCAATGAGCAGAGAGAAAAGGGTCGGCCCTATGACTGCTGCAGAGTTGATGGCCAAACTTGACCGTGACCCCGGGTTTGTCCAGCGTCAGCGAGAGGCGGGTGCGCAGATTGAGTTTCTACAGGCGCGGTTCGAAGAGGCAGAGAAACCCTTGGTCCATGCGCTCAATGACATTGTCGGAATTTCGGTTAAATCGGTTTGGGACCTGGTCAACAGTTCGCAAGAGTATCCACAAGCAATCCCCATTTTGATATCACATTTGAAGTATCAATATCCGTACCGCATCCGCGAAGGGATAGCACGTGCACTGACCGTGAAATACGCCGGAGAAGCAGCTTACACCGTGCTAGTCAACGAATTCAACAAGGTACCGAATTCGACTGATGAGGCTGAACAAGGTTTCAAATGGGCTTTAGGCAACGCAATCTCCATCGTCGCAGACAAAAGACGCTTTGACGAAGTCGTCGAACTCGTTCGAGATAGACGCCAGGGTAAAGCGCGAGACATGATGGTGCTAAGGCTCGCAAACCTCGACGGTGATAGGGCGGTTGATGTGCTTATTGAATTGCTTGGGGATGGTGAAGTCGCTGGTTTTGCTGTGATGGCGCTTGGCAAACTGAAGGCAAAGCACGCTCGCTCACGAATTAAACCATTGCTCAAACATCCTCAGCCTTGGGTTCGCAAGGAAGCAAGCAAGGCACTGGCTGCGCTGGACAAGTGACCACCCATCAACGACACTTCGCATAAGACTCCTTGGTCCAGCCTGGTGCCCCAGGTTCGCGTCCGTTCTTTGGACGCTAACCTGGGTTTCTACGCTGGTTGCGCAGGGTGACTCCGCAAATCTCGGCAATAAATCAGACGGCTGCGGTGTGATCGCCTTGTTTACTGAAAGCTTCGGAGAGCGCGTGTAACGCCACGGGCGTGGCGAAGAATACCGCCGTGAACACCAGGTCGCCCATCACTGCGTGACGGAAGAATGGCAGGCCTACAGTGTAAGACGTCATCAGCCCACCCAGGTTCTTGGGATACATATTCCAGCACGCCCACACCGCGAAATTGCTCAGCAGAAAGAAAGAGACTGAACTAGCCAGAGACGCTCCGACCAGGCGCATTGGTTTGGCATTCGTACCTATCTTCGTTCCCAGCCACAGGATTGCGGCATACCATCCCCAGCTCACAAAGTGGTCCCAGGAAAACGGCATGACGTAGACAAATTTGGTCAGGATCACATCAGAGCCAGCCAGCAGTACGAACGGCACCCAGAGCCAGCGGCGCGACCCGCGAGCGCCGAAGAACAACAACGACGCCGCGACCGGCGTGAACATCCAGGGATGAGGTATGAACCGGACTGCAACCGCCAGCACGACGAACAAATAAGCCAGCATGATCTCACCTCGAACTTAGAACTTAAGATTGTGGCCCGTGGGGGCGGCGGCGTCAAGTTATGGCCGCGAGCCTCTCGGCTCGTGCGGAGCGGAGGAAAACGCTCCCGATTGAGTCCCGGCAAAGACTGTGAGCCTTGGACTCCGACAACGCGCCTTCTCCCTTCCCAATGAAAATGCACGAGGAGACGCTCGCGCCTACATCACCGCTTTCGGGATCCGAAGCTCTCGCTCACTACATTCAGATTGCGGTCCAGTTCTACACTCGCTCCCAGAACCGCTCGCCCTGTCCGCCCGGGATAGTCGTATCGGAGATCCTTGAAGCGAACAATGTATCCCAGCTCCGGAATCCTCTGCTCAGTTTCCGTGATGGGATACTGCGCCCAATCCAGATAAACGCGCCCCAGATAACTTCGCTTGGCCGCCAACGTGGCTGCCGTCTCTTCTGGCTTGTGGCGAATTCTCATCTGGCCATCCGGGGCGATGTTTGGACCGCGGGAATTCACGGCCATCATGGCGAAGAAATCTCGAGTCTCTACCACTACATACCAGCGAAATGGATTCAGCCAGTACGGATAAGCAGACACCCGCAGAGGCTCAGCGCCTTCATAGGTTCGGGCTTCCATGGCGCCGACCGCGCCACGATGTTCATAATCCCGCAGACCCCAAACAGCAATCACTCCGGCCAGCGCCAGAATCGCCGCCAGACGCCCGCGCAGACTTTTGCCGGCCTACACCGATTTCATCATTGATAAGGGCAAACAGCGCCGGCAGCGCCAGACCCGCAGTCAGCAATACCAGAATGACCGGTTCCACGATGAAGACAATGTCCCACGAATACCACTTCTCGGAAAATGGCCAGAACGGACGCACCCCATAGTTGTTGGTGAAGTCCAGCAGGATGTGGGTGAGTCCCGCGAAATAGGCGTACAGAAAAAGCAGTCCCCAGCGCGGAGGTAGACTCGGATCCTTAATCTTGCGCCCGCGCAGCCTCCAGACGAAGTAGACGAGTCCGACTACCACCGCGGATACCAGCACCAGCCCCAGAAGAGAATGGGTAAAACCACGATGATGCGCGAAGCCAAATACCGGGTCTTTGAGACTTCCAAGTACGTCGATATCCGGCGCTTCCGCCGCCAGCGTGAGGGTGGCAGTGGCGAGCGCGGTCTTGCGATTCAGTCCAGCCCGGCCCAGGCAGGCACCGGTCAGGAAGTGGGTGAGAGGTTCCAAAGTTTGCAGAATCTCTTTCTGTGGACCGAATGCAAAAACACCCGCGCATAACGCTGAACATCGGCGGGCAAGAGCGTTAGATGTGGTCTCGGCGACTTCCGATGCAGTCTCTCATAACGGCGGCGTCAAATCTTCAATAGCTAGGAACCGTAACCGGAAGGAAACAACAATGTCAGTGCGTCGGGCACTATGCTGATCTCCGCCGGCAAGGTTCCCAACAGCTCGCCATCAGCCTCAACGAAGATACGCGAATCTTTTGAGGAGTTTCCTGCGGACCGCTAACGGGTGGCAGTTTACCTTCGTACCGTGCAGGAGTTCGATCCCGTTCACGTCCCAGTGCGCTCCAAAAAGGCCGCGCAGAATGTATCGCAAATAGGCAAGGCGGCTACGAGTTTGAAAGAGCACCAGGCGCAAGTCATTGCGCTCGAGAGATGCTCCCGGAGCAAGTTCGCGCAGGATGCCGCCGAACTCGCGAATACGGACGGCCAACAATTGCGAAACCTCGATCTGCCGAGCCGGCCCGCCGCCTTCGTCTAAAATTTCTACCGCAAGGTTCTCCAGCTTAAGCGTGAGCCACAGCAGCGTAGCCTTGGCGTAGTAAGCAGCCATGCCGAACCGGTTCTTTACCAGTGGATCCAGTTTGTAGAACAGATGCGCATCCGCACCCACGCCCACCGTGACCGTGAAATATCGTGAACCCGAGCCGCCAGAAAGTTTCTGATACGTTACCTGGCCGACTGCAATGCGTCGAGGCGTGGCGGTAAGGCTGGCGCGGGCTGCAGCCGCGGGAGAGAGCGGCAGTCCCAGATCATGAGCCAGGGCGTTTGCTGTCCCCAGCGGGATGATACCCAGCGCCGTCTGGCTGCCGACCAGGCCCTGCAACACGTCGTGGACCGTACCGTCCCCGCCGCACGCAAAGACGGTGTCGCAGCCGTCCGCGATGGCCTGATGCGTCTGCCGCTGGTCGTCTCCGGAGGCGCTCGTGGGTTCCGCCGAAACTTCTACGCCGGCGGCTTTAAGCACAGCCATGGCCGCTTCTACATCAGCCAACCGACGCTGGCGACGGCTGCCAGAGAGCGGGTTGTAGAGGAGGATGGCTTTTCGCATGGAAGTCAGAGGGATTGTAGATTGTTAACTCTTTTCCCCGCGTGCCCCACTCCCACATGCCGAACATTGCCTTCTGCGGCAGAGGATGACCGACTTGGCGGGCTAGCATGCTGATCTGGCCGCGATGGTGCGCATCGTGGGCAATCAGATAGCCGAAGAATCCCACCACGTCACGGACGGAAGCCCTTCACCCGCCCGTCACTATCCAGAGCCGCCTTGAGCACAGCGCTTAGGGCTTCCCGACTGTGGTCTAGCGCCTTGGAGGCTTGCGCCTGGGTTTACGCTGCTGCGGTCCAGTTGGTCGGGAATCTTGCTTCCCTTGGCTGGCGGCTTTCAACCACATCACGCGGACGTTATGCATGTGGGCGACTATAGCTGCCACAGTCCGTCCTTTGCCCGCAGGCGGTTCGGCCCGCCATGCGGCGTTGGGCAGATTCTCAATGAGGTATTGGTTAATGCTGTCATTGGTATCAAATGCGTTCAGTAGGGCTTGAGGTAGCGAAAATGGGGCTGGGCTGGTTCTGGGCATGACTAGTCTCCGCGATGCCGGGCAATAGATTACCAGCCCCGGACAACCTGATTGCGCCGCCCAGCGCTTTTGGCTAAGCTACATCCGCTTACGGTGCGACCTGCCAACAGGCATTACTCTTACCAATCAAGGAGGATTACTCCTATGCGCTACCGGATCGCCTTCGTGCTGACCCTGTTTCTCTGCGCTGCCACTTTCGCCCAAGATCATTCCGCCCACAACCAATCCAAGCCGGCGACGCTGATGTCAGGACTTGGGGATCTTCACCATTCGGTGTCCACCCGCAATCCCGAAGCGCAGCAATTTTTCGACCAGGGGTTGCGGCTGATCTTTGCCTTTAATCATGACGAAGCGGCTCGTTCCTTCCAGCGCGCCACCGAACTGGATCCCAAGCTGGCCATTGCCTATTGGGGCGTCGCCGAGGCGGTGGGCCCAAACTATAACGATCCCGCCAGCGACGACCGCTTCAAGCAGGCGCACGAGGCCATCCAAAAGGCGACTGGGCTTTCCGCCAATGCTTCTGCCAGCGAACAAGCCTACATCCAGGCCATGGCGCTGCGATTTCCGGCTGAGCCCAATCCTGATCGCCGCAAATCCGCCGAGGCCTATCACGACGCGATGCGCGAAGTGGTCAAGAAATATCCGGATGACTTGGACGCGGCCACCTTATTCGCCGAATCCGGCATGGATCTACACCCCTGGGGTTTGTGGCATCACGACGGCACTCCGGAAGAAGGCACGGAGGAAATCGTCGCCACACTGGAGTCAGTGATTCGTCGCGATCCGAATCACCTGGGCGCTGTCCACTATTACATCCACGCCGTGGAGGCGTCTCCCTCTCCTGAGCGTGCTCTCGCCGGCGCGAACAAGTTGGCGTCACTGGCCCCCGGGGCGGGACACATCGTGCACATGCCGGCTCATGTTTACATCCGCACCGGTGACTACGAATCGGCAGTCAAGACGAACCAGCAAGCTGCGACAGTTGATCGGGCATACATTCAGGCCAGCGGTGCCCAGGGCATCTACCCGATGATGTATTACAGCCACAACCTGCACTTCATCGCCATGTGTTCCGCCATGAATGGCAATTATGCCGAAGCCCAAGAAGAACGCTGACATGCTGGCGGCGCACGTCGGCCCGCACGTGAAGGACATGCCGCCGCTCGAAGGCTTCATGACCATCCCCATGGCGGTGGACGTCCGCTTTCACCGTTGGGACGACATCCTGAAGATGCCGCAGCCCGATCCGGCCATGAAGACCACTACTGTGTTTTGGCACTTCTCTCGCGGCATGGCGCTGGCGGCAACAGGCAAAGTAAGCCAGGCTGAGGCCGAGTACAAGATTGTCGCCGACGCCGAAAAGAACACGCCAGAAGATGTCGTATTTGCCATGCCAGTCAACAACAAAGCCAAAGACGTCATGAAGATTGCAGAGAACGTCCTGGGAGCGAAGATCGCCTTGGCGAAAAAGGATACGACCCAGGCAATCGCCATGCTGACCGAGGCCATCGCCATGCAGGATTCACTGAAATATGGCGAACCGCCCGACTGGTTTTTCCCCGTACGCGAATCGCTGGGCGCAACTTTGCTGATGAAGGGCGACGCTGCGGGGGCGGAGAAAGTTTTCCGCGCCGACCTGGAACGCAACCCCCGCAATCCGCGCTCGCTGTTCGGATTGCATGAGGCGTTGTCGGCCCAGGGACAGCAATACGATGCGGAGTTTGTTCAACGCCAATTCACTGCGTCCTGGAAAGGCGGCAGCACGCCGCTGAAGATGGACGACCTGGTGTAGTTCGGCACGAGTGGGATGTTTTGAACAAGGGCCGGCGCGAGTCGGCCCTTCTTTTTTAAGCAGTATGCTGACGGGGCGACTGTCCCTAGCCAACCTGAGCCGCGAATATAATCTTTCTCGGCATGGCAACTCCGACTAAAGACCTCGAGAAGAAAATCGAAGCACTCCGCGATAAAATCCGCCACCACGAATACCGCTACTACGTCCTCGACGATCCCGAAATCACCGACGCCGAGTTTGACGTGCTCATGAACCAGCTTAAAAAGCTGGAAAACGAGCATCCTGCGCTCATCACGCCCGATTCTCCCACCCAACGGGTAGGTGGCAAAGCGCGCGAGGGCGTCCTAAAGGCCCGGCACTCTTCGCCCATGCTCTCGCTGGACAATACTTACAGCCAAGACGAGCTGCGCAACTGGGAGCGGCGAGTCCACGAGCTGAGCGGACGCAAGGATATTGAGTATGTTTGCGAGCTGAAACTGGACGGCATGTCGCTGGCCCTGCACTATGAAGACGGCAAGCTGGTCCGCGGCATCACCCGCGGTGACGGCACGACCGGCGAAGATGTAACCCCGAATGTGCGAACCGTGCGGTCGATCCCGCTTTCCATCTCGAAAGAAAAGTTAAAGGAGGCGGGAATTCCCGCGGACTTCGAGGTGCGCGGCGAGATGCTCATGCCCATCGCCGCATTTAAGAAGATGAATGAAGAGCGAGAGCAGAAAGGCCTCTCCCTCTTCGCCAATCCCCGGAATGCGACTGCCGGCACGGTTCGCCAGCTTGAGCCCAGCATTACCGCGCAACGCCGGCTCGATTACTTCTCCTACATGCTTCTGCAGAATGGGCGGACCTATTTCGACCGGCATTGGAAAACTCTGAATGCCCTCGATGCCGCCGGATTCAAGGTCAATCCCAGCCGAAAGCTGGTGAAAAACTTTGATGAAATCTGGGCGTTTATCGAGCAGGAGGAAACCAAGCGCGAGAAGCTGCCCTACGAGATTGACGGAATCGTCATCAAGGTCGATCGTACCGGGCTGCAGGAGGAACTCGGATACACCGGGAAGGCTCCACGCTGGGCGATTGCCTACAAATATGCCGCTCGCTCCGGCATCACCCAGATCGAGGACATCATCGTGCAGGTTGGCCGAACTGGCAAACTGACACCTGTGGCTATGCTCAAGCCGGTTCCCATCGGCGGTACCACAGTCAGCCGCGCCACTCTCCACAACATGGACGAAATCGAGCGCCTGGGAGTGAAGATCGGCGATTGGGTTGAAGTCGAACGCGGTGGTGACGTGATCCCCAAAGTAACCCGGGTGGTAGAGGACAAAGATCATCCCCGCGGCCATAAGACGTTTCACATGCCCGAGAGGTGCCCGGTTTGCGGGGGCCACGTAGTACGCACCGAGGGCGAGGCTGATCACCGCTGTGTGAACGCCAACTGCCCCGCCAAACTGAGAGAGACCATCCTGCACTTTGCCTCGCGCGGCGTGATGAACATCGATGGCATGGGCGATGCGCTCGTCAACCAGCTTACCGAGCGCGGCATGGTCAAGAATGTCGCCGATATTTATGGGCTGACGAAGAAAGATCTGCTCAGCCTGGAGCGATTCGCTGACAAGTCAGCGCAAAACATTCTGAACGAGATCGAGAATTCCAAGAAGTTGCCGCTCGAGCGCGTTATTTATGGGCTTGGCATTCGCTTTGTCGGCGAACGCACGGCGCAGTTTCTGGCTGAGCACTTTGGATCAATGGATGCCCTGATGAATGCGAAAGAAGAAGAATTGCTCGAAGTAGATGAAGTTGGTCCCCGCATCGCCGCAGAGCATCGCGGAATTCTTCCAGGAGCCCAAGAACCGCGAACTGGTGGAGCGGTTGCGCAAGGCCGGCCTCACATTTGCCGGGAAAAAGAAGGAACGCGGCACCAAGCTTGCCGGGAAGACATTTGTCCTAACCGGAACACTGCCGCACTACAGCCGGGACGAAGCCAAGAAGCTGATCGAAGATGCCGGGGGGAAAGTCACCGGATCGGTGAGCAAGAAGACTGACTACGTGGTCGCCGGGGACGACGCCGGGTCCAAGCTGGACAAGGCGAAGGAATTGGGAGTGAAGGTAATAGATGAGAAGGAGATGAAAGGCTGGAGGCTAGCGAGCGGCTCAAGATGAAGCTTCCGCCCGCATTGCTGTTTTGATTCTTTCGTAAGTTATCTCCAGACTCTCCGGCAAGGTCCTGGTTTCCCCCACTACCGACACGAAATTCGCGTCCGCCACCCAGCGTGGCAACACATGCATGTGGATGTGCCCTGCTACTCCGGCTCCAGCTGCCTTGCCGATGTTCATCCCCAGATTGATTCCGTCGGGCTTGTATAGCTCTCGCAGCGTTCCTTCCATCTTTTGCGAGAGCTGCATCATCTCCTGCGCCGCCTTCACCGGAAGTTTCTGCAGTTCATCCAAATGGGCAAAGGGAACGATCATGACGTGCCCGGGAGTGTAGGGAAAAGTATTGAGGACGATATAGCAGTTCTGGCCGCGGTATACGATGCGAACCTTAGCGTCATTTCCGGCCTTGGGGAGTTCGCAGAACACGCAATCTCCGGCTTTTTCCCCACCAGTCACATAGGCGTAGCGCCAGGGAGTCCAGAGATAATCCATCGCACGGCAGAGTACCAGACCGCTGCAAATTGCGCCTAGGATCAGTGTAGGCGCGAGCGTCTCGCTCGTGCTGGCCACGGCCTCAGAAGTGCCGAAGATGCAGGGGTGGAGGATGCACGGGCGGGACTCCTTTGACTTCGCTCAGGACAGGTCCGCGCCTACATTTTTGCTGTTTGACACTGTTCGGAAGCGGTTGCTATAGTCGAAGAGGTCGCACTTTGGACGCGGGTTCGCTTTTAGCAGTCCGGCCGCTGGGATTGTTTAAGCTCATTCGCCAGGATGGGCTCCACACAACCTAAGACTCACTCCAGCAGTCCGCGCGTAAACAGCCCGCATCCGTCCCCCGCACGAAGTGCGAGGTATACCGCTGAGAGGCCATTGAACTTGCTTGACGACAGCACCGCCCATAATTTGGATTCCGCGACTTCGACCCCCGTAGCTGAACGTCCCGCGGCTTCCGCTGAGGGCTCGATCCTCAGACATCGCCAAACCTGAGCCGTCCAAGACCGCTCAGGCTCACGACGAAAAACCAACTATGCCAACCGCCACTGAAGATTTCGCCGCAGCACTAGAAACTTTCACCACCGAGAGCGAAGAAGCCGTCAGCGAGGACAATGTCCTCAAAGGTACAGTGCTGAAGCTGACTCCTACTCACGTCGTGGTCGACATCGGCGCTAAGTCTGAGGGCATGCTGCCCCTGGCCGAGGTCCTGGACCACGATGGCAAGCCGAAATTCCAGCCCGGTGACGAAATCGACGTCATGCGGGATAAGGGTGAGACTGAAGAGGGTTACATCAACCTCTCCCATCAGAAAGCGCAGCGGCTGCGCGCCTGGGATGAAATCGAGAAGGCCTACAACGAGAAAAAGCCGATCAAGGCTCAGGTGGTCGAGCGCATCAAGGGCGGCCTGACGGTGGACGTTCTGGGCGCTCGCGCGTTCCTGCCGGGCTCTCAGGCTGATCTGCGTCCGGTGCGCAATCTGGAGGGAGTAAAAGGGCAGTGGCTGGATGTTGCCATCATCAAGCTGAACAAGAAACGCGGCAACATCGTGGTCTCGCGCAAGCAGGTGTTGGAGGAAGAGCAGAACGAAAAGAAGTCCAAGACCCTGGAGCATCTGGAAGAAGGTGGCGTGCTTACCGGCGTGGTCAAAAACCTGACCGAGTATGGCGCATTCGTGGATCTCGGCGGAATTGATGGGCTCCTGCATATCACGGATATGTCCTGGGGTCGGCTGACTCATCCTCGTGATCTGGTCAACGTGGGCGATCAGATCCAGGTGAAGGTGCTGAAGTTTGACAAGGAGAAGCAGCGGGTGTCACTGGGCTTCAAGCAACTCACACCCGATCCGTGGCTGGATGCGTCCCACCGTTATCCGGTCGGAGCGCACGTCAGCGGACGCGTCATCAGCGTCACCGATTACGGCGCATTTGTAGAGCTGGAGCAGGGCATCGAGGGCCTGGTCCACGTCAGCGAGATGACCTGGTCCAAACGCATGAAGCATCCCTCGAAGCTGGTCAATGTAGGCGACCAGGTAGATTGCGTTGTGCTCAACGTGAATCCGCAGGAGCGGCGCATCTCGCTCGGAATGCGGCAACTGGCGACCAATCCCTGGGATGCCCTGCATGAGAAGTATCCCGTGGGAGCACAGGTCGAAGGCCGGGTGCGTAACCTGACCGACTTCGGCGCTTTCATCGAGATCGAGGATGGCATCGATGGATTGGTGCACGTCAGCAATCTAAGCTGGACCAAGCGCGTGAAGCATCCATCCGAGATATTGAAGAAAGGCGACCGAGTGAAGGCGGTGGTATTGGCAATTGAGCCCGACAAGAGGCGCCTGTCGTTGGGCGTGAAGCAGCTTCAACCGGATATATGGGAGACTTTCTTCGAGCAACATCATGTTGGCGATGTGCTGCACGGCAAAGTGCTGCGCGTGGCCAGCTTCGGAGCGTTCGTCGAGATCGCGGACGGCATCGAAGGTCTCTGCCACAACTCCGAGGCGGTGGATGGCAATGGCCAGGCCCTGACCCTCGAACCTGGGCTTGAGCACGACTTCAAAATCATCAAGATGAATCCGGAAGAGAAGAAGGTCGGATTGAGCATCAAAGCGGTGGGCGAAGAGGCTTCGCGACACGAAGTGGAAGCCTATAAGCATCCGGTGTCCAGCACTGGCGGCTCAACCATCGGCGAACTGGTGTCGTGGAAGCGAGCCGGGAACGAGAATAACTGAAAAAGCGCAGCCACGAGAGTTGCGGGTTTTCATCTTGAGCGCAGCGCTACGATCTGTTGCTCTCCGAAAAGAGCATTTCACGCCCGCGTCACTTCCCCGCGTCAATTTTCAGATTGATGTTTACTGTTTGCCGATTGTCAAACTGGCTGACGGTCTTGGTGTCGCTCTTGCGCCCATTGTACTGGGCGTACACTTCATAGTCGACGTTTAGCGACAAGGCCGGGAACCGGTAGATGCCGTCCGCGCCCACAATGTAGGTTTTCACTGCTCGAGTGCGAGTATTGGAGAGATATACGACCGCACTGGCCAGAGGGTTGTCCTGACGGTCGCTGATCTTCCCCGTCAGCAGACGGCCGGTGTCGCCTTTGTCCTTGGAATACGCGGGGAAGGTGAAGCTTGCAGCGGCAGCGAGGACAATTATTAGCACCGCGAACCACACAACCTGGTGCTTCTTCATGAGGTTCCTCCCGGAACCGCTCACTACGGCAGCGTGCCAGCCAATCACCATTTTAGATGCAATCCAGTGTCTACCCGCTCATCGTTCTCAAAGTGGACCTTGACCGCTTCGCCGGGCTGTAGCTTCTTGCCATTAGGGGACTTATATCCTTTCAGATCAGCCCAGACCAGGTAATCAGCCTTGCCCGCAGGCAAGCGCTGCTCAAATTCGCCACGGTGGTTGGAATACACCTCCCAACGGGCCTTCTTGTCCTCAGGCCGGCGAATCTTCACCTTAACCCCGTAGAACGGATGATCGTCAGGTCCCCAGACCGTCCCGAACAGGAGCGCGTAAGGTTTTTCTGCCTTAGCCTGCCCGGACTTGGGACTGCCGGCGGCGGATAATCCGGATAGAACAAGCAATGCGTATAGCAGCAGCCCGAATGGGACGAACCGAGAACTTCGGTAGAAAGTGCCGGAGTTAAACGTGAAGGAGCGAGGGCAGGAAACTGTCATCCGAGGCCTAGGAGTAGTCACCGTCTTCTGCTTCCGTCTCCTCTTCCTCGTCAATGATTTCTTCCTCTTCCACCGGCTTCAGTTCGATGGGATTGAGCGTGATCACCTCGAAGTCACTACCACACTCCGGGCAGGACACAATTTCGCCCTCATCGACATCATCTTCCTCAATATCGAGATTGAACTCACACTCGGGACAATAAACCATAATTCCCCCCGTTCTATAAGAGGCCCCCTGTTAATATTTAGTTTTTCCCGGGCCTGGGGTCAAGTGGTTCGGTCACGGAAATCTTTAGCTGCCGCCCCTCTTATCGATTGACAAGCATGTTCGATTCCCGTATGCGCGCTGTGGTCGCCTTATTTGTAGTCGCTGTGTCCATTTTACTGGCACAACCAGCTCCGCAAGGAGACGATCCCGCCGATGGCAAATGGCCGGTGGATCCGCGGATTGCCGCGGCTTTGCAGCAGATTTCCGCGCAACGCATTCAAGCCAACATCGAGAAATTGGTGAGTTTTCAGACTCGATCCACACTGTCGGCCCAGGACGCGGCTTCCATTGCCGCCGGCCACGGGATCGGAGCCGCCCGGGAATGGATCAAGTCTGAATTTGAGCGCTACGCTCGCGACTGCGGCGGATGCCTGGAGGTGAAGACCGACAGTTTCACCGAAGCGCCCGCCGACCGCATTCCGAAGCCGACGGAAATTACCAATGTTTATGCGGTCTTGAAGGGTACCGACAGCGAAAACGCCAAGCGCATCGTGCTGGTCACCGGTCACTACGATTCCCGCAACAGTGACAATTTCAATTGGACTGATGCGGCTCCGGGCGCGAATGACGACGGCAGCGGCACGGCTGTGAGCCTGGAGTGTGCCCGGGTGCTTAGCCAGCTGAAATTTCCCGCAACAATTATTTTTCTGGCCGTGGCAGGCGAGGAGCAGGGGCTGTACGGCAGCCAGCACTTCGCGCAAATGGCGAAGTCCGCGGAATGGAACATTGAAGCCGTGCTCAACAATGACATCGTTGGCGGCGATCGCAATCCACAGCAGGACCCGAGTGTGGTGCGCGTGTTCTCCGAAGGCGTGCCGGCCGCCGCCACGGATGCCGACCTGCGCCAGATCCGGAGCCTGGGAGGGGAGAGCGATTCTCCTTCTCGAGAAGTTGCGCGCTACATCTCCGAAGTCAGCCGCACCTACGATACCGGTGTTAAGCCGATGCTGGTTTTCCGCCTGGACCGATACTTGCGTGGCGGCGACCACTATTCCTTCAACCAGCGAGGCTACGCCGCAGTGCGATTCACGGAGTATCGCGAGGACTACAACCACCAGCACCAGAATGTGCGCAGCGCGAACGGCATTGAATACGGCGACTTGCCTAAGTTCGTGAATTACGACTATGTAGCTGCGGTGGCCCGTTTGAACGCAGCTACGCTGGCCTCGCTGGCTTCGGCGCCAGCCCCTCCGGGCAAGGTCCGATTGCTGACCAAGGAACTGGAAAACGATTCCACCTTGACCTGGGAATCTTCGCCGGGGGGGCGTGCGAACAGCTACGAGGTCCTGTGGCGCGCAACCACCAGCCCGGAATGGGAACACGTGGAAGCGGAAGGAAATGTTCTCCGAGCTACGGTTCCGCGTTCGAAAGATAATGTGATCTTCGCGGTACGGGCGGTCGATCAAGAAGGCCACAGAAGCTTGCCCGTGGTGCCTTTGCCGGAAAGGTGAGGCTCGAACTGTTAGGATAAGTAGACAGAAGCCACGTGACGGCTTGTGAGTTATGCCCAGAAACACCTCTTTCGATTTGGGACTGCCGCCCTTTCGGGGCGCTGTCCGGCAAATCATCCTCGCCAGCGTTGCGATTTACGTTGTCATCCTGCTGTTGATGGCGTTTGCGCAAGGGACCGGGCAGGCGCTTGTTAACGTTGGCACTCTGGATCCTGCGCATATCCGGCAAGGCTGGCTGTGGCAGTTTGTCACCTATGCCTTCATGTACGTGGATCCCTGGCAGTTCGTGCTTTCGCTGGTCGGAATCTACTTTCTGGGAACAGCGGTGGAGGAACGCGTTGGTTTCACGGCCTTCTATGGGCTTTTCTTCACTAGTGTCGTACTTTCGGGAATAGCCGGATTTCTGCTTTCGCTTACCGGGGTTATTGCGCAAGGACCGGCGTGGGGTTCAGGCGCCGCTGCCAATGCCATCTTGATGGTTTTTTATCTCTTCAATCGCGGCGCGCCGATCATGCTGTTTCCCATCCCGATCCAAATCCCGGTAAAGTGGATCGTTCTATTCTTCGCCGCCCTTGAAACGGCGTACCTGCTGCTCTACCATTTCGCACTCTTTTATTTCATCCTTCTACTCGGACTGGGCGCTGGATACGTCTGGTATTTGGTTTTTTCTACCCGCCGGACTTCGCTTCGCCTCACGGAGCGGCTTTATGGCATACGCAACGAGTACTATCGCTGGAAGCGGCGCCGGGCAGCGCGGAAGTTTGAGGTCTACATGCGCAAGCACAACCGCACCGTAGAATTCGACGAGCACGGCAACTACATCCCACCGGAAGATACCGGGGCTGACAAGAAGAACGGTGGCTCTAAGTCGGGCTGGGTGAATTGAGGCGCGGCCCGTCTGGGCGAGGATGAAGGTAAAGGGGAAGCTGGGCCCGTCTCGCAAATTAGCAGCATCAATTCGCCGTTGATTCGCTCGAACTCGCTACTGTTAGAATTTGCTCCCATGATTTCCCGTTCGAACGACTACGTAGAATATTGCCGTGAAACCGCCACACACCTAAAGACCCTGCATGACCTAGCGTTGCGCGGCAGGGGCAAAGAGGAAATCACCGCCGCGATTGGTCAGCGCATCATCGAAGAGGTGGATCTTGGGCCAGGGGACGATCTAGTCGACATCGGTTGCGGCGACGGTACGCTGCTGCGTTTGGCCGCGAAGATAGGTGTTCGCAGTGCGCTTGGCTTCCTGGCGACCGAGGAAGAAGTCGCACTGGTGAGGGCCACTGGGCTGAATGTGCGTCAGGCTTTCAGCGACCGGCTGCCGGTTCCGGATGCGAGCGCGTCGGTCGTGGTTTGTAATAACGTGCTGCTGATTGTCCCGCGAGAGAAAGTTCCGCTGAGCTTGCGCGAAATGCATCGTATCGCGAGGCCGGGAGCGCGCATTTTCATCGGCGAGATTCCGTTTGTTCCCGGCCCGCCGCTTGAGCCGCAATTTGACAGCAACTGGCAAACCTTGGCGTACCTCTACGGCAAACATGGCCTGCGGACCTGCCTCGGCATGGCTCGAAGGATGGCGTACTGGAAAGTAACCGGGAAGCCCATGGTGATTCACGATGGCAGTCAGATTTCGTTTCACGCCACCACTGAGCGAGTTTCTCGCACTGGCACGCGACGCTGGTCTCACCCCGGTACGCCACTGGCGGCATGAGCATTGGGACACGAGAAATAATTTCTTGTTTACAAAGGCCGCGGTGTAAGAACGTTACCAACGATGCCGATGCTCGGCGCCAGGCAGCAGCGCGTAGCAATGGGAATATCGGAAGAAGTCATTCGAGAAAGCCGGGCGCGGCTATACCCTTCAATTACCAATCCCAATTGGTTGATCCTTAGAAGACGGCGTGAGATTTTCAAGCACTGGCTTCGCGACCTTCGAATAAGTCCTCTGAGAGTGCTGGATGTGGGTGGCCGGCTTCAGCCCTATCGAAAGCTCTTAGCGGACGATGTCTGTTACATTGCTGTCGATATCAGAACAACACCACTAGTGGACGTGGTTGGACGTGGCGAGCAACTGCCATTTGCTTCGGGTAGTTTTGACCTTGTGCTATGCACCCAAGTACTACAGTATGTGCCAGAACCCTCGCTGGTACTCTCAGAGATTAATCGAGTTCTCAGGCCTGAAGGCGCTCTAATCCTGAGTGTTCCAGCAGCCCATGTGCGGGATTCAGAGGAGGAGTGCTGGCGGTTTCTCCCTGCGGGTTTGCGCAAACTCCTGTCTTCTTTTACGTTGATTCAGGTGGTACCCGAAGGAAACACCATCATCGGGTTCTTTCGCACTGTCAATGTATGCCTCGACATCTTCGCGCGATATGCGGCAGCCAGGCTCATAGTTAGGTACACAATAGTGCCTTTGCTTAACCTGGCCGGCTTGTGCCTCGAACATCTGGCGAGGAGTGAGAATGACCAATTCGCGGTCAACTACAGCGTCATGGCGCGGAAGCCTCAAGGTGGTGGTTAGCAACTATCTATCGTGGACTGGTCACCTCATACTGGAATGAAAGCCCGCTATGTTTCTCCGTGAGGTCGCGGCCGCAAAGACCGACCACGCCCTAAACCCAACCCTAACGTTATAATTGCGCGTCACCATTCACCATGGCTCTGACTGCCGGGACCAAACTCGGGCCGTATGAAATTCAATCTCCCTTGGGCGCCGGAGGCATGGGTGAGGTCTATCGCGCCCGCGATACGAGGCTCGACCGCACGGTCGCAATCAAGATTCTTCCGGCTGCATTTTCCGGTGACGCCGATCGCCTCAATCGCTTCGAGCACGAAGCTCGCCTTCTAAGCACCGTGAACCATCCCAATCTTCTTGCGATCCACGATGTAGGGGCACAAGACGGCGTCCACTATCTGGTCTCGGAATTTCTCGAAGGGCAAACTCTGCGGGAAAAGATGAACACTAGCCCGTTATCCCAACGCAGGGTGATCGAGTATGCGCTGGAGATGGCGCAGGGGACTGGCGGCGGCGCACGAGAAAGGAATTGTTCATCGCGATCTGAAGCCGGACAACATCTTCGTCACCAAAGACGGCCGGGTGAAAATCCTGGATTTCGGTTTGGCCAAGCAATCGTTCGCCTCGGAGATGGGGTCGGGCGAGAGCGCGACCATGACCGGTCCCACGCCAACCACGCCCGGAACGGTGATGGGCACCGTGGGTTACATGTCGCCCGAGCAAGTGCGAGGGCAGACGATCGACCACCGCTCCGACATTTTCAGCTTCGGCGCCATCCTGTACGAAATGGTTTCGCGCAAGCGGGCATTCAAGGGCGACTCCAGCGTGGAGACCATGAACGCCATTCTCAAGGACGACCCGCCGGAGCTGAGCGAGACCGGCCTGCAGGTCTCTCCCGGCCTGGAGCGGATCGTCCGCCATTGCCTGGAAAAAGAGCCCAGCTTGCGCTTCCAGTCGGCGCGCGATCTGGCTTTCGACCTGGAGAGTCTGTCTTCGCTCAGCAGTTCCGCGAAGGCGGTGGCGGCATCGCGATTGGCCAATATCGGACGGTTGCGCGCTTCGTTGCTGGCGGCAGTTCCGGTCCTGCTGCTGGCCACGGCTGCTGCCTTCTGGGCCGGTCGAGCCACGGTTCCAGCTTCGAATCCGGTGTTCACTCGGCTGACTTTCCGGGGCGGGCACGTAGCTTCGGCACGATTCGCTCCCGATGGCCAGACCATCGTCTATAGCGCGGCGTTTGGCGAAGACCCGGTGCAGCTCTACACCACGCGGCCTGATTCGCCGCAGTCCCGCGAACTCGGACTGAAGGGCAGCAGCATCCTGGCGATTTCGCGCAGCACGGAACTTGCAGTCACATTGAACCATACATTTTTCACGGCTAATACCTCAGCGGGGACGTTGGCCCGGCTTCCGCTCAGCGGCGGCGCGCCGCGCGAAGTTGCCGAAGAATGTTATTTCCGCTGACTGGTCACCGGATGGCAATGCGCTCGCCGCCGTTCGGTTGGCCGACGGGCGGACCAGCCTGGAGTATCCGCTGGGCAAAGTGATTTACAAGACCGAAGGCTGGATCAGCGATGCCCGAGTCTCTCCCGACGGAGAGCGGGTCGCATTCATCGATCATCCCATCCTGTTCGATAGTCGCGGCAGCATCATGGTGGTGGACCGCTCCGGGAATCGGAAGGCGCTGACAAATACCTTCTCTGATGTGCTCGGCCTGGCTTGGCATCCTTCAGGCAAAGAGATTTGGTTTACGGGCTCCCTCGTTCATTTATCCAGCAATCTTATGGGTGTGACTCTGTCGGGGAAGCCAGCGCCTGGTGTGGGCGGGTGCGGGCGAAGTCATCGTGCAGGACATCGCGCAGGATGGCCGTGTGCTGTTCATCCGCCAGAACCGGCGGCGTGGCATCGCGGGATTGTTCCCGGGCCAAAAAGCGCGAAACCGATCTGAGCTGGCAGGACTGGTCGCTTCCCTTAGCCATTTCGCCCGACGGTAAATGGATTTTCTTCGCGGAAGAAGGCGATGGCGGCGGAGCCAAGTATTCGGCGTACATGCGCAACACCGACGGCTCTCCCGCGATTCGCCTCGGCGATGGCGTTCCCTATAGCGTTTCGCCCGATGGCAAATGGGTGGCCGCAGTGGTTCCGGGCGAGCCGCAGCAACTGACCCTGCTTCCGACCCGGACCGGTGACGTAAGAAATCTGTCTCAACCGGGATTCGACTATGACTCCGTGCAATGGCTCCCCGATGGCAAGCGGTTGCTGGTGGTTGGCCACGAGATCGGGAAGCCATGGCGCAATTATCTGCAGGATGCGGCGGGCGGTCACTCGACTCCGGTGACGCCCGAGGGTGTGTTTGGTTTTCCGTGGTTGGACGATAAGTCGATTTTGGTGCCTCGTGACGACTCTACCTGGACACTGTACCCAATCGACGGCGGGCAGCCCAGAGATATCAAAGCGCTGCTTCCTATCCTGCGCGTTCGAAACCTGGCTCGGAGTGGACGCTATATTTTCGCCTCGCTTCGCCAGGAAATTCCCCTCAAGGTGTACCGCTTTGACTCAACGACCGGAGAAAAACAACTGTGGAAGGAGCTAGCTCCAACAGATCGCGCCGGTGTTTACAACATCGGAGTCTCTCTCTGACTCCCGATGCCCGATGGTATGTGTATTCGTACGTTCGCGACCTCTCCGATCTTTACATGGTTGAGGGTTTGAAATAACTCAGCGCCAGGAGTTCCAGCTCTCCTTCTGAATCTGATGGGTAGGAAAGTCGGCCAGAAATGAAAATATTAGCCGGGTGCCCCAGGTCTCGCCGTTTTTGCGAGACGTGGGAGTATCCGAAACCTTGTCACCTTGTTCGACCATCACAGACCTATTTCTCTTGTGTTCGTACTCTCTAGCGATGCCCAAGGCTCTGCACCGCTTCTATGGCACGGGTGACTTACATTTTCTCACGTTCAGTTGCTATGAACGCCAGCCGTGGCTGGATAAGGAGGCTCGGCGAGATCTTTTGCTCGACATTCTGGAGCGAATGCGCCGCCGTTATCGTTTGGTTGCCTGGGTTACGTCGTCATGCCGGAGCACGTTCACCTCTTGCTCAGCGAGCCCCAGCGGACGACGCTTTCGACCGTCGTCCAGGCATTAAAGCTCGGGTTCGTGCGCAGTTTGGCTTCCGTTCCCAGGCCTCGCAAAAGCGGCGAGACCTGGGCCACCCCGCGTGCCCTCGACGTACTCACAGATTTTCTCAGCCGCGTTTCTTGCGCGAGTAGTTTCTCGCATATTCCGGAATTTCCTGCGCGGGATCCAGCCGCGGATCATTGACTGGCGCGCCCGGAACCAACTCCAGCGGAATTACACCCGCCCAGGTGGGAAAGACGTAGTCTTCTTCATCATCGATGGGCGCGCCCTGCCGCACCTTGGCGGAAAATTCTTCAATGGGAAGACGCATCACCAGGGTGGCTTTGATTTCCTTCTCATTCGGCTGACGCGATTCCGCCCAACGCCCGGGCAGGATGTGCTCCGAAAGCAGCCGCAACGCTTCTAATTTTTCTTTGGGATCCTCCACCGCGACTGCGGTACCCAGTACCATCACCGAACGATAATTCATCGAATGATTAAAGATGGAACGAGCCAGCACCAGCCCATCAAGCAGCGTAACCGTGACGCATACCGCGACGCCTTGATCCAGGTTGCGCAGCATGCGGCTCGCGGCTGAGCCGTGGACGTAGAGACTGTCGCCTGCGCGGCCGTAGCCAGTTGGGATGACAAACGGCTGGCCATCGATTACAAATCCGACGTGGCAGATGAAACCTTCGTCGAGGATTTCGTAAGCAGCCGCGCGATCATAAACCGCGCGCTGCGGCTCACGGACAAGGCGGGTCCGCGAGGTGGGAGTGTAGGGTTCAGACATGGAGAAGAGGCTCCGGCAAACGCCAAGGATGGGTGAAGCAAGAGTGTAGCAGGACAACTCAACATGCACGTTGGAAGTCGAATTTCCTTAACCGTAGAGTTCGCGGAGGACACGCCAGGAAATCCGGGTGCTCTACTGCAATTTGGCGTATTCAGCTTTCGCTTCTTTTAGCAGCGGGACATCGGGATCAGCATCTTTCCACAGTGCGAAGAAGTCCTGATAAGCGGCACGGCCCTTGGCGGTATCGCCAGCGAGCGCGTAAGCGCGGCCAAGGCCGAGATGGGCCATCGACATCAGAGGATCGGCTGGCGCGTAATAGCGCAGGGCCAAGATTTTCTGGAACTGTTGCGCCGCGTCGTTCCCTTGCCCCATCTTCAGATAGGCCAGTCCACGCAGATAGAAATCTGGCGTAGTCGCGTTATCGTAGGGCAACGCTGGTTTCAGGAGCTCGATAGCCTTGCTGGCTTTCCCGCCATTCAGCGCAACCACCGCCTGCACGAAGGGGACGGAGACGTTCTGCACCAGGGTGTTGTCTGGATGTTGTTTCGCGACTTCGGACGCCAGCTCAAGCGCTTTCGCATTGTCCCCCGCGACTGCGAGGGCGCTGGCAGCAAAAAGTTTTGTCAAGAAGCCCTGCGAAATGGCCAGGGCGGCGTTGGCAGCTTCGGTGGCTTGTTTCGGATAACCAAAGTGGGAGAACATCCATGCCTGCGCATTTAGCGCCGCCGCCTCTGAATCTTTGAGTTGCAAGCGCTGCGCGACCTGTCCGGTTTTTTGATAGGAGTCACGCGCTCGTTGGACTTGTCCCCCGGACGCTGCAATGTCTCCATGCCGCGTGTTCAGATTCATTTCCAGATCAGGCTGCTCATGGAGAAAGGTTTCCTCTTTTTCCATGGTGGCCAGATCGCCTTGCGCATAGGCGAGGTAGGCAAGGCGGTCGTGCAGGTCTAGGAAATTGGGATTCCGCTGCAAACCCGCTTTCAAAACAGCCTTGGCTTCATCGGGACGATTAAGACCGGCGTAGGCAAAGGCAGTCACGAAATAGCCGTTGACCGTGTCCGGATCCACCCGGATCGCCTCTTTCCCGTTGGCCAGGCCCTTTTCGAACTCGCCCAGGAAAAGCGTATAAGTTACCGCCAGGTTTATATAAGGGGTTACTTCGCGAGGATAGGTCTGCTTGAACAGTTCGTAGGCCGCGTTTCCTTTTTCCACTTCTCCATTGTCGGCATAGTAGTGGGCGGTGATGTAGAGCCTTTCCCTTTCGCTGGCTCGGTCTTTCAGCTCAAACGCTTTCTTTCGATACTGTTCGGAAAGATCTGCCTGACTGAGGTTGCCATAAACAGTGCCCAGCCGCGCGTAAGCCATGGCGAAGTTGGGGTCCAGTTCAATGGCACGCTTGTAAAAGGGGATCGCACCAAAATCGTCGGCGGCGGAGTGCTTCACGTCCCCCAAGGTGAAACTCTTCAGCGCCTCCAATGAAGAAGTCGTCGCTTCTTCCAGCGGCTTGTCGAACTTCTGGACGGAAGCCAGCGACTCGCCAAGCTTTCCTCGCAACTGGTTGGTGGCAGTATCCAGAGTCTTGAGCACCTGCTCTTTGCTGTCGGCCTGACCTTGCACCTCGGCGAGCGTGTCGCCGGTTGAGGCATTAAGTGCGTCGAGCGTGACCACGTACTGGCTGCCCAGACTGGCGATCGAGCCAGCCAGCAGGGCTTTTACTCCGTTGCGCTGGCAGATCTCACGGGCAACATCCACCGTGACGCGCTCGTCCGGCGGCTTCCCCATCAGGGCCAGCGTATGGCGGGCCTTGGCATCGGAAAAGACGTTCAGGTAAGGAGATTGCTCCAGGTCAACCGCCAGAGCCTTCTTGAGCGTGCCATCAAATACCGGGTCATTGGTGGTGTTGACGAAGTCAGCGACGAAGATCGAATCTTTCGCGGTGATGGCGCGCGCTTTGTTCGAACGCAGGAAAACGCCGCCGGCAATGAGTGCGGCCAATACTAGTCCCGCGGGAATAACCAGCTTCCAGCGGCGCGATGTCGACACGGGAACACTCGGCGTTGTGGTCGGCGTTGCGGCTGACACAGCGGCAGAGCTTGATCTCTGCTGATCCCCACTGACTTGAGCCGCGGCGGGTGGCGCAACTGCCGGGCTGGAAGGCGGCGCCTCATCGGAGACGGAGCTTGCTGCTATCGAACGTCCCGAGTCGCTGTCACGCTTCAGACGCTGCAGATCCGCCCTCAAGTCGGCAGCATGCTGATAGCGCAAATTGCGGTCTTTCTCTAATGCTTTATTGATGGTTCGTTCGAGGTCCGCAGGGATGTCGCGATTGAGACGCACGGGAGCAACCGGCGCCTTGTGCAGAATGCCATCAAAAATTGCGCCCGACGTTCCGCCGGTGAAAGGCAATCCGCCGGTGGCCATCTCATAGAGCACCACGCCAAAAGAAAAAAGATCGGTGCGGGCGTCGAGTTCTTTTCCCAGCACCTGCTCGGGAGACATATACGCCACCGTACCCAAAGCCGTGCCGGGACTGGTGAGGTGCTCGAGGCTAGCCGCAGCCGTGGCCTCGGCGGCCAGTTCAGCCCCATCCAGCATCCGCCCGGTCGGCGTCAGCTTGGCCAGTCCAAAGTCGAGAATTTTCGCGTGGCCGCGCTTGGTGACGAAGATGTTGGCTGGCTTGATGTCGCGATGAACAATGCCTTCGGCGTGCGCTGCATCGAGGGCGTCAGCGATTTCGATGGCCACCGAGAGCAGTACTTCCGTTTCCAGGGGGCGGCCCGCGATGCGATGCTTGAGGGTCACTCCATCCAGAAACTCCATGGCGATGAATGGATGACCCTCGTACTCTCCGATGTCATGAATGGTACAAATATTCGGATGATTTAGAGCTGAGGCAGCCTGCGCTTCACGCTGGAAACGGGCCAGAGCTTGAGAGTCTTTGGCCACTTCGTCAGGCAGAAACTTCAGCGCGATGAACCGGTGCAGGCGGGTATCTTCGGCTTTGTAGACCACACCCATGCCGCCGCCGCCGAGCTTCTCGATGACACGATAATGCGAGATGGTTTGGCCGAGCAGTGGAAGAGCCTCCAACCTAGAGCGAGCATGTTAGGCCGGTGGGCGCGTGGAAGTCAAAGAAACGGTGGGTGTCTAACAGGTTCAATGTGCGGCATAGGAATCAGTCACAACTGGATCCCGACGATGTTACATCGGTTACCTCCATATTGTCCGCTCTTGCGACTAAGCTAGATTCTCTACGAATGCCCAATATGCGACGCTGGATTGCAGTCTCACTACTGGCACTTTCAACGTCTGTCATCGCGCCTTCTTCATCTCTCGCATTTGCCCAGCAAGACGAATCGGTAGCGCAGCGCAAGACACTGACCAAGGTGATGCCAACCTATCCGGATTCAGCCCGCAAAATGAATATTCAGGGGGTCGTGAAGCTGAAGGCCGTAATCGCGCCTGATGGGACGGTGAAGTCCACCGAAACGGTTGGCGGGAATCCTTTGCTCGTACAGGCTGCCGTTGAGGCGGTTCGCAAATGGAGATACGAGGCAGGCTCTCAGCAGACCAAGGAATTGATTGAACTGAGGTTTGATGCTCCACGCGCGCTCAGGCAACCCTAAGCCAACGCACGAAATAGCCGCCCAGATTGCACCGTTGGTGAAATAGCGTCGCCAACAATATGGAACCAACCCGCCGGAGAACCGCTGAAACACCCACCAATATCCTGCCTTCGAGGAAACGCACCAAAGCAGAGCGAATACCCTTCACGGCTGAAGCCGTTCAGGATGAGATAATCTTGATTATCGACGAGAAGTTCAACGCTACTGCAACTTGGCGTATTCGGCTTTCGCTTCTTTGAGGATGGGAATATCGGGGTCGGCATCCTTCCAGAGGGTGAAGAAGTCCTGATAGGCGCTGCGGCTTTTCGCCGTATCGCCGGTCATTGCATACGCGCGTGCCAGGCCGAGGTGAGCGAGAGCGCCGGTAAAAAAATTCCCCAGGATGCCGCGGTGGTTGAGCATTTTCTGAAACTCGGCAGCCGCGTCGCTGCCTTTGTGCTCTTGCAGGTAGGCCTCCCCGCGAAGATAAACAGGATACAAAGTTCCTTGGGTCATCGGCGGCGGCTCGCCCAGTTCATAAGGAGCGGCGGCTTCCAAAAACACCAGGGCCTGAGCTGCGCTCCCGCCATTCAGTTCCATTGCAGCTTTAAGCGTAGGCGCCCAGTAGAGCTTCAACACGGTGTTGGAGGGGTTGCTCTTTTCCAACTCCTGGACCATAGCCTTCGCCCCTGCGCTGTCGCCGACTCGGGCAAGGATTAGCGCTGCCTCCACCTTGACGTCGCGGCCTGGAGCCAGCGCCAGAGCCGCCGCCGTCCCCTTCTTTGCCTCCATCGGGTTGCCAAACTCTGCTTCTCTCAGAGCCGCGTTTGCCTGCCACAGTGCCGCTGTCTCCTTGGAATCGGCGCGGATGGCGGAATCTACCGCACGACGGGAGAAATCCCTGGCCTTGGCCAAATGGCCGCGGTAGGCCTCGGTGTCCGACTGAGCAGATAGCAGTGGATCTTCCGCACCTGGTTTTCCCGCGCTCCAGGCCAGTTGTTGCTCCATTTGCCCTGAATCGCCCTCGAGAAATGCGAGAGAATACATTTGTAGCCGTATACCTACGCCATCCAGATTTCGCGCCTGTGCTTGCTCAAGCGTGGTCTTAGCATCGGCGAAGCGATTGACTGCCATGTAATCCTGCGCGAGATTGCCCACGCCCGCCGAATTGATTGGCTCCAGGCGAACCCCTTCCTTATTCTCGACGACGCCTTTGTCATATTGACCCAAAGCGGTGGCATTGGCCCCCAGGTTGATGTGCGGAATTGCGTCCCGAGGATAGCTTTGAATCCACAAGAGGTAGGTCTGAGCTTCCTTTTCCAGTTCGCCAGTGGCGTAGGCGTAGTCCGCGGTGATGTGCAACTTCTCGCGCGCGCTGACTCGATCGCGCAGACCGTAGGCGTTTTCCAGGTTTTTCAGGGCCATGCTGGGCTGTCCCAGATTGGCGTAGGAGATTCCCAGCCGCGCATAGGCCATAGCGAAATTCGGATCGATCTCGATGGCGCGCTTGAAAAAGGGAATTGCCTCCGCATCCCCCTTTTCCGCTTGTGTGGTGACGCCCATGCTAAAGGTCTTCAGTGCCTCCAGGGATGGCGTAGTGGCTTCAATGGGAACGTCAAATTTCTGTACCGACGCCAGCGATTCTCCCAGCCTGGTTCGCAAAGTGGTAGTTACGCTGCTCAATGCTTTGACAACGTCTTCTTTCCGCGAGGCAGTGGTTTCGTCTTTGGCCAGAGTGTCTCCGTTTCCACAGTTCACCGCCTCCAGACCCACCAGATATTGGCTGCCCAGGCTGGAAATCGATCCTGTCAGCAGGGCCTTGCTTCCGGTACGCAGGCAAATCTCCTGCGCCACATCGCGGGTCACGCGTTCACCGGAAGCGCGGCCCATGAGGCGGAGAGTCTCGCTCATGCGGCGATCGGAAAGAACATTGATAAAAGGCGATTGGCTCAAATCCACTGCCAGTGCCTGTTTGAGCGCATCATCGAAAACCGGATCGCCGGTGGTATTGGTGAAATCGGCTAGCACGACCGTATCTTTCTCCGTGAGCGGGGCAGCCGGGCGCGATCGCCAAAACAAGACGCCTGCAAGAATGAGTGCGACTAGTGCGGACGGAATACCAATCTTCAAGCCAAGTCGCGACCGGCTGGAAGTGACGATTGCCTTCGTCCCCTTGGAGTCAGTGGCCGTGGCCGCCGTGTGTCCGGACTCGGTGTCCCGCTTCAGCCGCTGCAGGTCAGTGCGGATGTCGGCAGCGTGCTGATACCGCAGGTTGCGATCCTTTTCCAGCGCTTTGCTGATGATGTGTTCCAATTCCGCCGGGGCCTGGCTATTCAACCGCACTGGCGCAACCGGAGCATTGTGCAAGATCGAATCAAAGATTGCGGCCGAGTTGTCGCCCTTGAACGGTGTGCTGCCTGTGGCCATCTCGTAGAGCACAGCGCCAAACGAAAACAGGTCGCTGCGGGCGTCTAGTTCCTTGCCCAAGGTCTGCTCGGGAGACATGTAGGCCACAGTGCCGATGGCGGTCCCCGGATTGGTCAGGTGATCCCCAGTGGCGGTTGCAGCAGACGTGAGTCCTGAGGAGTGTGCCGAGGTTGCGACCTTGGCCAGTCCGAAGTCCAGAATTTTGGCTTGCCCACGTGTGGTGACGAAGATATTCGCCGGTTTGATGTCGCGGTGGATGATGCCCTTGGCATGCGCAGCGTCCAGAGCGTCTGCGATCTGGATCGCGAGATCGAGCGCGGCTCCCAGCTCCAGCGGGCGTCCGCTGATGCGGTGTTTCAGCGTCATCCCTTCCAGATACTGCATGGCGATATAGGATTTTCCATCGTGCTCGCCGATTTCGTAGGTGGTGCAGATGTTGGGATGATCGAGCGCCGATGCCATGCGCGCTTCACGTTGAAAGCGCTCCAGGGCCTGGGGATCTTTGGCGAATTCTTCAGGAAGGAACTTGAGGGCTACAAAGCGGCCCAGTTTCAGGTCTTCCGCTTTGTAGACGACGCCCATCCCGCCACCGCCCAACTTCTCCACGATGCGGTAGTGCGAGACATTGCTGTCAGGAAGGGTGACGTTTTCAGGCACAGCGCATGTTAGGCAAAGGCTTGCTGCGAGTCAACGGTGAAGAGGGGTTAGCTATAGGGCACGTGAAAGGGGAAGAAAACAACACCCCCCTCCGCGCGAGCCTGCGCGGGCGAGGAAGCGTGGCGGGGCGCGGGGGCGGGGCGTGCGCACGCGCTCGCTCGCACCCCGTACTTGTCGAATGCTGACCCCGCAGGCTCGTCCAACTGATCCAAATGACAAAATGCCCCAGCGGTTTAGCGTCATCGGGTTGCCGCAAAAGCCAGACAGGCAGAACAGCCCCAACAAAGATGCGAGTCGTCGCACTTACTTCATGTCATCTTTCTTGGTCTCACTTCCGCTGGGCATCTTCACTTCTGTGATGTGAATTAAATCCTTCTCCGCGTAGATGTGTGCCTTCGCGTGCACGTAGTGTCCTTCGTAACCCTTAAGGGTCTCCGGATTGTCCACATTCCATGCTCTTTGGTCGGTTACGAACCTCAATTTGTCGCCATTTTCCTGGATTGTGCCCATGATGGTTGTCAACCGAGCCCCCGACGCGGCGGCCACCTGAGTCTTCCGTGGCGCCTGATTCGGAGCGTCCTGCGAGAGAGCGACGACGCTCAGGGCAAAGCATAGAGAGAGAATGGCCAATAAAAGAGTTTTCATGGAAGGAGCCTCCGTTCCAAACGACTAATGCCTCGGCACTTTGTAAGCCCGGGAAGGCGGAGTTAACCGCCTTCTCGTGCGAAAAGCTCACAGTCCTATGCTGCCACGGGAACGGCGATCTTATGTAGGGTCGAGGTGACAACGTCAGCGGTCTGAACCTTGGGCGTTCCCTCGATAAATCTTGCCAGCGTCTTCAACACTTCCGGATAGGTATTGGTGTTGTATGCTTCGGCATCGGTTTTGTTTTCCCACAGACTGATTGCAGTGACATCAACTCCGCCGGGACCAGCGAATGTGATTTCGTCCTTAAAACCGTTCTGTTTACGAAGCAAGGGAAGGACGTCCTTCTCAAATGTTCGCGTGTAATCGGAAAGCATATTGGCGGATTTCAGATGAATCGAGACATTGCGTGCAAACATGGGCAACCTCCTAGGTTGGGGGTAACTAAGAAAGAAAACTTCAGATGGGCTGACTTAGTTCAGAGGACCTGAAAGAGTAAGAAGAGGTAGCTTGCTCAATTACAATGCTAGGCTTGTACGCTGCTGCTGTCAAGGCGCGGTAGTGTTCGGCTGGTTATAACTCGCCCTTTTCACCTCGCCCTGCTCTCGCGCTTCTCCCGCGTGGGCCAGCTCCAAGAACGCCCCCTCGCACCTCGCTTCCATCAAGATGCCCGGCTTTCGTGTGCCGTGCTCTTTCGCAACCCTGCGCCCGCTGAGTTGTCCAGCCTGGAGGGATAGGGGGGACGACGGTGAGCGATCCCCTTTTCCTGGAACACTTTCAAGGTGAGTTTTCGGCAGCTTGTGGGCTTGGCAGATCGCCATTTAGAGCGATCTGACAAGCGAACTCACTCGGCGTTCGTTCTCCCAAAGATCGGTGAGGACGACTCTCATTGTATTCGCGCCTCCAAGACTCGATGACTTGCTTGGCCTCCGTCAGGTTCGCGAACCAGTGCACGTCCAAGCACTCGGCTCGCAGGGTGCCGTTGAAGGACTCCACGTGCGCGTTGTCGGTCGGCTTCCCTGGCCGCGAGAAGTCGACCTGCACGCGATTGTGATAAGCCCACAGGTCCATGATCTGACTGGTAAACTCCGATCCGTTGTCACAGAACAAGAACTTCGGAACTCCTCGCTTCTGCCGAATCTCGTTCAAGGCCGAGACCACGCTCTCGCCCTTCAGCCTCTGTCCCACTTCGATGGCTAGACTCTCCCTCGTGAACACGTCCAGGATGGTCAAGGCCCGGAACCGTCGTCCATCTGCCAACTGGTCAGCCACGAAATCCATACTCCACACCTGGTTGGGTGCTGTGGGATGAAAACGCTCGCGGCGATGCAGCGATGCGCGCCGCCGCCGTCCTGGCTTGTGCCGCAGCGTCAGACCCTCTTCCCGGTATAGCCGGTATACCAGCTTCTTTCCCACTTTCCAGCCCTCGCGATTCAGCAGTACCCGGATCTTGCGGTAGCCATAGCGCACTCTGACTTGTGCGATCTCCCGAATGCGCAGCCGCAGTGCCGCTCGTGGCTCCTGCCGACTGTCGTAACGAAAGGTCGAAACCGGAACCCGCGCCACTCGACATGCCCGCCTCTCGCTCACCTGATAGGTGCCATGCAAATAGCTCACCACCGGGCGGCGCTGCGAGGGCTTCACAACTTTTTTGATAGCACGTCCTGGAGCATCGTCTTGTCCAACGTCAGCTCCGCCACCAATCGCTTCAGCCGCCCGTTCTCTTCCTGTAGCTGCTTGAACTGACGGACCTGGTCGGTTTCCAGCCCCTTGTACTGTTTTTTCCAGCGATACAGAGTCTGCTCGGTTATCCCCACCTGACGGATCAACTCCGCAACCGGCACCCCCACCTCCGCCTGCTTCAGCACCGCCACGATCTGTTCCACAGAAAACCGCTTCCTCTTCACGGCAAACCTCCCCTTCTTAGGTAGTAGATTTTGCCGGAAACTAACCCTCAATGTGTCTCAGAAAATGGGGAGCCGCTCAACGGATGTGACACGGGCGATGAACTTGCTTAAGTTGTCCGCACCCTTGCGATCCCAGGGACGGGGTAGTGGGCTACTTTGAAATTAATCTCTTGAAAATAACGTAGGAACTCTCTCTGCTTCCCCAGCTAGTAACGGCCTCCCAGCCTTCGGCTCCTAGCGTATTTAGCATCAGAATAATCTCCGGCTTGGGATTGTGGCGAGACGCCTCCAGATTGATAAACTCTATTCGATATTCCCATTGGGTCATTTATGCCGCTCTTTCTGCCCTCCGCTCGTAAGACTCCCAAAGGGCTACCAAGTCCGCCACGTCCCACAGCCGATCTGTGACGCCAGCCGCCATTGAGATATGCGAAGTGTACGATGAATTTTGATGCAGCTGTAGGCAAAATAGTTCAGCAGCGTGGCAGCCGCGTGATTTTCCGGCTTGCGACTGAAACCATTCGAGTAAACGTAGCCCACTACCGCTCCCACTTACTGACCGATTCCAAGGCTCTGTTTGCCGGCCCGTGCCCTTACCGTGCCCTTGCCGGAGTAGCACTACCTCCCCCAAAACTTGTCCTAGAGAGAGATCTTTCCGCGGTTCGGATTGAACTCACTACTGTTGTGGTTGGTGGTCGCTCTGTCCTTTGTCCTTCTCCTCGCCGCGTCGCTCTTTGGCTTCTTCCTTCATCTGAGCGAATTTCTGCTGCTGTTCGGGCGTAAGGATCGCCTGAACCTGTGGTCGCGAAGCCTCGTGGATTTGCTTCATCTTTTCTCGCTTTTGGTCTTGAGTCAGTGATGCGTCTTCACCCACCACTCTCATTTGTTTGAACTCGCCAGCCAGAATTGGCTTCAATTGTTTCTTCTGATCCTCCGTTAGGTTTAGGTGCTGACTGAGCGACTTTAGGCGGTCACCAACCCGGTCGCGATGCATATCTCCGGCGGCGTCTGTCTGGCTCTGATCTGGTGAGGCTTGTTGTTTGGACTCCGTACTTGATGTCTGCGCAGCAGTGGCTAAGCTGAACACCAGCGCCAAGGCAAATGTCAATCCTGCGAACGTATAGACATTTCGCATTTCTTCTCCTTCAATGGCAGCACAAAGCCTAGCCTTGCCTTGGCTAAGGTGGCGTCCGTTCAATTTTGTTCGTAGGCTGCCGTCCCGAAGTTCCTATCACGGGCTCATTAAGCGCAGCGTTTCATCAGGTCAGACAACTCCCGCTTGATGTGCAGCAGGTGTTCCCGGTGCAAGGCGCGAGCTGATTTCTGCAAGGCGCTATGCGCGCTCCAGTTCCAATAGCGGGCCATTGATGACTCTTAGATCGCTCAGCTCTTGCTTCAGACTGGAGAGGCGCTCCGAAATGTAGTTCGCATCCATCGTGCCCACGATCATACGCTCTTTACCAGTGGGGAAGGGCAGTTTGAATCTATGCAGATTTGCGTTTGGCCGTTGGTCTGCGTAGGAGAATGCGCCTCAGGGCTACGCTCATCTTGCGGCCAGTCACCTCGCGGAATATACGCTCGATACGAGTTTCGCGGCGGGGTTTGCGGAGCATACATCACCCCCAGAAGACCCGAGAATAGTACCCCCGAGACTCAATACGCACGAAACGTGACAAATGAGGTGCATCGCACCACACGCGGTAGCAATTAAGATTCGGTGCGCTGGTAGGGGTTGACTCGCGCCGCTTTTGGTCAGTACTGGCACTTACTCTGACGTATGTCGTCATTCAATTAGCACAATCGGGTAAGGACTGTGCTAGGGTGGCAGCCCGCAACTCCATGAATCTAAGCCGTGGCCCTTCCGAAGTGAATTCAAAATTATGAGCAAAAGTGAACATCTTTGGCTGACCACCATTTTGATAAAATAGTTAAGAGTGTAGCTCCGCACCAGGAGAAGCCATTGATAGCACCAACCGGGCCGGTCAAGAAAAGGCGCGACTTCGACCCAAGGAAATTCCTTGCCACTATCGGCGAGGGTAGGAAAGCCGTGGCCTTTCCCAATAAACACACAATCTTCACGCAGGGGGACGCGGCTGACGCAATCTTCTACATCCAACAAGGCAAGGTTAGACTCACTGTCGTATCCGAGATTGGCAAGGAAGCAACGATCGGCGTACTGAATGGCGGAGACTTCTTCGGAGAAGGTGCCCTGGCCGGACAGGCTTTACGGATGGGGTCTGCGACCGCCATGACGGACTGCGAACTTCTGCAAATTGACAAGAAGGCAATGATGCTTGCGCTCCACCGAGAACACGCGTTCTCGGATTTGTTCGTAGCGTATCTGCTGGCACGGAACATCCGATACGAAGAGGATTTAGTTGACCAACTCTTCAATTCCAGCGAAAAGAGACTAGCTCGGGTTCTGCTGTTGCTTGCTCACTTCGGCAAGGAAGGCGTGCCCGAGACTGTAATCCCCAAGATGAGTCAGGAGACCCTCGCCGAGATGATAGGCACAACCCGGTCGCGGGTCAGTTTTTTCATGAATCGGTTCAGAAAGTTAGGCTTCGTTGACTATAATGGCGGAAGCGGCCTGCAAGTTCATAGTTCACTTCTAAATATCGTTCTCCACGACTAGCTTTCGCGCCGTAATCCCCATTCGCCTTGCTGACACCAGCAAGTAGAACCTTTCTCATAAATACCCGCCCCCAAAAGTGTTCAAAATTGCACAGATTTGTGTGCAGCATGGAAAGTACCCTACGGCTGTCCAAATGTTGTTCGCAGTGGAGTAGTCATGGACATCAACCAAAGACAAATCGCGCTATCCCTCCTCGAAGGCCTCAGAGAAGATTTGATGTATGCGCACCTGAACAATGGAAGCCGCATTCTTGACGTTGCCGACCTTCGCCAGTACATCTATGAACAGATGGGCAGGATAAGGACAAACGCCCTTGTAATGGATGGACTGTACGGCAACGAGAATGGCCACGGGCAAGGCCTCAGCAAGAGCAATGGTCACAATGGGAAAACCCATCCGTAGGGAAAATCTGGCGAGGCCAAAATGCGACGAAGCCCCTGACAATTCTGTGACGCTGGACATCTCCACAATAAAGCACTTGGCTTCCAGGCTTAACTCTGCCCCCTTATGAGTTTCGCGAGCTGTGCGCTTTTGAACAGATTGTTGTCCCTTGCCAACTGTACTTCGTGGTCGAATGAACCTCTGCGCATTGGCATCAAGCCTAAGTTCAAGGCCTACCAGTAGAAACGGGTATCGATACAGAGAATTCTTTCAGAGTGCATTCGAGCAGGCCGAAATGTTAGGCGGATGTGGGACGAAGTATTCCACTCCGGGTGTCGCGAGATCAGTAATCGGAAGTGAAACGAAAAGTGAAATCAATATCACGAACCACATTCGCGACGTATCAGAAGAAGCCAAGCACGATATTTAGGTTCAAACCTATCGCCCTCGTGGCTAGCTTGGTTTTGTTGGAAGTTGCCCTATCTTGCGGAAGTCTCAATGTTGGTGAGGCGCAGCCGCAAGATATCTGCAGCTGTACCCCTCTTGAGCCCGATTTTGCCGATTACCGGCACGCCGAGAAGCATATCCCTATTCCCATCGGCGCCAGCGATATTACGATTGACACCATTTACACCTGGGCCCAAACTGACCCCGTTTCTCTCGACCCGCCCCGAACTGGGAACGAGCTCAAAGTGTTCCATATTGCTGTGGCATTTTTGCAGGAAGCGAGCGTTAACAGCGTGGACTGCGACATACACCTCGAGATTTCCCAAACCGCAGATAAGAAAGCTCGGAGAATCATCGTTGAAACCCCGGTTGACAGCGAGTTTTGCAGCGCACGCAAAAATATTCAAGCACAGCTAGCACAACATGGAGTCCGCCTCGATGCAGAGCATGGCGGCGAACTGCCGCAAGCTTTGCCCGCCGACGTCTTGGGAATGGCCTTTGAAGATTTTGATCACAACGCCGTGGGCCTCCAGCGTGGCTCTCCGCAAGTGCTAACTGTTTGGGAGCTCCACCCCGCGACGGTGAATCTTCTACCCTAAGAGTGATACGACCACAGGGACCCATTACCCCGCGCAGGTTATATGTTTTGGCGGCGGCAACACCGGCGAGCTTTGGCGATCCTTTGACCTGTCGATGATACTGGCCAATCAGACCGACTTGAAGGAGTTTGGAAACGAGCTTGATGAAATACTCACCGGCGTCAACGCGCTTCGCCAAACTTCTCGAGAGTCTCTGCCACGTGCCGATGTGCATGTGGATGATGTCACAATTGAGATTCAGGGCAATAGCAAGGCATACGGGCTCATGAGTGGGTTGCCTGGTAGTAGTCTCCCAGCGGCCGTGGTAGCGCACATAAGCGGGCACAACCAATCGCCCTTCACCCCGACTGGGCCATACCCGATGGTAAGGGCGTCAGTCGCAGTTAGGCCACTAATTCAGGGAGATCACATGGAAGACGAAGAAGATTTATTTATTCATGGAGGATGGGCCAACGAAACGTACGATGGGCTTTCCATACGTTCTTAACCCCTTGCAAACGTTTAGCTTTGCGAAGAAATACGCTCTGTCCGTCTTGGATGCGAAAGGGGTTAAGGATACAGACAACGTTTTCTTTGACACTTGGAATGCGCTGCAACGAGGGGATGTCGTGCTCTATGTTCTCACACGCGCGAGTTTCAGCGACAAATGGGGTAACCTACCGGAGGTAAAAACTTGCAGCATATTCATTGCTTCCGACAACTTTAGCAAGCGCAGAACATGCGCGGGGCAGTTCAAGATTGGCATGTATCAGCCCTAGACGGGCGGGTGGCCCTCGATAGAGCGCAGGCGTTGTCAAGACAGAAATATCTTGGGCGGTGCGCCAGCACCGCTTTGTTTGCCAGAGAGGTTGAGTCGCCGAAAGCATGAAGCTCTGCCTCTAAAAAATCTCCAGTTGCCACTGCCTTACGTCGTGGGAGTAATATGCGCGGCCTGTTCCTAAAGTAACGGGAGCAAACCCGGTTCTTCGTTGACCCATCAAATTGGAGGATAGTACGATCTCATAGCCGGCGGGTTTACAGGACAGTTGCTGTAAGTGATAGATGAATATGAAGATTGCAAAACTCTATCTTCTGACGGCACTACTTTCCGCCCTGCTCCTTGCAGGGACTGCCTGTCAGACGGCCCAGCGGCCGGTGGCTCTACTGCCGCCCGCACAGGCCAACGCGCCAGCCCCAAAGGCGGTCTCCACCGCGCCAGTTCCCGCAAGCACGGCCCAAGTTCCTCATCCCAGCCCCGCACCGGCTAAGCAGACGAAATCAGACACAAAGCCTAAGACTGATCCAGTTGCCGATCTGATCGCGCAGGTTGAAAAGGAATATCAGGCTGGGCAAGACAATTACAAAGCTGGCCGCCTTGAAGCGGCAAAGCAGAATTTTGAACACGCCCTTGGCTTGCTGGGTAGCCCGGAATATGCGCTGTCCGACAATCGTTTGGAGCCGGAGTTCGACCGAGTGCTGGAGGCCCTAAACAGTCCGGGGCTGCAGCCGACAGAGGACGATTCCAGCGCGCAGAAATCCGAGCCCGCTCCGATCGACGAAGCCAACGAAGTAACTTTTCCTGTCGACCCCAACATCAAGGCCAAGGCGGAAGCCGAAATAAAGGCCACGCACAGCGATCTGCCGCTGATGTTGACGGACCCGGTAGCCAGCTACATCAATTACTTCTCCCCACCCGCGGACGCGGGGTCCTGGAGCGGGCTCTGGTTCGCGGCGGTCGCTACCATGACATGATTCAAAGTGTTCTGAGAAACGAGGGGGTTCCGCAAGATCTCATTTATCTAGCGCAAGCCGAGTCTGGCTTTCATCCTTTGGCGGTCTCGCACGCCGGGGCCCGCGGTATTTGGCAGTTCATGGCAAGCCGCGCCCGAGGATATGGTTTGGAGCGCAGTTTGTGGATCGACGATCGCCAGGACCCCGAGAAATCCACGCGCGCCGCCGCTCGGCATCTGAAAGACTTATACAACCAGTTTGGCGACTGGTACCTGGCCATGGCTGCCTACAACTCCGGTCCTGGAACGGTGCAACAGGCGGTCCGGCGAACCGGCTATGCTGATTTCTGGCAGCTTTACAAGCGCAACGTCCTGCCCAAAGAGACCAGGAACTACGTGCCTATTATTTTGGCCGTGACTATCATGGCCAAGAATCCGGCGCAGTACGGGCTTGACGAAGTAGTAGCGGAGAAACCGGTCCCGTACGAGACGGTGAAGATCGACTATCCGGTGGACCTACGTCTGGTGGCCGAATGCGTCGATGCTTCGCCCGCGACTTTGCAAGATCTTAATCCCCGGTTGCTGCGTTTTACGACGCCCAAAGATTCGTCATTCGATCTGCACCTGCCAGCGGGAACCAGGGATCTCTATCTGAGTGCTGTAGAAACGATTCCGCGCGACATGCGGGTGTGGTGGCGCTATCACAAGGTTGCCCCTGGCGACACCCTGGCCTCGCTGGCGCGCATCTACCGCACGACCCCGAGGTCAATCTCCCAAGTAAATCATCTCGAGAGTGAGGAAGATCTTCAACCGGAGAGCAAGCTCATCATCCCCATCGCACCGGGCCGGCATGCTTCCACGGAAGATGGTGCGACATTCTCCCGCCGAGCTACCCGCTATACGGTCCACAAGGGAGACACAGTCCAGACAGTTGCCGACAATTTTGGCGTTCCCGCCACCATGGTACGACGCTGGAACCATCTGAAGGGCGACAGCCTACACGGCCGTCGGGTTGTGTATGTGCATCTTCCCCTCACGCCCAGCACGAACGAAACCCGGGCCTCGGTAGCATCTAAGTCGAAATCTACTAAGATTTTACGGACTGACAGCCCGATCAGCGCGACGCGCCACACGGTCAAACCCGGGGAGACGCTGACCTCCATCGCCTCCACCCATCACACGACCGTAGATGCTCTAAAACGCGATAACGGCGATCTGGCAATTCTGCGCCCGGGTATGATTCTGGTGATCAAGGACCGTTAGGATCAAGGATTCTCAGATCGGATTCCTGCGGTTTGAGGTCCGATGCCCGAATTCTCAATCCGGTGTAATATGCAAAGTGCCGGTGACTGACGGGCAAAACTGCTGTGCTATAATCACGCGCCGTTCAGCCAAAACAAAGCAGTCTTACAGTTGTCTTACTATTTCCCAAAAGAGACATCGGCGGCGCGGCGTCCAGCGCAGAGCGCAGCCCGGAAAAAATCAGGAGGAGAAATGAGTTTCGACGAAACCCTCTACGGACGTGACGACGAAGCAGACGAATTTGGTGACAGCGGCGCTTATGGTGATGCGCTGGAAGAAGATTACGAGGAAGAAGAAGAGGAAGAGGAAGCCGAAGTGCCGGGGATGAGTGAGCCGCAACCCGAGCCCATCCTTCCTCCACCCGCGCCCAGACCAGCCGGCGGAGGCGGAGGCGCCCCAAAGCCGGCGAAGAAAAAACCAGCCGCAAAGAAAAAGCCCGCGAAGAAAAAGCCGGCTCCGAAGAAAAAGCCAGCCAAGAAGAAGCCTGCGCGGAGAGCAACAAAGCGGCCTGCGAAGAGAAAGCCGGCAGGAAGATCAAAGAAGCCCGCCAGGCGAGGCGGACGCCGCCGTCGCTGACGCAGCGGATCGAAGATGAGCGGATCGAAAATATGAGTTTAGTGAGGGAGGAGTTTCGGCTCAGCCCGTGGCCGCGGCCTTGCGTCGCGGCTTTGTTTTTGCAGGTGAATCAAACCATAGGCGAGAAAGACGGCTTTCGATTTCCGTCGCCGGTTAGACCTATCACACTCCTTACTTCTTCGCCACCGCCGCCAAGCACTTTCCGTAAAGCTCAAGCAGATGGGCGGCGTAATCTTCGGGCTTCGCAGCGGCGCCGCTTCCCTGGAACCCCACTCCCGAAGTGCTGGTCCGGCCGTAGCCTGTGGTCATAGCGATAAACTTCATGAGATCGAGCGCAATATCCTCGTTGCGGCGTGATCCCATCGCGAGAGCGGGTGTCTCCTCCATGAATGCCTCCCTCCAAACCGAAATGCTGGGAATGTCGTCATCCATCTGAGCAAAAAAATTCCGGCAGAAAATCGATGATAACAGAACGCTTAGAGTGGCGAGGTGAAGCGAGTCAGGCTTTCCGGAGGCTGGTTCATCGGGATTGGATTCATGGGTTGCGTCCATCTGCCGATAGGAGTGATTGGAGGGAATTTCTTATGGTTAACCCAGTCGCTTCTTCGAATGCAATCCACCAAACCGAAGTATCTCAAGCGGCCGCTAAACCAGTGGCAGGGAACGCCGCTGCGAAGAACCAGCCTGCGAAGGCGCAAGATTCCGTTACTCTGAAAAGTAGGCGTGATGCCGACCACGACGGCGACTCGAAGTAAACCCAGCTTAGTTCAAGTCAGGGAGCACGGCGTCGGTAAACCCTCCTCCCTGGCTGTTTAGTCCGACTACGGTCCGAACCTGGCCAGAGGTGAGGCCGAGCGGTCCGCTGTCGATGACAGTGAATTTCGTATTTGCCGGAGCAAAGATCACCTCATAGTTCGAGGATGCAGTGAGAGACTGGTAGCTCGAGGCCGCCGCGAAGGCCAAGCCGCTGATGGCAGGCGAGAGAGCATCGATAGATGTGCCCGGGGGACTGACGATGTAAACATCAGCGGTCCCAAGACTGGGCGATGCGTTGACTACGCGAATGCTTACGTCGCCCGACGCGGGAGCAGTGTTCTGGTCAATCAGCAGCAGGATGTGACCATTGGCCGAGAAATTCGCGGCCACCAGAGTGTAGTTGTTCCCGCCACTGAGGCTCAGCGCCTGGCTGAAAGCGGGGATAGGCGATCGGAGGAACCTGAGGGCTCGATCTGGAGCTGTGGCGAGCCGGAATTCACAGTCTGATAACTGGTGGCCGTCTGGTAGGCCACATTCGCGGCGAAACTATTGCCGTTCAGCAGAAAAGTTAGCAGGCTTTGGTCGGGGACTGCATTCATCACCCTGAGCTTCGTGCTGTTGGATCCACCGCATCCCAGGCTGAGCAGGACCACTCCGAGCGACAGCAAACCAAGGCCAGATGACAGCAGCTTCCAGAAGCGGCTCACGATACTTTCCTCCCGAGAAGAATAAGACGCTGAGAAATAGGTAGGCAGACAACTCCAAAGGCAGAGATGCGTGCGACCGATCATCTGTTGCTGGCCTTGCGTAAAGAATCGGTCAAGGTGAGTAAAGAGTTGTAAAGCTCGTGCCGCTATGGCGGGAGTTCGGAACGGCTATCTCAGCGTTGGCAATTTGATTTACGAATTTTTACGCCAACTTTACTAACTCTTTACTCGGTCGAACACCATAAGGTGTTTCTATGAATAGACCTCAATCTCGGGAGCAAGACACCCAGATTGTTCAGGTCGGAATTGGAGATTCAAATGCTAAATTTACCCACAAAAAATGCTGCGAGCTCGCGATATGAGCGCAAGGCGTTGCCTGCCGCAACGATCCTAGTTGCGCTAGTTCTCAGCCTTGGACTAGGAATTGCTTTCGGTCAAAACGCCCAAGGCCAAGCTGCTCCCGATCAATCCGGTCAAGGTTCTGGGATGGACGGACGCATGGGCCGGCACGCCATGCCCACGCGTCGACGATCAAGTTAAGCACATGGCTAAGAAACTGAACTTGAGCGACGACCAACAGGCAAAGCTGAAACCCATTCTCGAAGACCAGCGCAAGCAGATGGAGCAGATTCGTGATGACTCGTCGTTGTCCCGCGACGACCGGTTCAGCAAGATGAAAAGCGTTCACGAGAACAGCGCGGCTCAAATCAAAGCACTCTTGAACGAAGATCAGCAGAAGAAGTTCGACAAGATGCAAGAGGAGAGGCGTGAGCACATGGGAGGCCGTGGCCCTGGGAACGGTCCACCTCCGAGCGATGGTCCAAGTCAACCGCAGTGAGCATCCGTGGTCTTCTCGCTTAGCTCCAAGCACGAGGTTCTCTGAAAAATCTCGGACCAGGACGGCGCGACGTTTGCTGACCGCGTCGTCCGGTTCCGAGGCGCCCCAGCACAAAACCATTTACAAAGTTTTACTCCGCTTGACGCAATCTTTACCGCGGAATTCTTGAGCGCTGGCATCTCACCTCGCAGATCGGGAGATTCGATCGTTCAGTTGAATCAGTTCGGCTGATTCGCATCGGATCTCCTCCAGAAAATAAATCATGCGAGGCAAATTAATGTTCAGAGGATTCGGCGCAGTCGTCGTTGCTTGTGTTCTTGTTCACGTCCGTGGTGCTGGCTCAGAGTCGTTCGGACGTGAGCATAAATGCTTTCGGAAGCTTCGTGACTCAATCCAGTGGCCAGCAGGTTACGCTGGCGCCGACCACCTCGGCGGGATTTCTGGCGACTTATCGCCACGCGCTCAAGCAACGACATGCGTTGGAGCTGAACTATGCCTTCACCCGCAATTCTCAAAATTACACCGTGACTGATCTTTCAGGTAATCAGTCCTTGAACAGTATTCGCTCGAGCGTCCACGAAGCGACCGCCGACTATGTCTTCACTCCCAGGAAATCAGCCAGGCTGAGTCCGTTTCTGCTTGCTGGTGGCGGAGCCCTGATATTTAGTCCAGTTAATAATTCCAACAACACAGCTTCGGGAGCGGCGACGGAAGCCAAAGGAGTCTTTCTGTACGGGGGCGGCGCGGATTATAGATTGTTACATAACATCGCTCTGCGTCTGCAGTACCGCGGGCTTGTTTATCAGGCGCCTGACTTCAACATCTTCGGTTATTCGACCGGCTCATGGCAACACACCGCGGAACCTTCAGCCGGGGTGGTGTATCGCTTCTAATTTGTCGATAGCGGCGGAATAGTTATTATCGAGAACAAGGCGTCATCATTCATTTTCTTCATCTCTATTCTTCATTCAGACGCCTTGTTCATTTTCCGATTTCCCACGGCCCGATCATTTTCCATGGTGCTTTTTAAGTCTCTGGAAGCCGCGAGGCCGCAAAGAATTGTAGAACTGCGGCGTAGGCGTTACGCCGCACGGGCCACCTCGCTCATCAGCGCGAGCAGATTCTGCTCCGAGTCGCGAAAGAAGGTCATCCATAAATCGTGGTCGGGCATTCTCGCGATTACATGCGGCTCGTCTTCGAAGCGCACACCCTGGGCCACCATCTGTTGGTGAGCGGCCTTAATATCGGTTACGGCAAAGTACAAGATCGAGCTGGGATGATCGAATTCCGGTTTCTCAGGAGTATCGAGCATGAGGCGTACTCCGCCGCAATCGAAGAAAGCCAGCTTCCCCGCTGTGAACAAGAGGCGCAGACCGAGAGTGTCCCGGTAGAATGCAGTGGCGCGGTTGAGGTCGTGCACGTTGATGGCAATCTGCCCAATGCGGGAGATTCCGATTCCGGTGGTCTCGGTATCCATGGTAGGTTCACCTCCGCTACTATATTAGTTAGCATAGCTAACTATATCGTATGACGAAAAGCAAGAAAAAAAGTGAGCAGGGCCCCATCGTGCTTGGGATTGCTGATCGGCTGCATTCGGCCGCCATCCACCTGCTGCGGAGGGTCCGCCAGCAGGACACCGCGAGCGGCGAGGGCCCGGCCCGGCTGTCGGCCCTATCGGTTTTGGTTTTCGGGGGGCCTATGACGCTCGGCCAACTGGCGGCGGCGGAGCAGGTGAAACCACCCACCATGACCCGTATTGTCAACGGCCTGGAACGTGGCGGTCTGGCCAAACGGGTGGCGGACACCGGCGACGCCCGCCGGGTTCAGATCCGCGCCACTCCGAAAGGCATGCACCTGCTGCAAGCCGCCCGCGAGCGTAGGATTGGGTATTTGGCCGACCATCTCGGCGCGCTTGGCGAGCACGAGCGGAGCACGCTCGGTGAGGCGTTGAAGATTCTAGACCAAGTGTTCCGACGCTGGAAGTGAGGCTCGAAGTAGATATCGCTAGGTCTCTATTCCCACGTGGCAAACCCGCCCGATCAGGTAGTCTGCGGGTTTTCTACCCGATTCCATGGGTAGAACTTCAACTGGATAAGCAGAGTTGTGTGGACGCAAGACCAGGTGTCTGCCCGCCTGCTCCACGTATTTGACGGTGCAGACGCCGTTCTTGCTGACAGCGTACATGTTGGACTCTCCCTTGCGGTAGGGCTTCATCGAGTTGTAGTGCCGGTCGATGAGGACGGTTGCCCCCGGCATGAGGCGAGGATACATGCTCATACCTTCGCGCCCATCGGCCTTGATCAGGACAAAGCGCTCCCAGCGGTCGCGATTCCCCTCCATTTCGGGGCGCATCTTGCGCAGAAAGCTCTTCTTGAACTTAAGGATCTCCTTCACATTCATGCTCATGACTCGTGGATCGGCAGCTGCCATGCCAGTTTCCACCACCCGCACGTTTTCAAACTCGTCATCGCTCGGAGGCAGGATACTGGCGCGCTTGTTGACCTCGCCGGGTTCCAGCAGGTCCAACACCGAAAGATGCTGTACATTCAACACCTTGTCCATACCTTCAAGGCTCAAGCCGCGCTTGCGATTGAGAAAGTTGGAGATGTGCGCCTGTTTGAAACCGGTCTGTTCCGCCAACCGGAGGCCAGTCAAGTCGCCTTCATCGATGCGGGACCATAGGGTTTTGCGAAGATTTTCCTGCAGGGCGCGGAATTTCATGGCCGGGAGTATAGCATGCGTCTATAGCACTATGCTATTCGTACTAACCCAAAAACATCTTCATGCAAATATTTCCTTGACCACGATTATGCACTTGACACATCAGGCCCTTTTCTGGGATCATGGCTACAGTCGAGGGTTGCCATGAATCTCTTAGACGTTTACAAGGAACTCAACACCGAAGCCAAATGCCTTGCTTTCCTAGAGCATATGCGCTGGCCGGGCGGAGTCAAGTGCCTCGCCTGTGAATCGCTGAGGATTTCGCGGATTGAATCCAAAGGGAAGCTGAATAAGAAAACGGGCAAGATCGGCCCAGACCGCAAGCTCTACCAGTGCAACGATTGCCGCTTCCAGTTCACCGCGACCACGGGCACCGTCTACCATGACACCCACCTGCCCCTACACAAGTGGTTCCTTGCCATTGCCCTGATTACCGAATCTAAGAAGGGAATCTCTGCCAATCAATTGAAGCGGGCGCTAGGCGTGCAATACCGCACGGCGTGGTATCTGGCGCATCGCATCCGCAAAGCAATGATGGACGCGAACGCGCCCAAGCTGAGAGGAATCGTGGAAGTCGATGAGACCTACATCGGCGGCAAACAGCGCGGGCATCGCGGTAAGCTCAAGAACAAAGATGTGGTGATCGGCGTCCGCGAGCGCGGCGGACAAGTGCGCTATGTTCACACGCCAGACAATAAAGCGGACACGCTCTATCAGGTCATCGCGGATAATGTTGCCAAAGACGCTCAGGGCATCATGACTGACGAAAATCCGGCATACAATTTTGAGTTCACGCAGTTTCGCGACGTGCCGCACAAGACCATCAAGCACAAGAACAAGGTATATGTGCGCGGGAATGTTCACACCAATACCGTGGAATCCGCATTCTCGCTGTTCAAGCGTGGTGTGGTCGGTTCATTCCATAAGATCTCGTTAAAGCATCTTCAGCGCTACCTAAACGAGTTTCAGTTCCGATTCAACAATCGGAAAGCGCCCGATCTATTTGGCATGACCGTGGCAAGGATGGCAAAGGTGGGAGCGATGCCATACGCAAAGCTTGTGGAGGAAAATGCGTTCACGCCATTTGTGCGAAAGAATTAGACGGGAACACCGTCCCGTTCGTGTTTCCGGTCAGTTACGCGTCTGCGCGGAGAGTTGGGAAGAATCTGCCTTCTGCGATCTGCGCTGAGAGAAAATTTTGCTACTACTGCAACAGCCGCAAGAGCAACCGCGATTGGCAGCAACAATGGGAAACTCTCAGCAATTCCAATCGCAAGCAGGGCCACGCTAACCGCAATTGCGATTGTCGCGAGCAGGTCAGTTTTGAAGTTTCGCCTCACAGCTTCCCTTCTATTTTCCAACGTATAAAGAAGCCCAAAAGGGAGATTCCTAGACCGTTCGACAGTAAGCCTAGCAACAAAAAAGGTTTCCACCAAATAACCGAAGTACCGGTCCACTGCTGGTGCAGGGCCAGTTGCAACATGAGCACTATCAGCGTGACCACAAAATACCAACCAAGATTCACCCTGCCGTTTGGATTGATTTCGATCACATTGACCGCAGCTAAGGAAAAGGCAGCGAGCGTCAAATCAAGGCCCAAATAGAAATCGTCGAGCCTAAAGGAGCTTCTTCCTCGAACTATCTTCTTGATTAAAGCGCTCACAGGAATCAGAACTAGCGGAAAAGCGAAGGCGCTGAATGTTTGATAAGCGCTAGGATTCATGCGTTCACGAATCTTATCAGAACTCATTTTTACTTCTGAGGCGGAATTAACTTCTCAGGCTTTTCTGCTCGCTTGTGCGGAGTGTGTGCAATACTTGCGCCCAGAGGAAACGCCCGATGACACGCCTACTTGCGATTCTCTTGTTGGCATTCAGTTCTTTGGCTTCGGCGCAACTCAAATCACTTCCGCTTGGACGAATAACCTACATTGGGGAAAGCACAGATGGAACGACCAGTTTTTTCACGATCAAATTGCAAAATAGCAATCTGGCCTCCCCGCTCACATTTCAGACAATCAAACTTGCCATTGCGGGTGCGAAGGGAAGCCTGGGGCCGGTCACAGCCACTGGGCCATGGACGACGCCAACTGAGATCTTAGTCAACGATACGACGCAAGCGCCTATAAACGGTCATCCCTGCCCATGCCTAGTAGCAGCATTTCAGTTGTCCATGTCGAGCGATCCCAGCGTCACAATCACTTTGAAAAATGGGGAAAGCATTACGACTTCATCGATCGTGAACGTTTATCTGCAAGCACCATTTGGAAAGTCAGCAATTCAGTTGCAGCAATATGTACCCATTGTTGTGCATGCACTGCCATGAAAATAGGGAGTTTTGCCGATGACGTTTGAACACAAGATCATAGTCGGGCTGGATGACATCAAGGCGGTAATAATCGAGTGTAAATGCGGCACGAGGGTTAGCTTATCGCCGGATGCTGTTCACATTCCCGAGAAATGCCCCGCGACAGCCTGCGACGCCGTTTGGGTCAAAGGGAAGTCTTACGGCGTTTCGAGCGAGCACGATGAATGGACCTCATCTCATCTCAATTTCGTGCAGGCGATCGGACAGATAAGACAAAAGCCCGCAAATAATAAGCCTAAGCACGGCACGTTTAAGATTCTGCTGGAATTTGATTACCCAAAGCCGACCGCATGAGTAAGTTTTGTGCTCAGTTTCCTTGCTATTTTGGGGACGAAAGGGGATGATGTCGCCCGTCATCAAGTGCCGAAAGGTGGAGTCTGAAGATGGAGCGCTCTATTGAAACTACGATTGCAGTAATTGTGATTTTGTACTTTCTTCCGAGCGTTATCGGATGGAAAAAGCAAGATCGCGGTTCAATCATCGCGCTTTGGGTATTCCGGTGAAGGTGAACATCGATTCCGGAGGGAAGCCGAACGGCATTCCGGAACGAAGGTGAACAGCAGTCGGAGCGAAGCGACGCTGGCGTGATGATTGTGCAAGAAGTGTTCGGCTTCGTCAACTAAGAGTGTCCGGAGGGTGTCCGGAGCGAAGCGGAGGCGCTTGGGCGGGGATTTGGGGTGCAGGGGAAAGGGGCGGCCAGCCCCTTTATCCCCTGCTTCCTCGATGGAGAAGAGAGAATCACTGGTTGTCTTCCTCCGGCGGTGGATTGCGTTTTTTGCGCATGGACTCTCCGCGCATCTCGATGCGGTGGGCGTTGTGAACCAGACGGTCGAGGATGCCGTCGGCGATGGTGGGATCGCCGATCTGCTCGTGCCAGCGCGAGACCGGCAGTTGGGAAGTGAGGATGGTGGAGCGAGTTTGATAGCGGTCCTCGCAGATCTCCCAGACTTCGCGTCGCTCCGGTTCACTCAGTGGCGCCATGGCCCAGTCATCGATGACCAGGACATCGATGCGACTCAATCGTGCCAGGAAGTGACGCAAGCTACCGTCGGCTCGGGCGAGGGCGAGTTCCCGAGACAGGGCAGCGGCGCGAAGGTAGAGTGCCGAGTACCCATCGCGACAAGCCTTCTGCGCCAGAGCCGATGCCAGGAAGCTCTTGCCTACGCCGCACGGTCCGATCACGAAGATGTTCTCGTGATTGCGAACCCAGGCTGAGTCTTTTGCCAAAGCACGCATCACGGTTTTGTCCAGGCCCCGCACCGCACGATAATCGATATCCTCCACGCAGGCCGGACCCCGCAGCTTGGCCGCTTTCAGTCTTCGCGCCAACGCCTGATTCTCGCGCCAACTCCATTGCTGATCGACCAGCAGCGAGAGTCGTTCCAGGAAACTCAACTCGTTCACGGTCCGATCTTGTTCCTGTGCTTTCAAGGCATCGACCATGCCGTGCAACCGCATGGCCAGCAGTTTTTCCACCATCGGCTGGTTCAGCATGAGGTCGGCCCTCCTTGGTCGAAGTACTCGGCCCCGCGAAGGTTGTCATGGATCAGCGGTGGAGAGCCAGGTTGGGGTGGAGACAAGGGAACAGCATCGAGCGAGTTCTTCAAGATCGACTTCACGCTCTGATAGCGACAAGCCTTGGCCAAGAGCGCCCGTTCGGCAGCGGCTTCCACGCGTTGCGCCGAGTACTGCTGCGCCAACCGAATGATGCCCAGACAGGAGCGGTAACCCATTTCCGGGTGCGGCTTCTCGTTGAGGATGCGTTCGAACAACTGCGCCGTGTGCGGACCGATGCTGCGCGCCCAGTTCACCATGCGCGAGGGCGGCCACTCCAGGTGTGCCTGGTGACTCTTGGGGCGGTGCTCGCCTTGAGTGATGGGTTGCCCCCGCCCACGACTGCGCACGTGGGAAGCGATCCGGTTGCCCTTGTGGAAGATCTCCACCGTGGCGGGTGTGGAGCGGATTTCCACCACTTGCTGCACCAAAGCATAGGGCACACTGTAGAAGTTGCCATCGAAGGCAATGTGGTAGTCGATGTTGACCGTGGCCCGCGACCACTGGCTCATGTCGAAGCGCTCCGCTGGCAAGGGCGCCAGAGCCGGTCTCTCCAGGCTGTGAAACAGACTGGCCCGCGAACCATCCCGCTTGCGGAACGGACGTTGATTCAGTCGCACCAGCAGTTCGCGGATCGCCTGGTTGAGTTCCGGTAGGCTAAAGAACCTCCGGTTCCGCAGCGCCGCAACGATCCAGCGTTCGACGACTTGCACTCCGCTCTCGACCTTCGCCTTGTCCCGCGGCTTGTACGGACGCGCGGGTACAACTCCCATCCCGTAATGCACCGCGAACTCTTGATAGGTGGGATTTAGATCCGGATCGTAGCGGCAGGCCCGGGTGACGGCCGTCTTGGTGTTATCGGGCACCGCCAGAGTCGGCACTCCGCCAAAAAACTCCAGCGCGTGGATGTGCGCTTGAATCCAGGCCTCCAACTGCTCATCTCCAGTTGCCTCTGCGTAGGTGTAGGAACTTGCGCCCAGCACAGAAACAAACAGCGAGGCCGGCGACGCCTGCCCGGTCATGGCGTCGTAGACGGGAATCGTTGCTCCCGCCCAGTCCACGAACATCTTCTCCCCGGCCTTGTGTTCCTGCCGCAGCACCACATCCAGGTGCCGCCGCCAGTGCTGATAGCGCTCGCAAAACCAACTGTAGCGATATCCCTCGGGATTGGCTTGCCGGTATTCTTCCCACAACAGCTGCAGGGTCAGATGGCGATGGTGCTGCAGTTGCTCATGAATGGCCTTCCAGTCCGGTTGTGGCCGCTGCTGCACCGTTTTCTCCTGGACCGGTTGCTTCCCAAACAGCTTGTCTTCCAGTTCCTCTTCGCTCAGGCCTTCGGGTATCGGCCAGCCAATCCCAGCCGCCGCTGCCCGTTCCAGATACTCGTGGACCGTGCCCAGCCCCATCCCACAACTGCGCGCGATCTGCCGCTGCCCCAACCCCAACTCAAACCGTAACCGCAGCACTTCCTTCGTCTTCCGCATGGACTTTCTCCTGGCCGGCACCCTGTTCTCCTTTTATTTATGGAGTTTCAATGCCGGTGATTGTCCAGCGTCGCTGCTACCTCCTGCGGTTCGTCTGTGGAAAACATTCCGCTCCAAGCCGAACACCATTCCGGTCGGACGACAAGAACTGTTCGCCTTCCCACTGGAATCAGTGTTCGCCTTCAGACCGGAATGCTGTTCGGAATCACAACGGAATGGTGTTCGGCTTCAGACCGGAATCGCGTTCGCCTTCGACCGGATTCCCCATGCTTAACATTTTCTTGGGTTGGACGCTCATAGGATGGGTCGTTGCACTGGCATGGGCACTCAAGAACGATCCATCCCCAACCGTCATTGTGCAGGCTTCTCCCGCATCTCAGTTGCGGGATTCTTTGTTGTGCCCAGCATGCGGTCGCTATTCCGATTCGGCGGCACTATTCTGCGCATCTTGTGGTAATCCCCTCCGGGTATCAGTCGTGGCGCTGTCTAAGCAATGTCTCGCGTGCGGTAAAACGCCAGCAGTGATGGGGTGACGATTTTGCAGTGAGTGTGGGGGAGTCGCAAGAATCTCTAATTAACTGCTGCGGCTATTTGCTGGGCGGGATTAACTTCTCGTGGTTTTGTGATTCTATCTTCACATCCTCTCGCTTTACTGGTTTGGTATCCAGTAGGTTCTTCACAATTCCCTCAAACTTCTTACGATCTATTTTTAGGCTTTTCTTGTCCACGAGAATCTTCCTACGCCTACGTTGAATGGTGACAGCACGATGGCTCGTTTTCAACAGACATCTTTAACTTCTAGACCGAGTGCGGGGTTAACATGCGCCAGCTATTTTTTGATAACGGAGGCGATGAGCAAACCGCTAGGCTCAGCGAACTTAAAATTCGCAAACCCCTGACCGGGTTTTGTGGGTTCAACTCCCACCGCCTCCGGCATCAATGACACGAAAGGAATCGCAAATGCCCGCGATACTGACGAAATACTACTCCAAATTCTCGACTCAGTTCTAGACCAACAACGAATGATTTGCGCTCTGGGCCGAAACGATTTAATTCTCATTGAATCCGTCCGCGCTGAGGGAGTTTCGCCAGCAGCTCTTTCCGCCGCTGCTCGAACAGTCCTCTCAACTCTTCATTCTGTTGACGCATTAGCTGACAGGCTTCGCGGACTCGAACTGCGAGTTCGGAATCATTGATCTTGGGCCGGGCTTTTTGTCCGACCCATTTGCTCCTGTCACGGCTATTCCTCATTGTCCCCTCCGATGCCTTGATGCGTCAAATGCATAATCGTGTCCTTGACGCCATCGCCCCAAGAGCTATACGATTAGCGCCTTATATAACTCGTCCTCAAGGGGGAAATTCATCTGGACGAGACACAAGGCCATGGAAAATAATCAGCAGTCCGAAAGTGAGGAAACCAGCTTCGTGGAATTCCGTCGTAAGGTGCGGGCCGCGGAGGTGCTCTCTGCCGCCATGGAGCGGCTGTTGTGGTCGCTTCATTTTAACGGCCGAGTCAGCGTCGTGGTGCAAAATGGCCGCGTGCTGAAATCAGGCTATGAGGAGGGCTATTTCCGCCAGTTGCCGACCATCTGAGGGTTGGTTCCGGGCGGAAGCCGTCTGAGAAACGGCTCTCATAACTAAATAAAACCAAACAGGTCATCGTAAGAGAAACGAGCCCTGTGCCGAGCAATCGGTACAGGGCTTTTTATTTTGGTCGCTAATTCCGGAGGCAATCATGGAAATCGAAGGCTTTGAGGTAATTCGGTTGGAATTGAAGTACTGCGAACGGTGTGGAGGACTCTGGCTGCGTCTGCAGGACGTTCAGGATGTCTACTGCGCCTTGTGTGTGGTGGAGATGCTGGAATTACCCGCTCCGCGCCGGGTGGCCAGCCGGCCGCGCCTGCCAGGGGAGCCCAGGATCCCGATCGCAGGTAAGCCAACAACCCCGCTGGTCATTTGTGCGAAGGGAGGCACGGCATGATGCAAACTCTGTTCGTGGCTGCCGCGGCGCCGGTACCGGCGAAGGCAGCAGATTGCGATCCAGATCTGTGGCTCTACCGGGACCGTACGGTGGGTTTGCTGAAACGGTACCTGCGCTACTCGGTGGAAGTGGGACGTTTGCCCTCCCTGCTGGGCCGGGAGTTTTTTCGGACCCGGGTTACTTCGTATCACGCCGGGACATTCGAAGACGCCGTGATTTTCGTACACGATGTTGAACGGGCCCTGGAGAAACTTGACGGGTTCGAGAAGAAGCTGATCGCGCGGATCGTGCTGCAGGAGTACACTCACGCGGAAGCGGCTAATCTTCTGGGCTGCTGGCGCCGGACGGTGGGGCGCCGGTTTCCGGAAGCATTAGATCGGCTAAGTGGAATCTTTCTGGAAGGAGGATTGCTGATTCAGTTTCCACAAACAAATTTGGCTGTTGACGAAAACTGTCAAGAGGCAAAAAGTCACGGAATTCCCGTAAGTCATTCTATGTAGGCCAAATAAAATTTGGGAAGGCGTGTCCCATTTCTCCTATACGATTTGCTATTCTGGATTCATAGATCAAGAAATTCCAACCGACAAGGTCGGGGCGCGCGGACAGGAAGCGCGCCCTGATTTTTTGGAGCAACCAGATTCCGGGTCGAATGCGATGAAAACAGCGAAGCCAAGGCCCTCCGGAAAGATTCCAAACCGGCCTTTAATGAGGAAAAATGGATCGCCAAAGCCGGTAGACCTGGAGAAAATCCGGCTAGAGATCGCGGACTTAGTAGGTGGGCGGGCGGTAGAAATGGTCGAAATTACGATCGGCGAAGCCGAAAGCGGGCACTATGCCGCAATGAAATA
>CAVSNS010000002.1:0-71683 GCA_963729325.1 uncultured Acidobacteriota bacterium
TCTGTTCGAGATCATTGGTTTGTATCCGGCGACGGCCCAGGCTGAACCGTCGAGCCCAGATTCACTGGCACAGACGCTGCTACGCCGTCTCGGCCTTGCAGAGGATTCCGGGACGGAAACCAAAGTTACGAAAGACTACCCTCAGGAATCTGAGGCCATGGGGGCTGATGCCGTAAAATGAAAGCCAGTCGGTGGTCGTTGGCCGTTAGCCGCTTGTCTCTAGTTGTGAACAGGCAAGCGGAGTTGGGCTCCGCGGTTGAGCACGCCGTTCCGACCCTGCACAGGACTTTCTGCATGGACATGACATGGGTGACTGGCCGCATCGCTGTCGGAGGCGGAATCTGGACCGCCGATAATATGGCGGCGGTGGCACGAGCCGGGGTGACGCATATCCTGGACATGCAAATCGAATTTGATGACACGGCGTTGGCCGAGCCGCACGGAATTACGGTTTTGTGGAACCCGATTGATGACGATTTCCAACTCAAGCCGCCTGAAGTCTTCCAGTACGGGGTAGATTTCGCACTGGAGGCGCTCGATCACGAAGGCACCAAGCTATTTATTCACTGTGCTGCCGGCGTACATCGGGCCCCGATGATGGCGTTGGCGGTGCTGTGCTCGTTGAGCTGGCAGATGAAAGACGCCATGGCGTTGATTGTGGCGCGGCGTCCGGTGGTGGATTTCGCCGATGTGTACGTGCGCAGCGTGGAGCGGTTCCTGGAATTGCAGGTAAAGGCGGAACGCTAGACGAAGTTCCGGCTCTCAGCCTTTGTATTGGACCTTCCAGAAGTTGTCGACAAATCCAGAAGCGACATTGAGAATAACTTTGAGTTTAATTTTCCTCGTCGGAGAGGCGGGGGAATGCCTGCGCGAAAATCGAGGCGATGATGCGATGCTGGGCCCAAGTCTTGGCGAGAGGCAAATGAGCAACGGAGGAGATATGTTCGACCCGCACTGCCCGCTGGGGCGGCTTTTCTACGTGCTGCTTGTTGTGCTGATGGCGCTGCCGTCGTCACAAGCTCAAAGCCCCGGAACCACGACGATCAGCGATATCGTTTACCGCGCGGACGGAACGCCAGCTGGCGGAACGCTTTTGATTTCCTGGCCGTTGTTCAGCACGGCGGCCGGGCAGGCGGTGGCGGCAGGAACGAAGAGCGTAACGCTGGCGACCGGAGGATCACTCTCCCTGGCGCTAGTCCCAAACGTTGGCGCCACCCCGGCGAACACGTTTTATACCGTGATTTACCAACTCAACGATGGCACGGTGGAATGCTTGAATGCTTCGATTTGGGCAAAGACACAGTAGTCGTTATCCGACTTCTTCGCTCCAGTTCTCCAGCGTCTTTTTTACCAGGGCCATGAACTGATCCGCGACGGCGCCGTCGATGAGGCGATGATCGTACCCAAGAGTCAGGTGGACCAGCGACCGGATGGCGATCGAATCGTTGCCCTGATCGTCTGTAACGACGACGGGCGCCTTGGCAATTCCTCCTACTCCCAGGATGGCGGAGTTTGGCTGGTTGATGATGGGAAGTCCGAAGACGGCACCGAACTGGCCAGGATTGGTCACAGTGAAAGTCGAGCCTTCCACTTCTTCCGGCTTCAGCTTTTTGGAGCGGGCGCGCTCACCAAGATCGGTGATGCCGCGCTGCAAGCCGAGGAAGTTCAGTTCGTCGGCGTTCTTCAGCACCGGCACAATCAAGCCCCAGTCGAGCGCGACGGCAATGCCCACGTTGACGTGGCGGTGATAGCGGATGTTTTCGTTTTCAATTGAAGCGTTGACGATGGGGAATTGCTGCAATGCGATGATGACTGCACGAACGAAGAATGGCATGAATGTGAGGCGCGCTCCGTGACGCTGCTCGAATGCAGATTTGGTTTTATTGCGCAGTTGCACGATGCGGGTGATGTCCACCTCGAACATGGCGTGGACATGAGCGCTGGTGCGGCGCGATTCGATCATGCGCTGCGCGATGATCTTGCGCATCTGGGTCATGGGCACGAGATCACCGGGAATGGCAACGGGCCCCGGCGCAGGGGCTGGTCTGGCTGAGGGAACCGATGGCGCAATCGCGGGCGCAGTGGAAGCTGTGGATGCCGCCGCAGTCGCGGAGGGCTGGCTCTTCTCCAGGAAGGCCATGATGTCCTGCTTAGTGATGCGGCCACCGAGGCCGCTGCCCGTTACTTGGGAAAGATTCACATTGTTCTCGCGGGCAATTTTGCGGACCAGCGGCGAGGAGCGGGCGTGGTCCTCCTCCTCGTGAGGAAACTGAATTACTTCCTTGCGTTCGGGCGCAGGCGGGGCTTTGGTTGCGGCGGCTGCTTCCTTCTTTTCTGGTTTTTCTGACGATGGAGCCGGCTGCGCTACGGATGCTGGCTTGGCGGGCGCCGCCGCTTCGCCGTCAGCGGCAATGGTGCCGACCACGGTGTTCACCTGCACGGTGGAACCTTCGGCAACTTTGATGTCCTGCAGAACGCCCGAGGCGGGCGCGGGGATTTCAGCGTCGACTTTATCGGTGGAGATTTCAAATAGTGGCTCGTCGCGCTGCACTTTGTCGCCCGGCTTCTTCAGCCACTTAGTAATGGTCCCTTCGAAGATTGATTCGCCCATCTGGGGCATGACGATTTCGGTCGGCATAATTCCCTTCCCCGCGCCCAGTGAAGAATTCGGGGGCAGACGCAACCCAAGATTATATATAACGAAGAGTAACGCTGGCGACGGCCGGGGATCTCAGTCCTTGTGCTCTTTCCCGCTTTCCGAGTTCGCGGCTGGCGGTGCTACGCCAAACGATTTTTTCCAATAGTCCTGCACCGCCGGAGGCAGCTTTTCGATGCGGGCGAGGAAGGCCGTAACTTTCCACATATCCTGTTCCGTCAATGCTTTGTTCCATGCCGGCATGCCGGTATAACGGATGCCGGTGCGAACCGCGTGATAAATATGCCACTCCGGATCGTCCATCGGCTCGAGGATAATTTGCGGCGGCGGCGGGTAAAGGGACTTCTCCAGCAGACCGGGTTTGTTGTCGAGCGTGCCATGACAGACGGAGCAGTTCATGGTGTAAATCTTCATTCCCTCGATAAGATTTTCGTCGGTGGGCGGCACGGGATTGGTCAGGCGAGGGGCGTGGCGCTCCATTGAGGCATCCAAGGCGGTATTGGCAAGGCGGGTCTCAATCCGGGGTGGAGTCGAGTCAGCGTTGGTAGGCACGAAACCAAGCAAGGCGAAAACCAACCCGCCCACAATTAGGACCAACAGAGTGATGATGACTCCGAGAATGAAATTGCGCATTCCTCCTCCGATGTCAGGTTTTCCCTCGAACCACAGTTACCGACTAATCTATCTGCGCCGGGTGGCGCAGGATGGCAAGCGCATCCTGGACGTCTGATTCTCGCACCTGCAGTTTTATCCCACCGAGTATATGCGAATGCCAGCCTCCAATACGAAGCATGTTCTCATCTTGAGCAAAGCATTCGATGTCGGCTGATTCGAGCCGGGCACGCGCCAGCAAGAATTCAGGCTGGCTGTGAAAGGTGGCGACGGTAATGAGGGCTTCGTGCACTGTCGACTCTTTGTTTCTCAGCGGGTGAAGTCGAGACTTTGGCACGGCTGGAGGAGTGCGCCGCCCGTCCCAACAACCCGCTATCGATCCTCAATAGGCCGCCAGCCGACGAACTTCCCGGACTACGTCGCTCACCTTGGGAAGGAAATATTCTTCCTGCGGCGGGGAGAATGGAACGGGAGAATCCTGCGCGGTGATGCGGACAATCGGGCCGTCAAGATCGTCGAACGCCTCTTCGTTGATGATGGCAGCGAGTTCCCCGCGATGCCTCCGGTGCGGACGTCTTCATGCAGCAGGATAACTTTGTTGGTCTTGCGCACGGTCGTGGCGATAGCCTCGCGGTCCAGGGGGGCCAAGGTTCGGAGATCCAAGATCTCGAGTTCAATTCCATCCTTGGCCAGGATTTCAGCGGCCTCGAGCGCGGTGTAGACCATGGCGGCGTAGGTGATCACACTAAGATCGCGGCCTTCGCGGGCGAGACGAGCTTTGCCGAGGGGCACGATGTAGTCTTCAGCCGGGACTTCTTCTTTGATACGGCGGTAAAGGTATTTGTGCTCAAAGAAGATGACAGGATTGTTGTCGCGGATGGAGGCCTTGATGAGGCCTTTGGCATCGTAGGCGCTCGCAGGGCAGACGACCTTCAAGCCGGGAGCGTGGACGAACCACATCTCGGGGTTTTGCGAATGGAACGGGCCACCGTGAACGTTGCCGCCGCTAGGTCCACGGATGACAAGCGGGGCGGGCGCGCCCCAGCGGTAGTGGGCTTTGGCGACCATATTGACGATCTGGTTGAAGGCGCAGCCGATGAAATCCATGAATTGGAATTCGGCGACGGGACGCATTCCGGTAAGTGATGCGCCGAAAGCCGCGCCGACGATGGCGGACTCCGCGATTGGCGTGTCGATGACGCGCTCCGGACCGAAGCGGTTGATAAAGCCATCCGTGACTTTAAACGCGCCGCCGTAGATGCCGATGTCCTCGCCGAGGCAGAAGACGGTGGGGTCGCGTTCCATTTCCTCCCAGATTCCCTGACGGATGGCTTCGAGATAGGTGAGAGGGGGCATGGGATTATGAGGCATTTTGTGCTATAGTACATATTGTACAGAGTTACAAAACGGTACAATACGATGGCGCGGAAACTGACAACCAGCTCTGCCCGCAGCGAGTTCGCTGACATCTTGAATCGGGCGGCCTACGCGGGCGAACGGATTATTTTACACCGGCACAAGAAGCCCGTGGCTGCCGTCGTTCCTTTAGAGGACTTGGAAACACTGGAGCGAATGGAGGATCGCATGGACCTCGATGAAGTCCGCAAGCGACTGAACGATCCGACGATCCCGTGGTCGAAAATTAAGAAAGAACTTGGGTTGTAGCCTGTCTGTCGACGATACGGTACAAGGTTGAGTTTACGGCGTCGGCGCTGCAGGAATTCCAAGCGCTCGACCGCCAAGTCCAGCGTCGCATTTCGACGAAGATTTCGGAACTGTCTGAAAATCCTTTTCCGGCCGGCGTTAAGAAATTCCACGGGGAGGCCAATCACTGGCGGCTTCGCATCGGCGATTACCGGGTCATTTACCGAGTCGAGAAACATCGAGTTGTGATCGTCGTGGTGCGAATTGGACATCGGCGGGAAGTTTACCGGTAGGGAATGCCTTCGCTTGCGCTCGGCATGACAGAGAATAGGAGCATAGGTGGGTGGTTTTCGTAGGTGACGGACATCACTTCAAATGTACTTCCGCTTCTTTGAGTTTTTGCCCAACGGAACTCTTCTTGACTTTCGGGATCGCATACTTCGGTTGGATGTCATGGCAGCCATTTCGCAATAGACGCCTCCCGCGGCGGATTCGGGTTCGGGCATCAGCAGAAGCCACAGCAAAGTCGCGGTCGGCTTCGAGCTCTTGATCAACACCCGTGATCAGTTCTCGGTTCTCAGCAGGACTCAGCCATTTCTTCTTCAGCAAATAATCCTCAAACCGGGCGATGGGATCGCGCTTGCGCCAGTAGTCGAATAGCAGCTTGGGAACGTATTCGGCAGCGTCGTGGATGGCGTGGCCTTTCATACGCATCATTTTGGCTTCGATGAGCGTGGGACCCTGGCCGCGACGCGCACGTTCACAAGCTTCGTGGGCGGCGTCGTAAACCTGGCAGGCGTCGGTGCCGTCCACGATCACGCCAGGGATGCCGTAAGCAATAGCGCGCTCAGCGAGATCTTTCACGTGAAACTGCATGTCGGCGGGTGTGGAGTATGCCCAGAGATTGTTTTCAACCAAAAGCACCAGGCCGAGGTTTTGCACGGCAGCGAAGTTGATGCCTTCATAAGTGACGCCGGTAGATTGTCCGCCGTCTCCGATGTAGGTCATGACCGCGATATTGCGTCCCTGGAGACGCGCACCCAGCGCCACGCCAGCGAGCACAGGGATGAGATCACCCAGAGTGGAAATGGGCGCGACCACGTTGCGCTCGTGGATGTCACCGAAATGCGATGACGCGTCGCGGCCCTTGGTGGGTGAGCCGGCCTTGGCCATATATTGCATCATGATGTCGCGGGCGGAGAAGCCGCGGACCAGGAGCGAGCCCTGGTTGCGAATCATGGGAGCCAGCCAGTCGTCTTTATGAAGAGCGTATGCGGAGGCGCAGGAGCAGGCTTCCTGACCCAGGCCGAAATACACGCCACCGACAACCTTGCCTTGCTTATAGAGATTCTCCAGCGCGGTTTCCATCTTGCGATTGAGGAGCATCCAGCGATAGATCTCGATACATTGTTTCTGATTGAGATATTTCGATTCGCGGATGGGCGGCACTGGAGCGGAGAGATCCCCTCCGATTTCGTAGCGGACTTCGTCGCCTTTGCGAACCTGGCGGATAGTGAAAGTCGGCTTTTCCAGCCGGTAATCGGGGATGGTATAGGTGCGCTGGTGCGATGTAGGGCGTCGACCGCCGTTGGGGCTGGGTTTGCCGGTGATTCGATGATTTCGTTCTTGGCCATACGTGACTCGATGTTCGAACGTCAGGCAATGCTAACGCGGAGGAGCTGGTTTTTGTCGCCTTGGAAGGTGCTCTCTCGCCGCGTTGCCGCTTTCGCGGGCGAGGGCCCTTCGGCTCTCGCTCAGGGCAGGTCCGCGCCACACGAGCCTTACGCCCAGAAGGTATCTTCTTCTTTATGCAGCTTGCGCAGTTCTGCGGGGGGCTTCATGGGGACGCCAACCGCTTTGCCGAGCAAAGCGTCGAGGCTCTCCAGCCAGAGGATTTGGCTCTGGAAAACAACGCCGAAGTTGCGTGAGACGGAGTGGGTTACATCCTGCAACGGAATCGCCTTATCCAGTTCTTTCGCCATGGAAGAGACCGGCTTCGCGGTGATTCCGCAGGGAATGATGAGGTCGAAAAAGCTGAGGTCGGTGTCAACGTTGAGAGCGAAACCGTGGGAAGTGACGCCGCGCGAGATGTGGACGCCGATGGCGGCAATTTTCGATTCGCGGGAAAACTCAAGATCCCTCGACTCCGGCAGGACGATTCGCAAGCGGATCTTCCTGCCCCGCTCGGGATGACAAGGGGTTAAGATCGGTCCAGACACCGGTCAGTCCTGGAATGCGCATAGTCGGAATGCCGAAGTCAGAGCAGGTGCGGATGAGGACTTCTTCCAGGCGGCGAACAAATTCGATCGCGCCGAGGGTTTTTCGCTTGCCGTCTTCAGACGAGAAACCGCGCAGGTCGAAGATGGGATAGCCAACCAGCTGGCCGGGGCCGTGAAAGGTTACGTCGCCGCCGCGGTCGCATTCGAAGAGCTCGACACCGCGTTCCGAGAGTAGTTCCGACGAGGCAATCACGTTGGCGGCATTGGCGTTGCGGCCGAGGGTGATGACGGGCGAGTGTTCGAGCAGTAGCAGCACGTCTCCGATGCGGCCTTCTTTCCGCAGTTCAACCAGGCGCTGCTGGAGACGGAGGCCAGTGGCGTAATCAATCGTGCCGAGTTGGACGACAGAGATCAAGTTTGGCCTAAGTACGATTGCACAGATCCTTCGCTGCGCTCAGGATGACAAGACTATTCTGTGATAGTCCAGGTAAATCCGTGACCCCGGTTTTCATGCGTTAATCGCCATCCCGTACACACTGTTTGATGCATCCAGCATAGCCTCAGCCAGCGTCGGGTGGGCATGGATCGTCCACATCAGGTCTTCCACAGTGGCTTCAAGTTCCATAGCGACGACCGCTTCGGCGATCAGTTCCGTCGCTTGCGGACCGATAATGTGAACCCCAAGGATCTCGCCGTTGTCCGCGTCGGAAACAATCTTAATAAAGCCGTCATGCTGGCCTACTATCGAGGCGCGTGAGTTGGCGGTGAAGGGGAACTTGCCTACTTTCACGTTATAGCCCGCTTCTTCCGCTTTGGCCTCGGTCAGCCCAACGCTGCCAATTTCCGGATGCGAGTAGGTCGCGTTGGGAATGTGTTCCGGATTGATCGGCTTACCCGTTTTGCCCGCGATTTTTGTCACAGCCACGATGCCTTCCATGCCTCCGACGTGGGCCAGTTGCGGTGTTCCCAGAACGATGTCGCCGATTGCATAGATGCCGGGCTCGCTGGTCTGCATCCAGCTGTCGGTGACGATAAAACCGCGGTCAGGTTTGATTTTGGTTTTCTCGAGACCAATGTTCTCGGTGCGAGGTTTGCGGCCTACTGCGATCAGGATTTTCTCAGCTTCGATTTTCTGTTCCTTGCCACCCACGCTGAAGGTAACTGAAATGCCTGACTTCGTTTTTTCGACTTTCTCGACTTTGGCACTGGTGTGGAAGTTGATGCCACGTTTACGGTAGACCCGAGCCAGTTCCTTTGATACGTCCTCCTCTTCCACGGGAACAAGGCGCGGGAGCATTTCGAGGATTGTGACTTCAGAGTCAAAAGAACGGAAGATCGAAGCGAACTCTACTCCCACCGTGCCCGCACCCACGATGACTAGTGACTTGGGGATCTCCTTCAAACTGAGGATCTCTATATTGGTGAGGATGCGGTCATCAGGCTCCAGGCCAGGAATCATTCGGGCCTCCGAGCCGGTCGACAAGATCACGTTCTTCGCTTTGATGTGGCTGGTCTTGCCGTCGTGGCTGACTTCGATCGTGTGCACTCCGTTCTGGGCCGGGCCGGTGAGCTTGCCATAGCCGCGCATCGTCTCGACCTTATTCTTACGCATGAGAAATTCGAGACCTTTGGTGTGCTTGGCCACGATCTTCGATTTACGCTCTTGCACTGCAGCCCAGTTCAGCTTGCGCGAATCTACACCCTCGATGCCGAATTCCTTCGCGTCTTTCAGGTGGTCCCAGATCTCGGCGTTGAACAAAAGAGTTTTCGTCGGGATGCAACCCACATGCAAGCAAGTGCCACCGAGCACATGGTCCTTCTCGATCAGCGCTGTTTTCAGGCCATATTGGCCGGCACGGATGGCGGCGGTGTATCCGGCTGGGCCGCTGCCGATGATGGCGATGTCGATAGATGGTTTCGGGCAAAGCGGTGCTCCTCACTGAGAACAGATGATTGAGGACAAACGGATGATTCTAGAACAGGGGAGAAGGAAGACCAAACCGGTAGTCGCCACTATCAATGTGACCAATCCTAGCCAGCTTTGTCATCCTGAGCGTAAAAGGACGAATCGCCCTTGCGAATCGTCCTGCGGAGTCGAAGGATCCCTGGACTCTGGCAGTGCTTTGGGGGACTGCAAGCGCCCTTACACACATCGAATAAATAGGGATCTGCGTTGCTAGGAGAGAAACGCGGCGAGGTGGCGCACGGGTGCTCGTAGAGGTCCTTCGACTTCATGGCTGCTTCGCATTTGCGAAGCGGCCACTCCGCTCAGGATGACAATTGAGCTCAGGACGACAACTCCGCTCATGCCAATAGCTTTGCCGCTTCTTTCGCGTAATAAGTGAGGATGATGCTCGCGCCCGCGCGACGAATCGAAATCAGCGACTCTATCATCACGCGGTCGCGGTCGATCCAGTTATTGCGGGCGGCGGCTTCGATCATGGCGTACTCGCCGGAGACCTGATAGGCAGCCAGAGGCACATCGAAGCGCTCGCGAGCGGCGGCGATCACGTCCAGGTACGGCATGGCCGGCTTCACCATAATCATGTCGGCGCCCTCTTCGATGTCGAGCTCGATCTCGCGCATAGCCTCGCGGAGGTTTGCCCCGTCCATTTGATAAGAACGGCGATCGCCGAATTGAGGAGTGGAGTCGGCGGCTTCACGGAATGGACCGTAGAATCCAGAAGCGAATTTCGCGGCATAGGAAAGAATCGGCGTATTGGTCAGACCAGCACCATCGAGCGCCTTGCGGATGGCGGCGACGCGACCGTCCATCATGTCGGAAGGAGCGATGATGTCCACTCCGGCACGGGCCAACGAGACCGAAGTGCGGGCAAGGAGTTCGAGGGTCGCATCGTTTACGATCTCGTAATCCGATTGAGCAGCACGAGCGGCGAATGATGCCAACATCTCGATGGCTTTTTCTTTTTCCTCGCGATTCTTGACGGCGACCACGCTGGCGGTGTTCAACGCGTCTCGGGCGGCGGCTCCGAGAGACTGCGGCGCCGATCTTGCTTTCACGACTCCACAGTGCCCATGCGACATGTATTCGCAAAGACAGACGTCGCCGATGACAACCAGGCCGGGGACCTCGTGCTTGATGGCGCGGATTGCCTGCTGGACGATGCCGTCTTCCTCCCAGGCGCCACTCGCAACTTCGTCTTTCTTCTCTGGCAGTCCGAACAAGATCACTGCGGGAACGCCAAGGGCGTGAGTTTGCCGCGCTTCGCCTACGGCTTCGTCCACTGAGAGATTGAACACGCCCGGCATGGAACGAACTTCCTTGCGCACGCCTTCACCCGGACAAACGAAAAGGGGATAAACCAGGGCTTCCGGCGTAAGCCGCGTCTCGCGCACCAGCGAGCGCAGTGACTCAGTGCGGCGAAGGCGGCGAAGACGTGTAGTAGGAAAGGCCATGGCTAAGGACGGGGCACTTACCCCTTCTACAAGGCCGATTCTAGCAGAGCCGGTAAACCCAGACGTCTGACGTCGGACCTCGGGCTTCAGACCTGAGACCTGAGACCTAAGACCTAAGACCCAAGACTCATCTTGAGCCCTGACGCCGGAGGTCCGAGGTCAGACACTGCCTACCAGATCAGCTTCATGGCGAACTGGAACTGCCGCGGATCGTAGGCTGCGGTCCGCTGTCCGGCACCTGTCTACAACACGTTAACACCCGATACGTTGAATTTGTTTGCCAGGTTAAATGTGTCGGCGATCAAGTCCATGCTGATTCGTTCGCCGAAATAAAGGCGGCGTGACACGCGCGCTGGGAATGAGGACAGCCCGGAGTGCTTAAGGCTTTGAGAAATGATAGATGCGATTGAACAGAAAGGCCCGGTGGTTTTTACATCAGTTGATAATGGGAAATCAAGCAGGAACGGTGAGGGGAACTTGGTTAGTCAAGTGCGGACGAGCTTCGCTGGATGCCGGAATTCTCCTGTTTGATGGTCCTCAGGGCCCAGGCCATGCGGGGAGTGTTGTGGGCGATGCCGACGCGGCCGCGGGCATCGAGCAGAATCATTCCGCCATGGCCGTTGAGGCGGGCTTCCAGATAGTTGACTGCTTCAGCGGCCACCCACTCCGGCAAACTGCCGGAGGCCACACGGTCGGCTGCCCACTTGGCCAGCACCAGCTTCATGATGGGTTCGCCCCAGCCGGTGGTGGAAGCGGCGGCGGTGCGGTTGTCGGCGTAGCAGCCGCATCCGATCAGCGACGAATCGCCCAGACGGCCGGGAGCCTTGTTGAGCGTACCCCCGGTCGAGGTGGCAGCGGCGATATTGCCATCACGATCGAGCGCGACCGCGCCAACGGTATCGTGAGAAATGGCGGGTGCAAAGAGATCGACGTTCTGATCGGCACGCGCCTGAAATTCGCGCAGACGCTCTACCTCGCGCGGAATAATTAAGTCTTCGTTCTTGCATAGCGGAATGCCGTGCTCCGCGGCAAAACGCTCCGCACCTTCAGCCACAAAATACACATGCGGGCTGTCACTGAGAACCTTGCGCGCAGCGCGGACAGGATTACGAAGACGCTCCACGCAGCCCACCCCTCCGGCGCGCAGCGTCGCGCCGTCCATGATAAGCGCATCGAGCTGGACTTTGCCTTCGCGGTTGAGGAAGCTGCCGCGGCCGGCATCAAAGGTCTCGTCGTCTTCCATGATGACCACGGCTTCTTCAACCGCGTCGAGCGCGGAGCCGCCACCGCTCAGGACGCGCCAGCCCGTGGCCATGGCGTTGCGCACGCCGTTGAGGTGCGCCTCCACCATGTCGTCGGGGATGGCCCAGGCGCCGCCGTGGACGACAAGAACAGGATCGGTGGGCAAAGAGTCCTCGGAAGAATAACGGGATAGGATAGCAGAGGCACTGAGTTCAGCGACGCGCTGAGAAAGGGGGCAAAGACCGTTTTTCCAGTGTCCCCTGGATGCGTCTAAGAACGCCAAGAAGATTGTTTTCGACTTCGTGTTCCCAAAATCTTAGGACTTTGTGGCCAAGCTGCTTTAGCTCAAGGTTCACCCGTTCATCGCGCTGTACATTTCCTTCAAGCCGTCGTTTCCAGAATCGAGCATTCGTTTTCGGTCGTGTCCTGTGCTTTGGGCATCGGTGCCAGAAGCACCCGTCAACAAAACCGTGTTACAAGCCTCGGACACGCGTGCCTAACAAAGCGTACGCGCTATGTCTGGGCGTATAGTTAACGGACACTTGCTATGTCTCGTCATGACTGGACAAGAGAAGAGCTAATCGTCGCCTTCAATCTTTATTGCAAGATCCCCTTTGGCCGAATTCACATTCGAAACCCGTTGGTCATAGAACTGGCAAAATCAATTGGTCGAACGCCGTCCGCTGTCTCCTGGAAGCTCGCGAATTTCGCACGCCTCGATCCAGCGCTGAAAAAGCGCCAAATTGCAGGCGCCACCCACGGTGCAAGGGCTGAAATCGAAATTTGGCAGGAGTTCAATGACAACTGGGAGAAGTTATCGTTCGAGAGCGAACGGTTACTGCAGAAAATGGCGGGGAGGATCGCGCCACCTGAAGAGGAGACGCAAGAATTTCCGGAAGGAAGAACGCGGGAAGCCCTGGTTAGGACTCGGGTCAACCAAGACTTTTTCCGTGCCGCCGTCTTAGCAGCCTATGGAGGCCGATGTTGCATCACTGGGCTATGTATTCCCCAGTTGCTGAACGCGAGTCACATCGTGCCCTTGGGGAATCGATGTGAAGAACCGAACGAATCCCCGGAACGGCTTGTGCTTGAATGCGCTGCATGATGGGGCGTTCGATTGCGGCTTGTTGACCGTCAGGCCAGATTTACGTGTGAAGATTTCCCCAAAAGCAAAGCGGAGCAAGGTCGACGCAGCCGTTCAAGAGTTTCTGTTGAAGTTCGAGGATGCCGTCATTTCACCTCCCAGCCACTTTGCTCCTGACGTACAGTTCTTGCGATATCACAACGAGCAGGTTTTCCTCGGTGGGACAGAGATTCGCTGACTGACTTCTAGCCGTGATTGAAGGACAGTTTAGGACGCCTACAGCAACGGGAGGTATTTATTCATGAACCAGCCGTTACGAGCGTTATTACTTATGGGTGTGAAGGTAGCGGGGTCTTATGATCCGGAGGCTGTCTTGCCGCGTAGAGAAGAGCGCCTGACGAGGGAAGAATCCGGCCTAGCAGAAGCTTTCCTGACATGGTGCTATGAAAATGGGCGGTCTTTCGGATACGCGAATCTTGAGACAAGCTTTCGGGAGTTCCTGGAGTCGAAGTTGCGGTAACGTATCTTATCGGTATTGGTATGTGCAGATCTTGCCCCATCGGGGAGCGTCTTAAAGAAATTCCTGGCATGCGACCGGGCAGCAAGGTCGTCAAATTCAACTGATCCCACAATCTGGTATCCCGCCCGAAAGAAGCCTAGCGACAATCCGCCGCAGCCTGCAAATAAGTCAAGCACTCGCATGGTCTCTCAACACGAAGGCGGCGAACCTTGTCGATTCGAGCTTTGAGTTCCATTCTTTTTGTGGAGGGTAAGCTCAGCATATCACGATAGAAAAGCGCGTTCACCCTGCTTCGAAGGATAAGCCATTTCGACTGCTGGGAATGTTGAGCGTTTGTCCCCTCGCCTTCTTTGCAAGTGAAAACCACCTCGTGACGTGTGGTCTGCTCATCAATACGGATCCTTCGACTCATTTGTCTCGCCCGAGTGCGAGACAAATTTCGCTCAGGATGAACAAGAGATTTGGAGCTGTGGTGCAGGAAAGCGAGGGGCGAGCCCTTCAATTTCGTTCAGGGTGATAAGGGGCTTATAGGTCACGCGGACCGGAGCTGAGGGGGACGTCGGCGGAGGCTTCGCTGAGCAGTTGGGTGAGATCGAGTGGGCGGGTGAACATGGCCAACTTCCCATCGGATGTGCGCGGCCACTGGTCTTTGGGTTTGTCGCAGTAGAGTTCCACTCCGTTGTTATCCGGATCGCGCAAGTAGATCGACTGGCTCACTCCGTGGTCGGCTGCTCCTTCGAGGGGAATGTGCGCGTGCAAGACCCGCCGCAGGGCGTCCGCCAGCGCGATGCAGGTCGGGTACAGGATCGCCGTGTGATAAAGCCCGGTCGAGCCGGGCGGCGGCGGCGAGCCTCCCAGACTTTCCCAGTGTTGAGGGCAATGTGGTGGTGATAGCCTCCGGCGGAGAGGAAGGCGGCGCTGTCGCCCAATCGCTGGGTCACGTCCAGGCCCAGCACGCCCGAGTAGAAAGACAGCGCGCGTTCCAGGTCGGCGACTTTCAGGTGGACGTGTCCGATGTGGACGCGAGGGTCGGCGGTGTAGTGTGCGTCGTTCTGCGCGCTGGATTTCGCTGACATCTATAGGCCGGGGGTAGATTGTGCAGAGGAATGAGGTCGGAGTCAATTGCGGGGCCAGAAATACGAAAGCCCCGGTAGTCGGCCGGGGCTTGAAACTGGTACTGGACGCCGCCTGCGAAGCAATTCCAGAATAACTCCGCCAGCGGCGTTGTCAAGCGGATTTAGATAAGTCAGTGACCACGGAGGGCGAGGGACTCGAACTTGAGGCGATTAGAAGGCGTGAGCGCAGCGAGAGCCTTCTGCCGAAATCCCGAGCGAAGCCGAGGGACCTCCGCTTAGCGCAACACCCTCCAAACGCTGTCTGCCAGATAAGATCCTATTGCTTCGGCGCCGGACAGTCGACGCAGTTCGCAAATTAAATTGGAACTTGGTCCCGATGTGGGAAGGCACCGTGAGTAAAGCGCAAGGTCCCTCGACTACGCATCCGATTCGCAAGCGAATCGTCGTGCTCGCTCGGGATGACAAGACTTGTAGAGCGAGTGCACGAGCGGGACGCTCGCGCCTACATTGCGTCTAGGCCGCTTGGCTGGCTTTGGCGGCGGCGCGGTCGACTGGAGCGGTGCGAGTGTAGGTGTAACGAATACGGTGGATCACAGTAACGGTGGAGAGCACGGCAATCACCCAGAGGACGGGCGCCATCACATTGAAGAGCGCTCCGATGATAACCAGGACCAAGCGTTCAGGGCGCTCCATGAAGCCAACGCGACAGGATCCAATCAGGGATTCGGCGCGAGCGCGGGTGTAGCTGACCATGATGGCGCTGACCATCACGAAGGCAGTAAGGACGACGTAAAAGAAACGGTCGCCACGCGCGTAGTACACGAGCAAGCCGAAGAATTGGGAAGCGTCGCTGTAGCGGTCGATCACGGAATCGAAGAAGCCGCCAAACCGGGTTACTTGGTTGTTGGCGCGAGCCACGCGTCCATCTACGAGGTCAAAGAATCCGGAGGCTATGATGACCAGCGCCGCGTAACGGAACATGCGTGCCTGGTTGCCGCCGTTGGCGTATCCGAAGAGGAACGCGGCGATGGTATTCACAACCAGCCCCAGAAACGTGAGCACGTTGGGATTGATGCGGGCCAGAGCGAGCCAGCGGACGATGGCATCGAGAAGAACGCCGCAGCCGCGACCGAAAGCGCTGGTCCAAGTCATGTAATCCCCGTCATTCGGCAGGGGCCTCGTCGTGGATGGTGGTCAGCTTTAGGACCTCCATTTCCCGCTTGCCGTTGGGCGTGACCACGATGGCGGTGTCGCCGACCTTTTTGTTGAGCAGAGCGCGGCCGATGGGTGAGCTGGTGGAAATCTTGCCGACGGTCACGTCAGATTCTTCGCTGGTTACCAGCTTGTACTCCACTTCCTCATTCTTAGTATTGTCGAAGATGCGGACCGTCGAACCCAGACCAACCTTATCTTTGGGAATATTATCCATATTGATAAGAGATAGGTCGGCTAGCCGACGGCCCAACTGCCGCAACCGCGCCTTAACAAATTCCTGGCGCTGTTTCGCCATATGATACTCGGCGTTTTCGCTGAGATCCCCCAAAGCTACGGCTTTTTTGAGCTCCCTGGGAAGTTCGTAACTCAACTCGCGCTCCAGTGTATTGATCTCTTCCTGGAGCTTTCTTTTGATTTGCTCGGTCATTGTGCCCACAGAATTATAAACCTAGCGCCGACGTCCGGACTTTCGCGCACATGGGTCTGGGACAGAAGCATGGATTGCGACCATGGCTAGCCGCATAGTCCACCAACGCACGGGGACGATTGAAGAAATCGAGGATCCCCGATGTCCTTCGCTTTCATCGTGATACGAAATCTGAGCTTTGAGGTGCGATGCGAAAGCCTTGATCAGCGGCCTCCAAGTTGCCTTTCGGCCCCGCTTTGAGATAAAATGAAATTGTGTTGTTTCCTTCCGCTGTGCACTCGTGGGTGTCCCTTCATGATCAGTGGCGATGGTAATTTCCACATTGGTGACAAAGTCGTTTATCCCAATCATGGCGTAGGAATTATTGAGCAGATCAGCAGCCGGACTATCGGCGAGAGTGTGGAAAAGTTCTACCTGCTCAAGATCAAAGCCAGCAGCCTGAAGGTCATGGTGCCGTTTCATAACGTGGGAACGGTTGGATTACGGCGGGTGGTAAAGAACGGCGAAATTCAGAAAATCGTTGATTTTCTTACAGTTGGCGAGTGTGACAACAACGCCGATTGGAAATACCGGTTCAAGGAGAATTCGGAGCGGATGCGCACCGGGTCGCTGTTGGAAGTAGCCGCCGTTCTCAAGGGTCTGCTCCTGTTAACTCAGACGAAACCGCTCTCCTTCCGCGAAAAGAAGATGCTCGAACGAGCCCGCTACTTGCTGGTCAGCGAACTGGCCATGGCCAAGAATTGCGACGAAGCCGTGATTGAGGAAATGCTGTCCGCGGCTTTATCCAAGAGCAAGCTGCGGTTCCCAGAAGCGTCGGAGTTTGAAGCATAAAACCCACTTCAGACCTCGGACTTCAAACTCCTTCCACTCCATCCTTCTCGCTTTAGTCAGATCCATGCAAGTGCAACCGTCACAGCTAGCCGCCATAACTTGAGGGCGGGCAGACGGCGGAGGTCTGACGTCCGAAGTCCGAAGCCGCCTCTACTCTCCCAGCCATACGCCATAGGGTTTGAGCGACTCTACGTGATCGAAGATGATTTTCATCGCCGCGGTGATGGGTATGGCGAGGACAAGACCCATTGCCCCCCACAACCATCCCCAGACGAGTAACGCCATGGTGACGGCGAGCGGATTCAGTTGCAGACGATTACCCAGGAACTTCGGGTAGAGCACATTCAGCGAGAAGACGTGTAGTCCCACGACCGTGACGACGATTAGAATAACGTCCGCAGAGTCGATATGTGCGATGCCGGCGAACAGAGGAGCGGCAATCGCCAGCAAGACTCCTAGATAGGGATGAGGCTCAAAAAGCCGCTGATGAAACCGACGAAATAGAAGAATGGAAAATGAAGAATGCCAAATATGGCCGTACTTGCCACGGCCATAAATAAGCCGATCAACAGGTTTCCGACCATGAAGGTACGAATCATGGCTGAAATCAACCCTAGGGTGACGTACGCAGTATGCCGGTTCTGCATGGGAAACAGCATGACCGTAGCCGAACGCACGTGATGTTGCCAGGTCAGCATAAAGTAGACGAGAAAGGGCACGAAGGAAGCGGCCAGCAGAGTCTGACCGAAGGACCCGAAACCCCGAGTGAGAATTTCGGTCCAGTTGGTGCCGGCGCGGACAGTGCCGGGCTGATTGCCCGGCCTGCCCGGATTTAAACTATCCAACGTTTCTACTTGCTGGCGGAAGCGCTCGATTACTTCCCGAGCCCTGCTGGTGTATTTAGATACATCCTGCAGAAACGTAATGGCCTGGTTCGATGAATAGTAGACGAGACCAGCTACCAAAGTGACCAACATAAGCACAACGATGGCCGCGGCCAGGCCTCGGGGAAGCGGAAGACGAATCAGCAGATCCATGAGTGGCGCCAAAATGAAGGCAAGGAGCACTGCCACCAATATCACCGCGAGAACCAGTTCCGCCCAATAGCAAATGCCCAGGATGGTCGCCACTCCGAGTGCAGTAAACGCCCAGTGTGGCTTCTGCGCTTTGGAGGGAGTGACGGCCACTTCCGCTGGCAGAGCCGGTAGCTCCTGTGCCTCGTCGATGGCCATGCGCATATCGTAGCCCAATTCCGGAATTCTCCAGCAGACATATAATTCTCAGGTGCCTTCCGATGCTGCTGATTCCGCCAAAATAGAGCGCCGCCCGCGGGTGCTAGGCCTCGATGTGGGCTCTAAGACCATTGGGCTGGCTGTGTCCGACCCGCTCGGCATCACGGCACAGGGGCTGCAAACTATCCGCCGACAGAACAAACGTCTCGACTTCAGCCAATTGGAGAAGCTGATCGGGGAGTATGAAGTCGCCGAGATCGTGGTCGGCTATCCGCTGCGCATGAGCGGAGTTGAGGGCACACAGGCCGAGAAGATGCAACGGTTCGCGGAGGAATTGCGGCAACGATTTAAGCTGCCGGTCCACCTCTGGGATGAGCGTCTGACTTCGGCCCAGGCCAACCGCGTGCTGCGCGATTCCGAAATGTCCATCAAGCGGCGAGGCGAGGTTGTGGACCAGATGGCGGCGGTGCTGATTCTGCAAAACTGGATGGATACGCGGGCGACAGAACTGGGGCGCTAAGAGGCTGGGAGCGATTACCTGCTCCGGATCCCGTCCCCAGAGTCCAACGACCAACGACTGTCGATGGACAACTTCCCTTCATCTAAACTGTTTCAAGCTTGCGCACCTTCTTCCTATTTCTAGTCCTTGCCATCCTCGGAGTTGGCGGATGGCTGGCGTGGGCGCTGTGGGCACCGGTGACGCCCGAAGGGCAGAAGTTTGTCATGTTACGCCAAGGGTACTCAACCCGGCGGATCGCCAGAGAGTTGAAATCGGCAGGAGTGATTCGCAACGCCGAGTCTTTTGTACTCTGGCACTACTTACACCGCAAACGTTCGCTGAAAGCCGGCGAATATCTGTTCGACAAGAGTGCGAACGCGCTCGAGGTCCATGACCGGCTGGCGCGTGGCGATATTTATGTCCACACCGTGGTGATCCCCGAGGGCTACACCATCTTCGACATTGCGCAGGCGATCCAGGACGCGGGTCTGGGATCGAGCCAGGAGTTCTTGAACGTGGCGATGTCTGATACTGCGTTGATTGCCGACCTTGCTCCGGAGGCGAAGACGTTGGAGGGCTATCTCTTTCCCAATACTTATGAATTCACTCGAACGCAGGATATGCAGGAGATGGCGGCGGCGATGGTGAAACAATTCCGGCAAGTGGCGCACGAGATCGGCTTATCTTCTGACTTACAGAAAACAGTCACCATGGCTTCGATCGTCGAGAAGGAGACCGCTGTGCCTGACGAGCGCCCCTTGGTGGCCAGCGTTTATTACAACCGGCTGGCGAAGAACATCGCACTGCAGGCTGATCCCAGCGTGATCTATGGCGAGCTGCTGCAAGGAGCGTACAGTGGCGCGCTGCACCACCAAGATATGCAGTTCCACTCCGCTTACAACACCTACCTTCATCCCGGGCTCCCGCCCGGGCCGATCGGCAATCCCGGCAAGTCATCGCTCGAGGCTGCACTACATCCCGCAACCACTGATTATTATTATTTTGTCAGCGACGGCAACGGACATCACAAGTTTGCTCACAGCTTGGAAGAACACAATCGCAACGTTGGAGTTCTACGGCACGTGATGCAGAGGAAATAGCTCGGCCATCCTATCTCCTCGGGTTTTTGGACAGCTTTGTGTTCGCTATCTGACCCTCGCAACCCCCTCGCAAACCGCCGCGCCTGTATACTTACTGGATATCTGGATGAGACAGTTTTCCCGCTATCGGGCCCTGGCTGTACTTACCCTTGTTTTCCCGCTGACTGGGTGCTTGTTCCGTTCTCGCAAGGTGGAGCGCCAGGTGAGCACGGCGCCGCTAAAGTCCGCCACCCAGGCGGAACTGATCGAATATATCAATAGCCAGGCCGTTAAGGTTCATTCCATGCAGGCCACAGTGGACATCGACGCTTCGGTAGGAGGAGTCAAAAAGGGGAGAGTCACCGATTATCAGGAGATTCGGGGTTATGTGCTGGCGCGCAAGCCAGCCATGCTTCGCATGATTGGGCTGCTGCCCATCGTGCGCAATCAGGCGTTCGACATGGTGAGCGACGGACTCTACTTCAAACTGTGGATCCCGCCCAAGAACCGTTTCATCATTGGACGCAATGACATTGAAACCCACACTACGGGCCAACCTTTGGAGAACCTGCGGCCGCAGCAAATCTATGACGCTCTGTTGCTGCGGGAGGTCGATTCGCAGAACGAAATCGCGGTAGTTGAAAATAGCTTTGAGATTGTGACCGACTCCAAGAAACACCAGGTAGAACAAGCTGATTACGAACTTGATGTCATTCGCAAAGGCGAGCACGGTTGGTATTTGGAGCGGAAAATCATTTTCAGCCGAACCGACCTGCTGCCCCATCGCCAATATGCCTATGATCAGAACGGAGATCTAGTCACCGACACACGTTATGAGGATTATAAAAATTACAACGGGGTGGACTTTCCATCGCAGATCGGAATCTGGTTTCCGGAGGAGGAGTACGACATCACGCTGACCATCGTAAAGCTGCAGCTAAACGAGCCTCTCCCGGACGATAAATTTGCGCTGGAGCAACCGCCCGGGGCGCAGGTGGTGCATTTGGACCAACCGCAGCGGGCCGCCTCTCCCCAGCCAGCGACTGGAAGGAAAAGGTAAACCAGCAGTAGCATTTTGTTCTCTGCCGAGATACGGCTTCAGTGCCAATTCCTAGTCCATGATGAACAAAATGATTGTCGCGAACCTGGTGCATCGACCGATCCGGTCGGTGATCAGTATTGTCGCCATCGCTTTGGAAGTTACCCTCATCCTGCTGATCGTTGGGCTGTCGCTCGGAATGCTGAGCGATTCGCGGCAACGGCAGGCAGGCATCGGCGCTGACGTCATCGTGCTGCCTCCGGGCTCTTCCGCTATTGTTTCGATCACCGGAGCGCCCGCGCCGATCAAGGTGGCGGATATTCTTGCCAAGCTGCCGCACGTGGAGAAGGTTTCGCCGGTTCTCATGCAAGTGTCGACCTCCGGAACGTTGGAGGCAATCTACGGCATCGACCTTCCGAGCTATGAGACGCTGGGCGGGCCTTTTACATACATTCATGGCGGGCGTTTTCAGGGGCCGTATGATGCGCTGGTGGACGACTATTTTGCGCAGTCGAAGCATGTAAAGGTCGGGGATACTATTGAAATTCTGAATCAGAACTTCAGGGTCGCCGGCATCGTGGCCCACGGCAAGGGCGCTCGCAAGTTCGTGCCCATCACCACGCTGCAGGATCTGGTAGGAGCGCAGGGGAAAGCTTCGGCTTTTTATCTCAAGCTCGACGATCCCAACAACGCTGACGCGGTTGTGAACGAAATCAAAAACGTCCCGGGCATGAGCACCTACGTTGTGCGCTCGATGCGTGAGTACCTCTCAATGATGACTCCGAGCACCTACCCCGGATTGAGGACCTTCATCAACGTGGTCGTCGGCATTTCCGTGACGATTGGCTTCATCGTAATCTTCCAGGCCATGTACACGGCAGTGATGGAGCGCACCCGCGAGATTGGGATATTGAAGTCGATGGGCGCTTCAAAGTTCTATATCGTAAACGTGATCCTGCGGGAGACTGTGCTGCTGGCGATCGCTGGGATCATCGTGGGAATTCTGTTCAGCCTGGTGGCGCGCACCGGTATTCATCAGCGCCTGCCAACGTTGCCGGTGGTTGTCACTGGCGGCTGGATCCTGCGGGCTACGGTCATCGCCATTGTCGGCGCCATTGCGGGGGCGCTCTATCCGGCTTTCAAAGCAGCGCAGAAGGACCCGATTGATGCGTTGGCGTACGAATAAGCTTCGCCCGTAATCCCCGTTTCACTCACCTACATCCTAGAACATGTTCAACTGGACAGAGGTAGGTTAGGAGCGGACAATTAGGGCTTATGGAACTGCGGTCCTGCAGACGTTTGATGAAATGCGCCTCCGTGAGTCAGCCTCCGTTTTAATCATCCTGACGGGCGTCTACCTCGCACCTACGCTTGTGTGGACACAAACCACGGATTCCCAGGCAAGCGATACCAGCAAGTCTTGGAGCGCTACGACCGAACAGCGGGGGTCTGGGAACACGAATCCGACCCGGACTGCCGAAACCCACACGGAAGCCGACGGCCGCACCGTGGACAAACAAGCTGTCGAGCGGATCGGGCCAGATGGGCGATATGAGCCCTATCTGGATATTGAGAAAGAGTCGGTCAAAGTAGATGCGTCGACAATTCGTGTGACCCAGCGCAGCTTCGGCAGGGATTCCGAGGGGAACAGAGTACTGACGCAAGTGACCGAAGAAGAGAAGCGTACATCGCAGGGAGGCGATGTGAGGAGCGTTCGCACCACGTCGGACCCTGACGCGAATGGCCGCCTGCAGGTCGTCCAGCGAGAGACTCAAGAAACCAAGAAGACAAGTCCCGGCGTGGAGGACACGAAAACCGCAGTCTTTACTCCCGACATCAACGGTGGCTTAGCAGAGACCATGCGGATTCAGGAGCGTCAGAAACGAAGCGACGATCACACCATTGAATTTCGAAAGTCAACCCTTTTGCCCGACGGCAATGGAAGCTGGCAGGTCGGTGAAGTCAGGGAAGGCGTGATCAAGGACGACGGCAAAGAGCGCAGCAAGGATGAGCAGGTTCTGCGGCCTGATAGCGACGGTAAACTGTCGGCTATTGCGCGGACGGTGAGCAAAGAATCGGAAGGTACCCGCGGAGAGAAGCGCACCTCTGTCGACAGCTATACAACCGATGTGCCCGGCTCAGCCGGAGATGGCAGCTTGCATTTGGGACAGAGAGTTACGACCCTTCATCGGGCGAATCCGAATGGCGAAGAAACAACTAAGGAGCAAGTCGAACGACCCAATCCCGGGGACCCAGGTGGTGGGCTTCATATGACGAGTGAAGCCATCGATATTGTGCGTCCGGGCCCCGACGGTGCGAAGCGAACACAAACGATTCGATCTCTGGATGCGAACGGCAATCTCGGCGTAGTGTCGGTTGATATAGGAAGAACAGACAAGGCTCCGGCGGTTCAGGTTGATATAGCAGCACCAGACAAACCCAAGCCGAATCAACCGAAATAACCTAATCAATTCCGATTTCTCGCGGAAGTATGCGAACAGAAAAAGCATAGCGCCGCGAGGCGCGTCTCCTTGAAACCTTAGGTAGCCAAGAAAGTGAACACGCTTGCTGTATTTCGCCATCCAGTCTGTTTCGTCTCGTTGCTCCGGGTCGGACACTCAAAGCAGACGGTGTTGTTCCTTTGGCTTCTCAGACGCATCAAGTGTTGTCTAGGGCGTGATCTTAAAAACCGCTCCACAACCTTGGTCTTTGCATTGACCGCCGCCATTCGCGGCGGTGCCGTAAAGATTGCCAACTCCATCGAGGACGAGGCTGTCGGGAGCACCACCGTCCGAGCCACCGGTGAAGCTGTGTAGCACAGTCAGGGTGCCGACGCTGTCCAGTTTTAGTGCCACCCCGTGACCACTTGCACCGCCGAACGCAGTTCCAACGTAGAGGTTCCCCGTCGTATCCTGAGCCACCCCGGCCGTTGGGGTTCCCCCATCGGCTCGACCGGTGAAGGTGTGTAGCACGGTTAGCGTGCCTCTCGTATCTATCTTAAATACCACACCGCAGCCAGGAAGCCCGCCGACGGTGCAATCGGGATCACCGCCTCCGCTGGCGGTGCCAAAGAGATTCCCGGCAGCATCCCGGACCAGTCCAAGGGGGTTTGCACCGTCCGATCCGCCGATGAAGGTGTGCAGCACTTTCAGCTTGCCATTCGTAGTCAGCTTGAACACCGTTCCGCAGCCTGATCCAGCGCATCGGCCCCGAAAATTGCCGCCGCCACTGGCGGTTCCGTAGAGGTTGCCGTTCGCGTCGCGAATTAATGGTGCAAGTGTGTTCGTGCCGTCCCCCTGCCCGTTGAAGCTGTGGAGGACAGTTTCGTCGCCCGCGAGATCCACTTTAAACACTACCCCGTGGCCAAACGCGCCTCCGAACACGGTGGTGCCATACAAGTTGCCCGCCGCATCCTGGACTAACCCGGCCACGGGACTTCCTCCGTCCGCTCCGCCTCTAAAGCTGTATAAGACTGTCTCCTTACCGCTGTTGTCCACTCGGAACGCCGTCCCGCCGAAAAGAGGTAGACCGCTGGTCGTTCCGTAAAGGTTACCCGCCGCGTCCCGGACGACACCGCCAAGGGGACCTCCTTGGTCGGTTTGGGCGCCGGAGAAGCAGTATCGCACGGTTTCCTTGCCAGTTTTACTCAACTTGAAAACGATGCCGCAGCCGGGACTCCCGTTGAGCGGGCAGCTGAGCTCACCGCCGGCTCCTGTAGTTCCGTAGAGGTTACCGGCAGTGTCACGAATCACAGCGTTTGGCCTAATTCCATCCCTCCCCCCTTGAAACGAGTAGAGCACTTGGAACTGGGCCTGTCGCGATTCCGCGCCGATGACCTGCGAAACGGCAAATGGTTGCAACGTAAGAATCAGCGCCAGCAGCGCTGCGTCCGTCGAGCGGGTACGGTCGTGTGCCATAAGACCTCCTTTTGAGAAGGGAAAACCGGCGTAAGGAGCAACTGGAAGTGCTCTGAAGGCAACAAGCAACATCCTTGGTGACCACATCTTAGATTCCCCTTTCTGCACGGCTGCAGACGAGAATCGGCCCTCAGACGTAGGCAAGTTAGCACTCGATTGCGACCCACTTGTCGCCAGATTGTAAAAGTCTTGTAAGATCCGGGTCCGCGCTGCAGCATCGAATGGCTGTTCCCAGTTGTTCGGCCGCATTGTTGATTTCAGTTGGTTAGCTGACTGCAGCTGGAGCGTGGCGCAGGCTAATCTTCGAGCCAACTGAGGGCTCATAGTCGAATTTGTCGGTCACGACTTCTCGCCATCACGACGCTTGGACATACCATAGTTGGTGCTAACTCTCAGCCCTCTACTTTCGTCGAAGGAAACAGGAGCTCAATTCCGGGTCCCACACGGCCAAGGAACCGGAGCGACGTGGCGGGATTCCTCGGATCTCGAGCAGCAGCTAGGAGGGTCGGCGGTGTTTAACGTTTCCCGTCGCGGAACTGGACGCTCAACCGGAGGCCATCGCGTAAAGCCACTCATCTCCTTTAACAACTGTTTGTCCGAATTCTCTTTTTGGTTCTTTTCGATATGCTTACCATAACGCGGCTCTTTAGCGTGGCGATTAGCCAGAGATGACGATACTTGACCTTTCCGCGGATGTCGGTCTAGTTGGCTGTCGTCCTTGCCACAGCGAATATCTGTCTCGGACTGCTGATCGCAGTCCGCTACAGTCCCTGGCGGCTGTGGCCGCACCGGCGAATTAATATTTTTGCAATCCACAAGTGGACCGCCTGCTTACTGCTCGCGTCGATACTAATTCACCCGATCATCCTGTTGTTCTCGGCGAGCACCCGTTGGCGTCTGATGGACATAGCGCTTCCCGTGCGGTCTCCGGTTCAGCCTCTCGAAAATACAATTGGCGCGGTGGGCTTGTACCTGATCGTGGTGGTGCTGCTCACATCATATTTTCGGCTTTGGCTCGGACGTCGCCAATGGAAACTCTTCCATTATCTGGTTTATGCGGCGGCCGTTTGCGTTTTTATTCACGGCATCCTGGCCGATCCCCAGTTAAAGGGGTTGGCGATCGATCCACTTGACGGGGAAAAAGTGTTGGTTGAATCGTGCTTGCTGATCGTCGCACTGGCGACGGCTTGGGCTTGGCGCTATCGGCTGAGCAAGGAACGCAACGAACTCTGAATCAGTCCATGTGGTCGTGGCCGTGCCCTTGCCGCTCGACCGACCAAATGTCTTCCGGCTTCTCTTCGAAGGGATAAACATGGACCATCCATCCGAAAATCTGCGGGACGAACTTTCCTCCAGCCGCATCGCAGTCTTCCTTCGTGACGATGGAACCGCCGAGTCCGAATTTTGAATTCGGCATCCCAGCCAGACTCCTTTGATCCTGCGGAGGCATACACAGGTTAACGTGAGCGTGCCATTGGGCGATGCTGAGGGGAATGCGCGAATCGAGTAAGTCCTCGCTGGAATTCTTGGGCGCGGTATACATCACGCCGATAAGCTTGTAGTCGTCCCCGTGCTTCTCGTAAAGCAACGACGTAGGATGGTCAGGATTGAAATGCCGGCTGGCTTCAAACGCATACAAATAATTGGTGAAGTGATATTGCTTCTGCGGCCGATTGGGCATGAAAATCTTAAAGCCGTCAGCCAGGGCGGTTTTGTAGTCATCGTATTTCGCCGCGACTCTGCGGGCGGCGTCCACTACCTGGTCCGCTTTTTCTTGGTCCCCCGGCCTCAAGTCGCGAAGCGAGGTCATCTTCATGTGCGGACCCATGTCCATGTGATGACCTTCCATGGAGTGCATGGCGTGAGCGCTGCCATCACCCATACCAGGCATATCGCGCATGTCGACCCCGTTCGCCTTCGTCGACATATCCGGACCGGACATGTTCATATTCGACATGTCGTGCGCGTCGGCCTGTGGTTTCTGTTCTTGTGCCCACCCCAACGAAAGTGCGAATACGATTGAAGCAGCGGCCAGAATTCGTTTATACATAGCTGTTCTCCGGACAAATTCTTTGCATTGTACTAACCCTGAACCAGACCGATTGTTTCCGCAATGGAAGAGTAATCGCGAAGGGTTACGGCGGTAACGGGGACACCAGACGTTCTCACCTCGATCGGTCAAGCGTCTTCGTCATTGCAAAAAGAGGCGTTCCAAACAAATCGTGTGGGCCGTCAGTGGTACGTTCGAAACCGAAGCCTTCATACAACCGTATCGCGGCAGTTAGGAATGGCGTGGTAGTGAGAAGTAATCTCTTGTAGCCGCTCGCCAGAGCGAATTCTTCTATTGTCCGGAGTAGCAATTTACCGATGCCCGAACTCCGGACCGCAGGGTGGACCGCCATGCCGCGAATGTACAGCGATTCGTCCTTAGGAATGGCCGAACCCGTGCCCACTATCGCGACAGCGTTCAAAGCAATCCATACCGGTCCTTCTCTGATGCGATTCTCGACTTGTTCACTGCTGATGGCGGTTGCTGTAAATCCTCCATCGGTATAGAGCGGCCTGTATTCAAGGAACGCCTGGTGTAGAAGAGCAGAGATTGAGGCAGCATCACTGCATTCGGCCCTGCGAATCTGGACCTCAGAGTGGGGCTTTTTCATGCGAACTCACAATAGCCTGGCGATTACTGCGGATAAGCCTACCTTCGCCAACATTTGCTCGGCCGCTTCTTTCCCCGAGCGAATGCAGTCGGGTACGCCGATTCCACGATAACCGTTCCCAGCGAGAGCCAGGCCCGGGATCTGCTGGCGCAGGCGTTCGATTCGTTCCAGACGTTCCAGGTGACCCACGTTGTACTGCGCCATGGCCCCTCTCCATCTATATATGCGACTGAAAAGCGGCTCGGCCACGAGGCCGAGAATCTGACGCAGTTCTTCGCGCACGATGCGCAGGATTTCATCGTCTGGCAATTGGAGAATCGACTCATCCCGCGAGCCGCCCAGGAAGCACCTAACAAGGGCGCGGTCTTCGGGCGCGCGATGCGGAAACTTGTGGTGCACGAAGGTGGCGGCCAGCACACGTTTGCCTTCGCTGCGAGGTACCAGGAAACCGAAGCCTGGAGGCAATGACTGTCGCACCTTCCGCTCGTAACCTAGCGCCACAGTCACCGAGGAACTGTATTGGATCCCACAAAGCTCAGAAGCAAGGTCTGGATGGCTGGTACTTAGCAGTTTCGCAGCCGCGAGCGCAGGTACTGCCAGAATGACAGCATCGTAGAAGTCGGATTGGCCACCAGCGGTGACAGTCCACCCATCGCTTTTAGACTGGATGTCTTGCACAGCCGTATTGAGGCATAGCGCAGAAGGACTCAGGCGAGCCACAATGGCATCTACCATCTCCTGCATTCCATTTTTTAGCGAAGTGAAGAGAGGCGGAGCGGGGGACAATTGGCGAATCTTTTCGCGCCCCGCCACCATCGCGCGGCCAAGACTTCCATGCGTGCGCTCCATCTCTACGAAGCGAGGGAGGACAGCCCGAACACTGAGAGATGACGCATCACCACCGTAGATGCCGGCGAGCAACGGGTCGGCGAGACGATCCACCATCTCCGCACCGTAGTGGCGCTCGACAAACGAGGCTACGCTCTCATCAGCCGGGCCGGTTTCGCGGATGGAACCACTCGCGCGCCATGCGCAGCTTCGTGCCGAATGAGAACAGCGGCGAGAAAAGAATTGGCAGAATTCTCGTGGGCACCATGAACATCAAACCATCAGGAATGGCGACCAGCTTGCCTTTCACGAGGATGTAAGTCTTGCGAGCGGCGTCATTAGATCCGATCAGTTGATCGCCTAATCCGATCTGGCGGCAGAGATCGGCTGCCCAGGGCTTTTCTGTGAGGAACGAGTCAGCGCCAGCTTCGACGAGACAGCCATCTACGCGATCAGTGACCAGAACGCCGCCCAAACGGGGAGCAGACTCGAAAAGCACATATTGCAACGGAACCCCGGCGCGACGTTGTTCTTCGAGAGCGAAGGCAGCGGAGAGCCCGGAGATGCCGCCACCGATGATGGCGATGCGTTTCATTATTTGAGAGTAATGCCGCCGTCTTCTGGCAAACCTATCTCTCCGTGGTTACAAGACTTTAAGGCTTGGCGGCGAATGCCGGAATCCGTTGCCGAGCTAAATCAGCCAGCGCCGCGGTCAACACAGGTGAGTCGTTCAGCGACTCGGCCCGCCACAGTCGCATGCCTATCTTCTCAGCAAACTGTTTGAAGCCAACATCAATGTCATATAGAACTTCGACATGGTCGCAGAGAAATCCGATGGGCTGAATGAAAACGCCACGGTGCCCTTTCCTTTTCAGCTCGAGAATGGTGTCTTCGACCGTGGGTCCAAGCCAGGCTCCTCCTGACATGCCCTGGCTTTGAAATGCAAACGTCCAGTCTTCGGGTTCGATCGCCGCCTCCCGCGCCACCAGCGCGGCGGTTTCCTTGCTTTGGCGCTCGTAAGGATCGCCTGCAGTGATCGTGCTCTGCGGAACACTGTGTGCGGTGAAGACGATCGGAACTTTGGTCTTCATCTCTTGACAGGCGTTCTCCCATCCCGAGCGCAATTTCTCCGAAAAGGCTTGGATCAACAGCGGATGGTCGTGCCAGGATTCGACGAAGTCGATGGCTAAAGGACCGGCATCGGCCGGTCTCAGCGCGGCACGATAGAGGCCAACGCTGGTGCGCGAATTCTGGGGCGCGAGACAAATCGCGACGGCGCGTTGAACAGCGTCCGCTTGCATGGCAGCCAGCGTGTCTGCGATGAAGGGCTTCCAATTCCGCATGCCGACATAGACAGGCAATTGCAGTTCTTGCGCCAGGAGCTCTCCTTGCCTCATGGTCATCGCGGTCAGTGGAGAGCGGCCAATCAGGCTATAACGATGCTTTACTTCTGCGACAATTTCGGCAGGAAGCGCTCGGCCGCCGGTTACACGAAGCAAGAACTCCGGGACGTCTTCTGGCGAGTCAGGGCTGCCATGAGCCAGGAGTAGGACTCCCGTCTTCCCCGGGTTAGATTGCAAATTCACGCAGATGGTCCCTATCTAAGATAGGCGGCGCCAAACGACTGGTTTGCCCAGAGCATCCTGAAGTTGGAATTCCAACCAACATTGACGAAGCTATTTCCAGAAAAAACCAGTTGTCAGTTCTCGGTTCTCAGGCTCAGCTTCGAGTCGAGTGTTCCTGGACAAACTTGGCCAGCGCTCTCACATTTTCCACTGGGGTCTCCGGCAAAATGCCATGCCCCAGATTGAAGATGTGTCCGGGACGTCCGGCCGCGCGTCGCAGGATATCGTCCGCTCGCGACTTCAACTCCTTCCAGTCCGCAAACAGCGCCACTGGATCGAGGTTGCCCTGCACCGCCCCGGAGCCAACCGAACGCCAGCCTTCATCCAGCGGAATCCGCCAATCGAGGCCGATCACTTCGGCGCCGGTTTGCTTCATCAATGGCAGCAGCGTAGCAGTGTCAGTGCCAAAGTAAATAACCGGTGCGCCGGTTTTGCGCAGCGCCTGCACTAGCTTGGTGGTCGCTGGCAGCACGTAACGCCGATAGTCTTCGACGCCGAGGCAGCCGACCCAACTGTCGAAAATCTGGATAACGTCTGCGCCGGCACGCACCTGGTCAGCCGCATATTCAGAAACGACCGCGACTAGCTTACAGCATCAGGTCCGACCACACAGCCGGCGACCGATACATCAGCTTCTTCGTCTGAAGATAGTTTCGTGAGCCGCCGCCTTCGATCATGTAGCTCGCCAGAGTAAAGGGCGCGCCGCAGAAGCCAATCACGGGTAAGCGGCTTTCAAAATGCTTGCAGACCAGGCGCACAGCTTCAGAAACGTATCCCAGATCGGCGGCGCGATCGGTACGCAGGCGGGCAACATCGTCCGCTTCACGCAAAGGGCGCTCGATGACCGGACCCTCGCCGGCCGAGAAGTGAAAGGGCAAGCCCATCACCTCAAGAGGCAGCAAAAGATCTGCGAAGATGATGGCGGCATCCACCCCTAGCACTTCCGCCGCAGTGACAGTCACCTCGGCGGCGACTTCCGGCAGCTTGCAAATCTCGATTAGCGAATATTGCTTACGGACGGCACGATACTCGGGCAGATACCGCCCGGCCTGGCGCATGAACCAGATCGGAGTCCGGTCAACCGGCTGTGCCTTGCAGGCCTTCACGAAACGGGATTGGGGGGCGGACATGAACTTCTAATCTAGCATTTTCACGGCTGGCCTAGGGCTACGTGGCCGGTCAGCACTGTCGTGTGGAGAGGCATCAAGAGAGTACCCTCAGAGGTCGCCAAAATCGTCCTATCATTCTCTGGTACATCGAAATTCGGGGAGGCGTCACATGGCGGCGAGTCAGGTGGTTCTTTACTTTGACAAGCAGGAAGATGCCCTGCTTTTCACCTTGGCTGCCAGTTCGGTGATCTCGCCGGATGGGCCCGGTCGCAAGGATGAGGCTCTAGTAAAGATTGCGACCGAGATCTGCAAAGCCAGCCGGATTACCACCGAGGGCGTTCTAAATCCGACGAATCCGCCCCGAAAAGTTAGCGTTGGTCAGGCTACGGAGAAACCTGTCTAGATCGTTGAGCGCACTGAATTCGTCGAGCGTCCATCCTGCTGAGATTTTTGTAATTCCTTCTGTCAGCCCAGATCCCTTTTGATCATTGGCTGATCTCTTTCTGAGCCTGGGGGCCAGGCGCGGGACGAATCGCGCTCCTCGGGGTATTAATTCACATAAAATGACGACTATCCGGTTCCGTCAGCGCCCGCGACGTGATTGAATACTCTTCCAGTGTCTCGGTAAGTGGCGCGAGCGCTGAAGAAGTGCTTCCAGGCAGTTTTTATCCATGCATCTTGAAATGAAAACGCAGTGTGAGAAGTGCGGGAGCGCACTGCCGCCAGACGCAGAAGCCTATATCTGTTCATACGAGTGCACATCTGTGTCCACCGTGCGCAGCTAAATGTACAGGGATTTGTCCGAATTGCGGCGGAGAACTCAGCAATCGGCCGCGCCGGAAAGTGTCGCTCGAGCGAAGCCCTGGCAGAAGCGAGCTGAGCCCCCAAACCACGGAGCGTCCGTGGCTGATATGGGTCGTGAGTTTTGGGGTATGGACTTTCATCGCCCTAGCCGCCAGTGTGGCCATTTACCGATATGACCTTGCAGCGGGGACCCCCATGAGCTTTCTCAGCGAGATTCCCTTGGAGCTCAGCCGACTATTCACCTACGCCCCTCTGACCCCATTTGCTTTCGGGCTGGCACTCCGTTATCCGCTTCAGCGTGAGAATTGGTTGCGTCGGTCATTGGTACTTCTTGCGGGTGGTATCGCTTTCATGGTGGCTCATGTAATTCTGCGAGGCTTAACCTATCCCGTCTGGGACTGGGGGACTCGTGGCTTTGTATCGGCTGTTTGGGATTCGCAGACTCACGGCATACGTATCCGGCCGGAACTGTTCCTGAGGCTGTTCTATATTAATTCGATTGAGGACATTACCGGCGCATTATCTGCCTATTGTTATAGTTGCACACGCCGTGTCTTACTACCGGAGATTCCGCAGACCGCGAATTACGCGCTTCTCAACTGGAGGGGCAAGTAGCCAAGGCACATTTGCAGGCCTTGAAGAACCAACTACAGCCCCATTTTCTCTTCAATACGCTGCATTCTATCTCAGCCCTGATGCTTACTGATGTCCGCGCCGCTGACCGCATGATGAGCCGTCTCAGTGATCTGCTACGCATCAGCCTGGAGAGTGAGGGAATCCAGATCATTCCCCTGAGTCAGGAACTTGAATTCGTCAACGGCTACCTTGAAATCGAGAAGGTCAGGTTTGAGGACCGGCTAAACGTGGTTTTCGATGTCGCGCCCGACACCTTGGACGCCTTAGTGCCTCACTTGTTGTTACAGCCGCTGGTAGAGAATGCGGTCCGGCATGGCATTTCCCGACGGTCGAGCAATGGCGAGATTCGAATTGCAGCTAGCCACCAGGACGGCAGTCTTTGTCTGCAGGTAGCGGACAATGGTCCGGGCATAGAGAAGTCTATTAGTAGCCAAACTCAGACCAAGACCGGCCTGGGTCTGAGGGCGACGAAGGAGCGGCTCCAGACTTTGTACGCTAACGAACAGAGTATGGAAATCCGTAGCGCTCCGGAAAGTGGCGTGGAAGTCGAGGTGCGGATACCGTTTCGAACCGAGCCACGTCAGTTAGTGTATGAAGTCGCCCAGGCAGATTTTGGGGCTGCGTGACCATCCTATGACCACGCACTGGCATACGCACCATCATCGCCGATGATGAACCCCTGGCGCGCGAGAAATTGCGGATTTTGCTGGCTTCGGAGCCTGGGATCCAGATCGTTGCGGAATGTCGGGACGGACTGCAGACCATTGATGCTCTGGAAAGCTACAAACCTGACCTGCTGTTGCTGGACATCCAAATGCCCGAAATGGATGGCTTCGAGGTGTTGAGTGCCATTCCCGCGGACGAATTGCCGATTGTTATTTTCACCACGGCTTACGATCAATATGCCGTCCGCGCCTTTGAAGCGCATGCTCTCGACTACCTGCTGAAGCCGTTTGACCAGGACCGGCTTCACAGCGCCATCGAAAGAGCACGTGCAGAACTGCTCAAAAGCACCGACCGGGACCTGACAAATCGTCTACTCGACTTGCTGGCGCAAGCTCGAACGGAATCAAAAGGCGACCGGCGCCTGATAATCAAAGCTGGGGGGCGGGTGGTCTTTCTGGACACGGATGACATCGACTGGGTCGAGGCGGCGGCCAACTACGTCAAGTTGCACGTTGGAAAAGACTCCTACGTGCTCCGCGAGGGCATCGGACGCATTTCCGAGCGACTCGATCCCAACCAGTTCGTTCGCATCCATCGCTCTGCGATCGCCAATGTTCGCAAGATCAAGGAACTGCAACCCTGCAACAGCGGCGAATACATCGTGGTCTTGAAGGATGGGAAGGAACTCTCCTGCAGCCGCGGTTATCGTTCCGGCCTGCAACAACTCATCGACAAGAACAGCTAGGCAGCCTGCAGCCGTCTGCAGGCAAAAATCAAGGAGGCCCTTTGCGAGCCTCCTTTGTATTTTCCTTACTCCCAGCGTTCCTAGAAGATGAACTTCGCGGAAAGCTGCATCGTGCGCGGATTGCTGGAGAACACTGCCCTCGGGACGTTAAAGGTAGCTGCTCCCGGAGTGAGGTACTGTCGCGCTGCGGTACTGGTCGTGATTGTCGTCAAGGCGGTGTTGGCGCCGTCCGCCCGGTTGACGTAACCCGGCGTGAACTGCGGGTGGTTGAAGGCGTTGAGCATCTGGGCGCCCAACTGGAACTTGAACCTCTCCGTGAAGCTCACGCTCTTATAGAGGCCGAAGTCCCAGTTGTTGATGTGCTCGGTAGCTAGCGTGTTGCGCCCGAGGTTAGACAGTGCGCCGATACCAGTACGAAGGTATCGCGCGTTGGGGTCATTGGCCACGTAGGCAACTAAGAACGGCGTCGTGTCAAAATTCCCCGGACCTGGGGTGCCACTTACAAAGTCGTTTTCTCCGCATGTTACGCCCGCGGGTAGACCGCTGGTGCAGAGCGGTGTGACGTCCGCTCCGGTTCCTGCCTTACCCGCCGGATTGACGATGGCGCGGTCACCCCAGGTGTCACCGTTGCCGTTGGCGTCGCGAGCAGCTTGCACTGTTGCGTACTCCGGGCTCTCGAAGGTGTAAACCGGCGCAAGTTCCCAATTACCCACAACGTTCTTCATTACCCAGCTGCTGGAGCTCTTGAACATGGGCATATCGTAGAGGGCCGTAATGGTGAAGCGGTGCCGGTGGTCCAGAGCGGAACTGGAGCGGTCCGCGTGCAGATTCTGGAAGTCCTGCGGCCGCCGCGGCGTTAGGACGGTGCTGAAGAAATCCGCGGTGGAATTGTCAATGTTGTGGCTGAAGGTGTAAGCCGCCTGCAACTGCAGACCATTGGTGAAGCGGCGATTGAGTTGCGCTGCTAGCCCGTGGTAGGTGGAGTCGCCGAAGGGCACGAAGCCTATCAGGTTGGTTTGGTTGAACCCTGCTGCCGCGAGATCCCCACGAAAATTCGGCTGGGATTGGATTTGGAATAGATTGGTTGTTAGCGAGTCCAGCGTAGACTGGCCAGGGTTGGTCAGGTAGGTAGGCAGGAACAACGTCGACGAGGTTTGCGTGATTCTGTTGATGCGATCCTGCACATCAAGGTGGACGCCGCGGGTTCCCAGGTACCTCACCTCAGCCGTGTAGTTCTTGGCGAAGGTGTGCTGGACGCCCAATTGCCACGAAATAGTGTACGGATCCTTCTGGTTCGGTGGAACCCAGGCCGCGGTAGCAGCTCGGGCATCTGCGACCGTAGCAAATGGTTGAGGCAAGGGTGGTAGTCCTCCGCCGGCCAGAAACGCAGCAGAACTCGGACAAGTCGGCGAACCTGGGCAGTCATAAGTCTGGTTCAACTGCGGAGGCTTGGACAGACTGCCGATGTTATCGTAAAGCACATCATAGGCCATGCCAAATCCGGCACGGATAGAAGTGTTACCGCTGTTTCCAGGTGACCATGCGATGCCTACCCGAGGCGCAAAGTTCTTCTTTGGCGCCCGCGGTTCAGCGAAACTGAGGCCGGGGATGCTAGCTGCGATGTTCAGTTTCTGCAGCCGCTCATCGGCAGGAATGGTCGTGTACTCGTGGCGCAGGCCGAGGGTAAGAGTCAGATTGGGACGCATCCGCCACGTATCGCTCACATACCAATATAGTGCGATCTGGTTTGCGTCGTAACCTGCTTTCCCGACGCTGCGCTCCGCTAGGCTATCCGGCACCTGGTCGTTCAAGTACAACTCCAGAGTCGAGTAATCGTAGTCGCCACGAGAACGCTGTGTGAAGCTCTGGGGCGAGATGTACTTTCGGCCTTCCAGGCCGAACTGCCAAGTGTGGCGGCCCTTAGTCCAGCTGAGGTTATCGGCCGCCTGATAAGTGTTGATAATGGTGAATTGCGGGCGCGTTCGGGTTAGGACCGACCTGCAGGTTCAGTTGATCAAAGGAAAGATTCGGAAATTGGTCTAACCCAGGAAATGTGAAATTGCCCGCACCGATTATTTGCCTATACCGGTTGTAGCCGATCCGCAACTCATTGGTAAGCGTCGGTGAAAAGGTGTGGTATTCCCCCAGCGTAAATACATCTGAAGTGGCTGGAATGATCGAGAAAAAGACCGGCAGCGTTGCGGTCACGTCCGATCCAACACTCTTGTTGTAGATAAACCGGCCTCGCAATTGGTCATGGTCCGAAAGGTTATAGTCGGCGCTGCTGGCGGAGTTGCGGAAGTTATTGAAGGAAGGACCCACGACTGGGAAAAGCCCGACTTCAATGGGGGTTTTGTTCACTATGATCGCGTTGCAAGCCGGAGGGGAACAAGGCGCGGGAGCCGTGGGCACGAACTTTTTGAAAATGCTCAAGTTAGTCTGGTTTATTCCCGGCATCGACGCCAGCGTCGCGAAGCCGTTGGCGGTGGGAGTTGTTGGCGCTGTGGGAGTCACACTCTGACCAATCGCGTTGTACTCGTAATTAAAGAAGAAAAACAGCTTGTTCTTGATGATGGGACCGCCGATCTGCCCTCCGTAACGGTTGCTGTCGAAGCGGGGTTGTTTCGGTGTTGTTCCGGCGGGGGTTCCGTTTGCCACGATTTGATCAATCGAGTTAAGGTTGCGGTTCTCAAAATACTCGTACAACTTACCGTGGAAGCTGTTCGTACCTGTCATTACCACCTGGTTGAATTGACCGCCTGAGGAGTGTCCGAACTCCGGCGCGTATAGGTTTTGCAGCACCGTAAAGCTGGCTACCGCATCATTGGGGACCACGGCTAACGGGCCGGTGACAACCTTATTGTTATTGTCGACACCTTCAATGGTGAAGTTGTTGTTGTAGGCGCGCTGCCCGCCCACTGAGGGCCCAGTTCCGACACCTACCCCGCCGTTGCTTGCTACGCCAGACGAGTACAGTGAAAGGTTGAGCACACCGATTCCAAAACCATTGCCGGATGTTCCGGGCAGGTCTGAGATTGAACGCTCGTCGTAGTTATTGGTAACTTGGGCCGTCGTGGTGTCAATGATCGGAGCTTCTCCGGAGACTTCCACCGTCTCCGATGCTGCGCCCGGGGTCAAGGTCACATTGACAGTACCGGTTCGATTCAATTCCACGTCGGCCGATTCGGTAGTGGTGCGAAAACCGGCGGCCTTTACCGTGAACCTATAGCTACCAATCGGGAGATTATCAAACCGGTATTGACCTGTATTGTTGGTCTTGGCATTGGCCGATATTCCCGTGGCTGTGTTGATACCGGTTACGTCAGCGCCCGCCACGGCGGCACCCGTCGAGTCCATTACTGTACCGACAACGTTCCCGCTGATAGCTTGGGCAAAACCGACGGTAGGTGTCAAAAGCACACTGACGACCAACCCGAACGATAACATCAACAAAAGTAACCTGCGAATGTTGTGATTCATGTTCGATTCTCCTGAAGGTGAGACCGTTCCGCGACCTCAGCAACCAAGTCGTCGGCGATGATTGTTGTGCACGCGCCGCGCCGCGCGGCTATTCCAGGTTGGATCGTGGGATGCGTAGTCTGTTTTCTGGGATGAAGCTTGAGTTTTTTACGACCAACGCGACTTACCTACACCGCTTGCAGAGACAGCTTATTGAAACAGTTCAGTGAGAATACGCAGATGTGGAGAGAGCAATGAGTTGTTATATGAGAATTGGAAAGCGAAAGGCACGTTGGTGCTTATACAAAAGTCTATGCGAGACTCGTGTTGACTATGTGTATTTGAACAAATGCACTCTGCGTTTGTTGACCATGTTGTTGGGTTCATCTCTGCCAAGTCACCCTGCGTCTTGTGGTCAAGCTAGGATAGCGATAACACCAAGACATCGATTCGTACCAGTGCGGACTGCATCTGTCCCCTGGTATCTATTCAGTGCAGCCGATTGATGGACAATGGTCCCGCAAGAGTTGTAGAAGGCTTCGATCAGCGAATCTACACATGCCGGGTCGGCCTTCTGATGTAGCTTCACTTCCTTCGCAGACCAAGTCTTAGGGGGATTATGTCAACCCAGGTTTCAGGTGCAGAACATGTTGAAGAAGTAATTGAGCGAGTGCATCAGGAACTCGATTCGCTGTTAAAGCAGCGTGCCGCGATCATTAAGAGAATTGGCACTATCAAACAGACGATTCTGGGGCTGGCTAATCTCTTCGGTGACGACATTATTGGCGAAGAATTACTGGAACTGGTTGATCATAGGCCGACCTCGCGCCAGCCAGGTTTCACGAAAACGTGTCGCATGGTGCTGATGGAGTCGTCCCGTCCGCTCCTGACGCAAGAGGTCTGCCAGGAAATCAAGCGAAGGAATCCAGCCTTAATGGCCCGCCAGAAAGATCCTCTAGCATCGGTCTCGACAGTGCTCAACCGGTTAGCCAGCTATGGAGAAGCCCGCTTTCTGGCGAACGACAGAGGCCGCCGAGCGTGGCAGTGGGTAACGGAAGGTTGTGATGAGCCTCCGCACCCAGCGACCAGAGTTCGCGGCAGCTCCCAAGAAGAATAGAATCCTGATCCAGTCAGGAAAACTCCTGTGCATCCCTGGGATGCCGAGGAACACTTTTCGTAAGCAACTAGACAAAAATTCAGCTGGAACTGCGAATCTCATCTGTTCGTATTCGTTTCATGTCTACTGGTCCCTTCTCCGGCCCATTTCGTACTGCATAGCTCAAAACTCAGGGCTGACACGTTTAATCATCACCTATGATTGCTGATCTGTTGGTGTGATGAGTCAATCTGTTGTGTATCGCAGCTCACTCGAACTGGAAACGAGGGCCTGGGGCACCATGGATTTCTATGTGCGGAAGCTGCAGGAGACCATCGCGTCCTCTTTTGCCGGAATCACTCCGGAGCAGTTCAAGTGGCGTCGCCAGGAAAAGTGGAGTGCTGCGGAAATCATGGAACATCTCTGGCTTACCTACCGCGCCACCACAACCGCGTTTGATCTCTGTTTGCAAGCGGGAAAAATCGCCACAACTAAGCCCACTTTGCAGATGCGGATAGATGCCCTCATGGTTTTGAAGCTCGAATATTTTCCCTCGGGACGTCCTGCTCCCCCCGGCACCATTCCGCAAGGCGCTTCGCCGGAACTGGTCAGGGCCAGAATTCAGGGCGATATCGTGGCGATGGATGAGTCGATTCGCAAGTGCGAAGAGCGCTTCGGAAGCCGCCGGGACTTGGTGGACAATCCCGCGCTGGGACCGCTGACCGCCGCTGAGTGGCGCAAGTTCCATTGGCTGCATGCGCGCCACCACGCCCGCCAAATCGAAAGCCTGAAGCGGGGCATGTCGAACACGAACCAGTCGGTGGACCAGCCGTTGACTGCCTGATCGTAGCCGACGGTCGAATCCGGAAAGAGTCCTCGAAAATTCAGCTTGCAGATGAAAAACGCGTATCCGGCATATCTGCCGCTGCCCACTCGGACAGCCTCCTGAACGACTTTAGTTCGTTGCTTTGCTCACACAGCAGGCATAGAATTTATTGATCCGAAGAGAGAAGCCGCGCCCTTCGCAACCCCCACACGCGGAGAGAAGTATGATTCGTTTATTGGCAGCCGTAGGAACCCTGCTCTCGCTGGTCACGATAATCTCAATTTCTTCTCCATCAGTTGAAAAGGCAGCCGTTGATACGTCGGTTGGTTGGGCCGGAGTCGCGAAGACGCACCACCAATTCGACTGTTGGACTTAATCCATCCAGCGATGTGTTACAACGTTTAGTTACCCGCAGACCCGATGAATGCGTGCGCTAGGGTATGCGTGGTCTCCAAGTCAGGGTAACAGCGGAAACGAGCCAAATATCAAAGGAGTGCAATGAAGCCGGAGTGGAAACGGTGGGAGGGCCAGGTCGTTAATGGTGAATTCCATTTGCGGCGATACGTAGGTGGTTCTGACCACAGCGCAGTGTTCGTAACCGAACGGAGTGCGCAACAACAAAAAGCGGCGATCAAACTGGTCCCTGCCGATCCGCAGAATGCGGATTTGCAACTCTCGCGCTGGGAACGGGCTGGGAAACTGTCGCATCCGCATTTACTTCGCCTTTTTCAGGCGGGACGCTGCGAGCTGGGAGGTATCGCCCTACTCTACGTTGTGACTGAATATGCAGAAGAGAATCTCTCGGAAGTTCTTCCGCAGCGGCCGCTTACCGACGCGGAGGCACGCGATATGCTCCGGCCGGTGCTGGATGCATTGGCGTATCTTCACGGCAAAGGTTTGGTGCATGGCCACATCAAACCAGCGAACATCATGGTGGTCGCTGATCAATTGAGACTTTCGAGCGACGGGATCTGTGCATTTGGCGAGTCGAGCGGCAGCCAACCTAGCGTCTACGACCCACCCGAAGCCGTGAGCGGGGTAACCTCCGCCGCAGGGGATGTCTGGTCACTTGGTATGACGCTAGTCGAGACGCTGACTCAGCGCCTCCCCGGCTGGGATAAAACGCAGCGAGGGGATCCCGCCCTGCCAGCAACGTTACAAGAGCCATTTCGTAGTGTGGCAAGGAACTGTTTGCGCCGGAATCCGGATGAGCGATGGACAGTTGCCGAAATCAAATCGCATCTGTGGCCAGCGCCTGCCGCGCCGGCGCCCGCGCTGACTGAAGGAAGCCCCGGCGCCTTTGCAAAGTGGGGATACATGGTTCCGCTCATCGCCGCCTGCCTGGTGTTAGCGGCGTTGGCAGGTCCACGACTTCTGAATCGCACGCCGGAAGCGCAGCCCGCTCCCGCCGCCGTTAAAACTCCCAGGATTGAGGCCCAACCGAAGCCGAGCCCAGCAACCTCTAATGTTGGGACGCCTGATGGTGGAACGTCTCACCGCGGATCGAACGATTCGAAGCCGAGTCCGAAATCGAATACGCCCCCGAAATCGAACACGCCGCCACCAGCGGCGATCCGACCAGTGGCGACCGCCAACCCGTCCAGTCGCGTTGTTCACGGTGAAGTTCTTCAGCAAGTCTCGCCCGAGGTCTCGCAATCGGCGCTGAGAACCATTCAAGGCACAGTGAAAGTCAAGGTGAGAGTCGAGGTTGACTCGTCAGGCAGCGGTAACAGGAGCGAGATTCGATTCTGCCGGGCCGAGCAAATATTTTGCCAATCGCGCTTTGCAAGCTGCCCGCCGTTGGGAATTTTCCCCCGCCGAAGTCGATGGCCGGAAGGTTGCGAGTGAATGGGTGCTGCGCTTCGAGTTTGCCAGGACCTCCGCAAAGGCTTTTCCCACCCCAGCAACTCCTTAGCGCTCGCTCATCTGTTCTCGAGGGTGCCCCGTCCAAGCTTCGCTTGGGCGGGATTATCTGGGGTGGCCGCACCCGGACCGTCGGAAAGGCTTGCCCTGAGCGGGAGTCTCGCTTCCTGTTCCGTGCCGTTTAGTGCTTCAGGATATTTCCGCAACTCGGGTCAATTCTGTGACAGATGAACGTCCAAAATACCCGCCCAAGCAAAGCTTGGACGGGGCACCCTCGGCATCCGTGGCTTCTCGCATTACTATGGGAAACGGAGGCACTTCTCCCCACATGTTTACATCGCGGCCGATTGGATTTGTGAGTAGTCCGTACAAGGACCCAAGCGAAGTTCCCAAAGGTCTTGGCGCTAAACACGAGGCCGATGGCGTGCTCAAGATCCTGCCCGAGTTTGAGCCGGGGCTCACCGACATCGAGGGGTTCTCGCATCTCATCGTCATCTGGGAGTTCGATCGCTCCCCAAAGCTCGAATTACGTGGCGACGAATTGCTGGGCACGCCGCCCTCCGACAATCGGCCGCACGGTGTCTTTGCCACACGATCCCCACGACGCCCGAACCCGATTGGCCTGACCACCGTCGAGCTGCGTCGCCGCGAAGGCATCGAACTGCATGTTCGGGGCGTCGATATGTTGGATGGGACACCGATTCTCGATATCAAGCCTTATTTGTCGAACATCCCAGATGAAAAGCTACGCCGTGGGTGGCTGGCCGAGGCCGAGGAAAGACAGGGCAAGCGCTAGTGGACGGCAACAACGTTCTTGTATACCGTTCCCGCTTTCATCACGAAGACTACACGGCGCACGGCGGTAATGTCTTTCAGCGGATCGCCATCCAGAGCAATGATGTCAGCCTGCATCCCGGCGGCAATCGCGCCAATCTCATTTTGCAGGTTGAGTGATTCTGCGGCGCGAGAGTTGGCCGCCACCATAGCATCCATGGGGTCCTGACCATCTTGCGCGCGGTAGATAAACTCTTCAGCGTTGCGGCCGTGAGCGCCGGCGACCGCATCTGTGCCGAAGACAATTTTTAGGCCCTTGATAGCCAGCGCCCGCTTGAACATTGCCTGGTTCATCGGCAACACTTCCTGCATTTTCGCAAAACCTTCCTCGGTGTAGTTGCCAATCCCCAGGAACCTGGCCTTGTTGTCGAGATAATTGTGGATGACTAATCCAATTTGTGGATCAAAGAATGTCCCATGTTCCGCCATGAGTCGCAGGTCATCATCGGTGGCGTAGGTGCCATGCTCGATCTCAGTGCAGCCGGCTAGAGTTGCGGCCCGGATAGCGGATCGATAAGCGTGGACGACAGCACGCAAACCCTGGGCTTTGGCTTCCCCACACGCCGCCTCCAATTGCTCGTCACTTAGAGTTTGCCCGCCTCCGTCGCGAATGCTTTTTGAGGCAAAAATCTTGACCACATCCGCGCCTTCCGCCTTAAGTTTTCGGACACTTTCTCGAATCTGCTCGGGCGTGAGCTTTGGATCATCAATGGGATTCAAAGCGGTAATGATCCGCGGCCCGGGAATTTCTCCACGAGCGATAGCATCGCGGAGATCTTTGTCTTCGGGCGCGCCCAAGCTCTGGATCGTGGTAAAGCCTGCCATCAACGTGGTCCAGGCATTGCCAGCGGCAGCCAGCGTCGCTGCCTCCGGCATTTCATTCTTGTCTTCGGCCTTGCCATTGGGTCCGAAATGCCAGGTGATGTGGACGTGGACATCGATCCAACCGGGCAATACTGTCAATCCATCAAATTGTAGGTGGGAGTTCCATTGGCGTTGGCTCGCGCTTCCTCCACGCGCAGGATCTTGCCATTCTGGATCACAATCCGAACGTTGTGCAAAACGCTTCCTCTGCCATCCAGCAGCGTGCCGGCTTGAATACTGATTGGCTTTTCTTGTGGAATCGCCGCGATTGGCAGAAAAATCAGGCACAGAACCAGCTTTGCAATTTTCATATTTGAGCGAATCGCCGCAGAGGATGCACGAAGTTACCGCGAAGCCGACTCCGAGGTAGATTCTGGAGCGCTTGCCGCAGAGAATCGAGTCGGTTGCAGCGGTACCCATCGCGCGTTCGTATATGGTATTTCTTCAAGCGGTCGCCCACCAATTTCACCGTGATGGCGCGCCAGCCACGATTGGGATTTGGCTGGGGGTAGTAGCTGAGGGAATAAAGATGCGCCAGGTCATCGCGGATGGAGGCAAAGGCGCGTTTTTCGTCTCTCCAATTCTTGGCAAAATAGGCTTTGCCGCCCGTTGCCGTGGTCATCCGCTCAAAGACAGCAGTGGAGACTGGCTCCAACTTGGCTTCCTGCGTGCTTATCATGTAAATGGCAGTCCCGGTGGACTGCGCCAACTCAGCGACGTCCTCCGGAGGCACCATGCTGGCATTGTCGGGACCATTCGAGAAAACTACCACCACTTTTCTTCCCGTGTATTGCGCCGCATCTTTTACAGTCAGCAACAGACAGTTATAGAGCGCGGCATCGTCCCCGGCCACAGTGGTACGAACTCCGCGTAAAACGTGCGACCGGTCGGAGGTCAGCGGAGCTGCTCGGGAAAGGTCGCGGCTGTAGGAATAGAAGGCCACTCGGTCTGCGGTTTCCAGGGAGCGTACGAAATCGGCAATGGCGTCCTGCGCGAACACAAACCCACGGTACATATAGTTGCTGGTGTCGAAGAGTATGAAAACGTTAGCTCCCGCCACCAGCGAACCTAAGGTCGACGGTGCGTCTCCGGCAGATCCACGTTGATTAGAAGCATGCGCTTGGGCTTCGGATCTGGGACGCAGTCTTGTCTTCCAACGGCGGTATGTCCACCAATCGACGGACTGGCTCGTTACCCTCGCCAAACGTGGCAATGGTTTGCGGAATACGGTCCTCGCTGATGGCGAAGTCCTGAGGACGAAGCCCGGTGACGTAATTCCCTTTGTTGTCTGTGACCGCCACATTCAACTGCACTAAGTTAACGTTAACTCTGATATGGGGCTCGCCCTCCTGACTGCGTGCGGTCGTACCGGGCAACGAAAGCAGGCCAAGGAGCAGCCAAAGAAATAGAAAATATCTTTTTGTCATGATTTTCTGGTTGCGCCTTCCCATGAAAGTCTTATGACAACAAACCACGATCAGGGCCGCCGCCTTCCGGGAAAAATAAGCTAGGGCCGGGAAGCGGTGCCAGGGGCCGATACTAAGGCAATCTTGCCCTGCCGAAACTCCTCCCCAGTTTCTCGCATGGCGCGAAGTATTGCCGGCCAATCTTCGAAGTCGGTAGCAAAGATCTTCTCGATCATGCGGCGGGTCAGTTGGGGAACGAGACGGTTTAACATCACCGGTGAATAGCCCATTTCGTCCGCCAGGCGAGCCCAGTACAGATTGCTGGAGTCCCACGATTCAGCCAACAGCCGGCTGGAATACCCCTCAAACGCGGGGAATGGTTTTAAGTTCAGCAGCTCGCGAGCATAACTTTGCGTCAAAATCGGATGCGGCACGCCGAAGTCCTGCGATAGCCGTTCCCAGTTGATTTCCGCCGGATACTTGCGGCTGAGACTTTCCAATTCCTGACCCGCAGGTCCGAAGGAATCAGTCTCCCCAGAAAACTTTCGACGATACTCCGCGGCCAGATAGAATGTATCGGCCGGCATCATCCGGGGAATTAACTCTTCCAAGCGCCCCGTGCGCAGAGCCTGCCCTACTCGTTCCGACCTTTGCGGCACCATGCGATCGGAGAGGATATTCATCACCTGTGCCCGTAGCTTTTCGTTCTCGATGGACGCCGTCAAAAGCTCTTCTCCCGATTTCTGATAGAGCGTGACGGCGTGGAGCTCATTCCGGCTGACGCTCCACCAGCGCGGTAATGTCGCACTACTCAAAAGACCCGGCACCAACTCTCTCCAGATCAGTGCCTGGACATTTTCCGGCGCAATGAAGTCCTGTTCCACCTGAGCCAGAACATAGGGCAAATCGGCGAGTGAACCAACGAGATGGGCGCCGCCGCCGGCGGGGGAACCCTCGCCGAACATTTGCGGTGCTTGCCAGAGTCGTTCCACGCCCGAAACAGTTTCTCCCGCGAAGTCATGGGAGCGGACGAAAAGCGGGTTGTGATGCAAGGCTTGGGCGCCGGGTGGTTCATAGTAGGCGTAGTTCAGGCCTACCAGAGTATCTCGCAGGAAAGGAGCAAGTTGGCCGCGCGCCTCTTCCAGTTGTGCGGGTGAACCAGGCGACTTGATCATCTTTATCAAATCGGTTCGCATCTGCAATTCGGTGTGATGGTTGTTGTAAATTCCCGCCGCCCATTGCGTTCTCTCACTCCCACTAAAGATCGGACGGGGCATCTCGAATTCCCGAAGTTGTGCCGCCAACGGAACCAGCCTGTCGCCCACTGGTTCTCCTCGTGCCATTTCATTTATGCCGTTGCCCAGTGCCAGCAGCGTATCCAGAGAAACCAAGCGCTGACCGTCCAACACCGATCGAATTCCGCTGGCTAATTCCTGGTGGATGCGCTGGGCTTCCGGACTTGCCTGAAAAGGACCGGCGAGCAAATCGATGATTTCATCCTGGGAACCGCTGGGTTTGCCGGTTGCAGCCAGTAGCAGTTCTCTCAATGAGTCGCGGCCGGCGTCGAAGAGCTGATTGGAGGAGCCGACCTTTCCGAAGGGCTTAATGACTCCCTGCCAGGATTCGTTCAGTGAGACGCTCGAAATCTCTCCTTGACGAGCCAGAATTTGCCAAAGCCCGATTGTGGCCTGAAAGGTCCCCATGGCATTGCCTCGCAACGTATGGTTGGGAATCTTGTCAATGGCCTCGGCCACATTCAGAAAGCGAGTAATGGATGCATCGCTCAAATCCGGAAACTCGGAAAACACCAGGTACTGATTGCTGAACTGAGCAAACTTGCTACCCATCAAGAGGACGATCTGTGGACTCAGGGGCTTGTCCGGGGATCTCCTGTGATCCAGCTCACTCAACATCAGATAGGCTTGCAGAGGCCCCAATTCCGTGTCGGCCCGGGAAATAGCGAACATCGCTTCCACCAGTTGCTCGGGGTGGTTCCCATGCCCGGCCCGCTTTCCCCAGTCGCGGATAATTTTGGAATCGGTCTTCTGGCGGAGAATCTCCTTCCACACCTCCAGATTTCCCGGGACGTGAGGCTCGCCCGAAGGTTCCCACTGCAGGCGGGTCACCAGCAGCAAAAGTCCTGGAGACGGCCGAAACACCGGCCTGGCGGCGTCGGCGGAGGCGTCGGGCGCCCGAAAAGCTTCGTAGAAGCGCTTCAGCCGGTGGGCTTCGGTAAAGTGCGCCTGTTGCGTTTGATTAACTCGGGCCAGGGCATCGAAGTACGCAGCCAGCCAGCCCTTGTCCTTCGCCAGTAGCCGCGGAACAAACTCTGCCGGCGACTCCGGGCTCGCGCCCACCAAATCCTTCCAAACCGACTCTGCTCCCGACCCTCCGGGCACCACAACCCGTCCTGAACGAATACAGATATGACTTCCGTAGAAATCGAGGACGGCGGCGAAGGGAAGCAGTTTCCCGAGACCGATCGATTGCTTTAGGGCGTCTCTGGTTTCGGCGTCAGTGCGAGCTAGAGCCCAATAAAGGCGAGCCAGAGCGGGGTCACGCAAAAGTGCGTCCACGAGGTCATGCGCGCCCTTGTTTCCTTCTTTGGCCACGGCCACCCAATCGGCCTGCGAAAACAGCAGTGGAACCTGAGACGCGGGGAATGGATAAACGAATGGCTGCCCGGCCTGTAGCGCCTCTTCGAGCGCCGGTAGGGGGAAGCCCGAGTCTATGGTGACGAAGGCTCTTTCCGGATCGGCGGTCACCAAGAAAGTGCTGCCTTGCCCACATTCGCGTCCGAAGCGATAGCCGAGGATGGGAAGGAGAGTTCTCGCCTCTTCGCAGTCCGAAACACGAATTGCGCCGCCCGCGCCCGCCAATGAGGTCAATTCTCGGGCTTGATTCACATACCGGCTCAATAGAATCAGATACTCAGTCGGTCTGCCGCTTCGATAACCTTCCGAGAAGACCTGGCGACCAAGCAGCGGCAAGACTTCCTCCGGCGAAGTCTTTTGGCTGATGGCGGCCATCCGTAGAAAAGATCGCAGCGGACCAGGAATGACCAGCTCACCTGTGGATGAGGGCGTTGGCACTTCCGGCTTCGCCACCTGTCCGGCCGTGTCCAAGGGAGGCGAAACCGCGGCGGCTCCGCTTAGGGCGTGGGCTGAAAAGCCGAAGAATATGAACAGGAAAACTGATACGAGAAACGTGGGCAGGTAAAGAGGAGATTTCATGGCTGGGAGCCCTCTGGGAACCTTCGAGACACTTGCAACTAATTCTAGCGATCTGAAAGAACAGAACGACTCGTCGCCTCACCTGAGCAGCTTGGCCGACCCGCTCCCGAACCCCAAAAACCGCGAATTCGTCACAAATCCTTCGCTGAAATCGAAGCTCAGCCCCTGAATCTTCTGTTCGTTGCCTCCCGGTCCCTGCTTCCGTGTCGGCCAAGATAAACCATCTTTCACCTTAATCCAAGACCTTTTCCGGACTTCGGCAATATTTAGACCATTTTCGGCCCTTTGATGCGGGAAGCGATGCCACGGTCATGATCAGCTGTGGAATTCGGCTCGGCTAGGATCTGAGCTTCCGCTCTCGTCACGGATCCTTAGTTAATTCATCTGGCGGCCGATGGCATCTGCATCCGCCGAATAGCAAAGGACTTAGTATGAAATGTTGGGAGCAGGTGCGAATCCGCACTCTAGCATTTCCTCTCGAATCCCAGATGGCTCTGAAATACAAATCGATCACTGACTGCAAAATTGACTAAAGAGCAAGCTGCGATTGTGGTCGTGTTCGCCACCAGGTATTGCATGTGCAAGATCCCGGCGAACAACTTCATCAAGGCCACATTACCCAGAATTGAAACCAACCCAGTGGTCAGATTGAATTTGATAAAACGCATAAGCCGCGACTTCGCTGTCCGGTCCGCCCAGGTGAACCTCTCGTGCCAAAAGAAGTTGTGTACAACGGCTGCCTCAACTGCCATAGCCGTCGCGACCAAATAGTCGAGCCTGAAACCCCGTCCGCAATGTGGCCAGCACCAGCAACTGCACACCGACTCCGATTCCTCCGACAGCGTTGAATTTCAGCCAACGCACTCCTGTGCTCCGCCAAGTGGCAGCCGTCATGGGATTCGCTCCTGCATGTAAAGCCGATAAGTGTTGCGCACAGAGAAGAAGATCAGCATCGCGGACATCCCGATCAAACCGATTGCCCCGCCAATATCAAATAGCCGGTAATTTCCGTAGAGAACAATGGGCCAGCGAAACAGCGCGAGGTTGCCCACGGCCAGCAGGATTCGCAGTTCGGTTGGCCCAAAATTCCAGAACGAAAGTTGAAACTCGCCGAGCGTGTAAGTGGCGAGATACGACTGGATTGAGAGCAACAGAAATGCCAGAAGCAAACCAATCGCAATATAAGGATGCATATAGCCCGATAATGCCAGTCCACCCATCAGCGCCAGAGCGCCGAAGCTGTCGACGATGTGGTCCACATAAAACCCGTACCGTGGACGTTGTTGCTGTCGCACCCGTGCCAACGTGCCATCGAGACTGTCCCCGACCCAATTCAGCGCGAGAAAGACAATCCCGCCCAGCAACCAATAACGATTCCAGCGCGCCAGCGCATAGCTGACTCCAGCCATGACTTGAGCGCTGAATCCGAGGGCGGTCAGGTGGTCGGAGTTGATCCATAGGGGGGTGCGTTCCGCCATCCAGACCAGCGCCCGCTTCTCGGTGCCCGCTACAAAGCTCTGTTGGATCCGGCTCGCATTGTAAAACTTCGTCCGACGTACTTCGGTCAGAACAGTCGGGTTGGCCTGCTCGCAGAAATCAACGATTGAACTAGCCATTGCTGCCTCCAGGGTGCTCTCGAGTAGCCAATTTGCCCCGGAAGGCCAAGGCGGGCAATGCATAGCAGGTAAAGCTCTCAGCAAACAAAAGTCATCGGGGAGGTCGTTGAAAACGCAGCAGATACTAGCTTGGATAACTTTGATTGGCTGGTTGACGAGGTGAGGCTCCCGCCGCTTCCTGAATTGCCTCCCGCAGTTGTGTGACGGACCACTCGATTTGGGCGTCGGAAATCACCGCCGGCGGCGCGATCAGCAGGTGGTCGCCTGAGATCCCGTCCACACAACCCTGTATCGGATAGACGAGCAGTCCGCGTTTCGCTGCTGCCCCGCTAACGCGTCCGGCAACGTTCAGTTCCGGTGCGAATGGTTTCTTGGTCTGCTTGTTGGAGACGAACTCCACGCCCCACAGGAGACCAATGCCGCGCACATCGCCGACGCAATTTAAATCCCGAAGAGTCTCCAATGCTTTCCGCAGGTTCGCCCCGGTGGTTCCGTTCTGACCCGAATCCGCAGCTTGTACCAGCTTACGGTTCTTCAGATAGCGAAGCACAGCCCGCCCAGCCGCCAGTGAAATAGGATGGGCGTTGTAAGTAAAGCCGTGCAGAAAGGCGCCCGAACCGTTCGCTATCGCATCCACTACTTTTCTTGTGGCGATCACCGCTCCCAGCGGCGCGTAACCGCTGGACAATCCTTTGGCTGTGACCAGAATATCCGGCACCACACTCCAATGTTCAACCGCAAAGTTGCGACCGGTGCGGCCTATGCCGGTCATCACCTCATCTGCGATCAGCAGGACTCCATGGCGACGGCAAACGTCCTCGACCGTTTGCAGATACCCAGGCGGCGGCAGCACCGCGCCCAACGTGGCGCCGCTCACAGGCTCGAAGATAAAAGCTGCGGCCTCGCCGTTGGCCGCATCAATCGCGCGCTCCAACTCGGAGGCATATTCCAGCCCGCAGTTCCGGCATCCGTCCGTACAGTCGTAGGAGCAGCGATAGCAATAGGGCATTCCGACGTGAGTAAACTCCCGCACCATTGGCAGATACATTTCGCGGCGCCGCTTGTTGCCTGAAACCGTCAGCGCACCCAGGGTTGATCCGTGATAGCTCTGCTTCCGACTCAGGATCTGGTGACGTTTCGGTTGCCCGATCTCCACCTGATACTGGCGCGCCAGCTTCAGCGCAGTTTCGACAGACTCCGAGCCGCCGGAGGTGAAATACACAGCGCCGCCGCGAAAATTGTCCCCGGCAAATTCCAGCAATTCCTGCGCATACTCTTCCGCCACGGGAGTTGTGAACTGGCTGGTGTGAACAAACTCCAGTTGTTCAGCTTGTTCAGTCATGGTGGCCGTAATTTCATGAACGCCATGTCCGATGAAATTCACCGCCGCTGATCCCGAAAAATCGAGATAGCGGTTGCCTTCGGCGTCCCATACGTAAACGCCTTCACCACGAACGGCAGCAGGGAGAGACTTGAGGAAAGACCGTCTAAAGACGGCAGAGCGAAGGGAGTTCTGCACCACGACGGAATCAGGCACAGCTCGGATTATCCGGCTCGCCGAGCAGTTGAGTGTCAAAACGCGCGCGCCTCACCTTAAGGCCGCCGGATGGTAGACGCATTTTCATTGCGGAAAGCAGCCGACTTGATTTTTATCCGGTTACAAACTCGGTGTCAGCCGTACTGGTCAGCATAAGTCTCTGTTAGGCTTGCAGGGAGCCGTATAGCCTCATGGCAACGAACAGGAATCCGTGTCGATTTGCGTAACCTGCGGCTGAAATGAACAAACTGCTGCGCTTCCTTCGCCCGTCGCACCAGCACAGCGCCTTCTCCGCCACTCTGCTGCTGATGACTGCGGTGATGCTGTCGAGGATCATTGGTTACGTTCGCGAGGCGTACATTGCCTGGGCTTTTGGCGCGGGGCCGGCGACCGACGCGTACGTCGCTGGGTTCACCATCCCCGACTGGCTGAATTATCTGGTGGCCGGCGGAACTGCTTCCATCACGTTCGTCTCCATCTATACTCGTTTCCTCGCGGAAAAAAGGGAGCAGGACGCACAGAAGACTTTTTCCGTGATCATCACGGTGATGACGGCCGTGCTGGGAAGCGGCGTACTCCTGGCGGAAGTCTTTACACCCCAGATTTCGCGACACCTTTTCAGCGGTTTTAGCCCAGACCAACTCGAACTGTGCGTCCACCTCACCAGAATCCTTCTTCCCGCGCAGATTTTCTTCTATGTCGGTGGAGTAGTTTCGGCGGTGCTGCTCTCCCGCCGCTTGTTCCTTTTTCCGGCCTTCGGTCCACTGCTCTACAACGCTGCCATCATCCTGGGAGGAGTCTTGCTCTCCCGGCGACTTGGCATCGCGTCGCTGGCTTACGGAGCGCTTCTTGGTAGTTTTCTCGGGCCGTTCCTCGTAAATGCCATCGGAGCAGCGCGCATCGGGACTGGATACCGCATTTCGTTTGACGTGCGTAATCCAGCGTTTCGTGAATGGGTTCGGCTCTCCATCCCACTGATGCTCGGGGTTTCGCTGGTCAGCGCTGACGATTGGATTCTGCGCTACTTCGCCTCGAGCGGTGTCGGCGACATTACCCGGCTCAACTATGCGAAGCGGCTGTTTGCTGTGCCCATCGCCGTCCTGGGTCAAGCCACCAGTCAGGCTTCCCTGCCATTCTTCGCGAAACTTTTCGGTGAAAAAAGGATGCGCGAGTTCGGCGAGACCGTGAACGGATCCGTCTACCGTATCGTCGCCAGTTCACTGCTGGCTACGAGTTTCATGATGGCCGCCGCCTTGCCCCTGATTGACTTGGTTTATCGCCGTGGGCGTTTCCTCTTTTCAGATACTCAACAAACCGCGACCTACTTTTTCGTCTTTTCGCTGTCGCTTGCCTTCTGGGCAGCACAAGGTCTTTACTCGCGCGCGTTTTATGCCGCCGGCAATACCCTCACGCCCATGGTAGCCAGCAGCATAATAACCGTAGCCTCGATCCCCATGTATTCCGCGTTATACCGGGCCTTTTCCACGGTCGGACTGGCGATCGCTTCCGACTTCGGGATCCTCGCCAATACTCTGGCCGTCGTTATCCTGCTGCGCCAGCACAAACTGGTTCCAACCTACGAATTACCCTGGGGAGAACTGGCAAAGGCTGCGATTACCGCTGCGCTGGCGGGTTTTCTGAGCTACCGGGTCTCGCGAGCAGTGATGATCAACAATAGTCGTTTGGCAGATCTCGAAGCCCTGGGCCTGATAACGATAACTTGGGCCGGGGCTGTCGCGGCGGGACTGTGGCTTATGGGCTCGCGATTACCCGGCGATCTACGCCGGCGCAAGCCGACAGCGTATCCGCGAGTGGCAGAGCGACAGGCAGAAGAGTTGAGCGCAGGAATCGAACCCTAGAATGCTGTCAGCCTTCGGGCACTATGCGAGTGTGCAAAGTCGACCCTGGGGAAACATCGACCCAACAAGACAAAACGACGGAACACTCTTAGCTTATCTGAGTGCGCCCGCCGTCATCTTTGTCTGAAAAACTTAAGCTCTGGCCGCGGCCGCTTCCGCCGATGCGGTCGTCTTTACTACTTCTTCGCCGTTGGGTTTCTGGCCGGCTTTACGAATATCAATACCGCCCTTAAAGAACGCGCCGTCTTCGATTGAAATGCGCGCCGCCACGACGTCGCCGGTAAGCGATCCGTCGCTGCGTATATCGACGCGGTCGCTGGCGGTCAGGTTGCCGCGAACCTTGCCCAGCACTACGATCTCTCTGGCATTGATGTTGGCCGAGACTACGCCATTTCGTCCTACGGTGACCCGGTTGCCGGACAAGTTGATGGAGCCTTCCACCCGTCCGTCAATATAGAGCGACTCAGAACCTGTCACTTCGCCCTTGATTACCAGCGATTTTCCGATGGTTGCCTGGTCCGCGGTGCTAGTAGTAGCTGTAACCGGACGGGGCGTCGTTGCGGGCTCGCTCATAGTAGACGCCGGAGGCGGAGCCATGGAAGGGCGCTCCGGCTCATTCGGCCGGCTTGGAGTCATAGGCTGATTCGTGGGCTTCCACATGTCGGAAAAATCCTTTCCTTGGGTTGGATTCAGGGCCAGGACGCATTTCACTGACCAAACATATTGTACTCCGTGAACTTGAATTCAAGCTGTGGAAATCCGCATTTTCATTGAGGTTACGAAAGATGCAGAACGTTCGGGGATCGCGTCATGGCGGTCCCCATTTCACTCCGATCGCAGAAGTAATCAACACGATGTAAAATTCGCTTCCGACGGCGTTTCTGAATATTCGATCGGCTGGCTACTGATCGAGCTGTCAGAACCCTATTTACTCACGTGATACACTCTGCTTTTCCGGGGCCGGATATTCGGCTAGCCTTCCTTAATCTTGTAATGCGTCCAAGAAAGGGAGAGTTTCGAGGAAAGCGCACTTCTTTGCCAGGGGCGAGGGTATGAATTTCTTTCGTCGCAATTTTTGCCTCCTTCTCTTTGTGCCGCTCCTGTGTCTTGCCGGGCCGGCACAGGAAGGACCCAATCATCAACATGTCGGCCGCGTGCTCGATTGGAGTTACCGCCATTTGGTAGTCAGCGGCGGATTAAGTCCCGCCAACCTCGAAGCGGCGAAGACAGAGCCTCGCATTCTGTTTCACTTGGCAGCGCGTAACTTTCATCGGGAGGGTTCGTCCTCAGGTCAAGCCGGCTACGGTCCAGAGAACGATCTCGCCGCCGGTCTCGGGGACAGCCCTTTCGTGATTCGGAAAAAGCCACCTCTGAGGAGAGATTGGAGCGTTTCCCTAGGAGCAGGCACTGTCGCTGCCAACAATTTTCCCGCAAAGTTCAGTTTCGACATCAATGCCACCCCCGACTGCCTTAACGACTATGCGCTGTTTGCTTTAAACGTTGCAGGCGTGACCAACGGGCAGGCGAATATAGTCGGGATAAATCAGCTCTACAGCGGCACAGGCGGAATCTGTGGTGCCAACCCCAACGTCAACTGGGCGTACAACGGAAGCACGAGCGGCGGCTCGGTCTTGACTTCCCCCGTACATGTCTCTGGACGGCAAGAAAATCGCTTACGTCGAAAGTGCGGCCGCCTCCGCAATTTTCCATGTTCTGACTTTGGGGTCCTCAGCGGGGACTGTCACCAGAGCGGCGGTGCCAATCGCTAGCGGCAGTTGCTTGGCCACCACCTCATGCCTGAAGTCCGTCACTTTCTCGTCTACGGCCACGGCCACGTTGGCTTCGCCTTGGGTCGACTACGAGACAGACAAAGCTTTTGTGGGTAGCGACGACGGCAAGATTTACAAGATCAGTTGCGTCTTTAAGTGTGCCTTGAATAGTCAACCCACTGTGTTGTGGACCTTCGCCCTGCCCGTCGCCGGCACCGGCGGCGCGGCGGCCACGCCCAACGGCCCAGTCTACGACTTTCCCAGTGGCAACCTTTTCGTGGGCGATCAGCTCGGCGAGCTTTGGGTTATCAATGCCAAATCGGATGCAACGGCGACTCTGGCTGCGGGACCAGTGATGATCGGTGGTGGAGGTTGCACGGTCGCCCATCCGCCCGGCCGCACCGGTACGGGCGCAAATTGCAACGCCAGCGGAGGATCCTATGGGATTCCCGATTCCATCCTCTTCGACAGCAACAGCATCAGCGGGAGGGTATACGCCTTCTCCGGCAACGACGGGACCGCGGGTGCCAGCGCAGTAGTCGCCCAGCTAGAGTCAGACCTCACGGGGTTGGTGCGCGTCCACGTAGGCCTGGGTAGCGTGGGTAATACCACCACCGACGTGGACATTCACTCCGGCGACTTCGACAACAACTATTTCGGCGCAACCCCCGCCAACGGCCACCTCTACGTCGTGGCACAGAGGCGGGCAGCACCGCCGCTGCTTTCTACTGGATTGGGTTCACTGCTTACCCAACCATGAACTCCGCTACCATCGGGTACATGCCCTCGCGGCACAGCGGCCGGAGAACCCTTGTACTCCGATAACTGAAATCTTACAATCCGAATGTGAACTTTGGTGGCGGAGATCACGACATAATAATTAGCGGCGTTGTGGGGACGAAGTGCGGCCCGCAAATAATGGAGTAATTCGTACCGATGACATCAGTAATGTGACGTTTCACCAGAAGCCTTAGTGGGGTCAACTATTCCGGTGGAGTCAGTGCCATCATCTTCGACGACGTCAGCGCTAGTGGTCAGGCGTCCAGCGTGTATTTCAGCACTCTGCAAACCAACGTGAATGTTGGCGGTTGCAACGGAAACATCCACTGCGCCGTAAAGCTGACCCAGCTGGGATTGCAGTAGGACCTTAATCTCGCACGGCACCAGCCCGTTTCTGCGTTCCGGCGCCTCCAGAATCGTCTTCGCCGTGCTCGGTCAACTCAGGTATTCTGATAACCATGAAATCAAACATAGCAGTCAGCATGCGGCCCGAGCCTCGTGAATATGCGCCCTACTATGAGCGTTACGTCTCGTTGGTAGTGGATGACGACATTTTGGTCGCGCTAGAAAAGCAGCTTCCGGAGACCATCGCGCTCCTCTCTTCTCGCAGCGAAGCAGATGGAGACTTCCGTTACTCGCCGGGCAAGTGGAACGTGAAAGAAGTTCTCGGGCACGTTGCCGACACGGAGCGAATCTTTACGTATCGGGCCCTCCGCATCTCCCGCAATGACAAAACCCCGATCGAGGGCTTTGAGCAGGATGACTATATTCGCTACAGCCCGTTCGAGCACTGTCGTCTCTCGGACGTGGTCGAGGAATTTGCCAGTGTCCGCCAGGCAACTTTGTCGCTGTTCCACAACCTGGACGAACCTGCATGGACGCGCCGCGGCGTGGCCAACGAGAGCGAAGTCAGCGTGAGGGCCCTGGCTTACATAATCGCGGGGCATGAACTGCATCATCGCACCATTCTGCGGAACAAGTATTTCGGCAATAGCCGCTGACAGCCCATAGCCGGAGCCTCGAGCCTAAGTTCTAATGCTTTCCGACTCCTCCATTCTGAAGAAGATTGAGCACCAACCCAAGCGCACTGCGGGCTTCAAGCAACTGGTGCGGGAACTGGGGACTGCACGGGGGCGACGCTCGGGCCGAACTCACCGACCGGCTCGAGCGTCTGGTGGGAGGTGGCCAGCTTCAACGGATTGATTCTGACCGTTACGCCATTCCACAGGCGGCCACTCGGGCAAAAACATGGTGGTCGGAAGGCTGAGCATGCATCGCGACGGTTTCGGTTTTGTCATTCCCGATCCCACATCTCTGGATGAGCGCATGAAGGCTCGCCTCGCCGGAGACATTTTCATTCCCCCGCCCGCGGTCGGATCAGCGATGCATGGCGACCGCGTGCTGGTTGAGCGTGGGTAACATCCGTCCGGATGGCCGGGCCGAAGGGCGCATCATTCGCTCCCTCGACCGGGCTCATGCCACCGTGGTTGGAATTTTTCACTATAGTCAGCGCCACAACTATGTCACCCCGATCGATCAGAAAATCTCCCAGGAAATCATCATCCCACCGGGAATGGAATTCCCGAAAGATCTGAAAAAAACGGCGAACAACGAAACCAGCAGAAACCGCGGGCAAACGTAAGAAGTCCGTTCATCGCGTCCTCGGCAAGGAAGCAGCACGGCGTACCAACTGGGACGATCTGGAAAATGTCGTGGTTGACGTCGAGATCACCGACTGGCCCACTGCTACCCAGAATCCGCGCGGCCGAGTGGTCGAGATACTGGGCTATCAGGATGACTTCGGCGTCGACGTCGAAATCATGATCCGCAAGTTCCATCTGCCGCATCAGTTTCCGCCTGAAGTACTCGATGAAGCCCAACACGCGGAACCGATCATTCCTGCTGCAGAGCTGCACAAACGCCGCGACTTTCGCGCTTTTCCTATCGTCACAATTGACGGTGAGACAGCGCGTGACTTCGATGATGCGGTCACCGTCCGTCTCCTGGATAACGGCAACTTTGAGCTGCAAGTGCACATCGCGGACGTGGCCCACTACGTCACCCCCGATTCTGCGCTCGATCACGAAGCGCGCCTGCGTGGCACCAGCGTCTACTTTCCTGATCGCGCCGTGCCCATGCTGCCCCTCGAACTATCAACCGACATCTGCAGCCTTCGTCCACAGGTAGACCGTCTGGTGTTGTCCTGCGTGATGGAAATTGATCATCGCGGGGAGATCGTCGCTTATGAGTTATGCGAAGGAATTATCCGGTCCAGCGAGCGCATGACTTACACCGACGTCACCGCTGTGCTCGAGGGGGACGCCGGCATACGAAAGCGCTATGCCGAACTGGTCCCGGTATTTGAACTGATGCGCGATCTCGCTCTCATTCTGAATCGCAAACGCGAGCGTCGCGGTTCCATCGACTTCGATCTGCCTGAGCCGGTGATTGAGTTCGACGAATTTGGATTGATGAAGAGCATCACCCGCTCCGAGCGCAAAATCGCTAACCGCCTAATTGAGGAATTCATGCTCTCGGCCAATGAGAGCGTCGCACAATACCTGGAAAACAAGCGTGTCGCGTCGCTCTATCGCATACACGAGAAACCCGACGCCAAGCGGGTATACGACTTCGAAATCATCGCCGCAACTTTCGGTTACTCCCTGGGCGTCGGCGCCCTTCCCATTCATCGCGTCCAACTCAAGACCGATCGCCGCGCCAATTACGGGACTGGCAAGCGGACGACGGGAAATTGAGATTCCCAAAGAAGTGCATATCACGCCGCGCATGTATCAGAAGCTCACGGAAAAGATTGCGGGCAAGCCGGAAGAGCGAATTCTTTCGTTTTCTGATGCTACGTTCCCTGAAACAGGCGCGATACTCGGAGGAGAATCTCGGCCACTTCGCCCTGGCAGCAACGACGTACACGCATTTCACGTCGCCGATCCGCCGGTATCCTGATCTAATTGTGCACCGAATCCTGAAAGACGTGCTGCGCGAGTCCGCCGAACGCCGGGAAGGAACCGTTCCGGTTGGGGTTTCGCCATCAAGGAGTAATGTGGGGGCGACGCCTTGGTCAAAACGTCGTGAATCCACCCCGATCGCGCCCATGGGCGGGCCCATCTCGCTCGAAGAACTTCATGACATCGCCGACGAGTCCAGCCGAGCCGAGCGCCGCGCCGATGAAGCCGAGCGCGAGTTGATGGAATGGAAGAAAGTGAAGTTCATGCAGGATCGCGTCGGCGAGGACTTCGACGGCTTGATCATCAGCGTGACCAAGTTTGGATTCTTCGTCGAGTTGACCGATCTTTTCGTTGAAGGTCTGGTTCCGCTCGACTCACTCACCGATGATCGCTACACTTACCACGAAAACACCCGCGAGATTATCGGCCAACGCAGCCGCAAGATCTACGCTTTGGGACAGAAAATCCGGGTGCTGCTCGATCGGATTGATCCCGTTGAAAAGAAACTCCAGTTCGCCGTATTCGAGGAAAAGCCAGCCCCGAAGCGCAAGAACCGCCGTGGCTGGTGTAAAATCCTTTGAGTTAACCCCCCGCTAGCCGCAACTTTGAGACGCGGCTGGTTCCTGCCCGTCGGGACGTGGCTCAGCCTGGTAGAGCACTCGCTTGGGGTGCGAGGGGTCGGCAGTTCAAATCTGCCCGTCCCGACCAACAATTCTCGTACCTTCCTTTCAGGACCTTGTGGGCACACCCATCGTTCACTTTTGAACCGGACGTTTGGTCAACGCATTATGAAAGAGCGCCCCGCTTCAGAAGGTGGAAGCGCGGATGAGGCGCCGCCTCCGCTGTGCTGTGTAGGGCAGCGCTCCGCTACGACGGCTAGAAGTGACGGCAGGTCTGGTGCTGTAGGAAAGAACCGCAGAAGGGTGTAGGCAAGGCAGCTGAACAATGGCATTTTACCTTGAGGGAAAGATAAGCGTGGACGCGAATGACCTTTCCCCCAAGGAGGCAACTGCAATGAGTCGCGACATAAAGTATATCGGCATGGACGTGCACAAGGAAGCGGTGGTGATCGCCGTCCTGAACAGCAGTGGAAAGCTGGTCATGGAGTCCATCGTCGAAACCAAAGCCAGCAGCATTCTGCAGTTCATCCACGGTCTACGGGGCGAGCTGCATGTGACCTGGGAAGAGGGGACCTGGGCCTCTTGGCTGTACGATCTGCTGCAGCCTCAGGTGAAGCAAGTTCTGGTCTGCAATCCGCGGCGCAATGCCTTGTTAAAGGAAGGCAGCAAGAGCGACAAGGTGGATGCACAGAAGCTGGCCGAGTTGTTGCGCACGGGCATGCTGCGGCCGGTCTATCACGGAGAAAATGGACTGCGGACGCTGCGCGAGTTGGCGCGTAGTTATCAGACCATCAGCAAAGATTTGAACCGGGTGATGAATCGGCTGAAGGCGCTGTATCGCGGTTGGGGCATCGCATGTGCCGGCACCCAGGTTTACAGCTCGCGCTATCGCGAGGAATGGTTGAACAAGATCCCGCACGCCGGGGTGCGCCGCCGCGCGGAGTTGCTCTATCAACAGCTGGATGGATTGCAGGGCTTGCGGCGAACCTTGCGACCCGAGTTGTTGGCGGAGAGCCGGAAACACAAAGCCGTGAAACTACTGCGCCAGATTCCCTGCATCGGTCCGATTCGAGCAGCCCGCCTACTGGCGCTGATGCAAACCCCGCATCGGTTTCGCAGCAAGCGGCAACTGTGGACCTACAGTGGATTGGGGATTGAGACGCACGACAGTGCGCAATTCCGTTTTGTCGGTGGGCAACTGCAGCGTTCCAAGAAGCCCCAGCAGCTGCGTGGTCTGAATCGAAATCACAACCATGAGATGAAAGAAATCTTCAAGGGTGCGGCCACCCGAGCCAGCTGTGGTAGGGGACCGTTGCACGATTTCTACGCGGCTTTGCTGATCAAGGGCATGAAGCCGGAGATGGCGCGTCTGACCCTGGCGCGCAAGATCGCAGCCATTGCTTTGACACTTTGGAAGAAGGAGGAACGTTTCGACGCAGAACACCTGAAACCGCAAGCAGCTTGAGCGTCCATAGAACCCAGGTGATCTCCCAGGTTTTCCTGCCTCGGGTGATGGCCATCGGTTCTTACGATGCTCGGGTTCGAGAGAGAGTATCCATGCACTCGTTAGGCGCTGCGTGCGCTGCTGTTCAGCGCCGAGTCTCCGAGTCAATCCTATGCCCTCTCGGATAACCCAAAAAAGCTGTAGGCCTCGAGCCTCTCATAGGATCGTGGTTGGCACTTAAGCCAACGCTTAGCTTGCGAGCCTCGGGAACCGAATGGCGTCGAGCGTCACCGTTTCATGAAACCGTTGCGTTGGGACAAGCAACTGGGGTTGGCTTTGCCGCTGGAGTACGCGGCGATCCAAAGCGGCAAAACCAAGAGCCCCTCTAATAAGGAGGCGGGGCTGGATATAAGTCACCACACCCGCATCTTCTCGAGGGGCGGGGAGAAGCTTTTTTTCTTGACATCCTCTTTCATAGGATGAGTGCTAACGCCTGTTTTCGCCAACTATTGTTAGCACTGCTACAAAATTGCCACCCGACGGTCAAGCGTCGGTATCTGTCAAAGAAAATCTGTACGCGTTACGGTACGGCGTGGGGCTTCAACGTCTACCGTCTTGGTATGCATCTTGACATTGGGCTCCTCATGCACCCAGATCCCCGGTGGGCGGGTTCCATTCCGCAATTCTTCAAAGGTGTTGCCGACCACCCTTGGCGCATGGAGCGAACCGTCCTCACCCGCCGCGCGATTTAGACAAGGTCCCGTAGTTTGAAAACGACGCTACGGCGCTTACCCGCGGAATCGAGTAGCAGGGTCATCTTTTTGCCCACGGGTTCGCGGCGGATCTTCTCTCGCGCGTCAGGCAAGACCAAATTGGCGGTGTCGGCGTCGTCAATCGCCAGGATTGTGTCGCCTCGTTGGACGCCGGCAGCGGCAGCCGGACCGCCAGCGATGACATCGATAGCGACGAAGTGTTCACCGCTCTGCCCCATCCACAGGCCAACGCGGTCGTAGCTGTCGCGGCGACCGTACTGCGAGTTTTTCTCAAAGATGATTCGGTTGCGCGAATAATCGAAGGTGACGTCGAACTGAGAAAGTACGTCGGGCCCGATCAAGCCGGCCATTGCAGACGAGGTAGTCAGCCCTTGCTTCTGAGTGGAGAGCCGAACCACGAGATCACGGACAACAACATTGCCGATTCTCAATTCCTCCGCCCGAGCAAGAAGCGAGCGGACCGGCCCCCCAATTCCCCAGCCCGTGACGCCTTCGAGGTGGGCGCTATATTTTTCCCTGAGTCGGTTCTGATCGACGAATGGAGTATAGAGCAACAGAGAAGAGCGAGCGCCGGTGTCGACACCGAATTTGCCTCTAATTTCGTCCAGTTCGGCATCGACGACCGGAATCTGGCGCGGACGATCAAAGGGCACGATCACGCCTGCTCCTTGATAGTTGAACTTGTCAGGCAGAGTGAACGTCAAGACTTTGCGGACGTAGTCATGTTTGACAACGACGTGCTGGAATACTTCCAGGCCGACGACGCCGTCAACAGGCTTCGAACCGAACACGTTGCCTGAATCGCCAAATGGATACACGTCAGCTTCGAGGTCCCTGAACTGCAAGTCCCCGAGTTGAGCTTCCGCGAGGTGGGTACTGCGGACGGAAACTGTCTTTTCTCCTACGCCGCGGTCCTCGCCCGCTTCTTCTGTCTTCAGGCCGAGCGTCTGCACGGTAGTGTCGGCAAGTGAGAATCCAGTTGCGCCAGTATCCAGGATGAAGTGGAACGGACCTCGTCTATTGAGCTGAACTTCCACAAACACGCGGTTGTCGATCAGTTCGAAGGGCAGCGTGGTTGAGCTCTTGTCGCCCGCAATCGAGAATTTCGTCGGGACCAGTGATTGGCCGACAGATAAAGTCAACATGATCAGTACGGCTAATAAAAGTCTCCAGCACCGGGTTCTACCGAAGAAAATCATCCCTCGAACGAGGCGAGAATGTTCCGTGCGGATTGGCATTCTGGGCCGCTGCAATCTCCATTCAGCTCCTCGCTGTAGCGCTCGCATCCAGCAGCACTCCCTGTGTACCCATCACTCTCTATTATGGTTTATTACTACAATGCTGACCCTGAGTTGTAAATCAAAATGGTAGTGGGCGAGCAAAGTGGATTGCGTAATATAATCGACGACCGAAGGTCATGTTAGGTCTGCACGAGGGTCGTCTTCGTGAACCGTCGCGGTAATCAGCAGCGCATCCCCAAAAATCTGGTAACAGGAAGTCGTGATCGTGAAAAGAAGAGAATTTCGGCTCACGAGCCTCGTCGTCTTGGTCATCTCAATTGCGCCGATGATATACGCAAAGCAGATGAGACCTACGCCGCAGACTTTGACTTGCGGATCCAGAGGAAATCACAGAGCATACTGCGCCGCTGACACCCGTCGCGGAGCGATTCTCGTACAACAAGTGAGCCAGGCTCCGTGTGTTCAGGGCCGCAGTTGGGGCTTTGATGCCCGGGGCATATGGGTTCAGAACGGGTGCCGGGCGCAGTTTCAGCTTGGGCAATACGGAAGTCCGGCTTGGGGAACCCTGGTCCCGGTCATCGGCCGCCTCGGCCACCGGGAGCCGGAGCCTGTTTCTACAAGGACGCTCACTATAGCGGTGATTACTTCTGCATGCGGAGAGGCGACCAATACAACAATCTTCCTCCGGGGTTCAACGACAGCATTTCCTCAATTAAGGTTTTTGGCGGCGCCCAGGTCGACTTCTACAGCGATAGCAATTTCCGCAACCGGCATCAAAGCACCCGGCGTGACGTACCAAACCTGAGAAACATGCCTATTCGTGAGACGCCTAACGCGCACTGGAACGACCGCATTTCCTCAATTCAAGTACGGTAGAAGAATCGGGCTGCAGGCTTTGCTTGTAACCTTGCATCAAAAAAGATGAGAGACGCTATTGGCGAGCCCCTTCTTCGCATCGCGGAGCACTGATCTTAATTGCAAGTTGCCAGATTGTGACTCATTCCCTGGATACTGAAACCTGCATTGATAACCATAGGAAGACTCCACAACCGAGAATGATGTTTCTTCAGGTAATAGGCAGCGACTGTGGCGCCAATACTTTTGCCGGCCGCTACCGCGTACGCGCGTCCAACGGTGGGATGCGCCCCGTATAACCACGGAGACTCGGACTCCACATTGCAGGATCGAGATTGCCCGGGCGGCGTGTTCTTCCAATTCTGAATCGCCCAGGTCGTAGTGTAGGAATCGGCGAATGTGCCGCCTGCAGATAGCGCAGTTAACACCATGAACTTCTTGTCCACGATCTTGGTTGAGCTTTCAGTGGAGTTCTGCGCAACAGACACTGCGACCAGAATTAAGCAGCAACCTGCAAGGTGGAAAGCTTGTTTTTTCATGAGTAAGACGCTCATGTGCGGTTGATGCAGTCTCAACGCCACTCTAAACCGCTGCAACAGTTCAAAGTCTTTGATCTATCTGGCTGGAAAGTGAAAAGTCTTGCGTATGGGGAAAGCGAATCGAAAGGGGAATCTGCGCACGTCAGTAACCGCGAGTAATCAGGTTGCGGGTTACCTTCGAACATTATCGTCGGCAGGCACATCGACAACTCATGTGCATAGAGGCCAATGATAAACAAAATGTATGAAAGGCTTAACGCCTTCGATTCATTCCTCGACTGAAATCGTCACTTGCCCTCATCCACCTGCAGGTTGTTGGTTACAGAGAAGACGCCCGAAACGCTCTTCGCCTGCATTTCGGCGATCTGTTTGTCCATCTGCCTCGCGACTGCGCCTTCCAGAGTGACATTGCCGTTTTTCACAATAATGTGGATTGGGGGAACAGCCCGCAATTCATACTGACTGAGTACATCATTTCCATAGATCGCCCGGAACACCGCGCGCCGGATGCGGTCATCGTTGGGCGATAAAGGCAATACCTCAATCTGATTTACCACCCGCTCCACCCCTTCAATTCGCTTTACCACGTTCTCAGCGTCGGACTTCAAGGTCGGCCTAACCGTCTGACCGAGAAGGGTCACTGTACCGTCACCATCGACCTTATATGCAAGGTTGTCGAAAACACCATAAAAGGGGAGCAAAACCAATTCGTGATGCACTTCTTTTATGATTCGCTGGATTGCTTTGTCGCTTAATTGGGTGGGGGCTGCTGTTTTCGCAGCCGAATTCTGCGCAGCCGCCACCTGCCAGGTAGCGGGCGCGAGTACCAAAACCAGGGCGAGCGCGACCATTCTCACGGATTCCTCCTTCGCCTAATCCCAAGCAAATTAAGCTCCGGGGGGAGAGTTGTCAACTCAACCGCCACTTATCACAAAAGGGATCGACGAAGGGAGGACAGAAACAACCTCGACCTCAACGTCGAGGGGAAAGCATGGTCAGAATCTCGCGCAAGCCCTGGCGGATGTGCCTCAAGTCGGCGGCTGATCGCGCCGGGAAAGGCAGGGGTGGCTGCTTCTTGTCGTTCTTCCCGTCGGCCCGGAGGTGCTGGCGCGCACCAGGGATGGTAAATCCTTCCTCGTAAAGAAGCTGCTTGATGCGAAGAATGCTTTCGACGTCCTTGCGGCGATACATACGCTGGCCGGTGCTGCTCTTCACCGGCTTGAGCTGGGGAAATTCGGTTTCCCAGAATCGCAGAACATACGCGGGCAGGCGGCAGAGCCCCGCCACTTCCCCGATGCGGAAATAAAGTTTTTCCGGGATCAATACGTCTGCCGCCTTATCAGACTTGGCAGGGGCTCGATTGCGCAGCGCTCATCAAGGTTCCCAGAATGTCAAAGCTTTCCAGAGATCAATCCGGCACTGGAGATTTTACTCTCCTCCCGCGTTTCTAGCACGACTCGGCCTCCAGAACAAGCGTTGTGTCTGCCCGGTCGCGACGCCAACGAAAAAGCCCCTCAAGAGGTGCTTCTCTCGAGAGGCCGGTAGGAACTTTCTGGCCGATGCGAGGTAACGTCTCGCTGACGGTTAGTGTTTCTTTTTCTTCTTTGCCTTTTTCTTTGCTGGCATGAAGTTTCCTCCGTGAACGATTTTCCCTTGCAAGGTCTAACTTAGGGCCCGGTTTCAAAGTGTTGCTGCCCAAGTCGTAGCATGGGCCTGACTTCTAATACCAGATATTGCGGAGTATTACTCGGGTTGTCAATCAAATTCTGAGCGAAGCACGTTGGCTTTGTGGCAACCGTAAACCGAAGTGGTGTCGTACACTTCAGCCAGTCAGAGTCTTCCACCCATCTTCATGTCACGCGATCCCATCGAGCTGGAGATTTTCAAGAACATCTACCACTCGATTGCGGAAGAGATGGGGGCGGCCCTACGCCGCACCGCGTTTTCACCGAACATCAAAGAGCGGCGCGACTATTCGTGTGCGGTCTTTGATTCCGATGGGGACGTCATCGCGATGGGCGACCATATGCCGGTGCATCTGGGATCCATGCCGAGTTCGGTGCTTGCCGCCATTAACCATTGCAAGGAAGACGGTTGCGAACTCCTGCCGGGTGACGTGGTCATGCTTAACGATCCATTCCGTGGCGGGACCCATCTGCCCGACATCACCTTGGTGGCACCAGTTTATGTTCGGATGCGCAGTCGAACCGACCGTATCCACGAGAGTTCGGGTGCGCGCAACCGCACAAAACCCGATTTCTACGTAGCTTCTCGCGCACATCACGCTGATGTGGGAGGAGCCTATCCCGGCTCGATGGGTTTATGCCGTGAGATCTATCAGGAAGGAATTCGTATTCCGCCGGTAAGAATCGTGCGCGCGGGGAAAATGCAACGCGACCTTCTTGCCCTGCTGCTGAATAACGTACGCACCCCCGATGAACGGGAAGGCGATCTCGGAGCACAGATCGCGGCTTGCCACACCGGGGCGGAACGGCTGCGGGAAATTTGCCAGCGCTATGGACTGGACCGAGTCAAAGGCGCCGCCGTTGATTTGCTGCAGTATTCCGAAGAGTTGATGCGAGCGTTCCTGGGGCAGGTGCCGCAAGGGACCTACCGAGCCGAAGATTTTCTCGACAATGACGGGATTCGCGAAAAGCCGATAAAGATCATGGCGACAGTTAAGCTTATGGGAAAGCCCAAGACGGGTCGAGGATCCGTCCCCACACAGCCAATCGCGATCGTGGACTTTGGCGGCAGCGATCCGCAGGTGGAGGGCAGCATCAATGCGGTTGAGGCGATCACGTACTCGGCCTGCTTCTATGTGTTCCGGTGTCTGCTCACGGAAGATGTGCCGGCGACCGCAGGACTCATGCGCCCGGTTCGAGTGATTGCGCCGGAGGGAACAATCGTCAATGCGCGTCCCCCGGCGGCCGTGGCGGGTGGGAACGTAGAAACATCGCAGCGCATTGTCGATGTGCTCTTGCGTGCGCTGGCCCAAGCGATCCCGGATCGGATTCCCGCTGCGGCGGCGGGGACAATGAACAATCTGACCATCGGCGGCATCGATCCGCGGACTGGCGAACCGTTCGCTTACTACGAAACCATCGCTGGCGGCATGGGAGCACGTCCCACAAAGCCGGGCATCTCCGGCGTCCATACCCACATGACAAATTCCCTGAACACTCCAGCGGAGGCGCTTGGAGTATGCGTATCCGCTGCGCGTGCGTCAGCTATTCATTGCGAGCAGGAAGCGGAGGCGCCGGCAAATATCGCGGCGGCGACGGCATCGTGCGCGAGATCGAGGTGTTGACCGACGCCGAGGTTACGCTGCTTGCGGACCGGCGCACGCGCGGTCCCTACGGACTGAGCGGAGGACGAGACGGCGCGCCAGGGACGGCAGAGATTATCCGGCAAGACGGTTCGGTCGAGAAGTTGCCGGGCAAATTCAATCGCAGGCTGCGCAAGGGAGAGCGAATTCGGATTGAGACTCCGGGCGGTGGTGGCTGGGGACCTCCTCGCCCCAGTGCTAGAATCAAAAGTTTGGCTGGTCATTTTGAAAGTCACTAGGTAGCAGTCATGCCTCAAACCATGCTCGCGGTCGTAAAGCCTGAAGCCGCCCCCGGAGCAGAAATTCGCCAAGTCAAAGTCCCGGGCTTTGGCCGCAACGACGTGCTGGTCAAGGTTAAGGTCGCCTCCATCTGCGGTACCGACTTGCACATCTACGAATGGGACCGCTGGGCGCAGCACCGCATTCATCCGCCGCTGATACCCGGTCACGAATTCTGTGGCGAAGTAGTGGCCTATGGCGACGAAGTAACCAGCGTGAAAGAAGGCGACTTCGTTTCTGCTGAGATGCACGTGGCCTGCGGCAAGTGCCTGCAGTGCCGAACGGGCGAAGCGCACATCTGCCAGAACGTGAAGATCATCGGCGTCGATTCCGACGGGGCCTTCGCCGAATACGTCGTCATCCCCGAATCCAATATCTGGAAACTCGATCCGGCTATTCCGCAGGAATATGCCTCGATTCTCGATCCGCTGGGAAATGCGGTTCACACGGTGTTGGCTGGAGAGATTGCAGCCAAGACGGTGGCGATTACAGGCTGTGGGCCGATCGGACTTTTCTCCATTGCGGTGGCGCGGGCGGTGGGGGCGACCACGATCTTTGCTATCGAGGTGAATCAGCATCGTCGCAGGCTCGCTCAGGAAATGAAAGCAGATGTCGTCCTCGACCCATCGAAAGAAGATGCGCGAGCGGCGGTGATGGAGCACACCGACGGACTAGGTGTCGATGTCGTGCTTGAGATGGCCGGCCATCCCACAGCCATCCGGACCGCCTTCGACATCGTACGCCGCGGCGGCCGGATTTCTCTTCTCGGTCTGACGTCCAAACCCATCTCGCTGAACTTTTCCGAGGACATCATTTTCAAGGGCATCACCATCCAGGGCATTAGCGGCCGCCGCATGTACCAGACCTGGTATCAGATGACCGCGCTGCTGAAAGCCGGCAAACTCGACCTGCATCCGGTGATCACCGACCGTATCGCGATGAAGGATTTCTCCAAGGGCATGGAACGCTTGAAGACCGGCGAGGCCAGCAAGATTCTGGTCTATCCCAACGGGACGCAGTGAATCGCGTTGTCATTCCGCGCAGAGCAGCGAAGCCCTCATTCTCAGAAAGCGAGCAAGCAGTCGTAGGGATCGCATCGTCTCGCTCAGCATGACAACTCTAATCCACGACAATTGAGCCCACCCCATAATTCTTGACGTTCCAGATTTACAATTGCGCTTGCATCAGATACAATCCAGATTTCATGCTGCGTTATTTCACCGCCGGAGAATCTCACGGGGAAGCTTTGGTGGCTTTCCTCTCCGGCATGCCTGCTGGATTGAAAGTCGACCAGGCGTTTCTCGATCGTGAACTGTGGCGGCGCCAGCAGGGTTACGGACGCGGCGGACGCATGAAGATCGAGCGTGACACTGCCCGCATACTCTCTGGCGTTCGACATGGTATGACCATCGGTTCGCCAATTTCCATTCTGCTGGAAAACAAGGATTGGAAAAACTGGCAGGAGTCTCTTCCAGTCGCGGCGGGTGATTCCGCAAAGCATAAACGTGTGGCTTCCCCCCGTCCTGGGCATGCCGATCTCGCGGGAGCACTTAAATACAACTTTTCGGAAGCTCGGTACGTGCTGGAACGCGCCTCGGCCCGCGAATCAGCAGGTCGCGTTGCGATTGGCGGTTTAGCGAAGTTGTTTCTGCGCGAGCTGGGAATCGACGTCTTAAGCCATGTGGTTGCCGTGGGCGGCGCAATCCTCGAGAAAGAAATTTCCTGGGACCAGATCAGTACTCTGCGTGGTCGAGACGAAGTCCTGCTGAACTGCGCCGAGGCCGAGGCCGAGCAACGCATGAAAGAAGAAGTCGACAAAGTACTCAAGACAGGCGATTCGGTCGGGGGCATTTTCGAAGTCGTGGCCCACAGTGTCCCTCCTGGCCTGGGCACCTACGCTCAATGGGACGAGCGTCTCGATGCTCTACTGGCGGGCGCGGTCATGTCCTTGCAGGCGGTCAAAGCGGTCGAGATTGGCGCGGGCGTCACCGCCGCCTCTTCACCCGGTTCCGCAGTGCATGATGAGATAGGATACGAAAAAGCAGCGGGATTCAGCGGTTTTACACGTACCCAGAACAACGCCGGCGGTATTGAAGGTGGAGTTTCGAACGGGGAAGATATCCGGGTGCGCGGCTATCTGAAACCGATTTCCACCCTGCGGCGGCCGTTGCAATCGGTGGATTTTGCCACCCGCGAGACCGTGAAGGCTGCCTATGAGCGCTCTGATGTATGCGTGGTGCCGGCAGCGGGGGTGGCCGGCGAAGCTATGGTCGCATTGACGTTGGCCCGCTGTGCGCTGGAGAAATTTGGCGGCGATTCCATGCTTGAGACTCTGCGCAATTTTGAAGGTTATCGTCAGCAACTGAAGAACTACTGAATGATCTATCCCATCGTGAAATTTGGAAATCCGGTTCTGGAGAAACCCGCGGCACCGGTCACCGTTTTTGACGCTGAATTGAAAAAGCTGGTCGAAGATATGTTCGAGTCGATGTACGCCGCTCGTGGCGTGGGCCTGGCAGCGCCACAGATAGGGATCTCCAAGCGCCTTGCAGTCATCGACATCACGTCTAAGGAGGACCCCGCCGCCCGCGTGGTTCTGGCCAATCCGGAAATTATTCACACCGAAGGCCGGCTGCGGCAGAACGAAGGCTGCCTGAGCATTCCGGAGTTTCGTGAGCCGGTGACTCGCGCCCGCAAAGTTACGATTCGCGCCCAAGATGTGCATGGAAAATGGTTCGAGAAAACGGGAGAAGAACTGCTGGCCCGCGCCTTCCTGCACGAGACCGATCACCTGAACGGCAAGCTCTACATCAGCCACATCAGCGCACTGAAGCGCGATCTCATCAAACGCAAGATTCGCAAGCTGGTGAAGGCGGGCGAGTGGTGAGAAGCGCGGACGCCAGAGTTCGGACCTCGGACCTCGGACCTCGGACCTCAGGCGTCTGAAGTCAGAGTTTGTCTCCGGAAGCCGAGGGATTTCGAGCTGAGGGCTGAGGTCTGAAGTCCGATGTCCGGGGTCTGATGCCTGAAGTCTGATGCCCCAATCCCCCAATCTCGTTTTTTGCGGCACACCGCGCTTTGCCGTACCGACATTGGATAAGCTCGTTAACGCCGGCTTCCCGGTGAGCTTAGTCGTTACCCAGCCAGACAAGCCACGCGGTCGCGGCATGGAAGTCGCTCTGTCTCCGGTAAAGCATCGCGCCCTCGAATTGGGGCTGCCGGTCGTGCAACCGGAGAAGATCAAGAATAACGACGAGTTTCGAACGCAGCTCTCGGTCCTCAAGCCACAAGCAATTATCGTGGTGGGCTACGGCCGCCTGATCCCGCAGTGGATGATCGACCTTCCGCCGCTCGGCAATCTCAATCTGCACGCGTCGCTGTTGCCGAAATACCGCGGGGCCGCACCCATTCAATGGGCGATCGCCAACGGAGAGACCCAGACCGGCGTGACGACAATGCGAATCGACGCTGGGCTCGACACTGGCGACATACTTTTGCAGAAAGAAATGCCGATCTTGCCGGCAGATACAGCGGAGACGCTGGCACCACGTCTTGCTGCCGTGGGAGCTGATCTGATGGTGGAGACGTTGCGCGGGCTGCAAGCCAGAACGATTCATCCGCGACCGCAGGACCACGCAAAGGCGACGATGGCGCCCATTCTCAAAAAGGAAGATGGCCAAATTGATTTTCACCGCCCCGCGGGAGAAATTCTCAATCGCTTGCGTGGATTCCAGCCCTGGCCCGGTGCCTTCACCACTTTTCGTGGAAAAAATCTGCATGTTTGGGATGCGGCGAGCTCGCAGAGGGCCGTCCCGATGGGTGAACTTCTCGTTGAGGCTGATCGATTGTTCGTGGGCTGCGGAACAGGGACACTATTGGAGCTGCTGGAAGTGCAATTGGAAGGCAAGAAACGCATGCCAGCCCGGGACATCGTTCACGGGTATCGTCCGCGCACCGGCGAGCGGCTGGGAACATGATTGCGTTTCAACCATCTGTCAGGCTGAGCGAGTGCGCCACTCCGCTGAGATTCACAACTAAACACTGATGCCCGTCTCTCCTGCTCGCGCTGCAGCTTTCGACATCCTGCTTCGGGTTGACCAGCACGATGCTTACGCCTCAGAACTCTTGCACTCCAGACAGTACGCGAAACTCTCGTCAGCGGACCACAGCCTCACAACCGAACTGGTGATGGGAGTGCTCCGCTGGCGATCTCTGCTGGATCGCGAAATCACCCGGGTTTGTTCGCAGAAGCTGGAAAGGCTCGATCCCGAAGTCCTGCTTGCGCTACGTCTCGCCGCGTATCAAATCATTTTTCTGGACCGGGTTCCGCAACGTGCAGCCGTCCATGAGAGCGTCGAATTGGTAAAGCGGGCGCGGAAGCGTTCTGCCGTACCCTTTGCCAATGCGGTTTTGCGCAAGCTGGCGAACCAGATCAGCGAGAATCGCGGAGGTCCCGCCATCGAAGCCGCGACGTCAGTTGCGGAATTGTCCGAGCGTCTGCACATCCAGAATGGCTGGTCAAACGGTGGGTCAACGAGCTCGGCTATCCCACCGCGCAGCAGATCTGTGCGCATGATCAGCGCACGCCCGAAACCGCAATTCATCTCGGTCAGTCCGGACTCGATCGCGAGCTCGACAACGAACTAAAGAAGAGCGGGATTCAACTTGGAAGGGCAAGCTGCTCGCGTCAGCGCGCCGAGTTCAATCCGGTGATGTG
>CAVSNS010000003.1:0-82863 GCA_963729325.1 uncultured Acidobacteriota bacterium
CCTCAATGCGCTCCTCGGCTGGAAAGCACAGTAGGAATTGTCTTTAGCAGAATCTTGAAATCCAACCACACCGACCAGTTGTCGATATAAAGGAGGTCGAGCTTCACCCATCGATCGAACTGCAAGCGACTGCGTCCCTCGAGGGCCCAGAGGCAGGTCAGCCCCGGTCTTATCCGCAGACGGCGACGCTGCCACGATCCTTCGGCGCGGATTGGCCCCTGGTGATTGTCGGCGGCAACCATTATTTCGAGCGGCCGATAGGATTGGCGCTGCGCCGAATCCAGACATCTCTCGATGAACTGCGCCGAGTTGAAGGTCGTGATGAGAATCGGAAACCATAAGACCGGTAAGGGCGAGCTGAAAAGAAGCGAGTCTAATTTACACCGTTGCTGATGAAAGAGTTTTCGCAGTAAGGAATCTTAGCATCCGGCCGGAGTGTCAGCACACGGGACCTTATCAAGCTGGAGCGGCGGTGTTTGCCGCTCACTTATCAGTCGCGTAGAGGTTCAGCGCATTTTGCTTCAGATACGCCAGCTTCTCTTTCAACCCGATGTTTTCGGGCCAAGGATAGATCTGAAAACGGGTCGCTTGGTCGCAGAAGTGATGTCTTCATGCTCCAGGTAGCATTGTTTCCAGTCACGCTTCATTGCCGAGAGACCCTCCAGCTCCTTGTGATACCGCTGAAATCGCGCTCGGAAGCACTATCAGGAACATCAGCGCCAAGAGCAATATGCGCTTGCCGCCGCTCGGTTTGGCAAGCAGATGGAAATAGATCCCCAGAAACGCTGGAATCAATAATGTCATGTTGCGGGAAGACTGCGCAGCCTGTATCCCTAAACAGACTCGGCCGATAGCTGCTGCAGACGCATAAATCAACGTATAGCTGGTGAGAATGAAGATCAGAAGGCTTGCTCGCTGCGGAGGACTTGCTCTCATCAGCAACCACGCATGATCTACCATCAGAGCGACCACCAAAATAAGGACACCGATACCGACGACAGAACCAAATAGCAGGCCATGTTTGATTCCCACGAACCTCGCGAACATGAGGCCCATAAACCAGGGATAGGCGGCAGGGTTGTGGTATGGAAAGTGATAGCAATCGGCGCCCGAGTTGAAGACGTAGTGGTAAAAGGTAGTGGTAAAAGAAGGAAGCTAGAGATGCCGCCGCGATCGTCGCAGCCAGAAGAGAAGCCGTCGCTCCCCTGACATCTCCTGCCTGTGTGCGATGCAAGCAATCGAGAGCGAAGAGGGCCAGAGTAATCCCCGCGATGAAGATTCCATATCCCGTGTAGATCAACACAAAGTTAATGACGATTACTAGCGCGTAGCGAAGGAAACGGCACTCCTGAAGCCAGGATATGCAGTAGGCCATGATTAGCAGTAAAGGAAAGGCTTGTGCAGAAGGGCCGGGCGCACTCACAAGAACTTCCCACTGTCCGAGGCCCAAGAACAGTGCAGGGATAATTGCGTCAGTAATGGTCAGCGGACCGAAAACCCGGAGTTTTAGACGGATGGTCAGGACCATCGCAAGCACAATGGCCGCACCAATTGCAAATGCCTGGACCCTGCTGTTCCAATGCGTGAGCCCTAGGAGCCCGCTGACAATCACGACTCCTAGACCCTCGCGAGGAGGGCCGTGCTCCGCGACAAAAATTTGCCACCAATGCGCGTGCTCAAAAAGGAGACCGTAAATGTCCCACTCATCCCAAAAAAAGAGGTTCACGGAGTACTTCGATATCACCCAATAAAATCGGAGGAACAAGCCGATCGCGACTATCGAGACAAATAATGCTGCGGGATAGCTGCGTGTGGAGGGAATGTGACCTGGATGAGCGTGAGAGGCCGGCCGCGTCGCGACATTCATTTCAGCAAATACTACACAGCACTGCCGCCGGTGTCGACAAGTTTACAGAGGATCAATCGGTAGACTCGAGTACCGGTCACATGACATGATTCCCGGGCGATGAATAGGCTATTCAACTACCTGCACCGGAAATCGAGGGAGCAGAAGTTCAGGCTTTTCCTACGGTTGCTGCGACCAACTCCTGCAACGCGTATTCTTAATGTCGGCGCTTCAGGCCCACACCATGCTCTGCCTGAGCAGTTTGAATCCCAATACGAGCATCTTGGCCAGATCACGGGAGGCGGCATATCTCTATCCCAGGTACAGGACTATCGCGATAGTTTCGCGGGTGTGAAATCATTGGTATTCGACGGATGCGCCCTGCCCTTTACCGATGAGAGCTTCGATATCGTCTATTCCAATGCAGTGATTGAGCATCTACCGGACCGCGAATCGCAGCGACGCTTTGCTGCCGAAGTAGCTCGCGTGGGGCGCGGCTGGTTTGTGACCACCCCGAACCTGTGGTATCCTATCGAGCCCCACTACCATCTGCCTTTTATTCAATTTCTTCCACAGCAGTGGCAGCGCGGCCTAGTGAGCAAACTGGGCAAGGTTCCGTATGAGAATCTACGCCTGCTGAGCAAAAGCCAGCTTAGGGAACTATTTCCGCATGGCGGTGTGATTGGGTGTCGGGTAACCTTTCACTCCGAAACGCTCATTGCCTACCGCAGGCCGTGACGAAGCGAACCCCGTTGAGATCTAAGCGGCTCCTCAATATTGGACCGTTTCCGTCGAAGAGGGAAGAATCAATACTAGCCGCGTCCTATCGGTCATAGAAGATGCCAGCGAAGCGGATCGCATACGCCGAGCACTATTGCCTCAATGCGCTCCTCGGCTGGAAAGCACGGTAGGGATCGTCTTTAGCAAAATCTTGAAATCCAACCACACCGACCAGTTGTCGATATAAACGAGGTCGAGCTTCACCCAGCGATCGAACTGCAAACGACTGCGCCCCTCGAGGGCCCAGAGGCAGGTCAGCCCCGGTCTCATCCGCAGACGGCGACGCTGCCAAGGCTCGTAGTGTTCCACTTCCGCAGGCAGAGGCGGGCGCGGTCCCACCAAGGACATGTCTCCGCGCAAAACATTCCAGAGCTGCGGGAGCTCATCCAGGCTCAACATTCGCATCCAACGTCCTACAATCGTGCACCGCGGGTCATTGCGCATTTTGAAGACTGGACCATCGACCTCGTTCAGCTCCTCCAGATGAGTTAGAAGCTGGTCTGCGTTTGCAACCATGGAACGAAACTTCAGCAGCGTGAATCGACGTCCTCCCAGGCCGCAGCGGGTCTGGCGATAAAAGACCGGACCTTTTGAGGTGAGTTTTATCAAGAGTGCAAGAACGAGAAACACGGGAGACAGTACGACGAGAGCTAAAGCCGAGAGAGTTACGTCCAGCGCTCTTTTGAACAACAGCGCGAAATCATTTTGCGGAGTGCTGGCGAAAGTGAGTAGCGGAATCTGAGCCAAATGTTCGACGAAAACGTGCGAGAAACCTTTGGGCAGGAAGTCGAGCTGAACCCGCATGTGCACACCCTCCTGCTCGCACTGCTGCATTAGAGGTTCAAGCTTAATGAGATCGTCCCTCCCCACCGCAAATAGAACCTCATCAACCACGTGGTTGTGCAGCAACTCGGAAACTTGCTCCACCGGGAGGGTCGCATAGTCTCGCCGCAAACCTAGCGGCGGACTCGGCTTCTCATCTCCAGGATAAACGAACGCCACCAGGCGCAGCCCGAAACTCTCTCCCTCTTCCAACAGAGAGGCCAACTTAATGGCTCCGGCCGTCGTTCCTACAATCACAAAGTGGCGATGGTATTCGGGCCTCGCTCTGAACCAGGTTCCGCCAACCAGCAGCAGCCAGCGACTGGTCGCAAGAACCAAGAACTCCAGAACCGAAAAAGCCAATAGAAAACTTCGGCTGACGTATTCGCCTTGCAGCAGGAACAGGCCCGCAAACAGCGACAGGACTCCAAACAGGCTTATTTTGACGACGTCGCTGGCTATGTCGCGCGGACGTCGAAGTTCAACCTGCTGGTAAGCTCCTAAAGCGTATCCCCAAAATGGAAACACCGGCAGCGCGGCCAACAAAATCGGCAGATAAGTGTTGAAGGAATAGATTGCGGAGTTATGCAGCCAGCCCTTGCTCCCAGCCCACACCCGGATTCCATAGGCGAGGAGGAATGCCACGGCAGTGGCAATCAGGTCGTTAACTATAAAGCTAGATGCAATCAGCCGCGCACGACGAGCAAACATTTCTAAGCCTGCATGAATTTTGAAGGTTTAGCATACCCCAAGCGCGGATGCTTCGCATATAAGATTGCAGCAGCATGGGCAAAGCATTGGCAGCCTACACCGTTAGGGAAAGGGCGCGTATAGTCAAATGATGCTAAGGAGCGATGCCACCTCCTTGCAAGTGGACTGCGGGCAAAAGACCAAAGTAATCGTGTTCTCGGACTGGGCTCGCTGGATCGAAGGGGCCCTTTTTGTCTCGCTGGCGGGACTTGCTCTGTGCGCGCCTCTGTCCACTAAAGGTGCGGTCAACGCCTTCCGGGCAGCCACAATATTTTGGCTGATTCTGATCTGCACTCGCAAATTCAAGGTTCTTGCGCAGCCTTTAGTGCGTCCGCTTTTGCTGTTCCTGTTATTCTCTGGCATTTCCACAGCGCTTTCGACCGAACCTTCGCTTAGCTGGGGTCGGATGCGGACAGTGACCCTCCTGGTGCTTGCTGTTCTTATGGCTCAAGCCACCTTCAGTTTGCGGCAGCTGAAGATCCTGGTTGGTTTGCTGCTCGGAGCGTGCCTGATTAGCGTCATCTACACGGAGTGGCAGTATACGTTCGGAATAGGCGTCAAGCCGATCGAGGCCGGAACTGTATCTGTATCGCTGGCGCAACTTGGTCTGCAGAAAGATGACATTATTCAAAGGGTGAACGGGAAGCCAATACGTACCCCGAGACAACTGCTCAACATGTTGGATCAACTGCCATCAGACGGCGGGTTGCAGCTTCTCATAAGCCGTGGATCTCCCTCAAAGCACCTGACCATCTCAGTTGGTCAGGACAAGGTTCTGGCGAAGGCGCTGCGACAGCCAGGGGCAAGCCTGGTTGTGGCCCACCCTCTTCGTGCGGAAGGTTTTCTGAAGCACTATTTCCCTTATTCAGAGGTCCTGGTCTTGACGGGCTTGCTCTGCTGGGGGTTGTGTCTCGCTGGCGGCAGTACCAGCCTTCGACTTCGGATGTTCATGGGCTTTGCGTTTCTCGCGATCACCGAGGCTGTGGCTCTCACCCTCACGCGAATTTCCCTACTAAGCCTCTTTGTGGGGGCTCTGCTGATCGCACTCTTGCGTACAGGCCGCAAGAACGCCGTATTGATAATGCTGGGGTTTACCTTGGTTGCGGCGCTTGGCATGCACTGGGTGGGGAAGCAGAGGGCGTTGACATTATTCGACCCTAGCGACCCCGGTACCGAATATCGGCTGCTGATGTGGAAAGATAGCCTTAAGCTCATTCGTGCGCATCCGCTCTTCGGCGTCGGCCTTGACAGCGTTGCCGGGGATTGGCGCCGATGGGACCTTGAGGCGTATCACCGTTTCGATCTCAAGAGTCATTTTCACTCCACTCCGATCCAACTCGCGGTGGAATGTGGATTGCCTACCCTGGTCATTTGGGTGTGGCTAATGGGTGCCTACCTGGTTTTTCTGCTGCAACTCCTGGCCAGACTCCGGCACGCAAACTGGTTTGCCGAAGGAGTCACCTCCGGGGTATTGGGCGGTCTGGTCGCGTTCTTGCTCATTGCAATGGTCCAGTACAACTTTGGGGACGCCGAGGCAATGGTTGTGTTTTGGTTTTGTATGGGATTAGCTTTTGCTATTCAAAAAACTGTGGTCAACACAACCCAGGATGAGATCATTCCCATGCATGACAAAGATCCTAAGCATAGTTTGATTGTGGCAAGTCTAGGTTAGGGTGGAATTCATCTCTGGAATGTTGCTGTGCTGATTCGTGTAATTCAAGGACGCAATCCGGTCCCTTGAGAGGTCTTCGCTTTCTAGAGAGGAGCTTCCGATGAAGGGCATTTCGGCTACCGGCGTATTGTTGCTGGTGCTTGGACTACTGGCTTTCGTCGTGCCACTTCCTCACCGGGAGAGCCATGACCTAAAAATCGGAGATACCAAAATCGGCGTCCAGACTGAAAGTAGGGAGAAACTACCCCCCGCGGTCGGTGTAGTTCTTGTCGCTGGAGGTGTTCTGGCTTTGGTTCTTGGATCACGTAAGAGTTAGGAAAGACGGGCCAATCCTTGTGGATGGCCGCATTCTTCGCGCTGACCGTTACCTACCCCCATGCGGGACAGCTTCTGAGATAGTCGAGAGCAGAGTGTTTGGTTTTGCGCCAACCCCCACCATTGTGCTGATAGTGGCCCGTTCGGGCCATTCCCCTGTATCTCCCGAACATTTACTGTAGTTCGTGAGCAGACTTCGGGGGAGGGCTGTTCGACTTAACGTCCCAATGACTTTACCGAGTCTTGGGGCGTTTTGTTTTGTGTTTTCGGCCGCGATTCGACCTGCTCATCGATAAGAGAGCGAGTGGAGCGGACCAGCACTCCCACACTGCACGACTCGCCCACAAGTCAGGCCCTGGCAATGCCATCCCATAGGGATAAGGGTCTATCCGATGCTGGAAAAGCAGCAGGTAATCTCCGACCTCCGACGTGAGTTCCCGCAGTTCCTCAGCCGTTTGGGTCGGTGGGAGGACGACCAGACACAGCGCTTCAGCATGCCCGTTTTTGCGCACTTTGTAATAGATCAATTGTACGAACACGACAACGATGAACGAGTGCGCGCCGCCTTCGCTCAAATGGAAAAATTCCTACGAGACGGTAGCCAGGAAGTTCGGAACTTGGTAGGTCTCGGGTTCCTGGAAACTTTGCACAATCTTGCCTCCTGGAAGTCTTACGGCAGCGAGGCGTTCGTTCGATTTCTTGGTCCCGAGACCAGACCGCGTCTGGGCAGGCCTGGAGGCTGTGTGGAGGGCATCGGTCAGGCTGGATTTGTCCGACCGCACTACCTTGGAAGCAGAGGTGTTGCTTTGGCGCATAGTCCGGCAAGGTCTGGCTGACTAGCGGGGAACACCCACGCCTCACTCGACGCTTCCGGGCTCGACAAATGCTTGTTTTCAATGTGAATCTGCCACGGATATAATGGCGCGGTTTGAAGCCTTGCTTCAGGTCGGCAAGGAGGTAGTATGCCGCTATCACTGAATACGCGCGCGGTGGGAGATGTCACGATTGTGCGCTGCATTGGGCGCATCGTCGCTGGCGGGGAGACGGAGTCATTACGCGAACACATCACGGGACTGAGGCAAGACCGCAGCGCCTTCGTCCTGCATTTGGGCGAGGTGGCTTTTATCGACAGCAGCGGGCTCGGAACGTTAGTGCGGCTGCTGACCAGTACCCGTAGAGGCCGCGGCGATTTGAAACTGTGCAACGTGCCACAGGCCGTCGACAAGGTCTTGCAGATGACAAACCTGACCACACTTTTCGACACCCATCCGTCGGAAGAGGACGCGGTTTCAGCATTTTACAAGCGAAAAAGCAATTGGGAGCGAGCCGCGATCGCAGGCCCGAGCGTGCTCTGTGTCGACCAATCTGCTGATGTGCTGGCTTACTTGCGAGAGTTGTTACGGAGCGCCGGGTATAACGTACTAACGAATAGTAGCCTGCCCGACTCACTGATCCTGATGAAGGCAACGCGGCCTAGCCTGACCGTCCTCGGTCCGAACTTGACGGCGTCGCCGGGAACGCAGCAAGCGTTTCGCGCCGCCTGCGCCACTGTGCCGGTGGTGGAACTTGGAAGCGAATTTTCCACACTAGATGCGGGCGAAGCCGCGTCTGACCTTCTGGAAAGAATCCGGGCGCGCCTGCAGTCGTAACGTCGACTGGGGGCGGAGAAATTTTGGTTAGTTTCGTCGAATATGCCGACCGTAAAATACGGTCGGGTCCGACTCCGCTGAACTTAGTTAAATGCCGCCTGTAGGGGCCTTGTTTGCGAACGAGGGCCACCATCACAAACCACATCTGTTTTGTTGACTTCCACCGTCAGGCATCCTAAGATGCGGCGTCCACCAAGGCGTTCGTCCCAGCTCGATAGAACTATGTGATAGGAGGCAGAGAAGGTGCCCAGCTCTGCGCACGTTTTGCTGCGCCGCGTTTGCGTTTTCATCGTTTTTTCCGTGGTATCGGTCAGCCCGGCGTGGGCAGAACCCCCTAAGGGGCTGGAGAACTCTCCCGGATCCGTAGTAGCGATCGGTGACGTACACGGTGACTTTGACGACTTTGTCGCCATCCTCCAAAAGGGAGGACTAATCGATGCTCAACATCACTGGACGCGTGGCAAGACTACCCTGGTCCAGGTAGGGGACCTCTTGGATCGGGGCCCCAAGCCACGCGATGTGATGGATCTTCTGATGGTGCTGGAGAAGGAAGCCCTACAGGCAGGTGGACGGGTGATAGCCCTGCTAGGTAACCACGAGATGATGAATATCATGGGCGACCTTCGCTACGTCACGCCCAGTGAACTACGCCAGTTTCGCCGACGCAAAGTCCGAGGAGCGCCAGAAGTCGGCCTATCAGGCGTATGTGAAATGGCGCAGCAGCCATAGCGCGCTCTTGGCCGAGCTTGCCCAGCCCATGGAGTTGACGGAAGCGGAGTGGATGGCGCGGCACCCGGCTAGGCTACGTCGAGCAGCGCGAAGCCTTACACTCCGAACGGGATTTATGGAAAGTGGCTGCGTGAGCACTCGGCTCTGGCCAATATTGGTGGAGTGATCTTCTTGCACGGCGGAATCAGTCCTAACGTGGCCAAGATGAAACTGGATGGGATCAATGCCCGTATCCGTGACGAGATCAAAGAATTCGATTCCGCCAAACAATACCTCCAGGAGGCGGACATAATTTTGCCGTTTTTCAACCTTCAGGAAATTAGGCGAGCTGTCCTGGCGGAAATCACGGCGGAGCGAAAGGGGAGAGTTGCCGGTCAAATGTGCCACGCCAGAACCAGGCTAATACAATTCCTCGGTTATACGGGGACTGGCTCAGCGTGAAAGTTGACGGTCCACTGTGGTTTCGCGGTTACGACCAGTGGAGCGATGAAGAGGGCGCCTCGCAGATGGGTAAGATCCTCGAACGCGCTCAAGGCGAGCCACGTCGTAGTGGGGCACACCGTGCAAAAAGGCGGCCGAATCCGGCCTCGTTTTGGCGACAAGGTTTTTCTGATCGACACTGGCATGCTGAGCAGCTTACTACGCTGGGGGCCGAGCGTCCGCCCTGCAAATCCAGGACAATGCCAAGTTCACCGCCGACTATATGGACGAGCAGGTGGTTCTCGAACCCGCACAGAAGGAGGAGGTTGCTCAGCCGGTGGCCGCACCGCGATAGAGCAAACTGATGAAAGGCTTCTGCCGATGAAACGGTGGATTGAGCGCGCTCTGAACATCCACCCCGGAGATCTGGGGCGCGGCACTCTGCTCTGCGCGTGCCTGTTCCTGGTTATCAGCAGCTACGTAATCGGCAAAGTGGCTGGCGCTGCCTTGTTCCTGTCACGATTCCAGGCGAAGCAACTCGCGTACGCTGACATTTCCAGTTCAGTGCTGGTGGCTCTGGTCGTGGCGGGCTACGTACTAATTGCGCGGCGAATATCATTGCTCAATCTGGTGGTCTGCAGCCTGTTATTTTTTGCCAGCAATTGTGCGTTGTTCTGGTGGCTTACCCACTACTACTCCCGTCTGATTTGGGTCTTTCCCGCGTTCTACATATGGGTCAAGATTTTTGGAGTGCTGGCGCCCACCCAGGTCTGGACTGTCGCGAATTACGTTTTGACCACGCGCGAGGCCAAGCGTGTGTTCGGAATGGTGGGCGGGGGAGCCATTGGGGGTTGGATCTTTGCTGGTTACCTCTCCAAAACTATCACTAAAGCATTCGGCACGGAGAGCTTGCTGCTCGGCATGGCGCTGTTCGTCCTGATCTCTGCCGGACTAGTGATCCTGATTTGGCGTGACGGACAAGCGGCGGCCTGCGGAGCTCGTGAAGTCGCGGAAAGAGCTGCCGCAACTGGCCCACGGAACCTGCACCAGAGTATGCAGTTGGTGCTCTCCTCGTCATACTTACGCGCCATTGCCGCCGTAATCTGCATTTCTTCTTTTGTGACCACTCTCACAGGCTGGCAATTCCTGGCTATTGCGCAACAGGTGCTGGTGAAAAAAGACGCCCTGGCTATCTTATTCGGCAACTTCAATTTCTATGCCGGGGTGCTCTCACTGGTGTTGCAGTTCCTCGTCACCAATAGGTTCCTGCGCAGGTTTGGCATTGGTACTTCCCTCATGGTGCTTCCTTTCACTGTGTTAATGGGGTCGGCGGGCTTGCTGATTCTGGGCACGTTGGGGGCAGCAATCGCTTTGAAAGGCTGCGATCAGGTACTGCGTTATTCGGTTGATAAGTCCACCACCGAGCTGCTCTATCTGCCGCTGCCGGCTTGGGTAAAGTTACAGGTCAAATGGTTCATCGACACGGTAGTCTGGCGCCTGGGAGACGGCTTGGCGGGGTTGAGCGTTCTGATTTTTGCCACCACTTTGCGTCTGCCGGCGCGTCAACTAAGTTGGCTGGCGATACTACTGGCCGGAGGTTGGCTGGTTGCGGTTTCAATCGCGCGGCGACAATATGTGGCGACCCTCAAGGAAAGCATCATTCAGCATCGGGTGGATACAGAGCAGGCCTCCACTTCCGTGCTGGACCGTTCGACCGCCGAGTTGCTGGCGACCGGGCTTTCGGCCTCTGACCCCAAGGACATCCTTTACGCGCTGAGCTTGTTTGAAGTGGAGCGGCAGAGAGCCGTGCATCCCGCGGTTCGTAGCCTCTTGAGCCACCCGTCAGCAGAGATCCGGCAGAAGGCAATCTCCATTCTGTCGGCATCCGGCGACCCCACGGTTCGGCCAGACATGGAGCGGCTGCTCCGCGACCCTGACCTCAACGTGCGTACCGAAGCTCTGCTTTACCTGACCCACCATGCGCATGTCGACCCGCTGGAGCTAATTGAGGAAGTGGGCGACTTTGCCGGGTTCTCGGTGCGTTCGGCCATGGTGGCATTTCTGGCACGACCCGGCCAAGCCCAGAACCTGGAGGCCGCGCAACAGATTCTGACGCACCATGGTCGGGGAACAGGGAGCAGAAGGGCAGCGGACCAGGATGGAAGCGGCCCGGGTACTGGGCCTGCTTCCGGACTGTTTTGATCCGCTGCTTTCCACTCTGCTCGCGGACCCTGACATCCCAGTAGTGCGGGAAACGATTCGATCTGTGGGAAAATTGCGCAAGCGGCGGCTCGTTCCGGATTTACTGGATCGGCTGTCGCATCGCGAACTCGGCGCCGAAGTTGCGATAGCCCTTGGGGAAATGGGCGACACCATCGTCGGAGCTTTGCGCGACCATCTCGGCGACTACTCGGTTCCAATTGAGACCCGAAGAGAAATTCCTGCGGTACTGGTGAAGGTAGGGACGCCAGCGGCAGCGCAAGTGCTGCTGGAGAACCTCATGGAAAGTGATACTACTCTGCGTTTCCGTATCATCAGTGCTCTTAACAAGCTTTGCCGCGCTCCATCCTGAGATCGAGACCGACGTCCAGATGTTAGAGACGGTGTTGGCTGCAGAAATTCTCGGGCACTACCGCTCATATCAGATTCTTGACAAGTTGGGCACGACGGAAGGCGGTCAAGATCCGGTAGCTAACGCACTGACGGAATCCATGCAACAGGAATTAGAGCGTATCTTTCGTCTGCTGGGCTTGTTATATCCGCACCTTGATGTGAAGAGTGCTTACTTGGGACTGAAATCCAAGAGCATATCGGTCCACGACAACGCGCTGGAATTCCTCGATAACGTCTTGAAGTCTCAGTTGCGTGAAATGCTGGTGCCGTTGCTGGATGGCAAGATCACCGTGGGTGAGCGCGCTCGCCTGGCGAACCGCCTGGTGCGCGCCAAGATCGAGAGTCAGGAGCACGCCGTGGCGGCACTCGTGACCAGCGACGACCCCTGGCTGCGATCTTGTGGAGCATACGCAATCGGCAGCTTTGGATTGGTATCTCTGGAATGTGAACTAAATCGATGCCTGAATGATGCGGATCCGCTTTTGCGAGAAACAGCACGTGCAGCCAAAGCCCGCCTGGAACAGGGTGCAAGGCGCGCGAAGGTATGAAAAGAGCGGATCGCGATTTTAGGATTCAATTGCGCCCGCGAAATGAATCAGCAGATGTTTATTGCTGAATAAGCGGGTTCGCAGGAAGATGTCGGCAAAGTTTGGGAGGTATTACTATGCGTATGCTTCATCTGCAACATCGGAGGCTGATTCTTGCCGCCGCGATCGTCTGTTTGACTTGCGTACGTGTGGTCATCGCTGTCAGACGATCCCACGCTCACCAAGGACCAGATCAAGCAATTCCTTCTCACCGCCAAGGTGGTCGCCAGCAAGCAGTCAGGGAAAGGCGTCACCAACCCCTGGCGCCTCACGCTGAGTGACGGCACTGTGACTCACGATGCGTCCTTCCAACCTATTAACGTAGAAAAACCGCGGCAGACGTTGGCGAACGGTACGGTCGAAGTGAACTTTGTAGATTCGTACAAGTACAATATCGCCGCCTATGAGCTGGCCGAGTTGCTTGGCATGGACGACATGATCCCGGTTTATGTCGAACGCAAATGGCAAGGAACTACGGGCTCACTCAGTTGGTGGCTTCCGGTAAAAATGGATGAGCAGGAGCGGGTCAAACAGAAGATCGAGGTACCCGATCAGGACGCCTGGAACAAGCAGATGTACAAGATCCTGGTCTTCGACCAACTGGTCTACGATAAGGATCCTAATCTTACCAATTTGCTGATCGGTCAGGACTGGAAGATTTGGAGAATTGATTTCACCCGCGCATTTCGTCTCTCTAAAGACGTGGAGACTCCTAAGAATCTGATGCACTGCGACCGCCAGTTGTTGGAGAAACTGAAGGCCCTGGATGGCAATCAGTTGGCGGAAAAGACCAAGCATTACCTAAGCAAGGACGAAGTGAAAGGCGTGATGGCTCGACGAGATAAGATAGTTGCGATTGTCCAGCAGACGATCGCCGCAAAGGGTGAGAACGAAGTGCTGTATTAGATAATCTCGAAAGGTCGCACTTTGCTATCCCTTGTCGCGGCACGCCGAGCAAGTTTGGATTGGGACTTGTTCTTTTCAGCTTTGAGGTCTATTCTTCGTTGCCGAGTACACAAATCGTTCTATCAAAAGGAGGAAGTTTAAATGGTAAAAAAAGTGTTTGCTTTATTGTTTGCGTCCGTACTTGCCTGTTCGCTGTCCACGCTGGCGTTCGCCCAGGACGCTCCGGCTAAGGAGAAGGACGCGAAGGAAGGTCGCGTCGAGGGCAAGATCCTCCGCAGTGATAAGGATAAGTCGATGTTCACGGTTCACACGTCTGCGGGGTTCGACAAGACCGTGACGTACGACAGCTCGACGAAGTGGGTCAGTCAAGAGCACGGCAGCAAGACGGTCAATACCATCGATGTCAGCCAGGTGAAAGATGGAGATCGAGTGATCTGCCGCGGCACTTTCGACGACAAAGGCGTCCTGCACGCCACCAACATTTCCAAGCGGCTCACCGGGGCCATGTAACTGAGGCGGGCTAGTCGCGATTCGGCTCGAACGAGGGATCGGATCACTGTCGGATAGACGGAGATGATGGTCCGTCTATCCGTTGTGCGAGCTGGCGCGCCTCATTCTTGGATGAGTAGCTGTACGTCCGTGCGATAGAGAAGGCCTTCACTCACTTAGGTGATTTTTCGCAAGGGCAGTACGCCGATTGGCCAAACGCATAGCGCCATCCGGTCGGCAGTCTGCACATAAGTATCACTGAACCAAAGCGTATGGTCGAACGGCTTTCCGCTCTCCGTGCCCTTCTCCCATAGCTTAGCGGTGACCACTGCGGTATGTCCCCAAACGCGAACCGTCCGTTCCGTATCTTCTTGATGCTCGTAGATCGTACTCCCGCCTCGTGCTTCCCTGAGCAAATCAGCCTTGCCATAGGTCTTGCCGGAAGCGGTCACCAGGATGAAATCGTCAGTTAAAATGCGATCCATCGTGGCCGCATCATTCTTTTTGACGGCCTCCTGATACTGAGTGTCGAGAGCCGCAACGACATCCTGATCGTCGGCTGCAGACGTCTTCGCTCCACTGATTAGAATCACTGTGAGCATGCAAAACGCCACTCCGGTTGAGAACAATATCTTCATCTTCATGCACCCCTTCAGGTTGCGGACAAAACTCAAGCCTCCGCGAGTCAGGGCTTGTGCTTTCTAAATATCAGATCAAACCACTGGTTCCATGTCTTGCCGCCATCGGTGGAGGTGACGGCGGTCTCACGAACGCCGCCATCTTCCGGCTTCCAGGTGCCACGGACGTGTCTCTCCGCACCGCTTACGGTATGATCCACGCCGCTCAGAACCATCTCACCACCTTGCCTGTTGCCTTCGATGATAAGCAGCTCGCCTCGATTCGTGACCCAACTCTGATGCCAGACTTTTCTTGAGGCGTCGTAGATGCTGAAACTCTGCCCTTTGTGTCCATCGGTGCCCTGATAGTCTTCGCGCAAGACGCAGCCATCAAGAATGAGGTCCACTCGGACGCGTGCGACTGGCGTAGTGCCAGCGACCTCGAATGCGTCCCAATCACCGACCCAGAAATCGAACTCGTGATATGCGGACGCCACACAAGCTGCGCGCGGCGCTGTTTCGGCAGAAAAAACCCGACCACTTAGCAAGTGACCGCCTGAGCACGAGACAACTGTGAGAAGTATGCCTGCCTTGAGGCACCCGACTAGCGAACTCATCTCGATGTTCTCCCTTTTCGTTCGAGTTCCGAGTCTGCCGCTATATCAAACGGCACTACCTCGGATCGTGCCACTGCGCGCTTCAGGTCCAGGATTTCTTCCGGCGATCCGTAGCCACGCCGGTGGGCCTGACCGGAGACCGAATATGACTTAAACTCCCTCCAACTCCATCGCGTGGAAGTATGCGGCGTGCCACAGGAACAATACAGGGTCCATTCTGCCGGAAAACCCTTGGTCAGTGGGATTAAGTACGACCCGTTGCGGTACGGAGTGAAGCCAGGCAGATATCGAGTATGGCATTTTGGGCACTCGACGCAATGACGAACCCGAACCATCACGACTGCGTCCTGCCAACCGTCACCTTCGCCCCGCCTCAATGAAGAAACGGCCGAAGGTTCCCGCCTGTCGGCGGGGACTTTCGGGAGCAATCATGTTTGGCAAATTGCTATCGGCAGGCCTGGCGGCTCTAGCTTGGCTGTCGGCTCCGTACGCCGGAACTGCCAAAAAAGCTACTGTCGCGCCGGTATTTGTGTCACGAGCAAAGCCCACAATCTCACCTTCGTCGTTGATGTCATTGGCTAGCTCGAGATGCAGTGAAGAGTTGGGTTGAATCAGCGCATTCAGGTCCGTTATCGAGCCGTGCTCGTAAAGAAACGCCCTTCCGAATGGATCATCCGCGCCCCCAAATGACTGGCCCACCACCACCCCATGGTTGTTTATTCCCCAAGCCCAGCTATTACTGTCATCACCGATCGGGGCGATAGATCGGATACCATGCTCCTTGTCCCAGAAGAACGCGACCGGGTTGAAGGCACCACCTTGAGTGCGGGCCTGGTTTCCAAAACCGACGACTTGACCGCGATTGTTGATAGCTGTAGGAGTGTTCCACGCCACGCCTCCGTCAAAGTTGCCTAGGTTAATTGGCTTGCCGTCTGGCTCCCAGAGTACCGCGTGCTGAGCGCTGGTGCCTCCAACCGCGTTCGCGCAGAGACCCGAAATGCCGACGACTTGGCCTCTGTCATTGATGGCGGTGGCTGCTGAATCGGGGTCAGGCGAGAGCGGGGAAAGCTGCGTCAGCTGGCCCAATTCCGGCCCCCAGACGACCGCCTCAAACTGAAGAAATTGGCTCACGGGAGGCGCGTTATTGCAGGTTGGATCGTGAACGCCATTCTCCGCCCATCCCGCCACCTGGCCGTGATTGTTGATACCAGCGGCATAGCTGTCAATGCCTCCAGGCAATGGCGGAAGCGGAGACATCACACCATCCTGCCACACGAACCCAAGACACACGTGGTTGGTGATGGTGGGAAAGTTAGCCTGAGCGCAACTCCAGGCTTCGCCCAACGGATTCATATCGGCGGTTTCGGCGATGCCGGCGAGTTCACCCCTGTTGTTCTTGTTCGGCCAAGCCACCGCGCTGTTAGGTCCTCCGAGCGTCCCAAGATCGAACGGCGTTCCGAGCCATAGTTCGGCGTGCTCATTGGTGTTTCCGGACTGGTACGCATCCCCGGCTATCCAGCCTAGGTTGTTGATGCTGGCGGCTGCGGCAACGTTCCCGCCGCCTGGATCTCCGAGATTAAACACGTAGTATTTGGGTGGCTCGTGGTCTTTATGCTGAGCCTGAACAAGTCTAACTGGGATCATGAGCACAGCGATTACTGCGATTGCAGTCACATACGATCTCTTGGTTTGCATATTGCCTCCATGGCCGGTTGCTTTTGAACGCCGAAGAACTGGGCTGCCGACTTCGCGTTTCGTTTCTGCCTGTTGGGCGAACCTATTCAGCGCAATTGCGACGATAACGAAATGGAGCTCACCGAATTGGACATTCGCGGACGCTGATCCACAAGAGCCGGACGTTTGCGGACTTCGTACCCGGATCAGCAGTCCGTTTCGCAGGAGTCCGAGAACAGCGATCCGATTCACTTCACGCGGCGCTATTATTGGAGTGTGGACCGAAAGCGTCCAAGGTCCGAAAACGTCTAAGTTTTGAGTTCAGATTCACCTATGATTCGGCTCACGAAGAGTATGAATCTGAGTTGGCAGGTCTGTTCGCGGGCGAGATTGTCGCGGGACGCACGGTTTGATGGCAAATTTTTTATAGCCGTGCTTAGTACCAGGATTTATTGTCGTTCGATCTGCCCGGCGCGAACCTGTAAAGAGAGCAACGTCCGTTACTATCCAACCGCTGCTGCGGCAGCCGAGGCAGGTTTTCGTCCCTGTCTTCGCTGTCGGCCCGAGTGCTCGCCTGGAACTCCGGCATGGTTAGGCACTCCAACGACCGTATCCCGGGCTTTGCGCTTAATCAGCGAGAGCGGTTTGGAAGAAGCCGGAGTGGAGGGTCTAGCCGAACGAGTAGGAGTCGGATCGCGCCACCTTCGCCGTTTGTTCATCCAGCACCTGGGGGCGACGCCGAGTGCGGTGGCCCAGACCCGACGTCTGCACTTCGCCAAGAAACTTATCGACGAAACGACTTTGCCCATGGGCCAAGTCGCGCTCGCCGCAGGCTTCGGTTGCGTAAGACGCTTTAACGCCGGCATCCGCAAGGTCTACCATCGAACTCCAACTCAGATCCGGCATCTGGCCCGTCGAACAAAGATCCATCCTGAAGACCAGTATCTCTTTCGTCTTCCTTACCGCCCTCCCTACGACTGGCAAAGCATGCTGACGTTTCTGGCCGCACGCGCTACGCCCGGCGTCGAGGCAGTGGACAATGGTATTTACCGGCGTTCCATCTCGGTCCAGGCATGCCCGGGCTATTTCGAGGTTTCACTCGACAAAGCCAAAGACTCTCTGTTGGTGCGCGTTCAGTTCGCCGATCCACGTTCTCTGTTCTTCATTACTGAGCGAGTACGTGCCATGTTCGACCTGAACGCAGATTGGGCCGACATCGTGAAAAGTCTGAGAAGCGATCCTGCGTTGAGACGATACGTGGAGGCCGATCCTGGCTTACGGGTTCCGGGCTGCTGGAATGGTTTCGAACTCGCCGTACACGCGATTCTCGGAGAGCAAATCAGTCTCAAAGGCGCAACATCACTTTGCGGTCGAATCGTTCGAGAGTTCGGGAAGTCATATACGTCAGCACCTGGCCTCACCCATCTTTTCCCGCCGGCTGAAGTTCTTGCCAACGCAAACCTTAGCGGCATAGGTTTGCCGAGTGGCCAGGCTGAGGCCATCAGCGCGCTCGCCCGCGTCGTTTGCGATGGGCAGATCCATTTTGAAGGCGTCGTAGATTCGGAAGACTTTCTGACTCGACTCAGTAGGGTTCGTGGCGTTGGAAAATCGACTGCGCAGTATGTAGCAATGCGGGCGCTCAACGAGCCAGATGCGTTTCCTTCCGGTGATCGCGGCCTTCAGCGCGCCTTGGGTGTCAGGAGTTCTCGCGAGCTTGAACGGCGGGCGGAGGCCTGGAGGCCTTGGCGAGCCTACGCAGCGATGTATCTCTCCAAAATCAAGTCTGAATGCCAGGATCGCAAGCTCAAGCTGGCTCCGAAGATCATCATGCGAGACGCTAACGAGTCCGATATGTTGGCAAGATCGGCGGATTAATGTCAAACAGCAGTACTAAAGATTTTTACACCGCGTTCAGACCGCGGGTACGTGAGATCTCTCAGACTGATTGCCCGGTAAGGTCGCTTCGATTGATTCGGCTGTCGCGGCGGTCGACCGGGATTCGCAGATCTCGAAAATCGAATCCAATCCGGTGACTCTCAACACTTCCCGCACTTGTTGAGTGGGGTTCAAGAGCCTGAGATAAACACCAGCGGCTTGCAGGGCAATCAAAGCTCCGACTCCGGCAGCGTCGATTGCATCAACCTTGCTCAGGTCGAGAACGACATTTCGCGACTCCTGCCGCACAACCGTGCACAAAATAGAAGTTTCATGACCCCGTACAATTCTGCCCAGGCAACGCAGAACTACGACCCCAGCGATATTTTCGGCAGTTACCGTCAACATGCTCATTCTCCCGAAGCGCGCGATCTAACGATCCGCCAATTGTAGGCGAATAGAAAGCGAATATCAATCCCTTCCTCAGTAACGAACAAGCCGCCTTCATCAGGAGGCTTCCTCATCCACTTCAAGCCCTCGGCTCTGCGGCGGGCGATCCAAATGGTCCGCAGCCCCCACGCATACCTTGACGAAATTTTTCGCGTTCTTCAGGGGTCATCTGCTCCCATCGCTCCATCATGCGGCGACGCCAGTACATGTGTCGGCCAGGTCGGCCCCGGAATCCGCCAAACAGGATCTTGCTCAGAACGAGAATGCCGACCGCTTGCCAGAAATTGATCACATGCCAGCCAAAAAGAATCGGCATGAGCCAATTCCACAGGCTCATCAATACGAAACTAAATATGGTGACGAACAGTGCGGCGAACAGCACGAACTTCAGTCCGCGTACAATCCAATGCCTTTTCATGTCTCTTAACCTCATTCTTTCCTGAAATCGTCATAGATGGCCTGCAGGCGTTCGCGCAGGTGCAGGACCGCGTAATGCTTGCGGGAGAGCAGCGTGTTCACGCTGGCGCCCGTTCGTTCAGCAAGCTCTTTGAAGCTGTAACCCAGCAACTCGTGACCGATGAACACCTCACGCTGCTCTTTGGGCAGTTCGTCAAGGGCGGCGTCCATCTCCTCCAACAGCACACTTCTTGCGTAGGCCGATTCCGGCCCAGCATCCGGCGACGGAAGGAGTTCTTCCCACCGGAGATCCTCGCCGTCCACTGTCCTATCTGCCAGTTCATTGGACGCTTCCCACTTCTTGCTGCGGAATAAGTCTGTGATCCGATTGCGGGCCACACGGAACAGCCAGGCGGTAACCTGCTCCACCGGCTTCATCATCCGGTACGCCTCGACCAGTTCGTAGAAGACTTCCTGCAGGATGTCTTCTGCGTCACTCTGGTCGGCCACTCGTTTGCGGATGAAGTTGCGAAGCCGAGGTCGCTCCCGCTCGATCGCTTCAGAGATCCACTCGTCTTGCTGCGCCATCATCCACTGTTTTCTCAGCGCCTGATCCATCTACCCTTGTAGACGAACGAGCGAGAGAAATATTTTACGCGCGTTGAGCTTGTAGCCTGCAGCTCGGGCCAGCTAGCTCGCAAAGGGAATGCCGTAACGAGGTCAAATAACAAAACAGTAGCCTGCTGTAGGAAGCTGGGCGGAACTCCGACCACCCCTCAAGCCAAGACAATTCTCTGACAATCAATTGACAACTGATCCGGGAATATCACCCACGTGGCGGAGTTTCACATTCAGCAGGGTTACACCAAACTATTTCAGGATCGGAGTGTGAACACTTGAAAAAAGAGAATCTCACCCACAACTGTCTCAACTGAAACCACGGCTACAGAAGATCTCGACGCCCGCTGGCAGCGGGTTGTCGAGCGACGCTCATTTCTGAAGGGAATCGGGATGGCAGGTGCAGCGCTGTCGGCCGGCACACTATTGGCGACCGAAGGCATAGCACAGACCTCATCGAGCACTGGGAAGCTCTCGAAAGGCGATGTTGCGCTCCTGCAGTTCGCTGCTTGGGCCGAAATTGTCGAGAGTGATCTATGGACACAGTACGCGGAACTGGGCGGAGTCGGACCTTCCGGCGGTGGCGCCGCACAATCGAGCGAGGAATTCCAGAAATTCATCGGAGGAAATCCAGCCTACACCCTGGCGCTCCAAAATCTGGATGGCGACATGCCGCAGTACATCACCGACAACACGGATGATGAGCTGAGCCACGCAGCCTTCCTTAAGGCTTTCCTGAGATCCAGGGGCGAGGTACCGGTCGACCTCGAACCGTTTCGAACGTTGCCTAGCAGTCAGGCGACTGGGGCAAGGCAAATCAAACGGCTTACCAGCCTCATGAATCTCAATGTCGACCTCAGTTGGTATACGCGGTATCGCAGTGGGAAGAACCCCGATTTAGGTGCGGCGTTCAAGGGGCCATTCGTCATTAAGAACCAACCGGCGATTCCATTAAACGATACAGACACTCCCCCTTCGACCAATCCAGCAATTCCCATCACAGGTCGCGATGCCGAGCGCATACAAGCCATCGCCAACACCGCGGGCTTTCACTTTGCGTTTATCGAGCAGGGTGGCGCGAGCCTCTATCCAACCCTGGCCTTTAAGGCAACCGATCCGACAGTTCTGCGGATTCTGGTGAGTATTGGCGGAGTCGAGATTGATCACTTCGGGCTGTGGCACGATAAGGGCGCTAACGCGGTGTCTCAACCTTTAGCCGGGGTGGTCGATCCTGTGACCGGGCTGACATTTCCGGATCTCAACAACCCTGCCACAGAACTCACCCAGACCAATAAGATCCTGCCCGAGCCATGCAACTTCATCAGCAAGAGTCTGCCCCGGTGTTCGGTGATCCGGCCGACCTCGACGCAGAATGGAGGCGCAGTGGCGACGGTAAAGGCTTTCACGGAAGACGGACTCTTCATCGGTCAATCGCCTGCGTTTTTTGAGTTATCGATGCAGTTGGCCGTCGCAGCGGACTCGGTTCGGCGCGGGTTTTAGCACCACGGGATGACAGTCTCTCCCTGCTGCACTGGTGGGCGTTGTGTCCGAACTCTGGCCACAGCGCCTGCATTTTTGTACCGGCGGCTTCGTACTCTGTTTGAGCTCCCCTTCACGCCAAAGTCAATGGAGAGTGCCGCTTCACAACAAGTCACTGGAATGGCGTCTGAGGGAAGATGGCTGCTGATGCCAAGCACGCTTGTTCGATTTAAATAAGCGCTGCCATTAAGGCCCAGCCAACAAAATGCTGTTCTGGCTAGTGACTTCCGCTATGCTTCTTCGGACACATTCCGACTTTGACTGAATGAGTCCCACGCCGGCCCGCTCTTGTCTGTTACCCATTGCCAAGTGCGCCTGCCGCTATCGTTAGCTAGGAGGCGGGCTTCTCCATAGCTCGCCAGCCGGTTGAGCACGGTGGAGACCGATGAGCGGATCTTTGTGCCGCGCCAGCAACGCCGGATTCCAGCCAGAGGAACTTTCTGGCGGGCTAGCCAGGCCGGGTTCCTTCGCGCGATTTCCTGGGCCACCTCTTGCGTCAGCAGAGGCCGGTTAGACTCCATCAATATCGTGCGACACGTCGTGGTGAATCCCGGCTGTCGGGCGTCCGAACGGTGATCAATGAGTTCCAGCAGTTCATTGCCAATCACGTCATCACCGAACAGATTTGCCAACCCCAAAATTGTCTGCTTGATGGTGCCAATTCTTTTAATGATCGCTGCGCGCTGCATTTAAAAGCGACTCGAGTTCTTGCTGTGCTCGCCCAATCACCTGTTCAACATGTTCCGCGCCCGAGGTTTGCGTCGACATAGGTTTTTGCACCACGCCTTTTCGGCCTCGCGACAAAATCAAATAGCACAATTAAGGAGGCTCTTTCGAGCCTCCCTAAGACTGCTGATTTTGCACAACAGCATGACTAGAACGTAAATTTAGCAATGATCGCCATCGTACGCGCGTTGCTGGCGAACACCGACTTTGGATTGTTGAAGTTTGCATTCCCAGGCGTCAGATAGTTCAGGTAACCACCGGTAATGGTAATGAAACCAGCCACGTCGTTTATGCCAAGTCCCATGCCTGGGTTGCTGCCCGGAATGTACTGAGGATGGTTGAGGATATTGCCGAACTGCGCACCCAGACGGAACTTGAACCTCTCGGTTATGTTTATGTCCTTATAGGTGCCAATGTCCAAATCGTTGGTTGGCCTGGTGGCCAGAGTATTGCGGCCGCTGGTGGCCAGCGCACCCGCTCCGGCTACGATGTACTGGGCGCTGGGGTTGTTCGCCAGGTAAGCTACAACATTGCCAGCCGTGTTCGTCAAAGCGGTGACGTCGCTTCCCGTACCCGGAACTCCGCTCGGGTTGAAGATAGCCCGATCACCGGCGCTATCGTCGTTCAAGTTCGCATCCGAGGCGGATTGCACGTCGGCCCATTGCGGAGACTCGTAGGTGTAAATCGGACTAAACGCCCAGTTCCCTACGATGTTCTTCATGAGCCAATTACCACTCTTGAAGAAAGGCAGATCATAAACTGCCGCCAAGGTAAAGCGGTGCGTGCGGGAAAGAGGAGAGACGGACCTTTCCGCGCCGAAGTCCTGGAAATCCTGCGGACGACGGGGAGTAAGGCTGGTGGTGAAGAAATCCGCCGTACTGTTGTCGATCGTGCGGCTGTAAGTGTAGGCCGCCTGGAACGTCAAGCCATTGCTGAAGCGTCGCTGGAGCGAAGTCTCCAACCCATGGTAGTTGGAACTGCCGAGCGGCAAATCGGCGGTGATGTTGCTGGCAAAACCTGCATTGGCATACTGAGGAAGGAAGCTGCTCCTGGATTGTAAGCCGCTTGAGCAGCCACCACTGGGGTCGGGAACGCATAACGCCAGCGGTAGAGCATCGAGTGTGGCCTGCGACGGTGCTTGCAAGTACGTCGGCAGAAAGCCCGTGGTTGCGGTCTCCGGCGTGTTGCTTACCAGCGACTGTCTATTAATTCTGGATTGAACGTCCAAGTGGACGCCGCGCGTGCCTACATAACGGACCTCAGCGGTGTAACTCTTGCCGAACGAATGCTGGATGCCGAAATTCCAATTGATCGAATACGGCCATTTGGTTTGTGGTGGGATCCAGGCAGACGTATCGGCAATCGCATCGGCCTTAGACAGGATAGTTATGCCAGTACCGCCACCACCCGCCAACCCACCCTTCGCCAAGAACGGCGTTGTGCCCACATTCAAATTCGGGACGTCAGCAGTGGAGCCGACCTGGGGCGGAAGACCGAGAATGCCGATATTGTCATAAAGCACGTCATACGCCATGCCAAAGCCGGCACGGATGGAGGTATTGCCGCTGGTCCCTGGCGAGTACGCCACTCCGACGCGAGGCGCCCAGTTGTTCTTCGGTGTGGTAGGCGCATTGAATACCAGGGGCTCATTAACTCCCGCGACAGTGATTTGAGGCTGATTGGAGATGCTATTAAGAGACTGGCGATTCTCGCCCGTAGAATTAGTGGTGTACTCGTAGCGCACGCCAAGATTCAGCGTGAGGTGCTGGTTGAAGCGCCAGGTGTCATTGGCGTACCAGTAAACCGCTTTCTGGTTGCCATAGTACGTGGTGGAGCCATTGCTGCGCTCACCAATGATGTCGGGCGTAAAATCTTCCAGAAACATTTGCGCGCTGTTGTACTCGTAGTCGCCGCGCTGGCGCTGAGTAAAGCTCTGCGGAGAAATATACTGGCGGTATTCGCCGCCGAACTTGAAGCTGTGGGCACCCCTGGTCCAAGTGACGTTGTCAACCACACCGTAGAAATTTTGAATGGTAAATTGCGGTGCCTGGGAGTCTGGCCCGATATTGACGCCGCCCAGATTGTTTAGAAGAATGTTAGGAAAGGCATCCAGACCGGGATACGGGAAGTTCCCGGCAGGAACGGTATTCGCAAAACGATTGAACCCTACCCGGAACTCGTTCAATACCGCGGGCGAGAAGGTATGATACTCACCGAGGGTGAACAAGTGAAACCTAGAAGGCTGAACCAGATAAAAAGCTGGCAGGCTGGCATTCGTATCGACCTGGCCCAGCCGGTTGTAAACGTAGCGCCCACGAATCTGGTCTTTCTCGGATAGGTTTAAGTCGACGCTTTGAACAAAATTCGTATAGTTTTGGAATGCGCCTGCGGCGAGAGTAATGGTCCCGACCTCAGCCTTGCCAGCAGGGCAACTTCCGTTCGCCGGGGCAATAAATGATCCTACCTGCCCAGGTTCGTTGCCGTTAACTGGCTTCTTATCGTATTGAATACACCCGTTCCCCGTTGGGGCGACCGCCAGATACTGCTTAAAAATTGAAAAGTTGGTTGCATTAATCGTGGGATCTGCGGAGATAGCGGCCAAACCTGCAGCCGTGGGCGTGACTACCGGAAGACCACTGCTCCCGGTAAGCCCGATCTCCTGACGCTCGTAATTAGTAAAGAAAAACAGCTTGTTCTTGATGATTGGGCCGCCAATGGTGCCCCCGTAGCGATTATTGTCGAGACGCGGGTTCTCCTTGAGACCTTGGAGTATCCAAAAGTTGTCCACTGCGTTCAGGTTGCGATTTCTGAAATATTCATAAAGCGAACCATGGAAGCTGTTGGTTCCGCTCTTGATATTGGTGTTGAACTGCCCCCCGAAGAGTGCCCGAATTCAGCGTTGAACTGATTCGACAGAAGGGTAAAGTTTTCCACCGCTTCATTCGGAACGGTGATCAGAGCTCCGGTGACAGTCTTGTTGTTATTGTCCACGCCTTCAACCGTGAAGTTGTTGTCGCGAGGGCGCTGACCGCCGACCGACGGACCAAAACCCAAGTTCAACGCGCTAGAATTCGTAACCCCCGGGCTCAACAGCGACAGGTTCAAGACTCCGGCGCCCGCTCCGCCCGCGGAGGTAATCCCCAGATCCTGCGACATACGCGCGTCGAAGCTCGACTCCAACTGCGCGGTCGACGTGTCAACCCTTGGGGCCTCTCCCGAGACTTCCACAGTTTCAGTAGCAGCGCCGGGCGCGAGGCTCACGTTGACCGTACCAGTGCGGTTCAATACCACTTCGGCCAGTTCAGTGGTTGTTCGAAAACCGTTGGCCTTTACCGTGAACTTGTAGTTACCGATTGGTAGGTTGTCAAACCGATATTCGCCGGTGTTATTTGTCCTGTTGGTGATAGCTAATCCCGTGGCCACATTCGTGGCAGTAACCTCCGCATTAGCAACCGCCGCGCCGGAAGAATCTACAACGGTACCCACCATGTTGCCGCTGACGGCTTGGCCAAAGGATAAATTGACTCCAAAAGCCACGAGGCTCAACAACGCAATTACCAACACGAGTGTTCTAACGGTGAAGACGGCTCGATTCATTAGCTTTCTCCTCAACTCAATAGATAGACAATTCCCAATCAATTTCAACTTCCAAGACCCTGAGAACTTTGACACCGGCCCAGAGCCACGACCCATCTAGTGTTGGCAATTAGCGAACCAGACCGGAGTCGTCGAGTTTTCAATTGGTTGCATCAATGAACAGATCTGCGGTTATGAAATGCGGGATGCCAACTGGACAGTCCTCACAGCGTATATCGTGCGCTTGAAGTTGTGTTTCTGTGAAGACTGTCACTCCGTCCTGTCGGACTACATCAAACAGGAAAGGAATTTCCAAAAGTCCAGATTTCCGGAGATTCCTTCCGAGCTTGAATCTGGTGATTCGAAGATACATACTGGTTGGTATGTCGGCAGCACGCAAGAATCCGAAACGCAGAGCGACTAGGCTGCGCAATCCTGAGCGCACGCGGGAGCGCCTGCTGCAGGCGGCATTCCGCGAGATCTACAGATCGGGTTTCCAAAGTGCCGGCCTAGACACAATTCTGGCCTCAGCTGGCGTCACCAAGGGAGCGCTGTACTACTACTTCAAAAGCAAGCGAGCCTTGGGATACGCCGTAGTTGAAGAGGTTATCGGCCCCGACAACTACGGCGAATGGGTGCGTCCTCTACAGAGCGGCAAGGACCCTATCGACACTTTGATCGGCATTGTTCAGGGTATATCCGTTCGGCCCGAGGATGTACGGGGCGGCTGTCAACTGAACAATCTCGCGCAGGAAATGTCTCCTCTTGACGCGGGATTCCGGAAGCGGCTGGCGATGGTCTTCCAAGCCTGGCGCGAGGCCACTGCCTCCGTTTTGCGAGAGGGCCAGACCCACGGAAGAGTTCGCCGCGACGTGGAGCCCGCTGACGCCGCTGGCTTACTGATCGCGATGGTCGAAGGCTATGGCTCGCTGGCAAAGAATGCTCAGGATCCGAAAGTGATGAAAGCGGGGATCAGAAACATCGTGGACTGGCTGCGGTCCCTGCGTCCGCCGGGCAACCGCAAGCGGGTGTGATCGCATCGGTTCCAATGGACAGTTTTACGCTGTTACATACCAACCGGTTCGTAGGCTCGGCGAGTTCGCATCGACTGCAGGCGCACCGAGGCGGGAGCGGGCGAGGGACTGATGGAAGGAGAAAAACGATCAGATCTGTCCCTCTGAATAACAACTGCGGTGAAATTCAGTCAACACAGGAGGAAGTGATGAACCGAAAGAGATTCCAGGCGATTGCCTCTCTAAGCTTCGCACTGATTATTTTTCTGGACGCGGGCTGGCAGGCGCGGGCGCAGGATCGTCAAATGTCGTATCCCAGCATGGCCCCGCTTGACCAATACCTGATGGATCGAAATGCTGAGATCGCACTGGCGCGAAGCGCGGCCCCGGAGGCCATCTCGCGCGATGCCGATGTCCTCGTACTTGGACGGCATGGCTATGAAACCGCAGTCAAAGGCAAGAATGGTTTCGTATGCGCTGTGGAACGAGGGTGGATGGGCCAATTCGAGGGCCCTGGTACTGATAAGTTTTGGAACCCTAAAGGTCGAGGGCCGGTCTGCTTCAATCCGCCGGCTGCCCGCTCCATCCTGCCAATTACGATTAAAAGAACGGAAATGGTATTGGCCGGTCAATCCAAAGCTCAGATCTTCGAAGGCATGAAGGCGTTCGTAAAGCAAGGGCTGCCACCCCTGGAGCCTGGAGCCATGTCCTACATGATGTCGAAAGAACAGCATCTTAACGATGGCAGTCACCCCAACTGGATGGCTCACCTCATGTTTTACACTCCAGTCATGGACGGTTCCGTTTGGGGTGTAGATCTGCCCCTTTCTCCCGTGATGCTGCATCCACACTTCAGGGGCAATCCGGAACCGATCGATGAATTCATGGTTCCCGCGGGCTGGTGGTCGGATGGAACGCCGGACCCGGTCAAGCCGGATTAGAAATGCGAATGAGTGTGACCGGTCTGTTCTCAAGAGTCATCTCATCTATGAAAAACGTGTTGTGTTCTGTCCTTGTTCTGGTTACTTGCCTTGCGTTGCTGGCCGCCGCGCCTGAAGAAAAAGCGCCCAAGCCGCAATATGACCAGAACGGCCAGCTTATCCGGCCTGCCGACTACCGCGAATGGATGTTTCTGTCCGCTGGATACGGCATGAACTACAGTCCCGGGCCCGACAGTCACGAGATGTTCACCAACGTCTTCGTGCAGCGCTGGGCTTACAGCGAATTTGCGAACTCTGGGAAGTGGCCGGAGCAGAGCATGTTCGTGATCGACGAACGGGATGCGGCAAGCCGAAGTTCCATCAACCAAAAGGGCCACTATCAGACCGATCTGACGGGGGTGGTCGTCGAGGTGAAGGATTCGGCGCGGAATCCGGGTAAGTGGGCGTACTACTTTTTCAGGCCCGACGGCAAAACGGCCGAGGCCATGCCCAAGGGCAACGTCTGCTGGTCGTGCCACGAAGATCATGCCGCCGTCGAGCACACGTTTGTGCAGTTCTATCCCACGCTGAAGGTAGTGGCAAAGAAGTTCGGGACATACAACGAAGCGCGGGAGCAAGTGACGGAGGCGAAGTAAAAGAGGCCGCAGCGAGGGAGCGGATGAACTGGAAGTAGACGCCGATTGACGGCCGCGCAGGGTCACGATGGACTTCGGGCACAGGAGCAGTGACGAAACGGGCAATGGAGGTCTTTTGGATAACGGCGATCCGCATATTCGTGAAGTCGTAGCGCAGACACGGACGCCTGCGATGGGGAAGTCTGCGCGGATTGCGATCAGAGCCAAGGGGAGAATTCTCTTCATCGATGCAGCGGACGTTATCGCGGTGGAAGCCAAAGGAAACTGTGTCTTGTTATTGCATACGTCAAGTTCGCACATGCTGCGAGAGTCGATCTCGACCATGGAGAAAAAGCTCAATCCGCACGGGTTTGTGCGAATTCATCGATCTGTGCTGGTGAACGCGGCATTGGTTGAAGAGATTCATCTATCGTCCACGGGCGAGTATGTGCTCCGCCTGCGGGGAGGAAGGGAGTTCACAGCCACGCGTACTTACAAGAAGAATCTGCAACTCCTGGCGCAGTTGTGGATCGGTATCGGAGGTTTTGCTGTCGAGTAGGAGCTGTCTCACCGTCGGGGCGGCATTTCGGTAGTGGGAAAAGTTGGAAGGATGAGCCTGAGTTTTGTTGCGAAGTGCACATCGTAAGGACAGGCCGAGTCTTTTTGCCATTGGTCTGATGGTGATTGGTTGCCTACAGTTTTTCTTATGAAGCAAATCTCTAAATGGCTGCTTCCTTTGTTAACCCGGTGGCTCGTGTTGGATTTAAGCGCATCAAGTGCCGAAGAAGGTTTCTTTATGCCTGACCAGATCGTCAGGCCGTTTGATAAGAGCCGCGCCCTTCGATCAATTGTCCGTCGGCCTTGCGGCCGGCCCCTGCACCCGCCGACCGGTACCACGACTGGGCAAGGAGTTGCAGATTCTTCGGCTGAATTTCTTCAACTCAAGACCGCGTTCACCGACACAGATCGATGAATCCGCATAAACCCGTGCGGATTGAGTTTCTCCTCCATCCTCGCGATGCACTCTCGTAGCATGTGCGAGCTTGATGTGTGGTGTAACAAAACGTAGTTTCCCTTGGCTTCGACAGCGACAATGTCCGCTGCATCGATAAGGAGAATCCTACCTTTAGCGTTGATCGCAATCCGCGCAGACTGCAAGCTTGCGAGCGCCTGTAGCCGCTGCAGCACGTCAACGGGGCTGAGCTCTTGCCCTGATGTGTGCCCTAATGTGGTCTTGAGAGGATCGCGTATCTGCCCTCTTGGAATACCCTTGAGAACTGGGTCGGCCCGATCGTTCTTAAAAGGGTGCAGGATGGTCCCTTATGCCGTCGCACACTACATCGAATTCATGCGTGATCCAAGAAACAGTAGCTTTGCGTAGCGGTGTCCTCAGCGTGAATTCGTATAGCGGGGGGCGATGGACCGCCGCGCTCGGAGTCATTCTGCATTTCGTCATCGCGCTGGGCGCGGCATGCTTTTGAGGGTCTTCATGATTGCCGTGAACGACGGCATTCGCCAACGCCTCTCGCAAGGAGACTTCAACGTCGATTTCCCTTCCGGGTACACATCGGGATGTCTTGATGAAGAACATGAGCTCATCTACGAAAGGTGAGACTGCAGCGATTTCGCTTCAAATGGACTGTTCTACCCGGAGTACAGGGTCGGCAGAATACGAAATACCAGTCGACGATTTCAGCTTGTGCTCTCGCTCATTATCTTCTGACCTCCTTTGCTGTTCTTCGGCCATGAGAAAGCAAGACGACGAAGAATTAAAGGACCGATTCCCTTGGGTCAGGTGCGTTGGTAATTTGCCCCCAGCTGCTCAGCTCACTACGCTTAGGTAGGGGGAACCGATGCGATCAACATCCAGAAGGTGGCTGTCCGTCTCTACGATATTGCTGTTCGTCTTGTCGGGCATCGCGCTCGCTGAAGGGCACGGTCACGGCAGAGGTCACGACCGCGACGACGATGACGAAGGAAGACATTACTACAGCGACCACGACCGCGACGAGATGCGGGGTTGGTATCACGAGCATGGCGACCATCTCCCGCCCGGCCTTGCGAAAAGAGATCAGCTTCCACCCGGACTGGAAAGGCAGTTACGGGTTCGCGGGACCCTTCCGCCAGGATTGCAGAAGAAAATGATGCCCTGCCCCGAAGAACTGGAACGGCGTTTGCCTCCGCCTCCAGCGGGTGACGTGCATGTCGTGATCGGCGGGCACATTGTGCTGGTGAATCGCAGCACGAACATGGTGCTGGATATCTTCCACTTTGAGCGCTAGGGAGAAGATTGTCCTCTAGGCCTCGGGCGCTTCGCCTCGGCGGGAAGCGATCTGCTTGGGTAGTTCTCTGATGATGTATCCCGCGAGAGCTGAGACTATTGAGCCAGCCACCGTCATCATCAGTGATCCGGTATAGCGACTGAACCATCCCATGCCAGACGCAGACGAGCTCAGTCACCGAAGCGTCTGCGCCTTGCCAATTCAACGAAACATCGCGTGCGGCGGGCGTTGACAGCCAAGGTACGCTGGCTGTTGCGAGCGAACTCCCCGGTGATCGTGCTCTCTTGCGCAGAACCATCATCGGAGGCCACGCGAATCCGCACCTCGTGCGTGCCGGAAGGTACCGGAAGCGTTTCCGAAAGGCTTCCTTGCAAGTCCGGAATGATTCCAAACTTCCTTTTCATAGTTCCGACAAGTTTTCCGGAGTAAACCAGGTCGCCATCCACCCAGGCCGAAAGCTGTGCGCTGCGCAAGCCGAGCTGTACCTTCAGATGCAGACTGGCATCTCTGGCAACCAAGGTCGCGTGAATGGCCATCAGCGCTGCCGCGAAGATGAACAAGCCAAGAATCAACCATACAGTTATGGGCAGACGCATGGCGCGGGTGCGTGTCTGCTGATAAAGCGCAACTGCTCGGGCGCGAAGGCTGGCTGTGCGATCTTGGTCCATGCAGCATCTATTTTCACCGCTTCCTTGGCCGAAGCTCCAGTTACCAAGGTGCAAAGCTGGTTAAGCGAGCCTCGAGGGCAGGCCGAAGGTCCCATCGACTACTTCCACGAAGTTTCTCTCCTCGCGGAGGATCAGGCGCTTGGTCTGCGCCATAGCAAGATTCTCACGCGCTTCCGGATCTGACTTCAGACGTGCCCTATACACCTCGTACGAGGACAGGCTATCGAATGCAATCAGACCCCAGGCGATATCGTTCGTGCCTTCATCAGGAAGAAAATATCCGACAAGGTGGCCACCACACCGAGGGATGATGCGGCCCCAATTCTCGGCATATTTCTTGAATGCGTCTCGCTGAAAAGGATCGATCTGGTAGCGGATGACGCAAGTGATCGTCATCAGTGTTCTCCTGGTGTTGGATTTGCTCGCCGGAACATCCCCGCCGATAGTCATGGCTGCACCCAACGCTGCCATGGCCTGAATGGCTTTTCGTCGATTTATGGGGCTGGTTCGGTTTGCCATGGTTGGAAGTATGGCCGTTGCTATGCAGGAACACTTCGTCTACGATCAAAGTATGAATGCAGAGCAATCCGACCTGGTGATCTCCAGGATCGCCGCTGCCATGGGCGAGCCGGCGCGAGTTCGCATTCTCTATTGCCTTCTCGACGGCCATGCGCGAACCAGTACGGAACTTGCGATGGTGGCTGATGTAAGCCCGTCAACCACGAGCGTGCATCTGAATCGCCTAAAGAACGAACAGCTGGTCAAAGTGTTTTCCCAGGGGAAACATCGTTACTACAGCCTGGAAGGACCCGACGTGGGGGCGGCACTCGAAGCGCTGCACGTCCTTGCCGGCGGATCTCGCGATAACTTTGTGCCAAGCACCCCGAGCAGGTTACTCGCGGCACGAACTTGCTACGATCACATGGCGGGGAGACTGGGCGTGTTCTTACACAACCGCTTTCTAGCGATGGGGTGGCTATGCGTCAGTTCGACGGGAGAGGACAATGCCTACGACCTGACGCCTGGGGGAACGAAGGCCTTCGAGGCCCTGGGAATTGATCTGGCGTCGACTCGGCTGCTGCGCCGCAGGTTCGCCTATGCATGTCTGGACTGGAGTGAAAGGCAGCCTCATGTGGGCGGAGCGCTGGGTGCAGCGCTCCTGAAAACAGCGCTGAAAAGAAAGTGGGTGGTCCGCGAACTCGACAGCAGGGCCTTAAACATCACAAGCGTCGGACGACGCGAAGTGCTGAATCGATTCGGTATTCATCTTTAAGAGATTTTGGGCTTCACCCACTTGCCAATTCGAATTTAGGTTCGTCTCGGTCCATGCATCACGCGTTTGGCGTATTGTTGAAAAATCAGGACAATGCTTGGGCACGGGATCTTTTGACGCTGTCAATTTTTGCCTGTTAGACTCAAAGCTTACCAGCCTATAGCGGAAGTTATCAGAAGGGACATTCGTGCGCGCAGAAACCCGTCATCAACTAAAACAAGACCGATTCCGAGGAGCCACGATCGACGCGGCCGAGAAAACGGTTCATTGGTCGGTCGAACATAAGAACAAGTTACTTGCCGCAGCCGTTGTGGTGCTGATCGTGGCTGCGGGCGCGGCGGGCATTTGGTATTACCTGACCCAGCAGGATGAGAAAGCCAGCGCTGATCTTAGTCGGGCAGTCCGCACTCTGGACACTCCTCTACGTCCGTCAGGCATGCCTCCGCAGCCCGAAAATCCAAGTTTCGCGTCATTGAATGAGCGTGCGACTGAGGCCCGGAAGCAATTTCAGGTCATTGTGGATAAATATCCGCACACCCGCTCAGGCGAAATCGCCCGTTATTTTCTGGGCCTGACGGCTTCGCAGTTGGGCGACTATGCCGCGGCGGAGCGTGATCTAGGAACATTAGCATCCTCTTATAACGATGACCTCGCTGCGCTGGCAAAGTTCGCCTTGGCCGCGGTCTACCGTAACACCAATCGGAATAAGCAAGCCATCGACATCTATGTCAAATTGATCGAAAAGCCAACGCACTCTGTCGGCCGGGTTACCGCACAACTGGAGCTGGCGACGGCATACCGATCGGATAAACAGCCGCTTGAGGCGAAGCGGATCTACGAGCAGATTCAGAAGGAAAATCCAGCCAGCGAGGCGGCCCAACTGGCTTCCGCAAAGCTGCAGGAATTGAAGTAGAAGGTGCTGGTGTCAGGTCCCTGGTCTCAGGCATCGGGTGTCAGACTTCAGGTCTCGGTCTCGCAAGAGTCCACGTTTAGAACCAGTTGCACCTGCCCTCTGTGTTCCCCCATCCATTTCACTCCGCGTAATCATTTAGCCTAGGTCATGGTACAATGACCATGGTCATATGGAGTGGTCATGAAGGTAATGCCTGCTGGACAATTCAAAGCTCGCTGTCTCAAAGTCATGGATGAAGTGCGTTCGACCAGGGAACCAGTTGTCATCACGAAAAAGGGTCGCCCCGTGGCTAAGCTGGTGCCTGCGGAGGAACTGCCAGCGGATTTCTTGGGCAGGCTGGCCGGCGCGATGAAGATCGTGGGGGATATAACACGGCCCCTGGAAGATGCAGAAGTCTGGGATGCGTTGCGGTGATTCTATTGGACACCCATGTTGTGATCTGGGCGGCCATCGAACCGAAACGGCTCTCGCGAGCGGCTGCCTCCGCTCTGCGCCGGGCCCGGGTCGCGGACGGCTTGGCCTTAGCATCGATCAGCCTATGGGAAATTGCATCCCTCTTCGCGCGGGGCCGCGTCCAGACATACGGCACAGTCGAAACATCTGTGCGCCAGGTATTAGAAACCGTCGGGGTCATAGTGAAGCCGATCACAGTCGAGATTGCAGCGCTGGCCACGCAGTTTCCGGAGAATTATCCGCGCGATCCCGCCGACCGACTCATCGGGGCGACAGCTAGAGCGGAAAGCATAGCTCTGGTCACTCAGGATGAAAATATCCGCAGCTGCACGCTCCTGAAAACCATCTGGTAGGTTTGCGATCAGATTGGGCTGGGTGGCCCCTGATAGGTCCCCAGTTACGATAGGAGGATGTCTTCCGTCGGTGTCGAGTACTCCAGTTTCGTCTTCGCCTTGATCGGCGGCGTCTCCGTACTAAAGCCGCTTGCCTTCCTCAAAATTCAAGCCGGGACTGCGTGGACTGTTGATTCTCGGTTACGAGCCATCAAGCTGAGGACTGGGGCCAGACCTGCTTGCCGGTCAATCTGAAGCCAGGGAGACGCTCAGATTCCTCTTTTTTCTGGTTTCCGCTACGATGTTTGACGCTCTTCAAACTACTCGGGACAAACATGCCAGAGATTACTCTCCGGATAAACGGCAGCTAACCGGAAAGCCGATGTTTCGCCAGAGACGCCACTGCTGTGGGTTTTGCGCGACACTCTACAACTAACCGGAACCAAGTATGGATGTGGTGCAGGGCTGTGCGGCGCTTGCACGGTGCATGTAGACGGAGAGGCGGTGCGTTCCTGTTCGACGCCGGTTTCGCAAGTCGCAGGAAAAAGCATCACCACCGTCGAAGGTTTGTCGGGCAACGGTCTGCATCCTCTGCAGCAGGCTTGGATCGCGGAGCAAGTTGCGCAATGCGGATACTGCCAGACCGGTCAGATCATGGCGGCCGCAGCGTTGCTGGTCAAGAACCCACAGCCGTCCGACGACCAGATTACGCAAGCGATGACGGGCATCATCTGCCGCTGTGGAACGTATGACCGCATCCGCAAAGCGATTCACCGGGCCGCAGGCTCCGGAGGCTCGCGATGAGCCCGCTCTCCCGCCGCGACTTTCTCGCTGTAGGTGCGGCTGCCGGTGCCGGATTGGTGATTGGTTTCTATCTGCCGCATGGATCGGCTTCGGGCAATACATTCGCGCCCAATGCGTTTCTGAGAATCACTCCTGATGGCAAAATCACCATCGTGGTCGCGCGCTCGGAGATGGGACAGGGAGTGCACACTTCGTTGCCCATGATTCTGGCGGAGGAATTGGAAGCGGACTGGAAGCAGATCACCATCGAGCAGGCCGGTGCCAACCCTACCCTTTATGGCGACCAGCAAACTGGTTCCAGCGCCAGCTTGCGGATTTCGTGGGACCCGTTGCGCAAAGCCGGCGCGGCAGCCCGCGAGATGCTGATCAGCGCTGCCGCGCTCGAATGGCGCGTACCGCGATCGGGATGCGCTGCGGAAAATAGCTTCGTAGTGCACGCAGCTTCCAACCGTCGTTTGAGTTATGGGCGATTGGCGGCCAAAGCGGCTGCCCTCCCCATCCCGGTTGCCCCTCCGCTGAAGGAGGCGAAGGATTTCAAGCTTGTCGGCAAGCCGATTCCCCGGCTGGACGGTCCGTCCAAAGTAGATGGAACCGCGATATTCGGGATCGATTTGCGCTTGCCTGGCATGAAATACGCCGTCCTGGCGCGTTGCCCGGTGATTGGCGGGACAGTGACAAGGCTTCGACGACCAGGAATCGAAAAAGATTTCCGGCGTCGGTTTTGTGGGAAAGACCGGCGATTCCGCCGTTGCCGTCGTGGCGGACAGCGTGTGGGGCGCGATGGAAGGCCGGCGGGTCCTCAAGGTCACATGGGACGAGGGAACGAACAAAGATCTGAACTCAGCGGCGATTTATGATCTGCTCAAGAAGTCTGCTTCCAACAAGGCTGCGACGCTGTATTCCAGAGGGGATGTGTCGAAGGTTGCAGGCAGGCGGATCCAGGCGGCTTACCAGACTCCGCTGATGGCCCAGGCTCCCATGGAGCCGGGCAATTGCACGGCTCATTTCCGGGGATCGAATTGCGAGATTTGGGGACCGATGCAGTGGCCGCCGGATGTTCGCGATGCCGTCGCCAAGGCGGTGGGACTCGATCCGGACCAGGTGAAGATCAATGTCACGCTCCTGGGTGGGGGCTTCGGACGCCGTCTCGATCACGATTACGCCGTCGAAGCCGCGCTGGTCTCGAAAGCGGCCAACGTGCCGATCAAGGTGATCTGGACGCGCGAAGACGATATGCGGTTCTCCAGTTACCGCCCCGCGAGTTATCACGTGATGAGCGGCGTGCTCGACGGTCGCGGGTGGCCGCTGGCCTTCTCGCATCGCATCGTGGAGCCTTCCATCAACGGTCAGAAAGGCTTTCCGGGTCCGTCGCCCGAGGTTGATGCTGATCTTCCCGACGAGTCGTCGTTCATTTATTCCCTTCCTAATGCGCTGGTTGAGTACGTGATGACAGTCACCCCGGTGACTCCGGGCTTCATGCGGTCGGTATATGGAATGGAGACAGCGTTTGCGTCGGAATCGTTCATCGATGAACTGGCCACGGCGGCGGGAAAGGATCCCCTGGAATTCCGGCTGCACTTGCTGGCGAAAGATGAAGAGATCAAGTTCTTCGACACGACATGGAAGACGGCGCGCATGCGTGGAGTGCTGCAAATGGCAGCTGAGAAAGCTGGCTGGGAAAAGCCGTTGCCAGCCGGCCGCTATCACGGGGCATTGCATGTTTCGGATGCTTTGGCACTTACATGGCCGAAGTGGTTGAGATCTCGATGGAAAACGATCAGCCGCGCGTGCACCGCGTAGTGGGAGCAATCGACTGCGGCCAGGTGGTAAATCCCAATATCTTGGACCAGCAGATTCAAGGTGCGGTGATTTTCGCGCTGACCAATGCTCTGCGTGCGCAGATCACTATTGAGAAAGGGCGAGTCGTGCAAGGCAACTTTGACGACTACCCACCCATCCGGATGAACGAGGCGCCCGTGGTAGAAGCATATTTCGTGCCGAGCGCGGAAGCACCAACGGGCGCGGGCGAGCCTCCGGTCCCTCCCTTGGCACCGGCATTGTGCAATGCGATTTACGCAGCCACGAAGAAGCGGATACGGGCGCTGCCAATCTTAAGTTAGTTCGTGGGCACTCATTCGCCGACGGTCAGTTTGAATATCGTGATGTTGCGGCCGAAAGGCTGGGGATTCAGATCGCGAAATTCCGGATAGTGCTCTTTGAGCTGGTCCGCAAGATGAATGTCCCATCCCGCCTGAAATACCCATACCGTGTCTCCAGGTTTGAGGGCGTACAGTCTTAACATTTCGCCCCACCGGCTCAGGAAGATTTCAGCATTGAAGATGTTGGTCTGGTAGTCGGTAGAGATCACGTGATATCCGCCACACTGGAGTGTATGAAAACTAGCCAGCACAGCGTCAGCCGGGGCAGTCCGTTCGCGGCAGAGATAGTATCGAAGGAAGTAGTTGCTCTGAAAGTCGACGAAGGATCCGATCAGTTGGTGAAACCTCGCGGTGGATGAAATCCATGGCGGCGGTCATGTTCGCTCGGCTCTGATCTCTCCGCAGCATATAGGGCCGGTGCGGAACGCCGAACAAATGACACGTCACTACAACCAGCAGAGCAGCGGCCAGTCCTCGAGCAATTCGCTGGCCTGTGAGCCGGGCCAATACGAAGCTGACTCCAGCAACGGCAAAAGGCGCGAGGATAGCCGAGTGCCGGGTACCACCGTAAGGATAGAGATCGGCAAGGGCAGCCGCACAGTTGAGGACGAAGGGCAGCAAGAGAAAGATTCCCAGTTCACGTGAGCTGGGCCGGCCAGGCTGCTGGCGGGTATTTCCCCATGAGCAGCATCGCCACACCCGCAAAGAACATCAGGCCGGCAACATCACCGATTGCGAGCTGTCCGAAAATGTATTGAAAAACCCCAAAGCTTCTGGCGAAGATGAATAAGGGCAGATGGTCGCGGCCCCAATGGAAGTAGGAGTTCGTGAGCAATGCTTGCATACTTTGCTGTGCGCGTTCTCTACTGCTCACGGGAGCGATGTGGGTCTGATAAAGGAAGATGAGGAGGGCCAGCGCGCCCGCCTGTCCTGTGGTCCAAAGCGCGAGCAAGCCCTTCGACAGCGGTTCGCGGACCAGCCGCAGGGCTGAATATCCCCCGAGCGCGCCCGCAAACAGAATTGCCGAAAAATGGGTGAGCATCGCGAGATACAGAAACAGAAATGAGATCAGCATTTCGCGCGCCGAGTTTCTGGCCCAGGCGCGTTCCAGAAAGTAAGCCGCGAGCGCTGAAAGACAAAGCAAAAGCGCATACTGCCGCACCTCCGCCGAGAGCTCGATCATGGGCGGAAGAAAAGTCAGGAAGATGAGACCGATCCACCCAGCCATTTGTCCTAGAAGGCTCGTGAGCCAGCGAAATGCGACCCAGCAAAAAACTGTTCCGGCAATGACCGAAGGTAGGCGCAAGACCAACTCCGAGGTACCGAAGCTGCGCAGAAGGTACAGCACCAGGATCAGGAGCGGAGGATGCGCCGTGCCTACGCTAGCCCGATAAGCGGCCGCCAGGGAAGTCTGGTTTGCCGCCAGGAAGTGCAGCACCTCGTCGGGATTCAAGAAAGTTCCGGACGCGGCTCTGATACGCAGCAAAAAACCAAGAGTCAGAGCCGTGGCGGCCAGCAGTTCAGAATGAGTGGCCCACCACCTCTCTAAGGCGAAATCCCGGCCTGGTTGGGGCACGGGACGTGCGGAGGCGGCGTCTCTCTGCAGGTCATTCTGGGAGTGGGTCATCGTATAGCTGGGACAAAGCTCGCCGGAGGATAACCGAAATGCATCGGGTTAACCAGCTAGGCGTGCTGTGTCATCCTGAGCGGAGTGGCTGCTTCGCAACGCGAAGTAGCCGACGGAGTCGAAGGATCCCTAAAGCCTGCCAGCAAACTTTGGGGTAGGGATGCTGCGGCTTCCCTCGACCCCTCGCAGCGAGAGGCCGAAGCAGCTCAGCATGACAAGGCTCAGTGCTTGGTCAGTTTGACGAACTGAAGCACTACCGCCGCGCGCTTCCTTGACCCCTTTCCGCAGCGCCCTTTATACTTATTGCTTGCTCCCTGGAGAACTTGCGCCTCTGAGCGTGCTTCCGCGGCCTTCGCGGCATCAGGTAGGGGGTGCGGAGGTTTCCGATGTTGATCGAAATTCATGAGTTGGAAGTCCATCCCATTGATTTCGAGGAGCAGTACGGTCCGGGCGCGATCGATTTTGGACCGGATCTGCGGCAGGTAGACGACCTGCAGACCTCGGGACGCGCCCAACTGGTCGAGGAACGTCACGGCAAGCATCAGATAGTAAAGGATATACGGCTCACCGGCGAGCTGGCTACGAGAGTTGAGATGGCCTGCGCCCGTTGTCTGGAGCCGGTAGTTGAGAAGGTCGCGCGAAATTTTGATCTCTTGTACCGGCCACTGGGCACCGACGCGGGACGGGCTGAGCTTTCTGTTACCAGCGCGGAGGCCGAAGTCAGTTACTATCAGGGCGAGGGATTGCTGCTGGAAGATGCGTTGCGCGAGCAAGTGCTGCTGGCGCTCCCCATAAAGGCGATCTGCCGCGAGGACTGCAAGGGCCTTTGTCCGCATTGTGGAAGGAACCTGAATGCCGAGCAATGTTCCTGCGCTGAGCCGGTGGAAGATCCGCGCTGGTCGGCGCTGAAAGATATTCGCGGCAAGTTGGAAAACTAAAAACGACTACTTGCTCCTGGCTCCTGGCTTTTCGCGTGGAGGGTTCGAGCCAGATGCCAGCAGCTAGATGCAGATCTTAGAAAAGGAATCTTAAATGCCAAATCCAAAACGGCGACACTCCAAAGCGCGGACAAGCTCGCGGCGCGCTCACGACGCACTCAAAAGCCACGCCCTCTCCGAGTGCCCGAACTGCCACGAGCGCAAAATGCCGCATCGTGCCTGCCCCAAGTGCGGTTACTATAAGGGCCGCGAAGTTCTGGACGTCGAGGAATCCAGCTAGCCCCACTTCATGCCAAGCGTCATTGCCTTGGACGCGATGGGTTCGGACCGGGCGCCAAAGCCTGAGGTCGAAGGTGCAATTCAGGCGGCTCGGCACTACGGCGTTCACGTCAGTTTAGTGGGCAACGACGCTGCGATTCGGGCAGAACTCAGCCGCTATCCCGCCGCGTCCGGCCTGCCTCTGGAAATAGTCCACGCCAGCGAAGTCATCACCATGGAGGATAAGGCGGTGCAAGCAGTTCGCGCCAAGCGCGACTCTTCCATGCGTGTGGGACTTCGCCTGGTGCGCGAAGGTCGAGCCACCGGCTTCGTGACCGCCGGCAACACCGGGGCCGCGATGGCGACGGCGAAAATGGTTCTCGGGGGGATACCTGGAGTCGATCGTCCCGCACTGGCTGCGGTTTTCCCTACCGCGATACGGACGGTCGCTATCCTGCTGGATGTTGGGGCCAACGTCGACTGCACGCCAGAGAATCTGGAGCAGTTCGCGGTCATGGGCGAAATCTACTTTCGCAGCATGTTCGGCACGCGCCGCCCTAAGGTTGGTCTGCTTTCCATCGGCGAAGAAGACACCAAAGGCAACGAGTTGACCCGCGAAGCGTTTCAGCTTCTGAAAAAACTTCCGCTGAATTTCGTGGGCAACGTGGAAGGGCGCGACCTGTACGGCGGCCAGGTGGATGTGATCGTCGCCGATGGCTTCGTGGGTAACGTCGCGCTGAAGACCTCTGAAGGCGTAGCTAACCTGGTACGTGCAATTCTAAAGGAAAGTCTGAAAGAGACAATTACGCGGCAGGTGGGATATCTGCTTTCGCGCAGCGCGTTTGCGGATTTCAAAAAGCGGCTTGACCACACCGAATATGGTGGAGCGCCACTGCTGGGGGTGAAGGGCGTCTGCTTCATCACCCACGGATCGTCGAATGCGAATGCAATCAAAAATGCGATTCGCGTAGCGGCGGAATTCGCCGAGCGGAAGATCAATAGCAAGATCGAGAAGGAGCTAGCGGGGGTACGAGTCGCGACGATGAGTACGTAAGTCCAGAATAATATTTCCATGACAATTTCGGCATCTCCCATCGCCTTTCTCTTCCCTGGCCAGGGATCTCAAGCCGTCGGCATGGGCAAAGAGCTTGCGGAGAAATATCCCGTCGCCCGGCAGACATTCGACGAAGCCGATGAAGCGCTCGGGATCAAGCTCTCCCGATTGTGCTTCGAGGGACCGGAGGAACAACTTCGACTGACGGAGATCACGCAGCCCGCCATCCTGACCACTTCAGTCGCAGCTTGGCGTGTTCTGAACGAGAAAGGTTTGAAGCCGAGCTTTGTCGCCGGACACAGCCTGGGTGAGTATTCGGCGCATGTTGCTGCCGGCACACTCAGCTTTGCCGACGCCGTGCGCACCGTCCGCAACCGCGGCAAGTACATGCAGGAAGCCGTTCCAGTTGGAGTAGGCGCAATGGCGGCGATCCTCGGCATGAATCTGGAGAAGGTCTCAGCGGTTTGCCAGGACGCCGCCCAGGGCGAGGTCTGCGAGCCCGCTAACATTAATTCTCCAGAGCAGATCGTGATCTCGGGCCATGCCGCTGCGGTCGAACGCGCGACGAGGCTGGCAGATGAACGCGGGGCCAAGCGAGCTAAGATGCTGTCCGTAAGCGCCCCATTCCATTGTGCTCTCATGAAACCGGCGCAAGACCGGCTGGCGAAAGATCTGCAGTCGCTGAGTTTTCGCCGGCCGGCGGTTCCGGTTGCGTGCAACGTCGACGCGGCGATCATCGAAGACGCGGACGGCAGCCGGGACGCCCTGATCCGGCAGGTGACTGGTTCGGTGAAATGGGATCCGTCCATGCGCCTGCTGATGGCGCGAGGTGTTCAGACGTTCGTTGAAGTCGGTCCAGGCAAAGTTCTGTGCGGCCTGATGCGTCAGATCGACCGATCGATGACATGCCTGAACGTTGGCGATGAAGCGTCCCTGCAGAAGACGTTAGAACACTTCACCAGCGTTCGCGCATGACTTCCGCTGGGATCAACGAAACTGCAGTTCACAAGGCGGAGGGCTGAGGCGTCTTGTCGGATTTATCTACATACAGTTGGGCATGTTCGGCACGGCCATTCACAATGGCGTCCACCACAATCCCGCTGCCGCCGCCGGAGCAACTGCTGGCGCCATAGATTTCATAGCGGTTGACGATTCCCCACTCTCCTCCCGGCCCCCAGTCGCGATAAAACTCACTGTAGGGATACTGCGAGTGTTTCTCGGGATGCTGCTTCCATTGCGGGTCGGCAAAATAAATGCCGTACGCAGTTTCATAGTCTTTCTTCTGAAGGGCGGCAAAGAATTTGTCTGCCACGTGCTTTTCCGGCCAGTAGCGGTTCATCCATACCACCAAGGCCAACACCACAATAAGTACAACTGCACTGACGATTTTGATCCGACGCCGTCGTTCTCGTGCCGGGTCGTATGGTGGGGCATCGAGCAGACTCATGGCTGCACCAGCATAATTGATTCCCGCGGATTACAGAAAGTTCCGCATAACAACCCAGCAATCGACGACAAAACGAAGATTACAACGTCCGTTTGAACAACGGTGTGGCTACGCTCAAGGAGATGAGCGCGAAGATAGAGAGATAGAGCATGTCAGGAATAATCGCCGAGAAGCCTGCCTCCTTCAGCAGCAGCGCCTTGAAGCCGTGGACGGCGAAGGTGAATGGATCAACTTTTGCAATCCCCCGCAGCCACCAGGGGAATGCCTGGATGGGATAGATCGCGCCACTGGGGAAGAACAGCAGCGTGTTCAGGATGCCGAAGATGGCCCGCGGCACCAACGGATCCTCGACCCTGACCATCAGCAGGAACATCATGGTATTGAACGCCAGCGAAGTAAGCACGATCATGATGATGAGCCCAAGGGCCGTGGCTGGATTAAACAGCGTGCCTACACCCGCAAGCATCGAACCTATGACCGTGATGATCACCCCGGTCAGCGTCGCTTTGATGGCGCCGGCGCCGTTGAGTCCGAAAACCAATTCCGCCTTGGTAATCGGCGTCACCAGGTAACCTTCGACTACTCCTCGCGCTTTGTCGTCAATGTAGAGCATGCCTCCGCCGATCATCACAGAAACGAACATGGCCAGGCTGATCGAACCCGGAAGCAGATATTTCATATATTCGATATAGGGATACAGCTCCACAATCTGCAGTACGGTTTGCTGCAAGATGCGCGGCTCAACCGTAGGATTGTTCAGTGCATTGGTAATTTGAGTCAGCTCGTCTTCCAGAGTCGAGCTCATGAAGTTGTCGCTATTGTCCACGATCAGAGCGACGCGCGGCTGGTCCTGTTCGTAAACTCGTCGCGAATATTGCGGAGGAATAATCACCGCGCCCTGAATCTTACCGTTACGCACGTCTTCCATGGCTTGCTTGTCGTTGTTGTAATAAATCGGCTCAAAAGTGCGCATGTTGGCGCGGACCGAATCGAAGGCCTCACGAATCTTCAAGGCCTGGGTTCCACCGTCCTGGTCCACCAAGCCAAGCTTTGCGTCGCGAATCTTGCCGCCGAAAGCATTGCCCAGCACAATCAGCTGCACCAAGGGAAAAATCATAGACGCCATCATCAGCGCCGGAGAGCGGAAGAATTTGCGCATTTCGCGTTCGATAATTGCCATTATGTGGTTCATGGTTGCAATCCTGGCCGGGGAGGCATGACGAAACCGTAGGCTTTCACTAATTCGTCGCGTAACTGCCTTCCTGTGTAGTGGACGAACACGTCGTCCAATGTGGTGTTTTGAACTGACAGTGATTTCACGCTCACCCCAGCCTGCACGGCCGTTTCTACAAGCTCCGTCGTGGTACGGGAGCCATCACCGGTCAGGATCCGATACATGCCGGCGCCCTCATGTTGCACCGAGGTGACGTTGCTCAGTTTGTGCAGACGCTGCTCCCAATCGGCGGGGGCATTGTCAAATTGCGCCTCAATCACATTAGATCCTGGCACGCTGGCCTTGAGTGCAGGAGGAGTATCAAGCGCCACCAGCTTGCCGTGATCGATGATGGCGATGCGGTCGCACAGGCGGTCCGCTTCATCCATGTAGTGCGTGGTGATCAGAATCGTAAGTTGCCGATGCGCTTTGATATTAGTCAGCATTTCCCATACGGCGACGCGGGAAACGGGATCCAAGCCCGTAGTGGGCTCGTCGAGGAAGAAAATTCGGGGACTATGCACCAGCCCGCGCGCGATCTCCAGGCGTCGACGCATGCCGCCGGAAAGAGTTTTGGTTTGCGCCGAGCGCCACTTGGTCAGATCTACGAGTTCCAGCAACTCATCGATAGCCGCCTCGCGCTTCTTGCGCGGGAACATCGTACAGCTTGGCATAGATGCTCAGATTTTCCTCAATCGTGAGATCGAGGTCACTGGTGAGTGCTTGCGGAATCACGCCAATGGCACGTCGCGCCGCATCAGGTTCCTTCTGCACATCGTGGCCGGCAATGCGAGCTAGTCCGGAAGTGATGGGAATGAGCGTTGTCATCATGCGGATGAGGGTCGACTTGCCGGCGCCATTCGGTCCCAGCAAGCCAAAAATTTCCCCTTCTTTCACGTGAAAGGTGACGTCGTCGACCGCGGTGAACTCGCCGTATTTCTTGACGATGTGTTCCACGTCAATGGCATTGGGAACGTTCGCGGCATGTCCATTATCGGAGTCTGAGCTAGTCTCGACCGACCCCTTACCCGGATTGAGATCAGCCATCATGGCTTCTGCTCCGCGGTTGCACTCTCGCCTGCCGCTGTTGCCTTCAACTGGGCGGGTGAAACCAGCACTTCGGCCGTCATCCCGGGCACGTATGCCCCTTTGGGATTGTCCAGCCGGACCTTGAGCACGATAGTCTTAATGTCGCGTTTTCGCCGACTTACGTCACGCTGGGTGGCGAAATCAGCTTCCGCCGATTTGAAAAATACTTTCCCCGACGTAACAGTGCCGCCCGGGTAAGCGAACACGCAGGGTATCTCCCAGGCCAATATGATCGGCTTGCGTTTCAGGAATCGCTGCCCGAACCCAGGTGTCTGATAAATCGATGATAGTCGCGATGGGCTGTCCGGCATTGAGCACTTCTCCTTCGCGCGCTGCGCGCACTGAAACGGTGCCTGTGATGGGCGAATAAATCTTGGTATATCCCAGGCGAACTTCCGCTTCTTTCAGTTGGGCCACAGCGTTGGCCAACTGGCCGCGAGTGGATTCGACCGTGCTTTGGGCGGCATGCGCCTGATGAGTGTTAGCGATCGCGGTATTCAGATCCGCCTGCGCCGCGCTGACTTGATCTTTCAAAGCCTGCACGGTGGCTTGCTGCGCTTTCAGATTGCTCTCCGCCTGCACGCGATCCTGATCCGAGGCAACGCCCTGCTTGGCAAGTTCGATGGTGCGCCGGCTATCGCTCTCTGTGCGCACCAGCATGGCTTCAGACTGGACCAGTTGCGCGCGCACGGATTGCAATTTCGCCTGGGCGTTGGCTACGGTGCTGGTCGTCGATCCGGCGGTGGCTTGCTGGGTCGCCTGGGTCGCGGCTACTTGCGAACGCAGACTGTCGATCATGGCTGCGGCCGCCCGGGCTTGCGCCTCCAGTTCCGAGGGATCGATGACAGCGATCAAGTCGCCTTGCTTCACTTGCGTCCCCTCGTCGATCAGAAGCTTCGCAAGACGGCCCTGGACCTGCGGACTGACGATCACCTGATTGGAATCAACGGTGCCGATCAACACCAAGTCCTGCGAGTGCGGCGTGGAGACCAGGTAATAGATCAGCGAGACGGCACAGACCACCGAAAGAAGAATCAGGAATTTATTGCGGGCACTCACTTTGGTTCTCCTTCGGGCTGTTGAGCGGGATGCGTGAACAAAGCGGCTGAAATGAAGTCGAGCACCGAGGCTCGGCGCTGAGCCAGGCGCTCTGGGTCCATTGGATTAATACCGGTCATTAATCGCATCACGGGGGCGACGCTGCTGAAATAAAAGACGATAACCGCGATCATGGAAGGGATGAAGTGCATGGGATCGACTTGCCGAAAATCTCCGGTGGCCTGTCCATCGCGCAGGACTTCGGCAATCTTGGTGAAAAGCGGACGGAAATATTGCTTTACGATGCGTTCGAACTGCGGAGTGCTGCCGCGCCTCGCACGCATCAGCTCTCCATGAACAATTGGCGGGTACAAGGGATTGCTGGCCACGTAATCGAAGTGCGCGCCCACATAGGCCAGAATCTTTTCGCGAGGTGGAAGCCGCCGGGCGAGCACTTCATGGACGTTTGCCGTCAAACCTCCGAAAACCTGGTCGATGACCGCTTCGTAAAGCGCTTCTTTGTCTTTGAAGTAGTAATAGAGAAGCGCCTTATTCACCCCTGCGGCGCGGGCAATGGCATCGGTCCGCGCGCCAGCGACGCCTTCACGGGCAAACTCACGCACGGCAGCGCGCAGGATCGCGGCCCGACTCTGTTCGGGACGTCCCCGGGAACCCATACGCGATTTGGAGGCCACGGCTTTCATACGGAATCTTTCCTTAATTAACCAGTTAGTTAGATTATATATGAGAATCGGCGGATGCGCAATTCTTCTCGGAGGAACTACGCGGCCTCAGCGATGCTCTGGGCCGTTTCGCCTTCGTCTCTATTTTTGCTGCTACTCTCGAGGCCAAGGCTAACTAGTCTAAGTATCTCAGACCTTCAAGACTGAAGTATAGATTGCCATTCCCACGACTGCGTCAATACCCATCGAATCCAGGCGATCGATTTCTTCTTGAGTGGTAATGCCGCCGGCCGCGATGAGATGGCATTCTGTGATCGTGCGAAGTTCGCAAATCACTTCGAGAGGAAAGCCTTGCATCAGGCCTTCAACGTCGATATGAGTGTAGAGGAAGGCATCGCACCAGGATTGGAGTGCTTGGATCATTTGAACCGGAGAAATGTCCGTGCGATTCCGCCAGCCGTTGGTGGCTACCTTGCCGCGGCGGGAGTCGATCGCAAAGACTAGCCTCTCCCGCCCAACGGCGGATGCCAGGCTGGCCGCGAAACTGGTATCGATCTCTCCATTCCGCACGAGGGAAGAGCCTATGATCACCTTTCGTGCTCCGAGTTCTAACATGGACTCAGCCTTTTGAACGGTGCGGATACCGCCGCCCACTTGGCAGGGCAATCGGGCAGCGAAATACGAGACCAGCGAGCCATTGTCCCCTCTTCCCATAGCCGCGTCGAGATCGATGAGTTGGATGAGAGGATATTTGCAGAAACGCTCGATCCAGGAATCGAAGTCGTCGAACTCCAATGCCTTCCTCTCGCCTTGGACAAGCTGAACAATCTTGCCGCCCATCAGATCGATGGAGGGAATCAGCATGGCAACCTCACGGGGATTCCTTCCGCCGCAAGATTTTGTTTCAGGTCGCGAATTGAGTTCAATCCGTAATGAAAAATCGAAGCGGCCAGAGCAGCGTCGGCACATCCGTTTCGGAATACCTCCACAAAGTGGTTGGCATCGCCGGCGCCACCGGATGCAATCACGGGAATGTGAACTGAATTGAATGCCTGCGCAGTAAGCTCGCAATCGAAACCTGCCTTCGTACCATCGCGGTCCATGGAAGTAAGCAAAATTTCGCCAGCCCCGCGATTCTCGGCTTCTTTGATCCAGGCGAGGACGTTTATACCGGTTGGCTTCGTGCCTCCGGATATCCAAACTTCCCAGCTGTTGTTTCGAGGCTTGCGCTTTGCATCGACGGCAACGACGACTGCCTGCGAGCCGAAGTGTGAACGCAATCTCAGTGATCAGTTCGGGGCAGGATATGGCGGCTGAATTGACCGCGACTTTGTCCGCGCCCGCCTCAATCACCACGGCGGCTTCGTCCAAGGAACGGATGCCACCGCCGACAGTGAAAGGGACGAACAACTCACGGCCGGTCCGGCGAACAACGTCGAGCAGGGTAGCTCGACTCTCGCGAGTGGCGGAGATATCGAGCAGCACAATTTCATCTGCACCAGCATCAGCGTGGCGGCGTGCCAGTTCCGCAGGGTCTCCCGCATCGCGCAGGTTGGAAAAGCACACGCCCTTTACGACCCGCCCTGCGTCGACGTCGAGACAGGCAATGATGCGTTTCGTCAGCATGTGCAGAAGTTCTCCAGGATGGCCAATCCTGATTCTCCAGACTTCTCCGGGTGGAACTGCACGCCAAACAGATTGCCCCGTTCTACAGCGGCGGAGAAAGGGTTGCCGTAATCACATGCTGCGACTGTAGCTTCCACCAGAGGCGCGCGATACCGGTGGGTGAAATAGACAAACTGGCCGGATTGAACTCCGCGTAGCAATCGGCTCTCTGCGGCGATTTCCAACTGGTCCCATCCCACGTGAGGAGACTTTACCCATGGAGGAAAGGACTGACATCTTCCATCGAAGACCCCCAAGCCCTGAATTCCTGGAGCCTCGTCAGAGGACTGGAATAACCACTGCATCCCAAGACATATGCCAAGCACAGGCTTGTCCAATGAGATCTGATTCGCGAGAGCAGACCCAACACCATTTGAGCAGAGTGCTGTCGTGGCTCGAAAATTTCCCACCCCGGGCACGATGATTCGATCGGCATGCTCGATGACGGCCGGATCAGACGTGACAGTACAGGCGTGACCGAGATGCTCGACGGCTCGTTTGACGGAAGTAATATTGCCAGCTCCGTAGTCCACGATGACGATCACAGGAGTCCTTTCGTACTGGGCAACATGCGCCGCAAACGGGGGTCCTGCCAGCAGGCCGCACGTAGAGCGCGGGCGAAAGCTTTGAATAAAGATTCGATCTTGTGATGACTGGAGCGTCCATACAGAACTCGCAGCGTGCACGTTGGAGCGTGAGCCGCGGGCGAAGCCTTCGAAGAAATCAGGTACCAGTTCGGACTGAAGATCACCGACCCGTGCCGCGTGTACCCTGGTCTGGACGACGGCGGCAACGCGGCCGCCAAAATCCACGGCAGCCAGACCGAGAGTCTCGTCCATCGGCATTACGAAATAGCCGGCTCTCAGGATTCCGCGTTTGCTCCCCAGAGCCTGGTCAAAGGCTTCGCCCAGTGCAATGCCTACATCTTCAACTGTGTGGTGTTGATCCACGTCGAGATCACCGCTCGCCTGGAGTTCGAGATCGAATCCGCCGTGTCGGGCAAACAACTCCAGCATGTGATCCAAGAAACGGATGCCGGTCGACACTCGGTAGCGTCCATGGCCGTCAAGCACAAGCTTGAGCAAGATTCTCGTCTCCGATGTCTCCCTCTTGATCTGCGCCTTCCTCATGCGAGCGACCTTTTCCCAATGGACATCGCGCGAACGGTCGCTTCCAGAGCTGCGAGCATGAGGTCCATCTGTTCCGTCGTACCAATGGTGATGCGGACACAGCCTTCGCATCCTGGATCGCTGGAACGATCGCGAACGAGGATGCCATGGCCGTGCATCGCGGCTACGAAGGCTTTGCGCGCATGAACCCAAGTGGGCGAGAACGAAGTTTGCGTGACTGGGCCAGTAGCGAATCCCGAGCGAGCGAAATTTCGCTTCCAAGCGTTCGCGCCCGCGACGAACCTCGGCCGCGTATCGCTTCGACGAAGTCCTGGTCTTCCAACGCTGCGGGAAGACAGGCCAGGGCTACGGCGTTGACGTTATAAGGCGAGGCCGCCTTCCGGACTACTCTTATCTGCTGAGCGGAGCCGACCAGTACACCAACGCGGAGACCGGCCATGCCGTAAGCCTTGGAGAACGTGCGTGTCACAAATAGATTGGGTACATCGGAAATCTGGGGGAGAAACGTCTCACCGTAAAATTCGAAATATGCCTCGTCCACCAGGACTGCGGCGTGAGCAGCGTCACGCGCGACTCGCAAAATGTCCAAAGGATTTGCAACCGCACCTGTGGGATTGTTGGGATTTGCGATGGCAATGAGGCGAGTGGCCGGACTGATACGGTCAAGCAATTTCTCAGTAGGAAACGCGAAGTCCGAGAGCGCCGGAACCGAAATTACCTGCGCACCGGTGCTAGCGGCCAAGAGTTCGTACATGGCGAATGTGGGAACGACTACGAGCGCTTCGTTACCCGCCTGCAGATATGTCTGGCATAACAAATGAATCGCTTCGTCCACGCCATTGGTAAGAAGAACTTGTTGCGGGTCCATTCCGAGAAACTGGGCGGTGAGCCGTTCAACTGGCTCTGCGCTCGGGATAACGAGCCACCTGTTCCGCGTCAAGCTCGTGTAATGCCCGGAGAACGCGCGGAGAAGGCCCCTGCGTGTTCTCGTTAAAATCCAGGCGCAGCCCGGTGCGGCCGCTCAAGGGCGGATGATACTCCTTCAAATTTCGGACTGCGGGGCGGGGCTCAAGCATGCGAGCACCTCACGCGGACGGAGTCAGCATGGGCTTCGAGCCCTTCGGCCTCGGCTAGAGCAGTGATCGCCGGTGCGACTCGGCGCAGCGCGCTAGGCGATAACTGCTGCACCGTGATCAGCTTGACGAAATCGTGGACTGTGAGTCCTCCGCGGAAACGAGCGGCCCCGCCAGTTGGAAGAACGTGGTTGGGTCCGCTGACGTAATCGCCAGCAGCTTGAGGAGAATATTCCCCGACAAAGATCGAGCCCGCATTTCGAACTTCGTCCACATCCTGCTCGGAAACGGTAATGTGCTCGGGCCCGAGCCGATTTGCCCAAGCCATCGCCTGCGAGCGGTCCGGCGCGATCAGGATGTAACCATTTTTCCTCAGGGACTCACGAGCGATGGCATTTCCTTGGGAAAGCTTGCTGGCACTTTCGCTTACAGCTTTTGCCAGTTTTGCGGAACAAGTAATTAGAATCGCGAGAGCATCTGCATCGTGCTCGGCCTGCGCAACCAAATCCGAGGCGATCCAGCAAGCTTCGCCATCATGCTGGACAATCACGACCTCAGTCGGACCGGCGAGCATGTCGATGGAGCAATCAAAGGCCACGAGTCTCTTGGCAGCGGTTACGTAGCTATTCCCTGGGCCGACGATCTTGTCGACACGAGAAATGGACTCGGTGCCGTAGGCCAAAGCGGCTATGGCCTGCGCGCCGCCCACGCCATAGAACTCCTCGATATCTAACTCGAGGGCGACCGCCAGTAGCTCCGGCGATGGATTCGGCGAGACGACGCAAATACGGGCAACTCCGGCCACCATTGCGGGAATTGTCGTCATCAAGAGTGTGGAGAGCAGTGGGTGGCGTCCACCTGGTACGTAGCAGCCCACGGAGTCCAACGGACGAACCAGTTGTCCCACGGTGAGTCCGTTCGTTGTGCGCTTCCATTCGACCGGCTTTTGCCGCTCGGCGAAGCGACGAATGTTGTTCGCCGCGAGACGGATGGATGACATCAGCTCGGAGGAAACAGACTTCGACGCCTCGCGCATTTCGGCCAGAGTGACGCGCAGAGGTTTTGTACCCAACTCATCCCATTTCCGAGCATAGTTGCGTAGCGCCTTATCGCCTTCCCGGCGTACGTCGGCAATAATTCTCCGGACCTTGCGTTCCTGACGACTGACTGTGTGTGCGCGTCCCACCAGCCTCGCGACCGCATCTTCCGCAGCTAGTCCCCGGAGAATTCGCATCAAACCACCACCTTATTCAGCGGGTATTCAACGATTCCTTCGGCCTTTGCTGCCTTGAACTTGGGAATCACCTCCCACGCCGTCGTTTCTTCAATGACAGTGTTTACCGCGACCCAGATATCGTCGCTAAGCGGCGCGATAGTAGGTTTGTTAAGCGCGGGAAGGATGGCGAGAACGCCGTCTAGATGCTCTCGGCGGACGTTCAGCATCAGGCCGACCCTGCCTTTAGCTTCGAGAGCTCCCCGAAGCATGAGGGCGAGGTTCTCGATTTTGGAGCGCTTGGATGAATCCTCCCAGGACCTGCAGTTGGCAATCAGCTGGGTATTGGATTCGAGTACGGTGTCAAGGATGGACAGACGGTTTGCCCGAAGCGACGCTCCAGTCTCGGTGATTTCGACGATCGCATCGGCAAGCTCAGGCGGTTTGACTTCTGTCGCGCCCCAGGAAAACTCCACATTGACATTGATCGCCTTTCGATCGAAATACCTCCGTGTAACGCCAACAAGTTCTGTGGCGATCGTGCAGCCTTCCAGATCCTCGGGTTTGCGGTAGGCTGAGCTTTCTGGTGCTGCCAGAACCCAGCGCACCTTCGCCCGGCTTTGCTTCGCGTAGACCAGGTCGCATACGGTGGCGACCTCGAGACCGCTCTCCAGGACCCAGTCCAAGCCGGTGAATCCGGCATCCAGCGAGCCATGGGCGACGTAACGGGCCATCTCCTGAGCCCGGATCAACATGCATTCCACTTGTGGATCGCTGGTACCGGCGAAGTAGGACCGGCCGTTCGTATAAACACCCAGGCCGGCTGCGGAAAGGAGCTGTACAGTCGATTCCTGCAAACTGCCCTTGGGTAGTCCGAGACATATCTTCATGGCAAGATTCCTTCTCTCTCTGCCACAGGACAGCTGACAAGTTGAGTAAAGCAAGATACGGTTCCCTGATGGCAGATATGGCCGTCTCCTTGTACACGCACGCGAAGCAAGAGAGTGTCACGATCGCAATCGGTAGCGACCGATTCCACGCGGGCAAGATTGCCGGAGGTCTCGCCCTTGGTCCAAAGCTGGTTACGGGTACGGCTGAAGAATGTGGCATATCCCGTCTCTAGAGTTTTCTGCAGCGCTTCACGGTTCATGAAGCCGACCATGAGTACAGCCAAGGTGTCGGCATCCTGAAGCACGGCCGGCAGCAGGCCTTGCATCTTGTCGAAATCGAGATCAAGCATGGTTTTGTCTTCTGATCGCAAAAATCCGGGCAAAACAAAAAGCCCGCTGCGCTCATTGCGTCAGCGGGCTCAACCTTGAATGATTGCTAGCTTCTAGGTATAGACCTCCGCCGACACGTTGGCCACGTGATGATGATGGTGCCGATGGCCGTGTGACAGCGAAGTCATAACGAATCGAGTATAGGGCAGCGCGATCAAGGCGTCAACAAGAAGGGGGAGACCCTCAGGCCTCCGCTAGAAGCTGAACTTTACGCCAAATTGAAGAGTCCTTGGGCGATGCGCATCGACGGGATGTAGGAACGAATTCCCGGTGAGACAGTCCGTTGCAGGTCCCTGATAACCGGCGTTGTAATTAGCACCACCGTAGCAATTGATAACGTTATTGCCGCTGTTGCCGGGATTATTCGGGTCGAAAATCCGGAACTGAGTGTGATTGAAGATGTTGAACGCCTCTGCGCGGAATTCGAGTTCGCTGCGTTCGGTTATCTTGTAGTGCTTCAGCAGAGCCATATCGAAGTTCAAGCGATGAGGGTTGTTGAGAAAGTTTCGCCCGGCATCGCCAAAGGTAAGGCCGCGCGGCGCCACGAACTGGGACGGGTTGCCAAGTAAAGGCCCAAAGCTTCCTGATATCTGGCTACTCTTAGGTGCGGGAGCGCCACGCACGATGTCCGGAAAAGAACCGGGACCGATACCGTTGGCCACGCCGGCATTATCTGGCAATCCGATGCCATTGTTACCGCCGCCGTTGACAACACTAAAGGGCGTCCCGGACTGAAATGTAGTAATCCCCGACAGTTCCCATCCTTCCCATAGCGCACGACCGAGGCCGGATAACTTATTGCCGGGCAACGGTGGCAGGGGCGGAAAACTGCCAGTCTCATCGGGTTTGTCGTCGATGTGCGCCCAAAAATTCCGTACGTGCTGGAACAGAGTTTCAAGCTGGTACACATAACTGACGTTCAGAAGGTGGCGTTGGTCGAAGTCGGAACTGGCCCGGTTCGAAGCTAGATCCAAGGTATTCACAAAAGTGTTGTCGCTACGATCAGAAGCCTCGTCAATCGAATGACTGTATGTATAGCTCACACCCAGGATGAGGGGGCCGCGCGTTCTGCGGAGTGTAGTTTGAAAGGCGTTATACGATGAATTAGCCGCATTTTCTAGAGAGTAGATTTGGCCGAACCCGATAAACGGTCGAAGAGTGTTGACGTCGGGAGGTGTGGCGCCGCTCGCCAGTATTCCCTGGCAGGCAGCCACTAGATTGGTGTAGGACGCATCCCGATTGCCGACCACGGTCCCATTCAGCAGAGCGAAACTTCCTCCAGTCCAGCCAGCGCAGTCGCCGGAGTTTGCCCCAGATCCAGTCGAGGCAATGATTGGCTCGTGTATCGCGAACGGATTCAATTGTGACGATACAGAGTGAAGCTGGTTAATCTGACGCTGAACCGTCAGGTTTGTTCCCTTGCTGCCCACATAGGCGAATGTTGCCACCATGTCCTTCGGCAGCTCAGGGTCACTCAGTCAAAGCGGAAATATCGGGTCAGCTAATGCAACTCTGACCGGAACGATCAACGCCGTCGACTATCCCTGCTTCAAAACTGCCTCGCTAAACGGGACGGTCAGCGGGACCAGCGTTGTCCTCTCAGTTTTTTCGTTCGACGGAACACAAATTGGCAGCATTGGTGTGCAAGGAAATCCCGCCATCCTTAGCGTGGGGCCAACCGGAACTACCCTGAACGGAATTGGCAGTGATCAAAGTGGACAGGGACTCACTTTGGGCACCTTCGTTGCGAACCAGCAGTCTGGCCCCTGCCCAAAACTAATAGATTCCAACAATGTTGTAAGGGAGGATGACTTTGCCGATGTTGCGCTAATGTTCTGAACCACTCGGACCCAACATGAATTCAACCCAGTTATCCCAGTTCTGGAGATTCAACCAGGAAATGTGGATGCCCATTTCTGTGAGAAGGGCGATCGGCTCAAAGTTGAGAACCACGGCTGGCATTTTGATGCTTGGAGTTGCGGTTACCGCACTGCTGCTTTGTGCAGCATGTGGAGGCGGCGGAAATCCTCCCTTCGGTCCGAGCGAACTTCAAGCTATCGCCATCAAGCCATCAGATTCTGTAGTCCCGTTCGCCGCAACTCGCCAGTTGAAGGCGACGGGAACTTACGCCGACGGCAGCAAGCAGGACATAACTTCAATGGTGAATTGGACTGCCACATCGTCGTCGTGCATTCCGAGTTCCGCAAACTGTGTGTCGGTTGATTCCACCGGCTTAGCGACCGGCATGGCTGTAGGCACTAGCATCGTAACCGCCACACTAGGGCCGGTCGAAGGCGTGACTCAGTTAACCACCAATGTAAATAGCTTTTCTTCAAGTACGACCTCTGTTCTTTACGCCTCTTCCCACGGCTCGACGATCGATGTTGCCTACTTACCCCTGTCGCACACACTTAATCCGCAGGGGGTGTATACGATTCAAGCAGTAAATTTGGATGCTGATCAGTTTGTTCAGGTGCTGCCTATCATTTCGGCGTTGCTCGCCTCCATCCCCATGCCACCTGGATATGTGCCCAACGCCACCGCTGCCAGCCAGGTCAGCAAAAGAGTCATTGTAATTAGCTACTCTTCCCAGGACGTACAAATCATCGACGCAACGACTAATTCTGTGACTGCGACCTTCACAGCCCCGGTAACACAAATCGCGACCTTCGGTGGAATTACTTGCAAGGTTTGCGCGGTTGTAGTCAATCCGCTGAACGATCAAGCCATTCTAAGCACTGCTCAAGGCTACCTGATGATGGATATGACTGCAGGGACCTTCACGGCGCTGGCACCAGTCTTTTCCGGCGGAGAACTTCGCGCTCAATCCATTGAACAGCTCCGCTCCGTATATTCTCAGTCCGGCCTATGCTCAAAATGAAATTCAAATCCTAAATCTTGCCAGTAACACGGTAAGCTCAAATGCAACTTTGGGTTTGTTGAACCCCAACACCGTGGCCTTGGATCTTCTCACGAATTTTGGAGTCAGTGCGGTGCCGGGTAGTGCAACGCAGTCTTTGTTAAATCTAAGTGAGCTGCAAAATACGCCTCCTACCTGGACAGCTTCGAATACTCTGGTCCAGATTACCGGCGGGTGTAGTGCGCCGCCTGCGGCTCTAACCATGCTGGCGATCGGAGTTCCAATCGGCACCCAGAAAGGAAGCAACCACGTGCTCTTCTCGGCCGAGCCATCGGGAGGCTGTGTCGCAGTCGAGGAACTTCCCACCTCGACCTTTTTTGGGCCGCCGGCCATCAGTTCCATTGCTTACGGCTACGGTGCGATGCCATCTACCCCTGACGGTGTAGCCTTTACCAATGCCAGCGACCCCAATTCCATCGCGACGTTCACCAGCGTTTTCGACAATAAACTATACGGATTGCTTGTGGATGCAAACGAGAATTGGATCGCGAAGATTAATCTCGTAACGACTGAGGGTCTCATCGGCGACCCATTCAGCCAAACTCTGCCCAGCGGTGTAAACATTGGCCTGTCGGCGCTGACCTTAACCGATCCCGTGGTATACCTTCCGACCACTCAGTAGCTACGACCTGCGCGCTGGACTCCAATCCCGGCTCGACATGATTTCGATTCGGTGGGCCGGCGAATGCCAGTGGGAAGCGCCCAATCGCGTTCCAATGGAAACTGGTTCCTCGATCGGTGACGTTCCTGGGTGTCCTTGGACACCAGATCTGTACCATCCCAAACTGTGAGATCAACAACCCAAAAATCTTTTCCCTGTTTAGCTTCCGCACCGGAAAAGCTCCGGGTTGTGGTGTAATGGCGATATTACGGCAACAACGAGCGAGTCGCCATTGACCTGCCATTTTTGTACTCTCATTCGCAACGGACACCAGCGAGGGTAAGTTCACGTCGATGAAACGCCGATCGTTTCTCTGTTCGTCCGTTGCGCTCGCAGGAGTCAGTATGCTTGGCTCGGTCGATAGCCGCACTGGCAAGATCCATCCGCAACGCGCCCACGCGGCCTCGCTCATGACTGATTGCGCCAGCCGCTTTCTTGCCGCGCTCAATGCTGATCAGCGCCGCATCGCAATATTCCCGTTCGATAGCGACGAGCGCTTGAACTGGCACTTCATCCCAAAGGAGCGCAAGGGCCTGCCACTACGCGAGATGACACCCTATCAGAAACACATCGCGAGCGCGCTGCTAGCGGCTGGGCTCAGTCAGACGGGTTACATCAAGGCCGTGACGATCATGAGCCTGGAAGATGTGCTTAAGATCCTGGAGAACGATAGCGGTGAGCGTCGCAACCCGGAGAAATACTATTTCTCAGTGTTCGGCACTCCCTCCGACAGCGGCATGTGGGGCTACCGCGTCGAAGGCCACCATCTCAGCCAAAACTACACAGTGGTGAATGGCAAGGTTATCGACGCCCCAAGCTTCTTCGGCTCCAATCCCGCCGAAGTGCGGGAAGGGCCACGCAAGGGACTGCGAACCCTGGCTGGCGAGGACGAGCTCGGCATGGAGCTGATCCATACCCTCAACGAAGGGCAGCAGAAGATCGCGATCGTGAACCCAACCGCCTACGAGGACATCTTGACTGAGTCCAGTCGAAAGGCGGCGCTTCAGGGCCAGCCGTCGGGCCTGTCCGCTTCCCAGATGAACGCCAACCAATTCGACGCGCTCATGGCCCTTATAGAAGAATACGCCCGCAACGTGCCCGATGAGCTGGCCGAAGGCCGGTTAGCCCAGGCCAACCAAGCTGGTCGGAATATCTACTTCGCCTGGTCTGGAGGGATCAACCGAGGCGACCCCCATTATTACCGCGTTCAGACACCCTCCTTCCTTATTGAATTAGACGACACGCAGGACGACGCCAACCACATCCACTCCGTGTGGCGCGATTTCACCGGCGACTTTGGTCATGACTTGCTCCAGCAGCACTACCAGGTTAGCCACCAGAAGAAGTAGAACCGCCTAACAGGCTGGAGAGGATGAATTCTCTCGTGATGCCCCTGAAGTCCCCGTTTGAAAAGTTAGAAGCTTGGATTAGCAGGGTGGATTACGGTTGCACTCGGAAACAACGGGTTGTTGTCAAAATGGGGCGATTAGACCAACAATCCAGGTCAATGAGCGTCAACTACCCGAATGAGGGAGTCCCGTATCGACCTAGGCAGCGGAGGACCGTTTCGAGTGAACACCATCCGCTTCCCGTAATGTGCGGTGACCGCCAAGAACCACAGCGCAATGGCAGACCGTCAATTGTGCCAAAGCGGTAGTAACGACCAGCAAGGAAGTCTCCGGCTATTCCAGCTTCGCGTACTCCGCTTTCGCTTCCTTCAAGATGGGGATGTCGGGGTCGGCGCCTTTCCAGAGGGTGAGAAAATCTTTGTAGGCGGCGAGTGCACGGACTCGGGCGGCATCGGCATCCGCGCCCTGCGAAGTTCTCGCCTGCAAAGCATTCGCCCGAGCCGCGCCCAGACGCGACATCGCTCCCGTCCAGCAATTCCAGACGATGCCTTTGTGGTCGAGAATCTTCCGGAACTCGGCGGCCGCAGCACTACCCTGTCCCGCTGCCAGGTATGCTTCTCCACGTACGTACACATGATAGAGACAGGAGTTATTGATCACGGACGGGATGCCACCAAACTCGATGGTTGAAGCTACTTGAAGTCCCTTGAGCGCCTGAGTTGGGTCCTTTCCATCCAGCGCCAATTGCCCCCGAATCGCCGGCAGCCAGAGCGACTGCACTTGCGTGTCCAGCGGGTAGCGTCTCCCCAAGTCTTTTGCCAGGAATTGGGCTCGTGCTGTATCACCTACCAGCGCAAAAGCCAGTGCAGCCCCGCTCTCCACGCCGTGACCTTCCGGGGCAAGACTCAACGCCTTTGCTGCTTTCTGCCGGGCCCGAGCTGCATAGCCGTAGGCGGCTTCCCGTTGGGCTGCGATCGCCAGCCATTTTGCCCCAGTCTCTTTGCTGTCGGAGCGGAGGGCGGAGTCCACGGCCTGCTCGGTCAGTTCCCGCGACCGAGATAGATGACCGGCATAAGCCTGGGTGTCAGACGCGAGTGCCAATACCAGATTCTCGAAATTGGGTTTGCCCATGAACCACTGCTGCTGTTCCGCCATGGACGCGGAGTCTGTTCCGAGAATGCAGAGGATGTAACGCACTAGGCGAATTCTTTCATCATCCACTCTTCGCAACTGCAATTCGTCAATCGCCTGCTGTGCTTCGTCGAAGCGTTGCAGAGCAAGGGCGCTGGTGAATAACGTTCCACCACCCAGCGACTCCACACGATCCGGTGGAATAGTGCGCATGCCTTGCTTTACGATTTCCACGGCCTTCTCATACTGCCCTAGCAATGAGTACACATAGGCCAAACTGAAGTACGCCATTGATTCGCGCGGGTAGCTGTCAATCTCCTCTTGATAGGTCTCAGCGGCTTTGTAGAGTTCGCCGGTGACTGTGTCGTAGTAGACCGCCGTAATCCTCAACTTTTCCCGCTGGCTGGCATGTTCACGCAAATGGAATGCCTTACTGTAGTATTCGCTGGCCCGTCCTCTCTGGCCGAGATCTTCGTAGTCGCCACCCATTGTCAAATATCCCATCGCAAAATTCGGATCGATCTCAATGGCACGAATGTCGTAAGCCAAGGCTGCAGCGGCGCCTTGCTCGTGGTCGGCCTTTCGGCCCAGAGTATGCGCTTTTAAGGCATCGAGTGAAGCCGTAGTGGCTTGTTCCAGCGGCACATCAAACTTCTGCACCGAAGCCAGCGATTCGCCCAGTTCCTCCCGCAGCCTTGACGCCGCCTTTCCCAGTGAGTCCAGGACTCTTACTTTGGATGCCGCCGTGACTTGCTCCTGTGCCAGGGTATCTCCGCTCTGGCAATTCACCGCCTGCAATCGCAGCACATATTCACTCCCCAAACTGCCAATCGCTCCCACAATGTAGGCCTTGCTCCCTGCCCGCAGGCAAAGCTCGCGTGCCACCTCGGGGGTGAGTTTCGTGCCCGCCGGACGGGTCATCAGCCGCAAGGTATTCGCGACTTCGCTTTCGGGGAGCATATTCAGGAAAGGCGATTGCCGCAGGGAAATACTGAGCGCTGTCTTCAGGGTGTCATCGAAAACAGCATCGCCGGTGCTGTTCATAAAGTCGGCGAGAAAAATGGTGTCTCTTATTGCAAGCCGCGCATGTTGAATCCGTCTGGCAATCGCCATCATGGCCACGAGCACTACCAGCGCCACGGCCCCCAGCAGGGCGATTCGACGCCAGGAACCTTTTGCCCTTTCCGGCGATTCGGGAGTTTCCACGCCGGATGCTTGGGCCTCCAAAGCGGAATGTTCGTACCTGTTTTCGCTGCCGGGCTTACGAGATATTCCAAGGGACAAACCGTCGCACGACCATTCCACCTGACCTACGAATCGGTAGCCGCGGCGAGGGACAGTCTCGACCCACCGCGGCCTTTCTGCGGAGTCAGAAAGGCAATCTCGGAGCCGCTGGACTGCCGAGTTCAAGCCGTGATCAAAATCAACAAACGTGTCCTCGGCCCAGAGCTTTGCCCTAAGCTCCTCCCTGCTTACTAGCTCCCCCGGGCTCTCAAGCAGCATCCGCAGTATCTGAAAGGTCTGCTCCCCCATCTTGACCTTTGTCCCGAACTTTCGCAGTTCCGCTGACCGCAGATCAAGCGCGTAGGGACCGAACATCGCGGTTCGTTTGGTGGCCGTCTTCATGGTGCGAAAACCCGAGGGGAGGGGAAAACAACAGCGAAGATTGTGGGGGGAAGCGATGCGGCAGTCAAGAACCGACTTGAGCCCGTCTGACGCACTCCACCGCATCACTCATAACCCGTTGGATATGAATACTTTGCGGGGTGTTCAGAAACTGATCGACAAGTGTTCCCGTTTGCATTGCTGCATCCTTGGCTCCCGGCCATAACTAACGGCGCGAATCTGGAGATTCGAGGAGAAGCTTGCAAAAGACCCCTCCGCCGATTTGTCAGATAACCGCGCATCTCTACAAGGAGAACACATGAAATCGACCACAACTCTGAGGTTCACCAAGTTCGCCGCCTGTTTGATCCTGATAGTCGGACCCCATGCCAGCGCGTTAGCCTCATGCGGCGATACCCTGTCTGCGATGGCAGCGGGAGCTGCCTTCGTCGAGAATCAGTCACACCAGATGCAACAGGAGTCTCAGTCTTTTGGAGACAATGCCGTCCACTCGTCCATCGTTGGCCTTTGGCACGTGCGGTTCATAGTCGGCGATCAAACCATCCAGGAAGCGTACCAAATCTGGAATGCCGGCGGGACCGAGGTTCACAACCCAAATGTCGATCCGCGGGCCGGAAATGTTTGCCTTGGGGTGTGGACGAAGACATCGAACGGCGCTTTTAAGCTCACTCACCGCGTGTGGAACTACGACACGAGCGGAGACTTTGGGGGGACCATCCACCTCCATGAAACGGTTAATCTGAGTCAAGGCGGTAATAAGCAGACCGGTTCTTTCAAGTTGGATTTCTACGACCCTTCCGGCGTCTTCCAAATGGAGGTGTCCGGCAGCATCAGAGGGGAGCGCATTTCCGTTGAGTGATCTTAGGTCGTGTGCGTGTCTCCGTGGAGAGCCGCAGCAACTGCGGTTCTTCCTATTGATTCGAGGAGCCTCCGTGGTTGTTCCCTGAATCAACGTTCCGTTGAGTTCAGCCTTTTGTAACACCACGCGCTTTTCACTAGACTTAGCATTCAAACAAACGTTCGTGATTCGTGTACCGTGGGCAGCAGAGTCCAGCTCAGGGTAGGCTGTCGAAAAAGAGATAGACCGAAGCAATGCGACCGTTCCGGGCGACGATGAAATCGGTTCCCGCGTAAGCTGGTGGTTTGCCGGGAGTGCCAGATACCCATCGAACCCGTCCGGCATCACCTAATTCCTCGGGAGGGGAGAGGGGCTGATATTTGAAATCTGGATGTGTTGCTTTTATTACACCAGCAATACGATCAATCTCGTCGCGGCCTCGGTAGACGCCTCCATTAGGATCGTAGAACACACCATCCTCATGCCAGATGTCGTCGATGGCCGCGCGACGACGCACCGGGTCATTTTCGCCAAATACGTCGCTCAGATTACGAAGCAGCAAGGTCGATATGCTGTAGGACATGGCTTGTCTCCTCTCGTCATCAGATCCCGAGGAAGGGAATCGGCCTCGCTGTCTAGATGCATGTATCGAAGTAAAGTTGCAGCAAGACGCGGTGTGCTGATTGTTCAAATCATTGACTATCGCAACCAAGCGTGGGTGTTGAAAAAGTCACTGCGATTGGCGGGTGGAATTCAGCAGAAGCATGTTAGAAGAAAGTGATCCAGCCCATGCTCTGTTTGATTCTCATCGTCGGAGGCCTGCTGATCATGTGGGGCAACACGACCGCTCCGAAGCGCTGTTCTACTACTTCCGCCTGGAAGACCAAGTTCCCGAAAACCATCTGCTGCGCCTGATCGACAAGCACGTGAGTTTCGAGTTTGTACGCGAGCGATTAAAGGAGAGCTACAGCGAGACCGGCCGACCGTCGATCGATCCCGAACTCCTGCTGCGCATTCTGCTGATCGGCTATCTGTATGGCATCACCAGTGAGCGCAAGCTGGTCGAAGAACTACGCATGCATCTGGCCTGGCGGTGGTTCACCGGTCTCAGCTTCGATCAGGAGATTCCGCATCATTCCACGTTCTCCAAGAACCGGCACGGACGGTTTCAGCAGTCGAAGCTGTTCGAGCAGTTGTTTGAGCAGATCGTGTCCCAGTGTGTGGAAGTGGGATTGGTGCAGGGCAAGCACCTGTCGGTGGATGGCAGCTTCGTGGAAGCCAATGCCGCGAAGGAGAGTCGCATTCCACGTGAGCAGTTGGTGGAAGCGGCCCAGGTCCATCACACCCTGCGTGAGTATCTGAAAGAGCTCGAAAAGCAGAACCCGGTGGAGGAGCCGGTACATGAACAGGATCAGGTGTCGACTACCGATCCCGATTCCACCTACGCCACCAAGGGTGGCACCCCGGCTCGCCTGGGGTACTACGATAACTACCTGGTCGACAATCACAGTTGCGTGATCGTTGGAGTCCAAGCCACAGCGGCACGCATGAGCCAGGAGACGGTTGCGGCACAAGACATGATCACCCGCTTTGTGCAGTGGCAAGGTCGAGAGCCAGCGTCGGTAGCAGCGGATGCGACCTATGGCAATGGGAAGTTTCTGCAATGGTTGCTGGATCGCGGCATCACGCCTTACATGCGCACGCGAGACAGTGCTCTGAGAAAGAACAACCCCGGCTATGGCCCGGAGCGATTTACCTATGTACCGGAGAGCAACAGCTACCGTTGTCCTGCAGGAGAGCAACTGAACTATGTCGGCTTAAACGTTCGCAATCGTGCCCATGCCTATATCGGCAGCGCCAAACGCTGCGGAGCATGCTCCCAAAAAGCGCAATGCACAACTGGACGATATAAATATCTCGCCATTCACATCCATGAGTCGGCGCGACAACGAGCACGGGAGTTGGCGAACACACCGGAGTTTTCCACGGCACAACGACAACGAAAGAAAGTCGAGGCTTTGTTTGCTGAACTGAAGCATCAGATCGGGCTGCGCCGCCTGCGCTTGCGTCGGATGAAATTCGTCCGCGAGCAGTTCTTCCTGGCAGCGGCTGCGCAGAACATCAAGCGACTGGTGCGCTTCCTCAGCCAGCCATCAGCACCGCTGCCTGTCACCCCCTAGAAACAAGAAGAACTCGGCAGTATCCACCCCGCCCGCACAAAGATCCGCCAATCCCAGAGTTTTTCAACACCCACAAGCGTTTACAACAACTGAGATTGCCCCGGCACCCGGGATGAGACTGTGGAGGGAACTCCATCATCGCGGGCAATGGTCATCAAGCCGATACTCGCCGAGGAGATCAGCGAGAATCCACGCTGCTCCGGCAATCGCGAAGGTCTCGGCGGTTTCGCTCCAATTCGTAGGATTGTGGCGACCCGAAAGAAGCAATGGTATCCACACGAGTAGCCCAAAGATCACGAGCATCATTGTCAGTAGGCGAGTCGCGAGAAGTGCCATTCGATTCGTAAGAAGAGCCACAGCCGCGAGTGCGAACAGAACAGTCGTCGTTACCGCCCAAAACATCTGAGTTGGCGGAAGCCACTTCGGAACAAGACTGGCGGTAGCGGCAAGATAAATCGCCTGTTCGAGGGCAAAGGAAGCGGCACAGATGCCCAAAAGAATGCCGCCGATCCGATTAAGCGTTTCCCGTGACCATGGCGATGACAAGCGCGCATAAACGATCGCCGCTCCGGTCACGAGTGAGAACTGCTCGAAGAAGTTGCCCCAGCTATTGTAGATCTGCGGTTTGGCGACGATTTGTGGCACGCACCGTAAGGCGAAGACAAGATAAACCGCACCAAGGACAGCTGCGCCCGTTTTCGCGGTCCGACGGAACTGAATCGCAGCCCCGCCGAAGATCTCGGCAGCAGCGGCGGGGTAGACAATGTAACGCGATAGATGCCAACCGTTGTAGTCATGCCAGGCCAGCGTGATGAGGCCAAAGGCCAAAGCCGCCGCTCCAAACACATAACGGCCGAGGTTCGAACTAGGCGTTGATATTGACACGGGCATAACGAGGAATTGTGGCTTCGCCGCGTGAATCTTCCGGTCTCATCTGACTGCACTAGCCTCTCGGCAGGGCACTTTACGCCGAATCGCAGCAACAATCCATGATTACTGTTGTAGACAGGCGGCTTACACCAACAACCGGGTTCAATAAGTGGCAAGAGCGCCACGCTGCCGGCCCCGCTTGCAGCATTTATTGGCCCTGTGTTACAGCCTTCGCTGCCGGCACCGAAATTGCGACCGAGTCAGGTTTCGTCCAGACGGCTGCGCCGCTCGTCAAGTCCAGCCGGTGCATCGTGATCTTGAGGTTGCCGCGATCGACCTCCACCAACAGATAATGATAATTGACGCTCTTGCCATTGAGAGGATCATCAGGTGTTCGCTCGATTGGGTAAGGCCGTGCGCCCCCGCCGCCGGTCACAAAATAGGTAACTCCGTTGTGTTCATGATGCTCGTAGTTGTGCACGTGCCCGGAGAACACCACGAAGTGAGCACGAGTGCTTCCCTGGCGCCTCTCCAGCATTTGAGCCAGCAACTGCTCCGGGTGACGCGCTGAATGCCCGCCACCGACAGCTCTATCGGAGGAGGCAGTATAGGGTGGGTGATGAAGTATCAGGAAGACGAAGTCCACATCCGAAGGAACACTGTCGAGTTTTTTCGCCAGCCACTCGCCTTGCGGACCTGAAGCCTCATCGAGCGAGCTGTCGAGCACCAGCATCAGCGTGTTGGCAGCGCGGACCGAGTAATAGCGACTGTTCTGAAGCGCGGGGAAGCGTTGGAAATAATTCGCCAGGGCAGTTGTCTGGTTGCCATGGAGATCGTGGTTTCCGAGTGCCGGATACACCGTGATGCGCCTTTGCCGCCACACCTCGGTTTCGCTGTCCCAGACTTTCCAGTCGTTGATGTCATCTCCGTTGTAGACGATGTCGCCGCCAACCGAGATGAAGGCGGGATCGGCCTCCGCAATCGCTTGAACCAGCGCCCGACGTACAGGAGGACTGGCGGCCTTGATGTCCGCCGGATCAGTAAAGCGGGTGTCACCGTATACGATGAAACGGAATTGCGCTCCGGCTTGCGAATGCAACTCCACTGGCTGCGTCTGCGCGAAAAATAACAGAGCAACCAACACTAACAGCACAAACGCCAGAGACTTGGAAAGCAACACGATAAACTCCTTAGACGTTTTTTGCCGATCAAGTCCGTTTGTGCCGGCGGACTTCTGCCGTTGTATGGCTCACTCTTCGCAGCCCATCGCTCCGAGTCCAACCGTCTGTGAAGTGCACATCGGTTTCGCCTCTGATCCCAGAATACCTTGCTCAACATTAAGACAAGCTGAAAGCGGTTCCAAGAGTTCGCTAGCGGAAGCTCGTTTCGACGGAACTGACAAATGAACGTCGGACGATGAACACCCAGGCGAGGCCACCCACGATGCACAACGCCGCCGTCTAAGAAATACCGCCAGACTGTTCCGAGAATTCCCCACGCGGCCAGGCCATAAGGAAAACCTGCATCGGAACATCGGCGCCATCCTTCGGTCTGCGTTTATTCTATAAAGTACGTGCAGTGTCCTGTCCGAGACTGGAGCGATCATCGTGAAGCGTGACAAAGTGCCTCCCGACCACAACTCAGCAACTCTGCCTGCGAATCTCAGGCAGATCATCGACGCGATTCCGGGGTTCATTCTGCTGTTCGCTCTCTTTCTCGCGGCCGCTAATTTAGCCAGGGCAGCCAGCTCTGAAGAAAAGGCTGAGCAAAAGAATATGCTGTTGATCGGCCAAGAGAACCTGAATAACCACGGGGATGGGGGCGAGGGAATGGCAATTCAGCAGCGTCCAGACGGCCACCGCATCCTCTTTATTGCGCACGAAGGAGAAACAACCTGCCTGAGCATCGTTGATGTCACGCATCCTGAAGCACCTGCGCTCCTTAACCAACTGCCGTCCCCGGCCCCTGAGGTCACGCGCTGCAACTCGCTTGGTCTTTCGGGAAACTTGCTGGTGGTGGCGAATCAAACCATGAAGGTAGGCCAATCACCGGCAGGGATGTGGGTCCTCGACGTGTCAGATCTGGCGCGCGTCCAGAAGGCCCGGAGCATGCAGGATCTCGCGCTCTCATTCTTCGACACCTCCGGCCCAAATTCACGCGGCGTTCACTGGTTGTGGTTTGTCGATGGAGAATTTGCCCATCTCTCGAGCGGCGCACGTGACTCCAATCCGGCCAATCCGAAAGACGACCAGTTTTACCTGATTGTGGACCTTCGCAACCCACGGCAGCCCCGTGAAGCTGGTCGCTGGTGGCTTCCCGGGACTCAGAAGACTGACGACTGCCTTCCAGGCTGCCTCCCCCAGCGACATCCCATTGATGACGGCTATCGTGCGCACAATATCGAAGTGTTCCCGGAGCGGCCCGACCGCGCTTACATCGGTTACATGGACGGCGGCCAGATCATTCTGGATATCTCCGGATTGGCGGGCATTCGGGCGGGGCGCGTCCAGAGCTTTCTCGCCCAAACTCGTGAGCCGTCTTAAATTCTCTCCTCCCTATCCGGCCTGGACTCATACGGTGCAGCCGCTTTTCAATCGTGGCCTGGCAACGGTTTCTGACGAAGCGGTAATGGAAAAGTGCGGCGACGCTCCGAAACTGATCTGGCTGGTGGATATCCGCGATGAGACCAACCCAGTCATCATCGGCACGGCTCCTCTTCCGGACAATGCAGGAGATTTGTGCACCCGAGGCGGCCGATTCGGTGCGCACAATCTTCATCCCAACTTCCCCAGTCCCACATCCGCCCACTTGAAGAATACGTTTGTGGGAACATTTTTCAATGGTGGGGTTCGCATTTACAGGTTGGTGGACGCGCCCGTTCCGCATGCGCCTCCGCAGATCAGGGAGATCGGTTTCTTTGTGCCGCCGGGTCCGCCCGGAAATCCAACTCACACCATCCAGATCAACCATGCCATCGTCGACGAAAAGGGATTGATTTACGCGACGGACCGGATTAGCGGAGGCCTCTACATCATCAAGTACACGGGGCAAGATCCCCTCGACTAAGCGATCTCGTAACGTCACACATCATCAGAGGATGCACTGCTCTCGGGAGCCGCTACGAATCAGCGCCCCATGATGCGTCTCCGATGGCAAAGAGCGCTCACTTGGGCTGGCCAACAAACTGTGACAGCACATCCATCGGCTTTGTGCCCGCTGCCATCCACTGTATACTGCGTCCCCAATATGGCTGCGCCCGCTAGGAGCACGCAATGACCGAAGAAGCGGGGATGGCGCCTGCGGCAACACTGGTGGACGTTGCGGCGCTAATCGATCAACAAAAGATCGGCCGATTCCAAATCCAGGTGCTTCTGCTTTGTGCTTCGGCCATGTTCGTCGACGGCTTCGATACTCAGGCGATTGGCTATGTGGCCCCAGCCTTGAGTGCGGCGTTAGGCCTGAGACCTGGCGCTCTTGGACTAGTATTTGCGGCTGGCGGCCTGGGCGCTATCCTCGGCGGCCTGGTGCTCGCTCCGTATGCCGATCGGGTGGGCCGCAAACCTATCATCATCGGCTCCATGCTTTTCTTCGCAGTTTGCACCCTGCTGATATCTCTCGCCAACACAGTGCCGCAATTGATGTGGATGCGCTTCGCCATTGGCCTCGGGCTCGGAGGAGTGGTCCCCAACGCCCTTGCTCTTACCGCCGAGTGCGTGCCCAAGAAATTCCGGGTAACTCTCGTGTTGATGACCTGGCTGGGATTTTCTTTCGGCTCGGCACTTGCCGGGCCCATCACTGCCCACATCCTGGATGCGCACAGTTGGCGCTGCGGTTTTTGTCTTTGGCGCAATTCTGCCGATCGCGATCGCTCCACTGCTGATCTGGAAACTGCCGGAATCCCTGCATGGCCTGACCCAGCGTGGAGCGGACGGACGCCGAATCGCCGGCACGCTGGCCCGAATGAATCCAAGGCTGATATTTCCTGAGCCTGTGCATTTCATCAACTCAGAGAAAAAAGAGAAAGGCTTTCCGGTGGTGTTGTTGTTTCGCGAAGGCCGTGCCCGCATGACCCTCCTGCTCTGGGTCATGTTCTTTATGAACCTTCTGGCCCTATTCTTCTTGAATAGCTGGTTGCCGACGGTGCTTCACAAAGCTGGGCTGGCGCAGCATGCGGCGATCGTCATTGCTGCGTTGTTACATTTCGGCGGCATTGCGGGCGGACTTGCAATCGCGCCGCTCTGCGACCGGTTCAATCCTTATCTTGTGCTGGCTTGTGCGTATATCCTGAGCGGAATCTTCATCACGGGGATCGGTATGGCTGGGAACAAAGCGATGTGGGCGATGGCGGCAACGTTCTGTGCGGGCTTCTTTACCTTTGGGGCCCAGAATTCGGCCAATGCGATTGCGGCCACTCGTTATCCTACGGCGATGCGCTCCAGTGGAATCGGCTGGGCCCTGGGCATTGGACGAACCGGACAGATTATTGGACCGCTGATTGGCGGACTCTTGCTGTCTCTGCATTGGCGCACAAGCGGTATGCTTTATCTGATTGCCGTGCCATCCATAGTCGCAGCAACGGCCGCTTTGGTTTTGAGTGGCACTTCTCGGCACATCGAGCTTCGCAAGCACGTCGGAGGCCAAGTGATCTCGGAATCTCAGTCTGTTCCAGCCAAAGTACGACTGAAAGCAGGGATGGACGACCGCAGAATCGCCCGAATCTCCATCCAGGAACTCGAACGGCGCTGGCGCCTGGTGCGCGAACACATGACAGAGCATGGTCTCGATGCTCTGATCGCCCAGACCGCCAGGGATTTCACCGGCGGCTACGTCAAGTGGTTCACTGACATTCCCGCGTATTATCCGCGTACGGTGGTGTTTCATCGCTCAGATCATGATGACGGTGATCGAGCATGGTCCAGCGGGGCGGAAGCGAAGCCTTGGAGGCGACGACGCCGACAATCCCGGAGTAGGCGAAATTATCACTACCTCGGCGTTTCCATCGGTCAACTATACCCAGACCTATGACGCAGAAGTTGTGTGCGACATTCTGACGCGGAGAGGGTACCGCCGCATTGGTTGGGTGGGACCGGGTGCAATGCCGCATGGATTTGTCTCCTATATAGAGAGGGATCAGTCGGGCAAAGCGGAGATATCGGACGAGACTGATTTCATCGATCACGCCAAGGCGGTTAAGAGCACGGAGGAGATTGCCTTGATTCGCGCGACGGCTGCGATGCAGGACGCCGTCTTCAGCAAGGTGCTGGCCCGCATCAAGCCGGGTATGCGCGACCTGGAAGTGGCTGCGCTGGCGCAGTACGAAGGGCAGCTCCTGGGAAGCGAACAGGGGATTTTTCTCGGCATGTCGGCAAAGCTGGGGCAGCCTGCGTTCTTTGCGCAAAGACACTTTCAAGGCCGCACGATCAGCCCCGGAGACCATATGTCATTGCTGATCGAGAACAATGGTCCGGGCGGGTTTTATACCGAGCTTAGCCGCACTATCGTCCTGGGAAAGGCATCGCAAGAGCTGATCGACGGATTCGAGATCGTCAAGGAGGCGCAGCAGCACACGGTGCGAAAGCTCAAGCCCGGCGCTTCGTGCCGTGAGTTAGCCCTAGCTCATGACACATTCATGAAACAGAAGAGCGTGCCGCCGGAGTCGCGGGTTTATGCTCACTCCCAAGGATATGACCTGATCGAGCGTCCACTGGTTCGGTCCGACGAAACGATGCCGCTCGAAAAAGGCATGAACATGGTGGTTCATCCCGCCTACGCCACCGCGTCCATGTTCGCGCATGTTTGCGACAACTATCTGGTGGAAGAGCACGGCGCGAGCGAATGCCTTCACCAGACGCCGAAAAAAATCTTCGAACTATGAACGGGCCGCCGCTTCTAGAAGATCAGTTTCAGCCCCAACTGAATGGCTCGGTTACTGCCCGATCCGACCACGGGATTACCGCCCGCCTGGTCAGGAGTGGCACAGCCGCAGCCGAACGAACCGATCGAAGAAGGATCGTCAAACGCACCGGGGCCATAGCCGCTCGTGCCTCCATACGGATTAGCGAAGCTGGGATGGTTGAGGATGTTGAAGAACTCCGCCCGAAATTGCGCCTTCAAGCGCTCCCCAAACTTCCAAGCCTTGGTCACGGACATATCGAGGTCGCGGAAACCTGAGTCCCGGAACAAGTTGCGGCGCATGTTGCCGAAGGTGTTGGGAGCGGGAGGAGTCATGACTGAACTGCCCTTCATATAACAGCCGAAGGCCAGGAGTTGGGCCATTTGCGCGTGTGCGGTACAGGCCGGATTGTTGATGGCGAAGGCCGGGTCCGTTGGGCCCAATGGATCACCAGAAGGCGGCGTACCTGACAGAAAATAAGGAATCGGCGTGGGCCCGGAGGTAAAGTCGGAAGGCTTCCCGAAGAAGTCCCAGCGACCGGCGTTCTCGTTGGTTCCGTCGATATTGTCCACCGTGTCGTTCACGGTCCAGGGTTGGGCGCTTTGCAGAGTCACGACGGAGTTGATTTGCCAGCCCTCCAGCATCTGTGCGAACGATTTCCTCCCGGGAATCGCATAGGTCAGCGAGAGAGTGAAGCGATGCCGGATGTCATAGTCACTGCTGGCATACTCCAACTCCGGATGTGTGCTGTCCTGCGGCAGGAATTGGTTCTGGTTGGTAGAGGAATCGTCGAGCGCATGGGAGTAGGTATAACCGGCCAGGAAGGACAGCCCGTGGAAGAGTCGCTGAGTTAGGGTTACTTGCAGTCCGCTGTAGTTAGATCGGTACTGATTCGACATCATGTTGATGAACCCCAGGTAGGGAAACTGCTTGCCAAACGGTAAGACGCCCGTGCCCAGGGCTGCCTGATTGATGTCCCGGATGCCGATCAGATTCGAGCTATGGTTGCCCACGTAAGCAACGTCAAGGGCAAGATTGTTGGTGAAGGAATGCTGGACTCCGACGGACCAGGTGCTGATGTAGGGAGTACGAAAATTGCGGTCAATGCCCAGAACATCGCAGGGGGCAGGATCCGTGGAAGGCCGGACTGACCATCACCGCACTGGATCGGGGCGACGGGAAAGATGGGGCTCCCGCCTACGGATGAACCGTTCCAGTTGAGGTTAGGAATTACCACCGAACTGACGGCGATGGTGCCCTTGGCGGGGGTCGTGACGCCGTTGACGACGATGGGAGCGCCGGTAGGGATAGTGGCGAGACCAATCGTGGTAGCGTTCTGAACATTTTCCTGCACCAGCAACGTTTCCATCGAAATTGTGTCGTACACGATGCCGCCTCCGGCCCGAACCACGGTGGTCCCCTTGCCGGTGACGTCCCAAGCCAGGCCTAATCGCGGCGCAAACTGCGTGTGATCGGGGTTATACGGGAGAACTGATTTGGTGGCCCACCTGCACCAGCCCCCCGAGATTGGGATCGAAGTTGCCGAGCAGGTTATGGTCCTCCCGAATGGGCGTCGTGTACTCGTAGCGCAATCCGAGGTTCAAGGTCAGATTCGGGGTAACCCGCCAGTCATCCTGAAAGAAACCTGCGTACAACCACTGGGTCTCGTGGCGTTGAGGATTTCCATAAGTGATTTTCCCGAAGGTCGGGGCGCCAGCCAGGAAGTCTTCCAAATTCGTAGAGCCGGCAAAGGCGCCGCCGCCGTTGAAGAAAATCTGACCTTTGCTCCCGCGGAAAGAACCCTCGTTGACGCTGCCATGGCGTATTTCGCCACCGAATTTGAAGGCGTGCTTACCACGCAAATACGAGACGTAGTCGCTGCCCTGATATACGCTGTCAGGCCCCTGAAACTTCGGCCAATTTACACCGCCGCCTAGCGAGTTAAACGGAGCGACATTGATCTGCGGCAACCCAAAACGCTGGGGATCGGTCACGCCGGTGTTGATGCCGTAGGCGGTCGCGGGCACATTGTGATCCACTGCCAGGTTGGCCTTGTTGTCATAGAGGTAGCCGAGTCTGGCTTCATTCACCCAGCGCGAATTCGGGGTCCAAGTCCAATTTCCTCCGCCCGTGATTGGCTTCTGACTTTGGGTCGATAACCACTGCGGCTGGAGAAAGGCCTGGTCCTGGGCGACCTCAGAGTCGCGGCCCCAAAAGACCATGCCATTGAAGGTGTGACGATCACTCATGTGGTAATCGATCTTTCCTAAGACGCTGTCGGAACTATTCACGTTTGGGAATCCGATGGTCACACTCGCGGTTTGCCCAGCGTTGGCGGGATACAACGGCAACAATTTCAGGCTCTGCTGGCTCAGTGTAGTAATGCCGTTTGCTGCCAGCTCAGCCTTCGCATCGGGTATGCTGATGCTCGGATCTCCCACCGACGCCGTCGTGGGAACGGTCACAACAAACGAATTTCCCACGGTATAACGTTGGCCCTCGTAGCCCACAAAGTAGAAGAGTTTATCTTTGATGATCGGCGCCGCCTCCGGTAGCGCCGAACTGTTGGAAGTCCAGGGGCACTTTGGGCTGGGGTGCAGGATTGAAGTAGTTACGGGCGTCAAAACTGTCACTGCGGCCAAACGCGTAGGCGGTGCCGTGGATAGCATTGGTGCCCGATTTCAATCCTACCGTGACCGTGACGCCGGGCTTCCAACCGTATTCCGCCTTTGGGTTTATCTGGGTGTTGAATTCCTGGATGGCGTCGATCGGGATGACCGTCACTGCATCTCCCACCAGCCCCGGAGCATTGATGACGCTCAGCGCGGAAAAAGGTTCGTCGTTAGTCATGCCATCCACAATGTAGGCGTTGGACTCGGGACGAACCCCGTTGGCACTCTGGTCCCACCCTCCGCCTCCCGGATAAATCATTACGCCCGGGCGCAGAGTGAGGAGTTTTTGGTAGTCGCGGCCGTTCAAGGGCAGATCATTGATGGTTTGATTATCGATGGTTCCGCCGAGAGTGGCACTAGTGGTATCCACCAGCGGGACTTCCTCCTGGACTTGGACGACCTCCATAACGTTGCCCGGCGGGAGTACAAGATCGATGCGCACATCGTTGCCGACTTCCAACTGAATGTTGGAGCGCTCCAGGATTTTAAAGCCCCCTGCTTGGACCCGAACCTTGTACATCCCTGGAAGCAAGTTGGGAGCAAAATACTGGCCGGCTTCATCGGTGACCAGGTTCCGGGAGATGCCTCTTTCCAAGTCCGTGACAGTGACCGAGGCACCAACTACGGCGCTTCCGGTTTGGTCCGTGACAGCTCCTAAAATGCGGCCAGCATTGCCTTGTGCGAACAGGGGGAGAGAAAACAGGCAGAGGCTGACGCCCATAGCCAGCGCTCGAGCCGCGTTGCTTCGATCGACCCAAACCGATGCCTTGCGCCTTCTCGCAGAGAGATTCATGCTGCCCCCTTTGAATGGCGGATCCAACTATGAGCGGGATCTGAACATGTTCACAATTTGCCAAACGAGTTGAACTCCATTCGAGGAACGATGTCAAGCATTTTCGTATTCAAAGGCTGATTAGACAATACCGGCAGGTCCGCGCCCGCTTGTTGAAAACACAAAGGGCTTGGCCTCTGGCCCGGCTGATGGGGAAGGTGGTACAACTTCGGGACAGGTGAAGGTCCCATTCAGGATAGGAAAGGCTTGGCAAATCGCTCGGTGACCAGTCTGCTCATGCTTTTAGCCATGCCGCCGGAGATCAGGGCGCAGTACAACTCCCGCCTTCGGAGGACGTTTTCGGAGCTGGCCATTCACCTGGTCGACCACCATAGCAAGGTCGGTCCTTACATTCACGATGCAGATATTCTAATGACTTTTGCTCCGATGCTGACCGACGAGGTCTTGCGCCAAGCCAAAAATCTAAAGTGGATACAGGCGCTGGGAACGGGGGTGGACAATCTGGTTGACTTGCCCTCGCTCAGGCGCGACGTCATCATTACCAACATTCGGGGCATTCAGGGCCCTGCCGTGTCCGAGGCGGCGATCATGGCCATGCTCGCGCTAAGCCGCAACCTCCCTCGCGTCGTACGAAACCAGGATCGGCATGTTTGGGAACGTTGGCCGGCTAGCCTTCTCGAAGGGAGAACAGTCGGGATCCTCGGAGTTGGAGTGATCGCGGAAGCGCTGGCGCCGAGGTGCAAGGCGCTGGGGATGAACGTAGTCGGCATCAGTTCCATCAAACGAGCAGTGGCAGGTTTTGATCGAGTGTACGGTAGAGATGAACTCGTCTAACCGCCGTTCGGGAACTCGACTATCTAGTCGTGCTCACCCCTTATTCATCGGCGACGCGACACATGGTGGACGCTACGGTTTTGTCGGCGATGAAACCTGCCAGCTATTTAATCAATCTCGCGCGCGGGGGAGTGATTGAGGAGCAAGCCTTGATTAAGGCTTTGCAAAACGGTCAGATCGCGGGCGCTGCTCTGGATGTGTTCAGCCAGGAGCCTCTCCCCGAAGATCACCCGTTATGGTCAATGAAGAACGTGATCGTCACACCTCACCTTGGCGGTTTCTTCGATGGTTACGCGGAGCGTGCACTACCGGTGGTCGAGGAGAACATCCGACAGGTTTCTCGCGGGAGATACGGCGAACATGATCAATATCGTAACGAGATGAGGAGGCCGCATCACAATTCAATGGCGTCGGTGAATAGATGGGCTTGCAATCCTGGAAAGGACGCATCTTGGATGAGATTGGACTCCTCGAGACTAGCGGAGCTGCGCGCCGCTTGAAGCAGGAAAACTGCACCCGCTATCCTAGTGCTATTTCCCGGCGTGAGTTTTTGAAGTCAGCCGGTGTGGCCGGCGTGGGCGCGCTACTTGAGTCGCGCGGACTGAGCCCGCAGAACCCGCCGCTGACAGGTGCCCCCGAACAAAACGCATCGATGTGCACCATCACATACTGCCCCCTCCCTACATGCTCCGTGCGCGCGACCGGGTTCTCGCGATTTCCGACAGGGATCATTCCCGCCTGCTGAACTGGACGCCCGCGGGAGCCGTCGAGGAAATGGACAAGACGGGCATTGCCACCGCGATCACTTCCCTCGGCCTCCCAGGAGTGTGGTTTGGAGGCGCGAAAGCGGCGCGTAACTCTGGCGCGCAACTGCAATGAATACGCCGCCAAGATGGTTGGTGATTATCCTGGTCGCTTCGGTTTTTTTGCGGCGGTCCCTTTGCCGGATCAGGAGGGCAGCCTCCGGGAAGCGGAGTACGCACTCGATGTACTGAAAGCGGACGGCATCGGTCTGGTGAGCAGTTATGACAATAAGTGGCCCGGCGACGTCACTTTTGCTCCGGTTTTCGAGGAGTTGAATCGCCGCAAGGCCGTCGTGTTCATTCACCCAGCCGTGCCCGGTTGTTGTGACCATCTAATGCCTGGCATTCCTGCATCGACGATTGAATTCCTGTTTGATACCACGCGGGCAATCACCAGCCTGCTGGTGAACGGGACTTTCTCACGATTCCCTGACATTCGATTCATCTTCTGTCATGCCGGTGGAACCATGCCGGTGCTGGCCGCGCGCACCGCGGCATTTGTGCAACGCCACAAGGAAATTGCCGATCGGCTGCCTAACGGCGCCGCCTTCGAACTCAAGAAGCTTTACTACGACGTCGCCAATTCCACTAATTCATCTTCCATGGCTGCGCTGATGAATCTCGTGCCCACGTCGCAGATGTTGTTTGGCTCTGACTTTCCTTACGTGCCGGCCGCGGTGACCGCCGACGGCCTGGATCACTTCGGACTCTCGTCCGCCGACCTGCAAGTGATCAATCGCGAAAATGCGGCCCTTCTGTTTCCGCGACTAAAGGGGCGAGATTAGTTGCGTTCCAACTTGAAGAAGGCAGCGATGCTTTCGGCCTAAACTCGATAAGCCTGTTTCCCTGCCGCTTGACAACCAATCCTCCGTGGATAAACTGATGCACTCGCTATCTTGAGCCCCAGAAAACGTACTTGTTCACTTTTCACCTGTTCCGCTTTTCGATGGGGTTCGACAGTTGATGGTACATACCATGAATCACAAAACTACTTCCCTTCTGACGAAGGTTCCTCTAGTTCTCCTTCTCGTTGTTGCTTTGGCTACGGTCGCGTCTGGACAGAACCCATCACCACAGGCCGGCTCCGGCTATCACCTCTTGAAAACCATTCCGGTCGGAGGAACGGAAGGCTGGGATTACGTCACCATGGACAGCGATGCTCGGCGACTCTACATCGGGCGGGACGATCACATCGACGTTGTGGATGTTGACGTGGGCGCGGTCGTGGGGAAAGTTACGGGTTTGTCGCATGTCCATGGCATGGTGCTTGCACCCGACCTGGCCCGCGGATTTACTTCCGACGGTGACTCAAACACTTCTACCATCGTCGATCTTAAAACTCTGAGAAAGATCGGCACGGTGGCTACCGGCAAGGACCCTGACTCTTTTGTCTATGACCAGCTTACGAAGCGTGTCTTCATCATGAACAGCGCTGGCAACGATGTAACTGCCATCAATGCGGTCGATGGCAATGTCGCCGGCACGGTTCCGCTCGACGGCCAGCCAGAGTTTGGAGTGGCCGACGGAAAGGGTAAGATCTTCGTCAACATCACCGACAAGAACCAGATTGTCGAGTTCGACGGGAAGACGCTCGAGGTGCTGCATCGCTGGTCGCTGGCGCCGGGTGAGGGACCATCGGGGCTGGCGATAGATCGCCAGCATCGCCGTCTTTTTTCGGTTTGCGACAACCTGATGATGGTCATTATGGATGCCGATACCGGCAAAGTGATTGCCACGCCAACTGTGGGTGCCGGTACCGATGCCAGCCTCTTTGATCCGGATACCGGGAATGCGTTTGCCTCCGCCGGGGGATCGGCTACCCTGACTGTGATTCATGAAGATTCGCCCGATCGATTCAGCGTCGTGGACAATGTTCCGACGCAGTCGGGTGCCCGCACCATGGCGCTCGATACCAAAACTCACAATGTTCTCCTGGTTACTGCCAGACACGGCCACGGTGCGACCCACTCGCTAGTGTTACCAAATACCTTCGTCGTGCTTGTCGTTGGCAAATGAAGGCCCGGTGAGTGAAGGATCGGGAAGGATGGAGCTAAGAGCCGCGGGCGATCCGCACCTTCCGGGCGTTGTTGCCGTCCCGACGACCTGCCGTCTCAAGCCTCGGAGCGGTAACTGGCCGGCGCCGGCCTCCGCCGATGGCCGGATCAGGTTGAAGCCCATTGACATCCAGTTCGAGCAGACGTCTTAACTCAGTCAATCCCTCGCGCGGGCTTGGGGTCAAGCGCGCAATCCACCAACGAATCGCACCCGAACAGACGAAGAAAATGTGGCGCGCGACGATTGCCGGGTCTTCCTTGGTATGGATGCGTTGTTCCTGCTGGGCGGTCCGAATGACTTTTTCGATGCCGGAGATCAGTCGCTCGCGAATTTCATGAAAGGTCGCCGCTTGCTTGCCTTCCGAATAAAATGTCAGCTCTTGTAGAAGAATCCGGGAAAGCAGAGGATCCTTGCTGAAATATTGGTAATGGGGCCGATAAATATCGATGAGTTGATCAACCAGAGAGTTGTGCGCCTGTGCCGCGCTTGAGCGCTTCGTCGGTGACGGCGGCAAGTTCCTCATTGAAGATGAGAAAGACCAGATCCCGCTTGTCTTGCACGTAATTAAAAAGGGTTCCCAGGCCGACATGCGCGCGCTTGGCTATCTGGCGAAGGGTGGCAACTTCATAGCCATGCTTCGAGAACAGTTCCCGCGCGGCGGCCCTGATGCGCTGCCGTTTCTCCAGCTTGTTTTGTTCCCGGAGCCCCGGCTCGGACGGCACAGCCTCTATGGTTTTCAAGTTGCCATTACCCGCCCAGATGCGATTTTCGCATGACGTTGGCTCGGCGCACAAACCATCCTACTCCTTGACAATATAACTGAACATGTTCACAGTGTACGCTGTTTGATTGACTTGCTTTCTCGTGCCGGCGCTGCCGCCGTGCACGGTGTTAGTGGGCCGACGGCCTTCGAGTGGTCTCGACTGCGGCCAGTTTTGCCGTTTGGCCGGCGGAAAATGGTCGGCTGGGTCTGACCACTCGTTGCGGCAAAAGCGATCCCCAAGGCTGGTGACCGTTTCACGTCAAAAGGCAGAAAAGATGACTGAGGACAGGCGCGTCGCCTTGATCACGGGCGCCGCCACCGGAATCGGACGCGCGACGGCGGTGGCCCTGGCGGCTGCTGGTTTCAACGTTGGTCGTGAACTACTCCCGTAGTGAACATGCCGCGCGCGAGACTGCGAGGCTGGCGGAGGAGAAAGGGGCGAAGACCTTTCTGTTTCCATGTGACGTTAGCGATGATGCATCGGTCCGCAAGATGCTTGCGGCAGTCGAGCAGGAGTTTGGCCGCCTGGATGCTCTCGTCAATAACGCGGGTACCACGACGGAAGTCAAGCCGCAAGATTTCGACGCATTGACAGCCGAGGAGTGGGATCGAGTATTTGCGGTGAATGTTCGTGGTGTCTTTCAGGTCACACGCGCCGCTGCGCCGCTTCTCCGGAAGTCGGGCGGCAGCATCGTGAACACCGCCAGCATCGTCGGTTTGCGTCCCGGTCCGCAGCCGTTGCCTTACGCCGCGAGCAAGGCCGCAGTCGTGAGTCTCACCAAACTGCTGGCGCTAAATCTTGGACCAGAAATCCGGGTCAATGCGGTTGCACCAGGCTGGATACAGGGCGATTGGATGATGCGCATGCTAAAGGACAAGTATGACGACCTGATGACCAGGCGCGCCAGGAACACGCCGCTGCGCCGGTGTGTGACCGCAGAAGATGTTGCGGAGGTGATCGTGAACCTGATAATCAGCAACCGTCTGGTGAATGGCGAGATCGTAGTCATTGACGGTGGTTACGCAGCCACAACTTAGGAAGAGGTAGAGGAGAATGTTGAAAGGGGTTGTACCGTTTCCTCCCGAGTTCGCGCAACGATATCGGGATCGCGGCTATTGGTCGGACAAATCGCTGGCGGATGAATTCCGGGTCGTGTTCAAGCGTTATGCCGATCGGGTTGCCCTGATCGGCGGAGATCGAGCGATCACCTACGGCGAACTCGATCGCCTTTCCGATAACCTGGCATTGAATCTTCTGGACCTCGGCCTTAAGACTCTGGACCGGGTTGTGGTGCAACTGCCGAATGTGGTGGAGTTCGTCATCCTTTACTTCGGCCTGCAAAAAATCGGATGCATCCCGATCGCCGCTCTGCCGAGCCAGCGCTATGCGGAAATCAGCCAGTTTGTGAAATTGTCAGGTGCAGCGGCGTGTGTGATTCCCGACCATTTCCAGGATTTTGATTATGCGCAGATGGTCAATCGCATCCGTGCAGAGAACCCGACGTTAACGCACGCGATCATCCTAGGATCTCCTCGCCATGGATTTGCCTCCCTCCCGAATTGATCACGAAGCCGGCCGTGCTGTCGGCCTCGCGGCTTTCCGAAATAAGCATCGATCCCGACGACCCGGCGGTTTTTCAGCTTTCCGGTGGAACCACCGGAATCCCAAAGCTTATTCCTCGCACCCACAATGACTATGCCTATAATTCCAAGACTGCGGCCAGTGTCTGCGCGGTCAAAGGCGACTCCGTGGCGCTAGTCGTGCTGCCAATCGCACATAACCTTCCTCTCGCCTGTCCAGGCATTCAGGGCTTTCTGTTCAATGGCGCTAAGGCGGTGATCGGGACCAGCACCAAGCCGGAGCACATCAGCGAACTAATTCAAAAACATCGTGTCACTCATCTGAAGGTAGTCCCTTCGCTGTTGATTCGGCTGTTGGACAGCCACGTGCTCGCGCACTACGATCTGTCTTCACTGAAGATCGTTCAAAGTGGGGGCCAAAGCCTGCTCCCACAGACCCGACTGCTGGTGAAAAAACTTATTCCCAACGTCTTTGTTCAGGAGAACTTCGGCATGTCGGAAGGGCTCTTGATGTTCGTCCGTCTCGACGATCCACCCGATGTCTGCCTGGAAACGGTGGGACGTCCGATTTCTCCCGATGACGAAGTACGCCTTCTCGATGACGATGGCAATGAGGTTCCGCGCGGACGAAGTGGGCGAGTTGTGCTGCCGCGGGCCTTATACCCTGCGCGGGTACTTTGGAGTTCCCGAGTACAATGCCCGGGTTTTTACTGCCGACGGCTTTTACCGCTCCGGGGATCTGATGCGGCAGCATCCCTCCGGCAACTACGTTGTTGAAGGTAGAAAGAAGGACTTGATCAACCGTGGGGGAGAAAAGATCAGTGCGGAAGAAATTGAGAACCTCATTTTGTCCCACCCCTCGGTAAAGAATGTTGCCTGTGTTCCAATGCCGGACCACGATCTCGGAGAGCGCATGTGCGCCTGCGTTTTGGTGCGTGATGGAGCCAAGTTGAGCTTCGATGAATTGAAGAAGTTTCTGCTCGGCGAAAGAGATCGCCAAGTATAAACTCCCGGAGCGCCTGGAAATCCTGCCAGAGTTTCCGTTGTCAACCTTCGGTAAAGTGTCAAAGAAAAAGCTGGTGGAGATGATTTCCAAGAAGGCTGAGGCAGAGCAAAATCCTGGGGCAACGCTTGCAAGCAGGTCGTAAGTCGCGGCTGTTGGCATTGACCATCGCATGAGAATCATCGACGTTCATTGTTATCCCAATACTAAGGAATGGATCGCATGCCAGCAGCCATACGTTGATGCCCTGGCCAAATATTGGAATCGTTCGTGGACGGCGAAGAGCGAGGAGGATGTCGTTAAAGACTTCGCCGATGCAGGTGTTGAGGCTCTTTTAGTTGCACTGGATCTCGAAACTACTGTCGCCACACCTCCCTGCTCAAACGATTTTGTAGCGGGAATGCGAAAGCGGCATCCGGATCGAATCATTCAGGCTTGGGCTGCAGTCGATCCTTTCAAAGGCGTAAAAGCGCTGGCCGAGGCCAAGCATGCTATTCAGGATCTGAGTATGCTGGGGTTCCACTTTCATCCAATCATTGGACACTTCGCGGTGAATGACCGGCGTCTCTATCCCCTGTTTGAACTGATCAAGGAAATGCGGGTGCCCGTGATGATTGATGTGGGTACGACTGGCATGGGAGCCGGCATGCCTGGCGGGATGGGCAGCAAGCTTCGACACGCTCATCCGTCTGCAATTGACGAACTTGCAGCCGATTTTCCCAACCTCACGATCATAGCTGCACATCCGGGCTGGCCTTGGGTCGACGAGATGACCGCCGTTGCCTTGCACAAAGGTAATGTGTTCTGGGATCTCTCAGGGTGGGCGCCGAAATATTTTCCGGCACAGCTGAAAGCTGATATTCGTGGACGTCTAAAGGACAAGATTATGTTCGGCAGCGATTATCCCAGCATTCCTCACTCCCGCTTGCTGCGCGAGTGGGACGAACTCGGTTACTCAGCCGAGGTCATGGAGCGGGTTTTCCATCGTAATGCTGAACGCGTGTTGGGACTTTAAAGCTTGAGCAGTCGTGCTGCATTGCCGCCGAGAATCATCTGGCGCTGCGCGCTGGTCAGGTCGACTTGTTCGAGGAACTGCACCGGCCGGTCATAGCCCATGGCGAAGCAGTAGTCGCTGCCCGTCATAACTCGCTCCGCCCCGACTTCCTTGATCACGAACTCCATGACCGTCTTCGAATGAGTTATGGTGTCGTAGGTGAAGCGCTGCAGGTAGCTGCTCGGGGCCTGCGGTAGCTGCTTCAACTCCGGGCGCACTCTCCAGCCCTGATCCAGTCGGCCAACCAGAATGGGGAGCACACCGCCCGCGTGCGGCAGGCAGACTTGGAGCTTGGGATGGCGGTCAAGCACGCCACCGAAGATCAAGCGGCAGGCGGCGATAGCCGTGTCGATGGGGTTGCCCAGCAGATTTGACAGAAAGAAGGGTTTCAGGCGATCTCCGCCGATGGTTTCCAGGGGATGCAGGAAAATCGGGAGGTCGAGGGCTTCGATGCGCGCCAGAATCGGTTCAAACAGCGGATCGTCGAGATCATGCCCTTCGATGTTCGTACCCATGTAGACGCCGCGCATTCCGGGCAGCTTGCTGGGCGCGGTCCAGTTCGTCAAGGGCCCGATCGGGATAAAGCATCGGCAGGGTTAAGAAGGCGACAAGCCGAGTGGGATTGGCTCGGTGGGCAGCCGTTGCCGCATCGTTCCAAGCTTTAGCAAGTTTGCTGGAGAGATCGGCGTCGCCCCAATAAAGCATCGGACTGGTCAGTGAGATGGCTTGTACAGCAACTCCCTGTTGGTCCATGTCAGCGATCCGAGCCTTCAAGTCTATGAACTTCGGAGAGAGTGGTCCGTTGCTCGCAGCCGGCGTCTTGATGAACCAACCTTTGTCGGTCATGCGGTATGAGGCATCGAAGCGCTTGCCTTCGTCGGCCACGAGATCGAGATACGTCTCAGGGAAATAGTGAGCATGGATGTCGATCACACGGATACTGTCGGAGCGCGGAGTCTGGGTCTGAGCGAGTGTGTCGCCGGTGCTGCCGGCCGCAGCGACTGCGGCAGT
>CAVSNS010000004.1:0-81290 GCA_963729325.1 uncultured Acidobacteriota bacterium
CTGCGCATCCTATCGGAGTACAGTGAGCCGCTTTCGCGTTTCCGCCGCGAGCAGATCCAGGACACCGTGGTGTTCTTTGGCTCGGCACGCTTCCACAGCCGTTCGCACGCTGAAGGCATTCTTAGCGAAGCGCAAAATAAAGGAGGCGGACTTCAACCGACGCGCACAAACAGGCGCTCGCCACGGTAGAGATGGCCCGCTATTACGAGGATGCCCGACGCTTGGCGCATCTGCTTACCCGATGGTCGGTGCAGATTCCGGCACGCAGACGGCGATTTGTGGTCACCACGGGCGGTGGTCCGGGCATTATGGAAGCGGCAAATCTGGGCGCGCACGAAGCCGGCGGCAAAACTATCGGCCTGAACATCAATCTGCCCTTTGAGCAAAGTCCCAATCCCTATATCACCCCGGCGCTGAACTTTGAGTTTCATTACTTTTTCATGCGCAAGTTCTGGTTCGCCTATCTCGCCAAAGCGCTGGTGATTTTCCCCGGCGGCTTCGGCACGCTTGACGAATTGTTCGAAACCTGACTCTGGCGCAAACCCAGAAGCTGGCTAAGAAAATTCTGGTTGTCATCTATGGCAGCGAGTATTGGAATCGCCTGATCAATTTTCAGACCATGGTGGACGCAGGCACCATCTCGCCCCCTGATCTGGATCTTTTCCGCATGGTGGACTCGCCCGAAGAAGGTTTTGAATTTCTGCGGGATGGCCTGACCAAGTACCATCTGGGAACGGAGCAACCAAAGCGAGTGGCTGAGGCCGTGCCGGAGATCGCCAAGACCAATCCATAAAGCAGTCGTCGGTCGTCAGTGTTCAGGGAAGGCGCCTGACGACTGAGATTAGCGACCGAAACTCTTGCTTCTCTATTACATAACTGATCGCACCCAACTTGCTGATGACGAGCCTGCTAGGCGACGGCGGCTTTTGGAAAAAATCAGCGAGGCGGCGCGCGGTCGGGTGGACTACATTCAGTTGCGCGAGAAAGACCTGGCGGCTCGTGAACTGGAGTCGTTCGCTCGCGAAGCAGTGCGGGTTGTATGCGACGCATCGCAATCCCCGGCGCACCTTGGGACCAAGAGCGCCAGAACCCGGCTGCTCATAAACTCCCGAACCGATGTTGCCCTCGCTTGCGGCGCAGATGGCGTTCATTTGCGGTCCGACGATATCTCGGCGTCCGAGGTTAGGAATGTTTGGAAACAGGCGGGGCGCAGTAGCGGACCCATCGTGAGCGTCTCGTGCCACAGTTCTGAAGAGGTGCACCATGCCGCTTCTGAGGGCGCGGATTTTGTGGTCTTTGCTCCGGTATTCGAGAAGAACACGGTTGCAGGCGCCGCACCAACCGGTCTTAGGGCGCTGCGTCAAGCGTGTCGGGAGAAGATCCCCGTCATGGCATTGGGCGGCGTGACCTTGGAAAATGCCGGAGCCTGCGCGGAGGCCGGAGCGGCCGGGATTGCAGGCATCCGGTTATTTCAGGATGGCGAGATCGGCCGAGCAGTTGAAATTTTGCGAGGCTTAACCGCAGGCTGAAGGTCAGGGAGAATTGTCTCTAGACTTATCGCTGGGCGCGCGATCGGGTTTTTCCGCTGCCGGCGCCGTAAACTAGATTTTTATGCCCTCACGGGACTAACAATCCACACCCGATTGCGATTTCCGAGTTATGCCATACTACCTCCCAGGACGGCGGTGACGCTGTCGTAGATTCCTAAGAAGAAAGGTCTTGGCCTTGCCGCAAGACGGGCTTTGGTATAAAGACGCGGTCATCTATCAGGTCCACGTCCGTTCCTTCTACGACAGCAATGGCGACGGAATCGGAGATTTTGGTGGCTTGGCCCAGAAATTAGATTATGTGCAGGATCTCGGTGTCACCGCGCTGTGGTTGATGCCGTTCTTCCCTTCGCCCCTGCGCGATGACGGCTATGATATTTCGGACTACCAGTCGGTCCATCCCCACTACGGAACGCTCGATGACTTCAAGCTATTTCTAAACGCGGCACATGAGCGCGGGATTCGAGTCATCATCGAAATGGTGCTGAACCATACCTCGGACCAGCATCCCTGGTTCCAGGAATCGCGCAGCTCACCCAGCAATCCGCGGCGGGGCTGGTACGTTTGGAGCGACACTGACACGCGCTATCGCGGAGCGCGCATCATTTTTATCGATACCGAGCTTTCTAATTGGGCCTGGGACCCGGTTTCGAAGGCGTATTATTGGCACCGCTTTTTCAGCCATCAGCCCGACCTGAACTACGACAATCCAGCGGTTCGGGAAGAGATGTGGAACATGATGAAGTTCTGGCTGGACATGGGTATCGACGGGTTTCGGCTCGATGCGGTTCCCTATCTGGTCGAACGTGACGGGACGAACTGCGAAAACCTTCCCGAGACACATGCGGTTATCAAAGACTACCGCGCGCGCATTGATCAGCAGTTTCCTGGACGCATGCTCTTGGCCGAAGCCAACCAGTGGCCGGCCGATCTTCGTCCTTATTTCGGCGATGGCGATGAGTTTCAGATGGCCTTTCATTTCCCGCTTATGCCCAGAATGTTTATGGGCCTGAAGCTGGAAGACCGCAAACCGATCACGGAAATTCTGCAGCAGACGCCGGCGATTCCCGAAAATTGCCAGTGGTGCCTGTTCCTCCGCAATCACGACGAGCTCACCTTAGAAATGGTGACGGACATGGAACGGGACTACATGTATGACGAGTATGCGCACGACAAGAGCATGCGATTGAATCTCGGTATTCGGCGCCGGCTCGCTCCCCTGCTCGACAATGACCGCAGGCGCATTGAGTTGATGAACGGTATGCTGATGTCGCTGCCCGGAACTCCGATCATCTACTACGGCGATGAAATCGGGATGGGCGATAACGTAAAGCTGGGCGACCGCAATGGGGTACGGACGCCGATGCAATGGAACGGGGGCTGGAACGGCGGCTTTTCCGTAGCCGACCCGGAGAGCCTTTACTCGCCGCTCCTGCTGAATCCGGTGTACGGATTCCAGGCGGTGAATGTACAGTCACAAAAGCGATTTGAGCACTCGCTCTTTTCGTGGACGAAGCACCTCATCAACGTTCGCAAATCGATGCCGGTTTTTGGCCGCGGATCGATTGAGTTCCTTTATCCTGCGAATCACAGGGTGCTAGCCTATGTGCGGCAATCGGGGAAGGACAGCATTCTGGTGGTGAATAATCTTTCGAGTTCCGCCCAAGCGGTGGAACTCGATCTTCGGCGCTACAAAGGCAATATTCTGATCGAGATGTTTGGCAGGAATATTTTTCCGCGGGTTGGGGATCTGCCTTATCTGTTGACCATGGGACCTTATCAGTTTTACTGGTTTCGGTTGCGAAAGATTTGACAGAAACGAGAACACCCACGAGTTCTAATGGAGGATTGGTTTGGCGGAAGAAAGCATTCTGACGGATGATTTCCTTCGCGAGCTGATCAACGTTGGAGAAGTGGACATTCTTATTGGAGTGCCCACCTACAACGACGCCGAGACAGTCGGCCAGGTATTGCAAGCTCTCCGCGCCGGACTGCTGCAATACTTCCCCCGTCTGAGAGCCGTCATTATCAATGCGGACGGGGGGTCGAAAGATGCCACCCAGGACCTGGTCCGCGCCGCCTCCATCAGTGACTTGCAACATGGTTCGGATCTCCGCGCCTTGCGTACGCTGCACTGTATCAGCACGCAGTATCCCGGCGGAGCATCGAAGGGAACCGCCTTGCACACCATTCTTGCGGCTGCGGATTTGTTGCGCGCGACTGGCTGCGCCATCATTTCCGCGGACTCGGCAAATTTCCAGCCGGAATGGGTTGAGTCGCTGCTTCGACCGGTTTGCCATGACAACTTCGATCTGGTTACGCCGGTCTACCGGCGCCACAAGTTTGATGGGCTTCTGGTGCGGAATTTGCTATATCCCATGACTCGCGCTATCTACTCCCGCCGCATAAGAGAACCGTATCCCGCGGAATTTGCTTTCTCCGGACGTCTTGCTGGGTACTTTCTAGGACAGGATATCTGGTCACAAGATGTGGGTCGCGCGGGTGCGGAATTTTATCTCACCATATCGACGATTGCCGGAGGCTTTCGTCTGGCACAGAGCTTCCTGGGGACCAGGCCACACTCGGAGCGTGCGGCACCGGATCTGGTTCCAGCTATGCGGATGACAGCGGGCGTGCTGTTCTGGTCTATGGAACAGAACTTTTCCGCCTGGAGCGCAAGCATGGATTCACAGCCTGTACCCACTATTGGACCGGAGCACGAAATAAGCCTGGAGCCGCTGCGGGTGAGTCGCAAGCGGCTGCATCAAATGTTTGTGCGCGGCGTGGCCGAGCTAGCGCCAGTTCTCAAGACCATCCTGTCGGCTCAGACTCTTTCCGAACTGGAACAAGCCGCGGCGGTTCGGGAAGAGGAGTTTTGCTATTCGAACGAGTCCTGGGTCCGAACGGTATATGAGTTTGCTGCCGCATATCACAAGACCGTAATTAGTCGCGACCACATCGTCCAGGCGCTGGTGCCTTTGTACCGTGGAAGAGCACATACCTTTCTGGTCGAAAACCGTGACGCCTCAGCAGACGAGGTTGAGTCGAATATTGAAACTCTCTGCCTGACGTTTGAGCGGATGAAACCAAACCTGCTAGGAATGTGGGACGGAGGAAAGTGAGGTTCAAAATGTGGGACACGATTGTCGGCGAGTTGATCCAGGCTACCCGTGACACCTGGCATAGCGTTTTGCATTTCTTGCCTCGATTGATGGGCATGCTGGTGGTTGTGCTCCTAGGCTGGTTGCTGGCCTATATTCTGAAATCGATCCTGCGCAGCATCCTGCGGCTGGCCCGGTTTGACCGGCTGTCTGAACACTGGGGCGCTACGGAATTGCTCAACAAAGCGGCTTTACCCTCCTCCAGCGAATTGTTGAGTCGTTTCGTGTTCTGGATCGCCTGGCTGGGCTTCATCCTGGTGGGGGTCCGCGCGCTGGAAATCGTTGGCCTGCAGGAACCGATCGCCAAGTTTTTTGGCTTCCTGCCCAGACTGTTCGCGGCGCTGTTTGTCTTTTTCTTCGGACTGCTAGCGGCGAGTTTTTTCTCGCGAGCGGCACTGCTGGCAGCGGTTAACGCAGACCTGCCCTCGCCGCGTCTGGTGAGTTCCGTCATCCGAACACTGATTATTATTTTCGCTTTGTCGGTGGGCTTCGAGGAACTTGGGCTGGGCGAACACACTGTGCTCGTGGCCTTCGCCATCGTGTTCGGCGCTCTGATGCTGGGTCTGGCCTTGGCGTTCGGATTGGGTGGCCGCGACCTGGCCCGTCAATACTTGGAAAGAAGATTTGTGCGCGGGCACAAGGAAGAGAAGGAGGATGAGCTCTCGCCATTGTGATTTCTCCGTGCGGGGGTCGCAGGAAATACGGCTAAGTAGGGAAGCGGAGAATTTGTAAACCCTTTCTCCTTAATATGATTGAGGCTAATTGGCTTCCGCGACGATTCAATTGGACAGTTACGAAGGGCATTATTTTGCCGAAGCTGCGGGCGTGAAATCGGCATCGAAAGAGATATACTGGAGAGACTTCACCAGGAAGTGACCTCCCTTCCGAGAAGACCAAAACCCGATGTCAATGAAGACAAAAGCAGCAATTCTTATTTCTTCTGCCGTTGTATTGCTTTTCATGCTAGTAGGTGGCCTGGACGGCGTTCGGGCCTCCAGCAACGACGGGGCGTACCGCCAACTGCAGGTATACAGCGAAGTGCTGGCGCGAGTGCGCAGCGAATACGTTGAAGAGCCGAATATCCCCGCTGTCACCGATGGCGCTCTGCACGGACTACTGGAATCGCTGGATGCCAACTCCAGCTATCTGAGCCCGGCCGAGTACAAAGAATACAAGTCACACCGGACTGAGGCGAAGGGCGAAATCGGCGCAACTGTCTCCAAGCGGTTCGGGTACGCTGCCGTCGTTTCTGTCATTCCCGGAGGGCCGGCCGACAAGGCTGGGATCGAGGCAACGGACATTATTGAAGCCATCGAGGGCAAGAGCACGCGCGAGATGTCGTTGGCTGAGGTCCACAATCTGCTCGAAGGCCAGCCCGGTTCGAATGTGAGTGTATCGGTGGTGCGCGCTCGTCGGGCGGAGCCGCAGAAGATCGTCATCACTCGCGATCTGGTGACCATTCCTCCCGTAGCCGATAAGATGGTTGAAGATGGCATTGGCTATATCCGGGTGGATGGCTTTCCCAAGGGAAAGACGCAGGAAATTGCGAACAAGATTAAAACCCTGCAAAAGTCAGGGGCAAAGAAGCTGATCCTCGATCTGCGGAATTGTGCTGAAGGTGACGAATCGGAAGGCATCGCCACCGCCAATCTATTCCTCAGTCACGGCACAATTACCTACCTGCAGGGTCAGAAGTATCCTCGGCAAGCCTTTAATGCTGATCCGTCGAAAGCCATCACGACCCTGCCACTGGTAGTGATGGTGAACAAGAGCACGGCGGGACCGGCCGAAGTAGTGGCGGCTGCGGTTCTGGAAAATGCCCGCGGCGACGTGGTGGGAGATAAGACTTTCGGCGATGGTTCGGTGCAGAAAGTGATCGAATTACCGGATGGCTCCGCGCTTATCCTCTCCGTCGCCAAGTATTACTCGCCGGGCGGGAAGGCGATTCAGGACACAGCGGTGACTCCAAATATTCTGGCGGCCGACGCCGATGATGGGGCGGCACTCCCTGATGACGAACAAGAGGCAGCTCCGCCGGATGATACGACGAAGAAGCAGCCTCCGCAGCAGGATGACCAGCTCCGCAAGGCCATTCAAGTGCTGAAAAGCCGGCCCAGTTAGTCGGTTATCTTAAATTCTTATCGGTCTTGATCGCGCGTCTTCGGGCGCGCGATTTTTGTTTCTGGGGCCCGCCAGCTTCGCACCTTGCGGAGGAAACCGTCCGCCGGGGCACTACGGCGGCGCGACTCGAAACCTCTACTGCTATGCTAAAGACAATTTCCTATGGGATACCTTTTTCAGGAACAGGCGCCTGTGGAAACCACCAACCGGAAGCTGGTCGGTCGTGTGCTCATCGGGTTGCTGGTGCTGGCTTCCGCCCTGGTGGGTGCGCTTGCAGGACTTCTGCTGGTTTACTCCACCGACCTGCCTCAGGTGCAGGAACTGGAACACTATCGCCCCAGCTCCATCACGGAACTCTATGATGACCACGGACGCATCATCGGCTCCTTCGCGCTACAGCGCCGGGTTGTTGCTGCCTACGAAGACTATCCCCAGGTCCTGCGAGAAGCTCTGATTTCGATCGAAGACAAGGATTTCTATCGTCACTCGGGCATTAATCTCTGGCGCATCGCAGGGGCGGCTTACCGTGACATCGAATCGGCTGGAAGGGTGCAGGGCGGGTCCACGCTCACCATGCAACTTGCGCGCAATCTGTTTTTGTCGCCCGACCGCTCATTTCATCGCAAAATCCAGGAGGCGCTGCTCGCCGTACAGATCGAGCGCCGCTTCACCAAGCCTCAGATATTCACGCTCTACGCCAATCAGATCTATCTGGGTCACGGAGTGTACGGATTCGAAGCGGCATCGGAGTTTTACTTCAGCAGGCCCGCCAAGCAGCTGGCTCTCGCCGAAGCCGCGCTGCTAGCCGGTTTGCCCAAATCGCCCACCTATTACTCTCCAATCATTCATCCGGACCGGGCGCTGAAGCGCCGCAATCTGGTCATCAATTCGATGCTTGAGGATGGAAAGCTTACCGCAGAACAAGCCAGCGCTGCCCGCAATCGGCCAGTCGAGCTAAAGCTGCAGCGTGATCCCAACCCGCTTGCCCCCTATTTTGTCGAGGAAATCCGGCGTTACCTGGAAACCAAGTATGGAAGTGATCAAGTCCATCAGGGTGGTTTGCGGGTCTACACCTCGCTCGACATGGACCTGCAACGCGCCGCGAACCAGTCGGTGCTCGATGGGCTGGCCGCCTATGAGCGCCGCCATGGCTGGAAAGGGCGGCTCGAAAATGTATTAACCAAAGAGGTGACGCTCGCCAACTACCATCACCCTGATTGGGATGACGAACCCGAGGTGAACGGCTACGAGCATGCTTTAGTGACAGCGGTTTCACTGGGTTCCGCGACGATCAAGTTTGGCAGCCACACCTCGTCCCTTGCGCCGGCTGATGCGGCTTGGACGCACCGTAAGCTCCATGAAATTCTCAGAACCGGCGATATCGTCTATGTGAAGATCCTCGCGCTCGCACCTGATAGCAAGGCACGGGTCACCCTGGAGCGGGACTCTGGCGCGCAAGGGGCCTTGGTCGCGATTGACAACCCTAGTGGTGGCATCAAGGCGATGGTGGGCGGACGAGACTTCAATGAGTCCAAATTCAATCGGGCCACACAAGCGTTGCGCCAGGTAGGATCGTCATTCAAGCCGTACGTCTACACCGCTGCCATCGATCAAGGCGCCAAGCCGGATGACACCATCCTGGATGCGCCGGTAACGTTCCAGACCGCCTCTGGCCCTTACGCTCCGCATAATTACGACGAGAAATTTGAAGGCACGATCACTCTGCGGCGTGCGCTGGCGCAGTCACGCAACATCCCCGCCCTGAAGCTGGCGGACAGTCTCGGGATCAAGACCGTCATCGACTATGCCCATCGTTTTGGAATTACCTCGAACTTGCGACCTTACTTGCCAGTGGCCCTGGGCGCGGCGGAGGTCACACCGCTGGAGCAAACCTCCGCTTTCAGCGTCTTTCCCAATGACGGAGTACGGATTACGCCTCGATACATCACCAAGGTCACCGACTATCAAGGACGCGTGCTGGAAGAGGATTTCCCCGATGTGAAAGATGCGATCAGCGCTCGGACGGCCCGCGTTATGACTTCGATGCTGCAGGAAGTCGTGCTGCATGGGACCGCGATTGCAGCCGCTGCGATGAAATATCCGCTGGGTGGAAAAACCGGCACGACCAACGACTTCACGGATGCCTGGTTTGTGGGGTTCTCGCCTACGCTGACTTGTGGAGTCTGGATGGGATACGACGAGAAAAAATCACTGGGTGCGAAGGAAACGGGCGGCCACGCGGCCTTGCCCATCTGGATGGACTTTATGAAGGTCGCCTTGGCGGGAAAAGATCCGGGCATATTCCAGCCACTTCCAGAGTTGCCGCCGAATGCAGTAGCGCAAAAGATCGATACGCCAGATACGGCGCCAGCGGAGGATGAGGCGCACTAGAAGGTGTTTTGCTGGAAGTCTGCGGACACTCTGACATAGGCTAAAGCCCGCGTCCTTTGCGGATCTGACGGCACGGCTGAAGCCATGCCCTTCCTTAGAACTCGATTATAATCTCCTCGCAATGAAGGCCTTCTTCCGTCTGATTCTGCTGGCGCTGATTCTGCTGGTGGTGGCGCTGGTTTCGGCGCTCACAACGATGCGTCTGGCTATCCATGGACGCGAAGTTGCCGTGCCCGATCTAGTGGGCAAGACTCCCACCGAGGCCCAGAGACTTGCTGAACAAAGCGAACTGCAAGTCGAAGTGGAACAGCAGTATTACAGCCCCAACGTGCCGGAGGGAAGAATCTTGTCGCAACTTCCGCCGGCGGGCACGCAGGTGCGCCGAGGCTGGCAGATTCGTCTGGCGCAAAGTCTGGGGCCGCAACGGGTAGAGATTCCGAACGTGCTCGGCCAGAGCGAGCGCGCAGCCGACATCAACATTCGACGGCATGGGCTGGACGTGGGTGCTATCGCGGAGCTGCAGTTACCTGGCACTCCGGGCGATCAAGTGGTGTCCCAGGCCCCGCCACCAAACGCCAGCGGTGTTTCGGCGCCCAAGATCAGCCTGCTGGTAACTAGTCCTCCGCAGCCTCAGGCTTTCATTATGCCCAATTTTGTAGGCCAGCCCCTGGGCGGCGCGACCTTGGCTCTGCAGGATGCCGGAATGCGCATAGGAGCTGTTACGGTTGCGGCGGTCGCCCCTGAGACCGCCATGCCCCAGGTATCACCGGCCAGCGTGATCGTAGCCCAAACCCCGACGCCGGGAGAAAAAGTGGCGGCGGGGACAGCGGTGAACTTTCAAGTGCAGTAAAAAAATCAATCGTCCCATCCGCGTGAATCCGCGGTTAACTTTTTTGCATAATTGCTGCGAAGAAACCATCACATGGGTGCACACCGGGGATCGTTCTTACATAGGGTCCGTTGGTGAGTGAATCGAGATCACTCCAGACCAGTTCGCCTGAGGAGCGGAGATGCTCCAGTTCTTGGCGACAGTCGTGCACGTGGAACGACGAGTCTGCAGCGATTGCTTTCTCCACGACTTGTGAATTCTCCTCTGGCTCCAAAGAACAGGTCGAATAGACAAGCCTTCCTCCGACCGCGACGTGTTGCATCGCCGCTCGCAGGATGGCCAATTGGCGGGTTTGTAAGTCGGCTAGATCTTCTAGTTTCAGCCGCCACTTGATCTCGGGATTGCGGGCGAGCGTACCGGTGCCGGAACAGGGCACGTCGGCTAGAACGCGATCGAAGCGAGTGCTGACCGGAAGCTCACGCATATCGGCGGTGATCACTTGAACATTTTTGGCGGTGACCAGCTTTCGCAAAAACCGAGATCGATGGGGATGCAGCTCGATCGCCACGATGTCCGCATCAGGATTGCGCTCGGCAAGTACACGTGTTTTCCCTCCGGGCGCCGCGCAGCAATCGAGCATGTTTGTTCCTTTGCCGACCAGTAACGCGACCAGTTGGGAGGCCTCGTCCTGAATGGCGATGCGGCCGTCCAGAAATGCCCTGGTATGCGTCAGGTCGCCGGATAGAACCCGGCGCGCTGATGCGAGCAGCTTACCCTTCTCAAGTTGAATCCCGCTCTTCTTTAGTTCGTTGTCGAGCTCGCGATCGAGTCCGGACTGACCGAGATAAATTGCAGTTCCTGGCGTCCGTTGATCATACGCACAGATTTGCTGCGTCGGGGGGTAGCCGAGCTCGTTGACCCACCGTGTGACTAGCCATTCTGGATGTGCAGAACGCTCGGACAATTCCGCAACTGACGTGGCATCGGCGATGGCCGAAGCCTCGCGATTCTCGCTGGTCCAGTTCGCTAGCTTGCGCAACACCGCATTCGCAAAGGGCACCGCGGAACGCTTCCGAGCCCGCTTCACCAGCTCAACGCTCTCATGGACGGCGGCACGTTTCGGAATTCGGTCCAGAAAAATGATCTGGTACCCGGCGAGACGTAGCGCAACCAGGACTTCGAGATCGAGCCTTTCCAGCTTCTGCGAGGAAGCCCGGCTGATGTCGCGGTCCAGCAGAGATCGCCAGCGAAGCACACCCATCACCAGTTCGGTTGTGAGGCCGTGGTCCGCTGACGAGAGTTTCGCGTACTGTATGGAGTGCAAGAGTTCTGAGGCGTAAGCATCGTGCTGCTCAATCCGAAGCAGGATGTCGAAAGCTGCAGCGCGAGCTGGGGAGACAGGCATCAGTGTTTAGTTGTAATCCTGAGGCTGGCGGATTCGCTCAGCTTGAAGGATGGCTGAAACGCGCTCATGCGCCTAGCCGCTCGCCGGTGCTCGGACGATAGCCGTGAACGAAGTCCCGGGCAGGCATGCGTTTCTTGCCCTCAGGTTGCACTTCGAGTAATTGCAGCGCGTTTCCAGCACCGCAGCCCACGAACAATCGGTCGGCTTCAACGAGAAGTTGACCCATCGGGAGCGCTCTCTGCAAACTCGCCGCATTCCAAACATGCAGGTTCTTGCCGCGAAAAGTGGTGAAAGCGCCGGGCCATGGCTGAAATCCACGCAAGCGATTGAGAATCTCTGGTGCAGGACGCCGGAAATCAATTTGGCCATCTTCCTTTTTGAGAATGGGCGCCATCGTCGCCTTTGCATGGTCCTGCGGCCGCGGATGAATCGTTCTGGCTTGCAGTCCGCGCAACGTCTCCACCATCAGATCAGCGCCCACGGCGGCAAGACGAGGGGCCAGCGTCTCCGCCGTATCTGCCGGCAAGATCGGCATTTCTTCCTGCAATAGAATGTCGCCAGTGTCCAGCCCAGCGTCGATTCGCATTGTGGTCACGCCGGTTTGAGTCTCTCCGTTGGCGATGGCCCATTGAATGGGTGCGGCCCCGCGGTATTTCGGCAGCAGCGACGCGTGCAGGTTGAGATTGCCCAGCGGCGGAAGGTCGATCATCCACTGCGGGATCAGGCGGCCGTATCCCACCACGATAATCGCTTGTGGGTTGAGGGCAGAGAGCCGCGTTCGAAATTCATCGTTGTTCCTGATCTTCTCCGGTTGCGTGACCGCCAGCGCCAATTCGAGCGCGCGGTGCTTCACCGGAGACAGAGCGACTTCCATGCCGCGACCGCGCGGCTTGTCTGGCTGGGTGACGACTAAGCTCACCGGGAAGCCGGCGTTAACTAGTTTTTCAAGTGTGGGCACAGCAAACGCTGGTGTGCCACAAAAAACGAGATTGGCAGGGGCAGGCATCAAACTTCAGGCGCCGGACCTCGGACGTCGGACTTCAGACCTCAGCTCGAGTCCCTCGGCTTCCGGAGACAAACTCTGACTTCAGACGCCTGAGGTCCGAGGTCTGAGGTCCGAGGTCCGAGGTCCCGAACTCTGGCGTCCGAGGTTCTCACCATTCGCCCGTCTTCACCAGCTTGCGAATCTTGCGTTTGATGAGATCGCGCTTCAGCGCGCTGATGTGGCTGATGTAGAGCTTGCCGTTCAGGTGATCGGTCTCGTGGAGGAAGGCGCGGGCCAGCAGCTCTTCCCCAGTCTTCTCGAACCATTTTCCATGCACATCCTGGGCGCGAATTGTAACCTTGCGCGCGCGAGTCACCGGCTCACGAAACTCCGGAATACTGAGGCAGCCTTCGTTCTGCCGCAGCCGGCCTTCGGTGTGAATAATCTCGGGATTGGCCAGAACCACGCGGGCGGTGGGATCTTCTTTAGACGTGATGTCGATGACTGCCAGCCGCTTGGAGATCCCTATCTGGGGCGCTGCCAGGCCCACACCGCGAGCGGCGTACATCGACTCGAACATATCCTCGACCAGCTTTTTCAATTCAACGTCAAAAACGGTGACCGGCTCTGCGGGCTTTTCCAGAACCGGGTTTCCAAATTTCACGATGGGATAGATCATTCAGTAGTTCTTCAGTTGCTGACGATAGCCTTCAAAATTGCGCAGAGTCTCAAGCATGGAATCGCCGCCAAATTTCTCCAGCGCGCAACGGGCCAAAGTTAATGCGACCATGGCTTCCCCGGCCACACCCGCCGCCGGCACTACGCATACATCGGAACGCTCATAAGCGGCCTTCACGACCTCGCGGGTCGCGAAATCCACCGACTGCAAAGGCCGCCGCAGAGTGGAAATAGGTTTCAGATAGCCGCGCACCCGGATATCCTCACCGTTCGAAACTCCACCTTCAATACCGCCGGCGTTGTTTCGGCTGCGTGTAAAACCACTGAATCCCGCTGCTTTTTCGTATCCTATCTCATCATGCACCGCGGAACCGGGTGAAGAGGCGGCGGGGACGCCCGCGCCAATCTCGACCGCTTTGACCGCCTGCAAGGACATGACCGCGCCCGCCAGCAGAGCGTCAAGACGCTCGTCCCATTGAGCGTAAGTGCCCAGGCCAGGACAGACGTTGTGGGCCACGACTTCGAAAATACCGCCGACGGAATCCCCCGTCTTGAGTACTTTATCTACTTCTTCTTTCATGCGTTGCTCGGCCTCGGCATCCGCGCAGTTCAGCAGCACTTCGCCTCGACCATGCAGGGCGCAGATCTGCTCCCAGGAAATTTCTTTCTCGAGGATCGCGCCGCCCACGGCAACCACATGGCTGAGGACTTCGATCCCCAAGGCACGAAGAAATAGTTTGGCCAGACCACCGATGGAGACCCGAGCCGCTGATTCGCGGGCCGAGGCGCGTTCCAGCACGTACCGAGCTTCCGAAAAGTTGTATTTAAGTGCTCCCGCGAGATCGGCATGCCCAGGACGGGGGGAAGCCACACGTTTATGCTTGGCGGAATCACCCGCCGCGACTGGAAGAGACTCCTGCCAATTCTTCCAATCCCTGTTTTCCAGCAGAATGGAAATTGGCGAACCGATCGTCATACCGTGTCGAACGCCCGAGAGAATGCGCGCAGTGTCACGCTCGATCTTCATGCGTCCGCCGCGTCCGTAACCCTGCTGGCGCCGCCACAGTTCGCGATCGAGAAACGCCTGGTCAACTTTCAATCCTGCAGGCATGCCGGAGAGGAAAGCCACCAAAGCTTCCCCGTGAGATTCTCCGGCGGTGAAATAACGCAGCATCGACTTTGGATTGTATCCGATGGGGATTGTTCAAAACGGTCAACGCCGTGGTTGGTGGTCTAAAGCTCCGCCGTTGCCGGGGTAGTTCCCGCCCTCCCAAGCCAGCCCGTGTTTGTCGGTCGTGGCAGCCGAGATGGCCCCGAGATCTTGCGATGCGTTTTCAGTAGTAATAGGGTCTGCGGCTTGGGTCTGCTGATCGGTGCTGCCCACTTGCCCAAGTCCGCGGGCTGGGAACAGGCCGACCGAAAGAACAATCAACAATAAGTATGATCTGTGCATTTTCTTCTGCTTGTGCCGGCATGATCGAGCAGCCGGTTTGTCCTAGACGATTGAAGTAGACAATCCGGAAACGTGGAGGAGGCGAGTCAAACGCCGTTGCTGTAATTGCCAAGTGGATCGGGCGGGTATGACTGTGCCAGAAGAGTGTCAATGGGGCGCAGCGATAGGTGTGGGGCAAATTCGAAGTGCCGATGTATCGGAGAAGGCTAAACCCTCGGGCGTTGGCCCAAAGCTAGAGGCATTAGATTTGTTGATCAGGTTTTGGATGAAGCTGGTCAAAGCGTGCCATACTCCATGCACGCGAGATCGCTGAAGATGACAATCAGGGCGCCCCGCCGTTCCGTAGTCAGAGAGCTCGATTATCACGTCGGAACGACTCACATCATCGGCCTCTCCGGAAATTCAGCCATAGTCCCCACCGCCCTTGGACTGGCAATTGGATTTGCAGCCCTTATACGAATTGCACATCTGGGCACGAAGAGTATTTGGTCAGATGAGGCGTTCAGCATTGCGGTGGCGAAGCTGCCGTGGGCCGACTTCGGGCACGTGGTAACGACCGGCGAAGCTAACATGTCGTTCTACTACTTCCTCCTTCGCCCTTGGGTTCGCTTCGGGGATGACGCAGCGTACGTAAGGCTTCTCTCCGTGCTGGCCGGCGTTGCGGTAATTCCCGTCATTTACTGGATTGGAAGAGAGGCTCTTTCACATCAAGGTGGAATCTTCGCTGCATTTACTGCTTTCGGTGAATGTATTTCACATCAGGTATTCCCAGGAGGCTCGCAGCTACAGTTTGGTTGTTCTGTTAGTTGCAGTTTCGTTCCTGTCGTTCTTCCGTTGCATCAAGGAACAAGAACATTTCTGGGGCACGTGCCATGTGCTTTCCTCCGTACTCGCTCTATATGCGCACTTTTTTGCAGCGTTGGCTCTGTTCGCCCAGATCGTTTCCTTGGCATTTCTCCCGAGACACGAACACCTTGTCCGCAAGCAGGTTCAGCGCTTCTGCATCGTCGCTGTTCTGGGGGCACCTCTGTTGTGGTTCGTTCTGCTTAGAAGCCATGGACAACTCGACTGGGTGCACTGTCCCACTGCAAAGGACCTGTATCATCTTTTCCTCTATATGACCGCGCTTTGAAGGTCTGGGTTTCGCGGTGGTCGGGGAGATGGACGATGCAGACATGGTCGTTCCTTGTCTTGATGCTATGGTTGTTCATCCCAATAGGTATTGCGTTCTTCCTGTCTTTTTGGAAGCCAATCTTTTTGGCTCGCTTTCTAATCGTCTGCTTGCCGGCTGCCGTCCTCTTGGTAGCCTGTGGTCTAGCGGAAATAAACCAACAGTGGATTGGATATGCACTCGTCGTTGTGATGCTTCTAAGCGCTCTCGCTCCGATCAGGTCATACTATGCTGAGCCAGCGAAACAAGATTGGGAACGTGCTGTCGGCTATGTCGCGCACAATGCTAGTGCTGGTGATATTGCATTCTTGCCGAATGGATACTGCGAAATGCCTCTCCGCTACTACATCGACCATGCTGGTAAGACTCCGAGCTTTCCCGCAATATCGTCTCCGCCGAAAGGGATGGAAGGGAAATCGCTACACGGGCCGGGACATGTCTGGATGATTTCCTGTACCGCGGCCGGAGAACCGGGTGGATCACAGGTGATCCCCGGTTACCGGACTGAAGAAATTAAGCAATTCAAAGGTATCCAGGTAGTCGAACTCATTGATTTCACGGCTGGCAAACTGGCTCCATAATTCTGTCACGCCGGCTGGATGTTAAGATTTCCTGCCGTAAATAGTCGCTCATCAGATAGGAGCAAATTAGACTTGCTTTTGCTCGGCCAGCCCTTAGCGGTCTTATGGTTTCCATTCTCATCACGACCTTCAACTCGGCACAGTTCGTCGAGAGATGTCTGGATTCAGCGCAGCGTCAATCCTATCGGCCGCTCGAAATAATTGTCGTCGATAACGCTTCGACGGACGGCACTCGTGAACTACTCGCAAAGCGCGGGACTGGAATCAAGGTCGTCTACAACGACAGCAACATCGGCTTCGCGGCAGCCCAAAACCAGGCCAGAAGAGCAGCCAAGGGCAGTTGGCTGCTCTCGCTCAATCCTGACGTCGTGCTCAGTCCGAATTTCATTGCCGAAGCGGTTTCGATAGGAGAGTCCCTACCGTGCTTTCCAGCAGGGGAGCGCATTGAGCGCAATTCACCAGCAGCTCGAGAAACTGGGCGAAACCGCCTGTGGTGCTAAATAATATTTGCTGAAATGAGTGTTGCGTCGGAGCCAGCCTCTCCCGGCTGGGAACCGAGTTCTTGACACCCCGTTCAATCCATCCGCTGAAAATAAACCACTTGTTGGCTTCGTTTCGTAATAATCTCTTGCGGCTAAAGCTCCCGAGTCAGATGAACTTGCACTTCTGGAGGCCCATTCTCGCCGCTCCCCCGCATCTGAAGCCGCTGCAGCTCCGCCATGGCGTGGCACGAATGACACTCGAGGGTCTGTCTCGTAATGGAGTTCTGCCAGTCCCAGAATGTTAAGTAAACCCACTTATCTAGATGGTTGGCGGGAGGAGGGATACTCCGCCTCCATAGAATACTCGGCCGCCCTGCTTTTCGGGCAAGCCTGCGGACGCGTTAAACCATCTTCGTTAATGTATCTTTGAACGATATATTTCCTTGGCAGCAGGGATCGATCGTCCGGACCTCGAGGGTTGAAAGTCACTGGATGCATCAGACTCGCTACTGACGTTCGGCTTCGGCGGAATACTTATCTGATCACCAGCTCTGATTTTCGTTCCGTAGAGGCCTTCTGGCTTACCCATTGGCGTAGCTAGACGACGCTCTTGCTGTTGGCGCTCGTATCTCTGCCTGATGCCATGATCCACCTCGGCTCTAAACTCGTGGTAGCTTTCGTTACCCTGCTCATCCCTGAGCGCCAATTCAATTGTTAAAAAACGCTCCTCGCAGTGGGTAGCGGGATCGGAGGTCCAGCCAGTCGCGAAGATCACTCCCTTCACTTGGCGATGCCGTAACGGGACACTCTGTCCCGCTAAAAAATCATTGAGGATGGTGGGCTGCTTGTACAACCCTTCTGTCAGATTTTGGAGGGATGGATGTTCATGTTCCCTTGGGTCACTCAACTCGAATACGCATACGCACTCATCCCAGGTTGTGGTCATCAATCGGTCGACAATCACGACACTAGGTTCGAGAATGGTTAGCTGGGCGGGCACGACGACCGCAAGCCAATCACTAGGCAAGTCGTAAACACGAGCTAATTCAGGATCGATCTGTTCCAATTTAAACCGATCGGGTTTACTAAAATCTCCCGCGTCCCCGGTCGCGACGCCGATCCGATCCAGCCGCAACAGGCGGTGGCGATCTTCTTTCGTTTCTGCAGTACTGATCCGTGATCTTGTTCTCGGCATTCTTCCCTCCCTAAAACTCTAAAAATACCTCCATAACCTCCATAACCTGCACATCACTCAGCTACAGGGCTTTTCGCTGCGGGCACAGTCGGCACAACTATCCCGGAGGTGCTGCGATCGCGGCAAATCGTAGGTTTGAGCCAAGCGGTGCACGCGCCGACTCGTGTCGTGATCAAACAAAATCTGCCTGCCCGAGGTATCCGTGTGCTTCGGGATGTTCAGGCGTTTCAACTTCCAACCCACTTCCTCGGCGCTGTACTCCCTGAACTCTCCGCGGGATCGCAGCAGTGCATTAGCGTCCTTTGTGAGGTTCGATACGCTCACTTGCTTATGCTCCCGGCTGTGAATCTCACCCCACAAAATCTCGACGAGGATGCAGGCTATTTCGAGGAAGCGCTGCGCACGAATCTCCTCATCCTGCGGCCGGAGCAGCAAAATGGTATCGCGGACGAGCCTCGGATCCCCGGGGAAGCATGCGGCCAAAGCGCAGGCGAGTTGCGACGGTAAATTGTGACACATTAACGCGAGATTCCTGCACCTCCGCGCAATTCTTCAATCTGTACATCAACAGGCGAGGCTGGAAGTCGTTCGCAATCTCAGCCCGGCGGTGCTCATCCAAGGCCGGCCAACGCGATGACGCCGGCAAAGAAATCTGGATCACTCCCTCGCCAAGGTTATCGCTAGCAACATCCGATTCCCACAGGATTGCTTTCGGCCCGTAGAGATCCACAACGCCTCCTCGGTTTCCGGGCAAGTGCAACCCTCGGTAACTCGATGCACGAAGCAGGCGCTGTAGGTTTGGCCTCAATCCGTGCTCATTGACAAGCAGGGTCAAGGACAAGTGCATGGGCAATGAACGCAAGCCACCCGGCGTGACCTCAGCCAGCATTAGGGGCCGACGACATACGCAGCTGAGCAACCGTAACAGCTCAATGCCAAGGCCTTGATCGGGAGCGAAGATTACCAGACTGGGCGCAATAGACAAACGATCCGTCAGCCAAGTGCTAAGGCAAAAACACGCCACCAGCCCAGATTCCCGATCAGAAAAATGGAAAGAGTGCTTGAAGAGATCAGCAACTCCTCTGAATAGCTCGCGACTTGAGCCGTAATCTTTGCACTGCTTCGGCAAGCGCGTAGCACAATACAGACTCGGGTTGAGCTCAGATGCTTCATATGTGTAATCACCGTACTCAACCCGTGCTGCAATGCTACCTTTGACTCCGTTCCAATGCAAAAGGTCAGGTTTATTCCCGGCAGATCCCGAGACAAGTTCAATCATCGTACCGTCGGGAAATATTTGGCCCGCAGTAGTGATGACGCGCCCGCCTTTGGCCTTCGACCTCGTCTTTGCCTTAGCCCGCACAGCGCTGTTCAAGGAAATCTCCGGTGTGGGCACTGAAGTACATCCCGGCCGACCATTTCGTCGTTGTTCAGAAAACGCCGACTTCTCGCAGCACAAAACGCACGAGTGCTCATTCCGCACTTCGTGTCAAGCAAGGGTCCGCATCTGGCTGCAGATTTTCTCCATAAACGAAAAAGGCTCGACCCTGTGGTCGAGCTTGAACACATCAATTTCGAAGTCTAGACAGACATATTCCCGGTCCAGACACACTCCTGTCTCAAGCAGATTATACCAACGTGATTCGTTAAAAATGCGATTTGTTTCGCAAGAGTTTCACTGAGCGATTTTTGCTTACTCCGGCGTCAATGAGAACGTCACACACATTGTCGTGATTAGGCGAGAGTGGGCCGAATGATCGCAAGCCGGGGCCCCGAAATGAACACCAGCCGAGTCCTGTATGAATGGCAAGAGACGCGGATGCATATCGGCCCCCCTCCTGATGATGCGCAACGGCCACGCTCAAGTCGCGCAGCCAATTTGTTGGAGGCAGCCTAGAGTTTTCGCCTCTCTCCCGGCTTCTGGCGAGCGTCCGATAAATTCCGTGCTGGATTTGAAAAGGATTGCTCCAACAGGAACTCGATTTGCTGATTCACTGAGCGGTGTTCACGCTTGGCAAGATCCACAAGCCGAGCTTTGAGATCCGCACGAATTCTGATCAGTAGCGAAGCCTTGGGTTCCCGCATTTAATTCAATCGATTTGGGCAGACATTTTCCTGTCGACAATGTGATAGCTTTTTGATATCATTTGGATATCGCCATCCGACCGAGAGGAAATCCATGCCCAGCATACCTAAGACAAAGCTAATACGTCAGAACCTGCGCGCGGTCAAGAACCTTTATCCTCAAGCCACTGATATGCAACTGTTATTCCTGCGTGAGGTCAGCCGCACCCAGCAACTTTCGGTAACAGCCGGAGACATGATCATGCTGGACGGAAGGTGGCACGTGACTCACTCAGGCCTTCTGCGGGTAGCTCAGCGGAAGCGCTGCTCAGGGATCAAGACTGAATTGCAGGCTGGCGTTTCCAACCCCGCCGAAGGGTATTGGGTGTTCAAAGCGACAGTTCTCAGGTCGAGGTCGGCTAGCTTCGTCGGCTACGGCGACGCCAACCCCTCCAATGTTTCTCCTCTAGTCCACGGTGCCGAGATGCGGGTGGCGGAAACGCGGGCAGTAAACCGAGCCCTCCGCAAGGCTTATGGCATTGGCATCTGCTCGGTCGAAGAGATCGGTTCGTTTGCCGAACCGGCTTCTTCCTCTCGGGAGTCGAAGAAGCTTCCGCCCCAGCCCGTCAACGGGAACTATGGCGGCTCCAAGGTCCGCGACCGCCTCTGCCAGCTCATCCGCGAGCACCAACTCGATGCCACCCTCGTCAAATCCTACGCCATCGATTTCTGCGGCACTAAGACCCTCCGCGAAGCCTCTCGTGAGCAAGTAGAAAACTTCGTCACCCACCTCGCCGATTGGGCCGAGAAAGACCGAAACGCACTGCTCTGCCAGCTCAACAGCTACCTCGGCAGCAAGGAAGAAGGTGCAGCGTGAGGCGCTATTTCGAGTCTCTCCGCCCGGCGGATGTGTCGGCTATTCACTCGGTTCCGGACGGGCTTTTCCTGGTCCGGGTGGATCGAGCGCACTATCGCTGGCACAAGCAAAAGCCTTATTACGAGATCCGCTTCGTTGTCCTCAAGCCCCGGCATCTGACCGGGTGTTTCCTAACCGGCCGCCTGTACTGCACACCCAGGGCCATGTGGAAGCTGAGTTGGTTCCTGCGCGACTTCGGCTACGACCCCGAACTGCTCGGAAGGAATGAGATCGATGACCAGGCCCTGGTCGACCTCTGGGGCGTAGTAAAGGTCAGCCAAGTCACGGTGCACGGGATCTCTGTCCTCAACTTCGATGGCTTTGCACCGGCTGCGCGTTGGGAAGAACTCTCCGTCTTCACCAACAGTGATCATCGCGGGTCTGAGGTGCCCTCATGATCTACAGCTATACCCAGATCAGCCACTACCTCACCTGCCCGCGACGCTACAGGCACCGCTACCTCGACGGCTGGCGGGAGAAGGACACCCGGGCGGCCATGCTCTTCGGCCGAGCCTTCGAACAGGCCCTGGCCGCTTACTTCCTCCGCGATGACGCGACCTCTGTCCTGTTTCGCGAGTGGTCTGCCTGTCAGAAGCAAGTTCTGCAGTATTCCAAAGGCGACACCTGGGACCGTATGCTGCAGCAAGGGATTCAACTGCTGGAGCGCTTCTGCCAGGACGACCGCATCCGGATTCGCCAGCCCCGCCGCAATCTGCAGATCAAGTTCACCCGAGCGGTCTCAGAGAAGAATGACTTCGTGGCCTACGTCGATGCTGTCGGGCACCTGGACGGCACACGTTCTCTGCTCGAGTGGAAGACCACCTCCAGCCGATACTCAGAAGAACCGGAGGGACTGCTGGCCCTCGACCCACAGCTGGTTTGCTATTCCTGGATGACGGGCATTGCCGAGGTCGCTCAGGTCGTATTCGTCCGCAAGCGGCTGGTTGAAGTTCAATACCTCCACACCACGATCACCGACGAGCAGCGCCAGGAGTTCGGCCATCTGGTCGAGGACACGATCAGGCGAATCGAGTCGGCCGAATTCCTCCCTCACAGCGGCATTCGATTCCCCCAGAACCCCTGCAGCAGTTGCCCATACCTAGGACTGTGTCTGGGACGTCAGGATTTGGTCGAGGCCGCCCTGATCAGGCGGCCAGGAGCAGAAGACCTTGGCTGGCTTGACGAGCTTGCGTTTTAGGAACCCTCCAATGCCGCCCAAGCTCAACCGTCGACGCGCCCTGTTCGTGCTAACCAAGATCGACGAGATCTTGGCCTGGGAACGGCGGACGGAAACCGAGCGGGATACCCGCTTCGTCGAACTGGGCCGGTATCTGTGCGAAGTCCGGGCGGGTCAGTACTGGCGGCTGGAAAACCTCAAGTCGTTCGACGAGTTTCTGGAGAGGCGCTTCCTGGAATCGCGGCGGAAAGCCTACTACCTGATGTCGATCCACGAGCACTTGCCGCCGCAGGTGCGGAGAGAGCTGAAAGAAGTGGGATGGACGAAGGGGTTGGAACTGGCGAAGCTGGCCCGGCGAGATAGGCAGGAATTCGATTGTGCAACCTGGTTGCACAAGGCTCGTGAGATGCCGAAAGAACAATTCAAACGGGAGGTCGAGAAGGAACTGACCGGGCGAGAAACGGAACCCTGGGAAATCATCTATTTCAAGCTGTACAAGAGCCAAATTCCGGTCGTTGAGCAAGCGATCGAAACGGCGGCTCTCATGCTTGGGAGCTGATAAATCCCGTGGTTATTGTCTGGAGATGATCTGCGCGGATTTCCTGGCGGGCGCTAACCTGGACAACCCAGACCTGCTTTTGCACTCGATCTCACGCTCTTTCAAATTCCTGCCGGCTGAACAACAACAGGCATTCGTGGCTCATGCACTTGAGAAGGCGTCGTGAACCGAATTCGACCCAAGAACCCTCGGCAGCGACTCTCCCCCGAGTTATACCAAGACATGCGTCAGCAAGTATTACGTCGAGACGGTTGGCGATGCCAGAGTTGCGGCACGATATCGAATCTTGAAGTGCACCACAAGGCATTTCGCAGCCATGCCGGCGACGACTCGGAGGAGAATCTGATCACTCTTTGCGCAGGATGCCATGCCGTGATCCACCTGGGCGCACAGCTTTGTGATTGATACGCGGTGAACCGATCAACAATACTCCTATCTTCACGATGAAACGCAGTAACTTCGCACAAGATCCAAGTTCGCCTCACCCTATCTTGATCGAAACGTTCCTATTTTGTGCGGCGTCGGTGGTCCATGCTCTTGTGGTTACTCTTCTGTGACGCGACACGTCCGAAGGCTTGAGGCGGTAAAGCGTTTTCGGGGTACTCGCCCGACAGGTCAGGTACGAACGACATCCCCTTGAAAGAAAAACTGGCATGTCTGAAGCAAAATGCGGTGAACCTCTACGCAACTCGTCGTGGGCAGCGAACCGCCGGCACTCCACCTTGACGAAGTCCATGCGCTGCCACTCTGGCCAAGATACTAAGATTCCTTACAATGGAAGAATCTGTCATCGGCAACGGAGTAAGTTAAACTCACGTTTCTCAACCGGTTCTTACCGGTCTTATGGTTTCCATTCTCATTACGACCTTCAACTCGGCTCGGTTCATCGAGAGATGTCTGGATTCAGCGCAGCGCCAATCCTATCGGCCACTCGAAATAATTGTCGTCGATAACGCTTCACGGATGGCACTCAGGAACTAGCTTGCAAAGCGCGGGGGAATCAAGGTCGTCTACAATGCCACCAACATCGGTTTTGCTGCGGCGCAAAACCAGGCCGCACGAGCGGCCCAGGGCAGTTGGCTATTGTCGCTCAATCCGGACGTCGTTCTCAGTCCGAATTTCATTGCGGAAGCGGTTTCGATGGGAGAACTGAATCCGAAGATTGGAGCCGTCTGCGGCAAACTCCTGCGCTGGAATCCAGGGTCCGACCCCGAGTTCACCAAAGTGATCGACTCCACCGGCATCTATTTCCTGCCCAATCTTCGCCACCTTGATCGTGGAGCGGACGAGGCGGACCGAGGGCAGTTTGAACAGGCGGAATATGTGTTTGGTGCCACCGGAGCGGCGGCACTATATCGCCGGAGCATGGTCGAGGATGTCTCGGTGGATGGAGAATTTTTCGACGAGCAGTTCTTTGCCTATCGGGAGGACGCGGATCTGGCATGGCGAGCCCAGCTAATGGGCTGGCACTGTCTGTACGCTCCGCGCGCCGTTGCCTGGCACGTTCGACGCGTGACTCCCGAACGTCGTAACGAACTGCCGACAGAAATCAACTGGCATTCCGTTAAAAATCGCTTTTTGATGCGGGCGAAGAACATCTCGTGGAGACTCTATGCCAGTTGTTTCTTCCCTACCACTCTCCGAGATGTACAAGTGATCGGCTACTGTCTGCTGGTCGACCGCAAACTCGCTTCGGCGTTGGCAGCGGTTTGGAAATGCCGCCATGAACTCAAACGGAAGCGACAGATCATCCAGGCGCACCGCCGGGTGTCGGACCGCGAGCTTCTATTCTGGTTTTCCGGAAGACGCGTCGGCACTAAATTCAGCCCTCCCGAAACGTCTGACACTCAACTCCAGGAAAGCTCTCAGGCGCACATCTCTGCAAAGAGTCGCTCGTACTGATCCACGACGCCTTCCCAACGATAAACCTCCAAAGCGACACTCTTCGCCCGGGTACGCAAGTCTCTGAGTCGCTCGGGCGCCGCAATCAATTGTTCAAGTTTGGTCGCCAGATCACGCTCGTCAGGATGAAAAGAAATGCCACAATCGCGTGCAGTCTCGCGATTCGCTGGAGTATCAAGATACAGAACAGCGTTGTTCGCCGCCATGGCCTCTACGAGCGCCGGGTGAATCCCTCCAATCTCGCCGGCAAAGACAAATACTCCTGCATTCTTCTGGAGGCTCCAATAGCCATCGCCGTAGACGGGGCCAGTGAAGATGACACGGTTATCAGCCAGGGATTGCAGTTCCCGAACGTAATCGGGTTGATAGGGGTTGCCGCCTACAATCACCAGGGGCCAATCCGTGCCCAAGGATCGATAAGCCCTGATGACGAGTTCCGGATTATTTTCCGGTTCGAGCCTGGCCACATAGAGGATGTAGCGCCTACTCGAGAGTCCGAAGTCGCCAAGATGGTTGCTGGTGTTGGGTGGCTCAGCGCCATAAGCGATCATATCGGACCGCTTGCGATAGCGCTGCCAATAGTAGTCCTGTATTGCCCGCGCGTCGGTCACGATTCTGGTCGGCGTAAGAGCAGAAAGGATCTCGCAGAAGTGGAGAAACCACTGCCCCAGAACGTTCCATTTGCGCCGCTTTCGGTCCAAGCCGTCGACGTTTAGAGCGGTCGGCTTTCCCACCAGACGGGGAATCCAGGCAAACGGGCTGTTGGCGACATTGCAGATGAGCACTACCTCCGCGTCGGTGAAGATTACGTGCAGGACCGACATGAAAGTGTGAAACAGCGTATCGAAATGTTTGCTCGCGAGGGTGGGCAGAATGATCTCGACGAATTCGGTGATCGAAGAGCATCCTCGGGCTTGGTAAAGGGTTTCCTGCAATACACCGTGACGGTATGGCCACGTTCCACCAGGCGTTTGGAAAGCTGATCGGCAAGAGTCTCAAATCCGCCGTAGCGGGCCGGGATGCCGCGTGTACCGACGATTGCAATTTTCATGAGAACGGCTATTTGTGATTTCCCAAGCCACCAAAACTCAGCCGCGCGGCTGGTTTGCAATCAGCTCCTCGTCTGCGCACCTAATCGCGCATTGCCAGGCAACGTGCCAGTAGGCTTCCAGGGCTTCGGTGACCGAAGTCCCCGCCGGCCCGAATCCAACCAATGATAACAGTGCGCGAAACAGCAGCCCTATGGTGATGCCCACGCGTAGCACGCAAGTTCGGAGCGGCTGCGATGTTTCATAAAATATCGAAGAAGGTTTCTGTACCAATAGGATTGCCGATCACGGAACGGGAGTCGATTTACACTATGCCCTCCCGCATGCAGGAAAATCGCGTCCGGGCAATAAACAATTTTCCATTCTCTGTCGCGAAGACGGCGACAGAAGTCAACGTCTTCAAACCAAACCGGGAAGAAGCTCTCATCGAAGCCATTGATTGTCTCCCACGCCTGGCGCTTCACCGCTAGGCAAGCGCCCGCCGGCTGATCAACCTCTTGAGCGGTTTGATAATCCAGATCAAGGCAGCGGTAATGTACATTACAGGGATTGCCTGGCCAAATGCGGTTCAGGAGTAGGACTTCTGCCAGCATGCTTCCAATGGTAGGGAATCTGCGGACAGTGAAGCCCTTTTGTGGCAGGCCGTCTTTTCCCATCAACAGACCACCCGCCGCTCCCACAGCATCGGCTCGGAGGGCCTGCTACCAGTTTGTCGAGTGAGCCTGCCGTCGCTATGGCGTCGGGATTAAGGATCACGAAGAAATCACCCTCGGCAACCTTGACAGCTTGGTTCACTGCGCCCGCAAAACCGAAGTTGTGCGAATTGATCACCGTGTGAACTTCGAGAGGAATAGCCTGCGCTTGGCGAACCGTGTCATCCTTCGAATCGTTGTCAACCAGCACAACTTTCCATTGCCTGAACGGCACCAGCGCTTGCAGACACGAACCAATGCAACCGCCTGAATCGTGAGTCACTATGACGATGGTGCCAACGGGCATGATGGGATGGGATTATAGCTTTGAGCAGTGTAGCTCTGTTAGAGTCTCCGCGAAAGCGGTTCCCAAAAACGGCCTGTTCGCCCTTTCAAGGACGCCGTTGCGTTTGACACCGCCACAGATTAACAATACCTTGGAATTGAGCGCATGTCGGTTTATGGGCGAGCTTTTTCGTGACACATATCGTTATCGCGAGCTGATCTGGGCCCTCGCGCTGAAAGAACTGCGGGTTCGTTACAAGCGTTCGGTCCTCGGCTTCCTGTGGGCATTGCTCAACCCCGCGCTCCTGATGCTTGTTCTGACATTGGTCTTCGGAACCATTATGCGATTCTCGAAGCCGCATTATTCGATATTTCTGCTTAGCATGCTCCTCCCCTGGACCTTCTTCTCTCAGTGCCTAGCCTATTCGGTAGAATCGATCGTAGGAAACGGCGAACTGCTCAAAAAGGTTCGCGTCGCGAAATTGGTGTTTCCGCTTGCGGCGGTAGTTTCGAATATTATAAATTTTGTGCTTTCTTTGATTCCATTATTCCTGCTGATTCTTGTGATGCGATTCCCGGTCCATTGGACGTGGATCTACTTGCCCGTCCCCATCCTCGGCCTGTTTCTGTTCACCTTGGGCGCAGCGTTTTTCTTTGCAACTATCAATGTTTTCTATCGCGACGTCAGCCACATCGTGCAGATTATTCTTTCTGCCTGGTTCTACTTTTCTCCCGTCATCTATTCTTTGGACTTCATTCCTGCCAAACACAGGTGGATCTTTCAGCTTAATCCCATGTTGTACGTGCTGAATGGATTTCGGCTCAGCATCTACTACGGCCTGCTGCCCTCGTTGCCTTCAATAGGTTTGTCGCTGGCCTGCGGTTTGATCGCTCTGTGGATTGGATTTGCCGTCTTCCGTCGATACGAAAAAACCTTTGTTTATTACGTCTAGGCAGTGATGCCATACGGTTCCGAGAGTATCGAGTTTCAGAACGTGGTGCAAAGGTTCCGGCGAATCCGGGAACGACCGGACACTCTGAGGGAAGTATTCGCGAAAATTGTCCGACGCCGCCAGCAGCTACAGGTCTTTGAGGCGGTAAAGCAAGTCACGTTCGTGATTTCGAAGGGCGAAACGGTTGGACTCATTGGCCGCAATGGCTCTGGTAAAAGCACAATTCTGAAGATCGTCGCTGGAGTATACGCGCCGAGCGAAGGACAAGTGAAGGTTCGAGGCACCATCGCTCCCTTGATTGAGCTGGGCGCGGGCTTCCATCACGAACTGACAGGCCGAGAGAACATTCTGCTCAACGGTCTCCTTTTAGGGTTGACCAGGCGCCAGGTCAGGGAGCGCGAGGAGTCCATCATCGAGTTCGCTGAGCTGGGAGACTTTATAGATTCCCCAGTGAAGCAGTACTCCTCCGGTATGTACATGCGCCTCGCGTTCTCTGTCGCTGCCGAAGTCGATCCCGACATCTTGATTATTGATGAGATTCTCGGAGTGGGCGACGCCGGATTTCAAGAAAAGTGCTTTGACCGGATTGAGCGTTTTCGCAGGGCGGGAAAGACCATCCTTTTTGTGTCGCATTCCATGGATAACGTCCGCAAGCTGTGTGACCGGGTCTTACTGCTTCACGCAGGACGGTTGGTTGAAGACGGATCATCGGACAGGGTAATTGCCCTCTATGAGGAAATACTTGGAAATCGAGTGCCTGAGGCAACACGGAAATAAGCCTTTCTTCGGGTCGCGCGACAGACATCGGGCGGTGAAGGTCCATCCGCATCATCCTGGAGGCGGGAAGTGTTATCGTGGGTGAAACGCCGCAGCGGACGGGGAGTACGCCATGTAATTGTGCACTATCACATCTTCAAGAATGCTGGCACCACACTTCATTCCATCCTTGAAAGGAACTTTGGATCGCAGTTCGCAGCCATTGAGAGCGAGCATCCGGACGACGTTGTCAGCAATGAGTCATTCTTGCGATTCCTTGAAGACCACCCAGATATTGCGGCAGTGTCCAGCCACAACCTGAGACTTCCGAAACCGGAGAACGACTCTTTCGCCTTTTATGACATTGTCTATCTTCGCCACCCTTTAACTCGACTTTTGTCAATGTACGTTTTTTACCGTCGCTCCGACAATACTGCGGATCCTCTAGCGGTGGAGGCCAAGAAGCTAAAGATCGCTGATTTTTTTCGTTCTTTGATTGACAAATATCCTCAACACGCGATGAACGCTCAGGTGGGGTACCTTGCCAACGGAGGAACAGGGATTCCAATACATTCCGACCTCAAGAAAGCAGAACTGATCGCGAACCAAGCCGCCATTCTTGGCGTTACGGACTTGTTTGATTTGGGAGCAGTGGCGGCGGAGTATTCACTTCGCGGTTTGTTTGACCGCCGGACCGTTCTCAAGAGGCTCGATTTTAGTTATGCTGCCGAAAACGTCAGCTCAGATCGTCCTCGCGACCTGGATGTTGAGGTGCAAAGATTGAGAGAAGCATGTGGGAACTCGCTCTTTGAGCGCCTCCGGGAACTGAATGCCCTCGACATTTCTCTGGTGGAAGGCGCTAGAAAGGAGTGTTACCGCCGGTTCCATCTGATCCCGGATCATAAGAGGCGGCTTAGAAAGCTTTCCGCCAGAAGTCTCACTCGGGAGCAAGATGTAGCAATGGTAGTACTTGCGTCGAATCATCCTCACGATTTTGTGCATTACACGCGTTAAGGGGTGCTTTGTTCGACTTCGCGTCCAGTAGACGTATGGATTGAGTTGTGGAGGCACATGCTTTTTGTTCTGTTTTTCTTAGCGCCACTGGATTGGCTGCTGATGACGCTTATTCGTCTGCACAGAATTCATAGGCCGGCTTTTGCGGCGTGTTTCACCACAGGAGGCGCCGGCCTTTCCTTTGCCAAGGCCGGAGTGCAGCTTTGTAATGATTAGCTGGAACGGGCGCGAAGTGCTTTCGGAATCCCTTCCAGCTCTGCTTCTTGCAGTGCGAAAGCACGGCGGCGACCACGAGGTTATAGTCGTCGACAACCACAGCACAGACGGAAGCGAAGAATTTATCCGTAAGCAGTTTCCAGAGGTTCGAGTGATAAGGAGTGAACAGAATCTTTACTTCGGGGGCGGTAACCGTCGGGGGATATCGCTGGCGAAGCGTGACATCTTGGTTCTGATGAACAGTGATACGGTAGTCGATCCTGGCTTTATCGATCCGCTTTTGGCAGGTTTCCAAGACTCTTCGGTCTTCGGTGTAGCGAGCCTGGTCCGTGCCGCTGGCAGGCATGGCTTGCGAATCAGGTAAGACTATCGCACGCTTCGATGGATGTGACCTGGAATGGGAGCATGAACCCATACGATCGGAAAACGAAGGCCAGGAATACTCTCCCGTCTTCTGGCTTCATCGCGGAGCCTTCGCGATGGATCGCCGCAAGTATTGGTGGCTGGGTGGACTGGATGAGCTCTACGATCCGTTTTATCTGGAAGACGCTGATCTGTCATATCGAGCGTGGAAAGTTGGCTGGAAGTGTCTTCTCTCGTTCGCTAGCCATGTGTCACATCAGCACGCAATCAATGTATCGCGCAACCATGCGCTCCGAATGACCTCTACGGGAGAGCCGTTTCTGAGACTGGTGGTGCGCCGCAATCAATACATCTTCTTTTGGAAGAATCTGGACAATTTCTCAATGCTCCTCAAGCATGGATGGCGTTCGGCTGCCAATGCGCGTTCGACGTGCGCGAGGTTTCACCATCCCGAGCAAGAGTTGAAGCGCATAGTTTTTTAGCAGCCCTCAAGCGGGTGCCCTCGATTCTAAAAAGGAAGTTGGCTTTGGCGCCCAGGGTTGTTCGTACAGATGGCGAGATATTTCAATTGTTCGCGTGCCAGTGGAGAAACGCTGAAGCGCTTTCCGGTCAAATTCGAGAGCGAGCCGCCAAACGTTCGCGAGTCTCCAATCGTTGAGGCCTAGCGCGGCATGAGACAGATTCAGCGTTTTTGGTCTCAGTGTATGATTTCCACGCCTCGGGATCATGTAAATGGGTTGGATCAGAACTTATCGCATCAAACTGGCTGCATTCTCTGCTGAAAACTTTGCCAAATACTGGCGTTACTGCCAGCTCTATGGAGTGAATACTGCGACACGTTTGGCACTTCGTCGCTTTCGAACGCCTAAGGGCGGTCCGCCAACTCATGAAACCATGTTGCCCTCGCCCGCTCTGCGTATGCAGGAGATCCAAATTTCTCGAGTCGAGAAGCGTATCTCAATTGTGATTCCTACGAAGAATGCGGGATGTCAATCTCGAGCAACTGTTTAAGAAGCTGAAATCTCAAGAGGGCATGAGAGATCTGGAAGTTAATGTTGTGGACTCTGGCTCGACAGACGGCACATTGGCCGCCGCAGCACGATGGGCGGCGAAGGTTGTACAAATAGCGCCTGAGCAATTCACCCACTCATTCGCGCGCAATAGGGGAGCGAAAGAGGCGACCGGAGAGTATCTGCTGTTCATGGTGCAGGACGCATTGCCGCTCACCAACCTGTGGCTTTGGGAGATGGTAACAGCTCTGGAAACCAACAGCCTCGCTGCGGTCAGTTGTGCAGAGTATCCCCGCTCGGACTCCGACCTTTTCTATCAATTCTTGATTCATGACACTCGAACTCAGCCGCACCTGACCAAGACAGAATTCTCGCGTGGGACAAGTCCTGTTCTTCTTACTTAGGGTTAAGATCAAATGCCCAAATCAGCGATGTTGCCGCCCTGATCCGTCGCGACGTATTTGAGAGCTACCGCTACAAAACGGCCTATGCGGAAGATTTGGATCTCGGTATACGCCTCATTCGAGACGGTCATAGACTGGGGTTTCTTCACGCACTCGAGTCCTGCATTCTCATAATCGGTCTTCGTATTATTTCCTGAAGCGAGGCTATGTTGACGTCAGATTCCTGGTTGAAGTGTTTCCGAATTTTGTCTTTCCTGAGGTGGAGAATCAAGCAAGGTTGTATTGCGACATTCTGACGAGCTGCGACCGTGTGAATCAAATTGCCCGGCGGCTTCCCGATCTTCGGTTTCCGTTGCCGGTAAAGGATCTGATGAAGGTTTTGCTTACGATGTTTTCTACTCCGCAAGCAGAGACGACTTCAGGCTGGGAAAGTCTGAATCCCGAGCTCTCGGAGTTCGTGAGGCAGTTATCCGAGCGCGGGCAATACATATCTATGAGAGCGGCCGGGCAAACAAATATGATTGCGCCTCACGTTGTGGATCATTTCGAGCTTTTGCAGAATTGGGTTTGTGGCATCTACGACGTCGCAGATAGAGCCCTTGCCAGCGCGATCGTGAGCGCGTTGGAAAAAATGCTCGCTCTTCATAGCGGAACGCATTTGGCTTATCTGTACTTGACGTCGAGAAGCCACGGGAAGCTTGGTGAGGGTCTTATCGCCTTGGATAAAACAATGACTGCCGGTGTATAGATCAGCCATGAGAATCCTCTACGTGGTTCATCAGTTTTATCCTGAGTCTGGCGCCGGCACAGAGCAATTCTTGCTTCACCTCGCCTCCTCCGTTCAGCGGACCGGCCATCGCGCCGACATCGTGACATACAGCTTTGTCAGCGCTCAGAATTTCGATCGTCCGGAAGCCTTCTAGCCGGCAGTATCAGTACAAAGGCATATCAGTCACTGGCGTTCGGCACGACAAGATACCGATCGACATAAATACTTCTCTCGGGAATTCGTCAGTCTTGTCGTTCGCAGCGGAAGTGCTCGACAATCAAGGTCGAGGTTATGATGTAGTGCATCTCGTTCACCCGATGAGGTTGACTTCGTTTGCTATTTCAGCTGTGGAAGCTGGCATCCCGTACGTGCTCACTTTAACCGACTTTTGGATGATGTGTCCGAAAGTGAATTTGCATACGAGTTTCCATACTCAATGCAGCGGACCGCGCGGAAGGGAGAAATATGCATTCAATGGTGTCCCGAACTTCCTCCGGAATTTGTAAAATCACGTTTGAAAGCGCTCGCGAAATCTTGCGTGGAGCCAAAGCAATCATTGCTCCCTCTCGTTTCGTCGCACGATGTTCAAGAAGGAGTTTCCTGAGCTTTCGCCCATATCATTCCCCATGGATTGCCGCTAGACGAATTTAGCAAGCTGCGAACCCCGAAACAAAGCGAGAATCGTTTTCGCATACTGCGGCGGGTTGTCTGCTCACAAAGGAGTGCATATTCTGATAGCGGCATTTCGCTCGCTGAAGCACTCAACGTCGAACTCCGTATCTATGGGACTAGCGGCCCTCACGAGCGGGAATATGAGCGCACACTGCGAAACATCGCAGGTCAGGACGACCGCATAGAATTTTGCGGAACTTATGAAGAAGAGAGGTCGGCAGGGTATTCCACACCATCGACGCTTTAATTATTCCGTCCCTGTGTTACGAGAGTTATTCCTTTGCCTTTCACGAAGCCCTTGCTTCCGGGTTCCCTGTAATCGCGTCGGCCGTCCCATGTCTGGACGAGAAAATTGAAGATTCGGGACTGGGGGCTGACTTTCCGGGCAGGAGATGCAGATGACCTGGCAAGGAACCTGAGGTTGATTGTCTCGGATCCCCGAGTGCTCGATAAAATAAAAGAAAACATGAAGAGCGGTACGGTATCGCGGCTCGAAGAGGAAGCGTACCTGTACGAAAGGATCTACGGCGGAGCCAGAAGCAAACGAGTGGATTTGGAAGCCAACTAGAAAGCCATGGAATCAGGCGGCTATATTGTCGAAACCCATATATTACGCTTTCGGCGGGCAACTCAGGGGATCACAGACCCGATTTCCCAATCAATCGGCTGATTCGGGTCGTCTCGTTTCGACTCCCTCCTGCCACGTGAACCCGCGCGCTGTCGCGTCTATTCCGGGGTGTAAGAATTATCCTTCACCTATAGGTATTCCCCGCCACGTCAGCTCCAACAGATATTCAAGCTTGGAAGTTGCAGGCAAGCGAGTGTATAAGATAATTTGAAAATCATTTAAACCATTTTTGAGACCGGACCAATGAGCACGGCGACCTAGCCGGAACTCCTCACCCGTTCGTGCCTGGCGAGTAAACTGCCGACAAATGCCCAATTCAGAGAAGCCTGTCGCGCCCAACACTACCAGCGATTCCGAGAGCGAACTTTCATTCACCAGCGAAAGGGTCATTCCAGGGAAAGTCGATGCAGACCTATTCAATGAACACTTCGCTCGTTATGTCTACGCACGGGGATTCTGCCGCGGCGAAGACATTCTCGATACTGGGTGCGGCGTGGGCTATGGAAGTGCCTATCTCGCCGAAGTTGCTGCCCATGTTGTGGGCCTCGATAACGATTCCCGGGCGATACGGTTTGCGCGCTCTCACTATGCTCGAACCAATACTGCATATCTTGTAGGAGACTGCCAAAACTTACCTTTTCAGTCTCAAGCATTTGGGGTGGTGACTTCATTTGAACTCATCGAACACCTGCCAGACGCTAAAGCTTATGTGGAAGAGGTGCTAAGGGTTCTCAAGAAAGACGGTATTTTTGTTGTTTCCTCCCCAAACCGGCCGGTGTACCACGAACACCTCAGGTGAAATTACCAACCCTTTCATGTCCGCGAGTGGAATTTAAATGAGTTCTTGACGCATTTTGAAAGCGATTTCAATTTTGTGGAGCCCCGTGGGGGAACAACATCTTTCTGCCGTGGCATTCTTGGCTCAAATCGATCATTGTCAGTTCCGCTGCCATCGAACAACGGGCTGGAGTTGGCAACTGCGGACTATTTCGTCTGTGTATGCTCCAGCGAGCGACAGCAATGTCGGCGAAATGGTCTACGTACCTGCATCTGGCAATATTCTTCTGGAACGTGAGCGTCACATCCGATCCTTAACCAAACAATTGAATGATCGCGAAACCTATTTAGCTCGCCTGCAGCCGGAATTTGAGGAAAAGCCGAGTGGGCAAACCAACTCAATGTGGAATTGGCCAAGGCTCAGTCCAAAGCCCAAGAGTTGCAATCCAATGTCCAAGACCTGCAGGTCAAGAACGAACAGTTGAGCGCTCTTTGGTCGAAAGCGACACGTTGGAAGAGGGCTTTCGTTTTTTCGATTTTGGCTCCGCTGGATTGGAGTCGGTTGGCATGTTCATCGTCAGTGCGGAGTCACTAGGACGCGTGTTCCGCAAATCCAAGCGAGAAGGCCCGCAAATCGCGCCTGAGGATTCATCTCGATGCAGCATCGTTATCGTCACCTGGGAGGGAAAGGAGTTGTTGTCCGAGTCGCTGCCGGCCCTGCTAAAAGCCATCCACTTCCAGGGCGGAGAACACGAGATCATCGTGGTCGACAACGGAAGCACGGATGGCACCGAGGAATACCTCCGGACTCGTTTCCCTGAAGTGCGGGTGATTCGCAATGATCGCAATGAGTATTTCGGTGGCGGAAACAATCTCGGCGTAACGCAAGCAAAGAATGACATTCTCGTTTTGCTCAACAACGACATGATCGTCCACGAGGATTTCCTGGCCCCACTACTTGCGGGGTTCCGATCTCCTGATGTGTTCGCCGTCGCCAGCCAGGTTTTCTTGGCAGACCCTTCCAAAAGGCGAGAAGAAACCGGCAAGGCAAGAGCAAGTTTTAATGGCTGCGATCTCGATTGGAGGCATGAAACCATCTTGCCCACCGACGAGGAGCAACGATATGTCCCGGTATTTTGGGGGCACGGAGGAGCAGTTGCGGTAGATCGACAAAAATTTCAGTGGCTGGGTGGTTTTGACAGGCTATACGACCCCTTTTACGTTGAGGATGCTGATCTCTGCTACAGCGCCTGGAAGGTTGGATGGCAGTGTCTGCTGGCGGTTCAAAGCAAAGTGATTCACAAGCACCGCAGTAGCACAAGCCGCTTCGGCAATCGATTCATTACGCAAATTGTTCGCAGGAATCAGTATCTTTTTCTGTGGAAGAATTTCGGCGACTTTAGCAAGCTGCTGGCCCACTTTGCTCGCGCACCGCGGACCTTGGTCCGACGCGCAGGGATTCCAGGAATTGGAATCCGCCTGGAGCTAAGTGCGTTGCTCGGAGCGATAAAACGTCTTCCAACCGTAGTGCAGGGGAAATTGCGTCTTACCCGCTCGGTTGTGCGGAGCGATCGAGAGATCCTTGAAATAACCAACACTCCGCCGGAAGCGACAATCCGGTCCAATCACATTGATTTTGCTTTAGGTCCCTTTTCGGATCAGCTGGGCAGTGGTTGGCACGACATCGAGGTCGCGAACGGCAAGCCCCACCGTTGGATGACGAAGCAGGCCTCAGTGTTCTTGCTGGCGCCAAAGGAAGAGGCTGAGCTTCTCCTGCAAGGGTATGTCCCTCCTCTGTCGTCGTACAAGGGCGCTGGCCTGAATCTGACAGTTCTTTGCTGCGGAGAACAAAAACGTTTCGCACTGAAAGAAGGCGGATTCGAATACCACTGGCCGGTTCGTACTATTCCTCGTGGGCTTCCGGTTGAGATTGAGCTCTCGGTGAATCAGACGCTTAATTCAAGCACTGACCAAAGAACCCTCGGTATAGCCTTTCACAGCATTGGACTGCTGTCCGAACGCGGCTCCCGGCGTAAGATCCAGACACAGCCACGTCCTTCGGTGTCAATCAATGGCGCGCTCTGCCATCAAGGCGACAACTCGGGACAGAGGCGCATATTGATGGTGTGCGCGTACGTCCCTTGTCTGGGCACGCACGGCGGTGGCAGCATGATGTTCAATCTCATACGGCATCTGTCAAAGACCCATCGCATATCGGTGCTCGCGTTTTATGAACAGCAGTCAGAGCTCGATAAACTTCCGGGACTTGCCAAATACTGCGAGAAAGTGGAGGCCCTTTACCGGGGACAGACCTTCGAGGCAACGAATCTTTTCGGGCTGAAACCGCCTGAGATTGTGCATGAGTTTTATCACCGCCGCATGGAGCGGCTGGTAAAGCACTACTTGAGTACTCAAAAATTCGATCTCATTCAGTGTGAATACCTGCAAACCGCGCATTTCGGCTATGTCGAACCAGCTATTCCGGCTGTTCTGACGAACCACGAGGTGCTTTCGCTCTCGCGCATTAATAGTTACAAGCTTGTCTCCTGGACCACTCTCGCCAAGCTGAAAGCTCTGATCTCAGCCATGCGGATGTTGAACTATGAAGAGCAGATGTTACAGCGTTTCTCGGCCATAGTCGTATTGACCCAGGCTGAAGTCGATTTTCTGTCCCGATATACTGTCAAGTCCCATCTTTATTGCCACCCCATGGGAGTCGACTGCGATTTTTTCTCGCCGACTCTTGGAAAACCGGATCCGCAGTCAGTCGTTTTTGTCGGTAACTTCCGGCACTCACCAAACGCAAGTGGAGCCATGTGGCTGATGGAGCGGGTCTGGCCACGCGTCCTTGAGCGTTATCCCGAAGCTCAACTTCATCTCGTGGGAAACAATCCCACTCCAGAGATGTGCCAGTGGCATGGAAAGAAGAATGTCACCGTCACTGGATGGGTGGAAGATGTGCGGCCGTATCTACAGCGTGCCCGCGTGGTTTTAGCGCCTGTCTTTGAAGGTGCAGGCATGCGTACAAAAGTCCTGGAAGCCTGGGCCATGGCGAAACCTGTAGTAGGTACCCCGCTTGCCTTCGAAGGTCTGGCCACCGAGGACGCCGGATTCAGCTTCATCGCCAGCGACTCTGATACATTCATCCAACGTATCCAGGAACTTTTTCAGGACGAGAACCTGGCTAACGCTATGGGCAGTCGAGCTCGCGATGTAGCGATATCTTCGTTTTCGTGGGAGGCTTTCGCTGCGTTTTACTCTGACATGTACGAGCAGATATTACATCCCACGAACCAGGAGCGATCTCAGGCCCAAGCCCCGGGGATCCAAGTGACCAGCCTTCCTGGTGCCGAGAAAATTGGGCGGCATTAACCATGCGCGGATTGCTTACTCTCCTGACGAAGGAAACCGGTTGGGATCGTTATCGGACGGGCATCCTGGTCGCCAGTGCCGAGCCGGATGCAATCGCGGCAGTTCTTCCTGTCGTTCGAGAGGAATTTCCCGCAATTACATTCACATCCTTAATCCCGCGGAGCTATGCGTACTTGCTCTCACCCGTCGCAGACGTTACGTGGCTGGAGGAAATAAAAGCCGCGCCATTACGTTCTTTGCTAGGATTACGGCGCCGCAAGTTTGATGTGGTCCTTCTCGTGCTCACCGGGACCCCGACCTTTCGTAGGATGAAGCTTGCGACACTCTTGCTCAGCCCGCGCCGATTCATTATCAGCAATGAAAATGCAGAATTCCTGATAGTCGATAGAGCACGGTGGAATGATCTTTGCAGATTTGCTGTTCAGCGCACAAGGAAGTGCTATGTCGATTCTCTCCTGCTTTTTCCTTTCGGATTGTTGTACCTCTTGGGTCGAACGCTATGGCTGGTTTCGCGTGCGCGCAGACGGCGATCCCACACACTCTAACGGTTGAAATCGCTGCCAGGCTTTGAAGATGACGTCTAGATGTCCGTTTATAGTTCCTGACCTGCTCTCGAAGAACTCAACCAGCTAGAGTTTGGGACCTCACGTCGAGGCGGTAGCGACAAGGAGGGCCAAGAACCATGAAGAGAGTGCGCTCAGCGAAGAGCAGATCGTAAGGACTCTAAAGGAACACGATGCAGGCGAAGGTGACCGAATTGGCGCGCGAGCGCGGAATTAGCGAGGCGACGCTGTGCGGCGGGAAGAGTAACTATGGCAGGATGGAACCGGGTGAGGCGCAACGGCTGAGAGTCCTGATGATGAGAGCCCCCGGTTGAAGCATTTTGTGGCTGATGTCAGCCTGGACAAAAAGGCAAGGCCATCGTACGAAAAAACGGGTGGAGCTTGCCGGCTTAAGAGCGGATGCGGTGTTGGCGATAGTGCGGTTTGGCACGAGCGAACGCGGGGCCTGCCAGGCTGTGGAGGTAGACCGCAGCAGTTATCATGAGCCGAAGCGGACCACAACGCGCAATTGCGAGGTTGGGCCGGTTAGTATAGAACGCTGTTAGATGACGGTTGTTGCGCACGGTTCGTGGCGAAAATAAGGTCGGTCGACTGGCTATCCTTCATGACGACAACAAAACCTGACTGCGTCACGTTTGATCTCGCAAAGGTTCCGGCGGAGTGAATTCAGCACCCAGTGAAAGGAGCCCGTGGCAAAGGCTGCAATGGCCGTTAGCGGTTTTGTTTGTCCTGATGGTATTTCTGTATTGCAATCGAAACATCGTAACTGGCCACAATGCCCCCACCTGGGACGCCTTCACCTACTACACTCCCGAGTTCACCCTCGTAGCAGACTACGCTCGCGCGGGCCGACTTTTATTGTGGGATCCCTGGATAAATGGTGGAACGCCCGACAACGCGGATCCGCAAGTTGGTGCGGCGTCACCCATTATGATTTTGGTTGGAACTATTGCGGGTGGCACCGAGAAGGGGTTCCGCGCGTATTGGCTTTTGATCTGGTTTCTAGGGCCCCTGGGAATGCTGCTCATCGCGCGCCATCTGGACGCTCCAGCCTGGGCAGCAGTGGTTGTGGCTTTAGCTTACGGGTTCTGCGGCTTCTATGTCGGTCACGCGGAGCACACCACTTTTGTTTATTCGTTCTCGAGTCTTCCTTTTATTTTTTGGCGCTTTGATGCGGCCTTGAAGTCTCTTCGCTTCTGGGCGGCTATCGAGGCGGGGGCACTCTGGGGACTCTCGGCACTCGGTGGCTATCCCTCTCTAACGATAATGACGGGCGGTTTTTTGGGACTTTGGGCACTTGGCCGGTGCTGCTCGTCCAAGAGCGATTTCGCTAGCTTTCAAGCCCGCCCCACACAAACCCGCTTTGTATTTGCGGCATTGGCTCTAATCCTGGTCTTCTGCGTGGGAGCGGTCGTCCTTGCCCCTACTTATGCCGCCTTCTTCAAAGAAGGAGCGGGTTATAGTGAAAGAGCCGGCGCGCTGTCTCGAGGACTTGCCCTGGACGGTGCGATGTCACCCAGCTCACTTTTGAATTTTGCCAGTCCGTATCTCATCCTGTTGCGCTGGCCTTGGCCTAAGCTCAACCCGGGCTTGTGGCCCGACTCCGACATCAGCCTGCAAGCCCTTTACCTTGGAGCACTGCCGCTCATCCTTGCAACCCTCGCCTTGTTAGAGCGGCCCAAATCTACCTGGCGTTGGTGGCTGACCGGAATTATTGTTTTCGCACTGACCTGCAGCGTGGGGAAGCACCTGCCAGTTCGCGGTTGGCTCTATGACTGTTGTCCTCCGACGCGGTATTTTCGCCATGCAGCTGCTTTTCGTGCTTTCGCCATCTTTGGAATAATGATTTTAGCGTTACTGGCAGGGCGGGACCTGCAAGTCGCGATCAGCAAACCTTCTTCTAGAATCTGGGTGAAACTGTTGTGTTCAGCGGTCGTAATATCGACTGGGGCAATGGTCTCATACATCTACATCATTACGCACTTCAACAATTTTGCGGAGCAGTTCCATCGCGGCACTCGGCACCTTGTGCGGGTTTGGTTGGGCGCAATTGCAATTTCTCTACTGGTGTTGTTATTTGCGAAAGCTAGACGGTGGCTACCAGCTCTTCTGATAATTCTTGCTTTGGTGGATGCCTCTCTCACCGCTCGGATTACTGAGCCCCTGGTTTCGGGGGGTAGTTCGGCGCGACAAATATGGGACCGACTTAATGCCGGTCACCGTCCTGGCATTGGTCTCGGCGAAAACGGACTTCAAAGAGAGTTGCGACCTCCTAGTTGGGCGGGCGGTTCAATAACCAACAACAACCTTCCTCTGAAGATTCTCACTTTTTACAACGACGAAGTAATGAGCAATCGTTTTCACGTAAATTTTGAGCATCACCCCTTACTGCAGAACATGGCTATTGGGAGCGAACGAATTTGGTTTGCGTCAGACGCGGCAATAGTGTCTCCGTCAGATGCTGCCTACGCCGCTCTAGTGAGGAGGACCGATGACCTCGGAGTGCCGGTTTTGGTTGTCCACCCCGCACAAGAAATGGTCATGATTAGTCAAAGTGGTTTAGCAATTAATCCTGTTGCGAAAACCAATTCGCAGGAAACGTCTCAAGTTAATGCAATCGCGAAGCTGAACGCTGTAGAGACGATTTCCACTAAAATTCTGCGTTACAGCCCCAATCACCTGGATCTGAGCGTATCCTGTCGGCAGGCCGGTTGGCTGATTGTGACCGATCGCTGGTCGTCAGGATGGCATGCTCGTGTGAATGGGAAACCGTCCGAAGTCTTTGGTGGAAACTTTATCTTCCGGGCGGTGCGGGTTGAAGCAGGTGAGAACACTATCCAGTTTTCCTACGATCAGACGGCGTATTTTGCACTTGTAGCAATAAGCTGGAGTACATTGGCAACAATTTTCATGCTACCTCTGATTCTAAAACCCCGTCCCATTCATCAATGAAGTCTGCCCGGAAAGCAAATTGATCTCAGTTGCAGCCTTAACAATCATTCTACTCAGGCCAGCAAGTCTAACTCTTGATCTTCCTTTCGCCGGAACAACCAGATTGTTGCACCCGTTCCAACGGCGAACAGAATGCAACCTAGATAGAGCGCTCGTGGCCTGTAGTGCATCTCGATAATGTGATCTCCCGGTCCAACGACGACACCACGAACGGTCATATAGGCCGAGTAAATCGGCACGCGCTTTCCATCAATGCTGGCCCGCCATCCTGGATACCAATTATCGTTTAGCACAACCATCCCGGTGCACATCATTCTCGTCCGAATCGCCAGCGAGAACCAGCTGCGCTTGAGTAGTTCGATTTGGTCTCCAGAATCACATCGTTCCACCTGGGGCGCATCCCCGTTCACGAAGGAAGTCGTCGCCATGTCGAAGGATGCGCTAGAAAGAAGTTCCCGCCCTCGAGCGTAATCCGGGACCGAAACAATGTGGTGCACGGACCATACCCGAGGACGCGCAGCAGGATTGCGAAAGACCTTAATACCCGAGGGATCGGTAAAAATTTCTACTTGATTAGTCTGAGAGGGTGTTCGTGCGAGGTAATAATTCACACCATACAACTGCCGCGCTTTAGGGGTCCAGAATCTGGTCTCAAATACGGAGGTAAGCATCGTAGCGCCGTGGCTGCTCATTTCTTCGATCATATGAAGATCGCCGAAGTTCATCGGCAGGTCTTTTTGATCGACATCAATACGCTCCAGGTCAGTGCGAGTGCGCAGAAATTGTGCCAGGGAATCTGACTCCAGCAGGGGCTTTTCAAATCGGGAAGTGTAGCCGTGTCCGCGCGGGTAGTTGAGTTTGCCACCGACATTCCCGTGTTCGATCATCAGCAGGCCCAGCGCCAACACAGCAGCCAGCGACGCCCTAAACAGACCGCCGTTTACCAGGTAAAATAGGCCCGCCAATAGAAGAGCGACGATTCCAGTCAGCCCGAGCCGATCAGCAGTGTCCTGAAACTCCGGATTGCCCAGCCGCCCAAGAAGGTAGGAAAATGCGAGCAATATAGCCCCAGAAATCGCCAGAGTCTTCGCGATTCGAGGCTCGAGACGAATCTGGTCTCTCTGGAGAAATGTGTCAACTCCCAGGCCCACCAAACACGTCAATCCAATATGCGGGAGAAAGGCCCAGAATACGCTTTCTCGCAATTTATCGAACATCGGAACCAAGATATAGACGATGCCGTACAGCATGTTGTGTTGAGACAGCGTCATCAGCGATCCAACAATAATCAAAAGCAGGCAGAGACCAATTAAGCGAGAGTTGCCAAGATGCGTCACCACTGCCAGCACCGCAAACACCGCCACCACGACTCCTGCGAAAATCATGGAATTCCAACTACCTGTTGAAGGAATCAGGACTCCTAATAGTGAAGAGGGGTGGATATTTTCAATCAAGTGCGCCAGGAAAGGAACTTTAGCAGCACCGGAAATCGGCTGATCCAGAAGAACCCACCGCATCGACATCTTGCCCCATTGCAGCGCCGGAATAACTTGCGGAGCGCTGACGCAAAGCATAATCGCGGCAAAGACCGCAAAGCGCAACAGACCTCGCCAGTGGTCCCCTAAGACGGCAAAACCCAGAAGCAATAATCCACAACTGAGTGACATGATAACGGGAATATGATGTGTTCCGCTGAACCATGAAAACCCAAGCAACAGCCCGGCCATGGCGCTGTTCCCCATCGGCCGGATTCCACGCAGACTGCGAAATATAAATAGCAACACCAGCGGTGCGTAGATCGCTTCCGTGACAACTTGAAACCAAATAGCATTCCCAGGAACACCGCCAATTCCGTAGAATACCCCTGCGACGACCGCCGGTAAGTGTGTCCGCACCTTTAAATCGATTATCAGCAGGTAGGCGGCCAGACCGGCGAAGCAATGCAGCAGCACATAGTAGGTTTGAATGTAACCCAGGCGTATATGCCCATTTTTTAAAGGCAGTAATAGCAGTGGATAACTGAAAGGGTCAAAAATCGCAGGTGTAACCTCACCAAGAGGGGATTGTCCACCCATTTCGTAGGGATCCCACACCGGAATGATTCCCGATCGAAGCGCCTTGGCTCGCAGGTTGAGGTCCGGCACCGCCATCACCGCGATGTCCGGCCCCACATCAAATATCGAATAAATACCCGCCAGCAATGGCCAATAGAAAAGTGCTATCAGCGCCACGACGGAGAGTGGCGCCAGTACCTTTCTTTCGTAGACCAACTGGAAAACACTGCGAACTGGCGCTCCTGGTATCACGTTCGGCGTCGACGAGTCTGTCGAAATATGCGGATTCAAAGTGTTGCTCGCTGACCCGCAATAATACCAAACGACGGAACGTTCGCTGGGCCACAATTTTTTAGCGGGCGACTACGTCGACGCAACCGGTCGTATAAGCACAAATATTGATGGAACTTACTGCGATCTTCCTCGCAGATGACGGTAGTTTCGAGCTAATCGAGACGGACTTTGGCGGCCTGGGTCCGGTACGCTCAAAACAAGGTTGGAGGTCCGTTTGGCAGCAACTCAATTTCTGGGAATTTTGCCAGCTTGACGGGAACGGTAAGTCTCCCCGTGTCGGAGCTTCGACCTGGTGAAGAGGACATCACCTCGCCGGCGCGGTAGACATCAATAAAGGTTCCGGCGACGTCAATACAGGTGCCGGACGTCGAGTCAGGGCATTCCATTGTCCGCCAACGGAGGCTCCTTGATGAGCAATGGGTATGGATCGGCGCCGCTTAGTAGCTCAATCGGTAATTTCAAGCATGCAGCTGTATCAGGTCGATAACAACACGGTATTTTTGATGTCGTCCGACCCCTCGACCGCGTCGATCGGACTGATGAAAAAGCAGCAGTTTTAGAAACGATCGTAGCTTACGCGCGGTGCGCTTGCGAAACCTGATCACCGTGTTTTAGAATTCGTTCTCAGACAAATATCTGTGCTAAGAATCACTCAAATGATTGTGCGGAAGAGTCCTGTTCGCGAACCAGGACGCCGAGCGGCGGGGTAGTTAGAGATAAAGGACGGCTATTTTGCGCTCTTCGGGGGATTGTTGAACCTAAAGGATGGAATCCTAGAAAATACATTAGTTTACCGGCTTTGGATGGCGCCCTTTGCGGAGCCTAAACTACGCCCCGTTCTTGGCAACAACGACTTGACCAAGGTGCGGCGAGTACTGGATATTGGCTGCGGTCCCGGTACCAATACACGCCATTTTCTCAATTGCGATTACCTCGGGATCGATTTTAACGAAGAATACATTTCTTCCGCGCGCCGCCGTTTCGGTCAGCGGTTTATGGTCGCAGATGTGACCACCCTGGTTTTCCCGCCTGATCAGCGGTTCGATTTTGTGCTAATGAATAGTCTGCTGCACCATCTGGATGACACGCAAGTCCGACGCCTTCTTAGTCACGTTACGGATCTCTTGTCCGAAGACGGATGCGTTCACATCACTGAATTAGTTCTTCCAGACCGTTCATCGATTCCGCAGCTCCTCGCTCGTCTCGACCGGGGCCATTATGCCCGCCGCTTGGAACGTTGGCAGGAGTTGTTTAGCGAGGTTTTTAGGCCGGTATTGTTCGAGCCTTTTTCTGTGACCGGGTTTGGAGTGCCATTATGGGACCTGGTGTATTTTAAAGGATGCGCTAGGAGCTAACCATTTCATTCCGTCTTTCAATCGCCGTGCCGGCGCACAACGAAGAGGCTGTGCTTCCAGAATTGCTCCGCCGTCTTGCAGCGCTGATCGACTCGATCGAGGGCGGACCACATGAAATCGTGCTGGTGGACGATGGCAGTACTGACAGAACGTTGACCATCCTGGAAGAAGCGTCACGCGACGAGCCCCGGCTTACAGTGGTTGCTCTCTCTCGCAATTTCGGACACCAGGCAGCACTTGCGGCAGCACTGGACCATGTGTCGGGCGATGCCGTCGTGCTTATGGATGCAGATCTGCAAGACAATCCTGATGCGATTCACAAGTTCATAGATAAATATCGGGAAGGGTATGAAGTCGTTTATGCCAAGCGTGTTCGTCGTAAGGAGCCATGGTGGCTTCGTACGCTTTATTTCCTCTTTTATCGATTAATCGCGCAGATCTCCGATATGCGGCTACCGCTGGATGCGGGGGATTTTGGACTCATTTCCAGCCGGGTTGTAGAGCATCTCCGGCGCATGCGGGAACACCATCGCTATCTTCGTGGTCTGCGCAGTTGGGTTGGTTTCCAGCAGATTGGGATCGAGGTAGAGCGTAATGAACGCTACGCCGGCAGAAGCAACTACAATCTTGCGCACCTCGTAAAACTGGCCGCGGATGGCATCTTCGCATTTTCAATTGTACCCATCAGGGCGGCTGCCGTTCTCGGGGCGTTTGCCATGGTTCTGCCCATTCTTTATGTGCTCTATTCCATCATCGCCAAATTGTTCTTCAATCAGGCTCCGCGCGGCTTCACCGCTTTGGTCTCCCTGATTGCGTTTGCATTTGGTGTGCAGTTAATTTTTTTCGGAATAATCGGTGAGTATGTCGGCCGAATCTACGAAGAGGTCAAAGCTCGGCCACTATACATTGCCTCTAAAATGGTTCGCAACGGGACGGAGGTTTTCCTGGATCATTCCGTGTCGGCGCATGCTGTGGTCGGCAGAAAGTGAGTCGAACGTGGATCCAGAGTACATCCAGGAATACCGTACTCTCTATACAAAGCACTGGTGGTGGCGCGCGCGCGAGGAGGCCATCGTTAGTACATTGCGCCACATCCAACCTACAGGTGGATTCGGTCACATCCTTGATGTTGGCTGCGGAGACGGTTTGTTGTTCGACCGTTTATTGGAATTCGGTGAACCGGAGGGGATCGAACCGGATGCAAGTATGCTCAGTTCCCGCAGTCCCCACCGTGCGAGGATTCACGTTTGTCCATTTGATGAGAGGTTCCGGTCAGACAAGCAGTACGGCCTAATTCTTATGCTTGATGTCTTGGAGCATCTGAGCAATGCCGTCACTGCGGTGGCAAAGGTAAGATCGCTTCTTAGGCCGGGCGGAATGTTCTTAGCTACCGTTCCTGCTTTTCAGTTGCTATGGACGAACCATGATGTCATCAATCACCACGTGCGACGATATACAAGAAAGACGTTCCAGGAGGTGATTGAGGCTGGCGGAATGCTCGTAAACGATGAACAGTACTGGTTTAACTGGCTCTTTGTACCGAAGCTGACTGCACGAGTGATCGAGTCTGTTTTTCATACGCAGCCGAAAAACCCCAGAATCCCCCCTGATTGGCTCAACCGTTGCCTCTATTTATTTTCACGAATTGAAAACCGGGCCCTCGGTCGCTTCCCAGTTCCGTTCGGCAGTTCACTCATGGTTTTGGCCCACAAAACCCAGACCGATGCATCCGAATATCGTCGCATTCGGGGGGAAGTAGACAGCCTTCGCGTATGATGAGCTTCTAGGCTATAAGACTACTTATGGAGTGGGAACGGTGATCTGCCCGGCGGGCTGTCATGAACGAGAAATCTCAGGTTCGTGCGAGTAGAGCGCTCCTTAAGACCAGCACCAACTAATACAGTCTCACCCGCCGCTGGAGGTTTCCGAATGAACCGATGTTCGCGAGGCTAAAGGTAAAGAAATATTGGCTTTCATCGCGGATTGTGGTCAAGGCGAACCGTCGATATTCCAGCGTGATGCCGCAACAATCCCAGTTATGGGTGGCCTGGACGGCAGAATATTGCAGCTGTCCCTGATTGGCATCAAAGCCGAAGGTGGCCGCGCCGCTGAATCCGGGTTTGTTGGGTGACCGTATCCCAATTGGGTGCGGAACTGGTGAAAGCTGGCGGCTGTGTTGCTGGAGGACAGAATATCAGCGGGAATGTACAAGAAGGCATCGCCGCCAGCCACACTGATCTGGCCGATGTGGAAATTCACCAGCACATTGCTGGCGTTGATTCGCCCACTCTTGAAATCGTAGTCGAGGTCCCATTCCGCATCGACGTTCGCCCCGGCCCGACGCGGAGGCGAGACACCAGTGGAGAGAGATGCCGGGGACTGGTCAGGAAAGCAATGGCTGTGAAGTCTGCCGTAGTGGTGAATACGTTCCGCGTTCCACTGACCAAGGCCCCGCCAAAGCCCGTATCTAAGAAATACTTCTGCGTCAACTCCCAGCTTACGAGCTCGCGGGCGGCGGGCACGGCTGGACATTCGACGGTTCTTGGCTGCTGAACGTCGGGTTCTTGGTCGAACGGATCCCAAGCTGTTGATAGCGGACGCGCTTGATCGGGCAAGGGCAACGCGGCCGTGTCGCAGCCCGCGGTAGTGGATGATCTGCGTTTGGCAAACAGGCGAGTGGTGGCGCCGTACTCGACTTCGTTAGTGTTCGTAAGGATGTCGCGCTCGTCAAAACGCAGGATTTTGGAAAAGTTGTCCACCCCGGTGACGCGCCGATAGACAACCCGAGGCTCGATCACGTGCTTCAGCTTGCGGCCGAAAAGGCCGCGATCGAAGACTCGCTCCAGCGCCGGCGGTCGCAATTCCACCGAGGTTTCAAGCGCCCTGCGGTTGATAGGGTCACCGGAAGCCACCGCCAGACCATTGGCTGGCACGAGTTGCTGGCTATACACGGTGTCTCGTACCGCGATCTCCGGGCGCAAGGACCATCCCCGAAAGAGTATAGGCAAAGAAAGGCTGGGATTGATATCGAATCGTCCCACTAGATTAGCCGTGCGAAACGTGGGCTCGCTGCGAGACAGCCCCTCGGCTGCCGCTTCGAAGTTCCAGTAGAAAGGCGAGTTACCGAGTTCCCGGTCTACACTGGAAAGATCAAAACTCGGCGTGTGCAAAATGGTTATCAGGTTGCCGGTGTTGGTCCCTTGGAAGTCCTGGTAGCGCTGAACGAAGACGTTGAACGATGTGCCGCTCGTGGTGTTCGACAAAAAACCCTGAGACCTCACTTCCGAGTTCACCGCCTGATTAAAAACTTCGTAAAACGCCAATCGAAATAGGAACGAGCTCAGGTAGTCGACGTCACCAACCAGGCGGAAGTTGTGAGGTAAGCGGTCCGCGCCGTTGAGTCGGACTTCCTCGCCTCCTTGATTGACTCTGGGCGTGCCAATTCCCCGGTCCATCACCCCGAAGTAGGTAAGGCCGAGATACGAATTGTCGCTGGGGCGGGCCCGGAAAATGCCATGCTGTGCCCATCCGCGGCTGGAGAAGTACTGCGCGCCAATCTCAGCGTCCATGCTGCGATTAATGGCCCAGTAAAAGGAGTCCCCTAAAATTGTGCCCTTGGTAGAGGAGCGTCCAAAGCTGGGCGTGAGCAATCCGGACTGCCGCTGGCGCTCGAGTGGATGGGTCGCAAAAGGAAAATAAAATATGGGGAGACCTCGAATCCGGAAGGTGCTGAAATATATGAGAGCGTTATCGCCGGGAGTCACGACGGCACGGTGCATGTCGAACTGCCATTTGGGATGAGGCAATTTGCAGGTGGTTACTGTGCCATTGTGCACAACGTAGTGGTCGGGATCGATTTTGTCTACGATTTTGCCGGTAAACGCAAACGGGTTTGAGGAGGTCAGAAGGAGCCGGGGCCTTTGGCGGTAGCCAATTGTGCCCACCACATCATAAAACCGACCCTTGTCGGTGCGAACGTTGTAAGTCCCGTGGCTGGCCTCGACGTGTTCGTTGTTGGGACCACCGTCAAGAACGACATGGCCTTCAAGGGTTACATCGTCAGTATCTTCGTTGTAGGTGGCCTCGTCCGCCCACATTGTCAAGCCATGGTAGTCAATTTTACCTCGGACGTGCAGTTTGAAGATTGAGCCAATTTTCTCCTGTTGGATGGCGCAGATGGTCACATCGTCTTTAGATGTGTGTGCGACGGGTGGACAACGCAACTGCGTGGTTGCTGAGAGGTGAACGGAAAACAGATGACCCAGAAACGCCGCTGCGACAAGGAACCGTGTGCGGGAGATCATCAAGCGTGCCGGAACGTCCACTGGTCAGAAAACTATACAATCGTAGCACGACCAACCAGTTCAAGCGGGTTGCGAACCGCATTCAAATCCTTCAATCGGTGGGAGGGATCTCCGTTACACGAAGCCGACTTGCTATCCCCCCCGTCGACAAGCTAATTGTGATTGTTGCGAATGGAAGTCCCCGGCGTGAGCGAGTCCCGGCAGCGAAGATGCGATCGAAGAATTACGCTCCGAAACCTGGTCGCGGGACGCAGTCCGAAAATGTCCAGTTTCTCGCGAAGGATCGACTATCATCGGTTCCAAGGGATATGGATCGATACATTCGCCTTCGCTTTCGCCCACCCTATCACTGGGAAGGTATGTTGGCGTTTCTGTCGGCTCGTGCCACGCCGGGCGTCGAAGTGGTTGAATTTGGCACTTATCGTCGCTCCATTTCTTTGAATGGCCGCCACGGTTATTTTGAGGTCTCGCTTGACGAAGCCAACACCACGCTGGTCGTGCGGCTTCAGTTCGGCGATCCGGGCTCGCTGTTCTTCATCATCGAGCGCGTACGCAACATGTTTGATCTGAGCGCTGATTGGTCAGCCATCGTAGGAAGTCTAAGAGCCGACCCCATCTTGGCAGGGCGAGTTGAGGCTGCTCCGGGCCTGCGCGTGCCGGGTTGCTGGGATGGCTTCGAACTCGCGACGCGAGCCATTCTCGGCCAGCAGATCACGGTTAAGGGGGCGACCACCCTTGCAGGCCGGATTGCAAGAACGTTCGGCCATTCTTTCTCAATTGCAAACGGACTAACTCATCTTTTTCCTCCGCCTGAGGCCCTCGTGGATGCCAATCTTGCCAGCATTGGCCTACCCAAGGCGCGAGCCAAGACCATTCGGGCTCTGGCGCGCGCTGTTTGCGATGGGCGGATCAGCTTTGAAGGAATCGTTGACTGCGATGCTTTCCTGGCTAGCCTGTGTGAAATTCCCGGCATCGGCAAATGGACAGCACAGTACGTGGCGATGCGAGCCCTCCGAGAACCCGATGCTTTCCCGTCCGGTGACCTCGGTCTTCTGCGCACTCTGGGATTAGGGACTTCAGGTGAACTTGAGCGGCGCGCCGAGGCGTGGCGACCCTGGCGAGCTTATGCTGCCATGTACCTCTGGAACATTGCGAGTGAACGCAGAGCTCGCGGGGGCCAATTGGTTCCACACCGAATCAAGAGCGCGGTTGTCGAGCAAACTTCTTCCCTAGCGTGCGCCCACCATTGTTAGCAGACCGTAGTACAAGAACGCGCACTGCCTCAATGCCAGGCAGCCATGAGGGCGAGGCTGCTGGCCGCCCATCGGGAGTGGTCCTCTATAGGCCAAGTTCCATAGATGGCGCATGAAGCTGCATAGGGTCAAGTCCCACCAGTGCAAAATCAGTACCAGCAGAACGGGACTTTGCTGATTCGACTGCGCCGACGCTCGACTTGAGCTGTCGCTGAGACTGGTCTGCTGTTGCTCAATTGAGCCGTTGCCCCATTTACGAGGACACCGCCTTTATGGTTTGAGTTTTGAGTTTTCGAGCAGTTAAGTACCGGTCCAATCCCTCCTCCCAAGATGGCATTTCAATGCCAAAGCTTCTTAACTTTTTCTTGCTCAGCACTGAATAGGCGGGACGCCGAACCGGACTGGGAAATTCTGCGGTGCTGACCGGTTTCAGGTCCACTCGTAAGCCTTCCAGTTCGAAAATCTTGCGGGCAAATTCATACCACGAACACTGCCCTTCTGCGCTCACGTGGTAAAGACCATAATCCTCCGTGCGTACAAGCTCACTGACGGCATGCGCCAAGTCTCCCGTGAAAGTAGGCGTCAGTACCTGATCATCCACGACTCGAATTGGATTTCTCTCGGCCGCCTTCCTCAACATAGTCTCAACGAAATTGCCGCCTTTCCCGCTGCTCCCGGCCACACCATAAAGCCCACAGGTACGAACTACGAAGCTGCGTTCCCATGTCAGGCCAACCATGCCTTCCCCGGCTAGCTTCGAGACCCCGTACACATTCAGAGGGCGTGCTAAGTCGGACTCCGTGTACGGTTCTCGCCGGTTGCCATCGAAGACATAGTCCGTGCTGAAGTGAACCAACACAGCGTTGTGGCGTTGACACGCGAGTGCCAGGTTTCTCGGCCCAATTGCATTAACTGCGAAAGACTGCACCGGCTCGCTCTCACACTGCTCGACTTTATGGAACGCAGCCGTATTTATGACCAAGTCCGCATTCGCGCTCCCGAGCGCGCTGTCTACCTGGTCGCAGAGCGAGACATCAATGTTCCGATGTGTAAGCTGCACCACAGACCAATTCTGAGCAGTGAAGACGTGCGAAAGATCAACACCTAACTGTCCATTAGCTCCGATGATGACAACCTTCATGGCTCTCCTGGATGCGGGGACCTCTTCAACCGTTCTGAACCTTCTCCATTCAATGCTTGAAATGCTCCGATGAGGGTGAGTTCAACCATTCGGTCAAGGTCTGCGCTCTGCGGTGCTTGTCCGAGAGCAGCGGACTCTGTGTCGGCCATTTTATCCCAATTGCCGGATCATCCCAGCGAATGCCGGATTCAGCTTTATTGTTGTAAAGGCCGCTGCAGTCGTACTGGATCTACGCGCAGTCGGAGAGCACACAGAAACCCTGTGCAAATCCAGTAGGCGCCCGAACCTGTTTTTTTGCTCGCGGCGAAACCGCGGTCCCGAACCACTTTCCCATCGTAGGTGAGCCTTTTCGAATATCGACCGCCACCAAAAAGGCGCTGTCATAGGTCACCCGTATCAATTTCCTGGCTCGCTTGTCTGAAATTCCTGGCATCGGCAAATGGACAGCACAATACGTAGCGATGCGAGGGCTCCGAGAACACGATGCTTTCCCTTCGGGTGACCTCGGTCTTCTACACACTCTGGGTTAGGGACTTCTCGTGAACTTGAGCGGCGTGCCGAGGCTTGGCGACCCTGGCGACCTTATGCTGCCATGTACCCCTGGAACATTGCGAGTGAACGCAGAACTCGATGTGGAGAGCGGGTTCGGTACGGAACCAAGGACAGGGTAGTCGAGCAAACTTCCTCAGCGTGCATCCGCCCGTCGTTGGCGAGCCATAGAACAGGAAGGCACGCGGCGTTGATGCCAGGCAAGCGTGCGTTTCCTAGCCATCCATCGGCAATGTTCCCTTGGCGGCCAAGTTCCATTGTTGTCGCATGAAGCTGAACAGTGCGCCGCGCTCTCGAAATGCCTCCGTGCCTCCGTGCTTCGTCACTGAGTACGCGGCCGCGATGTTGGCGAAGGCCAAGCAATCTTCCAGCGTCGCCCCGCGTAGATACGAGTGAACGAACCCGGCGTCAAAGGTGTCCCCGGCACCGACATCATCGACTACCTTGACCGTCGGCGGCGTCAGACTCCACTGCTCGTTACCGGAGCGGCAAATGGTTGATCCCGAGCCGCGTTTTACGACCACTACCTTCGAGAGCCCCACCAGGAGATTAAGTGCCTGCGCCAGGTCGTCACTGCGCGCGATCTTTTTCGCCTCACGATCATTGGGGAAAAAGATGTCGACGTATTTCAAGACGTCGAGCAAGTCCCGTTCCCAAAGATTTTCTGGATCATCGTTCGTGTCAAGCGATGTGCTAAGGCCAGCTTCCTTCGCTTGCCGAAACAAATTCAGGATCCGTGGACGAAGGGCCCGGTGCAGATAGAAGGAGGAAAGATGTAAATGACGGGCCTTCCTGACGTAATCCATGTCAATGTCGGAATACTGCATCTCAAACATCGTTCCAGGGTATGTCAAAATGTAACGGTGCTGCGGTTGTGGCAGGACTACTGTGAGCCCAGTAGAGGTCTTGCCCGTTCCACACTTCATGCGGCTGATGTCAACGCCGACGGCGGACAGCCGCTCCGCGGCTATTTTCCCGAGAGGATCCCCGCCAATTTTCGATATAAAACCGACTCGGGTGCCGAGGACACACAAATTGTGTGCGAAGATCGCCGACGAACTGCCCAGCGTGAATGCCAAACCGCTGGCCAAGTGCTCTCGGTCCAGCACCAGGTCCTTGGGCAACCCGTACAGGATGAGATCCAGGTTGAGTTCGCCCACGACGCAGACTTCGATCATTCGAGTAACCCTTTCACACGTTCTGATGAGGTCACGGAATCTTCGGTCAGGAATGAATGCTAATGTTCTGCACGACGCGGCTTATGGCGCCGTTTGGACTTGGACAGTCGGGCCGCAGGTTCCACCGCAAGGAGAAGAATAAACCCAGCAATTGTCCGAAGATCACGTCCAGCGGAGGGCGATAGTCGTCAGCCACCGCGAAGGGCGTAACCGGCGCGACCTCATGCTCCGCGAATGAGTTTGTCGCCGAATCACCGCCCTGGGTGACCACAACCCTGGTCTTGACCAGCCGCTTGTTTCCAACCTCCCGCAGTAACTCCAGCTCATACTCTTGCACACGTCGATGGCCCGAAAGAAAACACACAAAAAGAGTGTCCTGATCCAAGGCTGCCATGGGACCATGGCGCAGGCCCAAAGCAGACTCGGACATGGTCACGACTTTGCCCGCCGTCAACTCCAGCAGCTTGAGGGCAGATTCTTTGGCCACCGCCCTCAGTGGCCCGGAGCCGACAAAACAAGCCTTGCTATACGACTCTCATGGCAAGTGCCGCCGCGCAATTACTGGCAATCGGCAGAAAACTCTTTCCAGCCTGGACCAATTGCGGCAACACTTGTTCGTACTTTTCGAAATCGTGAGCATGAGCCAAACACTGACCGAAGACCACCATATTCGAGAAGGAACTAGTCATCGCCAATCCGCGGTCGTTCACAGCATCGTCCAAACAAATGCCTAATACCTTGGGATTGCCAGCATGTTCCTGAATGACCCGCCCGTTGGCATTGCAGGAAATCACCAGGTGGTGGATGTCCGGACGACTCTCGCAAATCTTTTCTAACACGGCCACGCCTTCCGGACTATCTCCCGAGCGGGAAAACGAAATCCAGAGGTATTTCCTCTCTGGGATGATCAGTTCATCGAGGTGTGTCAGAAGATCGGTGCTCGGCACAGCGGCGACCTCGCACTGCCACGTCTTACGAAGGAGGAGAGCGAGCGAATGTCCGACATAGTCAGAAGATCCGGCGCCCACAAGAAAAATCGCCGGTCTTGAGCCAGTGTCTCTTCTAAAACCAGCACGGGCCAGAAAATCCTTGATCTCGTCGCGTCTTCTGCCAAACAGCTCGAACGTAGACCACCAGGTATCGGGCTGTTGGGCGATTTCCGCAGGCGTATGTGCCAACCCTCGAGTTGCCTTCTCGCTGTCCGGGAGGCTCAAGATTTCGGAAAGGGCATCCACCTTAAATCAGCTCCTCGATCACAATACTTTCCGTGGCTCCGAAACTGAGTTCAACATCATGGTTCGTACCAAAATACGGCGCCCTTCTGAATCGTGGGCAGTGTGAATGTAAAGCCAGCATCATTGACGATTCCATCTAGCAGTTGTGCCTCTCCTAGAAACGGCAGAAAAAATCCGCGACCTTTCGTAGATCCGGCGATTGTTACTTGTACGCCGGTCTGCGGAGTCTGGATTGGATTTGCTCCGGCGCTTAGCCCGGCAAAGTTCGCAAAGAACACGTGCGGCTTTCCGTTAACGCGAGCAATCGATGTTGCGATTTGGGGAGAAGCAGTCACGCGGACTGCAGTGGCAGCTTTCAGGCTCTCCAGAAATTCATGTTCCCGATCAGGCGCTGTAGCATCGAAATCCTTTTGCAGGGCCGCGCTATAGTCTTTTCCGGGACATTTATTAAACCTGAATATATTTGCTTTGTTCCCAAGCCCGGAATCGTCTTCTCCCGTAATCACCAGCACCTTCTTGCTCTCTGCAAATTTCGCCAACCAAGCCTTCTCGCTATCGCTTAGAATCCGCACATCGGGCAGAATCAGAGTATCTCCCTGGAACTCTGTGAGCGTCCGCGGAGTGACGATCTGAAACTCCAAATGCTTTTGCATAAGCAGAATGAGAATCCCACGATACGAGGCAATAAATTCGTTGGCAAAGAAGTTGCGACTCTGGGGAGAGAAGTAAACCCCAATGGGAGCGATCGCTGTCCGAGGTGAGTAGAAGGTCTCCTCGTGGGCCTTGATCCAGGAAAAGATCTTCTTGCGGGTGGGCAGATCATTCGACCCGGCCATCGAGTGCCCGGGCGCGTCCCAGAAATTCGCTCCAGCCATTACTTCCGACATCGCGAGATTCATCATCGCCTCGCGGCGATCCACCTTCTCATCGCCATCCCACGAGTAGTTCAGGATCCAGGTCGCCTTGCCTTGGGCGAATGCGCGGAAGGTGTGCATTCCCACCTGGTAACTGAACCAATCCAGCGGAGTTCGGGATGATGCCATGTGATCGCCGGCGCCGAATTCGTATTCATGGGCGATGGCATCATTGACCGGATACAGACTATAAACGTCCGCGCCCACGCGAACCGCCTCCTCCTCGATGCCGGGGTAAATTTCGGGAATCGTTTTGATGGCTGGATTGACTGACTTCGCGTTTCGGTCAATCTCTTGCAGGAAGTCAGTGATGGTTTCAATTCTGAACTCAATCCATTTGCGAAAATTCGGATCGGAGAAGTCGCCCAGCTTCAAATCCTTCTTCGCATCCAACCCGGTCTGTTTCTGAAATGCGGCAACGGTGTAGTCATCAAAGCTGGCCCAGGTGTCTTCCCACCCGTCGAAGTGTGTCATCCAATAAGGAATATCCACGTAGATTCCATCAATGCCGGTCGCGGCAATCTGCCTCACCCTTTCCATATAAGTTTTCCGCCATGCTGGCGCGTAAGGGCTGATCCACACGTCTTCATCCCCTTTCGCGATCCAAAAGGCCGTACCAGCTCCAAAAATCGCGGGCTTTCCGGCGATCGTCCGCTGCAACCAATCCGGATGTTCTTTGGCCAGCGTGTGCGAAGTCTTATCTGCATTGGCGGTAATGCACTCGGTTCCCGCGATGTACACGAAAGCCCGGTTGCCTGCCACATGTGCGGCGTCGGCGACGGCACGGATTGCCTTCAGCTTCTCCTCAGGATTAACAAAGCTTTCATACCGGCCGGGTATGTCGTTGTCTACCTCAATCCCGAAGACGCCGCTTTCCTGAGCGTCACGCACGATCTGGCCCGCGTTGTTGCTTGTCAGACTGTACGCCCCGATGCGCACATAGTGGGTCCAGTCTTGTTCCACAGCACGTGGAGCCGACCGCAGAGCCGGAGCGAGGAGGAGCAAGGCAACTGTCGCAGCAGGCAGGCCTTTTCTCATCGCGCTAGAACTCAAAGCGCACTCCAAGTTGGCCGTGGCGCGGCGTAGCTCCCATCGCAGTGGAGGTAATCTGTCCGAAAGTGGAGTCTCCGTACAGCGTGTCCGGCGGAGCAAATCGAGGCGTGTTGAAGGAGTTGAAGAACTCGCCACGGACCTCAAGTCTCATGCCCTCCCTGGGGACGAACGTCTTCTCGATTGACAGGTCAATATTGTGGATCCCATCAGTCCTCAGATTTGAAAAATAGCGGGGTGCATTGCCGGCTTGCTCGAAGCCGGGATCTGCGAAGCAGTTGGAATTGAAAGTACTCAAGGGGGCTGCGGCAGAGGCGGTCAGAGCGGACTGGTGCGCGCTCACGCCGCTGCTTGGATTGCAAGTGATGTTGGGTCGTTGATTGCCGTCATCGAGGGTCGGCTGCGACATTCCGATGTCGATGGGCTGTCCGCTTTGGAAGGTGAGAATAGTGGCAATCGTCCAGCCTCCCACTACGCCGTCAAGAAAACGATTCATGTTTCGCCCGACCCACCGGCCTCGTCCAATGGGCGAATCCGCAATGATGGCCATGGCCAGGCGGTGGGTGGCGTCATTGGCGCTGATCGAGTGCTCGGCTTTCAGATTGTCCAGTTCCTGCGGATTGTCGGAAGCGAGAGAACCTATAAATGCGTTGCGACCGGCAGAAGAATCGTCAGTTGCCTTTGAAAATGTGTAGCCGCCTTCAAAGCTGATGTAGTGGCCGGCGCGCTTTTCGAAGCGGACCTGCAATGCGTTGTAGAACGATTCTGCTTCTAGCAGCGGAAGAGCTTCAAAGTTGCCGTCAAACTGCGGATACGGCCGCAATAGAGTTGATCTGCGGGATTTGTCCGTTGTTATACAGTGAGTCGGGCTCGTTAAAAATCGCATTCGGTCCGCTGAACAGCGGCTGAAAAGGATTGTTTACCGTGTTGTGCAGTTGATTGTAGAGATCGAGCGTGTTGAATTGCCGGCGAACGGATGAAGGAATGAAGTTACGGTCGCGCGTGGTCGTTCCGCAGCCACAAATCCCTCCGTTTCCTCCCCAAGGCAGATGCGTGCTATGGTTCGCAGAGTAGTCCGCAGAAATCACCAGCTGACCGGGCAGCAGCCGTTGTACTCCCAGACTCCATTGGTAGATGTCGGCGTTTTGCGCGGGAGTGGTACCCAAGTCGTTCAGGTTGGCGAAGCCCCAGTCAGCCAACGGCCCGTATTTGGTGCCTTGGGGAGCAGGCAATCCTGTGGGAAAGGGATTCTCCAGGGTCGCGAATCGGGTTTGAAAGTTATCCTGGGTGAAGTAGACCACGCCGTCTTTGCGGAAAGCGGTCCCGGGAAACTGAAAATTGGTGGCGACGTTCATTCCGTAGTAGATGCCCACACCACCGCGAACCACGGTGCTCGAAGTCAACTGATAAGCGAATCCGAAACGTGGCGCCCAGTTGTTGCGGTCAATCGGGACGCTGCGATGGTTCGGCGTTGCGAATTCGGTGATTCCCTTTAAAGGTCCAGAAATCAGCGGCAGGCCGGGAACAGCGACACCGCTGGTCCCGGAGAAATCACTGAACTGGAGCCGATTATTACGCTCCGTGTAAGGCGTGCTCCATTCGTAGCGCAGACCGAGGTTCAGGGTTAGTTTTGGGGTTACTTTCCAGTCGTCTTGCGCATAGAAAGCCGTGTCCTTTGACTTATTAAAGACCTCTGGATAAATCGCGATTCCTCCGAAGTCCCCCATGCCCACCAGGATGTCAGCAAAGGGATTGCCTTGATCGGGATTGTTCGCGCCGATCACGTTCTCAGTTACATTCTGGGCGAAGTGAAAGGATCCGGTTGGGTATGGGGGTTGCTGAAAATTGTTGAAGAAGAGGCGCTGTTCTCCCCCGAATTTGAAATTGTGCTTGCCATGCACCCACGCCAGCGCAGAAGAGTAAGAGTACAGGGTGTGGGCGAATTTGGTGTCAACGCAGCACTGGTCGAATAGCGAAGTCCAGGGTGAGTCAGTAAGAATCGCAGGCATCCGCGAGATGCCAGGGTTGGCATTATCCAGCAATGAAGGGAAACCGACTTGTGTGGCAGGCGGGTAGGTGGTGAAACCGGGTGCATTCACGCGATCGACGGCAAAACGGGCACTGAGCAGCACGGTGGGCCTGAGTGTTCTGTCGTACTGCAAGACCGCCATTGTTCACGGTTGTGAGCTGGTTGAGGCCGTCATTGAACTCACCATCTCCGAAAACCGTCGGGACAGCATTGGAAGAGTGGGCATGGCTGTATCGCCCACCAAGGTGGGTGGAGTTGGAAAGTTGTTCGTCGATCTTCACATCGAATTGCAGAGACTTGGTGCGCGAAATCGTATTGTCCCGGAAGTTGTTCGTACCATCGGCCCCGCCGGGTTGATTGGGCAAGGGATACAGTGCAAGAATCTTTTGACCGATCGGATCCTGCAAAGTCGGGTCGATCTTATTGTCGGGAAATGCGGGGCGTATTCCGTTGGGGACGCCGCCAGGCGGGACGGGATTATAGATCATGTTCTTAACCAGTATCCCGGTATTTGGATCGAAGATGAGGGTTTGTGAGAAATCTCCCTGGCGCTCGGCGGGCGTGGGCACAGTGGCGACAATACCTACGGGGTCATTTTCCAGTACCCGCTCGATATCGACAAAGAAGAATGTTTTGTTCTTCCGGATCGGCCCTCCCAGCGAAATGCCATATTGATCGCGAGAGTGATCGGGTCGGGACAGTCCAGCCTGGTTGCTGAAGAAATCGTTGGCATCAAGCCAGCTCCGTTGGCCAAACCACCACGCGCTGCCATGCAAAGCGTTGGTTCCGCTTTTCAGCGCCATGTTTACGACCGTGCCGCCATTGCTTCCAAATTCCGCCGAGAAACTATTACTCTGGACTTTGAATTCCTGCACCACCTCCACTGACGGTTCGTAGTAAACGTTGGAGTTTCCGCCTTCGCCCTGTTCCGGGGCGCTGATCAGCGCACCATCGATACGAATCTCCGCTGTGGCGTTGCGCTGCCCATTGGAGACAAAATTGGTTCCGGAGGGATAGTTATCAGCCGTTCCGGACCCAGCGGTTTCACTCACTCCAGCATTCAGAAAGACTAGACCGAAGAAACTGCGGTTCAGGAGCGGGATCTCTTTTACGTATTGGTTCGTAACATCCGTCCCCAGAGTCGAGCTTTCGGTGTCCAGCAGCGGCGCCACTTCTATGACTTGCACCTTGGTCGAAGTACTCGCGGGTCGCAAAGTGAAGTTCAGAGTTGTCTCCTGACCCACCGCCAAGACCACATCTTTCTTCTCCACGCTCCCAAAGCCGGGTGCTTCCGCCTTAACTACATAGGTGGATGGCCGTAGCGCCCGCAGGATATAGTTGCCAGACCCGTCTGTCTTCGCAGTCTGCGATACGTTGGTGCCGACCTCAGTGATCGTAACCGTAGCATTCGCCAGGACAGCTCCAGCTGCATCTGATACGATGCCCCGGATCTGAGCCTGATAACTTGCCTGCCCCAGCAAAGGCTGCTGCAGAAGAAGCAGAAGGATAATCATCGAAATCAGGTGAAGCCGAACCGGCAGGTTCCGAGTACCAGAGATTCGCATTGGGGCCTCCTGCGGCCAAACCGCTAAGTTTCGTATCCTTTCGTTTGAAGACTTTTACTTTCGTTTACACTGGTCTGTCAAGCGTAAAATGCGGCCCAGCATCCCGGCCGAGTGGATAGTTAAGGGCAAGTATCCGGCAGCCTTCGGCTTCGAACCGGAGTGAATCTGTGCTGAATGAAGAGCGACGCCGACTAATCGTCGAGATTTTGAATCAGGACGGCCGCGTCCTGGTCGGAGATTTAGCGAAGCAGTTCCGCACCTCCCAGGTAACTATTCGCAAAGACCTGGATATTCTTCAGGGCCAAGGCCGCATCCATCGAACACACGGGGGTGCGCTGCCAGCAAGAGAGAGCGCCCTCGAAGATCCTACGTTGCGGGAAAAAGAGAAGCTCCATCGCAAGGAAAAACTGCAAATAGCCGCCGCCGCCGCCCGCATGGTCAAAGAAGGTCAGGTGGTGGTTCTGGATTCCGGGACCACAACCACGGCGATCGCACGGGCTCTGCGTAGATTTGAAAGCCTCACCATTATTACCAACGCGGTCAACATCGCGGCAGAACTCTCCGGTTCTCCCCTCGAGGTAATTTTGACAGGCGGCACTTTGAGGAAAAATTCATTCTCTCTGGTAGGACCCATCGCGGAAGAGACTCTGCGCCGTCTGAATGCGGATATTCTTTTCCTGGGTGTGGATGGCTTCGATATGCACCACGGACTGAGTACGCCGAACCTGCTAGAAGCCAAAGTCAATCGGGTCATGATGGAAGTGGCCAGGATCGCGGTAGCGGTATGCGACTCCAGCAAGTTCGGGCGGCGCAGCTTATCTTCGATTGCGCCACCATCTGCGGTGCACCGTCTGATCACCGATCGGGGTATCTCCAAGTCAGACTTGGCGGCACTGAAAAAAGCGGGAATCCAAGTAACACTTGTCTAGCTTGCCGCAAAGGCTATCTGCTGTTGTCACTTTGCGGCTCCGCGAAATTGGCCAAACATTCTCTCTGCGTTTTTGTGGTAGATCTTTTCCAGTACCCCATCCGGCAATTCCATGCCATAAATTTTCCAGCGGCCCTGTCCCGGATATCCCCAATAGTCAAAATACTCATCCCCAGTTTCCAGCCAGCGAAAATGGTTGCGATACATGGCTTCGTCCATACCATTGTCGGTGCCGAACATGATACGGTCCTGATATTTAAGAAAGAACTCGCGAGCGTGGCGAGGCTGGCGGCCCAGTTCGGCTTCGCGAGCCCCGAATTCCACCATCACATTGGGAAGCGTGTCCAGTAAATGAGAAACATAGTCGAGATTTTCTGGCCAGTTCGCCATGTGCAATGCAACAAAAGTGGTGTGCGGATGTTTTGCAAACATTCGGTCCCGCGCGGCCAGGATCGATTCTTTGCTGGGGAATTGTGGACCATAAAAGCTCCAGTCCGGATGCTCCGTCAATTCCTCATAGCGCTCGTTCGCATTGATCTACGGGATGAAAGAAGGCTTCAGGATCGCTGACATGTATCGCGACCGGAATGCCGAGCCGGCCGCATTCTTCCCAGATAGGATCTAGCCGCGGATCATCGACCGCAACCAGCTTCCCCGTTTTATCATGGATGTTCAGGCCGAGGTCCTTGAGCTGTTTCAGGCCGCGGGCGCCTCGCGCCACGGCGTCATCGAGCTGGCTTACCATCTCCTGACTGAAAGTTCGGGTCGTCGATCTTGCTCCAGTCGATCTGGCTAAAGACAATGAAGCGTCCCGGATATGGCTTGACCATCTCGTCGATGACTCGCTGCAATTTATCTCCCCACATTCCAGTTAAGATCACGACGGTCTTCACGTTCGTGTTGTTCATAATCTCGATCACGCGCTCGGGCGGAAGATGCTCCTCAATCCGCATGGCGTCGTTGGTGTGATTGTGTACGTCGATCACGTAGTACTTGGCACGATCCACTATGTGCGCCTCCGCATGCAGCATGGAAACGGGCTGAAAATCCTTCAGCAGCAGGGTTTTCTTCTGCTCGGCATTCGCTGCAGACTTGTAGCCGATCTGGCTCTGACCTGCGGGCTGCGATGCGTCTTGCGCCGCGGTCGCGGATACGACCGCACGGATGATGATAAGGATGACCAGAAAAAAAGACCGGATCGACATCGAATCTCCTCCGCACACCCTGAGACACGGTTGACAAGAGCTTCCGACGAAAGTAAAAGTAAGGAATCGTAATATACCGCAACATAAGGAAGTGTCAACTTCGAGCTACCATGAAGTACCACCATGAGAGGAAGTGTCCAACAATTCGTCCTCACCACCTTGGTGCTGTTGGCGCTCCTTCTCCCGCGCGCCTTCCCCACGGGAGAAAGTGGCACTAGCTCTGACTCATCCTCTGAGAACCCGCCACCCGCAGCCGGGAATGTTGTTGCGCAGATTGGCAGTCACGAACTGCGGATTGAGTTCGATCGCCATCTGCGTAGCCGCGTGGTCGCCCGCTTTGGCAACAGGGAAATCGCGACCGGACCATTTGCCTGGTCGGAGACCGCCTCCGGGAAGCAGCAAGAATGGCGAGATTTTCCCTTCGTGTCTCAAAGGCAAGAACCCGTCACCGACTCATTCGGAAAAGGTCGGAGGCTTGAACTCACGGGCGAGGCTGCGTCGTTGCGGAAAACCGTATCGGTCACGATCTATGATGACTTCCCCTCTATCGCGGTCTTCGACGTGGAGTACACCAATGTTAGTGCTCGCCTGTTGCAAATCCGCGGCTGGAGCAACAACTCCTATCTGATCCAGGCGCCGGACTCTACTTCGGCTCCCGCCTTCTGGTCTTACCAGAGTGGCTCGTACGAGAAGCGGCCCAACTGGATCCTTCCCTTGCGTCCCGGATTCCGGCAGCAAAATTATCTTGGCATGAATGCGAGTGACTATGGCGGAGGCACTCCGGTTGTGGACGTATGGAGCATAGACTTTGGGCTCGCGGTTGGCCACGTGGAGCCTGTGCCACGGCTCATCTCGCTTCCTGTTGCCATGCCAGACTCGCGTCATGCTCGCGTGGCAGTTCGCTCCACTCGGGAGCAAAGTCTAGAACCGGGAGAGTCCTTTCACACTCTGCGCACCTTCGTTTCTGTGCATCAAGGAGACTATTTCCGCACTCTCACGGAATACCGCCGGCTGATGATGCGCCAGGGATTTCAAATGGCCTCTGCGCCCGACAGCGCCTATGGCCCGATCTGGTGCGCTTGGGGGTACGGACGGACAGTCCAACTCAAGCAGGTGTATGAGACGCTTCCGACTGTCAAGAAATTGGGATTTGCCTGGGTCACTCTCGACGATGGTTGGCAGAACAACTACGGTGACTGGGCGCTCGACCCTAAAAAGTTTCCCCATGGCGACGCGGACATGAAAGCTCTTGTCGATCGCATTCATCAAGAGGGCTTCAAAGCGCAGCTATGGTGGTCTCCACTGAGTGCGGTTCCGGATTCACAATTGCTCAAGGAGCATCCCGATCTTGTTCTTCTAAACCGCGACGGATCCAAGCGAAAGATTTCGTGGTGGAATTCGGTGTACCTTTGCCCTGCCGACCGCCGCGTCATGGAGCAACAGAAAGCCCTGGTTCGAAAGATCCTGGGAGACTGGGGATTCGACGGCCTCAAGCTGGACGGCCAACACATGAACGGCGTGCCTCCGCTGCTACAACCCCGCACACCATCACAAACGTCCGGAGGACTCGGTGGAAGCGCTGCCCGATTTCTTCCGTGAGCTGTACGAGACCGCTCGCAGCGTGAAGGCGGACGCGCTGGTAGAGTTTTGCCCCTGCGGCACGGCATATTCGTTTTTCACCATGCCACATTTCAATATGTCGGTGGCATCCGATCCGGAAAGTTCCTTTCAGATCCGCTCAAAGGGCAAGACGTTGAAAGCGCTCATGGGCGACAACGTCCCTTATTTTGGTGACCATGTTGAACTGAGCGACGGTGCGATTGATTTCGCTTCTACCGTAGGCGTGGGCGGAGTCGTCGGCACTCAGTTCGTACTCCCCACCCTGGCAACGAAGCGCAGTGCCTCCGATCTGACCCCACAGCGGCAAAAGGTGTTTGAGAAGTGGATACAAATCTACAAAGACAAGATGTTGTCGCGCGGAGCGTACCTCGGGGCGCTTTATGACGTTGGTTTTGATCGTCCCGAGGCTCACGCGATCCGCAAAGGCGAAGCAATGTACTATGCGTTCTTTGCTCGCGATTGGAGTGGCGCTCTCGAATTACGGGGTTTGCAGGACCGCCCTTATCATCTTGTGGACTATGTGAACCACAAGGATATGGGAACCGTACACGGCCCCAAGGCTGCGATCTCTGTTAAGTTCAACCAACATCTCCTGCTCCAGGCCTTACCTGAGTGAGTCCACGCTAGCCAACAAATATCAAGTGCGCGGGGCAGATGCACGCCAGCACCTTCGAGGATCGGCTTCGATTGTTCGATTGAATGACCCGCTTTACTGGTCGATTAGACATGTCGCCCTCCCAACGCAATTCGCCGCACCTATGCGCTGATTGCGTTTCGCTGCCTGCCAAGTTCCTGCTCAATCGCCAGAACCAGACTCTCGAAGTCGAAGGGTCCGTCATGACGCTTCCCGTTGATGAAGAATGTCGGTGTGCCGTTGACTCCGCTGCGCACGCCAGTGCTGAAGTCGGCCCGAACTCGCTTCTGATACTTGCCTTCTTCGAGCGCTTGCTGAAGTTGCTCGGCAGATAGGCTCATCGTCTGGGCAAGTTCCAAATAGAGTGGCCCGCCGAGGCGTTCCTGGTTTTCGAACAAGCCATCGTGCATCTCCCAGAACTTTCCGTGCGCGCCGGCGAACTCAGCGGTTTCCGCGGCGGATTCGGCCTGAGGGTGCATCTTGCTTAAGGGAAAATTTCGGAATACAAACCGCAGCCCTTTGCCAAAATGCTTTTGCACCCGCTTTACGATGGGGTAAGCGCGCCCACAATAAGGACATTCATAGTCGCCATACTCCACTAAAGTTGATGCTGCGTTTTCCTGGCCCTGGATGTGATCTTCAGGCGTAATCGGCGTTTTGAGCGTAGCCATGGACTCCTCCTGTCTGGACAATTCTTATTTGGATAAATCTTCGAGAGCCTGCAGAATGCCGTCCGCGCCGGGATTGACTGCGATCGGCGAGCGATAGCTCCAGGTGATGATTCCGGATTTATCAATGACGAACAGAGCGCGCTCCGAAAATCCATCCGCGTCACGATAGGCGCCATACAATCGCGCGACTGCTCCTTTGGGCTCAAAGTCCGCCAGCAACGGGAAGTGCAGATGACGCGCTTCGGCAAAAGCGCGGTGGCACCAGACGCCATCCACCGACACGCCCAGCAACTCCGCTCCGAATTTCTGGAACTCGGGAAGGACTTCGTTGTAAAGCGCCATCTGATCGCCGCACACCGGGCTCCAGTCCGCAGGATAAAAAGCCAGAATCACGGGCTTGCCGCGCAACTCACTCAGGCGGAGCGTCTGGTCTGGTGTGACGGGCAAAGTGAAATCAGGGGCCGCAGTGCCCGCAGACAGCAACTCGGACACGCCTGTTTGCATTGACTGCTCGTTTAAAGCGGCAGACCCTATAGTCGAGCCGCGCGACTTTGCATTCTCGATTGCCATATAGTTCTCTCCTTATCCAGTCTAAGCGCGGATCCGGTCTATGTGGAAGATGCAGGCCTATTCCCAGACGCAACAGCTGGGTGACAAATTTTGCCTACTTGCAAGCGGGATTGTTTCTGGCAACCCGCGTTAGGTTGCCTAATGTCTAGAAATTGCTAGCAGCTTGAGCGCGATAAACCCGGAGTCTTACAATACTGAGTAATGTCAGGCGAGAAATAAATTTCTTCCAACAGATGTTTCTTTTCGCCGGTTAGGACAATGCGGCGTCGGGTTGCCGCATGTTGCCCTTGAGGAACAGGACCATGTGGACTCCACTCTTCGCTGTCCTCCCAAATGTCAAAGAATATTTTCGAGCGTTACGCCGCGACACTGGCGGCGACTCTGAGCACGTTGTTGGTCTGTCGAGTATTGCATCCTTTCATTGCCAGTTACGTGCCATTCATTTTGCTATTTCCAGCATTGCGTTCGCTGCTTGGTACGGTGGGATTGGTCCTTCGCTCTTAACCATCGCTATCGCGGTTGGTGGCGCGAGATATTGGTTTATTCAGCCTGTACATTCGCTTCGCATCCCCGAGAAACCGCAAGCGATTGACATTCTCGCGTTTTTGTTCGCTTCCAGCATCGTGGTGGCGATGGGAGAGGCACGCCGACGTGAGAGTGAAAAACTACGAACGGCGCAGAGGCAGCTTGAAGACCGGGTCAGAGAACGCACTGTAGGGTTAGATACAGCCAATCAGAGCCTCCGTCAACTGTCTGCGCGCCTCCTCCAGTTGCAGGACGATGAGAGACGACGCATCGCTCGCGAATTGCACGACAGCATCGGACAGATGTTGGTCGGCTTGACCATGAATCTTTCTGGCGTGCGATCCGACATCGAGCGTCTTATCAAGTCGGCGGCCGCTCTAACCGACAGCGAGGCTCTGGTTCAGGAAATGACCAGAGAAGTCCGCACCATTTCTCATCTGCTTCATCCCCCATTGCTGGATGAAGCGGGCCTGGCGTCGGCGGTTCGGTGGTACGTAGACGGATTTGCGTAGCGCAGCAAAATCAAAGTCGACCTCGAGTTGGCGATGATTTCGGGCGGCTGAATCCTGAGTTGGAAACTACGATTTTCAGGGTAGTGCAAGAATGTCTTACCAACGTTCATCGGCATTCTGGAAGCTCGATGGCCAAGGTTCACATCGTTCGTTCCAACGACATGGTTTGTATTCAAGTGGCGGATCGAGGCAAAGGCATCCCGCCGGAAAAGAGGCATGCCATGAGTACAAATGGCGCGCCGGGGGTTGGAATTCGGGGAATGCGAGAGAGACTCAGACAGCTCGGCGGCAAGTTGGAGATTAACACCGCTGAGGAGGGCCACGGTACAGTCGTAGTGGCGTCGCTGCCGTATGGCGCGACATCTTCGACCGCAGCTGCGTGAGGAAGCTAGAGTTGTTGCTGCCTCATCGCGATTCGCGTGACGCCGCCAATGTTGGGTGCTCGGCAAATTTTTCAGGCAGCATCTTTTGGTCGCACGCTGCTTTTGCCCGGGTTCGTTCCGGTGGTCTTCTGCTTCGGATCCGGCCTCGCGGGCAGGTGCCGACCCGGCCTTCTTTTCCGGAGCCGCTGTTTGCGCGCCTTTTTCGAGGTGCTCGCCCTCGCGCTCTTTCATTTCTTTGTCGTGAGTTTTCTCTTTTTCGGGCGCTTGCATCTCACCTGTCGCGGAAGACTGTTCATCACTCTTCATAGCGGATGACAAAATGCTCTTCATCCTTATTCTGGCGGCGCGCCATCTGACGCTACTTGCGTTGCCTGCCTGCTCCAGGTAGGGAGCGAGTTGCTCATCCGTAACAATTCCTCTATCTTTCAAGAAATGCAGAATGGCAGTACTTTGCGTTTCCAGGGCCTCCAGAGATGGAAGCAATTCCTCCAGCACTTCTCTCGGCTATGTTAAAGTCCATGGCACTCCTCCGTAATTTCACTGCTTTGATGCACGAACGGGGATGGGCTGCGGCCCCGAGCAGACTCCCGCTGGGCTTGACTTTGAACGGCTTTCTGCTAGCCTGCACCCGCTAACCGGACGAAGTTAGTCACCCGCGATCGGACGGAGTCTCAGTGAAGGCACAAATCTCCCAAGATGCAACGACGACCTTGCCCAGAGCGATGGAACCAGAAGACTCTGCTCCCGCCCGAATCCACACCAGCTTTAGTTGTTTTCTGGACGCTCAGCCCGCCTCTTTGGTTCCGCGCTATTGGTTGCGGAAAAGGCAGGTAAAAGCGCTTGATCAGCACCTCATTGTGAGTCCTCGCTGCCACTTTTCCCGCGATAACAGCATTCGCATGCCCTTTCTAGACAACTCCTCGCCTGGTGAAGAAATTGCCTGGGTGTTGGATACGGCGACTGGGAGTGTTCTGCCTTTCTGGTTGGGGTCAACCTTTCGCGATCTTCTTTCCCACGCCCAGCCTGGCGAACCAGAGCCCCCGGGACTCAGTCCCAAAGTACGTTCGGTTCTGGCGGCTGCGCGGGTTCTTGTTGAACCGGAGCTGGACGAGCGGCGGCGTCGCGAATACGGCCGGATGGTAAAGCGTTGTGCCGCACAATTCCGAAAGCGGGGATATGTCGCTTTGCAGCGGCTAATTCATCCCTTTCACCTCGGAGCGCTGCGCACTTACTACCGTCAATTAGTCCGTGACGGAGGCCTGCGCCTCGGCGACGCTCAAACCTCTCGTCGGTACTTTGCTCACAACGAACGGATTGCCTGTTTCTTTCATCATCAACTCTCCGCCGCGGTCGGCGATATTGTGGGCGCGCTTGTAAAGCCTTCCTACGTTTATGTGGCCTCCTATCAGCCGGGAGCGCGTTTGCTGAAGCACACTGATCGCCCACAGTGCGAGTACAGCATCTCAATGTGCATCGACTTCACTCCCGAGCCGCGCGGCCGGACTCGCTGGCCACTGTGTCTCGAAACCAAGGGCGGGACAGTAAAGATTGTCCAAGGAATCGGGGACGCGTTGCTCTACAGAGGGACGGAGCTGCCCCACTACCGCACGCCGCTACCAAAGGACTGCACTTCGACGTCGATCTTCTTTCACTACGTCCATCAAGATTTCGACGGGCCGCTCGTCTAACATGACAGCAAGGCATCGCATCGTCGTCTCCGTGGAAAACACTCCCTTCTTCGGCTGGCAGGCAAAACTTTTCTACTACTCCTGCGTCACCCACCTCGGCGTGCAGCCGCTGTTCATCGTGCACGATACGGGAAGGCCGTGGGAACCGGAGTTCAATGAACTGGTTGCCGCCGGAGCCACAGTGAAAATGGTGCCCAGCTACGTAATCGACGATCGCCTTCCCAAGGAATACCGCAGGCACGCTGCTGCACGCCTCCGAAATGTGCGCGGACGATGATTTCATCGTGTTGTGCGATCCGGATTTGCTTTTTTGTCCGCAAAGTCACTTTCTCGTCATTTATTGCCGGAAACTACTACCCTTACCTGCAGTACCGCCAGCCCTCGGTGGAAGCGGCGGTTAAAAACCTGGGTCTGCAACGTGAGATTCAGTGCCGCAAAGACCCACAATTATGTTGTGGAGTTCCTTACGTCATCCCGACTCGGGATGCCCGCCGCCTGGCTGAGGTGTGGCTGGAGGCATTGGATGCGTTCCCCCAGCGTGGATTCACTGAGATGTGGACAGACATTATGTATGCCTTCGGACTGGCCTTGCTGAAACTGCGCATGAAGGTGCGGTTGACTCACATGGTCGCAACTACCTTTCTGCCTTATGCCAAATTGCGCCACGACATCGTCCACTACAGCAATGGCGATAAAGCCTGGGACAAGCGCCAATTTCTCCATCGGCCGGATGTACACCGTGTATGGCAGCCGCCATTCGAAGCAAAAGAAGGTACGGTGGTACACGAGGTATTTCATCAAATAAAACAGGCACGGATTTTCTACAGCGATATTGCGTGTCTTGAACAAAGGGAAGGTTAAGGGCTGCGAAAAGGTTGGGATCAAATCCAGCGGATCGGGACGGGTCCGCATACCCAGCTCAGGAGGATGAGCTTCTCTCCACTGACCACTGGTTCGGCGCAATGCAGATAGGACGCGGGGAAGATGATGGCTTTGCCGGCCTTGGGCGTGGCGGCGTAGTTGAGCGAAGGAAAGCTGGTTTTACCGCCTTCAAAATCCTGGTTTAAATAACACAAGACGGTGAAGTAGCGGTTCGCAAACTCGTCCACACCGGCGTCGGTATGAGGCACGTAGTGCCCGCCCGCTTTATAGCGGACTAACTGCGTTCCCTGGCATTGAGACAAATTCACGTCCCATATCTTCTTGATCAGTGGCGCTACAACACCATGGATCTTATTCTCAAACTCTTGCTCAATCTCGGTTGCAAGCACTCCTTGCAGGATTCGCGCTGCGCGGGCTGCTGGATCGGGTATGAACTGCACCGCTCCCTGTTCGTGCCTGAGGACCTCCGCATCGCTCCATTGCCGGGCCCGCCGCACGCGCGCAGTCAGCGCTGAGCAACGGCGCGAAGTGTAGAGCGAGGTGGCGAAGACGCCATGGGCTTCGCGAGTATACAAGGCCATAGCCGTGTCGTTTCGCCGCAAGCTTCCCAAGGAATTGCCGAGATCGCCGAAAGATTCGATCACAGCTATATCTCTATCGGCTTCCCTTTGGTCGAGCGGGAGGATGGCCGCCTGGAGTCGCGGGAGCACCACCCGCAGGGGGTTTGCCCCCGCCGGGAGTAGCCGGAGCACCGCCGGCCGGTGGCTTGCCGCCGCCTGGAGTGGCGGGAGCGCCGCCCAACGGTGGCTTGTTGCCGGGAGTGGCCGGAGTAGGGAAAGCCGGAGGCGGATAAGCCGGAGCGTTAGTCAACCGGTAGGTTTCCGAAAACTGTGCTTGTGCGTTCGGATCAGCTGGCCCCAGCAATTCCTCTGGGACGGCAAACACGATCGACCCCAACAGTTCCTCTCGAATTGGTTCGTTGTATTCGCGAAAAACCTTGGAGAGGGCGGCCAGCGATTCCAGGCGCAAACGACCATTCATCTGAAATCTGAGCCGAAGTTTCGCAACCTCCATCGCCCGTTCTTGTGTAGTCATGAAGCGGTCCTTTCTGTTTGCAAATCTCGTCCCGATTCGACTGTCGAGAACCAGCCTGGCGCTTGAAAGCGCGAAGTCTATAGCGAACCGGCCACCGACGCAAGTACGACCCTGGCCCGTGTCGTTAGCACATGATATGTCCGGTTGAGATAGCAAGTGATGTGTCCGCTTTGCAGGCGGCGAGGGTAGGAGAGCATGGAAGGTATGTTCTCTTACACGCAGGCCGCGATGGAGCGGACCATGAAGGTACAAGAAGTGATTTTGCGGGCGCTAGCGAAGAAGATCACGTGGTGGCAGGCGGCCGAGATCATCGGGATCAGCGACCGGCAAATGAGGCGCTGGCATGAAGGGTATGAAGAGTTCGGGTTCCGAGGTTTGTTTGACCGGCGGCGGGGGAAACCGTCGCCCAAGAAAGTGCCGTTGGCGGTGGTGGAGAAAGTCCTGGGGCTGTACCGGGAAAAGTATTTCGATCTGAACGTGCGGCACTTTCCCGAGAAGTTGCAGGAAGAGCACCAGGTCGAGATCAGCTACAGCTGGGTGAAGGGGTTGCTGCAAGGGGCGGGGATGGTGGCCAAGGGGCGCAAACGTGGGGTGCATCGCCAGCAGCGCCCGCGGCGTCCGCTGCCCGGAATGCTGCTGCACATCGACGGCAGCGAGCATCGCTGGTTTCAAGACGAGCGCTGGTACGACTTGCTGGTGATTATGGACGATGCCAACAGCGAGATTTATTACGCGCAATTGGTGGAAGAGGAAGCGACGGTTCCGGTGCTGACGGGGCTGAAAGAAGTGGTCGAATGCCGGGGCGTGTTTTGCGCTTTGTACAGCGATCGCGCCCGTCATTTCTGGCTGACGGCCAAGGCCGGAGAGGCAGTGGACCACGACCGTCTCACGCAGGTGGGGCGTGCGCTGCGCGAGTTGGGGGTGCGCATGATTCCGGCGTACTCGCCACAAGCGCGCGGCCGCAGCGAACGCAGCTTCGGCACCTGGCAAGGCCGGCTGCCGCAGGAACTGCGCTTGCGTGGGATCCGGACGGTGGTGGCGGCGAATGCCTTTCTGCGCGAGCAATACATCGGGGAGTTCAATCGTCGCTTCCAAGTCGAAGCGGCGCAACCGGGCAGTGCGTTTGTGCCCTATCGGGGCAAAGACCTGGAGCGCATCTTTTCGCTGCAATTCGAGCGCACGGTGAATCGGGACAACACGGTCAGCTTTCAGAACCTGACTTTGCAGATCGAGCCCGTGCGCTGGCGGGGAACGCTGGCGGGCTGCACGGTGATCGCGCACCAACACCTCGACGGAAGCTTGAGCCTCAGCTATGGGCCGCACTGTCTCGGTCGCTACGACGACCGCGGCGGTCCGATTCTCAACCGGAAACTGGCGGCGGGCAAGGCCGTGGAAAAGACGCGCCGTGGAAAAGTCCAAAAACCGACTTTCCCGCCGCGCTTGGAAATCCCGAAAAGTGCGCGGGATTCCCACTTTCCCACCGCCTCGGCGGCGGCTACGGGAGATTAACAAAAGCGGACATTTCACTTGCTACAACAACCGGACATTTTAACTTGCTAAGAACAGTACGACCCTGGCCCGCCAGTGGATCGGCCTCAGCCACAACAGGCGTCATCCCGAGCTTTGCGAGGGATCTTGCGCGCAGATAGGCAACGTATCCGGCGAAGCTTCCACGCGAGATCCCTCAGTCGGCTGAACTGCGCCGGCTTTCGGGATGACACCTCTGAATGAGCATCGTAGATCCAAACTGAGCCACTACCCCTGCCCAGATCGAATCGCAGCAGTGACCCAGCTAGGTCAACCCCGTTACCAGATAGAGCTGTGAGAGATATCGCGCAAAGCTGTACAGGCACAACTTGCCGTCGCCGGAAAGTAGAACCGTGGGGCCGCCCAGTATACCGGCCACGTCGGAAGGCACGACCTCCCGCGAGAGTTTAGTGTGTCCGCTTACCGGGTCAAGTTCATAAATCCTGATATTTTGTTCTGTACGGTAAAAGTAAAGTGCGTGTCCGTCCTCAGCCCAGCGAATTACGTGGTCATTCGGACCCAGTCCTCGGATCTCGCGCCCGTTGCGTCCGTCCAAGGGAAAGAGCACGCGCTTGCCAGCGGCATCGACTGCCAGGACGGTCTTTCCGTCCGGGGAGACTAAGGCGAGAACCCCGCTCGCAGTGATGCCTTCTGGCGTAACTGCATGCGCCGCGCCTCCATCAATATTCTGCAAATAACAGCGCGGAGACTTCCCTACTTCGCGCCCGGAGAAGAGTATCTGCTTGCCGTCGGGCATCCAGCCTCCGTCTCCGAGATCCTCGATTCCGGGATGTTCCAGGTACTGCATTTGCCCAGGCCCGGTGGGCAACAACACGGTTTGGCGATGAGGAAAATTAAGCGCCGCCAGCACCCATTTGCCATCCGGCGACAAAGCCAGAGCCGCTCCCTCACCCAGACGAATAGGGGATGACCCATCCGTTTTGCCCAAGTAAGAAATGTAGTTCGTTCCGCTTCCTTCGCCGTAATACTGCATGACAAAGCTCTGGCCGTCGCTCGATAAATCGAACAGGCGCACCCCGTCCGTGGATGTCAGATCGCGCTCCAACTGCCCCGGAGCCAGTGCAACCACTGGAGTCGAATAGCTGTAGTTGGACATGAGAACGGAACCGTCGCGCGCAATGTCATGGATCATTAAATTGGTGGGAACTCGGGCCACCATCCGTTCCTTGCCACTCAGCGCGACCGCGTGCAGCGCATTCGGTTCACCCGACTTGCTCGCAGTGAACCATATTTCGTTTCCGTCGCCGGACCACGCCAGCCCCTGCTCGCTGGCCCACTCCTCGGAAAGCCGGGTCTTTTTCCCCGCCAAGTCCACTGCCGAAATCCATCCCCGATCGTCGTCAGGCACATCGTGTTCCATGAATGCGATGCGATCGCCTCCGGGAGAGATGCGGGGATAGCCGATCCACCCCGAGGTTTCATACAGCGTCTTGCCAATGGGATACTCCAGGCGCGAGCGCTCCCCGACCAACCGGACAACTGCCAGATTTGAGCCGTCCGACGACCAGTCAGCCTGCTGGACGTCGTCCAAGATCTCTCGAGGCGATCCGCCCCCTAGCGGAACTCGAGCCAAGGTGCCTCGGTTGATGAAATGGCTCAGGTTGACGGCATGGAGCAACACCGCCATCTCCCCAGTGCGAGATACCGCCAGCAGGTCGGCATTGGCAAGTCCCAGCGATCGCGACTCCGGACCCTCGGGGAGGGTAGAGAAAATGCTTAGCGAATTGCCACTCCAGGTGGCGCTGTACACGATGGTATGCCCGTCGGAAGCAAACCTCGCCGACCAGATTGTGCCGCGACGAAAAGTGAGCTGATGATAGCTCGGGAGATTTTGCTTCCGGTTCCGCAGCGCAATGAATGCGCCCACGCTCAGGATGGTCGCCAGCGCCAATGATGCAACCACCCATCGCAGGACTCTGCGCTTCGGCGTCGCTTGCGGCGGTACCGGTGGTGGGATTACGAATCCTGAAACTCCCGTTCCAGTACTGACCGCTTCGAGGGCAAACCCCAGGTCGTGGGCAGATTGAAATCGGTTTTCGGGATTCTTCTCCAGGCAATGGCGCACGATGCCTTCCATCGCTGGGGGAATTACCGGAGCCGTCCCGGGGATTTGTAGTGGGTCTTCCTTTAAAATGGCAATCATGGTGTCCGCGTTGGTATCGCCGGTGAAGGCGTGCCGCCCACACAGCATTTCGTAGAAGACCGCGCCAAAACTGAAGATATCGCTGCGGTGGTCTACCGTCTGGCCGCGCAATTGCTCCGGCGACATATATCCCACCGTGCCTACGATCACGTTAGTGTTGGTAGCCAGGGTCACGGCGTCCGAACCAGAGCGCGCCTGCTCCGGCTGGGTAAGCTTCGCCAGCCCAAAGTCAAGGATCTTTAGCCTCCCATCCCGAGAAACGAATACGTTTTCCGGTTTCAAGTCGCGATGCACAATGCGTTTTTCATGGGCCGCGGCCAGACCGCGTACAATCTGCAAGGCATACTCGATCGCCAGGCGCGGCGACAGCGCCCCAGCTACCAACCGGTTCCGCAAGCTGGCTCCCTCTAGAAGCTCGGAAACAATGTAGGGTGAGCCATCCTCCGTGCCGATATCGAAGATGGCCAGAATATTGGGATGGTTCAGGGCGGCGGCGGCGCGTGCCTCCAGTGTGAAGCGGCGCAGCCGCTCTTCATCCTGACAGAAGGCTGCGGGCAGGATTTTGAGCGCCACATCGCGCTCCAGACGCGCATCCCGCGCCCGATAGACTTCGCCCATTCCACCCGCGCCGATCAACTCCAGTACGAGGTAGTGGCCTAGCGTCCTACCGAGAAGCGACGAAGGTTGCGACATTCGTCGCGATGTTAGGCCACCCCGCTGGCTGAGTCAATTCGGCAGTCGATAAGGTTCAGTGATCGGGAAAACTGGTCCGTTCCTGATGTCGCACATCATTTCGATGCCTGGGTTCTCTTGCCCAAGTGAGAAGTGAAACTCATTGCTTCCATCATGCGCCCAAGGCTTTGCAGAGCTGTACCAGGGCCAATCGTTCGTTGAGCTGAGCCCGTACCAGGCCGAGTTCGGCGCAGAAATAATTGCGCCGCCGCGCTGTCAGAACTAGCCCTCCGGGTTAGGTTCTTGACAAGTGCGTTTGCCGGGTGTATCAATCGCGTGATTTTTATGCTGGCGAGTTAGCGTTTGATTCGGTTGTGTGCGGTTCCTTTGCTTTTCTTTTTCCTTCGTCACAGTGTGGGTCACTGTGCCTCGGGCGTCATTCGAACCATCGCTCTTGGTGCGGAAGCCAAATTCCTGCAAGAGAGCACAATGAAATCCTGTCACTAAGATCAGAGACGGAAAAGCTAGGCGCGACGCTGGCATCGGTTAGGGACACTATGCGTAAAGAACTAAGGCAGAGGAGATAATGCAAATGCGTAAATCGTTGAATGTGATGCTAACCCTGGGGCTGCTCGGATTGCTGCCGGTGGGCCTAGCGACAGCCCAGCTGCGCAATGACGGCACACAAGGTACCGTTGTAACCAATGGAGCTGTCACCGTCCTCACCGTGCCGAGCACGGGAGCGCAAGCGGCTGCGGGGATTGACTTCGTGAATGCCCAGCCTATGGAACTCCCTAGCGTGCCAGGCCGTTCGGATGCAGAGGCACTGGCCGACCTGATCCACACTCTAACATCGCCGCCACTGCTGGGCACGCCTGGTCATTCTCCGGGCGAGCGAGGCGACGGAACAACGGAGATGATCAGGCTGGGCGCTCCACCTGCTGCTAGCGGGGTCATCTCTGAAGAATTCGGTACTAATAATCATCCCTTCAGCACCGCCAGAGCCGATCTGTCGCCTACCGCCACCAATAAATCCTATCCTTATCGAGCGGCCGGCAAATTGTTCTTCAACATCGGCACCAGCACATTTTTGTGTTCCGCGTCCTTGATCAAGAGGGGAGTTGTCGTTACCGCGGCACACTGCGTGTCGAAGTTCGGACAAAAGCAATTCTATTCAAACTGGCATTTCGTTCCCGGATATCGGAACGGCTCTGCACCCTTTGGAAATTGGACCGTTAAATCAGCCTTTGTCCTGACAGCCTACTTGAACGGCACTGATCCCTGCGCTAACCCGGGTGTCATATGTCAGGACGATGTCGCAATACTCTTGCTGAACCCCTCAGCAACAGGAGCCTACCCAGGAACTGCAACCGGGTGGTATGGGTACGGCTGGAATGGCTACGGCTTCACAGGAACTGGACAGACTCAGATCTCACAGATAGGGTATCCGGTCTGCCTCGATAACGGCGTCTTAATGGAAAGAAATGACTCCAACGGCTTTCAGTCTTCTAGCAATTCCAACAACACCATCATCGGCTCGCTGATGTGTGGCGGATCGAGTGGTGGTCCGTGGCTGGTCAACCTGGGGATACGACCCGTCTTGACCGGGACCACGGCGGGAACTGCTCCAGGCCCCGATACCGTGGTGGGAGTGACCAGCTGGGGGTTTACGAGTACTGGCCCCAAGGAACAGGGCGCAAGCCCATTCCTGAGTGGGAACATAGTCGCGCTGGTCAATGCGGCCTGCGCTGCGGTGCCAGGGGCCTGTTCCTGAAGGATCCCAGTTACGAACCGCCGCGCTCGGTAGTGAGCCGTTCTGAATTTTAGGCGTTTGGCCTTGCTTTGCTTGCGACGTTGCGTCGGCGGGATACTGTCAGATTTTGCAGGGAATTGTCACCCAATGGCAGCGGCTGAAAGATGCTAGAAGAGACGGCTCTACACTACTCCTTTCCTACGATTTACCCGCTTCTTCGCGAAAGGCTAACCATAAAACTGTATTCAGGCGAATCCCGGCTAGACCTGACAGCCACACTGCGCGCATCCTCAACCGCTGAGTTCGGCGTCAGCGGACATTTGCCGAGAGTCGGCCAGTTGGCGGATGGGCACTCTTAGAAGGGAGTTCGTCTTGGCATATGTCCTGGCTCTCGACCAGGGTACAACCAGTTCGCGGGCGATCCTCTTCGATCACGACGGCGCCGTCAAGTCGGTGGCACAGCGCGAGTTCAAACAGATCTTTCCGCAGGCGGGATGGGTGGAACACGACCCGGAAGAGATTTGGGCCTCGCAGATCAGCGTTGCTGTGGAGGCCCTGAGCCGCGCCGAGCTCCGGCCTCGCGACATCGTGGCGATGGGCATCACCAACCAACGCGAAACCACAATCGTTTGGGACCGAGAAACCGGTAAGGCGATCTACAACGCCATCGTCTGGCAGGACCGGCGCACCGCAGCTTTCTGCGACGAACTCAAGACTGCTGGCCACGAAGCGTTGATCCAGCAGTGCACCGGTCTTCTTATCGACCCCTATTTTTCCGGCAGTAAGATTCTCTGGATTCTTGACCATGTAGCGAACGCACGCCGCCTCGCCGACGCCGGACGCCTCGCCTTCGGCACGGTCGACAGTTGGCTGGTTTGGAAGCTCACAAGCGCCCGACTGCACGTGACCGACGTCAGCAATGCTTCGCGGACAATGCTCTTCAACATTCATACGTGCAAATGGGACGAAGATATTCTGAAGCTCCTGCATATTCCTCCATCACTCCTGCCAACGGTGCGCGCTTCCAGCGAAGTTTACGGCGAAGTGACGACAACCTTGGGTCTGGGCTCGATCGCGATCGCCGGAATCGCAGGCGATCAGCAGGCTTCACTGTTCGGACAGAGATGCATTTCGCCCGGCCTGGCGAAGAATACCTACGGAACTGGATGCTTCCTGTTGCAGAATACCGGCCTTCTTCCGGTCCCGTCGTCGCATCGCCTGATCACAACCGTGGCGTGGAAGATTGCGGACGCTGTTGAATATGCGCTCGAGGGCAGCGTCTTTATCGGTGGTGCGGTTGTACAATGGCTGCGAGACGGCCTACATCTGATCCGTAGTTCCAACGAGGTTGAAGCATTAGCCAAGTCGGTTCCTGATAATGGCGGCGTATATATCGTGCCTGCCTTCGTGGGGCTAGGCGCTCCACACTGGGACCAGTATGCGCGAGGTTCTATCTTTGGCCTAACGCGTGGCACCACGGCCGGGCACCTGGCTCGCGCCGCGCTGGAGAGCATCGCTTTTCAGGTCGCGGATCTTCTTGACGCAATGCAGCGCGATACCGGAATCGGATTGCCCGTATTGCGAGTGGACGGCGGCGCTGCGGCCAACGAAACTTTGCTGCAGTTTCAAGCCGATATTCTCGGGATCCCCGTGGTTCGACCAGCCGTCATGGAGACAACGGCCCTGGGTGTGGCGTACATGGCAGGCCTCGCTGTCGCATTCTGGCGCGATGCGAGTGCGATCGCCGCTATGTCGGTCGAAGAAAAGCGGTTCGAGCCGCGCATGCCTCGGTCGCGGTCCGAATCACTTCGCGGACGATGGAACCAGGCGCTGTCACGTGCCAAAGGATGGGACGCGATCCCACAACAGTGAACCCTGCTGTATTCACTTGTTTTACAGTCACGGGCACGGCGGCGCAAAGGTACCAAACGTACCCTGCATGGAGTAGCGCCCGTTCACTGCCAAAGATGGTGAACTCCGTCCGAATCAGAGAAAATATGCTAGTTCCTGGAAGCGATAAGTGAAGTCGGGAGTGACAACGTCGGAGGGAAGTACTGCATGTCGTAACTGAGAAAAATTGGCACTGTATCGGCAGTTATGTGTTGGCTTGAGATGACATTTGCGACCATAGTATCCATAAAACTAATCGGAACACCGCCGAAAGGTTGTATGGGACAAGTCGGACTTGGTCCGAGAACCGCGCCAATGCCTACGGGAACGTCAACGGTGATTGTCGGAAGACCGGTGATGGGCTGCAGCATGACGTGATAGTTGGGAGAGCCTGTGCTCACCAGGCTCCAGAAATTGCCTCGCTGAAAAGCATCCCCAAACTGGGTGGTACCCAATGAAATTGGGCCATCACTCGTGTTGAATAGGTCCATTGGCGGACACCAGGACGCGACAATACCGCCATCCATGCGGCGTTTGGACTCTTTTTGGTGAGATTGACTCCGCGGTTGGCCATCGGTGCTCCTTCACTGAACTGGTATCAGTGTAGGTATCACCGGCTTGCGAACACTAATAACTAAGATAATGGCGGAGAGGGAGGGATTCGAACCCTCGATACAGGTGTTAGCCCGTATAACGGTTTAGCAAACCGCCGCATTCGGCCACTCTGCCACCTCTCCGATTGAAAACAAACAACTTAATATGGTTACCTAAGATTTACTGCATTTTTGCTGCATGATTGGTATTCTGACGATGTCGTTGGGAGGGCGCATGGGCAGATACCAGTCGGGTCACATCTATGAAGCATCAGGTGCATTTTTCGTTCGGTACTACGTCTCCGCGATTGTAGACGGTAAGCCGACTCGCGTGCAACGCTCTTATCGTCTCTGCGGCAAGGACGACAGATACCACAGCCGGACGTGCAAGGCCGTGAAGCAAAAAGCCGCCGAGCACATGGAGATTGTGAATGCGAACGCTGCTCCGGTCAATGACCAGACCATCGCAGCCTTCTGGGAGAAGACTTATCTGCCCTTCGCTGAGGAGAATCTCCGTGGCTCGACAGTTCACGGCTACAAACAAATCTGGGGTCAGCATCTCAGCGTTCATTTCGGGACGACAGCGTTGAAGGATTACAAGACGCACATGGGGAGCCTGTTCCTCACGTCCCTTGCGAAGAAACTCGGCAGGGCGACGTTACAGCACATCCGATCTCTTGCGTCAGGCATCTTCGCTCATGCGGTCAACGTCGGCGTAATCGAGTCTAACCCGTGGCACGATGTCAAGGTGCTCGGAAAGACCAAGGAACCCGGCGAGACGGCTCACTACACGCTTGAAGAGGCTGAAGACATCATCAGTGCTCTCGTCGAGCACGTCGATTGTCAACTCATCGTCGCTCTCGCATTCTTCCTCGGACTCCGGCCCGGAGAGATTCAAGGTCTCCGCTGGGAAGATATTGACTCCGACCCAGATGAGCAAGGCTTGCGGTGGATTCACATACGCCGTGCTGTCGCCCGCAACGTCATCGGTGAGACCAAGACGACATCATCTGTCGCATCACTCCCGCTCATCGTACCTGTGCTCATCCCCCTCAATCTGTGGCGTGCGAAGCGAGGCAATCCCGTCGAGGGATGGATTTTTCCGAACGGCAAAGGCAAGCCCGTCGATTTGCGGAGCGTCATCGGTCGAACGATTGTCCCGACTCTCGCTGCGAAGAACATCGAGTGGAAGACTTTGTACGCTGGCCGCCGTGGAGCAGCGACGATACTCACTCAGTTGACCGGGGACGCTCCCGCTGCCAAGGAACTCCTCCGGCACAAGAACATTGCAGTCACTACGGACAAGTATGTGAAGGCGATTCCCGAGGCTCTGTTGAAGGGAATCAAGCTCCTAGAAGCCGCTGCGACGGGCGACACGACTGACGGGAAGTGAGGCTTCCAAAAATATTTTCGTGTTACATTACGACGGCGGATCCCCAGTTTCGACGCAGGTCTCACAAGCCGAAAGGCCTGCCGCTGTTACATTACGATTCAAATGTTTCACGACAGCGAGTGACAATCTTTTGTAGTTGACCCAAATCACGACCGCGACGTTCTACAAGAAAGCGGTCAGTCCGCAGACCCTGAGTGCCGGTATGAAGCGGTTGGAACTCGCAGCTAAGAATGGTCGTTACGATGATTGAAGTCACTCCATGCGAACATGAGCCTAAGAGCCTGTAACAAAACTCCCTTGTTAGCGCGGTAGCTTCTCCGGCGTTCTATTGCTCCTAGGAGATCTTCACATGGGTGCCGTGCTTGTTCCTGATACGTTGTGGGGTTTGATCGAACCGCTTCTCCCGACGCCTTTGCCCAAGCCGCAAGGTGGCCGACCGCGCCTGACAGACCGCGCTTGCCTCGCGGGCATTATTTTCCTGCTCCGAAGCGGTATTCCCTGGCGGATGCTGCCGAAAAGATTGGGTCGCGGCTCCGGCATGACCTGCTGGCGGCGGTTGCGCGATGGGCAGC
>CAVSNS010000005.1:0-154180 GCA_963729325.1 uncultured Acidobacteriota bacterium
CTCTGGTTATCACAGGCTTCGTGCTTGCCGCCGAGGTGCTCGAAGGTCTCACTGTTGGGCGAGGGCGACGTGCCATCCAGGACCTTCTCAATTTCCTTCCCCGAACGGTCACGATCAGGCGCAATGCTCAAGTGGTGGAGATCGCTGCTAACCAGGTTAGAGTCGGCGACACGGTGATCGTGAAACCAGGTGGACATGTTCCCGTCGATGGCATCGTACTTGGTGGTAGCTCTTTTGTGGAACAGGCAGCCATTACGGGGGAGGCGATGCCGGTTGAGAAGGTGGTCGGAGATGCAGTTTACGCCGGAACCATGAATCAATCGGGAGGCTTTGGAAGTAACTGCCCAGAAACTTGGGCTCGACACGACGTTCGGAAGGATAGTTGAAGCCGTTGAGCGGGCGGAAAAATCCCGGGCACCAATTCAGAAAACCGCCGATCGCCTGGCGGGTTACCTGGTGTATTTCGCTCTCGGTGCCGCGGCCCTAACCTTCCTCATCACTTACAACGTCAGGTCAACGATTTCAGTCGTAATCGTGGCCGGAGCATGTGGCATCGCCGCCGGAACACCTCTTGCGATTCTCGGTGCGATTGGCCGAGCCGCGCGTCACGGAGCAATCATTAAGGGCGGCCTCTACCTGGAGGCGCTGGCCGCCGTGGATACAGTGCTATTGGATAAGACAGGCACTTTGACTTTCGGCGCTCCTCAACTTCGCGAAGTCGTGTCGGCTAACGGGTTCGGGGAGCAGCAAATCATAGCCGCGGCAAGTATCGCGGAACGCAAGTCCGAACACCCGCTTGCCAAAGCGGTCATTGCACGAGCAGCCGAATTGCGCTCTCACTCTGCTGGAGCCGGATGAATTCTCCTATACGCCGGGGAGAGGAGTCAGAGTGACCTATCACGGCGAGGAAATTCTTGTGGGCAGCCGGACGCTATTGCTGGCGCATGCTTCAAGGGAGTCCTACCAATCCACGGCAACGGCCCGGGAGGAGTGTCAGAAGTACACGTCACGCGAGGCGGGCAGATGCTTGGAACCATCCGAATTGCTGACGTTTTGCGTCCAGAGGCAAAGAATGCGGTTGCCGCCATGCGACAAATGGGTTTGAAAACGGTTCTGTTAAGCGGAGACGCGCAAGCCGTGACGACATCCGTGGGCCACGACTCGGAGTAGACGAGGCAGTGGGAGAACTTCTGCCGGAGCAGAAAGCAAAATGGGTCAGCGAGCTACGCGGGAAGAACCACAAAGTAGCGATGGTCGGCGACGGCATCAATGATGCCCCGGCCTTGGTGGAGGCCAATGTAGGAATTGCGATGGGTCGGGAACTGACGTAGCCAGAGAGAGCGCCGATGTCATCCTGATTGGAAGCGACCTGTCCAAACTTGTCGAAACCCTGCGGGTTGCGCGCCGCTGTCGTGGCATCATCATGCAGAATTTCGTGGGCACCCTGGTAGTGGACAGCGTCGGAGTCGGTATGGCCGCCTTTGGCTTTCTGAATCCTCTACTTGCCGCCTTTATTCACGTGGCTCGGAATTGACGTTCATCCTGAATTCCACGAGGTTGTTGCCGCGGAGTTCAGAAGTGAGGCGATGAGGCGATCGGTTTTGCAGCAAGCTGGGCGTCTTGAATGTGTAGTCATGCATCTGATTTATTTAATCCACAGTCGGATTTGGGTAGTGCTGGTGGCCCTAGCTATTCTCGGCTCCTGTATAGCAGGGTTCGTCTTTCTCTCGGGGAAGTCACAAGAACCGTTTGGATTCGATGAACTCTACGGTCTCTTGGATTGAAAGGCCTGTACTGGGTTGTAGAAAATCGGAGTACCGTGAACACGCACCAGGACTATCCACTCAAAACGAAGCGCCTAGTGGTCGGACAGGTTACGATCTGCCGAGGCTGCTGTTGCGGCGATACGGAGCGTGGACGACCCGAAGTTCCGGTCGAATGGCTGAAGAATGAATGGCGAAAGCGGGGACTGCTGAAGCGAGTCCAGTTAACAATCAGTGGTTGGTTGGACCGTGCGACGTGCCGAATGTGGTTGTGATTACGAGACCTTCGGGCACCGAGTGGCTAGGCAATATTGCTGAGGTTGAGCAGTATCGCAGTCTGTTGGAATGGGCTGTCCGGTGTAGGGATGCCGGCGAGATGTTGGCTCTGCCGCCGGAATTTCACGGGTGTCGAATCAGCCCTTTTGTTCATGAGGATGTTCCTAGGCCGTGTGGAGCCGCCCGGTCGGGCCCCAACGGGAGAGTGTGGCGTATGACCAACGCACGTAAACATTCGAGAATCTGGACTGTGCTGCTGCTGGTTTTCTTCTCTCCGCTTTCGTTGCTGGCGGCTGCTCAGGAAAAGAAGGAATTCAGCTACACGGTCGGTCCCGGAGCGGTTATTTCCATCACCAACAACTACGGTCCAATCACGGTCAAGCCATCTGGAAGCACGCAAGTGCTGGTTGAGACGGTATCCCATTCCGACACGGTCAGCCTGATGAACGAACAGCATGGCGATCGCATCGAGTTGCGGGCCATCTCCAGCCGTCCTGGCACTAACCTCGTGGATTACACCGTGCTGGTGCCTGCGGCCGCGTTCGTGAGCCTGCGATCATCTGACGGAACCCTTCGCGCGCAGGGGCTGCGCGGGGATGTCATTCTCGAAGCCGCAACCGCGTCGATAGAGGTAACCGATATCGGCGATGCCCACTTGCATGTGAGGACGCTCAGCGGGCCGATTACCTTAACTGACATTCGCAATAGCCATCTGGACATCCACTCGGTGAGCGGCGACGTCAACCTGCATAACGTGACCGGACCCTCGATCGAGGTGAATTCCGGGGGCGGTCGAATCACGTATGTCGGAGACCCCGGCCCGGTCGGAGAATATCTGCTGACCAGTCATCAGGGAACCTCGAAGTCTCCATCCCAGCCAGCGCCCTGGTCGACATCAAGGCACGCTCCATCAAGGGCCAGGCTGATCCCGAATTTCCAGAGGCGGAACGCTGCTTCCACGACGGGCCGAGGCAATCTGCTGCTGAAGCCCGGGAAAATCGGGGATCCCGCTTTGAATTGCGCTCGTTTAGCGGCAAGATTCATCTCAAACGACCGTAACCGCCGCCGTTTTCACCGCATCGGATGCGCCAGCGGTTACCGAGTGAGCGACCTTTCGTCGGATTAGCAGCCGCCAGGATGGCGTCACTTTTATTGCTATAGTTCGATTTCGTGATTTCCGTGTAGATTTTTAAGAACATTTTTTGACGGACAGCCGTGATGCGGTCGATCTCGAAAAAGATAGCGCTCTTTTGTGTGCTGCTGACATTCTTTCAGCGGCAGCGCTGGTTTCGCACCACCATTCGAGCACGACCGACGCATTGAAGTGCACGGTTTGCGTGGCGGCTCATTCGGCTTCTCTTAAAGCGGTTTCCACGCTGCCGAACCGGACGTTCGTTCGGTTTTCCGCTTTTCGGCTGGAGCCAGTTTCCGCCAAGCAACGCCTCGTAGCATTTGCCCTCAGCGTTCGCCCACCTCCAGCAGTCTAGAAATCGAATTCAAAAGATTGAATCGTGCCGGGTGCACCTTACAGCGGGCTCCGTCCCCCATTTCTAAGACTTCTTTGGAGGAATCATGCTGGCTTTTTACAAAAGGCCGCTGTTTGCGGCTTTTCTGGTCATCTTTCTATCTGGCCTTAGTCTTCATGCTCATGCGCAATCGGGAGGAAGTTCGACGTCGGTCACGGGTACGGTCGTGGATCCGACGGGAGCGGTGGTCGCCAATGCAACTGTAGAAATTCACAACCCGGTCAGCGGTTTTGCGCGAACCACCACCACTGACAATTCGGGAAAGTTCAGCATCCCGAACATTCCTTTCAATCCCTATCAACTCGCGGTCAGCGGGCGGGGTTTTGCGCCTTTCGCCCAGGACGTCGATGTTCGGTCGGTTGTTCCCGTGAACGTCAACATCACCCTGCAGATAAAAGGTTCGGCGGAAACCGTCACCGTCGAAGGCGCGGGAGAAGATCTGCTGGAGAACACCTCCACCTTTCACACCGACGTGGATCGTGACCTGTTCGACAAAATGCCTCTGGAAAGCAAGTCGTCCTCGGTGAGTTCGCTGGTCACGCTGTCTTCCCGGGAATCGCCGCGGATTCCAACGGCCTGTTCCACGGACTGGGCGACCACGCGGAAAACTCGTTTTCGGTGGACGGCCAGCCCATCACGGACCAGCAAAGCAAGGTCTTTTCCAACCAGATTCCGCTCGATTCGATTGAGTCATGGAAGTGATTTCCGGCGCACCGCCGGCCGAATTTGGTGAGAAGACCAGCGTGGTGATCAACGTGACCACCCGCTCGGGCCAGGGCATGACCACGCCCAAAGGTAGCGTGACGGCTTCCTATGGCAGTTTCGGCACTGCCGATCTCGGGCTCAACTTCGGCTACGGAGGCCAGAAGTGGGGAAACTTCATCTCCGCCAACGGCTTGAACAGCGGCCGCTTCCTCGATCCGCCTGAGTTTGCGGTGATCCACGACAAAGGCAACGAAGAGAACCTGTTCGACCGCGTCGATTTCCAGCTTTCGCAGGCGGATTCGATTCACGTGAATCTGGGGTTCACGCGTTCCTGGTTCCAGACCCCGAATGCGTTCGACAACCTGAACGTGATCTCCGACCACGAACGGCCCAACGCTTGTCGGTTCGACCGACCAGCGCTCGCAGATCAAGACCTTCAATATCGCGCCATCGTGGACCCGTGCGCTCAATCCCAACGCGGTGTTCACGCTGGGCGGCTTTGTGCGGCGCGACCACTACGACTACTACCCCAGTGACAATCCTTTTGCTGACCTCGGCCCCATCCAGCAGGAAACCGTGGCCCAGGACCGGACACTGACCAACGCCGGACTGCGCTCGGATCTCTCCTATGTGAAGGGCATCCACAACGTGAAACTGGGAGCCACCTACCAGCAGACGTTTCTGGACGAGAACACACGCTTCGGAATCGTCGATCCGTTCCTGAACGCGCCTTGCCTGGACGCCAGCGGTGCGCCGGTCGCCGGGTTCAACGATCCTCGGACTGCGTCGGCCCGAACCAGCCCAACGTTGCCTCCAATCCCAACGCGACCACGCCTTTCCTGTCGTTCCTAGGATGCTACGACCTGACCCGGCCGACGCCTGCCCCGCGGACGGTTGCGCCAGTTCCACCAGCACCTGTTTCCATTTCTCGGCCACACCGACGTCAAAGCAGCTCGCGCTGTACGCCCAGGACACGATCACCAAGGGAAATTGGTCACTTCAATCTGGGCCTGCGCGGCGATTTCTACAACGGCCTGACCACGCATCGCGAAGCCGAGCCGCGCCTGGGCATCGCATACAACGTCAAGAAGACCAACACCGTTCTTCGGGTCTCCTACGCGCGGGTGCTGGAAACGCCTTTCAACGAAAACCTGGTGCTGGCGAACAACGGATGCGCAACTCCATGTCCTGTCTTCGCTTCTCGGCTGTCACTGCGTCCGGCGTGACCCCGTTCAGTCCGGGATGGCGCAATGAGTTCCACGCCGGCTTGCAGCAGGCTTTCGGAAAGTATGTCGTCTTTTCCGGCGAGTATATCTGGAAATACACGCATAACGCCTACGACTTCAGCGTGCTGGGCAGCACTCCGATCACGTTTCCCATCGAATGGCACAACTCCAAGATTCCGGGATTTGCGGGCCGTGTGAGCGTGCCGAACTTCCACGGATTCTCCGCGCTTATGGTCTTCTCCAGCGTCGCTGCGCGCTTCTTCACTCCCCAGATCGGCGGCGCCGGCGCGGTTCCTGCGGGAACGGTGGGCAATGCGTTCACCGCGTTCCGTATCGATCACGACGAGAAGTTTAACCAGACCACACACATCCAGTACCAACCCTGGGAGCGCGGGCCGTGGCTGGGCTTCAACTGGCGCTATGACAGCGGCCTGGTCGCCGGCGCGGTGCCGGTAGCAGACGCATCGGGCACGGTTGATCTGTCGGGCCTGACTGGCGACCAGCAGCTTCAGGCCGGGCTTTTCTGCGGAAGTACGCGAGCCCACGTTGACAACCCCGCTCGGAATCTGCACCTCCGGCTATGGGTCAACCCTGATCAGCCTGCCGGCACCTGGCAAGGAGAACGATGACACCAATCCGCCGCGCGATCGCTCCGCGCAATCTCTTTGACCTGGCCGTGGGAGATGACAACCTGTTCCACGGAGAACGCTACAAGTGGAGCCTGACCCTGACGGCCATTAATCTGACCAACAAGGTTGCGCTCTACAATTTCCTGTCAACGTTCAGCGGAACGCATTATGTAACCCCGCGCGCGTTGACTGCCGAAATCGGGTTCCACTTCTATATCGCCAGTCAATATTGACTAGCTACTTTCCGTCGCAAAAATGCGCTTTCTGACATAGGCCGGGTAACATTACACGCAACGGATATAGTCTTCCGTGGTGATTTTGCGCCTGTCCATTCTCGTGCGCGAGGCGAGTGGACTGTGCCGACTTAAGTGCTCTGTCGCGCAAGATAGCACCCCATCTGGATGAAATTGTCCGCTATCACGCCCAGCCCCACCCAACGGCGCATGCCGTCCAGACCGGGATAGAGGCAACGGCGCAGCCCGTGTCTTCGTTTGAGCACGCTGATTCGACCCTCCGAGCCGGTTCTCCACTTTTGCCCGCTACGAAACCAACGCTGGTGCTGAAGAAGTTTCCGGTGGCTACTTGTGGTTTTCTTGTTGGGCACCGACAGCCACCGCACCCCCAGCGCTTGTCCCGCTTTCTCGTTCTCCCGCGAATAAAATCCCGCATCGGCGGCCACCATGCGCGGGATTCGTCCCAATCTCTGTCGGTGCACCTGGATCGAGGACAGCAACAGAGTCGAATCCGCAGGCCGCTCGGCGTACACCTCAAAGTGGGTTACGATTTGGTTTTCCGCTTCCTGGATCTTGACCAGCTTGCCAAACTCGTTGGGCTTGCTCGCTTTCCCTTTGCGAATAATTTCCGTGTGCGGTTCGAACACGCTCACGATCTTTTCCGGCGACTTCGTGTCTCCTGCGAAAATCCGTATCCGCGTCTGTTTCACTACTTGCCTAACTCTCACTACCATGGTCTCCAGCGATTGCGTCAGACCTTCCACAGGAGCGCGACGACGCGGCGACTGCTTCACTTCGGCCAGTACTGTCTGCGCCTGATTTATTACTTTTCGCGTCAAGCTGAGAAGCTCCCGATACTGCCGCTTTCTCCGCTCTTCTCCTGGCGGTCCCAGCAGCCGGGTCGATAAGGCAATCGCCAGCACTCGCTTGCGTATGCTGCGCATGCGATCTCGCACCTTGCGTTTCAGACCTCCGGACTTGGACTCGATCTTCTTCATGGTGCGCGTCAGCACCCGCGTGCCGTCCCCCAACAAACTACTGTCGGTCGGATAATGAATGTTGCTTTCCACTACCGTCGTATCTACCCGCATCTTCCGTCCCTGGGTCACCCCTCGCTCTTGCGCCAGCTCCACCACCCGCTGGTGCAATTGCTCTATGACTTTCGGCTCGATCAACTGCCCCAGTCGTGCCAGGGTCTTGGCGTCCGGCACTTTTTCATCCCCGATCCGGGTAAAGGCGCGATATACCAGATTGGCCCGCACCTCTCGCTCCAGCACGTCGTAACTCCAGTTCCGGATGTGCTTCAACAACAGCAGGCGCAGCACTACTTCCGCCGGGGTTTGCATTCGCCCACGAATGCGGCTCTGAGGATGGCGTTCCCCTTGCGCTTCGTACACCGTGTCCAGAAGTTGCTCGTCTTCCAGCAGCTTGTCCACCAGGAGCATCCACGGTTCCCACAACCCCTCGATATCCTCGGCTAGACCTCGATGCCACAGCGACGGTTGTTGATGACGTAGTTTGATCATGGCCGCCATCCTAATTACTGTTTGCTGCCCAAAACAATATGCCATCAAAATGTTTTATTACTTTCTTGAATCCCATCGCGCAAACTGAACACTCTGGCTCCAACTCTCGGATCCTGCCTCGCTGATTACGCTCCTCTCATGCCTCATTTTTGCGACGGAAAGTAGCTATAGGAAAGAAATGACGGCATTCCGTTGAGTAACCAGGAGCAGTCGGCTAACCATAACGCATGATTGCCCCTGGGTTGTGACTTTGAACCTTGGCCCGGTATTCCGATGCACAACCATTGGCCAACAAGGGGCAGAAGAGGAGTAGTGGAACAATTCAGCCCTCGCGAAGGTTTTTGGATGCTAGGAATAGTTGGTGTGCTCTTGGTGGGAATAATGTTGTTGTTCTTGCTTGGGTATCTGAATGCCGACTAACAGTGAGTTGACGATTCAATGTATGCGGTCGATTCCGGAACCAATAGCCTTTTTGCTCACGAAGGCACACAGATCCACTGGAGTTTTGTTGCTAAGAGCCCTACCGATTTGGTTGCTGATCTTGGCGGCGATAGTGATGGCCGTGCCTTTGGCGGCACAAGACTCCAACGCACCTAAGCCCGAGCCCGGACATATTACCGGCACGGTCACCGATGTGAACGACGATGTCTTTTCCGGTGCTACCGTCTTTCTCGAGGGCCCTGCCCTCAAGAGCCCCGCACGGTCGCATCAAACGACAACGGATCCTTTGAATTCAACGATCTTGAGCCAGGGACCATACCGTCAGATCAGCGCCAAAGGATTTGCGGACTGGAACTCGCCTGCGGTCACGCTCAACCCAGGCCAGTACGTAATCCTGAGCGGGCAGCAAGCTCAGTATCGCAGAGGCCGTACCACGGTATCCGTGAATTCTCCGGTTATTCCCCCGAGGAGGTCGCTACCGAGCAGGTCAAGATCGAGGAGCAGCAGCGTATTTTCGGCATATTCCCCAATTTCTACGTCGTCTATGATCACCATCCCGCGCCGCTCACAACGAAATTCAGTTCAGGCTCGCGCTAAAGTCGACCGATCCGTAACTATCCTCGGAGTGGTGTGCTTGCCGGCATCAACCAGGCGGGGGACGTCCCCAACTACAGCCAGGGTGGAAGGGTTACGGCGAACGTTTGGCGCGGCCTCTGCCGACGGCTTTGCCGACATCATGATCGGCGGCGCCATCCTGCCATCGCTTCTTCACCAAGACCCGCGCTACTACTACCAGGGCACGGGCACGAAGAAATCCCGGGCTCTCCACGCACTCTCCAGCCCATTCATCTTCAGGGGAGACAATGGAAAATTCGACAGCCGAACTACTCGACGCTGGGGTGGCGACCTGGCCTGCGGCTGCCCTCGAACACCTACTATCCGGCGTCGAATCGCGGCGCCGGGCTGGTTTTCGAGAATGTCCTTCTCAGCACAAGCGAGCGCATGCTCAGCAGTTTGGTGCAAGAGTTCATCTTGCACAAGTTCACGCCCAAAACCAAAGATAAGAACTAGTCGCGGAGGACACGGCAAAGCGGCACAAGACGCAGCCCAGGCAATTCGGATGAACTCAAATCGAGGCTCGTGGCCCCCAAAGGTCGGGAGGTCTCTGCCAACATGATGCCACCAATCCCTATTTTTCCTTTCTATCTAATCGCTTTTTTCTTCATCACTCGTTCCAGTGCCATTCCAGGCAAGACAGTGATGCGGATGTTGATCACGCTGGTCGTGACAATCGCAGTTTTCGTTGGCTCGGTAGTGTTTGTCAGTTCTCCAGAGGCAGCTTATGGCTTGGGAGGACTAGGAAGTTTGATGGGGATGGTTGCATCCGTCGCTGTTGGTTTGAAGCATATGCGATCAAACAAACGTGTGGTGCGCAAAAACTAGTAGGGACTTGCAAAGTGCAGAAAACCGACGGTCTTTTCCGATCCGTGCCCGACGTTTGACCGGTGTCTTTTCCGTTCCAATCCCGATGCCCATTCGGTAGAATCCCGCTGCTATGCAGCGAGTAAAATCTCTCATTGCGGTCATCTTCAGTTTCTCTCCTGACCTCGGCCAATTCCTGCGGCCCACGGGGAAATCTGATGGAGGAGGAGTGGGGGACCCGGGCCGGGGGCGGTCGACGAGAATCGTGGGCCGCACCTGACGTCGGCTCTGCTCATCCCGCCGAGCGAGCGTTTACGGTGTACCGATTTCGACCCGGGCCCGCTCGCCCGGCCGCCGTCGCACTTCCTTCTGTCCGCCGCTTCCTCATCGTCCGCACCTTCGTGTTGGGCCCGGTTTGAAAAGTTCCCCCGCACGCATCGCACCTCGGCTCTGCTCTCATCTTCCCCCCGAGCGGCCAGCCCACGGGGAAATCTGATGGACGAGGGGATGGGGGGGCCCTGGCGGGGCGGGCGAACAGATTTTTGGGTCCCACGCGACCTCGGCTCTGCTCATCCAGCGTCGCCAGCGTTGTACTGCGTACCGATTCCCACCTGCACCGACTGCCGAACGTCGCCGCATCTCTCTTCGACCGCGGTTTCCTCGACTGTCCCGTACCTGCCGCCCACGACGGTTGAAAAATTCCGCTGCATCGCAGCGGTCGAAACGCCTACGAAGAACATCGTGCCTAATCCGGCACACATCAGGCACACAAATGCACTGGGAACTCAGCAAGGGTGAAATTGTCGCCTTGCCGACAGTTAGTCGGCATTTCGGAATGTACTCACACTTTTGGCCACCTGACTTGGGGCCCCAGCCCCGGGAGACGGAGGTTAAATCCTCTCTCCCCGACCATTCTTTTCAAGCACACAAACATCATTTGGTTTTTCCCTCACATTGCAATAGACGATTTTGTGGACGAGGCCGTTTTCGCGGGTTCTTCCATAGGGAGTACGCAGGAACCCCGAGGCAGAATCCCTCTGAGAGTCGCGGTACCAACCAGTCGCGTGCTTTGCGACATAGCCTTCGAAGAGGTGACGAATTTTCGCGGAGTGCACGGACGAGCTTGGGTCATGAGAATTTGCGGTGCCAGAAAGATTTCTAGTTTCCTTCCTGCGGACCGATTCGACTGGATTTGCATTGTAGCGGGCCCGTGCTTAGGAGGATGCGTGTGAGACCTGATATATCAGTCGCCCCGATGGCCCTATGCTACGATTATGATAAAGAAGCACATGGCTCGATGTCTTCGGCCCAAACAAAAGCTAAAGCGCCCCGATGACTACGAACGATAAAATCATTCGCGCAGCGCTTAAGGCAAAGCTAGAGAAGCTGCACGCTAGCGATGACAAGCTCCGAATCGTGGAAGAGTTCGGCATCGAGCACGGTGCGATTCGTATCGACATTGCCGTGGTAAACGGCCTTCTGCACGGGTACGAAATCAAAAGCGATCGAGACACGTTGGTGCGGTTACCCGATCAGATGGATGCCTACAATTCTGTTTTTGATCAAGTGACACTAGTCGTTGGAAAGCAGCATCTTTATGACGCGATAAACCTTGTGCCTGATTGGTGGGGTATCACCGTTGCCAAGTTCGGCTCTGATGGTTTGGTAGTGCTCAACCGAATCCGCGAAGCAGGAAATAACGCTCAACAACGTGGTATTTCGATCGCCAGACTTCTGTGGCGTAGTGAGGCCCTTAAGATTTTGGAAAAGGCTGGCAAAGCCGATGGATTGCGTTCCAAACCACGAGAATTAATCTATGAGAGATTGTGCACAGTTTTAGAGCTGCCGAGGTTGGAGGAGAAAGTCAGGGAAATTTTGTTCTTTAGGGAAGATTGGCGATCTGATGCGCCGTTAGTACTAAGTGGTGGTTGATGCCAGCGGTGAGCCAACTCTCGGTGCTCCCCGTACCTTTGATTTTTGGGTTCTTGATGTATGCGGGGTAATGTTTTGCTTTTTCTGCGATGTATTCATCCCCAAAGCTGAATCCGCTTCCATAGAATCTACTCTTATCATCAGCCAATAGTTTGGCGTTAGCCAAGTACAACGCGAATTTATGCTTCCTGCCCTTCATGATCAACCACTCGTTGTCGAGGGTGTATCGTATGCTCGTTGTCGGATGAAAGAATTGAGAGGACTCCTTGTAGATCGGATGTTGAATGGTGTAATCGGCAAACGTCGGTTTTCGCACTCCATTACTCCCGGCTCCTTGATCTAGCCATTTTTCCCAATCGGCCCGCGGAACAAGATTGTCTTCGTCAATCTTGTATCTCATTAGATCGGAAGGGAAAGCACCGCTGGCAAAGATGAAGGTTCTCCATTTGGGCAGATTATAGATTTTCTGACTTGCATTCACATAACTGTCGTATGAACCAACTCCGATCTCTTTTGTGTCAACCAGTAGGTCGACGTCTGCTTCTGTCAGCCCGCTCCAACCTAGAAAGCTCTTGATTTCACTATTTAGTGTCGCGACATTGCCGAGATCGTTAGGGATTAATCTGAGGCAAAGGCCACTGGAGTATTTCTTGACTGATACTCGAATTGCATTTTTGAGCGCCTGGTCATCGCTCAGGTGGAGAACCGGGATTAGGTGCAATCCCAGTTGGTCCCGGACATTGTTACCGTTCCCACGCAATCGACTTTTAGGGTTGTGGTGTACAAGAGACTAAAATCGATGAATATAGCGCCCGAGCCCCATAGCTTGAAAATCTGTGGAGCCAGGTCTGACATTTTGTTGCGGAATTTTGCTATTACCGAGCCGAATTGCTGTTGCGGACTGTCGGACGATTTGGGTTTCGGCATTACAAGCTGAATCAGGGGTGTGATGTGCTGCTTCTGTGCGTCATTCAGCGCTCCAATTGCATTTTGCTCGGCGCGTTTCCACTTCAGTATTGGAACGTAGTGTTTTGATCCAAACATTGCTTTTATTTCGTCCATTTCTCTTCAGGGAAATACTTTCTCACCTTCTCCTCATTCACGAGTTTGCTTAAATATCTGTACGCTTTCCCTCTGTATCGCATTTGACCAGCAACGATGGCGATATGCACCCCGGTTTCCGCAGCGAGGCTCCGAGCGGCCATTAACGACGGAATTATTCGAGCTGGGCTGATCTCCCACTTGCTTTCCGGTAGTAGTGCCTCTTGGGCCATCTGATCTGCCTCTTGCTCTTTGTCGTTAATGGTCACCCCTTTTACTCCCTCAAGCTCGTCATAAAACAGTTTGATGTCTTGATCGTAGTGCAAGGATATGTGCGCCAATTCATGCATAAGTGTAAACCAAAAGTTATCGAGACGATCATATCGCAGAGTAAGGCCGATTACTGGGTTATCTCGATTGATGAGAATTGATGCACCATCAAGATAGGTTGCGGAGAAATGTTTTTCTACTACTACAGATATTCCGTTTTTGCGCAACAACTCTTTAGCCAATACTGGTCCGTTGTCATGCACGCTGAGCTTTGCAAGCTCTCGCATAAAATCCATATCAACGACACCCTTTTTGTAGTTGGTTGGTATTTTTATCTTTTCCGCTTTTTTTAGGACGGCACCAGCCCAGGCCGCCAAGGCACGGCGGTCAGTTCTCGGGGAGGAACGGTAGCTCGATTGACGCAGCATTCCTAACAGTTGTGCAGGGGAGCAGACTGGCTCAAAGAACTTTCTAACGAGATCGGCAGTGTCAGAGACTCTTAATGACAATTTTCCAAAGTATCCACGTTCCGCCATCTCTTGGAGAAGCCAGCGATCCCAATTGCGATACTGCGAACTTTCATCTTGATTCGGTTGTCCCAAGAGGACTTTCGCAGGAATGCCTAACCCTGATTCGAGGGCGCGCATCATCTCTACAGTGAGAGGTCGTTTTCCAGACAGAATTTCGGACACTCTGCTTCTACTGCCGATATACGGAATCAAATCCGCTGGTTTGAGATCGGCCTGTTCCATGCGGAATTTAATGGCTTCGACCGGATCGGGGAGCGTAGCAGGAAACGTCCTCGACTCATAGTCCGCGACAAGAGTGCCGAGAAGTTCGAGTTGTTCTCCTTCGGCCGACTCAGGGTCGGGATCTTTGGCCATGAGCGCCTCGATTGATTTCAGCGCTTCACGGTAATCGTCTTCAGTTTTTATGATTTTGATATCAACCATGGCATTTAAGCTATTTTCCAACCGTCGTATTCCTTATGCGTTCCTATTTCCCTCACCATCACGATCCCAGTTTGATAGGCGACCGTCACCCATAAGCGGTAATCATTTCCGCAAATGTTGAAAACCACTTGCTGATTCCCGATGATGCTTGCCTTGGGATAACGCCTCTTAATATCAAGCGGCGTCTTCCATTCAGCCGTCTCGACTTCGGCCTCCCACGACTCAAGCTGCGATCGCGTTCGGTCATGACGCTTCATGAAGCTACGCAACTTGTCTTTGCCTATTAATCTCATGTCGGAAATGAAATACCTGCATATGTGTTCCCACTATGGGAACACTAAATGGTGTAGTCATTGTTGTCAAGGGCAAAGCGATGCATTTCTCGCTTCAACCAAGTCTTCTTGCTGCTCGAGAACTCAGCACACAGGAGGCGCACTGTAGGGCCTGGCGACGCATGGATCCATCGGGTGACGGCAACAAAAACGGATGTTGGAATGTCAGTCGTGCCGTATCGGGAAGTTTTCTCAGCGCGAATCGTCTAGCCTGAGCGAACTGGTTCCATTCGCAACGTCCGAATTGTCCGTGACTCGGGCGCAACCGAGGTTCCCCAGTCTCGCTTCCTTAGGTCCTTGCTTCTTTGTATTAACTGTGGTTAACTTCATAGAATAATCTCTGGTTAATAGCTCATATTGGGGACATATTGCCGCCTTAGGGCAAATGAGTGGGGTATTCATGGCGCGGGCAGCGCACTTTGCTTTTCTTATGTTGACGGTGGCGTGTCTTGTTCCAGTGAAAGCGCTGGCACAAGGAGAAACCACCAGTGCCATTGTTGGCCAGGTTCGGGACGCAACCAACGCCGTCGTGCCCGGCGCCATTGTGACGATCACAAACCCAGAGACCGGACTGAAACGCAGCGCCAAGACCGATGACGCGGGCCGATTCAACTTCCCCCAACTAAAACCGGGGATCTATTCGGTCAAGGTGGAAGCGTCGGGTTTCGAGCCACGACAAAACAACAATGTCGTTTCGGCCCTGGGTCAAAAGCAAACCGTGGATTTCACGCTGGGTGTGGCCCGATCCCGTGAGACGGTGGAGGTCAGCAGCGAGGCTCCTATCCTCAATCCGGAGAACGCCAACACATCCACCACCTTGAATGCCCCCGCCCTGGAGGATCTGCCCAATCCAGGCGGCGATCTCACCTACCCATTGCAGTTTGCTCCGGGCGCCCTGATCAACACGGCAGGCAGCGGCAATGATTTCGTTGGCGGCACAAACGGGTACGGCAACGTGGAATTCAACGGCCTGCCTGCCCTCTCAAACGGCTATATCGTTGACGGACTGGAAACCAACGACCCGCTCACCAACCTTAACAGCGGCCTCTCCACCAATCTCGTGCTGGGGCTGAATTCGATCTCAGAGGTGACGGTCAATACTCTTTCCTATGCCGTGGATCAAGGACGGTATGGAGCATCCCAGGTCAACTACGTCACCAAGTCGGGCTCGAATCAGTTTCACGGGAATCTCTATGAACTGTGGAATGGTGCTCGGCTGAATGCAGCGGACTACTTTACCAATGCGACGCCGGGGAATCACAAGCCCGGAGCAACCGTAAATCACTTTGGGGGCAGTCTGGGCGGGCCGATTGCGCACGACAAGCTCTTCTTCTTCTTCGACAGCGAATGGGTTCGGATCGCGCTTCCCATCGTGACGCCCACGACGGTTCCCAGCACGGCGTTCCAGCAGTACGTGCTGCAGCAACTCCCGCTGGGTGGAACGGACTCGGTAACCGGATCAACCTATTCGCCGTCGCCGCAATCAGTCGCGTTCTACCAAAAGATGTTTGCCTTGTACGGAAACACCAATGGAACGCCTCTCGCGGTGCTCGGGTGTCCTTTGAACTCGGACGGCACGACGCCTTCGGGCAGTCCACCGAATGGAAACGGTTGCGCGAACCGGCAGAGCGTGTCGCATTCCAGCGATGACCACGAACAGGTACAGACGGTCCGCATCGACTACAACATCAATCAGAGGGACACTGCTTGGTTTCGTTTTCAGGCGGACACGGGCGTACAAGCTGCCTACACAGATCCCATCAACTCTTTGTTTGATGCGGTCTCTCCTCAGCCTCTCTACTCGTTCGCAGCGGGCTACACCCACGTCTTCTCACAAAACCTGGTGAACTATTTCAATCCGGCGTTCTCGTGGTACGAAAGCTTGTTTGGGCCTGCCAACTTGCAGAAGACGCTCGCGGCATTTCCGATTGTGTTGCAGGGCAGTGGTGCCAATGCACCCTTCACCACAATTGGAGGGCTCGACAATACGTGGGTGCAAGGCAGGCGAGCTTCTCGCTTCTTCATCAATGACAACCTCGCTTGGAGCCATGGCGCTCACGAACTCCGGTTTGGCACGAACACCCGAATCTTTCGCTTGAATGACTATGACTTCGGGCAGGGCACAGTTCCAACCGTGGCCTACACGACGTTGCCGCAATTCATCTATGGAGTGGCATCTACTGCAACCCAGACTTTTCCCCTGTCGGCGAACGAACCATTCCGCTTCCTCAATCTCGATTTATATGCCCAGGACACCTGGAAAGTGACGCGGAAGCTTACCTGGACATTCGGCGTGCGCGACACCTTCAACTCAAACCCGCTCAATCCCCACGATCAAATCGCTCGGCTTGGCGGTTCTTTCAGTTCGATCTCGCATGATGTGAATCAGCCGCTGAATGCGGCCATCCAGACTCATCTCGGCAATTTGTTTTCGTCCACACCGCTGGCTATTCTGCAGCCGCGGACCGCGATCGCATGGCAGTTCGAGCCAAAATCTGTGCTGCGAGCCGGTTTCGGGATCTTCAGCGATATTTTGCCGGGCAGTGTGGCCGACCTGATTGGCACCAATCCTCCTTACGACAAAACCTTCCAGGGAGGTCTGCTGGGTACAGTGGGCGGGACTGCCATCGCTCCGGGAGTGCCGAACAGTGCAGTGGATGCAACTGTCGCCGCAAATCAAAGATTTAGTTCGGGATTTCCTCAAGGACAGCTTTCGTGCGCATCTCCGCAGGCAGATCCCGCAACGTGTCTCCCACCCGTCGCAATCACAGCGGTGCCCACTGGCACTCTGCATGCTCCGTACTTCATGGAGTGGAGCCTGGGAATTGAACATCAATTCGGAACCACGGCGAGTTTGCTGGCGCGATATGTGGGAACACGCGCTGTGAACCAGCCCTATCTAACCCAAGTGAACGGATACCAGACGGTGTGCCAGGGGTGCTTTGCGCCATTCCCCTACATGCAACCAACCGATCCACGGTTCAGCGCGGTGACCCAGCTCGCCACTGGGGAGAACAGTCATTACAACGGCCTTCAACTCACCGCGATGAAGCGCCTGGGGCACGGTCTGCAAGGACAATTCAACTACACGTGGAGCCGCTGCATGGATACGGTTTCGAACGGAGGATTCCTTCAGTTCTCTGCGGGAGGGATTCTTTCTCCGCTGCCCGGAGAGCTGGCCCGCGATTACGGTCCTTGCGACTATGACATCCGGCACAATCTCAACGCGCAATATGTGTATCAGTTGCCCCTCCACATTCGGAATCACCAGTTGGCGCACGTGCTCAACGGCTGGCAGATTTCCGGGACCATGTTCTGGCACAGCGGGGTGCCGTTCTCCGTTCTGAGCACACCCTATTCGGCCAACGGAAACGGCATTGTGCAGGGCAGCGGACCGCAGTTCGCGAGCGTCGTTACAGGCGTCCCGCTCTATGAGCATCATCCCGTCGCTGGTGTAACGCAACCGGGCACCCTCCAGTGGCTCAATCCGGCCGCGTTCGTTTCCGCCGTTGATCCGAGTACTGGCCAATGCGTCGGTGGCGACGACCCACAGCATTGCCAATTTGGAAACCTCGGCCGCAATGCCCTGCGCGGTCCCGATTTCGTCTGGAATGACTTCTATCTCACAAAATGGTTTCCTGTGACCGAGCGGGTGAAGCTCAGGGTAGAAGCCCAGTTCTTCAATGTGTTCAACCATCCGAACTTTGGGCTTCCAAGCATGGTGCTGGCTGGCATTCCAGGAAAGCCTTCCACGCAGACTGGCTTTGGAGCGCTCACGTACACTACCTCACCACCGACCGGCCTGCTGGGCGTCGGTTTGGGTGGCGATAGCAGTCCGCGCATGATCGCCTTTCAAGCACGGTTGGAGTTCTGAGTTCTCGTCCCAACCGCCAGAGGCTGAAACGAACGCAGGGGCCAAGGCAACATGTCGTGCATAATGCTTTTCAGTGGCTTCGATACGGCAAATTCCGACGCAGCATACCATCCGCCGCATTCAACGGATTCAGGCGATCACGATCGTGTGGATGAGTGTCGAGGCAGCGGTATCCTTATGGGCAGCTTGGGCCGCTCGCAGTCCCGCCCTACTCGCTTTCGGCGGTGACAGTGCTGTCGAACTCCTCTCAGCGACGGTGGTGCTGTGGAGGTTTCGTGCTCACCCCGTCCAAGAGCACGCTGAGAGGCGTGCTTCCCGAATCGCGGGAACATTGCTTTTTGTCCTTGCCGCCTATGTAGTCGCGGCTGCGGCCCTAACGCTGCTGGGGTACAGTGAACCCAAACTCACCTATCTCGGGATGGCCATTTTGATTGCAGCCGTCGCAATCATGCCCTGGATTGCTAAGGAGAAACGAAGACTCTCCTCCGTTACAGACAGTGCAGCTCTGAGAGCAGATTCCGCGCAATCAGCCTTGTGTACTTACCTCTCACTGATTGCACTGGTGGGGCTTGGGGTCAATGCCATTTGGCACATAGCTTGGACTGACCCGGTAGCAGCTTTGGTGGTCGCTCCCCTCATCGTTTGGGAAGGTCGGGAGGCAATACGGGGCAAGTCATGTCGGTGCTGCTGAAGCCATGAGAACCGGAAGCTAGCACGCTGCTGAACTGAGGCGTCATTTGGTGCAAATCTCGGCACCCGACACGTGGTTCGGATATCGAGTGCCGAGCACGCATCTGTTCAGTTATCCGTCACACCCCCCTTCCAAAGAGCACTGCCTCTATTCTTGCGGCAGCCTCATCCTGCATGTGCGGTAGAACATGAGCGTAGGTGTCCAATGTGAACGCTGTGCTGGCATGTCCTAGCTGTTCCGATACAACCTTGGGCGAGACTCCAGCTGCCAGGGCGATTGTGGCTGCCGTGTGGCGCAAATCATAGAGTCTGAGCAGTGGTAAACCGGCCTCCTTGAGGATTGATTTGAAACGTTTCGCGAGATTATCGGCGTTAATTGGCTGTCCCGACAGCGTTCTGAACACCAGATCAACGCCTTCAGGGCACGCGCTGAGTGAACTCCTCTCGGTCCGGACCTCACGGAGCAGAGCAACAATCCAACTCTGCAATCTAATCGGTCGACGGCTTCGAGCACGTTTGGTATCCGAGAAGCACCATCTCCCGTTTAGTCTCCGAATGCTTCGGACAACGCTGATCGTTTGTCGTCCCCAGTCGATGTCTTGCCACTTAAGACCCAAGTACTCACTCGGGCGCATGCCGGTTGTGAGGGCAACTGCGAGCACCGGGCCATAGGGTGTAGACAGTGCAAGGTTGAGGAATGTCCGCGCCTGCTCAACCGTCAGAGCCTGCATTTCGTTTCGTGGCTGTTGCGGTACTTTAAGGCCAGTCGCAGGATTCTCAAGCAACAAGCGCCACTGCAGGGCTTGCTGCATCGCAGATTTCAGCACAACGTGCGTGTAGCGGACTGTCCGAGCGGACAGATTGTGCTCGCTCAGCTGCCGATACATGGTTTGGAGATCCAGAGGTCGCATTCCCGACATAACTCGTTCACCCAGATTAGGTCGGACGTACCGCCGCAACACGCCTTGGTAGTCCTGGTAAGTTTTCTCTCGTACTCTCGGTCTCACCGCTGTCTCAAGCCAGCGGTCAAGATACTCGTTCAGTGTGATCTTCGAGCCTTCCAGATCGCGGCCCAAGTCACGCTCTCTCAGTTTCCTTGTTAGATAAGCCTGCGCTTCCCGCATAGGCCCGTGAATCGTTCGATTGTGGTAGTTACGTTTATTGGTTTCGTGATCGCGGCCGAGATAAACCCGGATGAGCCATCTGCGGTCGCCTCGTGCGATGATCTGGCCAACTTTGCGAGCCATAGAGTTTCCTCCTTGGCTCGCAAGAAAGGCACACAGCTGAAGCACTACGGGGCCTTAACCTGCTGATATTTAAGTTGATGGAATGAAAAATGGCTGATCGGCCGTCAGTCGACCCCCGTCGGCGGAGCCATGGCGGCGTAACCCGGAACGGCTCATCGTTCAAAGACTGATCTGGTTTGCTTCACAACTTGGCTCAGGTGAGGTCCTGCTGAGGATCGAGCTTGGTGCTGTCTTCGCCTTCTCGTTCTGGCCAATCGTCGTTCTGCGTGGTCACCGAACGCCGGACAGTAGTGTCGCGAGTTCCCAATGGAATCCGACACTTCCTGTACCTAACCGAAAGATGGACGCCTCGCTTTCGGCTACTGTCTCGCTAAGTCTGCTCTTCATTGAATTATGACATTTTGGAGTCGATATGCCAGCCCAGCCCGTTCTTGTCCCAACCAAACTGTCCCAAAGAACAAGAGCGTTTTCGACGATGCTGGTACGGCCGCGGCCTCTTGTGGCATGCCGTCGACGTGAAGTGAGCAGAAAGTCGATACATCTCGGAGATGTACCCGAGCCTCATGAGCCACCGACAGGAGAATAATTATGCAGCGGGTCACCCTCCCCACTGAGATCAAACGCAACTCCCAGACCGAATTTGAGCCCCTTCTTGATAGCAACGAGGCCGCGGAATTGCTCAAAATTCACCCCAAAACTCTTCAGCGAATGGCCCGCCGTGGCGAGATTCCATCAATCCAGATTGGCAAGCTCTGGCGTTTCCGCAGCTCCGAGTTGAACGCTTGGGCGCGCGGTATAATCGCCCACAGCTATCCATGCCGCCTCAACTCTGAAAGGAATGAGCAATGAGGCGTGCAAGCTATCAAAGAGGAACTCTCAGGACCATTAGGCGCAAAGACGGAAGCACAGTTTGGGAATACCGATGGCGGGAAACTCAAATCGACGGCACTCGCAGACGCCGGGCGACTATTGTGGGGACGCTCGAAGACTACCCCAACGCGTCTCTCGTACAAACTGCGGTGGACGCTTTGCGCTTGACCATCAACCAACAAACCCCTCAGGCACTCGTCAAAAACATCAGCCTGGAGACTCTCGTCAACCATTACCGGGAGCACGAATTACCGGAGATCTTCTCGAAGAAGAATCCGGGCAGCCCTCCGGGCGAGGAACAACGGAAGTCATATGCCACGCAGGATGTCTACGACGGCTACTTGAGGAAGTGGATTCTTCCCCGTTGGAGATCCTACCGCCTGTCGGAAATCAAAGCCGTGGAGGTGGAGAAATGGCTGAAAAGTCTCTGCTTCTCCAACGGCATTCCGTTGGCGAAGGGCACCAAGGCCAAGGTCAGAAACATCATGAGCGCGCTTTATTCTCACGCCATCCGGTGGGAGTGGGCGGAGAGGAATCCCATCACCAGCGTTCGTCAGAGCGCAAAGAGGCAAAGAACCCCAGAGGTCTTAACCATCGTAGAAATCGTCAATCTGCTGGGCGCCATTCCAGAGCCGTTTCGCACGGCGGTTTTTCTCGATGGCTCCAGCGGATTGCGGGTCGGCGAACTGTTAGGGCTGAAGTGGGAGGATGTGGATTTCGACAAGAACGTGATTCACATCCGGCGGTCCATAGTGAAACAGAAGATTGGACCACCGAAAACCGAGGCCTCGCAGAAACCGATTCCCCTGGACTCGGAACTGGCGAACAGCCTCTGGCTCTGGAAGCAGGAGACCCCCTACAACGGTCCCTCCGATTGGGTTTATGCGAGCCCTGCGAAAAACGGCAGACAGCCGTATTGGCCAAGTTCAATCTACCGCGTCTACATCAAGCGCGCGGCAGAGGGGACAGGGCTCAAGAAGCGGATCGGCTGGCATACCTTTCGGCACACATTTGGGACGATCTTGAATGCCAACGGGGAAAATCCCAAAGTCATTCAGGAACTTCTGCGTCACGCGAATCTCCGAGTCACGATGGACACCTACGTTCAGGCTGTGAGCACCGAGAAGCGCGAGGCGCAGAGCAGGGTGGTCAGACTGCTTTCGCCCGGTCTGGGGAAAAAGCTGTTGTAAGTGGACGTTTGTGGACGCGCGGCAAAACTAGTCGAATCCTCGAAGTGGTTTATTTTGTTGGCGTCCCCGACGGGATTTGAACCCGTGTTACCGCCGTGAAAGGGCGATGTCCTAGGCCAGGCTAGACGACGGGGACCACGAGCTGGGCGGGAGTGCGATTACGATGTAGATGGTAGCAGCGCTCTAACTGAGTGTCAAAAAAGAGCGTCTCGGTTTCGCGTCGTTTCGGCAAGGTCCGCAGCGAACCTGGTTGAGTTCTTCTTGGTAAATTGGCGGAAGTATCTTTCTTTCTTTCGTTCGCTCCCCAGGCTAGCGTTCTCGGCGATTTACAATAGATTACGTGGAGTCATTGACGGTTCTGTGAGTTCTGTATGCCGGATCCTCTTTATCTCAGTCTGTGGTTCCCCAGCTTCGACCTTGAGGAGATGCTGCCTCGGGCTTTGGCGGTGATGCAGCAGTTTCCGTTTTCGGCAATGCAGCCGGGAATCAGTTATGTGGCGCTGCACCCCGTGTCTTGGGACGAAGCCACAGTGCTTGAGCAGCGCTTCCGGCCGGGGATTGCTCCCTCAGAAGCGGTGCAGATTGCGTCTGATTTACTGCACGAGGACTACGCCTACCTGTTCGAGGCGTTCTGGGATCTTTGGTTGCTTGCCGAAGATGGGAAACAATGGGGCCTACAGCCGTCTGGCGTGAAGTTTCTAGTTCACGGGCTTGAGTTTGACGACGGAGCTTACCAGCAGGACGGCCATATCGAGGTGGACTTGGGTCTTGACACGCCTTTTCTCCACGAAGGCGTGCAACTCACCGATGAAGGCGAAGCCAGGGTGCGAGCGAATGTCCAGAAACTCGTGGAGTTTACGACCAAGGCACAGCAAAGCTCCGGCGCCAGCGGACGATTGCTTTGGTCGGATTCGGAAGAGAATTTCGCCCAGAGGCTGATCACTCGCCTGCAGAAAGTACAGTAGGTTTCTGCTGCGCTTAGTTCATCGGATTTCCCTTTCATAGTCACAGGATTACCCTTTCATCACCGACGCGCTTGGTTACGTGCTCTCGGTCGAGATATTCCAGCAGCGGAATTGCGTATTTGCGGGTAACTCCAGTGAGGTCTTTGAAGCGGGCAATGTCGATCCTGGGAGACTTCTCTTTCTCCGCCGTCATGCGGCGGCGCAAATCGTCCAACGCAACGCGGTGAAAGACCAGATCCTCGGAAATTTTGATCAGGATTTTGTCGCGCAGTAGCAGGGTGACAATCTTTTGTGCTCTGCGACTTGTCGACCTTCAATCCACTGAGCACGTCTTTGAGGGCGGGAACTTTCAGCCCGGCGGAGGCGAACGCCATTTCGATGATCTTTTTAGACTGCAGCCTCTTCGTCTTTCATGACAACGCCGCCGCCGGGGAGATGAACCAAGTCGCCGTCGATTTCAAGCTTCTTCTCATGGACCAACAGATCGATCACGGCCGTGAATATAGTGGTGGACGCTTGCACTTGTTCGCGCAGTTCTTCTTTTCCGATCCCGCGGACCAGGGGATGCGTTTTGTGGAAATCTGCGACCACACTAGCGATGAAGAGCTTAAGACCTTCAATCGCGGGAGTATGCACGACCAGATCGCCCAGCCTTAGAACGTGGCCCTGTCGTATCGGTTGAGCCAGATGCGTTTCGATCACCTGTTTCGTCCAGCCGGTTTCGGCGATCAATTGAGACAAACTCAGGCCCTCATGCTGTCTGCGTGCGATTCTGGCTCGCAGAATCGTTTGAGCATCGCCGGAATCCATGACCTTCAAGAAGGCTTCCTGCGCGGGCTGCCGGGGAAGCGGCGTGGCATCCAGCACGACTCCACCGCCGATCGTCACCAAGGGGGAAAACTGGCGGATGATGAAACGATCGCCCGGGAGCAGCAGCGTTGACTCCGCCAGACGCAATTGCGCAAACGCGTCTTCGCCGGGCGCGAAGAAGCTTTTTGCCGTACAGCACGACGGTTGCGATCGTCTCCGACGGTGTATGCGTGGAGATGCACTCGGGCGCGGTCTTTCAGCGGCTTGACCGAAGACAGCAGCGAGAGTTTCACATCCACACGAGAAGTGGGGCGAAAGGTCTCCGGCGGCGCAAGCATCATTCCCCGCGAAAGGTCGCTCTTCGTCACACTGGCGAGATTCAATGCTGTCCGTTGTCCGGCCAGCGCGTGGTCAGCCGGTTGTCCGTGGACCTGCAGGCCACGCACCCGCACCCGCTGTCCGTGAGGAAAAACTTCCAGCTCTTCTTCTTTGCGAATCGAGCCGGAAATCAGCGTTCCGGTCACCACGGTACCGAAGCCCTTCATAGTGAAGACACGATCAATGGGAAGACGAGACAGAGCGTTCGAGTCCCTAGGCGGAACCTCGGCGGCAGCTTTCGCTAGCTCTTGCTTGAGCCGGTCAAGACCGGCGCCGGTCAGCGAACTGACCGGGATAATCGAACTGGGAGGACCCAGAAATGATCCGCGCAGGAATTCTTCGACCTCAAGCCGCACTACTTCGAGGGTTTCCGGGTCCACCAGGTCAGACTTCGTGAGCACGGTAATTCCGCGACGCACGGAAAGCAATCGGCAGATATCGAAGTGTTCACGAGTTTGGGGCTTGATGGACTCGTCGGCCGCAATCACGAGTAACACCAGATCGATTCCGCCGATACCAGCGAGCATGTTGCGCACGAAACGTTCGTGGCCGGGGACGTCGACGAAGCCCAGCTGGAGAGTCTTGCCCTGCGGAGTGGGCAACTCAAGGTGGGCAAAGCCGATATCAATAGTGATGCCGCGGCGCTTTTCTTCCTCCAGACGGTCGGCGTCAATACCGGTCAACGCCTTTACGAGCGCCGTTTTTCCGTGATCAATGTGTCCGGCGGTGCCGACGATGACGGATTTCATGGGGAAGAACAGTATAGTCGGCGGAATCGTAAGGCGCGGGTTACCGCCTTTTGCGAGCCGTTTACAATCAACAACACTTCTCTATCCAGCCCCGCCGCGAAATGCGACAATAGTTGTGAACCCCTATGAACTTGTCGCCGACGCTTGCCATTACTCCGGAGCTTATCCGGGAGCATGGGCTCACGCCTGACGAATACGAAAAAATCCAGCGATTGCTGGGTGGACGCGAACCCACGCTCACCGAACTTGGCATTTTCAGCGTGATGTGGAGTGAACATTGCTCCTACAAGTCCTCGCGGGTTCACCTGAAGCGTCTGCCGACGCGCAGCCGACTGGTGGTGCAGGGGCCAGGTGAAAATGCCGGCATCATAGACATCGGGGAGGGATGGGCGTGCGTGTTCAAGATTGAATCGCACAATCATCCTTCGTTCATTGAGCCGTTTCAGGGCGCGGCCACCGGTGTGGGCGGGATTCTGCGAGACATTTTTACCATGGGAGCGAGGCCGGTGGCGGTAATGGATTCGCTGCGTTTTGGGCCAATTACTAGAAGCACGGGCGAGGCGCCCGCGCCTACATCGGAGGTGCCGTAAGAATCATCGCTCTGCTGGAAGGGCGTGGTCAGCGGGATCGCTTCTTACGGAAATTGTTTTGGCGTGCCTAACTTGGGTGGCGAAACCAAGTTTGAGGATTGCTATTCGGGGAATCCACTGGTGAATGCCTTTGCCCTCGGCCTGGTGCGGCGCGACCAGATCTTCTACGCGAAAGCCTCAGGCGAGGGGAACCCGGTCATTTACGTTGGGGCGAAAACCGGTCGCGACGGCATCCACGGCGCGACGATGGCTAGCGAAGAATTCAGCGAGGTTTCGGAGGCGAAGCGGCCCAACGTGCAAGTCGGCGATCCTTTCCTCGAGAAACTTCTGCTCGAAGCCTGTCTCGAAGCCATGCACACTGGCGCCATCGTCGGAATCCAGGACATGGGCGCGGCCGGACTAACGTGTTCGACCTGCGAGATGGGCGCACGCGGGCATGTGGGAATCGAAATCGAACTCGACCACGTGCCACAACGCGAAAGCGGCATGACCCCGTACGAGATCATGCTCAGCGAATCGCAGGAGCGGATGCTGCTGGTGGCGCAAAAAGGACGCGAAGACGAGGTCTTCCGGGTGTTCCAGAAATGGGGTCTGGATGCAGTGCAAGTAGGGCGCGTGACTAACGACGGCAAGCTGCGAGTTCTTGAACATGGGCAGGTCGTGGCCGAAATTCCCAACCAGGCTTTGACCGACGATGCGCCGGTGTACAAGCGTCCCCTGGAACGATGGGAGCCGCCGGTTCCGCGCGAAATGCCGGAGCATATCAAGCTGACTGCAACCGGGGATCTCACGGACAATCTGAAGCGTCTGTTGGCCAGTCCGAATATTTGCGGAAAACGGTGGGTGTGGCAGCAGTATGACCACATGGTTCAAACCAATACCGTCGAGGGCCCCGGCGCAGGCGATGCCGGGGTAATTCGGATTAAAGGCTCCCAGCGCGGGCTGGCTATGGCGCTTGATGGCAACGGGCGCTGGTGTTATCTCGATCCGCGGCTGGGCGCGATGCACGCCGTGGCGGAAGCTTCTCGCAATGTGGCATGCGCGGGCGCGACTCCGGTGGGCGCGACCAACTGTTTGAATTTCGGCAATCCGGAGAAGGCGCACATCATGTGGCAGTTCTCGCAAGTGGTCGACGGCATCACCAAAGCTTGCGAAGAGCTGGAGGTGCCCATCACTGGCGGCAATGTCAGCTTTTATAACGAGACTCTGGGAGAGGGGATTTATCCTACACCGGTGTTGGGGATCGTCGGCATTCTGGGGGATGTGCACAAGGCGGTGCGCCCGGATTTCCGGGAAGCGGGGCAAGCGATTGTTCTGTTACGTGCCTCCGAGCCGGGCGACGCTACGGACGCAGAATCGGAGTTTGGCTCCTCGGAGTATGCCAAAGAGATCCTGGGCGCGTTATGGGGTTATCCACCTGGGTTGAACTTAGAGAAAGAAGCGGGACTGCAGAGAGCGCTGGTCGAGATGGCTGAGGCTGGGCTGTTGGAATCGGCACATGACTGCTCCGAGGGTGGAATCGCGGTGACGCTGGCGGAATCGGCGTTTGGCCGGTCGGTGGGGCTGAAGGTGGATCTGGCGTCGCAGGGACTGCCGCCGGAGTTTGTCGGTGTTTGGCGAGGATGCCAGCCGGGTAGTGATCTCCTGCGACCATGCCAGCCTGGCAGAAATCAAAAAGGTGGCGGTAAAACATGGCGTCTCGGCGGAACTGATCGGAGAGACAGTCCCCGAACGAGTGGAAATCAAATTGGATGGCCATGTGGTGGTGTCAGCAACAGTAGGCGAGCTGCGGGACGAATATGAGAATGCGCTAGAGAGGGCTCTGGGGACCGATGAGGAAGTCCTCGCGATAAGAGCTAGAAGCTAGATGCTATCTTCTGACAAATTTCGAGACGAGTGCGGGGTAGTGGCGATTTACGGTCACCCCGAGGCGGAGAAGCTCGCCTATCTCGGGCTGCACGCACTACAACACCGCGGGCAGGAATCGGCTGGGATTGTTACCTCGAATGGCTTGGCTCTGCGGCATCATCGTGATATGGGTCTGGTCGCCGACATTTTTACCGAAGAAGCGCTGTCCAAGTTGCGCGGCAGATTGGCGATTGGGCATACCCGCTATTCGACCGCTGGAGATTCCTCGTTGCTGAATGCTCAGCCGATTATGGTGCAATCGAACAAAGGGATCATGGCGCTGGCGCACAACGGCAACCTAGTGAATGCACAGGAAATTCGGCATCGCCTGGAAAGCCAAGGATCGATCTTCCAGACGAACAGCGATACAGAGGTTATTGTTCACCTTATTGCGATGTCCAAAGAGCATACCTTGCCCGAAGCGATGGCCGACTCACTACGCGGTGTGGAAGGCGCGTTCTCTTTGGTCATGATCAGCCCCGACCGGATTTTCGCCGTACGTGATCCGCGGGGCTTCCGGCCGCTGGCTATGGGAAGAATCCCCAAACTGCCGGGCGAGACGCAGGACACGATTGTGTTCGCTTCAGAAACCTGCGCCTTTGATCTGATCGGCGCAACCTTCGAGCGCGACGTCAAGCCGGGCGAACTGATTGCTGTGGGCCCGGAGGGAATTGCCTCACGCACGTATGCACCGCCAGCCCCGCAATCAAGTTGCATCTTCGAGCATGTCTACTTCTCGCGTCCGGACAGCATGGTATTCGGACGTCCAGTGCAGACCAGCCGGGAAGAGTTGGGACGGCAACTGGCGCGCGAGGCGCCGGCGGAGGCCGATATCGTGGTTCCGGTGCCGGACTCGGGCGTGACTGCAGCGGTTGGCTATGCCGCGGAGAGCGGAATTCCCTTCCGCTTCGGATTGATTCGTAATCATTACGTGGGACGCACTTTCATCGAACCGCGGCAAACTGTGCGCGACTTTGGAGTAAAGCTGAAGTTGAATCCAGTGCGCACGCTGCTCGAAGGCAAACGCGTGGTGCTGATTGACGACTCCATCGTGCGTGGGACCACCAGCCGCAAAATCGTGCGCATGATCCGTAGCGCGGGCGCCCGGGAAGTGCACATGCGCATCTCCTGCCCACCGACGGTCTCGCCCTGCTTCTATGGGGTAGATACGCCATCTAAAAGAGAGTTGATCGCCGCCAACAAGTCAGTGGAGGAGATTCGTGAGTTTATTGGTGCAGATTCCTTGGCTTATCTCTCGCTCGAGGGAATGAAGAAGGCCTGTGCCGACGGCGAGAAAACCACTTACTGCGCCGCTTGCTACACGGGCATTTATCCCACCAACTGGGTCGACGTGGAAGAGATCCAGCCCGCCACTACAGCCGGCAAGCGCTGACAACAAACAGCGCAAATGTCTCCCGCTTTTTCGTGGGCATAAGATAGAATTCTGCAGTCGACAAGCGGCGATGAAGAGGATTCTCAGCTCGTTAAAACCAACTACAGGAAAGGCACTTGGGCCGCTGGAGCAGCGGTTGCTTGAAGAGCTATGGTCCCGTGGAAGCGCCACAGTTCGCGAGTTAGTCGACGACGGAGATCACAAGCTCGCGTACACGACTGTGATGACGACGCTTGATCGTCTGTTCAAGAAACGTGTCCTGAACCGAGTGGCAGAAGGGAAAGCATTTCGCTACTCGCCGCGGCTGACTTTAGAAGAGTTTCAACGCGCCGCGGCGGGAGAAGCGATCCTGCAATTGTTCGATTCTGGCGCGGCCTCCTCGTTGCCACTTTCTTACCTAGTGGAAATTCTTACCGAGCGCGATGCGCAATTGCTAGATGATCTGCAACAACTGGTCGAAGAGAAACGGCGTGAGCTGCGCAACCGCGATGCGAAGGGCTTCGAACCTAAGCGTAAGGAGAGGTCTTGATGTTCTTGGCACGCGGCATCGCTCTCTCCTTTTCGGTCATGGTTCTGCTTTACACTTCTCTCTCCTTTGTGGTTGGCTGGGGATGGAGGATGGTGGAGCGACGTTTCCGCCGGTTCTCGGCGCAGGTCACGGCGGATTTCTTATTTGGTCTACGGATCATGCCGCTTGCGTTATCGGCTCTCGTGACCCTTGTGTTCACGGTGCCGTCGTTCTTGCTTCTGGAGCCGCATTCGATTGACGAACCAATCGGCGCGATTCCACTGGCACTGAGCGGCTGTGGGGTGCTGTTGTTCGTAGTCGGCATGTTTAAAGCGACCTTGGCACAGGTTAGGACGACGAAAGTCGTAGCTGATTGGTCGAGCCGAAGCTACCCGTGTCGCAACGGGTGCGAGTGTCCCTGTGTTCCGTACTGGCAAGGTCGTCCCCGCCCTCACGGCTGCTGGAATTCTGAAGCCCAAAGTTCTAATGTCTGAAGCCGCGGTCGCAGTTTTGACGGAGCCTGAGCTTCGAGGGGCGCTAGGCCACGAAGTTGCCCACGTACGACGCCGGGACAACTTGAAGAAGCTTCTCCTTCGCTTTTGCGCCTTCCCCGGAATGGCGGGGTTGGAGAAGGCATGGTCTGAGATCGCGGAGATAGCGGCTGATGACGCGGCTGTGTCCAACGCCAGTGAAGCGCTTGATTTGGCATCAGCTTTGATCAAGCTTTCGCGATTGGAGCCAGTCCCGCAATCGGCGGAGCTGACTACAGCTTTGCTGCATAGCCCCGCCGCAACGGTGAGTACCCGCGTCGAACGCCTGATCGCATGGGATCATGCTCACACCTCAACTCGCCGGTTCTCCACCTGGTATGCGTTGCTGCCAGCATTTGGGATGGTCGTCTGCGCGGCACTGACTTACAATGCCGTGCTCAGCCAACTGCATCTCGTTACCGAGTGGCTGGTGCGGTAGGCCCTCTCTTCATAAACTTCTTTGATCCCCAAGATCCCCAGGGCGACACATTCAAAAAGTAATGCGCACGCCCAACTGAGCCGCGAACGGAATGCCGACGGTCGTACCCGGACCGAAGAAATCTCCCAGTGCGCCCGATGGGACGAGCAACTGCTTAAAGCTGGTGATGGGCGTGAACCCGGACGGAGGACAGCCCAGCGGGCTTGTACAGATCCCGGTGACGTTGGAAAGATTGTTGACGGGAAGAACCGATATGTCGGTAACGTAATTCGCTCCGGGATTGTTACGATTGAAGAGATTGAAGAACTCCACGAACGGTATAACCGACCAGCGCTCTTTGAATTTGAACGGCCGGCTAACTCGCAGGTCGGCCTGAACGTAAGGAGTCCCGCGGAACTGGTCGAGCGTGGTCTGCACGTCCGTTGATCACGGCGCGATTGTTGGCAGAATCTCCAAACCCGTTTACGTCTACCGGCGTGGTGAGCGTAAAAGGGCGGGCGCTCTCCGCCTGGGTGATGGTCGTGAGCTCGAAACCATCCCGGTACATAGAAAGTTCCCGCCAGAACGAAGCGATGAGTGACGTCTTCTCCTGAAGGTCCATAGTCGCCCGGACCAAAGGCATTGAGCGGATTGCAGACGCCATTCACGTAGTCGAAGAGTTCGCCGAGAACGCAGCCCCACGTCTTCGCTCTCGATAACGTGTAGTTCGCGACCAGATTGAAGCGACGCGAGACGTTGCCTTGCAGGTGGATGAATAGAGCGTTATAGCTGGAGCGGTTGTCCGACTTAAATACGGAAACATTGGGAACCAAGGGTTGGTTCGCGGGGTTGGGTGAAAATAAGGTGAAGCCCGCCAGGTAGTTGTAGGCCCGGTAGCTGTGATTCCCTTGCTCGTGAGTGTAATCGGCGGCCATCGTCCAGTTTGGGCTGAAAGCATGCTCAACACCCGCCGACGCATGCAGCGCGTATGGAGTCTTGTAATTCGAATCAATAATATTTCCCGCCGAAACGCAGCCGGGATCGCCAGGATTGACGCATGGCCCCGGTGGCGCATTCACCGCCTGTAGCGCGGTGACCCAACCGCCCTGGGCCAAATCGTCGTAGAAGAGACCGAAGCCAGCGCGGATCACGGTGGTTCCGGATTGTCCGGGAGAGTAGGCGACACCTAGCCGCGGACCGAATGCTTTGTGATAGTCGCGGGGAACGCCGGGAATCAGCGGTATCTGCAGAGCTTTAAGCGTGAGAAATACAGGGTTATCTCCCTGACTGCGGCCAGAAGCTGTGAGCAGTCCGAATGAAGTGTCGTAGCGCATGCCATAGTTCACAGTGAGGTGCGATGTTGCTCTCCAGGCATCCTGGGCGTACAGCCCTAGCCGCTGCACATTCTGGGAAAAGCTGCCGTTCCGTGCAGGCGTGAATGTGCAGGTGATTCCGGAAGCTGGGTCGAGCGGCGCCGCACAGCTGTTGACTGAAATAGAACTGCGTGGGGTTGGCGGCGTAGAAATCCGGATCGCTAGGGATACGTGATCAGCGTCTCTGCGGTGCCGGACAAAGCGCCGCTCAACACCGGTTCGTGAATGAAGTTGATCCCGAATTTCGGCGCGTGATCGCCGGAACCGCGGCTGAGGTCGTAGCGGAACTGATACTTTTCCTGATTGCGCAAGACCGGGAAAGCGGTGATGGGGGTTTGGAACTGGTTGTCACCAAAGGTTTCGAAGCCGGAAATCGTTTGAGAGGTCGAGGTGAACGGAAAAGCCAGTGCGAAGCCCAAGTTAGAATTGCGCGCCTCGGTAAGATGCAATCCGCTGGCATTGAACACGAAGTTTCCCAACCACGTTGGACTGAACAGGTGCTGATTGCTGATCACCATGTTCAAGTAATTGTTGTGCTGCTCCAGACCCGTCGACGGCAGCGCACCCTGCTGTACCAAGGCATTGTGTGTGATGTAGTTGTCAACGGCGGCGCGAAGGAACCACTGCGATTTCGACGATTGCGCCCAGTCGAAGCGCGCCGTACCAAGATAATCGCGAAAAGGGACCGGGACACTGGTAGGCACGGAAATCGAACTTATGCCAGGAATGAGACCTTGCGAAGCTAAGGAAGCTAAAGCGTTGAACTGGGTCTGGCTGGCAGGGCTATACGCGATGCTCGCGTTCTCATGCACATATTCAAAGGACGAGAAAAACCAGAGCTTGTCCTTCTTGATCGGGCCACCTGATGGTGGCTACATAGTTCTGCCGCGAGAATGGCTGTTTCGGATTGGGAGCTGGATTTTCGATTGGGAAGCGCGCGTTAAGCGCCGCCGCTCGTTCATAAAAAGCTCCGCTGCCATGCCACTGGTTCGTGCCTCGCTTGGTAGTGATCACAACTGAGCCGGCGGTGGTGCGCCCTGTGTCGGCGTCTTCCTGCGCGGTGCGCACGGCGAATTCCTGAATAGCATCGGGAGAAAAGTTCTGCAGAAATCCGCCAATGAAATCATCTGAGTTGTCGCCGCCGTCCACGGACAACTCATTGTTTAACCCTGAACTGCCGCCCGTGGAAACCGCGGTGATCCGCGCCTTGGTGGGATCCGACGGCTCGACTGGTTCGGTGCCAGGAGCGAGGTAAGCAATGTTAGCGAAGCTGCGAGCCGCCAGCGGCAGGGTTTCGAGATCGTGAGTGGAAACGCGTAGCCTGATGTACGACGCTCGCGAGGTCAATCGGTTGGGTCGTGATGGAAGAAGGGGGCGCCTGCACATTCACGATTTGCTGCACGGTTGCAGGGCTCATGGTCACGGTGATGTCGCGTGCGGAACTGACGACAACCTTCACATCGGATTGGGCGTCGGCAAACCCGGTGGCGGTCACGGTCACGTGATAGAGACCTGGCAGTAATTCATTGAGGCTGAACTCTCCGTGGTCGTCACTTCTGGTCTCGCGCTTCAACGAAGATCCCGCCGACTGTACTGTAATGTTTGCGGCTGGAACCCGCCCAGCGCTGGGGTCCTGGACCACACCCCGCAGGGTTCCCCTCGGATTCTGCGCGCTTATGGAGGACTGGAACGCGATGAAGGATAATGCCAGACAAACGGCGGTGGCGAACCGATCCGTGGCTCTCATTCTAGGAAAGGACTTTTCTGACATGCCGTTTTCTTAGGCTCGGGTGCACCAAGCGCCCAATGGCGCAAGACTAGCGTAGAAAAGCTGACTACTACCAGAGTTCGTAGGAGTAGAACCCCGTCAAACTTTCTTTTGTGCCGTAGCTACGCGCGGAATACCCTGCAGATCGTTCTTGATCTGGACGCAATCCCAGCTTTCCAGGAGAGACCGCACTCCCTCAGCAATCGTTCCGCTTATTTCCATGACTAGCCAACCTCCCGGTTTGAGAGCGGCGTGAGCAGAGGGGATGAGATGTTCGATGACTTCGAGTCCCGTCGGTCCGGCAAAGATGGCATTGCGCGGCTCGAACTTGCGGACTTCAAGTTGAACCTGGTCTGTTTCAGATTCGCCGACATAGGGGGGGTTGGAAACGACAAAGTCGAAGAAATTGGATTCGATCCCCTGAAGCAAATCGGTATCATGAAAGATGATTCGGCTTGCGAGTTGGTGGCGGGCGGCGTTGGCCTCGGCAATTTCAAGTGCGTCGGGGGAAATGTCCGTAGCGTGAATTTCGGCGTGCGGCAACTCTTGGGCGAGGGCCAGCGCGATGCAGCCAGAGCCGGTGCCTACGTCCACGATGCGAAGTCGGTTGGCGTATGAGAGCTTGCCCTGAGCTTGTCGAAGGGTCGCCCGTCCCTGCTCCACGTGAACAAGTTCAAGTACGGTTTCGATCACGTGCTCAGTTTCAGGACGTGGGATCAGGACGGCGGGGGTCACGATGAAGTCCATGCCCCAAAACTCCTGGTGGCCGGTGATGTACTGCGTGGGAACGCCACGAGAGCGTTGGCTCAGTGCTTGCTCATAGCGGGCGTGTTCATCGGTAGTTAGTTCCCGTTCGGAGTGCGCGTACAAATAGGCCCGATCGCACCCAAGCGTGAACATGAGTAACAATTCGGCATTCAGCCGGGGCGAAGGGACGTGAGCATCGGTGAGGCTGTCGATGGCGGATTGCAGAATATCGCGAAGGGTCACGAAGCCATTTCACCACAGAGGCACAGACACACGGAGAAAAGCGTGGTATTGCAGCCTTCTCTCACGATGACAAATTCTTATAGATTGAGAGAGCTTCATGCAACGCCAGCGGTTTCCTGCTTCAACTTTTCCGCCTGGAAGTGAGTGACCAGAGCGTCGATCAAGGGCTGGAGCTTGCCGTCGATGACTTCCTGAAGTTGATGGATGGTCAAACCGATACGGTGGTCGGTTACACGGTTCTGGGGGAAGTTGTAGGTGCGAATCTTCTCGCTGCGGTCGCCCGATCCCACCATGGCCTTGCGTTCTTTGGCAAGCGCGTCCTGCTGTTTCTGCATTTCGATTTCATAGAGGCGAGAACGCAGCACCCGCATGCCTTTCTCACGGTTCTTGATCTGCGATTTTTCATCCTGACAGCTTACGACGGTGTTGGTGGGGATATGCGTGATGCGCACGGCGGAGTAAGTCGTATTGACCGACTGGCCGCCAGGACCGGATGAGCAGAAGGTATCAATGCGGAGATCCTTGGCTTCGATCTTGATGTCCACATCTTCGGCCTCAGGCAAGACGGCAACCGTCACGGCCGAAGTGTGCACGCGTCCTTGTTGCTCGGTAGCGGGAACCCGCTGCACCCGATGGACACCGCTTTCGTATTTCAGCCGCGAAAAAACCCGCTGACCCTCGATGATGGCGATAACTTCCTTCAGACCGCCGACCGAAGACTCGGACAGTCGAGAGCACTTCCACCTTCCAGCCTTGGGTCTCTGCATAGCGGGTGTACATGCGAAACATTTCGGCAGCGAAGAGTGTGGCTTCGTCGCCTCCAGTGCCGGCGCGGATTTCCAGGATCACGTCCTTTTCGTCATTGGGATCTTTCGGCAGAAGCAGGACTTTGAGTTCGTCCTCTACGGCCGCGACGCGGGCTTCGAGCTTGTCCAGTTCTTCTTGCGCATAAGCGCGCATCTCCGGATCTTTTTCATCGGCCAGCATGGCCTTGCTCTCCGCGATGCCGCGTTTCAGGTCCTTGTATTCACGATATAGTTCAACTATGGGTGCAATTTCGCTGTGTGCCTTGGCAGTCTTCTGGTATCGACCTGAGTCGCTGGTAATCTCCGGCGAAGCGAGGGCCCCGTTTAGCTCCTCATAGCGGGCTTCGATTTGATCGAGTCTTTCAAACATGAGAATCGGTCGTTGGTCGTATGTCGTTGGGCCTTGGCAAAATCAAGCTGCCTTCTCCCGCAGAGAATTGATCAAGCCGCTGAGGGCTCGTCCGACGCCCTCAGCCCAGGCCAACAGACACTTACCTTCTTCCTTCGACAAATATTGTAGTTCGTCAGCGATCATAAGCTGAGTTTGCATTTCCAAAAGCGACCCTCGCGCGTGAAACAAGAAATGCCTAAATTCCTTGTCGGATCGGTGACCTTTGCCTTCCGCGATATTGCTCGGCACCGAGATTGCCGCGCGGCGGATTTGGTGGCTCAGCCTGTAAAGTTCGTGCCTTGGAAAGTTGGCTGTGCACCGATAAATTTCGGCTGTCAGTTTCATGGCTTCTTGCCAGACCCTTAAGTCCCGGAACGATGACAACGACATGCGACACCTCCAGACGCAATTCTTAGCGCCTCATGTACCGGGTTGTATGTGATAGATGACCCAGGTTCGGGAGTTAGCCAACGACCAAAGACGAACGACCAATGACGGGGGGAGGCCCCCTAGGCAATCACCAATTCGCCGCCGCGCTGTTTTTCGACAGCCATCGCCTGCTGCAATGCCACGATGGCGCACTCGGCTTGATCGTCCGTCGGAGGTTGCGTGGTAATGCGCTGCAGCCACAGGCCGGGAGCTGTCATCAGAGCGAAGAGTGATCCACGATGCTTGGCGGCGAAGCGGATAATCTCGTAGGACAGGCCCGCAATCACAGGCAGCAACGCGATGCGCACGGCAAACCGCGCCCAGAACGTGGTGACGGGTATCACGGTGTACACCAGAATCGATATCAGCATCACTGTCATCAGAAAGCTGGTGCCGCAACGCGGGTGATAGGTCGAATACTTCTGCACGGCGCTGGTCTTGAGCGGATCGCCGTTCTCGAACGCGTAGACAGTTTTGTGCTCGGCCCCGTGATATTCGTAGACACGATGAATGTCCCGCCAGAGGGAAACTGCCCAGATGAAGAACAGAAATAACGCGATGCGGATGACGCCATCAACCAGGTTAAAGACGATCTGCTGGCCGAATACCGGGTTCACGCGTTTGAGTTCCGTGGCCGCCACCAGCGGCAGGAACTTGTACATGAAAATGAAAAATCCCACCGAAAAAATAACGTTGACCGCAGCCACCCAACCGCTGATTTCGAGCTTTTTGCCTTTTTCGTTGGCCGGAATTTCGTCGAGAGCAACGTTCGCGGAAAACTTCAAAGCGCGGAAACCCAAAGACATGGCATGTCCCAGGGTGATGACGCCGCGCATCACCGGCCAGCCCATCCATTTGTGCTTTTCGGATAGGCGCTCCAGTGGCTCACTGTGCGTGGAAACTTCGCCGGAAGGCTTGCGGCAGGCAATCGCCCAGGCATGCGGGGAGCGCATCATAACGCCCTCAAGCACAGCTTGGCCGCCGACCAGGGTCTCCTCGCCACCCTCGAGCGCGGGCAGCAGCTGGATAGCCACCAGGAAACGCCACAATGTGCGGAAAACCTGCATAGATATTGGATGATCCTTCCGGGCCTAAGGGCTCAACTAGTAAGGTTATCACAGGTATACAAGCCGAAGACATGCGAAAACTAGCCGAAGCTTGCGAGCGGATCGCAGGCACGACCAAAAAGCTCGAAAAGGTTTCGATTGTCGCCGACTATTTGAGGTCCCGAACGACGGAAGAGGCGGCTGTCTCAGCCGTATTCCTTTCTGGGCGCCCTTTTCCGATGTGGCAGGAAGCCACACTGCAGGTAGGCGGATCGTTGCTGTGGCGAGTCGTGCAAGAGCTCTCGGGGAAAAGCGAGCAGGAACTGACCGCGGCCTATCGCAAGCTGGGCGATTTAGGTGCGGTGGCGGGCGAGATCCTGCCTTCGCACGAAGGAGGTGACCTGAGTGCGATCGAAGTGCAACAACGCTTTCGGAAGATTGCGGCCGCTCGGGGTCCCGCGGCGAAAAGCGGCGCTGGTCAGGGAACTGCTCTCACAGGTGACACCTCGGGAAGCCAAATATATCGTGAAAATCATGACCGGCGACTTGCGAATCGGATTGAAAGAGAGCCTGGTCGAAGAGGCAATCGCAAAGGCCTATGGCGGGACGTTGGGTGAAGTGCAGCGCGCCAATATGCTGCTGGGTGATATCGGCGAAACCCTCCAACTCGCCGCAGCGAGCAAGCTGGGAGAGGCCAGGATGCGGCTATTTCATCCTCTGGGCTTTATGCTGGCCAGCCCGGCGGAGTCTGCCGAAGATGCGCTGAGTTACTTCCACAACGCTCTGGTGGAGGACAAGTACGACGGCATCCGGGCGCAAGCACATTGCGCGGGAGGCGAAGTACGTATCTTCTCGCGGACGCGAGACGAGATCACCGAGTCATTCCCTGAACTGCCTGACGCGTTGGCAGGGCTGACGCAGGATGCAGTCCTCGACGGGGAAATCGTAGCCTGGCGTTACCTGGGCGCTGAGTCTAACGAAGCCGGACGAGCGCTCCCCTTCAGCGCGCTGCAACAGCGGCTGGGGCGAAAGAAAGTGAGCGAGGAAATGATGCGGCGGGTGCCGGTGGTGTATCTCGCCTTTGACGTGCTATACGCAGGAGGCGAGTTGTTGATTGACCGTCCGTTGCGGGAGCGAGCCAGGATTCTCGACGAACTGCTGGCGGCAGAGCGCAAGCCGGTGAAAGCTAGGACGCACGAACGCCCAGGGACGATTGATGTTTGAGGAAGCTAAACCAAGCGTAAATACGCAGGTCATCCGCGCGCCGGTGTTTCAGGCATCGTCTCCGCAAGAACTCGATGAATTGTTTGCAGCGGCCAAGGACGGGGCAACGAAGGGCTAATGGTGAAAGACCCCGAATCGGTCTACACACCGGGACGGCGCGGCAAATCCTGGCTGAAGATGAAACGCGAACTGGCCACGCTCGACGTGGTGGTCACGGCCGTCGAGTACGGTCACGGCAAACGCATCGGAGTTCTGAGCGATTACACCTTTGCGGTGCGGGATGGCGACCGGCTCGTGAACATTGGCAAAGCCTACTCGGGGCTGACCGACGTCGAGATCGCCGAGATGACCAGGTGGTTTCTGGAACACACGATTGAAGATCAGGGTTTCCGGTTGATCGTGGAGCCGAAGATCGTGCTGGAAGTAGCCTTCAACAACATGATGAAATCCGACCGGCACAATAGCGGATACGCGCTGCGCTTTCCGAGAATCGTGCGGTTAAGGCCGGACAAATTGCCGGAGGAAGCGGATACGATTGAGAGAGCGCGGGAAATCTACGAGAAGCAGGAGGAATAAGCTCTAATTTAGAATTGACCAATTAAAAATCTCAAGATCCGATGGTTGAGTGCGCAAATTCTAATTCGCAAATCCGTAAATAACTGGGTTTAGCCCGTGGGGGAAATGCTGACGCCAGATCCTTCGCGACTGGAAATTCGTCAATGACCTTTTAATGCTTGTGGATGTAGCTCTTCGCTCACTGGGATCACGCATCCGTGCGCCACTTCGCAGACCTCGTGCTCGAACTGGATGGTCGTGTGGTCAATGCGAAAATCGTGGTGCAGCCTCTCTTTCACGTCGCGCAGGATACGCTCGCTGACTGAGGGCGGAATATCGGCGATAGAAATGTGGCAGGAAAGCGCGCGCGTCTCTGACCCAATGCTCCACACATGGAGGTCATGAACATCATTGACGCCTTCAACCTCGCGCATAGCCGCTTCCACGATTTCGAGTTTTATCCCGCGTGGAGTGCCTTCGAGCAGGATGTTCAGAGTCTCGCGCACGATGCCGAAGCCGGACCAAAGAATCAATGCGCCGATGCCGAACGAGAGCGCGGAATCGATCCAGTACTGTCCGGTCGCCAGGATGACCCAGCCGCCCACGATCACTGCGGCGGTGGAAAGAGTGTCGCCAATTTCATGTAGGAGGGCGCTGCGGATATTCACGTCCCGGTCGGAGCGGTAGAGCAGCAGCGCGATGACGCCATTCATGACCACGCCAACGGCGGCCACCACCATCATGAGCCCGGCCTTCACGGGCGCAGGGTTCTGCAGGCGCCGGAATGCTTCGTAGAAGATGAAGAACGAAACCGCCACCAGCGAGACCGCATTCACCAGCGCGGCCAGCACTCCGGCGCGGTGGTAGCCGTAGGTCTTGGTGGCGCTGGGCGGACGCGACTGCAGATAGACCGCCGCCAGCGAAAGCAGCAAGGCAAGAAAATCCGAGAGATTGTGCCCGGCTTCGGAGAGCAGCGCCAGCGAATGGGCCCGGATGCCCGCAATTACCAGCAGCACGATGTAAACCAGAGTTACGGCCAGCGAGATTCGCAGGACTCGGAAGTCCTTTCGCCCCCGCCGTGGCTGGTGTGCATGTGCATTCTTCAAGTTTACGGGGATGCTCAGGTGGCTTCAAGGGCACAGCGGTAATCGCCGAAGTATTGGCGCAACGTAGATCTTCGGGATTTTGTGTGTGAACTCATCCGAACACCTGGCCCGGTCTCCACGCCAGATCCCTCGCCCCGCAGGTAAAAGCGCGGGGCTTCGGGATGACGCCAGGCATTGAATAAGCCACCACCAGCCGCAAAACGAGAATCCCGTCCTCGTCACAATCGCATACAATGCTTCGTTCTGTTTCGTGAGAGGCCGAAGGGGAATGCAGACAGCCGACGTAGTCATCATCGGTGGAGGGATTGTCGGATCAAGCATTGCCTTTCACCTGACGGCCGCCGGATGCAACGACGTTTTGGTGATCGAGCGGGAAACGGCTCAGGGCAAGGGCTCCACAGGCAAGAGTATGGGTGGCGTGCGGGCGCAATTTTCTACTCCCGTCAATATTCAGATGTCGCTGTATTCGATTCCCTTCTATGCCGACTTCGAAGAGAGGCTGGGACATCCCTCGGGCTACCGTCCTCAGGGATATTTATTTTGTGCTACCGAGGAAAAACATATGGCTTACCTGCGGACGAATCACGCCAAGCAGGTGGCCATGGGACTCAAGGCGGTGCGACTGATCTCTGGAGATGACATCCGCCACATGTTTCCACAGCTTCGCGGCGATGACATCGTGGGCGGAAGTTTCTGCGCGACTGACGGCTTCGTCGATCCTTACAGCGCGATGATCGGAATGATGACCTGGGCCTCCGACCATGGAGCAAAGTTGTGGAAGAACGCGGAGGTGACTGGCATTCAACGCGACACTCAGGGAATTGCGGGAGTGGAGACAACTAAAGGAACTGTGTCCACGCGAAAAGTAGTGAACTGCGCGGGAGCGTGGGCGGCGGGGATCGCGAAAATGGCAGGCGTGGACCTGCCGGTCGAACCGTTGCGGCGCATGCTGGTCCCGACCGAGCCCTTCGATCAATTTCCGCACAGCGCGCCCATGATAATTGACATGTCGAACGGCTTTCATTTTCGGCCGGAAGGTTTGGGATTTCTGCTGGCATGGAACGATCCGGAAGAAACACCGGGCTACAAAACGGATTTCGACCCGGCATTCATCGAGAAGATTCTGACCCGAGCCGCTGAGCGCGTGCCGGTATTCGAGAATTTGGCAGTGAATCCTAAGCGCGCCTGGGCAGGGTTATATGAGATGACGCCCGATCACCATCCGATTTTGGGGCCGGTCCAGGATTTGCCCGGTTTTTTTCTGGCTAACGGTTTCAGCGGGCACGGCGTGATGCATGCCCCGGCGACGGGGAAAATCTTGTCGGATTTGATTCTCGCGGGGAAGACGGATCTGGTGGATGGATCGTTGCTGAGTCTATCCCGCTTCGCGGAAGGAAGGATGATTGAGGAAACAGCGGTGCTGTAGCTGCCCCTACTGCGGGAGTCCCATACGTTTCAGCAGCTCGAGATAGCGCGGATCAGAGCGGAACGGATCCATCGGTTTAGCAACCTTAATGAACTGCAGACTCTCCGAGCTTTTCCAAAACGCGATAGTGGCCAATGGTTTTGCCGATCATCCTGGTGCCGACCTCGATGTCGAACGAGGATGTCGAACGAGAATGCTAGGCTGCGAACGCTGCCAAGTCAAACCTTTCGCCATTGAGCCCTGCTTGTTGCGCGGCGTAGTGGTCTAGTAGATTAGCGTGGCTTAGAGGGCGAAGCTGAGTAATCCATGACTATGCAAGAGAGAAACTACTGGCTGACCACTGTCGAAATGCCGGGGACCGACGCCGCGCAACCGCTTCCCGAAAGCGTGGACGTGGCGGTCATTGGCGCAGGTTTTACTGGGCTTTCGGCGGCCCGAACACTGGCCAAACGCGGGGCGAAGGTAGTAGTGTTGGAGGCCGAGACTATTGGATGGGGTGCCAGTTCGCGCAACGGCGGCATGGTACTTACGGGCCTGAAGCTCGAGGCGAACAAGCTGATTTCCAAGTACGGGCGGGAGCGGGCGCAACGAATGTACGCAGCGTCGCTCGCGTCGATCGATTGCGTGGAGCGGATCGTGCGTGAGGAAGGGATTGACTGCAATTTCTGCCGGTGCGGACATCTTGAGGTCGCATGCAAGCAGAGGCACTTTGACGACTACAGCCGCCAGGTGGAAGTGATCGCACGTGAATTTAATCATCGATTGCGGATAGTGCCGCGTAATGAACTGCGGGCAGAGATCGGATCGTCAATTTACTTCGGCGGGATGGTGGATGAGGTCAGCGCCGGCCTGAATCCAGCAAAATATGTAGCGGGACTGGCGCGCGCAGCCGAACACGCTGGCGCGAAGATCATCGAGAACACGCGTGTGGAAAAGATCGAGCGACAGGCTCAGTCGGGCAAGCCAGGTTCGCGTGTTACAACGTCTCGCGGGGCTCTGTCGACTCGCGATGTGTTCGTCGGCACCAGCGGCTACACGGGATCGGCGACCCCGTCACTGCGGAAAAAAATCATTCCCATCGGCTCATACATCATTACCACGGAGGTTTTGCCCGGAGCCGTGGCGCGGGAATTGAGCCCGCGGAATCGCATGATCTACGATTCCAAAAACTATCTCTACTATTACAGGCTCACTCCCGATAGTCGCGTGCTCTTTGGCGGGCGGGCGGCGTTCTTTCCCGAAACTGAAGACTCGATCCGCCGAAGCGCAGAGATCCTGCGGCACGGCATGATTGAGGTGTATCCACAGTTGTGCGACGTGAAAGTCGAATACGTTTGGGGTGGGACGCTCGATTTTGCGTTCGATATCATGCCCCATGCGGGTCGGTTGGATGGCATCTATTATGCGGTCGGATATGCGGGGCACGGCGTCGCGATGGCGACCTGGCAGGGACAGAAGATGGCGGAGATGATCGCCGGCGACAAGCCGGAGAATCCCTTTGTTGGGATTCCGTTCCCAGGCGCGCCGCTGGGTTTGTACAACGGGAAACCATGGTTCTTGCCGTTAACCGGGGCGTGGTACAGGTTCCTGGACTGGGTGAGTTGATGGCTGCATTCTAGGGGAAAGGTCAAAGTCATTAACCACCAAGGACACGAAGTTGCACGAAGGAAACCGATACAGCCTGGGCTTCCTCTCAGCTCCGTGTCCCGTGTGGCATATTATTTGGTTCTGCCGGCTTCGACTTTCAGTCTCTCGGCGGCTCCTGCCTGCGCCGCCGCGAGCCTTGCCGTCAACACGCGGAAGGGAGAGCAGGCAACGTAGTCCATCCCCACCTGATGGCAAAATTCGACTGACGAAGGATCGCCGCCATGCTCGCCACAAATTCCGACTTCGAGGTTGGGGCGCGTCTTGCGTCCGCGCTCAATGCCGATGCGAACTAACTCGCCAACACCCTCACGATCAATCACAGCGAACGGGTCTTGTTTGAGGATGCCTTCCTCGAGATAGGTTGGAAGAACTTTGTTAATGTCGTCGCGGGAGAAACCAAAGGTGGTCTGCGTCAGATCATTGGTGCCGAAAGAGAAGAACTCGGCTTCCTTGGCGATCTCATCCGCCAGTAAGGCGGCGCGCGGTAACTCGATCATAGTTCCCACCAGGTAATGCACTTTCGCTTTCTTCTCTTTGAATACTTCTTCCGCTACCCGGCGGACGATGCCGCCCTGATGAGCCATTTCTTTGACGGTGGCGATCAACGGGATCATGACCTCCGCGTGGGTTTTCACGCCTTTCTTCTCGACTTCAACGGCCGCTTCAAAGATGGCGCGAGCTTGCATTTCCGTGATCTCTGGATAGGTGATTCCCAAACGGCAGCCACGATGGCCGAGCATGGGATTGAATTCATGCAACTCTTCCACTCGCCGAAGCAGCTCCGAAAGAACCTCTTTCAGACTTCACCGGACTTCTTGGCGCCGTATCGCGATATTCCTCCACCATTGCCTTCTTCTGCTGCGTGGTTGCAGAGGAGCACAGCGAATCTACCATTAGTTCTCGCGCTTGGGGAGGAATTCGTGCAGGGGCGGATCCAGCAGGCGAATCGTTACCGGTAACCCGTCCATCGCCTGAAACAGACCAACGAAATCTTCGCGCTGCATGGGCAGTAGCTTATTCAGCGCGGCGCGACGGTCTTTCTCATTATCGGCCAGAATCATCGCCCGCATGTGTGGGATGCGATTTTCCGCGAAGAACATGTGCTCTGTGCGGCACAGTCCGATGCCCTCGGCTCCGAATGCGCGCGCCTGGATGGCATCTCGCGGGATGTCAGCATTGGCGCGCACGCCGATCTTGCGGAAGGGTTCGGCCCAACTCATGAGGGTCAGCAGCTCCTGATCGTCCGACTTTGCCTCAACCGTCTTGAGCTTGCCTTTAATCACGCGACCGGTGGTGCCATCGAGAGAAATCCAGTCGCCGCCTTGAATATCTGACCTTTGGCGCCGCATTTCGCCAGCCCGTTCATCTACCTGAATATCGCCCGCGCCTACGACGCAGCATTTGCCCATGCCGCGCGTGACCACGGCGGCGTGGCTGGTCATGCCACCGCGCGATGTCAGAATGCCGGCCGCGACCTCCATGCCATGAATGTCTTCCGGCGTGGTTTCCGCACGCACCAGGATGACGGGATTTTTTCTGTCGTGGCCAGCCTTAGCTACAGCTTCATCGGCGGTAAATACGATCTGGCCGACAGCCGCTCCCGGCGACGCGGGCAAGCCCGTGGCGAGCACCTCGACCTTGGTGCTCTTCTCGTCCAGCCGTGGGACCAGGAAGTCGTAAAGTTGGTTGGGCTCCACGCGGAAAATTGCTTCGTCCTTGGTGATTAGATCTTCTTCCACCATTTGTAGGGCAACACGCACGGCGGCGCGTCCAGTGCGCTTGCCGTTGCGAGTCTGCAGCATGTAGAGCTTGCCGTCCTGGATGGTGAATTCGAAATCCTGCATGTCGCGATAATGCTTTTCCAGGCGCGTAGTGATCTCGCGAAGTTGATCGTAAACAGCGGGCATGATCTTTTGCAGTTCGAGGATCGGCACCGGAGTCCGCACCCCCGAGACTACGTCCTCGCCCTGAGCGTTCATCAGGAATTCGCCGTAAAACTCTTTCGCGCCGGTAGCGGGATTGCGAGTAAAGCCGACACCAGTGCCGCTAGTGTCGCCGAGGTTGCCGAACACCATGGCTTGAACATTCACTGCCGTGCCCAGATCGTCGGAAATATTGTTGATGCGGCGATAGTGTTTGGCGCGGTCATTTTGCCAGGAACGGAAAACCGCGTCCCGCGCCATGACGAGTTGCTGATGCGGATCCTGCGGAAAGTCTTGTTTGGCGTGCTTCTTGACGACCTTCTTGTATTCGGCGATGACCTCCTTCAGGGCTTTGGCATCAAGATCGGTATCGAGCTTCGCTTTCTTTTGTTTCTTCTTGGCATCGAATACTTCATCAAACGCCGGCTTCGGAATGTCCAGCACGACATTGCCGAACATCTGGATCAGGCGGCGGTAGGAATCGGCGGCAAAGCGAGGATTATTGGTGCGCTTCGCCAGAGCCTCGACGCTCTCGTCGTTCAAGCCAAGATTCAAGATCGTGTCCATCATGCCAGGCATTGAGAACTTGGCGCCCGAACGCACGCTGACCAGCAGCGGATTCTCTCCCTTGCCGAGTTTTTGTCCCTGCAATTGTTCGAGACGGGCGAGGGCTTGCTCCATCTGTCGGTCCACTTCGGCTGACACGGATCCGTTGCGCATGAATTCGCGACAGGCCTCGGTCTGAATGGTGAAGCCCGGAGGCACGGGCAGTCCAGCATTGGTCATTTCAGCCAAGCCGGCGCCCTTGCCGCCCAGTTCATCTTTCATCTTGCCATTGCCATCGGCTTTGCCGTCGCCGAAGAAATAGACGTATTGCGTGGCTGGTTTTTTTTCTGTGCTTGCGATTTCCGTTTCGGGGAGAGTTTGTGTTGCCATGGAATTAGTCCTTTACTGTTTCGAAGATTATTTGGATTCCTTGCCTTCGGTTACGATCTCGGAGAAGTCGGCGATCCTGTGAAAACCCATTCTTCATCGTTCCAGAAGTGCGAAGCGGTTCGCGTTGAGATTCTCTTCAGGAGCCATAACCAAAACCTTGTCGAAAAATTGTCGACTTAGGGTCGCTGACTTCGAGAAAGCTCGGCAATGCATCGAAATATTGGCCTTGACCGACATGCGCCTAAAAACTTCGCATTTATTGACGTATGGTCGTCAAGATTCTTTCTTCGGAGCTGAGCTGATAGATCGAGCATTCTGCGGGACAATGCCACTTCTCCGTCTGCCTGTCTCAGAATATTACGCATGCGTTTGCATGCGGCACATATCGATTCAGAAACTCGGCGAGTGACGGACCTAGATACGGCCTTCGCTCTCGCGATGGTCTGGACAACATCGTCCGCATCCGCAGGCCAGCACTGCATTGACAACGTCGTACCTGAACCCAAGCGCCTCCTTCAGATAAAACTCCAGACGTTCGCTGAAGAAATTGTGCAAGGCGTCCGCATAGTCCACCGCCGGGGAGAATTTTCGCTCTGCGGCCGAATCCCGATAGGCTTCGCGTGCGTCTCCAAAAAGCTGCCCCAGGCCGATCGGCAGTTTGTGCTCCGCGATAGTTTTCACAATCCCGTTTGCCTGCCGCCGCAATGCGAACGGATCTTTCGAACCCGTCGGCTGCAGTCCTAGCGCAAACATTCCGGCGATGGTGTCTGCCTTGTCCGCAATCGAAAGCACGGCGCCTTCAACCGTTCGCGGGACCGAGTCTTCCATCGATTCCGGCTTATAGTGATCGTAAATGGCGTCCGCAATTGCAAAGCGTGTGCTTTCCGGCAAGTCGTGATCCAGTTCCTGCACTCGCGCGTACAGCCCTCCCACGATTCCCTGCAGCTCGGTAAACTCTTTCACCAGTTCAGTGGTCAGGTCCGTCTTCGCCAAGCAAGCCGCCTTGTGAATCACGCCCGGACGAACTGCCATGCCCCTCTGCCGGATAGTTTCGGACAACCAACTGCTCAGCCGCTGCACCCGGATCGTCTTCTCGTAGTAACTTCCCAGATCTTTCTGAAACGTGACGTGCTTCAGCCACTGTGTCCGCTCGCGCAGGGGATGCTTCTGGTCAGTCTGCCAGAAAAAACGTGCGTCGTTGAAACGCGCCCGCAACACCCTTTCATGGCCGTGGCGGATGACGCCTTGCGGATCGCCATCGGTGTTCAGGACAGCGAGAAAGTGGGGCAGCAGTTTATGTTGCGTATCCTCGACCGCAAAATACTTCTGGTGGTCACGCATCACCGTGACCAGAACTTCCTCCGGCAACTCCAGGAACTCGGGATCAAAATTGCCCAGAATGACGGAAGGAAACTCGGTGAGATTGACCACTGTGTCCAGAAGAGTTTTGTCTTCGCGCCAACGTGCCGCCGGGATGGTCCGAGTCGCTGCATCGAGTTGCTTCCGGATTTGCTGCTCACGTTCTCCACGGCCTAGAACCTTGGCTTGTCGCAATACATCTACGTACACCGATCCAGCCCGAGGAACTTGCACCTGACGATCGGCGAGTATTCGATGGCCCCGCGACTTGTCGCCTGCACGTACTCCATCAAATTCGAGAGCGACAACTTCGCTATCGAGCATGGCCACTAACCAACGCACCGGACGCACGAATTTTTCAGCCGGGTTTGCGCCAGTACATATTCTTGGGCCAGTAAATCGAAGCGACTTCCTTAGCCAGCATCTCAGACAGGATTTCGCGCGCCGGGCGTCCTTTTTTGGTTACTTTAGCTGAGAGGTATTCCCCCTTTGCAGTTGTAACGCGCTCCAGATGTGCGACTTCCACGCCAGCTTTTCTGGCGAAAGCTTGCGCGGCCGGAGTGGGGGTCCCATCCTTAAATGCAATGCTCGACGAAGGACCTGTAATCTGTTCCGTGACATCCGGCTGCGCGGCTGGAACTCCGGGAGCGAGGACAGCTAGGCGCCGCGGGCTATCCAGTGCCGAGATTTGTCCGGTAGGTGAGAGTCGCTCGCGTTCCAGCAATTTGTAAACGCGTTCCCGCAACTCTAGCGACGCAGCATCAATCATCCGCGCCGGAATCTCTTCGCAGCCGATTTCTAATAGGAAGTCTGGCATCTCTAACCTTTTGTCATCCTGAGCGGAGTCAGTTCGCTCGCTAGCGAGCGGACCGACGGAATCGAAGATCCCTATTCTCGGCACGTCTGCTAGCGGTAGGGATCCTTCGACTACGCGGAATTTTCGCATCGCGAAATTTCCGCTCCGCTCAGGATGACACTGCGGACGGCAGTTTCTCCCTCTTCGCTTTTGGCGCTCGCTGCACGACAGCTTCTTCCTCTTCGGCAGCTGTCGGTTGATCTTGCTGCTGGTCCACCCACGCTTTTGCGATCCCTACGGCCAGCGCCCGCACGCGTGCAATCACTCCCACGCGTTCGGTCACCGAAATCGCCCCGCGAGCGTCAAGGATGTTGAACAGATGCGAGCACTTCAGGCAAAGGTCGTAGGCAGCCAGCAGCGGGAAACGGTTCTTGTTGCGCGCAAGGCCGTCTGACGCGCTCTTCTCTTGGCTCAGCGCGGCATATCCATCCAGCTAAGCCTTTGCATTCGGTCTCGCACAGCTCGAAATGCTTCCAGGCCTTTCCGACGTCTGCTAACTCGAAGTTGTAGACCGAAAACTGCAACTCGTCGGCCAGTCGCACGTCGCCGTAAGTCGTCGCCCGGCCAGTCTCAGGATCTCGTGCCCACACGATGTCGTAGATTGAGTCTACATCTTGCAAGAACGCTGCAATCCGCTCCAGCCCGTAGGTTAGCTCGGCCGAGATCGGGTCCAAATCTACTCCGCCGCACTGCTGGAAATAAGTAAACTGCGTGATCTCCAACCCATCGAGCATCACCTGCCAGCCGATCCCCCAAGCGCCGAGCGTCGGCGACTCCCAGTTGTCCTCTTCGAACTTGAGGTCGTGCTGCCGCAGGTCAATGCCCATGGCGCCCAGCGACTCGAGATATATTTCCTGCACATTGTCCGGAGGCGGCTTCAGGATGACCTGAAGCTGCATGTGCTTGTAGAGCCGGTTCGGGTTTTCCCCGTATCGTCCATCGGCTGGGCGACGCGAAGGCTGCAGGTATGCGACTTTGTAGGGCTTCGGCCCCAGCACCCGCAAGAAAGTTTCCGGCGCCATCGTTCCAGCCCCGACTTCGACGTCGTATGGTTGCTGCAAGACGCATCCGCGCTCAGCCCAGAAGGTCTGCAGGCGGAGGATGAGTTCTTGAAAAGTCAGCGGATTGGGTTTGGATGAATTCAAATCGTAGCTCTTAGCTCTTGGCCATTCGCTTGTGGATCAAATTCTTCAGAGGAAACTAGGCGCTAGGCGCTGATTTTCTCCAGCATCCCGGCCGTCACCAGCTTCTTTTCAATGTGACGCTGTAGAGCCTGGATCAAGAACTTTCGCAGGTCAGCTCCCAAAGCCTTTGGCCAGGTCGTCCCGGCAAAATTCTCGACCGGAGCGCGAAACATCTCCGCGGCCAGCGTCCGCGATTTGGCTGAGATCTCCGATGACGCCAGGCGCTTGTCTTCGGCGCACATCAAACCGTCCGACAAAGCGTGGAAGAATGCCCGACTTCCGTTCAGCGCCCGGCCACACACGGTGCACTCAGAAAGATCTGGTAAGTAACCCATCAGCCGCGTCATCCAAAGATCAAAATAGGTGACGGGCATCCAGACATCCGGTCCACGCAAGCCAGCCAGGACTGAAAGCGCGAGCCGGAATACCGCGTCGTTGGCCTCGCGGTCGGGTAACAGCTCATCCAGCAACTCCGCCACATGGCTCAGCGCCACCGCGCGCGGATAACTGACTTCCGTCGCTAATGGCGATTCCAGCACCTCGCAGGAGTCGAGCCGGGACAACTCCTGCCGCTCACGGTCTTCGTAAAACGCCCGGACGAACGTCAGCGGCTCCAGCGCTCCCCCAAAACGCCGTTTAGACTTCTTGGCCGATCGCGCCACCCCGCGAACCTTACCTTCAATCCGCGTGAAAAGCGTAACCAGCAGGTCGGCCTCGCGCAGGGGATAGGTGCGCAGGACAATCGCTTCCGACTCCTTCAGTGCCATGGAAGCCAGCAGGTAATCTTTGATTGTAATGGAGCGGTCAGGAGATGCAAAGCTGCCAGGCTTCGGGCCTCGGACTTCGGCGATTCCGAATAAAAACGAATAAGGCTCCAGCGAGGTGCCGAAGCCCATGATCTATCTAGACTCCCAGATGAAAAGCCGATTCTGACATCCGACGCGAACCTAGCGTCCGTAGTACTTGGCGTTGCGCTCGGTGAAGGATGCCCACTTCTCCGGAAGATCGTCGAGGGCGAAGATGGCCGACACCGGGCACACCGGCACGCACGCGCCGCAGTCGATGCATTCCACCGGGTCGATGTAGAGCATCTCCTCTTCAGCGTGCGCCGGTTCATCCTTCTTAGGATGAATACAATCCACCGGACACGCGTCCACACAAGCGGTGTCCTTGGTTCCGATGCAGGGTTCTGCAATCACGTAGGTCATAGGGTCTGTGTCTCCTGCTATTCCCAGCTTACCAGAACCGATGATTCTAGCAAGAATGTGCGGTCAGGTACAGGACGGGGCAGCTCGTGAAGGGCCGGCTTGATCCGATTATGGGGTCCTCTCAGCAGTGTACCGCTCAGTACGCAGTCAACCAAGACGGCTGTAACCTTCCCGGACTGACTTAGTCAAGCCGATCACGCGGCGCTGGCGATCCGGCGGATCAAGTCTTCCTGTTCGGCCTTGCTTTCCGCGCCAATCGTAAAGGCGTCGAGCACTCCCAGCGACAAAGCATACTTCAAAGCCTCATCCGGGCGGGTCCGCATATCTCCCTGACCCAGGATCTTCATCCCAATGACTCCTTTTCCCGCGGCTTTCATTTCACGGAGCACAGCAAGAACGGTACCTGGATCGGCGTCCATGTGTGAGCCAATGGGATTTATTCGTGCCAGGTCGACTTCAACCCAGGGAGACTTGGCCGCGGCTCGCAGAGCTTCAATGCTGTGGCACGAACATCCATGCGTGCGGATGATACCCTTCGCCTTCGCCTCCGAAAGAACATCCATGGTCCCCTTGAAGCGTTCGGTCCAGTCGGCTTCAGTCAGACAGTGCATGAGGCAGATGTCGAGGTAATCGGTTCCGAGCTCCCGGCGGAAGCGGTCGAGGTCGGCGCGAGCCGACGCCGCATCGCGCGCCCAGGTCTTGGTGAGCACGGTGACTTGGTCGCGAGGCATATGCTTCAGAGCCTGGGCTACATGGGGATGGCTGCCGTAAGAATCGGCCGCGTCAAAGAATCGCAAACCGTGGTCGTAGCCGTTGAGCAGCAGATCTGAAAGACCTTTGAGCCCGAGCGCTGTCTGGTTAGAGTGATGTCCAGAACCCACGGTGCCCGTTCCCATGGCGAGCCGACTGGTCTTAATGCCGGTCTTTCCGATTACCACCGTATCTGAGGCGCTGAACTTTCTGGGTAAACTGACTAGCGCCAGCGCACGGTCGTTCAATACTTTCGAAGTGAGCCAAGTCGCTCCCAGCCCGTAGGCTGCGCGTGCAATGAATTCTCTGCGCTTCATTGTCTTAATCCTTAACGAAGCATTTCGGGGATTGGTATATCTGATGGACGTATGGATGAGTCGGTTGGATATCAGCAGAGCTTTGGGATTTCCACGCTAGCGTGTTTCCACCAATTCCCGCTCTTGGCTAGGCTCATATTCGACAATGTATCCCGCGACCGCGCTGGCCGCGACAGTCAAAGGGCTCGCCAGATACATCTGCCCGGGGCCGCTACGTCCGGGGAAATTGCGATTCTGCGCGCTGATCACCACTTGCTCCGGTCGCGTGGTCACGCCTGGCCCAGCGTTGATGCAAGCGCCGCAGCTCGGCTCAATCACCTTCGCCCCAGCCTTCTGGAAAATGTCGAGATATCCTTTGCGCACGCAGTAGTCGCGGGTCTCCTGCGATCCGAACTGGATATAGAACTGCACCGAATTTGCCACGCGCTTTCCGCGCTTGATCGCATCGGCCAGTACCAGGGCGTACATATCCATGTCTTCGTTTTTTCCCGCGGTGCAAGTGCCGCCGTAGGCGAGCTCCACCGGCACTGGGGTGTTCAAATCGCGAATGCATTTGCCATTACCCGGATCCCCCGGCGTGGCGACCATCGGCGTGATTTCCGACGCATCTAGCTCGATCACGTGCGCGTATTGCGCATCGGGGTCACTGGTGAGTCCAGTGATCATGGCTTCGGCTTGCTTGCGATCCATGCCGCGACGTTCCATTAGAAACTCGACCGCTTTCCTATCAGGCGCGACGATGCCCGTGAATCCGCCGATCTCCGCTGCCATGTTGGTCATGGTGGCACGTTCATCCACGCTGAGATTCTCAATGGCCTCGCCGGAATACTCGATAACCTTAGCCAGCGCTTTGCCAGTCTTCACGTAATCCAGGGCCAGAATCTTCAGAATGAAATCTTTCGCGGTCACATTGGGGTGCTTGCGCCCGCGGATCAGGACTTTCACCGATTCCGGCACGCGCACGCGAACGTCTTTCGTAATCCAGGAATTGAATACATCGGTTGTACCGATGCCGAACGCAATGCATCCGATCGCGCCCGAGTGGGGTGTGTGGGAGTCCGATCCGACAATCACTTGTCCCGGGAGGGCGTAGCTCTCAAGCACCACAGAGTGGCAGATGCCCTCCGAGCCCTTGCGGTCGGTCAACTCCCCATGCAGCCGGATGCCACGTTGTTTGGCAAAATCCCCTTGCTTCAATTTGAGCTGCGTGGCCAAGTCGAGCAGACCCATCTTCCGTTTCTGTTCGGAGAGTACTTCATCGAGAAAGGTCAGATGATCGCGGAAGAAAACCACTGAGGCAGCATCGTTCACCGGAGCATCGCGCCCTACTAGCTGGTCAAAGAAAATCGCGGCCATAGGCGTGACGTACTCGTGGCTAAAGCGTAGATCGGTGCGGGCAAATCCGGCATCGCCGGGTTTCACGGCTTCAACGCCGACCTTGCCATTCGCGCCGATCATGTGATGCGCAAAAAGTTTCTCCGCCAGGGTCATCGGACGAGGTTTGGTATCCAGTGGCGGCAAAAAGACCTTGCCCTGCATACGAGCCACATTGAAATTGAACAATCCGCCATGCTCGATGATCTGCCGGGTGATTTCGTCTTCGCCCTGGGTGAACTCGGAAAGAGGGATTTCTTCTCCTGCCCCGATCTTGTCGATCAAAGAGAAATTGGTTGACGTCAAAACGCCCAGGTTCTGGCAGTTTTGTTTATAGATACGCTCGATGTTCTCGGCGATCACGATCTTTATGCCGGCACAAAGTTCAGCGTACGGCGACTGCTCGCGGCTGGAGCCCTTGCCCCGTCGCTTCCCGCTCACTGCCGCTACGAAGCCGCCTTTTTTCACGTCCCCACGCTGGATGGGGGTTTCGTTACCGCATTTCAGGCCGGTATAGGGAAAATCGCCTAACGTCTCATCGAAGAAGAAGCAGATGTGCGCCGGAGTGATCTCATCGGTTGAGATATCGTCGCGCAGCTTGGGATTGTTGCCCGGATTCCGCGTGTCCCAAGGCAAATCCTCGCCGGCCAGTTGGCGCTTGATGAGTTCAGGATCCTCGGTGAGAAATAACAGTCGCCCTTTGAGACGAACTTTGTCGGGGCGCCTCTCGATCTTACGTTCTAGAAGTGAGCTGATCACGGCTGATCTAATTTGTTCGGTTGGGAACGAGTTCCCATCTTTATTGTAACGCTAGGATTGCTCTGGGTGAGGTCAAGGCTTCAACCGGCAGTGGCTCGGGCTCGGCCACACTGGCGTCATCCCGAGCCTAGCGAGGGATCTAGCGTGCAGAGCGGCAAAGGGTTGGGATGAGTTCCCAGGCAAGACCCCCTTCGACTTCGCTCAGTGCAGGCTCTCGCCCGCCTGAACGGCACCGGGCTTCGGGATGACCCCTGAAAGACCGGCGATCGCTTTAGTGATGCCCGTGTTCGCGATCGTACTTCTCCCCTGCGCCTATCGCCACCGTCAGTCGATTCTCTTTCGGCGCCAAGCGGGCAAGTGGCGTAAGGCGTTACGGCGCAGGGCGGATTGTAGGCACGGTTGAAGTCGAGTACGACGGTCCCGTTCGCCACCGGATCTGTATCCAAGAAACGACCTCCGGGATAGGTGTCTGTCTTGCTGGTCAGATCGTTGAACACAAAGAAGAGGCCCTTGGCGGGATCGCCGCCTAGATCAGTTAGCCGATATTCCTGGCCGTTGATCTTGAATACGGCCGTTCCGGCCACCGGCGTGGGCGTCACATCGCCGAGCACGTTGGGGACGTCGACCGTTTTCTTGGCATCGGCGGCCATCCAGGTTGCCGTCACGCGGTATGACGGGTCGAGCGGGAAGAATATCGGGCCGTGATAGTTCTTTGCCGCTTCGCTGTCGAGATCTTTAAGCCTAATGCCGATGCGATCGCCGCGCACGATGACCTTGAACCGCAGGCTGCCGAGCTCCACCCCAGTCGGATGGCCGGAAGTATCCGGGTCGAGTTTGATAGTCGTTACAGGCTTGCCGGCGACGGTTGCCTGAACTCCGGAAGCAAGCTTGAGCGTCACATCTTTTCCCTGAAGCTCGAAAATGCCAGCGTGGGTTGGGCCCTTGGGAAAAACGACGGCGCTCGCCGGATCAGTACCAAAGCTGTTCTCGCCGGGTTTGAGCCAGAATAAGCCTGCCAGAGACAGCCAGTTTTGCTTCAGGTCATCGACCAGCTCGGTTTTCCATTTCTCAAACGATTGCTGATACGCGGAATCGACGGCAGGTTTTGCCGGCGTGTCCGCCGCCGAGACCACGCCAGCAAACAACGAGAGCAGTTACGATGATGAACATCACAGCAGATCTCATGTTCAAGTCCTCAGCATCGAGCCATCACCTTTTATATTCCGCGACGTCGGGCAAAGGTTCCAATCCGCGGCCGGCGAAGATCTGCGCAAATTCGTTCAGCAAGGCGGAGTGCACTAAGCCATTCGAGGCCAGAGTTTCGCGACTGTTGAGTTGAAACGGGCCACCGCTAAAATCTGTGATCCTGCCTCCGGCTTCCTCGACTATCAGCACGCCTGCGGCAGTATCCCATGGGTTGAGATTGAACTCCCAGAATCCATCAAATCTTCCGCAAGCCACGTTGCATAGGTCAAGAGCCGCCGATCCGGCGCGTCGCACGCCATGCGTACGCAGAGTGATCTGATGATAGAAAAATATATTCGGATTCTTGTGCCGTTTGTGACTAGGGAATCCCGTCCCCACCAGGCACTCCGCCAGGTTCGGAATCTTTGAAACCGATATCCGCTGCTGATTCAGGTAAGCCCCACTTCCCTGCTCCGCGGCGAACAATTCGTCTCTCGTAGGATCGTAAATTACGCCCGCGATGCGTCGTCCCTTATATTCCAGTGCCATGGAAACACAGAACACTGGAAAGCCGTGAGCGAAGTTGGTCGTGCCATCCAGCGGATCGACATACCAGCGATAGTCGCTGCCGGTATCCACTAGTCCCTGTTCTTCGCCGAGGACATCGTGTGTGGGCCACTGCTTGCGAATGCGGTCCCGGATCAGGGCCTCCGATTTGCGATCAGCGATGGTCACCAGGTCAGCGTCGCCCTTGTATTCAACCTTGACATTTTGTTGGAAGTAAGTCATCAGCAGGGCGCCGGCTTCGCGCGCGATCTCCGTCATCGCGGGGACGAAGTCGCTTTTCTGGACGGAAGATGTCATGTGGCAAATGGCGTTCTGGAACGGCCTACGGGCGGGAGCTTGTGAGCACCGGTCAGCAGCTACTTCCGCTTCCCGCCGTCTTCAGCGATGTACATGATCTCGTGTTTGAAGATGAAGAGATTGGGCTGATCTTCGCGCGTGAGTCGCACCATGTTCCTGTCGTAATATTCAATCCAGCCGCGCACTACTTCACCGTCGGCCAGCTTGATGATGACCGGTTTCTGTTTTTCACCCAGTGACTTCAAGTAGCTCGCTTCCTCTGATGTCTCCTCAGGAGGAGCCGGTCGTCCTCTTCGAGGTGGACCGGGTAATCCTTGTCCGTGAAAGGGCATAGATGGCATTTTACACGGTGCCCACAGCCGCCTCGGAATAGCAAATATCGAAGGCCGTCGAGCCCGCTAGAAAATAATTTTCAAGCCAAATTCCATCTGACGCGGGGCGCCCAACGTGAAGATGCCGGATCCCACTCCAGTGCGGTTGGCGGCCCTGCCCGTTTGCACGCCATTGAGGACGGTCCCCTGTCGGCTGGTGCCGTTGACCTGTCCGGGTTGACCACCCAAAATTCCCACCAGCAAATTGTTCGGGCCGTCGAAGTTGGCGAAGTTGAAAACGTTGAACACAGACAACCTGGGTTCGATGGTTAATCCTTCTCTGATTTTGAGTGGCCATGCCAGTGCTGCATCGAGGGTCCGCAGCCAGGACAAGCCCTCGTTGTCCGGCGGCGGAGTCTGGAGAAGCGGAGTAACCGCGCCCAACCTTTGCAACTGGTCGCCTCGAAGCAAATTCGCGGTCACCAGGGCCTGGCCGGCGGGCGTCAGTCGGCCGCCAGAGTTAGCGTTGTAATTTGGATGGAGTTGTTGAGATTGCTGGCGGTAATAGTTCGTCCGAACGAGCCTATGTTGGTTCCGGGCACAATATCACCATAAGAACTGTTCCCGGTTAGGCTTTGACCCCCGAACGATCCGTCACCTGTAACATCCGTGCGGAAGATTTCACCGGGCACGCCACCACTCGCCGGCAAGAAAAGAGTTTGAGGCAAGGGCGAAGCGAAGTGTCCGACAAAGCTCAACCGGGCACTGAACGGGAGTTCCAGAATCGTTGCGATAGGAAACTTGATTTTTCCGGTCCTGCGATGCCTGTCCGAAAAACTTTGTTGGACTGTTGAAGTCGGCTGCCAGGGGGGTTAAGTCCTGGTCGCCAATGCCTCCAGCAACATTGCTCTTGAAAACCGAATGGTTGTAGGACAACAGCAGAGTGCATGCTTTGGACTCTGCGCACTGGGTTGCTGATTTGGCTTCGTAGCGATACTTGGACGCCGCTGTAGACCGAACGGCCCTGGGGGAAGAACATGATGTTGCGTCCCACCAAGGGGTTGACTCCGGGGAAAGCAGCGCCCGGAAGCTGACGCACTATGCTTGGATCGGACCAAATAAAGCCGCAGGAAAGCCGGCAAGATACTGGCCACCTGAATCCAGCCCGTTCCTGGCGAAGTCGGCGATACTGGCGCCAGGAACTGTTCCCAAATAACAAGTAACAGCCGTCTGCGAGCTTGCGCCGGCGCTGGTTGCGGCGGGACAACCGACGGGCGCCTTAGCCGTGGTTGTTATGGCATCTCAGTGCCGCGCTGGTATTCAGGAAGCTTGCATCGCCCACATGATTGGTGTCCTGCCCGAGCAGATAGTGCGTGCTCACGTTGCGCACATAATCCACGCTAAACACAGATCGCTTGACGCACCTGATGCTCCAGACCGATATTCATTTGCACCGTGCGCGGAGTTTGAAAGTTGGGCGCCAGGACTCCCTGCTGGCTGCTCAGCAATTGGCCGAGAAAATTAGGATTCGGGGAAGTCGAAGTGAGCGCTGCGTTTGCCGCCTGGAATTGTGTCTGCAGGTTCGCAATCGCGCTGGCTACGCTTCCCACGGGTTGTCCGCAGATGCCTGTCGCGGGTTGCAGCACATTGCCTGGAAAAACCACCATTCCGTGGCTAGCGCAAGGATCGTTCGCTTGCGCATTGAACTGACCTGTGGCAGAGCGAACCATGCGGTCTGAAAGGACATTCTGGAGCTCCGAATTGTCGTAATACATTCCGATTGCGGCTCGGACGACCGTCCTTCCGCTCTTGCCGGGATCCCAGGCAACTCCAAAACGCGGTGCGAAGTTCAAGTTGGGTTGCCGTACGCGATTTCCAATGCCAGGCAGGAAGCCAAACTGACTCAACAGACTGGTATTGCCACTGCACGGGGCAAACGTGCCGAAAGAGGCAGCCACGGCCGAGCAGGGGATCGCCGGTAAACCCGAGTCCGTACGTCCAGTATCACGAACATAACTCACACCATAGCTGATAGTCAGATTCGGACGGAGCTTCCACTGGTCAGATGCATACAACTGAATGCGAGTGTCGCCCCAACCGCCGCAAGGAGAACCGAACGCCGATTTCCCGCTGGAGCATCCAACACCATTCCCTAGCGCTATGCTATCCACCGGATAATTTAGGGGATTGTTTGCGCCGCCGGGGAATGGTCCTACGGCCGCTAGAGCAGTTGATGCCGCACCAGTGTCCGCGCCCACTTGCGGCGCTAAGTCGAACAAATTGGCGAAAACAAGACTGTCAATCCGATTCACTTCAAACCCAAAGTGAAACGTATGTTCCTGCAAGCTTCTGCCGCCATCGTATGAAATCTCTTTGCTGGATTGGATCGTCCGCTGCGGCGCCAGTGGGGTTGTACCGCTAGCGAATCCGGACCCGCCGTCGAACTTCAGACTGACTCTCGGGGCAAGATCGAAAACGCTAACGGCGTTCGCGATGCTGTCGGAGAAGCGGTTGTAGGCAAAGCGGAGACTATGTGTGGAAGCGCCGCGATTGAAGTCGAGGCCGACGGCGTGACTCGGGGTATTGGCATGATTCTTGAACAGCTGAAAGTTGCTTCCGTCGGAAGAATTCACCCCACTATTGTTGTCGTACAGGAAACGGTAGAAGAGGCGTGCTGCCGGGGTTAATTGGTAATCCAGACGGCCATCGAGTTCGGTCTCACGAAAGGGAGAGCTGTATTTCCCGTCGAGCGCATTGAAGGGCGCGTTGAATACGACCGGCGCCATCCAATCCTGTTTGAAGTAATCGCCTGCGAGAAAGAAGAAGAGCTTGTCTTTCTCCAACGCTCCTCCGACTTCGCCGCCGAAGACTTCCCGCGAAAAGGAGTTGTCCTGTCCGCCTGGGAAGTTTGCCATTCCCAAAGTCTTGTTGCGAAAATTGCCCAGAGCCTGTCCATGAAGATCATTGGCGCCAGCCTTCGTCACCACGTTCACCGCGCCTGCAGACGTGAGTGCGTCAAGTCCTCCCAGGTTCGATTGTCCAATTCGCAATTCCTGGATCGCATTCACGGCGACATTTTGTGTAGTCGCACCGACAGTATCATCAGTAACGTCCGCTCCATCCACTCTCATCCGCGTGGTGCGTCCGGTACGTCCATTAATCGAGGCGGAGGAAAAACCGCTCTTGGAGGGAGCCAGCGCCAGCCCGTCGATTACCTGGATGTCCGTCTCTGAATTCGCCAGTTCGAGGAAATTCCTGCCCGTGGGAAGTTGCGCAAGCTGGGTGGAAGTGACGGTGCTCTCGATTGCAGCGCTCTGAGTGTTTACCAGTACAGCTCCTGGCGGCGGCAGGCGCTGTAGCTTCACGTCGCCGGTCACCGTGGCCCCGGCCTGGATTCTGAGCAGAAGCTCAGCATTGCTGAACCCTTTGGCTTCGATGTGCAGCACATAATCCGCGGGGATCAGGTCGCGAAAGGTGTAGGTACCGGCCGGACTGCTGGTGGTATGGAATGCTTCCCCCGTCAGTTTGTTGGTGAGGGTTACGACTGCGCCATTGACGGAGGTGCCCCGCGGACCAGTCACGGTCCCCGCGACATTTCCGGTGGACCCGGTTTGGGCGCAGAGCGTCAACGAGCCGACCAAAAACACAGCAGCCGCCGCTGTTGTCAAGCTCAACCGAGTTAGGGCAGAGCAGGCAGAATCAGGATTGCGCGACATCGTTGACCTTTTACCTTCCTTACGAATATTCGATCTTTCCAGCGCGCTGAAGCCGCCCGAAAATTACCCAACTAGCCACTGCGCGGCCTCGAGAAGCCGGAAGGACGGCAGTTTGGAGGATTCCGCCGGCCAAGGACTGATGCCGGCAGCACAGAGAAACCCGCTCGGGGCTGAAGCATTCCCGAGGGTGAAGCATGATACTGGAACAAAGAGTCTGCGATTCGCAATCCCATAGACTTTCACACGGGAATTTGTCTCGTCAACCACCTACAGCTTCACAACTTTGCTTGAGACTCGAAAACCTTTTTAGTTACCGGTCCAAAGATGGTCTCTTACGATTTCCGATCAATGAGATTTGGAAGTGTAGTATCCGGTCCGATGACGCACCTTGAAGCCCGAATCCGGCGGCAGGCCGCTGACCGTAATCTGAATGCGCCTGAAGTCGGAATCGGAAAATCGTTGCGAGGGATAGTATGCCAGCAGATATTGTGTACGCAGTTCGTCGCTGATCTGGCGAAAAGCATCGTCCAATTGGGACGCCGAAGTGGCATAGAAATACTTGCCGCCGGTGTCCATGGAAAGCTGGATGAGCGCGTGCTCCCCACCGGTATCGCGTCCGGCGCTGGCTTCAATGGGCACGACAATGATGCTATAGACGATGGCCTCGGCTTGCTGCGCTGCGCGCACGGCATCTTTGTAGTCGACCTTGCTCATGGTGTCGCCCCCATCCGTAATGACTACGAATACCTTTCTGCCTTGCCGCGGCTCGAGTGCCTGCGAACCCAGAAACAAGGCGTCATATAGCGCCGTGGCTGAGCCAAGGCGAAGGCGGTTAATAGCTCGGTCGATGCGGTTGAGATCGGGTGTAAACGGCGTCAATTCGCTTACTATTTCACTGAACTCATAAAGCGACAGCGCATCGACCGGCCGCAGGATGGCGTGGGCAAAGCGGCGCGCGGAACCCAGTTCGAGTGGCAGGTCCTTACGGGTACTCAGGCTGGTATCAATGGCAAGGACAATGGATAGCGGCAGTGCCGATTCTTTGTCGAATACAGCGATTTTCTGCTCCTTGCCATCTTCTTGCAGCGCAAAATTCTCTTTCTTCAAGCTGGCAATGGGTGCGCCGCGGTCGTCCGTGACGGTGACGAAGACGTTGACCAGTTTGACGTCAACTTTGAAAGTAGTGTCGGGTTCCTGAGGCGTCGGTGTCGCGGGACTTGGGTTTTTCAGTGCCCGACGGGCTTGTCGCCCACGGCGGTTTTGGCACTTGGGCAGGCACAATCGCCCCAGCCAATGCAAGGAAAACAAGCAAGGATTTCATGGAGGAACCGTTCAATTAGATGCAGGCCCTCCCGAATGGCTGCCTTCGGCGCGACTGACTTCAGGTGGGAAAGGTTCACCGTCCGCCCAGACAGCGCCATCCTCAAAATATTCTTTTTTCCAGATAGGAACGGTGCGCTTGAGAGTATCGATGAGCCAGCGGGAGGCGTCAAAGGCCGCCGCCCGATGCGCTGATGCCACCACAATCAACACGCTGGTCTCGCCTATCTCAAGCCGTCCCAGGCGGTGGATGATAGCAACGTCACGAATCTTGAACTGGGAAAGCGCCCGCCCAGCGAGTTCCTCCATCTGTTTGAGAGCCATCTCTTCGTAGGCTTCGTAGTCAAGGTAGAGAGTGCGCCTTCCGCGGCTATTGTCGCGCACGATGCCTTCGAACACCACCGCCGCTCCGTCCTCAGGTTGCTTAATGCCATCGAGAATCGCCTGAGTATCGATCTTTTCCCGAACGATGGCGGTATGTTTGAAAGTGCGCAGCCCTGGCGCCTCTCCTGATCCACCGCTTACAGGCGGCAGGAGTGCCACTTCGTCGTCTTGCTTCAGCTTCGCTTGCGGGCCGGCATATTCCCGATTGACGGACATCGCCATCGAAGCCATCAAATCCTTCCAGCGCGGATTGGTCTTCTCGTAGTGGCGCAGAACGTCAACTAAGGTGGCATGCTCGGGCAGGTCCAGAAATTCGTCGGCCCGGCCGGTGAGGTCCTTCAAAATGCCGAAAAACAGGACGCGTATCCGCATGAAAGTCGGTTGCCAGATCACAGTTCCCAGTTCTCGGTAGTCTATCGTGGGCTAGGCGATTTAACAGAATCTACGGCCGCGGGCGCCATCAGAAAAAAGCCAGTTCCCTCGCGAGAACTGGCTTACTCCGCATGCGACGGATTCAGACGCTATTTTTTCTTCTCGTCCTTAGGTGGCTGCTGCCTCTGTGAAGGCCGCGGAGCCTGCGCGGGCCGAGAGGCAGGTGCTGGCTGGGGACGCTGCTGCTGCCACTGACGGAACTTCTGTTCTTCGTTCTGCTGATGCTCAGGTCTCTCTTGAACCGGAGGAGCCTGCCTAACCAGCGGATGCGCTGGCGCATTATTGGAAGGCCGCGGTACCGCTCGCTCTGCGGGGGCGGGGGCTTCTTGCGGACGGGACGGCTGTTGCTGCCCACGGGCTTGCTCCTGCGGGCGAGGCTCTTGTTGCTGCGAACGCGACGGCTGCGGCGCTTCCTCGGCGCGCCCTGGGGCTGGCGGACGCGGAACCGGTCGTGACGCTTCCGGACGCGGTGTTCCAGTTCCGGCTTCAGGTCGGCCGGGTGGAGCTTGCGCCTGCGGTCGAGCCGCTTCATTCTGTCCACGAGCCGCCGGCTGCGGCTGGCCCGGTGTTTCTGTACGTACGTTCACTTTCGCCTGCCGCTGCTCGAACGGCTCTCTGGGTGGCGTCGGCATTCTGGTGGCGACCACTTGCCGATTTACTACCGCCGCGGCGGGCTTGACCCTCGCTGGTCCCCCGGCGCCCAATACACTAGCTCTGACCGGCTGCGCCTGAACTTCATGAGTAACCGGAGCAGCGGCAAGTTGCCTTTCATCCACGTGAGCAATATTTCTGGCCACAGGACGAGCGTTCACAAACGTGTCATGTGAAACCACCGTTACGCTGTTTGACACGTGCTGGTTAACGTAGGTGATGTTCGTGACTTTATTGACGGTGTAGTTGTTGTACACATTGGTGACCTGCGTAACGTTCACCCGCGTGTTGGTCACATTCACATTAGTCACATAGTTGCGGCTGCCGCGATACCAGGGAACGAAGACTTCACGGGGACCCAGCGGGAACCAACCCACACCCACCCCACCGCCGATCGCAAGTGAGAACCCGCCCCCGCCGATGAATGCCACAAGAGCCGGCGCATAAACTGGCCGCACGACCACGGGGCCAGGAACCCAGCACCATGAGCTTTGGACGAAGGCCCAGCGTCCGTAGTGGAATGGAGCAAAGCCCCAAGGCTCATCCTCCACCCAGGTCCAGCCCCAGGGTTCGACCCACACCCAATGCCCATAACGGTATGGGGCCCATCCGACAGCTACAGCCGTCGGCGTCCAGACCGGACCGTAATCCGCAACGTAATGCCAGTGGCCATGGTCGTCGAGGTCCTCGTAACCGGTCACCTCGGGCGAGATGTAATTGGCGGATTCGGAGTGGTCTTCACGCTGATCGCGCGCAAACGCAAAATTGTCGAAATCATCGGAGCGGGGAATCTGATCGATTTGATGATCAAGCTGGTCGGTCCCGGTGAAACGCGCGTTCTGGCCGGCAACCACGGTGTAAGTGGCGCCTCCGCCCGTGACCTCGCCTCGACCGTGCCAGACTCGCGTATCAGTCTCGGTGCCATCGGCGTTCACGTCAACCCGATACTCGCCCGCCTGTTGCAGAGAAAATGCCAGGTTCGGTGTATCTACTTCAACGACGTCCCCATCATCAAGGTGGCGCAGTCGCACAATGACCGACCCCTGCGACAACTTCAACTGCAGCGTGTGGTCATCGAGATCGAGAAATGTAACGCTGGTTTCCGAGTCGATACGGATTGCGGTCGAACCTACATGCAACTCGGCTCGTGAGTCTTTGTCGGCCCATAGGTTGTCCCCCGTGGTGAGCGGGCGGTTGGGAACGGCCTGCACCCAGTCGCCTTCGCCTCCGGGCTGAAACGAAACTGAGCCATCCGAGAAATTGAGGCGCGCCACCCGGCTCGGCGGATCCTGACCCTGGTCTTGATCTTGATCTTGCGCCATGAGCATGAGTGGCGATTGCAACATCAGCAAGAGTCCCGCCAGAAGGATTGCAACCGCCAGGATCTTATGTGTCTTCATTGGCTTCCCTTTCGCTTTCCTTTAGCACCGCAAACGTATCGACAATTGCTCATTGTCTTTAAACACCACTACAGCTCGAAAGTTCCATGCCCTAAACTCTGTAGTGTAAGACTTTAGCCCAAAAGAAATTGCCAGCTCCTTATGGGGAAGCTGGCAAGTTAACGTCGGGGCGACGGCGGGGGCTGATTATGTGACTGCCTGCTCTGCGAGAAATTTCTCTCGCTCCACCTCATCGCGTCTTTCTTCTCCGGGAGTGGACGGCAGGGCGAGATCCAGGACTTCACCAATCGTCTTGACGTAGTGGATGTTCAGATGTTCGAGTTGCTCGGGCGTGAGGTCCTCGTCCACGTTCATCTTGTTCTCTGCCGGCAGAATCACGTCACGCACGCCAGCGCGCTTGGCGGCAAGAACCTTCTCCTTGACTCCGCCGATGGGCAGGACGTTCCCGCTCAGGGTGATCTCTCCGGTCATCGCAGTCAGCGGACGTACAGGCCGACCAGTGAGCAAAGAGACCAGCGCTGTTGCCATGGTCACTCCCGCGGATGGACCGTCCTTAGGGATAGCGCCCGCCGGCACGTGAATGTGGATGTCATGCTCGGCAAAGAAATTCTCCTCAATCCCAAGTTGGGTCGCATTGGAGCGCACCCACGTCAAGGCTGCCTGCATTGACTCCTGCATGACCTGGCCAATCTGGCCCGTCATGGTGAAGCCGCCTTTTCCCTTCATAGTGTTGGCTTCAACGAACAGAATGTCCCCACCGGAGGGCGTCCAGGCCAGGCCGACCACTACGCCGGCACGCCGCGTGCGCTCTGCGATTTCGCCCTCGCTACGCACCTTGATGCCGCCCAGAAACTCCTGGACCACTTCCCTGGTCACTATGAGCTTTTCCGTCTTGCCTTCCGCCAATCGGCGCGCCTGTTTGCGACAGATCGTGCCAATATTGCGTTCCAGATTACGCACGCCAGCCTCACGCGTGTAGTGGCGAATGATGTAGCTGACGCCTTCCTCCGGGAATTCAATCTGTTCCTTGGTTACGCCATTCTCTTCAATCTGTCGCGGAATGAGGTATTGGAAAGCGATGTGTACTTTCTCTTCTTCCGTATAGCCCTGGAGTTCGATGATCTCCATGCGGTCGCGCAATGGCTCCGCAACCGGATCCAACATGTTCGCGGTTGTGATAAACAAGACCTTCGACAGATCGAATGTGACGTCGAGGTAATTGTCACGAAAAGTTGAATTCTGCTCCGGATCGAGAGCTTCGAGCAGTGCCGACGCCGGATCGCCGCGGAAATCACGGCCGACTTTATCGATTTCGTCGAGCATGAATACTGGGTCCTTGGTTTCGGCCCGGCGGATGCCCTGAATAATTTGTCCCGGTAAGGCACCGATGTAAGTGCGCCGATGACCACGAATCTCAGCTTCGTCATGAACGCCGCCGAGCGAGATACGGACGAATTTGCGTCCCAAGGCACGAGCAATGGACTTTCCCAGCGAAGTCTTGCCCACTCCTGGAGGGCCAACGAAGCACAGAATCGGGCCTTTCATCCCAGGCTTTAGACGACGGACCGACAGGTAGTCCAAAATCCGATCTTTCACCTTCTGTAGGTCATAGTGGTCGGTATCGAGGATCTCCTTGGCTTTGAGAATGTCCACCTCGCCACCGGAAGTTTTCGCCCAAGGCAGAATCGCCAGCCACTCAATGTAATTGCGGGTAACGGAATAATCGGCGGCCATCGGGTGACATGCGGGAGAGCCGTCCCAGCTCCTTCAATGCCTCCTTCTTCACCTCATCCGGCATTCCCGCGGCTTCGATTTTTTGCCGTAGGTCTTCCGTGTCGCGCGCGCCTTCGTCCTGCTCCCCTAATTCTTTCTGGATAGCCTTCATCTGCTCGCGCAAATAGTATTCGCGCTGCGTCTGCTGCACTCGGTCCTGCACTTCAGACTGGATCTTGTTACGCAGTTGCTGGACTTCCAGCTCCTTGGCCAAATGTTGATTGATCTTTTCCAGGCGAACCCGCACATCTGTGGTTTCCAGCGTGTCCTGTTTGTCCGACGTGGAGAGCGAAGGCAGCGAGGAGGCGATGAAGTCCACCAGGCGTCCCGGCTCCTCAATATTCATGGCCACGGTGGAGAGCTCGTCCGACAAGGTCGGGGAACCAGCCACAATCTGTTGAAACAGGGTTAGAACGTTGCGTTGCAGAGCTTCCACCTCGGAACTCTTGGGTGGAATGGCTTCCGGTACCGATTCGACCCGGCCTCGCATGAACGGCGTCAGCTGGACGAACTCCGTCAACCGCACCCGCTCCAGGCCTTCCGCAAAAACGAACAGGCTCTGGTTCGGCATCTTGACCACTTTGTGCACTACAGCCAAGGTGCCTACGGTGTAGAGGTCCGTCGCTTGGGGCGCATCAACACGGGCTTCCCGCTGCGCCACAACTACAATGGTCTTGTCCTCGCCGAGCGAATTGATCAACTGGACAGAACTTTCCCGGCCCACCGTCAGGGGCAACACGGCATGCGGGAACAGAACCGTGTCGCGAACAGGCAGGATAGGCAGGGCCTGTGGTTCCTGTTTTTGCTCTTCCTTGGGTTTAGGAGGGCGCTCGGTGCGCGTCTTTTCGGTCATGTTTCTCCTTGAGTCAGTTGTACTCAACTTTGATGAGGCTGACCAGCAGAAAGATGCACCCAGTGCAAACCTCGCGGGTGAACTGGATTCTAAACCCGCTGAGGAATTTGTGTTTAATCAGAGGTACAGGGTTGAGATCGTTCCGAAGTGTCGGTAATTGAGCTAAAGGCGATTGGCCCGCGCTTAGGGATCGCAGGGCCTATCCCAAGTACCTTAAGAATTTCCCCGGCTGATTGTCGAACCCCGGAAACACTTGATCCAGCGATTTGTTTCCGAGGTGATGAAAGACCGCTTCGCCGATCACACGGCGGAAGTCGGTGGTTAAGGCCAGATCGCGGCCCTCATAAAGCTGCGATTGGTCAAGCCCCGGCCAGCGTCCGTATACTTTGCCGCCCTTCACCGGACCACCCATGAGGAACATCACGTTGGCGTGGCCGTGGTCGGTGCCGCGGTTGCCGTTCTCGCGCGCCGTGCGGCCGAACTCGGACATTGTGAGCACCACGGTATCTTCCGTGAGATCGCCAAGGTCCGTCCAGAATGCCGCCAGCGACTGCGAAAATTCGCGCAAGACATTTGCAATCTGGCCCTGGGTACTGCCTTCGTTGACGTGATGGTCCCAACCCCCAATATCAGCGAAAGCCACCTGCACCCCAAGATTTGCCTTGATCAACTGAGCAAGCTGTTTGAGGCTGTCGCCGAAGCGCCCCTTGGGGTAGTCGGCGTTCGCGGAGGGAGTGTATTTCGAGGGATCCGCCGACTTCAACATCTTTACCGCTTCGAATGTCTCCCGACCGGTGCCGTGCAACACGGAATCCACTGACTTGTCGTACATCGCTTCAAAGGTCTTCGAGATCGGCACCGCGTTGGGGTTACGGCCTCCCACGCCGAAATCATTAATGTTATTCACGGCTACGGCGGGTTCACTTCCCGAAAGAATGCGTGGCAACGATGGTCCCAGAGCAATGGCCCGGAAAGCTGATTTGTCGCCCGGCTCAGGCAACGAATGCAGGGTGCGGTTCAACCATCCATCTTCGGTGGCCTTGATCCCCGGCGTTCCCGATTCCATGAAGTCTTGCGCGTCGAAGTGAGAGCGGCTGGGATCGGGCGAGCCCGCGGCGTGCACAATCGCAAGATGACGTTGCTTCCACAGCGGCTCGAGGGAAGACAGCGAGGGGTGAAGACCGAAGAAACCATCCAGATCAAGCACCGCGTTTCGTGGGATGTTGATGGACGGCCGCATTGCATAGTAAGCCTGCTCCCCATGCGGGACCACGATATTGAGACCGTCGGCCGCGCCGCGCTGGAAAATAACCACCAGCCGTTTGTGCTTGCCGCCCAGTGACTCCGCACCGTAGGCAGCGCGCGTCAGAAACGATGGAATCGCCGCCGTGCCCACAATGGCCATGCCGCTATTTCTTAAGAAAATGCGCCGGGTGATCGACATAAACAGCTCCTGGCTTCTCGCTTCTGGCTGCTAGCTTTTAGGCTCTGGCTTCACGTTATCTTCTTTGAAACTCGGGCGAACCCAACAACAGTCCTGCAATGCCGCCTACGTTTGGCGCACGCGCCGGGTCATCCAGGCGGCGCGGGCTAATTTTCGGATCATTGAGTTGTGCAGCGATCGTATCGTGGGTTTGCTTGGACACGTCGCCGGCGAGCAAATTATTTTCCAGTACCACCAAAGTCTGGTGCGAGTCAGTGGGCGCAGCGCTACCTCCCATCACCCGCACGAGAGTCCATCTGAACACCTTTGATCTTTCCCGCCGTCAATGCTAGAGCGAAGTTCATGCGCCCCAGAAGTGCCGAAGAATTCACCCAGGCGTCCGCCTTCATCGAATAGCCGGTCGGCGGTTGCATTCCGTAAAGGGGCATTCCCAGATTTTGAAGCTGCCTAGCCAGTGGCATGGCATCGCTGATATCAGCTCCGCTCACACGTACGGCCGAGACCACGAACTCCAGCGGAGTTTTCACCTTGGCCCGGTACGTGTTGGGCGACCAGAACTCTGGCGAATGCAGCATCGTCTTCAGCACTTCGCGGATATCGCCGTCCTTCTTCAAGAAGGTTTGCGACATGCGGTTTACCAGCGTCGGCGGCGGATCATCGGAGACGAAGCGCATGGCCAGCTTGGTGCAAACGAACTTAGCAGTCGATGGGTGATGCGCCAGGATGTGCAGCACCTCGAGGCCTTCCTTCTCGCCCTTGGGTTTAATGCGATGACCCAGTACCATTTTGTCTCCGGGCTCATGCATGCGCTCGTCAAAAGTGAACCCTCCACCTTCCTTGGGCTGTTTTAGCGTCCAGCCGGTAAGGACCCGCGCGACTTCGGTTACATCTCTCTGTGTGTAGCCTCCATTGACGCCCAAAGTGTGCAGTTCCATGAGCTCGCGGCCGTAATTTTCATTCAGCCCGCTACGCTTGCCCTTGGCTTGTCTTACTGGACCGGCGCTTCTTGCTCTTCTTCTCCAATCGTTGTGATTGCGAATGCCGTTCGCGACATCTGAATTCGGGCCGACGCTCATCCAGTTATCCAGATAGAACATCATGGCCGGGCTCTGCGCAGTTGCCACCAGCAAATCCTCGAACTTGCCCAGGGCATGAGGACGGATGACATCCCGCTCGTAGCTGGTGAGCAGATAACGATCGGCATCCTTGCCGATAAACACATTGAAATGGTTAAACCAGAAATCGGACATTACTTCCAGCAACTGGCGTTCGCTGTAGGTTGCGCGTAGCAGCTTGCTCTGGACCAGTTCGTCGACCACGACCTGTTGCGGATTGTTGAGCGCCATCAAAGTTTCGCGCTGCTGTGGACTCATGTCTGCGATGAATTGGTCACGCTTATCGCCTTTAAGCGAGGCGCGTGAGCACACGCTCTTCCTCCGGAGACATCTTGAGGATTGTCCGCATACGTTGGTCAGCTGGAACGTCCAGAAGCTCCTGGATGGTCTGATCGGCAGATATGCGGTCTTCGTGGCGGCGGGCACGATCGTCGTCGCTCATCACGCCCGGTTGCATTGTGGTCGTGGATTCGGTATTCGCTGTCGCCTGCTTACGGTCCAACTTTTCCTGATAGCGTTCAAGTTGCGCCTGATATATCGCGCGCCGGGTCGGATCGGAGGGCAACGACTGTTTGCCTTCCGCGATTGCTCTGATCACCGGCTCGGGCGGAAAATTCTCCACAATCTCCCGCGTGCTCATGCGCAGCGTTCGAAACGCAGCCAGGCGGGCATCCAGCGCCTGATCGTCGATCTTGTCGGGATGAAGTTGCTGGTCGATCCATTTGTCAACGCCCATCGCAATCACCCGATCAATGTCGCCAGGGCGGGGTCCAAAGGTCAGACGATTCAGCGCGTGCGGCGCACGCTTCTGCTCCTCCATCTCGGTTACAGGAGAGTCGTGCTTGTCCTTATTGCCCAGAGCAAGTTGGGCTGGAAGGCCAAATCCCAGTAACGATAGGGTTATCGCAACACCGAGTTGTCGGGGTCCGAATCGCATGCGTCTTTCTCTACTTAGAGATCCGCCTCAGAGCTGGTTGAAAACAAATTCTATCTTCCCTCTTCGGTCATCCCAAAAAGCGACCGACGACAAGCAACTTCAACAGGCGTTCAAGAATTATCAACCCAAACCGCGGGAAAAGTTGTTGGCCGGACCGTTACGTTGGTTTCGTGCAGAGCCAGCGCCTGGCGGCGTGGACCTTTCTGACTTAGGTTAAGTAGAGACGTCCGTGGCTGATCTTATGCTGCAGACTGGCGGCTAGTTGGTCGATGTCGCCGGGGGCGATGTTCAGCGCCGTCCGGTCCTCGAGGAAAGGCGCCCGGTTACTGCCCACGGCATCGCGCCGGACTTGCAAGAGCAATCCCTGCACCGCGTTAGGATCAAACTTCTGCGGCGCCAGCCGCACGATCTCACTCAAAGTGCTACCCACCGAAAGCGGTTCGCGGTAAGGCCGCTCGCTGGTCATGGCATCGAAGGTATCGGCTAGCCCGATGATGCGCACCGGCATGGCTACATCGTCCATCACTAATCCGTCGGGATAACCTGAGCCATCGCCACGCTCATGGTGCGAGCGCACAATCTCCGGAATCCGCGGCCAGGGAAACTGCACGCCACTCACGATCTGGTGCCCCACCACGGTGTGGTCTGCCATCTCGCGGAACTCTTCCGGATCGAGAGCGGAAGGTTTTCCGAACAGCCGCTTGTCGACAGCGACCTTGCCGATGTCGTGCAAGTAACCCGCGGAGCGTAGCGCCGCGACGTCGCCCGGTTCCATCCCCATGGCCTCGCCAATGCCTGCGGCGTAACGTCCTACTCGCAGCGAGTGCCCATGAATATTGATGTGCTTGACGTCGATGGCAGCGGCAAAAGCTTCCAGCGCCGTGTCATAGAAACCGTGCAATGACGCCATCAGACGCAGATTCTCTCCCACACGCTGAGCCAGGCTCTGCGCGAGCGTGTGATTTTGGATTGCGAGGGCCACGTAGTTGCACAATAGATCGAGCGCATCGAGCTCCTCCGCAGCGTAAAGAGCATCCGCCTCCCGGCGCCCCAGCGCTGCCATTCCAACCAGCTTCCCGCCTACCTTCAAGGGAGCAATGCATCTGAAGAGTTCGGGGGCGACATTGCCATTCGAACTGAGGAAGATCGAGTAAGAACTGGAGGTCAGGACCACTGGTCCGCGGGCGGTGCTCAGGGCGTGGACATGCCTGGGCAGCAGCGGAATGATGGCCGGCTCGGGCATCAGGGCGAAGCCATCCGAGGCGATGGAGACGAGCATGGAGGGCTTATCACTGAAACTAAAGAGCGCGACTTCGCGGGCGTCGGCCGCCTGCATCAGTGCGGACACCATAGCGCGCGCGGTCTGCGGGAACTCGCGCTCGGCCGTTATTTCAGGTCCGAGATCAGACACGGCCTCAACGGTTCGCAACAGCCGCCGGAAATTATTTTTCTGCACGGCCACGCTTAGTGGGACGCAGAAAACCCAGAGCAGAAAAAGAGTACCACGCGTTAAACCAGCAGGAGCACGAGACTTGTTGGTTAGTTTGGTGCTGAGGAACAGCACATCGCATTCAACGGTTAAGTGTTGCGCGCTCACCCTGGTTCACCTCTGGCTCGAGAGGGACCGCGCATCTCCAAGCTCAGGCCGTTCTCCGTCGCCATGGTCGCAGATGGACATCAGCTTGGCGTAGTAGGTTTTCGCTTTTTCGCGGTCCCCGGCAAGTTTGGCGGCGCGGGCGGCACCGGCGAGTGCGTTGAAACGGTTAGGCGCCGTGCGCAGCGTGGCTTCGAACTCCACAACCGCCTGGGCTGGCTGCTTCAACTCCAGCAACATCTCCCCAAGAAGCTCACGAGCCGGCAGGATGACCCCGGAGTAACCGGGTGCTTGTCGGTCGCATCTTCATGGTCAGCGGCAGCATGCATCTGCCGCAGGGCTTCGCCTTGTTTACCCTCGGCCAGCGCTACCCAGGCGCCTGCGATCTCCTGCTGGATTTCCACCTGTTCTGCCCAGTATTTTTCATTCGCTTGAGTGAGGGTATCTCGCAGCGAACCGAGCTGCTGCAAACTCTTTCGCGCAGCTTCGGTGTCACCCGTATTCGAGGCACCGAGAGCTCGCGCGAAATGGATATTCGCTTCGGTCCAGGCATACCGCCCGCCGGGAAATATATTCGGCGGCACGGTGAGCGCCGCCGCTTCCGCCCAGCGATGCCGCTCAACAACGTAACGCGCGGGCATGGTTCCGGCGGCATAGAGACCGTTAAAATACTGCGGGTCACCTTGCCGTGGTTTGGGCGCTGTCTCGAGCACCTTTTTCGCCTCGCCGTCCTTGCCCATTTGGAGATACGCATACATCAGGTAGTCTTTCGCGTGCAGCTCGTTCCCAGGCGCGTTGTATTTCTGAGCCGCGGCAGCCGAGGCGAGGTTGGAAGCGACGGACTCTGGCCAAAGGCCGAGCCGGGTGAAAATGTGCGAAGGCATGTGGAGCGCGTGCGGCGAGTCTGGGGCGATCTTCGCATAGCGGCGCGCCGCATCCAGGGCCTGGTCGGCAAGCGGTGGATAGTCGTATGCATGGATGATGTAATGTGCCACCCCGGGGTGATCGGGCTGCTGCACGAAAATCTTCTCCAGAATCGCGCCTGCCTTCCTCTGGTTTGCATATGTCTTGTCGGAGGGAGGCGCGGTTGCCAGCAGGGAAAGGGCGTGGAAAATCAGCTGCCTCTTGATCGTCTGGAAAACGGGCTTGAAGTTGCTCCATTGCCTTTTCATACGCCAGCGCCGGGCCACTTGTCGAATCTTTGTAGAAGGTCTCACGCCGCCGTGAACCCCTCTCCTGGGCTTGCCCCCTCTCCCCCTCCCCCCCCCCCCCCTTTTGGCCGGGCGCTTCCCAGATCGGGTGGTAGTGCGTCATGGCCACTCCCCAGGTAGGCCATACCACAAGTAGCGTCTTTTTCCGCTACGGCGGTAAATGCCTCCGCGGCCTTCTCGTACCAGAAGGAATGAAGCATCGCAACGGCACTGCTGAATTGCGTCTGCACCGCTGCGTCACACGAAATCGGAAAATTCACTCTGCCGAGTTGTTCCGGTTCGCCGGCGGGATGCTCATGTTGGGCAACGGCGGGGGCCACCAAGGTCAGCCAGATGCCGGAAATTAAAACGGTTGTGATTAGGATGAATCGCTTCATGCGGGACTCCTTGGGCGGAGCGCTCCTCGTTTGCACCTGAGCCGATTGATCTGGGAAGAACGCCGTCGCACATTGTCGATCCCAGCGTCTACCGCAGTCAAGTGAGACCGTCGCGTTCATACACGATGTGGCCCACACAAAGGTCGGTTATTCAATTGCTCTAGAAGTGCTGTCGTAGCTCCGCAAATCTTTCCACCACCAGTAGTCGGCTGGGTGGCTGCGCCGGCATCACTTCCTCATGTTCGAGAATCCAGGTAGCGCCATGCGGCACAAACACGGCATTTAAGCCCGCTGCTAGAGCCGGATTGATGTCCGACTTGGGGCTGTTCCCAACCATCCAGGTTGATTCGGCGGACAGTCCATGCTTAGAAACCAATGTGGAGTAAGTCGTCAGGTCTTTTTCCGGAACGATTTCTATCTCCGCAAAATAGTCCTTCAGTCCAGATCGCTCGACCTTCCCGGATTGTTCCTCAAGGGCGCCCTTGGTCAAGAGTATCAAATGGTGTCGCCCGGAAAGGTACTCTAGAGTTTCGGGCACCTCGGGCAGGATTTCGACTGGGTGATCAGCGATAGTGTGAGCGAAGCCGCTGATGGTTTCGTGTAGGGCAGGAGTAAGTGGCTCGACCGCCAGCCGCTCGAAGGTTTGGGTCAGGGCATGAGCAAAACTGTGCAGCCCGTAACCGTGGCTGACGATGCATTCACGCTCGACTTGATTGAGAACCTCACGTACCTGCTCGGGAGAGTACTCATGATGATTCAGAAACGATATAAATCCGGCGATGGCGCGCTCAAAATAAATGTTATTTTCCCAGAGCGTGTCATCCGCGTCGATGAGCAAGGTCTGCTCACGAACAGAATTTCCTTCGCCGACCATCATATGAACATCATAACGGGAGACAGCGTTGACTGGCGAGATTCACGGCTGCGGGAAGGGTCGAATCCGCTCTGTTAGAATCCAGAGTTTATGACAACATGGGCCGCTTTGGTCTTCCTAGTTGTTTTTCTTTTCATGGTTCCTCCAACTTCAGCGCAGACAAGTCATTCTCGAACAGGCGAAGCCGCGGCCAAAAGCGCGGCGTCGGCAAACGTGCAGGTGGTACCTGATCTGGATCAACGTCTAGCCCGGTTCCGCCGGGTAGAAATGCCCTTTCACTCCACCGGTTTGACCGATCGCGAACAAAAACTGGTCGAGAAGCTCGTAGACGCATCGCGCTACCTGGAGGAAATTTTCTGGCGGCAGATTGATCCCGATGGCTTGACTCTCTACCAATCTCTAGCGGGAAGCAAAGATCGGAAAAGACGAGATGCTGCGGCGATATCTATGGATCAATGCCTCACGTTTCGACCTCATTGACAACAACAAGCCATTCGTCGGCACCGACCCCATGCCTTCCACGCGGGGCTTTTATCCCAAGGGATTGACCCGCGAGCAGATCGAGCAGTACGTCAAAGATCATCCAGAAAAGAAAGCGGAACTTTACAGCACGACCACGATCGTGCGTTGGCATGGCGAACAGCTGGAGGCTGTCCCGTATCACATCGCTTATCGTTCATTTCTGGAGCCGGCCGCTCAGGATCTGCGGGAAGCGGCCACTCTGAGCGACGATCCAGCATTCGCCAACTTTCTGCGTCTGCGCGCCGATGCTCTGCTTACCGACGACTACTATCAGAGCGACCTTGCCTGGCTTGATTTGAAGGATCCAAAGTTCGACGTAATCTTTGCGCCATATGAAACCTACGACGACACGCTCATGGGACTGAAAGCTTCCTATGGCGCCGCGGTGTTGATTCGCAATGCGGAGGAAAGTCAAAAGCTGGCAGTGTTCCAGAAATACGTGGCCGACATCCAGGATGCTCTGCCCTTGACCGCGGAGGATCGCCCCTCGAAGCATGGCCTGCAAACTCCCATGGAGGTGATGGACGCTCCGTACCGTGCGGGCGATCTCCGTCACGGCTACCAGGCCGTCGCTGACAATTTGCCCAATGACCCACGCGTGCATGAGTTGAAAGGCAGCAAGAAAATCTTCTTCAAGAATTTCATGGATGCGCGCGTGAATTATGTAATCCTGCCGCTCGCCAAGTTCATGATGCGTCCGGAGCAGGCGACCAGGGCTTCCGGCGATGGTTACATGCTGACCACCATCATGCACGAGATGGCGCACGGACTGGGTCCAGCGTTCGCTCGCACATCTTCCGGCAAGGTGAATATTCGGGAGGCGATTGGGCCGATCTACAGCGGCTTGGAGGAAGCAAAAGCCGATGTAGTTGGGATGTTCGGGCTAAAGTGGCTGATGGATCATGAGGTGTTGCCCAAAGATAAAACGCAAGAGTACTACGCCTCTTATGTGGCGGGAATTTTCCGTACCGTCCGTTTTGGAATCGCGGAAGCGCACGGCAAAGCCGAAATGATGGAATTCAACTATCTCTGTGAGCGCGGCGCGATCAAGCGCGAACCTTCGGGACGTTACGCGATCGACTACGCAGTCATGCCCATTGCTCTTAACGATCTGGCCAAGGAACTTCTGGAAATCGAAGCCACGGGAGACCGGCAGCGGGCTGAGCATTGGTTCAAAAAATACGACGTCATGCCGGCTGACCTGCAGTCTGCATTAAAGTCCGCTACCAGCGTGCCGGTGGATATTGATCCGGTGTTCTCTTTCAAGGAAACGGTGAGGTAGTCTAGTCCGTTGGCTCGTCGTTATGAAATAGAGACGAACTCCTTAGGCCACAAACTCCACGTTGGCGGCTTGCGGAATAATTCCTGCCTTGTGCCCCATGTCAAGCAAGCGGCGGACCGCTTCCCGGCCATCCGGCCCGTAGTCCAGAGTGCGCTCGTTCACGTACATGCCGACAAACTTATCGGCTAGCTGCGGATCCAGATCACGAGCAAATTGCATGGCATAGGCCAGCGCCTCATCGCGATGATCCAGCGCATACTGAATGCTTTCGCGCAGGGCGGTTGCTATGCTGGCGATGAGCTCCGGGCCGAGGTTACGGCGGATGGCATTTCCTCCCAGCGGCAGTGGTAATCCGGTAACCTTCAGCCACCACTTTCCCAGATCTACAATGCGCTGCAGACCGGACTTCCCGTAGGTCAACTGGCCCTCGTGAATGATGAGACCAGCCTCGTACTTACCTTCCAGCACTTGAGGAATAATCTGATCGAAGGGAACGACTTCAGTGTCGATCCCCGGCGCAAACAGTCTCAGGGCAAGGTACGCCGTCGTCAGTGTGCCTGGAATCGCGATGCGCTTCCACTTGATCTCGCTTTGTGAAAAGGCCCGGGTAGCGACAATCATGGGACCGTAGCCGTCCCCGACGCTGCCGCCGCTCGGAAGTAGCGCATAATTGTGCTGAATGTATGGATAGGCGTGAAACGAAATGGCGGTTACGTCGTATAAGCCATCGCCTTCCATTGCTCTGCGGTTCAACGTCTCGATATCGCACAGGGTATGGGTAAAACGCAATCCGGATACGCGGACTTTATTCGTGGCCAAGCCGTAGAACATGAAGGCATCATCGGAATCAGGGCTGTGAGCAACCGTGATTTCACGGACGGGAGTCATCGCACCGCTCTGCACGGAATCTTTTGCTTCTGTGATCAAGTTCATGGCTGGACTCCGTAGGCACGTCGCCAGCCGGTCGAGATCGCGGCAGCCATCATCACTTTGATGACCTCTGCAAAGATAAAAAAGTAGAGACCAAACTTCGCAGCCTGAGCGAAAGAGTGAGTCAAAATCGCCAGCCAGCCGATTCCACCGGCAAACAAGACAATCTCGGCCCCAAAACCAGCCACGGCAGCGCGCGCGAAACTGATCTTGCCCCGCTCAACGATCCAGCCTGCCAGACCCGCAGCCACCGGATACGCGAGCAGAAATCCACCGGTGGGACCGAGCAATTGCGCCAGACCGCCGGGTCCAGTCGGGCTGAACACTGGCATTCCTGCGACGCCTTCGGCCAGGTACAGCAGTAAAGCTGCAAACCCGCGCCATCCACCCAGCGCCAAACCCACCAACAACACGGCAAAGTTTTGTAGCGTCAGAGGCACAGGCGTGAAGCGCAACGGCAAGAAGACACGGGCGCATAACGCGACAAACAGGCTTGCACCGACTACGATCACCGCCTGCTGTGCCCAGTATAGGACTCGATCACCAGCGCTGAGAGTTTGAGTCTCGGAGTTTGCCATATTTGCGCGTTCTCCAATTCGATTCTGAAATCCAGGTACTCCAGAAGCCTTAGGCTGCGTCTAGTCTTTCGCCTGTGTCTCTCCAGAGCCGCTTTCCTTGGTGTGACGGCGCACACGAAGATAAAGCGCCATGCCTACCCACAACACAGCTCCTGTGCTGCAGGCTAGAATGAGAAACCACCAGAGCATCCGCACGATGCATTAGGATACCAAAACGAAGTTGGGCTGCCCTGACAGAATCAGGCGACATCATTTATTCGCCATCGCGCGTTCGACTTCCTCGACGGTATGCGGAAGCGATTGAGTGAGGTTGATGAGCTTGCCGGCTGCGTCCACGTAAAATACATCTTCGATACGCACGCCCAGCTTTTCCTCCGGAATGTAGATACCTGGTTCGATGGTGAACACCATTCCCGGACCAACCGGGACGTCGTAGTCGCCTTCATCGTGGACGTTCAAGCCGACGTAGTGACTCAGCCCGTGGTTGAAGTATTTGCCCAGCCGTTCGCCGTGCGAGTCCTTGCCATGGGAATCGATGTAGTCGTATGCAACTTGGTAGAGAGAGTTTGGCCGGTCGCGACTAAGCATTGACTTTCCCGACTGAAAGGCCGCGATCGCCGCGTTCTGCGCCCCCAGCGCAATCTCGTAAATCTCCCGCTGCCGGGGCGTGAATTTTCCGGATGCAGGCAGGGTGCGCGTGATGTCAGACGCGTACATAGAATACTCACCCGCGGCATCGATCAGAATCAGGTCTCCAGCGTTAATCGGCCCCGAGTCGTCAGAGTAGTGCAATACAGTGGAATTCAATCCGGCCCCGACAATAGGAGCATACGCCGGACGCTCACATCCTCGTTTGCCCCATTCATATTGCAGGAGGGCGGAGATCTCGCGCTCTGTCATGCCCGGCTTTCAGCGACGTGCATGGCCATCAGATGGGCCGCAATCGAGGCATCGGTTGCCTTACGAATGCGGTCAATCTCGCCAGCGTCTTTATAAGTTCGAAGCGAACGCAGCAGCGGTCGTAAGTCCTGAAAGGAAACATATACCGGAAATGCGTTGGCTCGTTTCAACCAATCCAACGGTGCCGTCGAGTTCGAGGATTGCTCGCCCTCGGGAATATCCGTGTAGACCGCCCTGCTTTGCAGGGATAGCACGCGGGCGAGATCGGAACGCAAATTATCGAGAACGTCCACATGATCGAATCCGGTGATTCTGCTGGCGTCCGGATTTTCCGGGCCGAGTTTTGTTCCGGTCCACTGTTCCTGGGATTCATTGTGGGCAGGCAGGAAAAGTATCTCAGTGTAAGGACGCTCCGGGAAGTTGTTTCCCGCTGGGATGGGAGGCTCAATCAGCAGCGCGGCGCCAGGTTCCGACCAGCCTGTTAAGTAAAAGAAATTGTTCATCTGGACGATAGCCATAGATATCATTCGGGCCCTCTATTTCATGGGCGCAAATAAAAGCACAACTCCGCCGCTAGTCTTGCGGGCCAGTGCCTGGCGGCGCTTCTGGTAATCAGCATTCGGCTGGCGATCCATCGCCGAAGCAAGCTGAACCACTAAAAGTACCGAGAGGCACAGCGAGCGCATAGTTGGTACTCAAGAACGAACGTTAGATCCCGACTGGAAAGGGCTTGCTATGGGTTTCCGCACCCAGAGACAATCCGGAAAGCCGTCCCTGCAGCAGCGACATCAGGCCGGTGTACCAGTAGCCGAGTACGAACAGTATCAGGAACGGCACGGTGATGTAATTCTCATTATCCAAGGCGTAGTAAACGGTCAGAGCAAAGTAGCTGCCGATCAGAAGTTCCACCCACGGCACCCAGCCCAGGCGCCGCCGGTATTTGCTGACTCGTATCCGGTCCATTTTCGATTCCATCCGGTACTTCGGAGTGCGCGTAAATTCTGTCTGCTTGCCAATCAGCGCTTCCAGTACCGCCCGCGTATTGGTGATGGTGAGACCGATGCCCAGCGCCATCAGGAACGGAAGATATAGCAATGCGCGCGGCCAGGACTTGGGATACAGCTCCCGCTGCGAGACCAGGTAGAAACTGGAGATTGAGAAAGTCGACGCCAGGAACAAGGGCAGATCGATGTAAAGCATCTGAAACCATCCCTGGTAGAAGCGAATGATCATGGCGGGTAACAGAAGTACCGAAAGCACGACCATCAAGGGGTAGCTGAGATTTGCCGTCAGATGATACCAAGCCTCCAGCTTCACGCGAAGCGGCTGGTCGCTTCTGAGCACACGCGGCAAAATTTTCTTACTGGTCTGGATCAGGCCTTTGGCCCAGCGCGCCTGCTGCGTTTTGAACGCTGTCATCTCCACCGGCAGCTCCGCTGGACATTCCACGTCCTGCAGATAAATGAACTTCCAGCCCTTCAGTTGCGCCCGGTAAGACAGATCGGTGTCTTCGGTAAGTGTATCGTGCTGCCATCCGCCGGCTTGCTCGATCGCCGCGCGACGCCACACGCCTGCGGTCCCGTTGAAATTGAAAAACACGCCGCTGCGAGCCCGGCCGGAATGTTCCAGCACAAAATGCCCGTCCAGCAGAATGGCTTCGACTTCCGTAAGAAACGAATAGTGGCGATTGATGTGGCTCCAGCGGGTTTGCACCATACCGATCTTTGGATCAGTGAAGTGATGGATCGTACGCAGCAGAAAATCTTCAGGAGGAACAAAGTCAGCGTCAAAGATCGTGATGAATTCGCCTTTGGCAGTCTTCATGCCCTCTGCTAAAGCGCCCGCCTTGAAGCCTTCACGATTACTGCGATGGTGATACGTAATTGGACATCCGCGCGCAGCGTATTGCTCAACCAGGCCACGAGCAACGTCCTCGGTTTCATCAGTCGAGTCATCGAGTACCTGAATGTCAAGCTTCTCCGTCGGATAATTCAGACGACAGACGGCTTCGAGCAGCCGCTCAATTACAAACTGTTCATTGAAGATGGGCAGCTGAACCGTCACCCGCGGCAAGTGCGAAAATCGTTCAGGTGGATCAGTAGTGCGGCTTTTCTGGTTCTTGTAATAAAGGTAGACCAGCACGTAGCGGTGCATCCCGTAAGATGCCAACCAGATGAGAACGACGAAATAAGGAATCAGCAACGCCATGTCAAAGGCGTTGGCGCGATAGAGACCCCGGAAGGTCGTGTCGAGAAAATGCTGCCGAATGTACTGCCCAAAGCCCCGTGAGGCGACAAAAGCAGCCAATGAAGAGATCAAGACAGGCATCCCTCAGTAGTTAGCAAGCAGCCATTCTGAAACCTTCATTGTACTCGAATGGTTGTTCCGAATCGGGACAGTAGTCGCACTCGTGTGACGGATGACCATGCTTTTGCGCTGCACCGCAAGGTAGTCTTCGGCCTAGTGGGCCTGTGGTGTAATGGAAGCACGGAACTCCGTCACAGTTTCAAGTGCGGGTTCGAATCCCGCCAGGTCCATTCCCTTGATTCAAAAGGGTTGGCCTTACAGTGCCAAAACAGGAGAGCCGACTAGACGGAGTGCACGGCCCTCCCAAAATAACTTGCTTTCAATCGGCTGCAGATCGATAATTCAGACTGGTTTGACGGAGTTCCGCGCAGTTTAGACGGCCTCAGATTTCGAGGCCGTTTTCCTTTTTCCCGCTAATTCAGGAAATACGTCCGGTACAGCGTGTCTCTTTGCACTGGCTTGAACCCCGCATCGCGGATGATCCGCCGCAATTCTTCCTCAGTGGTGCAGTTGGTTACACCCGCAGCGCGGACCACGTTTTCTTCCAGCATCACCGAGCCCACGTCGTTGCCACCGAAGCGCAGACCCATCTGGCAGACTTTCAATCCCTGTGTCACCCAGCTCGATTGAACATTCTTGAAGTTCGAGAGATAGAGTCGGGAAATGGCCAGCACTTTCAAATACTCGACAGCCGTAGCCTCGTCCCAGTGACGCCCTCCCAGCGCCGTGTTCTGCGGCTGGAAGCTCCACGGTATGAATGCGGTAAAGCCGCCGGTTTCTTCCTGCAACTCATAAAGCCGCTGGAAGTGATTGACGCGGTTTTCGTAGGTCTCTCCGACGCCGAACATCATGGTCGCTGTCGTTCGCATCCCCAACTGGTGCGCGGTGCGGTGTACGTTCAGCCAGTCATCGGTTAAGCATTTCAGCCGGGCGATCTTGTAGCGCACCTCGTCATCGAGGATTTCCGCGCCGCCGCCCGGGATCGAATCCAAACCAGCGTCCCGCAGCCGCGCGATGGTGTCGCGAATGCTCAGTCCGCTATATTCGGCGATAGCGATAATTTCTGAAGCCGAATAGCAGTGCAGATGAACTCTGGGGAAACGCTGCTTGATCCCCCGCAGCATCTTTTCGTGCCAATCAATCTTCAGGTCGGGATGCAAGCCCACCCTGCATCAGCACGCCTGTGCCGCCAAGCTCTACCGTCTCGCGGATCTTGTCGTAGATGGTTTCGAATTCGAGGATGTAGCCCTCTTTGGCCTTAGGGCCTTTCAACGGGCGGTAAAAAGCACAGAACGTGCAGTATTCGGTGCAATAGTTGGTGTAGTTGATGTTGCGGTCGATGATGTAGCTGACTACGCCTTCCGGGTGCAGTTTCCGGCGCACAGCATCGGCCTCCATCCCAATGCCAATCAGGTCATCAGAACGAAACAGGTCGAGCGCTTGCTTTTCAGTCAGAGACATGCTCATCAACAACCCAGCATGATTTTAACGGAGGCGTCCGGCTTGCTCCAAATAGTGCCCGGCTCAGGCAGTGCTATGACGCACTACAGCAGCGGATGCATCTCTCCTGTAACGAAGGTATTGGACCAAACTGAGAACTCCGCCCACCACCGCTAACCCGATGAGTACAGCCAGCGCTGGTTTGTTGTACCGCGCAAAGAAGCGCACGATGTGATTTCCATAGAGCGAGCCAAAACCGGCAACTATCGTATACCGGACTCCGCGGCCAAGCGCGAGTGCCGCCAGAAACTTCTTTCGCGAATATTGCATTGCGCCTGCCGCCAGCAGGAAAGGCACAAAGGGGAATGGCGGAGGAAGTAGGGCTGGAACAGCTATGGCGGCGAATCCCCATTCTTCGAATTTCTGGTAGGCCTTCGCCGCACTTTTTTTCGAGAGCCTGCGCTCCATCGCTTGTTTGCCGCCTTTGCGGGCCAAACTGTAAGTAATGTAGCCGCCGAGCACGGCGCCTGTCGTTGCCATAAATGCGTAATAAAGCCAGGGCTCGCGATGATGAGCGGCCAGCCAGATGGTCAGAACATCCATGCTGCCGGTCAGCGGGACCACCGAGTTGTCTGCGATTCCCAACAAGATCAGGCCCGGGCCGCCCATGCGGTGCAATCGGCGCCAGATGGAAACCGCGGCAAACAGAAGTTGAGGATGCGGCACCATTCAACCAGCTCTCGCCTGACGTTGAAAATACGCCTACATTACCGCTGGCTTCGCCACATCGAGGAAGCGCAGTGGCGGGGCGACCGGGAGAGCACCGCACTCCGCGGCATAGGAATAGAAAAGGCGCATGCCATCCAGGCAGGCGTCGTCCAGAAAATAGTGGATGTTGTTTGTCAGATAGGAGTTCACAGCAGCGTGGCTCAAGCTCAGACGCGGCCCCCACTCGTGTGCGATCCGATCGAGATTCGCAGGCTGTAAACCATGGTCACGCGAGTCCTGAAATATGGTAGCCAGATCAAGATCGGTTGACGCGTCCCTCAAAGCCGCCTGGCGTACCGCCCAGAAAGCAAACACAAAAGGCTTTCCGGTCAGCCGAATCCATTCTTCGGCCAGATCGTAGGCCAGATAGCGGGAGCGATCCACCTGCAAAGCCGGATCGCCAATCAGCAGAGCGGCGTCATGCTGCTCCAGCATCTTGTCGAGATCCGGCGCCATGGGCGTGAATCTTCGTCCCCCGCCCCACCACTTCGCGAAGAGAACTTTGGTCAGTGCGACTGAGGTCAGCGACGAGGTATCGAGGGCCACGGACTGAATCTTTTCCAGCGGCACTTTACTGACTAGCAGGATGGAGCGCACGGCGCGCCGCGAGGCGATGGCCACTCCTGGAAGGATTGCTAGTTCAGGAATCGTGGCAAAAGCCGCTGCCGGAATGATGCCGATGTCGGCCGATCCTGCCTGCAGAACTGCCGCGCATCCAGAGGGGAGAGTATAGGAAATGTCGAATGTTGAACCTGCATCCCCGTGTTCGAAGTCCCACATCAGGGGTGCAGTGTTGAGGTATGAAATCGCAGAGATACGAAGTCGTTTCATGCCGGTAATGTTTGATTCTAACAAACCACTGTGTCGGCTAACCTTGACACCGATTTTGAGCCGTGTATAGAGTCCGCCAATGGCCCACCATGCGAGGTGTCGCAGTGCCCGAAGCAGTTATCTCCGCTAGGAAGACAACCGAAAGCCCCACGCTCCAGTGGCTGGCTCTCGCGCTCACTCCGGGACTAGGTCCCACAAAAGCCCGACGTCTCGTCGAACGACTGGGAAGCGTCGAAGCCGTCTTCCAAGCGTCCCTTACCGAACTTGAAGCTACCGGAATTCAATCGGTTGCAGCACAATCGCTGGGCACTGGCCGCTCCCTGGAACTGGCGCAGGAGGAACTGAATCGCGCGACCGATGCGGGAGTACACCTTGTTGCCGTAGAGGACCCCGCTTATCCGGGACAACTTAAGCAGATCTATGACCCACCGCTCGTCCTCTACGTTCGCGGTGATCCCGAGGTGATCTCGCGCCCAGGGATCGCACTGGTTGGCACGCGGCATCCGACACCCTACGGCACGGGCATGGCGGAACGCCTGGCCTGTGATCTTGCGGCACGCGGCCTGGTCATTTTCAGCGGCCTGGCACGTGGTGTGGATACGGCTGGCCATCGTGGCGCAATTGCAGGAAAAGGCAAGACCGTGGCTGTTCTGGGCACCGGCATCGACGAGATTTATCCCAAGGAAAATACGCGGCTGGTCGAGCAAATTTTGGCCCTCGGAGGAGCACTCATATCGGAGTTCCCCATCGGCACCTTCCCGGCACCGCAGAATTTTCCGATTCGCAACCGGATCATCAGCGGGATCTCGCTGGGCGTGCTGGTGGTGGAAGCTGCAGAATACAGCGGCACCCGTATCACCTCTCGCTGCGCTCTGGAGCAGAATCGTGAGGTCTTCGCCGTTCCCGGCAATGTTACCAACAAGAACTCCTGGGGCCCGAACACCCTGATTAAGCAGGGTGCGAAGCTGGTAGCCACTTGGGAAGATGTTTGGGAGGAACTCCCGCAGCAAGTACGACTTGCCCTGGAACCCGCCCCCGGCAGTGAATCTCAAGCGGGACAAACTGCATCTCTATTCGGGGAAAGCGAGCTGTCTCCTCACGAAAAGAAGATTTTTGCGCTGCTGAAAGCGGACGAAGCCACTCACCTCGACCAGATCGTCGAGCGCCTGGAAACGGATCTGTCGTCATCTGAAATTTTTGCGGCGCTCTTTGAACTGGAGCTGGCCGGCAAGGTTAAGCAGTTGCCGGGAAAGAATTTCGTGAAGAGCTTCTAAGGAGCTATCAGTTATCAGCTCTCAGCGAGGGTCCCGGCGTTGGAGACGAGCATGCAGAGTTTCAGAAACTTGAAGGTCTGGGAGAAAGCCCACGTCCTGACGCTTGATGTGTATAAGTCCAGCAAGGGGTTTCCGCGAAGTGAACTCTACGGATTGATGAGCCGGATGCGAAGGTCCTCGGCTTCGATCGGGGCGAACATTGCAGAAGGGTGTTGCCGGAAAGGCGACTGCGAATTCGGACGATTTTTGCAGATTGCAATGGGTTCACAGCGAACTCGAATATCACTTGCTCTTAGCGCGTGACTTGGAACTCATGAAATCTCTGGACTATCAGCGGCTTTCTAGCGAGGTGGTTGAACTAAAGAGGATGCTGTCGTCCCTCATTCACAAACTGAGAGCTGATAGCTGAAGGCTGACGGCTTTCCCACGAAACTTGTTGCCGCCGCCTCATTCGTGCTAGCTTCGAAACCAAACTACCCATTGAGGACACATTGTCAAAAGGTTTAGTCATCGTCGAATCGCCGGCCAAGGCGAAGACCATCCAGAAATATCTAGGTAAGGGCTTCACGGTCGAAGCTTCGCTCGGGCATGTCAAAGACCTACCCAAGAGTACGCTGGGCGTCGATATCGACAACGAATTCGAAACGGAATACATCGTCATCCCAGGTAAAGAGAAGGTTGTCGCCAGGTTGAAGAAGTTGGCCTTGTCTGCGGACAACATCTATCTGGCGCCTGATCCTGACCGCGAGGGCGAGGCCATCGCTGCACATTTGGCTGAAGAACTGGGCAACGGGGCCAAAACCAAGAAAGAAAAAGAAGAAGGACGATCAACCGGACCGTATCCGCCGCGTGACTTTCAACGAGATCACGAAGCGCGCGGTGCAGGAAGCCTTCGAGCATCCTCGTGCCATCGATCAGCACCTGGTTGATGCGCAGCAGGCACGCCGTGTTCTGGATCGCCTGGTCGGCTATCAGGTTTCCCCGCTGCTCTGGGACAAGGTGCGCCGCGGGTTGTCCGCGGGCCGGGTTCAGACCGTTGCTCTGCGACTTATTGTCGAACGTGAGCGCGAAATAAAGGCGTTCGAAAAGAAAGAATACTGGACCATTGACGCTCATCTTGCTGGGCCCAAGCCCCCGGCATTCGATGCTCGCTTCGTTGGCAAGGGTGAAGAGAAGGTCGAAGTCAATAATGGCGAAGACGCCGAGAAAATCCGCGCCGCGCTGGAGAAAGCCGAGTGGCTGGTTCGGACTGTCGACCGCAAAGAGCGGCGGCGGAATGCCACTCCGCCATTCACCACCAGCAAGCTGCAACAGGATTCGTCGCGCAAGCTGCGCTTCAGCGTCAAACGCACCATGATGATTGCGCAGCGTCTCTACGAAGGCGTGGAACTGGGTGAGGAAGGCTCGGTCGGCCTCATCACCTACATGCGTACCGATTCAACCCGGGTTTCGAATGAAGCGTTGACCGAAGTACGCGAGTACATTAAGTCGCAGTATGGCGACCAATATTTGCCGGAGTCGCCCAACACCTATAAAGAGAAGAAGGAAGCGCAGGCGGCGCACGAGGCCATCCGGCCGACTTCGGCCGATGCGTCATCCCGATCAGATCAAGCAATATTTGAAAGAAGACGAATACAAAGTCTACAAATTGATCTGGCAGCGCTTTGTCGCCTCGCAGATCATGCCGGCCGTATTCGACCAAACCACAGTCGATATCGACGCGAAATCGGGCACAGAAACTTTTTGGTTCCGCGTAACCGGATCAGTCCTCAAGTTCGACGGCTTCCTCAAAGTTTACGAGGAATCGAAGGACGTCAAGGACGAAGAAGAGGAAGAGCTCAAGCACAAGCTACCACCGCTGGAACCTGGACAGAAGCTTACGCTCAGGGAACTGAAGCCCGAACAGCACTTCACCGAGCCTCCACCGCGCTATAACGAGGCTTCCCTGGTGAAAGAACTGGAAGAGCGCGGGATTGGGCGGCCGTCCACGTATTCGGCAATTCTCAGCACCATCCAGGAGCGCCAGTACGTGCAGAAACTCGGCGGAAAGTTCACGCCTACGGAGATCGGCCTGGTCGTAACCGATCTTCTGGTCGAAAATTTCCGCGACATCTTCGACGTGCAGTACACCGCCCGCATGGAAGAAGAACTCGACGAAATCGAAGAAGGCAAGGAAACTTGGACCAACGCGCTCGCCGAGTTCTACAAGCGCTTCGCCAAGGACCTCCGCTATGCCGAGAAGCACATGGAAAACATCAAGCGGATGGAGAAGCCCACGGACGAGAAGTGCGAGCGCTGTGGCTCTCCGCTGGTGATCAAGTGGGGCAAGCACGGTTCCTTCTACGCCTGCAGCTCGTACGATAAAGAGAATCCCGATAGCTGCACCTTTACCAAGGAAAATCCGATCAACCTGCCGGACCTGGATTCGGCAGATATCCAGGAAACCACCCAGGAAGAATATTGCGAGAATTGCGGCCGGGTCATGGTGCTGAAGCGAGGGCGCTTCGGCCAGTTCATGGCCTGCACCGGCTATCCTGATTGCAAGACCACCCGCCGTCTCGACCAGGGTAAGAAGGTTCCCGACATTCCGCTCGACGAACTCTGCCCCAAGTGCGGGCGCAACATGATGATCCGCCACGGACGCTTTGGGGAATTCACCGCGTGCAGCGGATATCCGGACTGCAAATATGTGAAGCAGAACTTCATCGGAGTGAAGTGCCCGCTCTGCAAGGAAGGCGACCTGGTCGAAAAGAAAGCGCGCAAAGGAAACACATTCTACGGCTGCGCCAATTATCCCAAGTGCAAGTTCACCTCCGCCGGTAAACCGATCGCGGAAAAGTGCCCCAGTTGCGGCAGTGAGTACCTGGTGGAGAAAATGTTGAAAGCTGGCCCAGTAATCGCATGTCCGAATAAGGAGTGCGACTTCGAAAGGGCGGCGGAACCGGCGCCAGTAGGATAATCGCGATTCACGCTGGAACCGCCTCTGTTGTCCACTTGATCGAGTTCAACGCTGTAATCCCCAGTCGGAGTAGGAATCATGGTTGCCCATAACCCCCTCCACGGATCCGGACAAGCGGGATTGCCGCATCCGGCTCTTACCTTAGGTGATAACGCCCATGCGGCGCAGGGGATACGGATGACAAGTGCGGGCGGGGGGCAACCAGCGGTCAATCATGCGCCGCATCCGATCCCAAAGCACGCGGGCGTTCTGGCTACGCCGCAAGAGAGTGCGGTGCCAGAGCCGACCTACTTGGAACCGAAACGTGTACAGCGCCGCGCGGTTGGTAGGCACTCCGTAATAACGAATGTGTCCACCCACGACCGACCGCAGCCACTGGCCCACTTCCGGGATGGGGTCATGCATGCGTCGTTTGAGTTCGGCCTTCACCTCGCTCAACTTCGCTTGCAGCCGTTTGCGAATCGTCTGCCGCAGGACCGTGAAGCGTCCGTTCCCCCTCTTCTTCCCACAGATGTGGGTGAAGCCGAGGAAGTTGAACGTCTCCGGTTTCCCTTCTCCGCGCTTGTTCCGGTTTTCAGCCGCGAACGGTCCGAACTCCAGCAGCCGCGTTTTCTCGGGAGGCAGCTCCAAGCTGAACTTTCGCATTCTCTCGATCAGTTCCGCCCAGAACCGTACGGCATCCGACTTCACCTCGAAGCCCACCACGATATCGTCAGCAAACCTCACGATGATCATGTCACCGCAGCCTTGTTTCCGACGCCACGCTTGGGCCCACAGGTCGAACACATAATGGAGATAGACGTTAGCCAGCAACGGCGAGGCACTGCCGCCCTGGGGCGTCCCTTCTTCCGCCCGTGTTCGTCTCCCATCCTCCAACACGCCGGCGTTCAGCCATTTCTGGATGAGCCGCACGACACGTCGGTCCGCAACCCGATGCTCGACAAACTTCACCAGCCATTCGTGCGAAATCGCGTCGAAAAAGCTGCGGATGTCTACATCGAGCACCCAGTTCACGTTCTTCGTCAGCAGTCCGGTGTAGAGCGCATCCAGCGCGTTAAGGAGAACTGTCATGCCCAAGGAACCGACCGCCACTGACGCTGAACTCATCCTCAAACTGTATGATCTTCGGCGCGAGGCCGAGATGCGCAAGGCACGCGACTGGTGGGTGGTGAAGTTTTGGCCTCAGACTGCTGACGATTTCGTCAAAGTAGCGAGCGCTCTCGGAACCCAGGAAAACAACTGGCTTCGTCAGGTTGGCGGATATTGGGATATGGCTGCCGCGTTGGTGCTGCACGGGACCATTCATCACGAGCTGTTTCTGGAAGGTGGCGTAAGCGGTGAGATGTTTTTCCTTTATGCGAAAATGCAGCCCATCCTCAAAGACGTGCGCGAGAAAATGCAGAGTCCCGGGCTGTTCAGCAATGTCGAAAAGGTGATTATGCAATCCGAGGCTGGTAGAGAGCGCCTGAAAACGGTCTCAGCACGCGTGGCCTCACGGCGCAAGGCCATGGCGGAGGCTGCCAAGGCCAGCTAGGTCCGTCTACGAAATAAACTCCCGGATATATTCGTCTTTCGAGACTGCCAACTCGTGCACGTCTCCGTCAAAGATTATCTTGCCGTCTCGAAGAATCAGAAAGCCCATCGGCACTTCTCCGCGAGCACCGGGCGGGAGCGGCAACATCTTATTCGATTTGCGATCAAAGTAGTGGGATGCCATGGTGAACGCGTCCTGCAGACGATGGGTAACCAGGAGCGAGCTGGTTTTGGACACGTCACGCTGTTTGACGATCAGTTCAATGATGGTCGTGGACGTGACTGGATCCAGGCCGCCCGTGGGCGAATCGTAGAGCAAAATTTCGGGCTGGGTCACAATGGCTCGGGCAATGGCCACCCGGCGGCGCATTCCACCCGATAATTCGGACGGAAACATGTCGACGGTGTGCTCGAGCTCCACGAAACTGAGCGACTCCCTCACCCGCCGCTCGATCTCGTCTTCGGATAGATCGTGTTCCTCCATCAGCCGGAACGCGACGTTCTCCCGCACCGTGAGCGAATCGAAAAGCGCGCTTTCCTGAAACACCATGCCGATTTTGCGTCGCAGCTCAAACAGAGATTCTTCGCTCATCTGGGTCACATCCTCGCCGAGTACGTGGATGTCTCCCGCGTCTGGCTTCAGCAAGCCCAGCGTGAGTTTCAGGATAGTGCTCTTGCCCGATCCTGCAACGCCGAAGATGGCTTTCGTTTCCCCACGGGCGAGCTGGAAAGAAATTCCATCAAGTATGGTCTTATCCTCGAACGCAATGGACACGTTATCAAAGACAATGACTGGAGAAGCGGAACTTTCCGTAGACTTCAGGGGGCTTTCGATGGCGTTCGGAGGTGCGGCCATAATTCAGCGATAGCCAAAAATCGCCATCAGGAACTTAGTGGCGAAGAAGTCGACCAGAAGAATAAGAACTGAGGACGCCACCACCGCCTGAGTCGTAGCCCGGCCCACGCCCTGCGTCCCGCCCCGCGCCGACATTCCGTAATAGCAGCCAATGGTAGCGATAATAAATCCGAAAAATAGGGGCTTTACCAGCCCGGTAAACACGTCCCGGAACATCAGGGTTTGCCAGGCTGAACTCCAATACTGATGCGAGTCCATTCCGAATATAAATTGGGCAACGATGCCACCGCCAATCAACCCCAAGAGATCAGAAATGATAGTCAAAAAGAACAGCATGAATACGGTGGAAACCACTCGCGGAGTCACTAACTTCTTGGTGGGATCGGTGCCCAGGGCCCGCATGGCATCAATCTGCTCTGTCACCACCATGGAACCGAGTTCGCTGGCCATGCCGGATGCGTTTCGGCCCGCTACCATGAGACCGGTAAGAACGGGTCCAAGCTCGGTCACCATCCCGACCGAAACCAGTTGCCCGATGAGTGAGAGCGAACCAAATCTCTCCAGCGTATTCGCGCTGTTTAAAGCCAAGACGGCACCGGTAAAGAATCCCGTCAGCACTACGATCGGAAGCGACCCGAAGCCGATCAAATCCGCCTGTTGCGTCATGTCGGCGAAATAACGCGGGGTACGGAACAGATTGGACATGGACCGTCCCGCCAGTACGGAATAGTCCTGCACAGCCTGAACTAGATCTTTGGCGAAATCCGCGGGCGAGGTCAGCTCCATTTACCGAAAACTATAACAGAGCGCCAACGCGGCGTTGAAGGGCACTACGAAAGGAGTCAGCCGATCAACTCCCGGCCCTTCTTCTTGATCTCGATATTGAGACGCTTGATTTTCTGATTCAGAGTGGAAAGGGGCACGTGGAAGCGTTCCGCCGCCTCCGTTTGATTCCAGTTACACTTCTCCAGCATGTCGACGATGATATGCCGCTCGCAATCTTCCATGATGTCGAAAAGCGAAGCGTCGACGCCATGTTCCAGCACAGGAAAGGCAGTGCCACGGCCAGCGATCTGGTCGGGAAGTAATTCGGGACCGATCTCCAAACCGGACGAGAGCACGACAGCGCGTTCAATTACATTCTCCAGTTCACGCACGTTCCCTGGCCAAGAATAGGCAAGCAGCGGACGGAGCCCTTCAGGAGTGATCCGTCGCCTCGGACGTTCATTTTCTTCCGAGTACTTATTGAGGAAAAACTCCACCAGTAGCGGGATATCCTCCTTACGCTGGCGCAGGGGCGGAAGATCGATGGTGATGACGTTCAGGCGATAGAAGAGGTCTTCGCGGAACTTGCCTTCGCGCACGTGCTGCTTGAGGTCGACATTGGTGGCGGCAATGATGCGCACGTCTACTTGCAGTTCGTGGACGCCGCCCAGGTGCATAAATTTCCGGTCCTGGAGCACACGCAGAATTTTGCTCTGGGTGTCCATGCCCATCGTGCCGATCTCGTCCAAAAACAGGGTGCCCCGATCGGCGATTTCAAAAAGACCCTTCTTGGATGCGATGGCGCTGGTAAATGCGCCTTTGACGTGTCCAAACAGAGTTGACTCCAAGAGGTCCGGCGGCATGGAGCCGGTGTTGACCGGAACAAAAGACCGGTCACGCCGCTGCGAATTCAAATGGATAGCTTTGGCGATCAGTTCTTTGCCAGTACCACTCTCCCCTTGCAGCAGCACCGTGGAACGGCTAGGCGCAACTTGCGCCACCAGATCGAAAATCTTCAACATGGGCTCGCTCTTGCCCACGATGTTTTCGAAGTTGTAGCGCTGCTTCAGGGCGCGCTTCAGTTGAATATTTTCTTCTTCCGCCCGATGGCGGGCCACTGCGGCGCGCACGTCGGCGAGGAGCTTTTCATTGTCCCAGGGCTTCTGAACGAAATTCGCCGCCCCCGCCTGCATGGCCTTGACGGCATTTTCAACCGTGCCGTAGGCAGTAATCATGATCACGGATAATTGGGGATCATGGGCCCCGATTTCAGACAGTAGGTCTATGCCGTTGCGATCCGGTAATGCCAGGTCAAGCAGCACCAGATCGAACGAGCGCTCACCCAGACGCGCCAGCCCTTCTTCGCCGCTCTCCGCCGATTCGACTTCGTAACCTTCAATCTGGAGTAAGGTTTCGAGCGACTCGCGGATTGCGGCCTCGTCGTCAATAATCAACACATAGCCTAAGGGCGAAGAGTTGGCTTCGCTGGGGCGCCGCGAGATGACTGCTGCCTCAGACATTGACGGCCTTTCTCGTCATAGGGAAATCGACATAGAACGTGGTGCCCTGGCCGGGCCGGCTTTCCACTCGAATCTTTCCCGCATGCTCCTGGATGATGCCGTAAGTGACAGATAGACCCAATCCGGTACCCTTGCTCTGACCTTCCCGCTGTCCTGCCTTCGTGGTAAAGAATGGGTCATAGATGCGCTGAATGTGTTCTTGTGCAATGCCGGTGCCGGTATCGGAGACAACCACGCTGACCCCTTCGCCATTGGAGCTGACGATTCGCAAAGTTCCACCCTTGGGCATCGCGTCTCGGGCATTCAGGAACAGATTCAAGAACACCTGCTGCAAGCGCCCAGCATTCCCGCTGATTCGAGGCAGACGGTCGGCTCGTTCATCCTGCACCCGGATGTTCGCAGTCTTAAACTGATGCTCCAGCAAGGCGAGCGTGTCAGCAATGACCTTATTGACATCGACCTCGGTAAACTCAGTGCCGCTGGTGCGCGAGAAATTGAGTAAGTTGTTGACAATTTCAGAAGCTCGGAAGGTCTGCCGCGTAATCTTATCCAGCAGTGCGCCCTTCTGGGAGTCTCCCTGCAATTGTTTCGATAACATCTGAGCATATGAGGAAATCACAGCCAGAGGCGTGTTGACCTCGTGGGCGACTCCGGCCGCCAGCAAACCAATCGAGGAAAGCTTATCCGCCTGCGAGAGCTGCGATTCGAGCTCCACTCGCTCGGTGATGTCATCCATGATGATCAATCGCCCGATCACGTTGAACTTCTTGGTGACCAGCGGGGCAATGGCAACGTTCACGACACGGCTTTCTCCGGTCGGAGTGGCCAGGCGGAACTTGTAAAGATTGTGGATGCCGGGATTCTGCCGCACGCGATAGAACTCTTCCACGAATGCGGACGGGAAGACCTCGCTGAGTGGCCGGGTCAGGGCCTGCCAACGCGGCAGGGCGTACATGACTTCCATCTGCGAGTTCCAGGACTCGACCCGGTCGGCCAGGTCCACCGCTAATACACCCACGTTGATGGACTCGACGATATTTTCGTTGAAATCTTTTAGTCGCTCATATTGGGCGACTTTCTGCTCGAGTGAGGCATAAAGGCGCGCGTTCTGGATAGCGATGCCGATGTAACCCGCCAGAGTTTCTAGGAGTTCGATGTCTTCACTGGAGAGGAAATCGCCCTCTGCCGTTTTACCCAGGCCAAGGAAAGCGATGGTGCGCTGCTGGGCACGGCAGGGGATGTAGTAGTTCAGGTCAAGCTTGGCAATCGCTTCCTGGGCGGTGGGCGTTTCGCGGGGCACTTGGTGCGTGTTGTCGAAGAAAATGTGCCCGGCTTCCATTTCCGGCCGCGATCTGGTGAGAAAACTCAGATCCAGGCCAGCGGGCTGCGTCAGTCCAAAAGACCTCGCGAGCAAGAAGCGTTGCGACGGCTCGTCCGCAGAGAGAAAAATTGCCATGCGATCAACCAGCAGCGTGCGGCATAGACGGTCGACCACCGAACTCAGCATCTCGTCCAGGTCGGTTTCCCCACTCAGTTCCCGACCGAATTCCACCAAAGTCTTACGGTAGTCGTAGCGCGTTCGATAGAAGAACTGATCAATCTGCTCCTGGATCCACTTGCGTACGGGATCAAAGAGTAGGGCTGTAACAACGATAGCGAGAATTAAGCCCTTGGGCCCGGAACTCGGTACCTGGGTATGAACAAGCTCAGCCACGCCCGCCACTGCCGCGAAGTAAGCGCCAATGATCGCGACGGCGGCCAGCGTGTACACCATGCCCCGCTTGAAGATCAGATCGACATCCATCAGCCGGTAGCGGAAGATGGCGTAGCCAAAGGTCAATGGCAACAGGCCAAGCGACAGAACGGACACCTTCATCAGCGAGGTCGGGAGCGCTCCCGTGAGGTAAGGGATGACGTAAAAAAGCGTGAACGGAGTGATGGCCAGAATCGTGCCGCGCGTTACCCACTTCAGTTGCTGCCGAAGTATCGGCGTGCTTGCTCGGCGGTAGCTATACACAAGTACGGCGGCTGCCGCGAGAAAGAACACCGCCAAATAGGCCATCTGCAGCCGATCGAGATTCCAGCGTAGCCTCTCGCTGGCCTTCATCACGGTCAGGGCAAGAATGTGAATGCCCAAGAGGAGCAGCCCCGGCACATAAATCAGCGGGATTGCCCAACGATGTTTGTGGACAAAATACCGCCTCTCCGGAAAAGTCAGCACAAAATGCAGAAACAGAGCCGGCTGCAGGAGCCAGGCCCCCACGTTGCCCCAATAGATCGTCCAGTCAAACTGATTGAACTTTCCGGTGTACTTGAAGGCGTAGAAAACGAACGAAACCAGGCAGAAGATGTAGAAGTGAGTCGAACCCGGAGCGGTCCAGCGCCGCAGCAGGACATAGACACCAATACTCAGGTAGATCAGCGCAATCAGGCGCAGCCAGTCATTGAGCGACCGCTCGGCCGGAACCAGAATCACGGTCATGTCCACCGGGACTGACTCGCGAACCAGGGAATACGTCGCTTTCGACCACGGGCCCACTCGGTAGAGTTGCCGCACCAGGGCCGAAGTTCCGTTCACCTCGCGCTGATTGACCGCCGTTAGGCGGTCGCCCTCTTTGATGCCAGCTTTGGCGGCCGGTCCGTTGGCCTCCACCCGGGCCGCCGTAAGGCTACCGTTGTGCTCAACCCACCACACCCCGTCGGAGGGAATCTGGAACTCGCGCTCCTTCTCGAAGTTAATGACTGCGAATACAATTGACGCTGCAGTTAGCAGAAAAAGAAGAACGGCGGGGCGGATTTGAAATTCCTGACTCATGGCCCGTTGGCTAAGCTTCGGCTGAAGGGGGATCGTGCTTCGCTTCAAGGTCAGCACGTTCGGGGCCACGGTTATTAACAACGGGCACCACCTAAGTGGCATGAAGAAAACAACTTGTCCGATTATATAAGAGCAGAAAGGAGTGGACTACATTTTCTGGAATCAATCTCCTATATTTGGTAACTCCATAGTTATCATAGCATTAACCAGATATCGAGAAGGTCATCGCAAGGCGGCTCTTTAACGTGCGCAAGGGACGGGCAGGGCGGAAGAGCCCTGAAGGGAACTTTATGCGGATTCCCGGTCGAATCGAATCGTCCTAACTTCCCAACGCTGGATCGTCCTTGGTAGGCCCTTTCCAACCGAGTCCGACGCAAGGGAAAATGGAAAAATGAGAGGAGCCGGAGGCTTCCCATTCGCTCAAGGAGCGAGAAGAGGCAACACCTCTTGATGAGAATCAGCGGAGAAACCAAGTTATCCCTTCGCCTCAGTATCGTGAAAAGTGCATTGAGAGTGCAAGACGACGCCCAACCCAACAACCCCACCGGCGAGTTCTGGTCTGTTGTGGACGGGGCACGGATGCGCTACTTGCAGTGTGGCTCAGGACCGGCGCTGGTTCTGGTGCACGGCTTGCTCGGATACTCCTTCTCATGGCGGTTTGCGATGCCTGCGCTTTCCCCGCTGGCTTCGGTTTATGCCATCGACATGTTGGGTTCCGGTTTCTCCGACCGTCCTCTGGGTCTTGATTGTAGTTTGCGAGCCAGCGCCGTACGTCTGTTGCGATTCCTCGACACGGTTGGCATTGCTTCTTGTGACTTGCTGGGCAGTTCATACGGCGGTGCGGTTGTCATGATGGCGGCAGCTTTGGCCCCGGATCGCGTTCGCCGGCTGATCCTGGCTGCGCCAGTAAATCCTTCGTCGGCGCGTGGCAATTGGCTCGCACCGATCTTGACCAACCGTATAGTCGCGCCTCTGATCGTGCAGTTAGGGCCTCGGCTTGAAGTTGCCCACAGTATCGTTCTGCGGCGTTTGTATGGTGATGCCCGCCGGATTCGGCCGGGCACGCTCGAAGGGTACTCAGCGCCATTCAGAATCCCAGGTACTCTCGAATATGCGATCCGCCTCGTGCGTTCCTGGACCCAAGACATGCAAGAATTGGAATCGGCGCTGCCGCAGATCCGAGGCGTGCCCACGCTCCTCGTCTGGGGCAGTCTGGACGCTGCCGTAAGGCCAGTATCCGCGCCGATAAGGTGCGCCAGCAGTTTGCCGACTGCAGGTTAGTGGTGTTCGACGGCGTTGGGCACTTGCCTTACGAGGAAGTTCCCCAAGAATTCAACCAGGCCGTGATCGAGTTTCTGTCCCGAAACCGGACCGGGATCTTCTGATATGCCGCCACATATCTTTGGCCTCCTCCGAGGCTACCTGGCCGAGTATGGATACTGGACGGTTGCGGCCGCACTATTGCTCGAAAATGCAGGATTGCCGGTACCCGGCGAGACCATCCTGCTGTTGGCGAGTTTCCTCGCCTATTCAGAACACAAGCTGCATCTGCCTTCCATCATTCTGGTTGGAATCTGTGCTGCAACCGTGGGCGACAATATCGGCTTCTTGATCGGATTCTATGGCGGGCGCCCGCTGCTGGAACGATATCGGAAGACGGTTCATATACAACCCGCAACCATCGCGCGCGGAGAAGACATGTTCAGGCGGCATGGCGCCGCCACCATCTTCGCCGCTCGCTTCATCGCTGGCCTGCGAGTGATTGCTGGGCCACTAGCCGGGGTGCTGCATATGCCCTGGCGCAAATTTGTCGCGGCCAATTTGCTCGGCGCCACGCTCTGGGTAACGGTCATTTCGGGCGCGGGGTACATCTTCGGCAAGCACTCGGAGAAGCTACTCAGCATCGTGAAGGACGTGAATATTGGCGTGCTCCTCGCGGCCGCGGCGATTCTGATCCTGGTGTGGTGGAGGCGACGTAGAAAAAGCGGTCCAACTAACCAGACCTAGCGCCTTTCTTGCTAACCAGGCCCGATTGATGCTCCCGCGGTCGAGTGCTAACCTCACAGAAGAGATCTCCGCAAGATGCATGATGTCCAGAAGCAGCAGCCGGATGTAGTCGGCATCCGAAGGCTGGGCCGAATCTTCTCCTTTGAGATTCCTCAGGTATGGGTGCGTTTCCTGCTAGCGATGGTAGGTCTCATGCTGGCCTTTGGGGCCGCGCTTTTCTCCACCGTGTCGCGGGAGTCGGGAAATGTCTGGGCCACACTCATCCTGGCTTCGGCCGCGCTACTTTTGGCCACAATCGTCGGCTTGACTACCGTGCCCTACCTGGCCCGTCGCGTCGCCAAGGGCCGCATTCGTGATGCCTTCGACTACGACGTGTCGCGCGTGGGGGTGATCTATGTGGTTTCCGTGGTCTTTATCGGAATCGCCGCGCTAAACACGGGCAACAACCTGTTGTACATCATCGTGGCTGCGATGCTGGCGGCGATTATGGTATCGGGCTTGGTCTCGGCCCTGGTGTTGCGCGGTCTGGAGCTTGACGTCCGCTTGCCCGAGCACGTCTTCGCGCGCCGACCCATTGCTGGAAAAATCATCTTGCGAAATCGGCGGCGCTGGCTGCCTTCGTTTTCAGTAAAAGTGGTCCCGCTCGAAAAGGCCAAGTCTGGCAAGCGGTGGCGATGGACGCCCGCCACGTTCGTCTTCCCTCCTGGACGTTCTCCAGAGCAGCAATGGATCAGGTTACCGGACCGCCGCCTGCTCCGTGTTGCCGAGCAGATGGGAACGCCTAACATCTTTCAGGGATCAGCCTATTTCCCTTATCTCCCCGCCGCGCAGCGAATTCGCGGCCCAGCTCGAGCTGGGGTTTGAGCATCGCGGACGTTACCAGCAAGAGAGCTTCGGGTTGGCCACGCGCTTCCCTTTCGCGTTTCTCACTAAAACTCGACGCGTGCCGCTGAATCGCGAAATCATCGTGTATCCGGCAGTCGAGCCGTCCGATGAGTTTTTTGAAGCTGCTTCCGCTGGTCATCGGCGAGTTTGAGACGTTCGCGCGGGGGCGTGGACACGACTTGTACCGCATTCGGGAATACATGCCCGAAGATTCGGCGCGCCATGTGGACTGGAAGGCTACCGCGAAGTCAGGCTCACTCAAAGTCCGCGAGTTCAGCCGAGAAGATGAGCGCAGGCTGCGGATCGTGTTCGACAATCCGGGCCCAGGCGCAGTTTCGAATGTGGCCTATGAGAACGCCGTTGCGTTAGCCGCTTCCCTGGGTTGGCACTTTGCCGCAGAGAATACGCAAATTTCCTTCATTGCCCAGGGTTACAGCGGCGCGGATATTTATCAGTTCCTTGCCCACTTGGCGACCGTCGAACCGCAGACCTTGCCATCGATGATCGAGGGCATGCAGATCTCCTCCGACTTCAACGTCATTTTGACGGCGCAGCCCCGGGACCGAGTTCCCGCGGCCTTGTGGCCCTGTTCCCACTTCATATTCATTGGTAGGAATGACTAAAATTTGGCACATTGCGCCGATGCAGCCAAAAGATCGAGATTCGCATCCCAACGGAGCCATTGGTCCGTGGGGAATCTCAGGGAGGGTTTATGAGTTCCAAGAATATCCCCCACGTGACCACGCTGGCATTGCTGGTGGGGGTCACCCTGTTAGTCCCAGCTCTTGCGGATGACGCACCCGTGCTGCCTCCCGGCACGACCATCAAAATTCGTATGATCGACAAGCTGAGCAGCGAAGAGAACCAGGTTGGAGACACCTTCCGAGCGACGCTGGAGGAACCTATTCAGGTGGACGGGAAGAATCTATATCCCAAAGGTGCGGACGTCATTGGACGCGTGTCCGATGTGCATGCATCGGGCCGGCTGAGCGAACCGGGAGAGCTGGATTTGGTTCTGGCTACGGTGAGCTCCGGGAAGGCAGGCTACCTCCCTCAGTGTCAAACCTCTGGTGATCAAAGGAGAATCCCATGCCAAGAGTAATGCCACAAAGATCGGCGGGGGAGCGGCATTAGGAGCTGTCATTGGAGCAATTGCAGGAGGTGGAAAAGGAGCGGCGATTGGCACCGCGGCCGGCGCCGCAGCAGGAACAGGCGCCGCTGCAGCCACTGGCAAGAAGGCGGTCAGAGTGGAATCTGAAGCCGTACTCACTTTTGTTACTACTACAGCCCTAGCGCGAGGCGTCATCCGCCAGCACTCCGGGCCAGCCGGCAGGATCCGCGGCTTCGACACCAGCCTCTTCGGCTCCTACTCCTTCGGCACCGGCCCCTGCCCCAGCTCCTTCGGCACCGGCGCAGGAGGCAGCAGAACTCTTCACTCTGCGCGATCGCCGGATCATCCGAAACTGCGTCAATGCGCATCTCGATGATTTGCCGGCGGACGCGACTCAAGCATGCCGAATCACCTGCGGGTGAGCCGGTCATCAGCGACGATGATGCCCTGTCGGCCGACGCCCAGCGCCGAGCCGCTCCACTTCCCCTGGACTGTGAGCAGCAACTTCCCAAACTGCCGGCCGATTTGGAGCGCGTGATTTACCAGGGACGTGTGCTTCTCGTTGACGGAAAAAGCCACATCCTCGACGCGTTTTACTTGGATGAAAATCAGTAACTTAACGGGTCAAGTTGAGGTGTGACACAAACAAATGCCTTCGCGAAAATTGAATTTCGTCATATACTCGCGCCAACCTTGGCCGGGTTGGCTAAAAAGGACGGCCGGAGGTGCTAAATGCATGTCTGTGACCTGATCAAGAACCAGCATACCTGTCATGTCGACGCCAGTGAGACCGTATTGGACGTTGCCCGGTCCATGGTAACCCACAATATTGGAGCTGTGCCGGTGCTGCGAGACGGCGTCCTAGTGGGTATTTTTTCCGAACGCGACCTGATGAAGCGCGTGGTTGTCGAGGGTCTCGATCCCCGGACCACCCGGGTCGAGAAAGTTATGACCCTGGCGCCGCTCACGGTGAGCCCGCAAGAGGAACCGGAGGCCTGCATGCTCCTGATGCGAAACCACGGCTTTCGGCATTTGCCGGTTTGTGACGGCAAGGGACTAGTTGGGGTCATCTCCGTCCGGGATCTGATGCTGCATGACATTGACGAGAAGGATCATGAGGTTCGGATGATGCGCGCCTATATTCAAGCGACTCCTGGAACGTAAGCATTTCGGCCCAGGTAACTATTACCCCCGGGTTACCTTGGTACATTGACCATTGAGTTGAAACTGGTAAGGTTTCTCTTAGGGAGAGGAGTGCAGTAGTGTAGTCTGCCACCCGCAATTTAAAGCAGCCGGCAGGAAAGCAGCCCGATGAACCCCAAAATCCAGCTTGCTTACAACGTGCTGTGGAGCGCCCATCCGGTGCTGCAACTTTCCGTTGCCGCGCTCATGTTCAAGCGCAAGTTGCACCGGAAGTTCCCAATCTTTTTTGCCTATATTGTCTCTCAAGTTTTGATATTTTCCGTTGTCTTCCCGATTTACAAATGGGGCAACTATCCTGAGTATTTCTATACCTATTGGATCACCTCAGGAGTGAGCCTGGTTTTGGGATTCATGATCATCCATGAGATTTTTCTGGATGTGTTCCATCCCTATCACACTTTAAAGGATCTCGGATCAGTTCTGTTCCGCTGGGCAGCTCTGGTGATGTTGCTGGTGGCAGGCGTAGTCGCGGCTTCCAGTCCTGCCGGCGCACAGGGACCCATGGTCGAGGCCATCATAACCGTGCAGCGCTGTGTGCGCGTGATTCAGTGCGGTCTGATTTTGTTCCTGCTGGTTTTCTCCCGGTATCTCGGAGTCTCATGGCGGCAACACAGTTTCGGCATTGCCCTAGGATTCGGCGGCTTTGCCGGAGTGGAATTGGCCATGTTCGCCTTGAACGCAAGCAGCCATGCTTCCGAAGCATCGCGTGAATCTGATCAACCTGGTGGGTTATAACCTCGCTATCGCAACCTGGTTTACTTATGCATACCGCAAGAGTCCTGCGCGCGAGACCGCAGCAAACCTTCCGATGTCGCAACGTTGGGAGCAGAGCCTTACGGATCTGCAACATCCTGTCCCCAGCGACTCGCTTATTCCGATGTTCGAAGGTATGGTAGATCGCGCCTTCTCGCGTACGAACGGACACGATCATGAGGCCGCTGTGGTTGAACCTCTGGCTTCGCACAAGAAAACTCCAGAGCGCATTCCTACTCTCACGGCCCGCCGTTTTGCTTCGAAGCCTTAGCCGATCAGGTTCACTCATAAATTAATATTCCCGCCCGGGTCGACGGGAAATCGAACAAAATCGTTTTTCTACACGGTCTGCATCTCGCTGAAAAATTAGGGGGAAATGGCGAATCGCAACCCCACCTGGTCCATTTCCATCTCTAGCCATCGGCAGCTAAGCGAACTCGACCCGCAAGATGAATCTGGACTACTTGCCAGCGACCTGTATAATTCCTGCCCGTGAGGGTTTCCGCTCCCAGGGAACCTGCACGCAAGGAGAACAACCCATGAAACGTGCAGTCAGGATGTTGATCCTGATGGTAGGGTTGGCCTGCACGTACGCGGCAATTGCCCCAACATTCCTTCACGCTGATGGTGGGGTCATGCCGCTGCGTAAACCCGCAAGCCAACGCGGAACAAGCCGGAAGTAAATTCCGGTAGGTCACTGAACAGTGACTGCTGTGTAGGCCGCTTACGCGGCTGATGCTTTTTCGGGCTGACTGCTAGCATAAGCGCAGTCAGCCCACTTTTTTGTCTTGAGGAATTCTTCGACGGTTAACCGTTGGTCACCAGCGCAAGACGGAGTTTTTCGGCCAGTTCTTCGGGATCCGAGATCGGGGGCTGGCAAGTAAAGCCCGAGCAAACCACGGCCATCGTCTTCCCGGTCTTGATCTCAGGCAGATGAGGAATAGTCTGCGCCAGCTTTGGGGGAAGATTGTTTACCACGGCCTTCGTTTCCCGCCAGTTTGAGCACCGATTTGCTGAAGGCGAAGGGAGCCAGCGCCGCGGCAGCCAGCCGATCCGCCATTTCGCCGCTTCCTACTACGACGACTTGAGTATCGGGCTGCGCCAGATGCACTGCTGCGATCCCATATGTAGCGGCAAAAATTCCGTATTGCCCGGCCGAGGCCGCAAGCACTTCCAGGGTTTGCTGCGCTTTGTCATGATAGTTCTGGTCACCCGCGTAAGCGTGCAATCGCAACAGCGCGATAGCTGCGGCAGAATTACCTGCAGGCGTAGGAGAGTCCTGGAAGGGTTTGCGACGCGTGCCCAGCACACCCAAACTTTTCTCATCCGCGCTCCCAGCTTTTTGGGTGTCGAAGAAGCCCCCCGAGACAGGGTCGAAGAAAAGCTCGAGCATCGTGTCAGCAATCCGGCGGGCGAAGTTGAAGTAGGTCAGGTCCGCGGTGGCTTCATAAGCATCGAGACACGCGATCGTAGTAAAGGCGTAGTCGTCCAGCAACCCAGGGATGTGCCGTCGCTCCGACTTTGGATCGGAATAAGCGATGACGTGTGCCAATCCTCGCTCAGCATGCCAGCCTTCAGCCAGCACGCGATCGAGAGAACGCAAAGCAAAGCGCCGCGCCGCTTCGAGGTTGAGCGCCTTGGCCGCTTCCAGATATGCAGAAATGCAAAGCGCGTTCCATCCCGTGTAAACAGTTTTGTCTATGTACGGAGTGGGCCGCTGCAGACGTGCTGCATACATCTTTTTCTTCGCGGTCTGAAGCAAAGACTCCACTTGCTCCACAGGCAAGTTCAGTCGCTTCCCGATCTCTTCCACGGACGCCCGGACGTACAAAACGTTCTTCGCGGGATTGTGGTGCATCTCGCCGATTTCATTGATGTCGTAATGCAGGTTGGCCACGCTGGCTTCTGCTTCGCTCAGAACGGCCTGGGTTTCAGCCAGGGTCCAGGTGAAGTAGTCACCGTCATCGTCCATTGAATAGTCGGCATCCTGGGAAGCGTAGAAACCGCCATGTTCCCGGTCGCTGAGCCACTCATCCATCCAGCGAATGATGTCGCGGGCTACCGAAGCAAAGAACTCCGAGCCGGTCGCCTGATAGGCGTGCACATAATTCTTCAGCAGTTCGGAATTGTCGTAGCACATCTTCTCAAAGTGCGGCACCACCCAGCGCTCGTCGACCGAGTAACGATGGAAACCGCCCGCGAGCTGGTCATAGACTCCGCCGCGAGCCATCTTCTCCAGCGTGGTGACAAAGATTTCGCGCAACTGTTGGTCGCCCGAGCGCGCATATTGATCTATCAACAAATCTAGCGCGGCTGAGTGGGGAAATTTGGGAGCGTTCCCGAAACCACCGTTTCGTCGGATCAAACATCCGTACGGCTGACTTCACGATGGCATCAATCACTGCGGGTGAGAAGTCGCCACCTTGTCCGGCGAAGGACTCCGCCTGAGAGATGGCGCTCTCCACCATCTTGGCTTGCTCGGTCACATCCCCATTCTTGTCGCGATACGCATCGGCAATGGATACCAGCACGCGCTTGAAGCTGGGTCGTCCGTACCCGTCAGTGGGAGGAAAGTAAGTCCCACCGTAAAAGGGCTTACCGTCAGGCGTGAGAAAAGCAGTCAGCGGCCAGCCGCCTTGCCCACTCACAGCCTGCACCGCAACCTGATAACGGCTATCGATGTCAGGTCGCTCATCCCGATCCACTTTCACTGCAATGAAGCGCTCATTCACAATTTGCGCGACTTCGGGATCGTCATACGATTCCCGGTCCATCACATGGCACCAGTGGCACCAGACCGCGCCGATGTCGAGCAAAATAGGTTTGTTCTCCCGTTGTGCAGTGGCAAAAGCTTCCTCGCCCCACTCATGCCATTGAATGGGCTGATGCATAGCGGAGCGCAGGTAGGCCGAGGAGGCGCGGGAAAGGGAGTTCAGCGTCTGGGTATGCATCCTCCAAGTGTACCGTTTTGCAGCTTACGGTTCACGAGGCCGATTCTTGTCGACTAAGCAGTCGTCCCGTGAAGGTTCTCTACGCTAGGTTGTGGTAAGAGGATGCTGGGGACATCTTCTACGTCGGTTCTAGCATCTCTCGACATACAATGTCCTGTTGTTCCGACAAGGCAAGAAAAGAATCTCCAATGTCGAACCGCGCAAAACTCGTGACCGGGGTGGGGGTTGTCCTCGTTTTACTGCTGCTCTCGGATCCGCTAAGGGCCGAGGACCCTCAAGCCACGCTCTCTGGTGCGGTAACGGATCATACCGGGCGAGTCCTGCCAGATGTGAAAGTTTCCGTCAAGAATCTGGCTAACGGCCAGTCGGTAGAGACCCATACCAACTCGGACGGACTTTACACCGTGTCCAATCTCGGGCCCGGGGATTACGAAGTTTCCGTGTCGGTCCCGGAAGGCACAAAACTAGCACAAGTGACGTTAGCAGCGGGGAGCGTCCAAAGGGTGGACTTAGTTTTGAATGCCGTTCCGTCTCCGGCGGAAGCGCCCGGCAACCCGGCACCGCCGCCTGCCGGCAACCTGCCGAACGCCCCTTCCAGTAGCACGACCGAGCCTTCGCTTACTGATCTGGGTTTTCCTACCGAGCAGACCCAAGGAAACGCGAAACAGCAGGCGCTGCTCGACAAGCGGACGCACATGTTAAAGATCCATCAACGGATGGGTTTGATCACGACCATCCCCTTGATCGTCACCGTTGCCACCTCCCTCAACGCCGGCGGCAAGAACACCAGCAGCGCCTCCCGTGATCTGCATACGGCCCTCGGCGGGCTAACGGGAGATTTGTATTTCATTTCCGCGTACTATGCAATCCGCGCGCCTCGCGTGCCTGGGACCGAAACCCGCGGACCCATCCGTTTCCACAAGACCATGGCTTGGATACATGGCCCCGGAATGATTCTGACGCCCATCCTGGGAATTATGGCTTTTGATCAAAAGAACAAGGGTGAAAAAGTCCACGGGATCGCCTCGGCACACATGCCCGTAGCTATCGTGACGGCTGGAGCGTTCGGGGCCGCTCTTTTGTCGGTATCGGTTAAGTTCTGAAGCGGGCTTATGAACCAGAAAATACTCACAGTCTTTTTGTTGCTGACTCTTCCCAACCTGGTCGCGGCCGACAGCCAGTGGGTTCTGAAGCAAAACACGCTTACTTATCACGTGTCGCACCCGCTGCACCAAACCGACGGCGTGAGCCATGCAGCGCGTGGCAAGGGCGTTTGCCATGCCGGAGTATGCGATTTCCTGATTGCGGTGCCAGTGAAATCGTTTGACTCAGGGGACAGCAACCGCGATCTGCACATGATACAGGCCACGCGCGGCGCGGAATTTCCCATGGTCACGGTGCGCACCCGCCTGCCGGAGGCGGCGTCGTCATCGGCGACCATCAAGGCCGATTTGGAGATTCAGTTTGCGGGACAGACCGCGCAGTACAAGCAGGTCCCATTTCAGTTGGTGATGCAAGCGAACGAGACGCGGATCTCAGGAACGATTCCGGCGACGCTCACCGATTTCAAGATTGATCCACCTACGCTCTTAACGCTTCCGACCAAGAACGAAATACCGGTGCGCGTGGAGCTGACCTGGAGTCCGCAGTGAGAGGCGGCGTCTGTACGGCTCCCTAGACTAAGCGCTCCGCTTCCAACTCCCGAGGACCAAGAATCGCTTTCAAGCCAGCAGCTTCTTCGCAATCCCGCAGTACAAATCCACGGCTTCATCGAGCTGCTTTTTCTCCACGTACTCACCCTCGGTGTGCGCCACGTGAATCGATCCAGGACCTACGAGAAGCGGTTGTCCCCAATTGCTCAGCCAGGGAATGTCAGTCGTGAAGGCGGCGACCATGGTGGGTAGTCCATCCAGAGTGCGTAACCTAGCCAACGGAATCTCGAGCGTGAACTCAACCTTTACCAGATCGCCTACCGCTGTAATGATCTCCCGTTTCAGTGCCTCTGAGGGCCCGACCAGCCGATAAAGCAACTGCGCTCGCGCGAAGTCCGGAATCACGTTCGGGGCGCGTCCGCCTTCGATCACGCCAATGTTCAGGGTACAGGGCCCAACGCCCTCTTCCGTGGGAAGCCTCATCGCGCGCAATCGGTTCAGTGCCTCCAATAGTTTGTCGATGGCGGACTCGCCCAACTCTGGATACGCCGAATGCGCCATTCTCCCCTGAGCAATCACTTCAACCCTCAAAGTTCCCTTCGATGCGCTCGCAATTTGATTTTCTGTGGGCTCGCCGTTTATCAGAAACTTGCTGCCGTGTGACTGCTGGTTGGCAACCTTCGCGCCCAGACTGTCTTTTTCTTCGCCTACCAGGAAAAGCAGCCCGGCGTGGATACCGTCGTGGCGCAATCGGTCCGCCGCCGCGACCTGCGCGGCGATGATGCCTTTAGCATCGCACGCGCCCCGGCCATACACGCGATCGGCGTCCTCGCGGGAGGGAATGAAAGGCGGCACCGTATCCATGTGGGTGGAGAAAACAATCTCCGGCCGCGGCTGTTCGGGTGCAGTCGCATAAACATTGCCGCGTACGCCTTCAACCGGGAGCTTCTTGGCCTGAAAACCCAACCGGCTGAGCTCGCGTCGAAGAAAATCACCGACCGGGCCCTCATTGCCAGTGACCGACTCGATATCCACGAGTTGACGCGTGAAGGCGACAACATCCATGCGCAAGAGGATACCAGCAATGCAGACGCGGGCGTCCCCGCCCGTGCAAGCTTGCTGCTATGCTTGTCTCCATCGCGCCAATGACCACCAACGTCGCTTCCATCCGCTCACTCTTCCTCGATGGTCCGGCCGGGCGGTTAGAAGCGGTGCTCAATCTGGGCGCAAGCAATGCCACCCACGCTGCTCTCGTATGCCATCCGCATCCGCTGTTTGGCGGCACTCTGCACAACAAGGTCGTCTTTCACTCCATGAAGGCGCTGAACGGCTTCGGATTTCCGGTTTTGCGCTTCAACTTCCGAGGCGCCGGATTGAGTGAGGGCAAGCATGACAACGGCCGCGGAGAAGCAGACGATGTCCGTGCCGTGCTGGACTGGCTGGACCACGAGTTTCATCTGCCCTTGATTTTTGCCGGGTTTTCGTTTGGCGCGGCCGTCGGGCTACGAGCCGCATGCCCGGATGCGCGGGTGAGAGCGGTCATCGGTCTGGGCGTACCGGTCGCGCCGATTGCCGACCGTAGCTACGAATACGGATTCCTGAAGACTTGCTCGAAGCCCAAGTTATTCGTAAGCGGCGGGCACGACCAGTTCGGACCCCGCCCGCAATTGGAACGATTAGTGGAATCAGCCCCCGAACCCAAGAAGCTGGTGATCATCGAAAGCGCGGACCATTTCTTTGAAGGGCATTTGCGCGATTTGCGCGACGCGATTGAAGCGTGGGTGAGAGAAATGATCCTCGGATAGCCGAGATGCAATCGCATCGAAAGTAGAGTAACAAAGGACTAGACCGGCTTCCGAACGCTAACCCCTGTTTATAATCCTCCCGATGTCTTCATCCTCCTCCGATCGGCAGCGCCTTACCCTTGACATGCGTGTTACTGCCCGGCAGCTCTTCGAACACGCGCTGGCGGAAGCCAGCATTGACCGCGCTTTTCAACGACATGTGGAGTGCGAACGTGGTGTGTTGCGGGTCTGTGAAGATCTTCATGATCTCGATTCTTATGGCCGCGTGCTGGTGGTCTCCATCGGCAAGGCGGCGCACGCTATGGTCAACTCGCTGGAGATGCAAGCGGGCAACCGTTTTGAAGGCATCGTGGCCAGTTCTGTCGAGGCGCTTTCACAGGCCCGCGGCTTTCGCTATTTTCGTGGCGGCCATCCCACTCCGAATGAGGATTCCCTGCGCGCTGCTGAGGCAATGTTGAAGTCGCTTAATGCGCAAACCGCGGCGTCGTTGGTAATTTTCATGCTCAGTGGCGGTGGCTCGTCCATCGCGGAAAAGCCCATCGACAGTGAAATCTCGCTGCCGGATCTGATCGCAACTTATCGTGTGCTGGTGCACTCCGGAGCGCCCATCGCGGAGATCAATACCATCCGTAAGCATCTTTCTGCGATTAAGGGAGGAAGGCTGGCGCTGGCCGCCGCCCCCGCCCAGCAAGTTTCATTGCTGGTCTCCGATGTGCCCGACAATATGCCAGATGCGCTTGCCTCCGGCCCGACGATGCCCGATTCCACGACCGTCAGTGAATGCCACGCCATCGCCGAGAAGTACGGAATGCTCAACGAATTCCCCACCTCGGTGCGCGAACTCTTCCAGCGCCACGCTTTGGAGGAGACCCCGAAGTCCGACGATCCCGCTTTCCACCGTTCGCGCTGGTGGACCATTCTGTCGAATAGTTCACTCCTGGAAGCGGCTAGGCTCGATGCCCAGCGCCAAGGATTCAGCGTAGAAGTAGATAACAGTTGTGACGACTGGGACTACCTCCGCGCGGCTGATTTCTTGCTTGACCGCGTTCGCGAGTTGCGGAAGAAATCCGAGCGCGTTTGCCTGATTTCCGGCGGCGAGGTCGCAGTCAAGGTCACGAACGGCGGCACCGGGGGACGAAATCAGCAATTTGCCCTGGCATGTGCCGGCAAAATCGCGGGCCAAAATATCACTGTTCTTAGTGCCGGCACTGACGGAATTGATGGCAATAGTCCTGCTGCCGGCGCCATCGTCGACGGCATAACCCTGGAGCGTTCCAAGGCCCGCGGGCTGGCAGCGAATGCGCATCTGGCCAGCTTTAACGCGTATCCCTTCTTCGAGGCGCTAGGCGATGCGGTTGTAACCGGTCCCACCGGCAACAATCTGAGGGATTTGCGGATTCTGTTAGCGTATTAGGGAACCAGTGCTAGTCGCACATGAACCCTTCAGCCGTGGAGTGGCTGGACGGACAAAGCTCTCTCTCCAACGCCTTAAACCTTGAATCGCTGACATCGTGGTGGAATGAATCGTCCTTAGCCGGATCTGGGATTCCTTCTCCCGCGATTGAGTTACGGCGATTGCCGAACGCCATTCTCAGCTGCGCCAGGGCATGATCGAGGTCACCCGTCTCTGCATACGAGCACGCCAGATTGTAGTGGAACATCGGGTAATTTGGATCCTGACTCACTCCAAATTCGAGCGTCTCCTTGGCTCTTCCCAGATCGCCTGAGATGCCGTAAGCCGCACCCAAATTGTCAACCAGAACTCTCCATTGATCCGACGGAAGCTCTCTCTTTTGTTTCTCAAGCGTGAGTGCCTTTTCGTAGTGCTGCGCCGCTCGCCCCCAATCTTTCCGGAGGTAAAACATGCTGCCGTACCCAAACTGCGTCTTGCTGCCAGATTCGTAGTTTTCGAGCAGTTTTATGCCGCCCAGAAAGGAGGCAAGGAACGGTTCATCTTTGGGCATATATCCGATTTTGGAGAGGTGGAAGTCAATCGCCAGATCAGCAGTGACTATGTATCCAAAAACATTCTTCTGATGGACCTTTTGGCCACGAAATTCCTCAATAAAGTATTCGAGTACGGCGATCGGACCCTGCTCAGACGTGGTGGCTTTCTCGATTTTGTAACCTTCCTTCAAAGCTCCCCGTTGAAGATCTTTCCACTCGTCTTCACGCAGACCCTTGCTGTCCAGCTTATGATCGAGAGGAAACAGGAAGGAAGAGTAAGGTCCAACCTTGAGTGTCTGCGGCCAGTATTCGCCTTCGCGAGCCGTCCGAGTTCAATTCGTTTTTGTCGATCTTTAGGTGAAGTAGGTCGACCTGAAGGACCGCAGATTTGTCGGGTACCGAAAGGATGACGGGGTTATGAGGCTCAGGCAACGATACCGTGATCTGGCCACCAACTCGTTCGCTGAGACACAGCAATGCACAGTGCCAGCAGGTAGAATGCATTGACCGGAAGGTAACGTCCCATCACTCTGATCACGCGGGTTCCTAAGTCCAAGGCAGTTTCAAAAAAACCGCGTCACGCCTTCTTTCAGGACCAGCACGCGGTCCTGAATCCCAGCCGCCTTTGCCTCTTTTTCCAAAAGCTGCAGCGGTTCCTCCAAGGGCTCATGCGAGAGGCGGAAGGTCCCATAATGCATGGGAACCATCCAGCGAGCGTTCAAATCAAGGAAAGCGCGCGTGGCGTCGGCCGGACTGGCATGCACATTGCGAAAAGATGCAGGGTTGTAGGCGCCGATGGGGAGTAGCGCCAACTCCGGCGCGAGCCGCTGGCCAATCTCACGGAAGCCAGCGAAATAGGCGGTATCGCCGGCATGATACAGGGAATGCTTTTGATCCCGCAGCACGTAGCCGCCATAGCCGCGATGAGAATCCTTGATAACGCGTGCGCCCCAGTGTCGCGAGGGGACATGAGTGACAGTCAGCCCGCCGTGACGATAGCTGTTCCACCAATCCAGTTCAACGACGTTGTCGAATCCCAGATCAGAAACCAGGTCGAAGACATGGTGCGGGACCACAATGGTGGTAGGCCCTCCGCGTCGGCGCCGAGTTTGCTGTGCGATGGCACGAAGTGACGGCCGGTGCAAATGATCGAAGTGGGCATGCGTAACCAGGACCAAGTCAATCGGAGGTAGGTCCTGGATTTGCAGGCCAGGTTGACGTAAGCGCTTCAGCACGAACAGCCAGCGGGCAAAATTGGGATCGATGATGACGTTCTGCCGGCCAATCTGCAGAAAGAAACTGGAGTGGCCAATGAAGGTCACTCCCAGTTCCCCATTGGAAACCAGCTTTGGCTTGTAGGTTTTGCCGGTGCGAGGGGTGACCGCGGAGTGGCGCACCAGGCGGCTGAATTGCCGGGCACGCTTGCGAAGCGCCGAATTGTTAAGCGTGTTTTTTAGCATGCGGCCGCAAATCGGATGATCTTCAGAATCCGATCGGACTACTGCTGCCAAGCCACCGGGCCTGGAACGGAAAAAAATCCGCTGACTAATCGTTCCGTACCTGATTTTAAAACAAATCCAGCAAGGATTGCTTGACCGTAGTAACCGCAGTCAGTTCTAATCGCTTCTGGTCATCAGGAGACTATTCGGATGCGTATTGCTTTCTTGGGGTTGGGAATCATGGGACGCCCAATGGCGTCCAATTTGGTGAAAGCCGGGCATGAGGTCACAGTTTGGAACCGCACAGCGGGAAAAGAAGTGGAGGGAGCGCGCGTTGCCACTTCGCCGGCGGAAGCGGCCCATGGCGCCGAAGTAGTTTGGATGGCCGTGTCCGATACCAAGGCGGTGGAAACTGTGTTGTTTGGAGCACAAGGAGTGCAAGAATCGCTCACTGCGGGCATGACTATCGTGGACTCGAGCACGATTTCCCCTTCTGCGACCCGCAAGTTTGCAGATCGCCTCCGAGGCCGTGGGGTCCAGTACGTGGATGCTCCCATGACCGGATCCAAAGTCGCGGCGGAGAACGGCACTCTTATCTTTATTGTGGGCGGAGACGAAGCCGCGGTTGAGGGTCTCAAGCCTCTGTTTGCTGCCGTGGGGAAACAGTTTTTCCGCATGGGAGAAACAGGCAAGGGTCAAGCCGCCAAGCTGGCTATGAATTTACAGATTGCGCTGATCTACGAAGGGTTTGCTGAAGCCCTGACCTTGGCCACCAAACTCGGCGTCGACCCCGCCACCCTACTGCCGGTGATCCAGGCCTCCATGGTGCGGTCGGGAGTCGTTGATTACAAAGCACCTTTTGTCATGAAACGTGACTTTTCTCCAAACTTCCCGCTTCGTCTCATGCATAAGGACATCCGTCTGACCCTGGAAGCAGCCAAGGAGGTTCGAGTGAAGTTGCCGGCCCTCGAAACCGTGGAAGAAATCTATGAAATGGCCACCGAGGACGGACATCAGGACCTCGATTATGCCGCCACCATCGCCCTGCTCGAGAAGTGGGCAGGAGTTGAAGTGAAAGGCGCGTCAGCCTGAGGAGTCAGGCGAACCCATTTTTTCAGCTGCACGCGCGGGCAATCGTGCCATGACCGCCCAGACCCTCAAACTAATACTTTCGTAATCCGTTCAGCCTCTTCTATTACAGAAGTTTTACACGCGTCCTCACTACGGACTGATACCTTTACGGCTGGAAGTTCAAAATCGCGTATGAAAGACATTGCCATGCAACTGGAAACCCTCAACCGTAAAGCGTCAGCAGATCACGAGACCAATTGGGTGACTGCGGGCTTCATGGGAATGTTTCACCTCGGAGCAGTCGCAGCGCTGTTCTTCTTTACGTGGAAGGCTCTGTTTGTGGCGATGTTTCTGTGGTGGGTCTCGGGCAGCTTGGGCATTGGGATGGGTTATCACCGTCTGCTTACCCATCGCGGATACAAGACCCCCAAGTGGGTTGAATACTTCCTGACCACTTGTGCGACCCTGGCCCTTGAAGGGGGACCGATTTTCTGGGTGGCCACGCACCGCATTCATCACAAGTTTTCTGACCACGAGGGTGACCCACACTCGCCGCTCGATGGCAAGTGGTGGTCGCACATGGGTTGGATCCTGACCGGCAAGTCGATGCATCACGACACCACTACGCTGGCGCGTTATGTTCCCGACCTAGCCAAGGATAAATTTCACGTTTGGATTACCAAGTATCACTACGTTCCAATCATTGCGTTAGGCGCGGCCCTGCTGGCTCTCGGCGGCCTTCCTTTCCTGATGTGGGGCATCTTCGTCCGAACCACGGTTGGCCTGCATGCCACCTGGTTGGTGAATTCAGCGACCCATACCTGGGGCTCACGCCGTTTCCGGACGAAAGACCTTTCGACCAATAACTGGTGGGTGGCAATTCTGACCTTTGGCGAAGGTTGGCATAACAACCATCACGCGCACCCCGTTTCCGCCCGGCACGGCTTGAAATGGTATGAAGTGGATATGAACTGGTACGGCATCTGGGCGCTCAAGAAATTAGGACTTGCCCGCCACGTCTACCGCGTAAAGCTTTCCGAGTTGGGTCGCCGAGGCGAAGAAGGGCTGCCAACCGCCACGCCTAGCGAACTCGTATCGGCGTAGCTCCCCAGCAAAATTGGCTTGAAGTCGAAGAAATTCAGCTGACGGCCGTGTCATACGGGACTTACTGTCTCGGAACGGCCTGGGCAGTCCTGCGGTTTTTCTCTCCCCTCGCGGTAGAATCCAGCTATGCGCATCACCAGCCGCCGCAAAGCGATTATCACATTCCTCGTCCTGGGAGTGGGATTGTCCGGAGTGGCGGTGGCGGTCGGCTTTGGCTGGATCATCCTCAATTGGCGCGAAGGAATCAAAGTTTTTCTAGGTGTCATTTTCTTTGGCGCTATCGCCACCGGGCTTATCCTCAATACGATCTTTCTCATCCGTGAAATCCGCCGTAACGAGCAACATGACAGCTTCATCAATGCGGTCACTCACGAATTAAAAACTCCCATCGCTTCCATCCGACTTTATCTACAGACTCTGGAACGCCGCGACGTGGACGAGGGCCAGCGGCACGAGTTCTATCGCCTCATGCTTGATGACACCGCGCGCTTGCTGGGCACCGTTGAGCAAGTTTTGAAGGCTGGAGAAGCAGGGCTGAAGCGACGACGCGAGCGCGTACCAGTCAATTTTGGCGAACTGGTTGGGGAGTGCGTTGAAGTGGCGCGCAGCAGCTACCATCTGCCCGCCGGAACGTTGCGGTACGAACAGGTTCTCCAGAACGGATCCGGCGCCAACGTATTGGGAGACCCTGAAGATCTGCGAACAGCGGTTTCCAACGTGCTCGACAATGCGGTGAAGTATTCCGACAGCCGAGTTGATATTTCGGTGCAAGTGGAGAGCCCAGATGAGAAGCACGTCATGCTGCGAGTGCGCGACCACGGCGTTGGTATTCCTGCCGGTGAGCTGAAACGAATCTTCAGGCGCTTTTATCGGATTCCCAACCGGCCGTTGAACAACGTGAAGGGCACCGGTCTGGGATTATTCATCGTGCGGGCAATTGCCAAAAAGCATGGCGGCCGTGTCTTTGCCGAGAGTGAGGGTGAAGGACGTGGTGCCACCGTGCTCCTGGAGTTGCCTCGCCACGTTGCGCGCGGAGACGCAGTATGAGCCGGGTGCTGATTGTGGAAGACGAAGTCCACCTCGCAAAAGGTTTACAGTTCAATCTGGAGGCTGAGGGTCACTCCGTCGAAGTCGTGGGCGACGGCGAGCAGGCGCTGGAGATCCTTCTGGGTCCGCGAGGTGAGGCTACACAAAAAGCCACCGATACAAAGCGACTTGAAGGAGAAAACGGCCGGCGGGAGGATTTCGACGCGGTTGTGCTCGACGTGATGCTACCCGGCAAAGACGGCTTTGCCGTGGCCTCCGAACTCCGTGCCGCTAAACACTTCGTCCCCGTTCTTATGCTTACCGCCCGCGGGCGTCCTGAAGACGTGCTCAAAGGTTTCGCCTCGGGCGCGGATGATTACCTGCCCAAGCCTTTCGAGCTGGCCATTCTGCTCGCTCGTTTGCAGGGCCTGCTGCGGAGACGGGAGTGGCTGCGCGAGAGCCAGACGCAAACCCCGGACTTGCCAAAACATCGCGCCGCTAACAACGAAATTACCGAATACGAAGTTTTTTCTTTCCATGATCGAACCATCGACTTTGGAAAACTGGAACTGCGGGTAAAGGGAAACGTTATCCGACTCACTCTGATGGAGGCGGAATTGTTGCGCCACCTGATTCGCAACAATGGTCGGGTTGTTTCGCGGAAATCGATCCTCGAAGAAGTTTGGGGCCTGCATGAAGATACGGACACCCGCGCGATCGATAACTTTGTGGTGCGGTTGCGTCGCTACATCGAAGATGATCCATCGAAGCCCCAACATCTGTTGACGGTACGCGGAGTGGGGTACCGGTTTTTGTCCGATCCGGAGAAAATCTGAATTACTGGCTGGCTCGCAGCGGTTACTCCGGTAAGCCGACTCGTGACCAGTTTTTGGCTATGGGCAGTCGCTCACCTAGGTAACACAATCCACTCTCGCCAAAGCGGGAAAAGATTGGCATCATGGCTTCCAACCACATTCGTTAAAGGATTCTCATGCGCTTGCGATGGTCGGCTGCACTGCCTTTTGCAGTCGTTTTTGGACTGGGTCTAGCGGGTTGCGGGGGCGGCATGAGTTCCTCTACCAACCCCACGGCCCCGTCAATTGCGGTCCAACCTTCGAGCCAGACTGTGACCGTCGGCCAGATGGCTACTTTCACTGTGATGGCAAGCGGAACGGCTCCCTTGAGCTATCAGTGGCAGAAAAATAGTGTCGCGATCACCGGCGCAACTTCGGCCACCTACGCCACTCCGGCGACCACTTCCGCTGACAACGGTTCCGTATTTCGCGTAGTGGTAAGCAATTCTGTGGGAAATACCACCAGCAACCAGGCGACGCTTACGATCAATACCTCTACGGCAACTGACGTGGTGACCTACCACAACGATGCCGCCCGCACGGGACAGAGTCTGAACGAAACGATTCTGACGCCCGCCAATGTCAACTCAACGATGTTCGGTAAAGTCGGTTTCTATTCGGTCGACGGCAAGGTCGACGCCCAGCCACTCTATTTGTCGAAAATCAATGTTCCCGGCCAGGGAATTCACAATGTCCTTTATGTTGTGACCGAGCACGATAGCGTCTACGCCTTCGATGCTGATAATGGAGCGCAACTCTGGAGAGTCTCAGTGTTGGCAGCGGGCGAAACTCCCAGTGATGTCCGTCTCTGCAGCCAGGTTACTCCTGAGATTGGGATCACGAGCACGCCTGTAATTGACCGTGCTCATGGACCTAATGGGGCGATTTACCTGGTCGCGATGTCGAAGAACGGTTCCGGAAATTATTTTCAGCGCATCCATGCACTGGATGTGACTACCGGTGCGGAGTTATTTGGTGGTCCCCGGGTCATCCAGGCATCCTTCCCGGGAACTGGAGACAACAGCTCCAACGGCAACGTGATCTTCGATCCCGCGCAATATAAAGAGCGAGCCGGACTGCTGTTGCTGAACGGCGTCGTATACACGGGATGGGCATCGCATTGTGACATCGGCCTGTACACCGGCTGGATCATTGGATACGACGCGTCCACGCTGGCCCAGACCAGCGTGCTGAACGTGGTTCCTAACGGCAGACAAGGCGCAATTTGGATGTCAGGAGCGGGGCTAGCTGCGGACAGCACTGGAAACATTTATTTTCTGGACGGCAATGGCGACTTTGACACCAACTTGAACACCAGTGGATTCCCAAGCAACGGCGACTATGGCAATGCGTTCCTCAAGCTTTCAACCTCAAGTGGACTAGCGGTAGCGGATTATTTCGAAATGGACAATCAGCAGCAGGAAAACGACTCGGACGTCGATCTGGGCTCCGGGGGCGCAATGGTATTGCCTGATCTTACCGATGGCTCCGGACACGTGTGGCACCTTGCAGTAGGGGCGGGCAAAGACACGAATCTCTACGTGGTGAACCGCGACTCCATGGGTAAATTCAATCCTAATAGCAACAATATTTACCAGGAGCTTCCGGGAGCCTTGCCCGGCGGCGTCTTTGCGATGCCAGCATATTTCAATGGCACGGTGTACTACGGTTCCGTGGGAAGCCCGATCCAGGCTTTCAGGATCGCCAGCGCCAAGCTGTCCACCAGCGCGACCGGACACACGAACAATAGCTTCGGTTATCCGGGCGCGACGCCGGGGATTTCGGCGAATGGGACGAGTGACGCGATTTTGTGGGCGGCGGAAAATGGGAGCACGGCAGTGCTCCATGCCTACGATGCAACCAACCTATCGAACGAACTCTACAACAGCAACCAAGCCGGAGGGCGAGATCAATTCGGCATGGGGAACAAGTTCATCACTCCGACAATTGTCAATGGCAAGGTCTACGTAGGCACGACTAACGGGGTTGCAGTGTTCGGACTGTTGCCGTAGGCGGCTCTCCGACCACGGAATCTGCAAAGAACGCCAAAGGGCGGGGCAGGCGACTCAAGCACTTTAAAAGCCGCTCAACAAAAGCCGCTCAACTCATTTCATTGGCGATGGGTTGACGCGCCCGCGGCCAGTTCGCGCAGAACGGTCAGGAAGCTTGCCGCTGCCTGCTCGTCAGAGAGGGCTTCGAGAGGAATGGTGGCAGCCAGATGTGGAGACTCGGGGCGAAAACGCACTGTGAGCAGATTGTGTCCCCGGGAAGTCATCAGGGAGTTGACCACGGGCGTGAGTTCGTGAGTCCAGTGGGTACGGGTAGTAAGCACGACGGGACCGGGACGAGAAACCGCCCAGTCGCCCGATCTCGACTCTACGTGGCTATGCTTGTGAGAGAACCAGCGATGGCGGAAGACTTCGAGATGGAAGTGGGGAGCGTAATCAAGGTCAGCTTCAAAGGTAAGAGTTTCTTTTTGTTTGCGCCAAAGACTAAATAACCACTTTAAGGGAATGGGTCGAGGTCGTAAGCTCACAATTACGCGGGCGTTCTCGAACCAGTGGACACCTAACCCGAGACGCGCCTGCAAACGGGATGCTCCCAACCACTTGCTCTCCACAATGCGGCCCCGGCTCGAACAGGCGGATTCCACCCAACGTAATACCAAAGCTCCCCGGCGATGGTTGAACCGGGCAAAGTAGAAGTACCACAAGCCGAGCACCACAACCGCGCTCAGTGCGTCGATGAGCAGGAGACGCAGCACAGTCCCTCAGATGCGAATAGTACGTCTTAGGGTGCAATTCCGGCAACTGTTTGGTCCGGGAATTTTGCGGCCCAAAAAGAGGCATTCCGCAAAGCGGGCGGAACATCGACTCCACACGCGAGTGGGGAGCCTAAGCACTGGAAAATCAAGCGTTAATGCCAGGTTTCACGGGGCCAGGCGTGGCTGTAAGGACAAAAGGTCTCATCGTCCTTGGCTACAATGTTTTCGTGGATCTTTCCCTGCGCGAATTCCGGCGTGAGGATTTCGACCTCTTGTGGAGCATTGATCAGGAATGCTTTCCGCCGGGAATCGCTTACTCGCGGCGGGAACTCGCCGACTATATCCGGCGGCGAGGATCATTCACCCTGGTGGCGGAAGCTGTCGAAGTAGATGGTAATCGAACCAGTCGAGCGGGACCGGCCAGCCTGAATGGGTTCGTGGTGGCAGAAGCCAGTCCGCGCGGTGTCGGGCACATCATCACTATCGACGTTCTGCCCGCATCTCGGCGTTCGGGAGCCGGTTCGCAGTTGCTTAAAGCTGCCGAAGACCGTTTGCGGGCCGCCAACTGTCACACCGTCATTCTAGAGACAGCAGTGGACAACAAGATTGCTCTGGCCTTCTATAAGCGCCATCAATATGAACTGATAAAGACGCTTCCTCGCTATTACTCGAATGGAGTGGACGCCTTGGTGCTTCAGAAGGATTTGCTTTCGCCCTCGAACCCAGCTAAGTTGCCCACATGAAAGTCGCTATCCAGGGGGAAGCCGGTTCATTCAGTCACGAAGCGGCACGGCGCATGCTACCAGGCTCGGGCATTGTGCCTTGCGCGCGCTCGGCTGAGGTCTTTGACCGCCTGGAGCGTGGTTCGGTCGGAGTTGCGGTGATTCCCATCGAGAATTCGTTGGCGGGTTCGGTCACCGAGCATTTTGATCTGCTGCTGGCGCGGCAGGTCTTTATCCAGCGAGAATTCCGTCTACGGATCGTACACAACCTGATCGCGGCTCCGGGAGTAAGGAAAAAAGATGTGCGTCGCGTTTATTCTCACCCCATTGCCCTGGAACAATGTCGTGACTTTTTTCACCGGAATTCCGCTATTGAAGCCGTCCCCTTCTACGACACCGCGGGCAGCGTAAGACATGTCATCAAGGATGGATTAAAGGACGCGGCAGGTATCGCTGGGCGGCAAGCAGCCAAAGCGTATGGAGGACGGATTCTCGCAGCCGGTATCGAGGATGACAAGCGGAACTTCACCCGCTTTTTCTTAATCCGCAAGTCACGACGAATCTTACCGGGCGCGAATAAGACCTCGATTGCGTTCGGTTTGAAGAATATCCCGGGCGCTCTTTTCAAGGCGCTTAGTGTTTTTGCTTTGCGGGATATCAGTCTGAGCAAGATTGAATCGCGTCCCATGCGCGGCCGGCCTTGGGAGTACGTTTTCTACGTCGATTTCCTTCGCGGCGACGACGAGGCAGCGCGCCGTGCACTCCGCCATCTGATGGAAGTGGCTGACATGGTTAAGGTGCTTGGGATCTATCCAGCCGCTTGAGGAGACTTGCTACGCTCTGATGCCTCTGGGGAAACGTCGCCGCAAGGCGCTGACGAAGGCGGAGTCCGCCTTCTCGGAAACCATCTCCAGTGGTGAGAATCCGCGCCACCAAGCCAGCCAGAAAGTCGTCATCAGCAGCGCAACCGTAATGGCCACGTTGGGCCACGCATTAAGTTGCCATTGTCCCTGCCAGGCCAATTCAATTGGTGAAAAGGGCTTCAGGTACGGAATTGGCCAGGCGTCGCCGTCCGGTCCACGAGAGCCGAGCAGGTCTTCGAAAAGGTGCAGATGGAAACTTACCAGAGCGAGCAATCCAGTTTTCCATTTTTGCCTGCCCAGAGCGATCGCCGCAGCGGCGACTACCAAAGCGAACGTCAAAGTATGGAGCGAGTGGTGATAGAGCGAAAACCAAAGCAAGGGATGAGGTGAGTTGCGGGTGAGGAGCTCAGGGATTATCCCCAGACCATCAACATCGGGCACAACACAGGCGAGGCTGACTAGAGCGCGATCCCTCCGATCCAGGCTGGCGGAGTTGGCGAAGACCCACCCTGTGAGAAAGTGAGTGACCGGACTCATGGTTTGGGTTGGCCCTACACCTCGATCATTACGTCACCGTTCTCGACTTTTAGGGGATACACGGCGACCCTGGCGTTGGGATTGTGAGCGGCTTCGCCGGTTTTCGGGTCGTATTGCCAGCCGTGCCAGGGGCAGACCAGCTTGTTTCCTTCGATCATGCCCTGCCCGAGCGGGCCACCGCGGTGCAGGCAGACGTTGTCCATTGCGCTGATAGTGCCGTTGACGTTGGCCACGCAAACGACTCTATCGCCCAGCGGAATTTCTTTGGCCTCGCCTTCAGCCGGGAGTTCGGATTGAGTGGTGAGTTTGACGAAGTTCGCCATGAAGACCTTCCTGCGCATCGAACAGGTCTTTGGGCTGATAGCTGATGACCTAGACCTGACACCTACTTTGGCTGCAGCGTCTGCGCAATCATGACCTGGCGTTTGAAATTCTCTACCATGTTCGAGGTCTAGCCGAACTTCCGTGGGCTTTTTCGCCAGCGACATTTGATCGATCTTGTCCTGCAGTTTGAGCAGCGCGTAAAAAAGATTCTCGGGACGCGGGGGACAGCCAATCACGTAGACATCGGTGGGTACGATTTTGTCCACGCCCTGCAGCACGGCATAAGTATTAAATGGGCCGCCCACCGAGGAGCACGCACCCATGGAGATTACCCACTTGGGATCAGGCATCTGGTCGTAGATACGCTTCACCACCGGCGCCATCTTCAAAGTGACGGTTCCTGCGACGATCATCAGATCGCTCTGTCGCGGGCTGGGACGAAAAACCTCCGAGCCAAAGCGCGCAATATCAAAACGCGCTGTCGAAGACGCGATCATCTCGATGGCGCAGCAAGCCAAGCCGAACGTCATGGGCCACACCGCCGACTTGCGCGCCCAGTTGAAGACGTAGTCTACCGTGGTAATCAGGAAATTCTTTTCAAACTTGTTTTGCAGCCAGCCCATGAGCGCCCTCGGAACCCCACAACGTATCGGCCGCCGGCCCACTGGGATATGGCTAGCTTGCCGATGACATTTCAGTCTAGGGTCGGATAGAACGAGTGTCAATGTTTACCGCGCTACTCGCTTCGGGCTTCGCCCTCCGCCTCGTTTCGGCACGGCCGTCCGGTCGTCAGCACCTCGAAAGAGTAACCGCGCTGCCCTTGGAGAAACTTCGAGGTTGCCGGAGAGGAAGCTCATCAGATACAACTAAGGAATCCCGGTTAACGCTCACGCCCGGCCAGCCGGACTTAATCCTTCGCATGACCAATGCCACCACTAGTCCGCCGATGCGCGTCAAAGCGCTTAGCACACGCGGCCGCTGGTGGGCCCAGGCGCGCACTTCTTTTTTCTGGATGGTGGTGATCGCCCTGGTTCTGAGGCTGGCGTTGATCGTGATCGGGCACACCTATAAGTTCCGCACTAGTGATAGTGATTTCAGTTTCGGCTGGGAAATGGGACGCATCGGACGTTCCCTCGCTACCGGTCAGGGCTTTAGCAATCCTTTTGATGAAACTACCGGGCCGACGGCTTGGGAACCTCCGCTGTATCCGTTTCTGATCGCCGGCGTTTTTAGAGTTTTTGGAGTTTACAGTTACGGTTCGGCCCTAGCACTGCTGGCGATCAACAGCGTCTTTTCCGCTCTAACCTGCGTCCCGATTTTCCTGATCACAAAGCAATGTTTCAGCGAGAAGGTCGCGGTCTGGTCGGCCTGGACGTGGGCACTTTTGCCGTCGGTAATGTACTGGTGCACCCGCTGGGTGTGGGAAACTAGCCTCGCAACGCTATTGCTGACGGTGATTTTCTGGGTCACCCTGACTTTGGCGGAAAGAGATGGGTTGAGACCATGGCTCGAGTTGGGTGCCCTATGGGGCATTGCCGCGCTCACTAATACCACGCTGCTGTCGTTCCTGCCGGTGTCTGGGTTGTGGGGGTGGTACCAGCGTCGGAAACGCGGTAAGAGTTCATGGACCGGATTGCTCGTGGCTTCGCTGATGTTCGCGGCTTGCATCGCCCCGTGGCTGATTCGCAATGAGCGTACGTTCGGACAATTTGTTTTTCTCCGGTCCAACTTTGGTGCGGAGCTGCGTCTGGGAAATGGCCCGGGAGCCGCTGGCGTCTGGATGGAGTATCTACATCCGACTCAAAACGTTTTCCAGATGCGGCGCTACCGCGAGTTGGGTGAGATTGGCTATGTGGCCGAGCGCAAACGGGAGGCGTTGGCCTTCATTCGCGATGACTATGCTCGTTTCGCCGAGCTCAGCCTAAAGCGGTTCATCTATTACTGGGCAGGAGTTCCCCGATTGTCGGAAAGCCCCATACTAGCTCCGTTCAAGAATTCGCTGTTCCTGGCCTCTTCCGTGCTGGCATTCTGGGGGTTGGGACGCGCGCTGCGCAGACGTCGGCCGGGGGCGTGGTTGTTCGTCTGGCTGATCCTGTCCTATCCAGCGGTGTACTACTTCGTCTTCCCACATCCTCGTTACAGACATCCGATCGAGCCCGAACTCGGAATTCTAATCATATACGTGATTTCAGAAGCAGAATTGCGGAAACAGAGATCGCAAAGCCTGCCCACACCTCCTCGTCTCTGACGCACTGCCTAGCCACCCGGCCAGAGCTACCTAGCCATCTGGCGGATGCGCCGCTTCCATAAATTCCGCAATGATGAAGTCGGCATGATCACAAACGGTCTTGTCAGTTCGGTCAAGGAGAATGAAATGTCAGATTCAAAAATTGGCAGCTTTTCGCAAGAACTCGCCGCGGCGGCAGAGCGCGCGGGAACATCAGTAGTCGCGGTGGGAGCAAGGCCGCGTCTACCTTCGAGCGGAATCCATTGGCGTAAGGGAGTGGTGGTGACAGCGCACCACACGATCAGACGGGAGGATGATATTCACATTCTCGCGCCGGGAGGGAAGCGCGTCGCTGCAAAATTGGCGGGACGCGATCCGGGTACCGACCTGGCGATCTTAAAGCTTGAATCCGAGGATGGGCTTGCAGTTCCCCAATTCGCGGATGCCACCGGCGTGAAGCTTGCCCACTTCGTGCTCGCGCTGGGACGCAGCCGGGGAGGGAGTCTGGTGGCCAGCGCAGGAATCATCGGAGGTCTGGGCGGCGAATGGCGTACCTGGCGCGGCGGACGAGTGGATCAGAACATCCGGCTTGATCTCGCGCTTTACCCGGGATTCTCCGGAGGGCCGCTGGTCAACGTTGAAGGCAAAGTCGTGGGCGTGAACACTAATGGCTTGGGCAGGGGCCGGGCGGTAACAATCCCAGTTTCAACCGTGAACCGGACGGTCGACGAGTTGCTCGAGAAAGGCCACATTGCTCGTCCCTATCTTGGGCTGGCGATGCAGCCGGTCGCCATCCCCGAAAATCTGCGAGGCAAGTTGAAGTCCAGTGCAACCAGCGGATTGATGGTCCTGCATGTCGAACCGAGTGGCCCAGCCGACAAAGCCGGAATCGTTCTGGGAGATGTGATCGTCGAATTACAGGGGAAGGCAGCTTTGGATACGGACAACATCCAGGAGTTGCTGGCCTCAGCGAAGATCGGCGACAGTATCTCAGCGGGCGTGTTGCGCGCCGGAACGCTGTTGCAGATCGCGGTCAATCTGGGTGAACGACCCGCGAGGCAGTAATTAGTGATGAGACAAAACGGAGGCAGCGTCATTCGTGTGGTGCTGGCTGCTGTCTCCGCGGTGCGCCGCGCCGGGCTGGAGGCGATGATTGCAAAAGCGACGTCGCTGAAGCTGGTTGGAAGTTTTCAAAGCACGCGAACCATCGCCTCGCATCTCGCGGACTTGCAGCCAGATGTGATTGTGCTGGACGTAGCAGGACAATGATCTCGTCAGTAACAATTTTGATCTGGAACGGGAATATTCCCGGTGCTTCTATCGCTTCATTAAGCGCGCTGGTTTACCGGTTGTTGTCCTGGTCGATGAACCTACCTCGGATTGGACAGCGCATGCGTTGCGAGTCTGGCGTGAAAGCGATCTTGCCAAGGGACAGCGAGATGGATGAGATCCTACCGGCAATTCAGGCTGCATACGCAGGGCTGGTGCTACTCGATCCCGAAGTTACGCAGAACCTCGCAGCGCGCGTCCGGCCGAGCAACGGCTTTACGGCTGCCCCAGAAGATCTCACTCCGCGCGAAATTGAAGTGTTGCGCATGCTGGCCGAGGGACTTGGAAATCGGGAAATGGCATCCCGACTGGGAATTTCCGATCACACCGTCAAATTTCACGTCAGCTCCATCCTGGACAAGCTTGGGGCGGCGACCCGCACCGAAGCTGTGACCCTGGGAATCCGTATGGGGTTGATCTTGCTTTGATGAGTCCTGCTCGAGAGTTAGAACTTGCGCGAGTGTTCCTTCGCCCAGCGCTCTATAACAACCTTTTCTTCGGTATAGAACTCAATCGAATCGCGGCCTTGCCCATGCAGGATGCCGAAGAAGCTGTCTTTCCATCCGCTGAATGGGAAGTACGCCATGGGCGCAGCTACTCCAATGTTGATGCCAATATTTCCGGCGGGCGCTTCGTAGCGAAAACGGCGCGCTGCAGCGCCACTCGAGGTGAAGAGCGAAGCCTGGTTGCCATACGGACTGCGCTCCAGGAACGCCAACGCTTCATCCATGTCGTTGGCGTGAATCAGACTCAAGACCGGACCGAAGATTTCGGTGTCGGCCAGTTCGCTGTTGGCCGGGACGTTGTCGAGAATGGTGGGCTTTACGAAGTTTCCCGACTCGTATTTCGGAATTTTCGAATTGCGGCCATCGAGCAGAATTTTTGCGCCCTGTTTTTCACCGACTGCGATCAAAGATTCAACCCGCGACTTGCTTTGCGGCGATATTACCGGGCCCATCTGCACGCCTTGATCGAGGCCATTCCCAACCCGGAGCGATGCGGCAGCCTCGGTAATCGAGTCGCGGAACGTTTTTTGCGCCTCGCCGATGGTCACGGCAACAGAGACTGCCAGGCATCGCTGGCCCGCGCAACCAAAGGCGCTATCGTTGATTATTTGCGTAGCCATCTGCATGTCGGCATCGGGGAGCACGATGACGTGATTCTTGGCGCCGCCCTGGCATTGCGCGCGCTTCCCATTCGCTCCCGCCCGCGCATAAACATACTTCGCCACCGGCGTCGAACCCACAAAGCTGATGGCGCGAACCTTGGGATGATCAAGCAGCGCATTGACCACGGCCTTGCCGCCGTTTACCAGGTTGACCACGCCTTTGGGCAGTCCAGTCTGATCCAATAATTCAAAGGTCCGCCTCATCGTGAGCGGGACGCGCTCGGATGGCTTCAGAACAAAAGTGTTTCCCGTCGCAATCGCGTACGGGCAGGAACCAGAACGGAATCATCCCGGGGAAATTGAAGGGAACGATGGCAGCGACGACCCCGAGCGGCTGGCGGATCATCATCTCATCGATGCCGCGAGCCACGTCTTCCAGGTTATAGCCTTGCATCATCATGGGGGTGCCGCAGGCCACTTCGACGTTCTCGATGGCGCGGCGAAACTCGGCCTTTGCTTCGGTGAATGTTTTCCCGTTTTCTTGGGTGATGATGCGGCTCAGTTCGTCGACATGATCTTCCAAAAGCTGCTTCAACTTGAACAGCGGCTGAATACGATCTTCGGGAGGCGTCCGCCGCCACTCCGGAAAGGCAGCAGCAGCGGCCTCGACCGCGGCGTCAACCTCGGCGGCGTCGGAAAGCGGAGTCTGGGCGATGGTCTCTCCGGTGGCGGGGTTGGTGACGTCGATCCACTCGCCAGCTCTCGATTCAGCCCAGCGGCCATTAATGTAGTTGGGAACTTTAGTTAGCGTTGGCGCGGCGACTGTCATTTTCGGACCTCTACTATCGCGAAGAATAAAGAAGAACGCCGATCGTTGGATTCATGACCGGCGCTGGTGGGAGTTTGGCTACCCTATACAGGCTGGGCGATGGCTCCCTTCTTCTCGTATACAGATTGTAGCGCGGACTCAAGCACATCGAGGCCTTCATCCATTTGCTCGTTGGTCACGACCAGTGGAACCAGCACGCGGATCACGTTGGAATACGAGCCTGCCGTGATTGTGATCAAGCCATGCTCGTAGCAGTACTGCGTGATCTGCTTGGTCTCGTCGGGAGCAGGTTCACGACCCTCGGGCGATTGTACTAGTTCGATGGCCTGCATTCCGCCCAAGCCCCGAATGTCTCCAATGATCGGCCAGCGCCTCTGCCACTCCCGGGCCCGCTTCTGGAAGTGATTGCCCAGTTCATTGGCACGACTCAACAGATTTTCGCGATCGAAAATGTCCAGCACCGCCAGCGCCGCGGCACAGGAAAGCGGATTACCAGCGAACGTGCCGCCGAGGGCGCCGACGCCCGGGGCGTCCATTATCTCGGCGCGACCGGTAATTGCGGCCAAAGGCAACCCACCGCCGAGTGATTTAGCGGTCACGAGAATGTCCGGCTCAATGCCATAGTATTCGCTGGCGAATAAAGTGCCCGTTCGTCCGAAACCGCTCTGCACTTCATCCGCGATAAACAACACACCGTGCTTGTGACAAATCTCTATCAGCAGCTTGAAGTAATCTTTCGGCGGAACTACAAAGCCGCCCTCGCCAAGCACTGGTTCCGCAATAACGGCGGCGACGTCTTCGGACGCGACAACGCGCTTGAAAGTGTCTTCCAGATGGCGCGCGCAGAACAAGTCGCACGACGGATATTTCAGCGAATATGAGCAGCGATAGCAATAAGCATACGGAATGCGATACACATCGCCGGGGAAAGGCGCAAAGCCCGCCTTGTAGGGATGAGTTTTGCTGGTCAGTGCGAGCGTCATCATGGTGCGGCCGTGGAAAGCATCTTCAAAGGCGATAATGCCCGATCGTCCGGTATGTGCACGCGCGATCTTCACCGCGTTCTCTACTGCCTCGGCGCCGCTGTTCACGAAAAATGTCTTCTTAGGAAATCTTCCGGGTGTAACTTGGTTCATCCGTTCGGCGAGTTGGACGTAGTTTTCGTAGGGAGTCACCTGCACGCAGGTATGCAGAAATCGATCTAGCTGTTCCCGGATGGCAGAGATGACAGGTTCGCGGCGGTGCCCAACGTTGATGCAGCCAATTCCCCCGGCAAAATCTATGTAGCGATTCCCGTCGACATCTTCCAGCCACGCTGCTTCCGCCTTTGCGACATATACAGGCGTACCGTGCGAAATGCCCCGTGGCACGGCGGTATTGCGCCGCTCGGCCAGCGCTTTTGATTTTGGTCCGGGAATTGAAGTTCGCAGTTGAATTGTTGCCATCTCAGTTCTCAGTTCTTCAGTGTCTCGGTTCTCTGTTCTCAGTTAGTACCAGGCGATTGGAGCTTCGTTCAGATTGATATACACCTGCTTGGTTTCCAGATACTCCTCGATCCCCCAAGGCCCGAGTTCACGCCCGAAGCCAGATTGCTTGTATCCGCCCCAGGGTGCTTCGACGTACGTTGGCTGCATGTGATTGACCCACACGATGCCAGCGCGGAGCGACTTTACGGCGCGGAATGCTTTAAAAATATCGCGCGTCCAGACCGCGGCGGCCAAACCGTAAGGCGAATCGTTCGCGATTTTGACCGCGTCTTTCTCATCTTCAAAAGGAATGACGGCGGCAACCGGGCCAAAGATTTCCTCACGGGCGATACGGGCGCTGTTATCCAAGTCGTAGAAGATGGTTGGTTCTACGTAGTAGCCTTTGGCAAATTTCTCGGCGCGTCCTCCGCCGGTGGCCAGTTTGGCTTCTTTCTTGCCAACTTCCTGATAGGAGCGCACTCGCTCGTATTGCTCTTTGCTGACCAGCGGACCCATTTTGGTGTCGCGATCGAGCGGGGCGCCCAGTTTAATTGTCTTAGCTTTCTCGGCCATGGCATCCACAAATTTTTTGTAGATGGACTTCTGCACCAGGATGCGGCTGCCGGCCGAACAAACTTCGCCTTGATTGATGAATACGCCGAACAGCGCACCGTCGATGGCAGCTTCGAAATCGGCGTCGGCAAAAAAGATGTTGGGGGACTTGCCGCCGAGCTCCAGCGTAACGCGCTTCACGGTGTCCGCGGCCTGCTTAACGATAATCTTGCCGACCGGCAGCGCTGCCGGTGAAGGCGATCTTGTTCACGTCGGGATGTTGTACCAGCGGCGCTCCACAGGTTTCTCCAAATCCCGTAATGATGTTCACCACGCCGGGTGGCAGCCCTACGTCAGCGAGCCAATTCGCCATTTCGAGAGCGGTGAGAGGAGTCTGCTCGGCTGGCTTCAGGATACAGGTACAGCCCGCAGCCAGTGCGGGAGCCAGTTTCCATGCTGCCATCAAAAGCGGATAGTTCCACGGAATGATCTGACCGGCAACGCCGATGGGTTCTTTCAGCGTGAGGCTCACGGCGTTGTCGGGAACCGGATTCACGAAACCCAGCACCTTCGTGGCCAAGCCACCGTAATACTCATAGCAGGTCGCGACGTCATTGATGTCAAACTCCGCTTCGACGATCGGCTTGCCGGTGTTACGAGCCTCGAGTTCGGCAAGCATGGCGGCATTCTGGCGAATCTTCTCGGCGAGGCGGAACAGGACACGCCCTCGTTCCTGCGCCGTGCTCGTAGCCCAGGGACCATCATCGAAGGCAGCCCTGGCAGCCGCCACGGCGCGGTTCACGTCATCGGCATTGGCATCGGGGACTTGGGCGATGACTTCTTCCGTCGCTGGATCATAGACCGGAAACGTCTTATTCGACTTGCTGTCGACCCACTCGCCGTTGATGTACATCTGATAAGTGCGAACGTCGGTTTTGACTCCGCGTGGCATGGATACCTCCTGCTCGTTTTTCTTAGGGCCTCAGGCCGTGCCTCTTTGGACTTCGGTGGCGCGATTAGAGTCGTGCTCTGGTGTTTGCCTGGACCGGCGAGTCGCCTGTCCCAACAGGAACCGCCTCTGGCGTTTTCAGCCGGCCATATCCAAAGAAGAAAAACACCGCCAATGCAATAAAACCCAAAGTGATACCAAACATACTAACTTCGTACTTCCACAACGACGTGATCTGTTTAGCCGGGAAAAACGCCACAATGATCGCCAGCGTCGTTGTGAGCAGTCCGGCCACTCCGGCAAACATGAGCGTCCCCCTCCTATACACCCCACCTTGAAGAGGGCTTCGCGCCGCAAACTTCACCAGAGCAGCGAATACATAAAGGAACGGAACCAACTGCAATACGACGGCCGCCGAGAGCATTTTCTGAAATGCTTCCTGCACGCCGCCGGAAGCCGTGAAGTCGATCACGATCAGGAGGAGAGAGACCAACCCCTGCACGATCAGGGCTACGTAGGGCGTCGCATACTTGGGATGCAGTTTGCCCATCGCTGATGGCATGTAGGAATCGAGGCCAGCGACGAATGGGATGCGAGCCGAGCCTCCCATCCAGGCCGAGCCAATGCCGGCAATGGATAAACTCAACATGACGGCGAAAGGCGCGATGATCCAGGCCACCCCAACCTTGCCCGCCATATGGCTGACCGCCTGCACGATTCCCTGGAGCACGCTGATGTCGTTCTTTCCGATGGCGACCAGCAGTGTGAGAGTTGCGCCGATGTAGAGAGCGCCTGAGATCACACCACCCCAGGCGACCGCGCCGGGGAGCGTTTTCTGGGGATCGCGTATCTCATCGCCCATCACAGAGGCAAGTTCCAGTCCCACCAAGCCGAAGCAAATTACGCCGAATGAATTCAGAACAAACTTGGGGTCGGCAGGGATGCGGAAGTCGGCTGCGGTTACAGTGGTGCCGAAGCGCGACCAGACGGTCACTCCCAAGCCCATGAGCACGCCGGCTGCGACAAAGGTGCCGATCCCACCCAGATTGTTCAGCCATTTGCCTACTCCCAGACCCATGATGTTGAGCACGGTGAGAAACGCTAACAGAGCTACCGAAGCCAACATGGCGAAGTTTTTGTCGTCAGCCAGCGAGGCATGCCCGGGGCCCATGGCGAAAACCGACACGCCGACGAAATACAGCATCACTGTCGGCACGTAGAGCATGTTGTTGGTCCAGTAGCACCACCCGGAGAGGAAACCGTGGAAGTCGCCGAAAACTTCCTTGGCCCACAGGTACACTCCACCTTCTCCTGGATAGCGGTGAGCCAACTCGATCACAGCGATGCCCTGTGGCCAGAAGAACAGCAACAGAGCGATGATCCACAACCAAACCGTGACCCCGCCGTTGGCCGCAATCGACGGAACCACATTCAGATTGAAGACCGCGACCACGAACAACAGGACCAGGTCCCAGCGGCCGAGTACACGCTTCAGATGAGGCTGGGTGGCGTCGTGATCTTTGGCGGGCAAATGGCGCTCCTTGGCCTTATCACTCTCCCTCTTGTCATTCCGAGCGAGGAATCTGCAGTTGTCGCGCCAATACTCCAGATTCCTGGCTTCGCTCGGAATGACAAGAGGAACGATGCTAGTGGGCGACTACTTCCGCCGTGCGTTCTTGCTGCGCCTTGGCCAGCGCCGGCGCCACATCCTCGAACGCCGCCAAATGCGTCTCGATATCGGCTTCCGTGTGCTGAACCGAAATCGTCCATTGTTCGTCCCACCAATAAGGCTGCGCCATCACGCCGCGGTTGACCATTGCGAACCAGTAGTGGCGCCACAAATCGATGTCGATGGTGGTCCAATCGCGGTAGTTGCGAATCTCCTTGGGATAGAGCATCAGAGCCCCGTTCGCGCCGGCGCTCGCGATGTAGCCCTGCAGCCCGACCTTGGCAATAGTCTTGCGATAGCCATTGGTCAGCTTCGTGCTGAGCTTATCTACGTGCGCATAGTTTTCACGACTGAGGACGTCGCGGAAAGTTGCCAGCCCTGCCGCCATGGAAACGGGATTGGTGTTGTAAGTCCCGCCGTGAAAGACTTTGTGCTGCGAAATCAGGTCCATCACCGACTTGTGCGTGCCAAACGCAGCCAGCGGCAAACCGCCGCCAATCGACTTGGCCAGGCAGATCATGTCCGGCTTCACGCCGAAGTATTCGGAAGCCCCGCCCCATCCCAGTTTCGCGCCAGTCTTCACTTCGTCGAAGATGAGCAATGCGCCATTCTTGGTAGCGATTTCACGCAGGCCTTCGAGGAAGCCTGGCTGTGGCATGCACAAGCCGACGTTCATCAGAATGGGTTCGAGGATGATCGCGGCGATCTCTCCCGGATTCTGTTTGAAGCGAAGCTCGACGGTGGCGAGATCATTGAACGTGGCGACAAGCACGTTTGCGAGCGCGGATTTGGGCACGCCGAGCCCACCGGGAACCGAGATGGGAGCTGTGATTTCGCCAAATTCTGGAGCATGGGGCTTGACGCTAACCAGCGCCGAATCATGCAGGCCGTGGTAGGCGCCTTCAAATTTGACAATCTTGTCGCGACCCGTCGCAGCACGGGCCAGGCGAATAGCGTGCATCGTGGCTTCGGTTCCGCTGTTGCCAAAGCGCACCATTTCGACTGGGAAGCGTTGGCAGATTTCTTCGGCCAGTTGCCACTCCATGTCGTGCGGCATGCCAAACATGGTTCCGAGATGCAGACGCTCCGCGACCGCCTTCATCACCGCGGGATGACAGTGACCAGCCATGAGCGCGCCAAAACAAAGGTTATGGTCGATGTAGTCATTGCCATCGAGGTCGCGAAAGTGCGAGCCCTGCCCTTCTTTCACAAAGATCGGGTAAGGATCGTAAGCCCGGTAGTTGCTGGCGACACCGAGCGGGATGCGCTTGAGGTTCTTCTTATGAGCTTCGGCCGACTTGGGGGTACGGCGCTCGAAAGTTGCAATTTCTTTATCCAGTGCGGGGTACATCGAGGTCTCCAGAAAACTCAGGCCGTTTTTGCGGCCATTAGATTGTGCCGGGCGGACGTGGCCACCCGGCTTTGCCGTACAAATTAGAAGAGGTATTTCAAAGCGAGCTGTATGAGCCTCGGATTCCGCGCCTGACTAACTTTCCCATACGTCGAACCGTCATTGCAATTCCCGGTGTTGCCGCATGGATTCAGAAACTGGGTGTGATTGAAAGCATTGAAGAATTCTGCGCGGAACTCTATGTGCGTTCCTTCCGTGATCGGCGTGTTCTTATGGAAGGCAAGCGTCCAATCCTGGATTCCGGGCCCGCAGCAAATGGTGCGCGGAGCGTTGCCCAGTTGGCCGAGTTGCACCGTAGCATCGGTAAAGGTGTTGGGATCAAAGTAGAAGCCGCCATTCTTGCGAGGATCCATATGGCGAAATGGAAGCGCCTGATTGGGCTCGCTGGGGAATTCGAACGAGAAGGTATCCCCAAATAGCTCGTTGTCAGAGAACGACGTAATTCGAATCGGGAAGCCGCTCTGGAACGTGGTGATACCCGACATTGCCCAGCCGTTAAGAATCTTTCCTTTGGCTCCGCTGTATTTCGGGACCGGAAACTCCCAGAAGTAGCTCAGTACGAAACGCTGGCGTGCATCGAACAACGAAAGGCTGCGGGTGCGCCGGAAGTCGACCGGGTCCAGGATGTTCTCGAAACTGGAAGCCTGGTCGATGGATTTGCTGAAAGTGTAAGCCGCCGTGAACTGTAGACCTTTGGCGAACCGTTTCTCCAGGCTGGCCTGCAGCGAGTTGTAGTTCGAGTTGGCGATAGGGTCCTCGGAGTAGATTTCGCTGAATACTGGTACTCCGTCCGGTGGGCAAGTGCTGGCGTCAAAGTAATTGCACAGTGGTGACGAGTACCGCCGCGTGCCGGCGATCGTCAAAGCCGGAGAATTCGGACCGCCCGGAACCGTCTGTCCATTGGGCAGGTGGAAGGTCATCCCGGTTGGGATGGCGCCCGTTGGAATCGTGTATGTGCTGTCTTCGAAGAACGGACCACAGCCGTTAGTCGGGCCAAGGATAGCTGGCGATGTCTAGGCAGGTCTGTGGGTTGCCGATAGTTGACGTCATGAATCGCCAGCAGCCGGTGGCCTTGCGATCCCACATAGTTGACTTGGAGTACCAAGTCTCGCCTCAGCTCGCGCTGAATCCCGAAGTTGTATTGGACGGAGTACTGTGTACGCATTTTGGGCGGGAACTGGCCGAAAAGGAGAATCGGACGAAACACCGACCAATCCACTGGCTGCCCGCGCGTCGGGTTTAGTACGCCGTTAAAAGGATTGGGAGTGACAGACCCCGGCTTGGCTACGTAAGGCGTGTTGAACAACGTGCCGGAAAAGAATGAGCTGCCCCCGAAAGGAGGTTCGGCGCTGAACTGCTCGAGCACGAGCTGCTCGATGGGATTGTAGAACATGCCCCAGCCCGCCCGTATGCTCGTCTTTCCTGACTTTCCAGGGCTCCATGCAATTCCAATGCGCGGCGCGAAGGAATTGTAATAGGTCTGCGTCAGCCGGCTGGAACCCCTTTATCTCCTGGGATTACGAGGCCGAGGGGATAAACCGAAGCTGCAGGCCCACCTGGGTTGCACGACGTTCCCGGGGCCCCAACTGCAGGAGGCGCGTTTGGTCCAAGCCTACAAGGAAATATCGTATCCTGCTGTCCCGGACGGAAGGTCTGTACGCGGTGGCCGATATCGACAAGGGGTGTGTCCAACTCCCAACGTAACCCGTAGTTGAGCGTCAGGTTTGGCTTGATCTTCCAGCTATCTTGGGCAAACAGGTAAAGCCCGGTGCTGCGAACGTGCTCAAACTGCGCTGAACCCTGGCCGAAGGTATCCGGCAGGCCAAGGAAGTAATTGCCGTAGAGATCGCCGCCAGCGGTATCGTTGGGGCCGCCACCCGTGTAGGTAAAACCCCCGCTGACCTCAAAGAACAGTTCCTGATCAAATCTCTGGCGCCGCACATCGGCACCAAATTTGAGGGTATGCTTGCCCGCAACCTTGGTGAAGCTGTCCGACCACTGGAAAGAGTTGCCAATCTGAGGAATGTCGCCCTCGGAATTGTTGCCGAAGTTAACGCCTCCGGCAATATTCACGAAAGGCACGCCCTCGTGGTTCGGTCCGAGGCTCGGTGTGATCCCCAACTTGGGACTCGTGCCGAACGGCGCTCACTACCGCCGATGAATCCGAGGTGCCCGTAAAGCAAAACGCTGCCGCCGCACCGTTACAAGAGCTGGTGACGAGATTGGTCTTTTGCGGATGCTGGAATGTGCCTTGGCCTTCTCTCATATAGGTGAAACGAAACTCATTGACTGAAGTCGAATTGACCGTCCAGGTGTGGCTCAGGTTGACCTGCTGTACGCGCTCAGCGACGACGCTGCCAAAGTTAGGCACGGTGGCGCCGGCAAACTGGAAAAAAGCAAAGGGTTGCACCGTGCGGTCGTCATTGAAGTAGTAGTAGGCGGCGAAGTTCTGGCGGTCGTTGATTCTGTGATCCACTCGCGTAGTCATTTGATCTGCACGGGCGGGACCGATAACGGTGGCTTGGTAGGTGCCATCGGGACGATTGGGCAGCGGCACATATTGCTGCATCAAGTTCGCAGCAACTGGATCCATACAGGCAGTCGGCACCTGGCTGTTAGGAAACACGGAAGTGTAAGCTAAGCCTCCTGCGGAGCTGTTATCGGCAGCCGTGATCGCGGCTGGGGTAGGCAAGACACCGCCTCCAGTTGTAATCGCCTGCGAGCACGTGAGACCACTATTCACGTCCTTTCGCCCCATTAACACGGAGCCGAAGAATGGCGTCGTGATCAGCCCAGTGAAACCACCGTTCGCTGAGAAATCTCCATTTCTCTCAGCTTGGGACGGTGGGGTCGAAACAGGAAACGTCGTAGGCTGGCGCACGCGCCGTCCTTCATAGGAACCAAAAAAGAACGTGCGATCCTTCTTGATGGGCCCGCCCAGCGTGCCGCCAAACTGATTCTGCTGGAATTGGGGTCGTGTCTCCTCGAAATAGTTGCGCGCATTAAGCACCTTGTTGCGGAAAAACTCGTAAACGTCTCCGTGCAAGCTATTGGTGCCCGTTTTAGTGACCACGTTAACTACCGACCCGGAGTTACGCCCGTACTCCGCGTCGAAAGTGTTGGTCAAGACCCGGAATTCCTGGATGGTGTCAGGAGCTGGGTTGAACGGTAGGGAGATTCACAAACTGGTCGTTGGCATCGCCGCCATTAACGCTGAAATTATTGGAGCGCCCTCGACCGCCGTTCACGGATACCGCTCCGGCCTTGTCGCTGCCATAGATGAGAGGGTTTCCCAACTGCGACTGCACTCCCGGCTGCAATTGCAGCAATTGGTAGGTATCGCGGGCGTTGAGCGGGAGCTGGCTGACGGCGCGATCAGTCCACTACGGCGCCGAGTTGCGTACTAGTCGTGTCCACCAGCGGCGCTTCGGAGGTGACTTCCACTGTCTCCTTGGTCTGGCCGATCTGCATAATCATGTTAATGGTCAAGACCTGATTAAGGTCCACGGTGATGCCGTGCTGCACGTTCTTTTTGAAACCCGCCAGATCAAACTCCAGCCGATAGGTGCCAACCGGGACTTGCGGAAACCCATAGTCGCCGGTGCTATTCGTTAGCGTCTCTTGACTCACGCCGGTTGCCTCGTTCACCAGCGTGACCTTGACGTTCGCCAGCACCGCGCCGGTCGAGTCGGCGGCCCGGCCCAGGATTCGGCCGCCGGTGCCCTGCGCCAATACCAGCGTGGAACTCGCCAGACAAAGCAGGACGACCAGCCAAGAGATCGAGCGTGCTGTCGAGGACGGCATCGAAGCCTCCAGATCACGGACGGAAATTTATTGTCGAGCTTGAAAATGACGGCCTTGCACTCGCGGCAAACCTTGCTATAATCGCGCAAGGTTAGAGGGCCCGCCGGTAAACTGTCAAGCAAAAAATACCGATTCCCCTGAACACTTAATAGTCGAGCGGAGAGAGCAGTTTCGAAATGAAACCGGCCAATCCTGAACCTTACTTGAAAATCGGCGATGTCGCCCGACTGGTCGGCGTTTCTCCATCGGTGATCCGCTCCTGGGAGAGTCTTGGACTCACCCGACCCCGCCGTACCGCCAGCAAGTATCGCCTCTACAGCGCGGAAGATGTAACGCTGCTTAAGCGCGCACGTTTTTTGCGCAGAGTTCGCGGGATTGAACGCGCCTGCCATCGTACAAACTCTCAAGCGGGAGGGATTGGTACGTGCCAGCCGCCAACGGTGCGGCTGGCGCGATCGGCGTTCATCTCCGCCAATTGCGCACCAAACGTGCGCTTTCTCTCGCCCAAGTTGCCCGATCGGTGGGCATTTCGCTGGGATTCCTCAGTGCGTTGGAGCGCTCTCATATGAGCGCTTCGGTAAGCACCCTGCGCAAACTGGCTCGCTTCTACAAAACTAACATCCTTGATTTCTTCGACGCCGCAAAATCTCAGAGCCGAGTAGTGCCTCCCGGCGGACGTAAAGTTCTTGAAGCTGGCCCGGGCGTCCGCATGGAACTGCTGGCATGGGGAAACACGGTGATGGAGCCACACTTATTTCGCATCGCCCCGCGAGCCGGCAGCGGCGAATCCTACGCCCACGAAGGTGAGGAATTTCTTTACATATTGCGTGGGCAATTGCAGATTTCACTTCACGATGAGGAGTACCGGCTCAAGCCCGGTGACAGTTTCTATTTCGAGAGCGCGACACCGCATCGCTGGGAAAATCCGGGACGGGCTGAAACCTGGGTGTTATGGGTGAATACGCCGCCGACCTTTTAGTTAGGCGCGCGTCTTAATTGAGGGGCACGTCGAGGAGAAAAGTTTTGTTCGATGCCACGGACTTCGCTCGCTGTTTTCGGCAGATAACTTTTTTGCTGGGAACGGCGGGCCTGTTGGTTGCCGTCGCGCTCGCCCAGACCCACAAGGCGGATACCATCCTGATCAATGCGAGGATCTACACGGTCAACCGACGGCAGCCGTGGGCGGAGGCGCTTGCGATCCGCGGAGAGCAGGTTATCGCCGTCGGCGCAGCGAAAGACATTGCGCCATATCGGGGTGCGGCGACGAAGGTGATTGATGTGGGCGGACGACTGGTCCTTCCCGGCTTCACCGACAGTCACATCCATTTCCTCGAAGGTTCGATGAATGCGCAACAAATTGTTATTGAGGACACGCAAACTCTCGCCGGATTGCAGCAGCAGGTAAAAACATACGCCGCAGCGCATCCGGAGAAGACATGGATACTGGGACGGGGATGGTCCTACCCGATGTTTGGCGCGGCTGCACTTCCCGACAAGAAGTACCTGGACGAAATCGTTCCCGACCGACCGGTTTATCTGGAGGCGTTTGATGGGCACACCTGGTGGGCGAACAGTAAGGCCCTGCAACTCGCTGGCATCACGCGACAGGCGCCCGACCCGGTGCCCGGCATTATGCGTGATCCCAAGACCGGCGAGCCTACGGGTGTCATCAAAGAGGATCCTGCAGATGGCATTTTCGAGCGCGTGATTCCCTTGCCAACCCGAGAAGAAAAGTTGCGAGGCATCCGCCAGAGTCTCAAAGAAGCGAATCGCGTCGGCTTGGTGCGGGTCCACTGCGCCGGCAATCTAGGCATCGCCATCAGTGATTTGGAGAATGTTGAACTGTACGACCAGTTGCGCCGTACCGGCGATCTGACCCTGCGTATGTACATGGCCTATTACATGGAGCCTCCGACTCTTACTGACAGGAAACTGCGGGAGATCGAGGAAGCACGGCGCCGTTATCACGACCAATGGATTGCCGCAGGGCCAGCCAAATTCTTTCTTGACGGAGTCATCGAGAGTCACACCGCATCCATGCTCGCGCCCTATTCCGATGATCCATCGACGTCAGGTGAATTACTCTGGGACCACGATGCATACATGAAAGCTGTCGTGGAGCTGGATCGCCATGGCATTCAGGTGTTCACCCATGCAATCGGGGACCGGGCAATTCGCGTGGCACTGGATGCGTATGAAACTGCGCAAAACACCAATCATAGGTTGGACGCCCGGCACCGCATCGAACACATCGAGGACGCGTCTGCAGCCGACATCCCGCGTTTTGGCAAGCTCGGCGTGATCGCGAGTTTCCAGCCGCTGCACGCCTATCCCAACGATGACACACTGAACGTCTGGTCGCGAAACGTCGGCCCGGAACGCGCTCAGCGGGCGTGGGCCTGGCGCAGCATTGAGAATGCTGGTGGCCAGCTCGCGTTCGGTAGCGATTGGCCCGTCGTCACGTTGAATCCCTGGCCGGGAGTGCAGAATGCGCTGACCCGTCAGACGACCGAGGGCAATCCGCCGGGTGGTTTCGTTCCGCACGAACGAATCAGCCTGGAAGATGCGATAAGAGCCTACACTCTGGGCGCAGCTTTTGCTGGACATCGAGAGAAAACCGAAGGCTCGCTCCAGCCGGGCAAGTTGGCAGACTTGATCGTGCTCTCGCAGGACGTGTTCAAAATCGAGCCTACCGAAATCGGTAAAACAGAGGTTCTGTTGACCATGGTCGGCGGAAAAACCGTTTATCAGTCGCCGGCGTGGCCCAGCGAGTCCGCCACAACGGAGGCAAAATGATCATCCGGCCCTTGCTGGCGTTGCCGCTTGCGGCGGCGGTCTTCATCGTTGGCTCGTGCGGGAAAAAGACGGCCACGCTCAACTTGCTGGTGTGGGAAGGCTACGCTGATTCATCCTTCGTGCATGCCTTTGAAGAGCAGAATCATTGCAAAGTTTCAGCCTCTTACATGGGATCGAGTGATGAACTGGTCGCGAAATTGCGCGGCGGGAGCGCCGGCAACTATGACGTCATCTCGCCGTCGAGTGATGTTGCCACCTCGATCGCATCCGCAGGATTGGCTGCGCCGCTCGATCTCGCGAAGTTACCCGGCTACTCTCAGCTTTCTCCCCAGCTCACCTCCCTGCCCCTCGTGCGATTGAAGGGGCAGGTTTACGGAGTCCCGTTCATGTGGGGACCGGACCCCATGATCTATGACACCACGGCGTTTCCACGGCCACCCGAGAGTTGGAACATATTCTGGGATCCAAAATACCGCGGCAAGATCTCGGTGTGGGACGATCTCTCCACGGTGTACATGGCCGCGCAGGTGCTCGGCTACGACAAACCTGATCCGAGCCAACTCTACAACCTTACCGACGCGCAACTCGATGCCGTCAAGAAGAAGCTGTTGGAGATGAAACCGAATATCCGGAAGATGTGGTCAACCGGCGGCGAACTGACAAATCTGTTTCAAAACCATGAGGTGGTTGCGGCCATGGGTTGGCCGCTGATGACCAATCAGCTTCGAAAAGTCAATTATCCGGTCGGCGAGACCATCCCCAAAGAAAACACCACGGGCTGGATTGACCATCTGATGATTACCGCCGGCAGTGAAAATAGAGACTTGGCTTACAAGTTCCTGGAGTACATGATCGAAGCACAAATCCAGAAGAAGGTCACCGATGTGACCGGTTACACTCCGGCAAACCCACAGGCAGCGCATTTCATGACGCCGACGAAGTCAAAAGCCTACATCTTGACGACGTAGACAATTATCAGAAGCGGATTTATTTCTGGCAGAATGTGCCGCGCCGGGCTAAATACAACGAAGTCTGGAATGAAGTGAAGGCAGCACAGTGATGTAGCGCTGTATCTTGGCGGCCTCCCCGAACCACATGGCGACCACCACCGAACCCGCAGGGCTCAACACGGCGCAGTCGTCCAGCCCTCCGCTGCTTTCCATCCGCAATGTCGCCAAGTCATTCGGCCGTACCGCAGTGCTTCGCGATATCTCTCTGCAGGTCGCGGAAGGCGAGTTCCTCACCATTCTTGGCGAAAGCGGCTCCGGCAAAACTACGCTGTTGCGAATCATCGCAGGATTCGAGAACGCGGACTCGGGAGAAATAATCATGGGCGCTGACCGGCTTGACCGCCTGCCTCCCTACCGGCGCCGGGTCAATACCGTGTTTCAGCACTATGCCTTGTTTCCACATCTGACCGTCGCCGAAAACGTCGGTTACGGATTGAAGGTGGCCAAGCGGCCCAAAGATGAAATCACGGAGCGGGTCGAGCAGGCGCTGGCCATGGTCAAGATGACCGCGTATGCCTCGTCCAAGCCGGCCAAGATCAGCGGAGGGCAGCAGCAGCGCATCGCTCTGGCGCGAGCTCTGATAAACCGTCCGCGTCTGTTGCTTTTGGACGAGCCGCTTTCCGCTCTGGACGCAAATCTCCGCCGGCAGATGCAGGTGGAGTTGAAATCACTGCAGCGAGAAGTTGGCATTTCCTTCGTGTTCGTCACCCACGACCAGGAAGAAGCCATGGTTATGTCGGACCGTATCGCACTGCTCCGCATGGGTGAACTGGAACAAGTAGCTTCCCCGCGAGAGATCTACAGTCGTCCGGCGACGGCTTACACGGCGCAGTTCATCGGTCACACCAACCTTCTGCGGGGTGAAGTAACGGATGGCGTCGCCCGCTGCCAGTCCCTGTCCTGGCGAACCGGGCTGCGGGATGGGCCCGGCCTGTTCTCATTGCGGCCCGAGAATATCCGGCTGGCATCGGCAACGCCGACTGGCACAACCATCCGCTTCCGCGGAAGAATCCGACAACAAGCTTTTCACGGTGCCACTGACCTGTTGCAAGTCGAGTGCGCGGATGGTCTGGTGATCTCGATCAGAACTGCCAGCCGCGAGAACTGGCAAGGCGATCTCGATCTGGAATTTTCGCCGTCTGATGCCGTACCGGTCCGTGAATCGCAGGAGAAAAGCTGATGTTCTCTCGCGCCTACCGAGCCGCCATCACCCTGCCGCCGCTGCTCTGGGTCGCGGTATTCCTGCTTTTCCCCTATGTGTTGCTCTTCTTTTATAGCTTCTGGTCGGTCTCTCCGACACAGACGATCGTTCATTCTTGGACGCTCGACAACTACCGCGAACTGTTCCGCGTGAACGTCTACCTGCAAACCCTGTTTCGCTCCATGTGGATCGCGGCCCGAGTCATGATTTTTTCCCTGCTGCTCGGTTATCCGTTGGCCTATTACCTGTCGTTCCACGCAGGTGAGAGAAAAGACCTCTTGTATCAATTGGTGATCATCCCGCTATGGGTGAGCTATCTGGTCCGCGCCTACGCCTGGAAGACGATTCTGGGCAGCGATGGCGTGCTTAACACGCTTTTGCAGTACATGCACCTCACAAAACATCCGCTGGAGTTCCTGCTCTACAGTCCGTTCGCAGTGGTACTGACGCTTACTCACATCTATACTCCATTTGCATTCCTCCCAATCTACGCTTCGCTCGAGCATATTCCTCGAAACCTGGTCGAGGCTTCGCACGACTTGGGCGCGTCTCCTGTTCAAACTTTCTGGCGAGTGATTTTCCCGCTATCTTTTCCCGGAGTTCTCGCCGGGGCAACTTTCGCATTCGTGCTCAGTCTGGGGGATTTTCTGGCGCCGCTTCTACTCGGCGGGCCCGAGCGGCATCATGATTTCCAACATTGTAGTTAGTCTGTTTGGCGCCGCTTACAACTGGCCGCTAGGCGCGGCGATCTCGCTCTGCATGCTGCTCCTGGTGCTCGTGCTTCTTTTCGTTTCCGAGAAACTTGAAAAGAAATGGAGTTTCCGATGACCGACAGCGGCGCAGGTCACACATCGCGCTGGTTGCCCTGGCACGCGATGTGCAGTATTCGGTTTCTCTACCTGCCCATCGTCACGCTGATCGTGTATTCGTTCAACGGCTCGGGCGTAGGCGGCTTCCCTCCGCGAATCTGACCCTGGACTGGTATCGCATGCTGCTTGCAGACGATGCCATCTGGACGTCAGTGTTGAATAGCGTGCTGGTCGCGCTCGCCGCCGTGGCAATCTCGCTGACGTTCGGAATTCCCGCAGCGCTGGCTCTCGATCGCGCAATTTCCCGGAAAGGCACTTTTTCGCCGACTGGTGCTGTTGCCGTTGATTCTCCCGGGCATCATTACCGGACTCTCGCTGCTTATGCTGTTTCGCGAGGCCGCTGTGAAGCTCAGCCTGATCACCATCGTTCTGGGCCATGGCACAGCGCTGATTTCTGTCGCCACTACCGAAGTGTTCGCTGGATTGCAGAAATTGGATCGGGCGCAGGAAGAAGCCTCCCTCGATCTCGGCGCAAATTATTGGCAGACTTTCTGGCGGGTGACGATTCCGAACCTGCGGCTCTCCATCATCGGCGCGGCGTTATTGATCTTTACGCTTTCTATGGACGAAATCGCGGTCAGCTTCTTCCTGATCGGGCGCGACAATACGCTGCCGCTGGAGATCTGGGGCCGGCTGCGCCGTGGCATTACTCCTGAGATCAATGCCATCTCCAGCATCATTTTTGTTTTTTCACTGGTGGCGATTGTGATCTGGTATCGCTTGCGCGCGAGCGCGGAAGCCAAACCGGAAATCGTCGCCGAACTGGTAGAGACGATATCCTAAGGGGACGACGGATGAGTACGAATCGCCGAGATTTCATCAAGTTCGTGGTCGCGGGATCGGTTGCCGCGGGATGCCCAGTTGACCTCTCGCTGTTCGCCGCGCAAACCGAAAACCCGCACGCGTCCTTGGTGGAGGGGGAAGATAATCGCATCTGCCACCAGGTACGCGACGGCAAAATCTTCACGCGGCCGCCCGTCTCCGCCCGGCACGATGTGGTGATCGTCGGCGGTGGTCTCAGCGGACTGGCTGCTGCTTATTTCCAGCGCCAGGGCGATTTCCTCCTGCTGGAAAAAGAGCCGCACTGGGGTGGCAATGCTTACGCCATGGAATATCAAGGAAACGTGTACGGCACAGGCACGGCCTTCCTCTACAGGGATGAATACGCTTACCGATTCGCAAAGGAAATCGGCCTGGAGCCACTGCCTGTCGACAGCCCTGATGGCAGTGTAATTAACGGCGAGTGGATCCCCGATACCTGGGGAGACGGACTCGACAAGCTGCCATACTCGCCATCGGTTCGCGAAGGCTTCAAGAAATTTAAAAAGGAAATGCTTGCCATCAACGTGGAAAAGCGCGCCAAGGAACTCTACAACCTTCCTTTCTCCGAACTACTCAAGGGATATCCCGACGAACTCAAACAGTGGTGGGACGCTTACGGGCCTTCCAACTATGGCGCGATGACCGAGGACGCAGCGGCGGCAGTCGGCGTGATCGAATTGCAGGCGATGGTCGCGGAAAGTCCGCATGACGATCGCTTCACCTGGCCCGGAGGGCTGGGTGCAATGACCAACAGGCTTGTCGAACTCTTGACGTCGAAATCTGCCGCGGGCATGCAGGCCGGCGCTACGACTGTGGCGGTTGTCTCCGATAAGAACGAAGTGCAAGTGACGTACATGCAGGGCGCTGAGCTGAAGACGGTAGCTGCCAAAGCCGTAATCATGGCCACACCTAAATTCATCACCCGGCGCATCGTGGAGGGGCTACCCGAGAAGCAAAGCGATGCCATGCACCAGATTCGCTACATTCCTTATGCTGTGGTCAACCTGATTTTTGACAAACCAGTGTTCAACAAGGGATTCGATACCTGGTGCCCGGGAAACACCTTTACTGACATAACCGTGGCTGATTGGGTCATGCGCAACCAGGCTGGTTACAAGCAGAAATACAATATTCTGACTTGCTACACGCCACTGCATGAAGAGGATCGTAGTGTCCTCCTGAGCGAAATCAGCGCGCGGCGGGTTGCGGCCAACGTGCTGCGCGATTTCCAGAAGCTTTTCCCCGGATCGAATGTCGATCCACTTGAGGTACACCTCTATCGGCGCGGCCATCCCCTATACATGTCCACTCCCGGCCTGTTCACTGAAGTGCAGCCGTTGGTGCGGCAGCCTATGGATCGTGTGTTCTTCGCCAACACAGATTCCGAAGGGCCGGAATCCACAGTCAGCCCGGCGATCCTCTCCGCCAAGCGGGCGGTAAAGGAAGCGGAAAGCCGATTAGCCGGAGTTCGGACGCCAAAATCCGCTCAGTGACTCCGCGACAAAAGCGATACCTCCGTGTCACCTACCTCGGGATGAAAACACACCTTCCCCCACCATCCCATAGTAAAGTGGTAGTAGTACAAACATCAGGAAGGACAGTCACACTTTGAGTTCAGCTATTCGTAACATCGCTATTATTGCGCACGTCGACCACGGCAAAACTACTCTGGTGGATGGCATGTTGCGCCAGAGCGGCACTTTTCGTGCCAACGAGCATCTGATCGAGCGCGTGATGGACTCGAACGATCTGGAGCGCGAGCGCGGCATCACCATTCTGGCCAAAAATACCGCCATCTTTTACCACCACGTGAAGATCAACATTGTCGATACCCCCGGCCACAGCGACTTTGGCGGCGAAGTCGAACGCGCGCTGAAGATGGTCGATGGAGTGATGCTGCTGGTGGACGCCAGCGAAGGCCCTCTGCCACAAACCCGCTATGTGCTGAGCAAGGCGCTGGAAGCGAATCTTCCACCCATCGTCGTGATCAATAAAATCGATCGCTCCGACGCGCGTCCCCAGGAAGTTCTTAACGAGATTTATGACCTTTTCATTGATCTTGACGCTAGGGAAGATCAACTGGATTTTCCCGTCCTGTACACCAATGCCAAGGAGGGCACGGCTTCCACCGATATAAAAGGCGGCGGCGAGGATTTGCAGCCTCTATTCGATGCCATCATCAGCACCATTCCTGAACCAAAAGGAGACCCAGCGGGGCCGCTGCAGATCCTGGTAGCCAACCTCGACTACAGCGACTATCTCGGGCGTCTGGCGATTGCGCGCGTGTTCAACGGAAGCATGCACACCGGCGAAGATGTCGCCATCGCCAAGTTGGATGGAACGCTGCAAAAAACTAAAATCACAAAGTTGTTTTCGTTCGCCGGATTGAAGCGGACCGACATCACCGAGACCACACTGGGCGACATCATTGCGGTGGCCGGGGTTGAAGGCATCACGATCGGTGAGACCATCACCGACGCCGAGAACCCAGCGCCGCTGCCTCACATTTCGATTGATGAGCCCACCATTGCCATGCTATTCACGGTCAACACCTCGCCCTTTGCCGGGCGCGAGGGCACCTATGTGACTTCGCGAAATCTGCGGGAGCGCCTGCAAAAAGAGCTGCTCACCAACGTTTCCCTGCGCCTTGAGGAAACCGACAGCACGGACTCATTCGTGGTCATGGGACGCGGCGAATTGCAGCTTTCGATCCTGATAGAAATGATGCGCCGTGAAAGCTACGAGCTGATGGTAGGTAAGCCCGAAATCGTCACGAAGCGCGTGGACGGCAGGCTCATGGAGCCGATCGAAAAGCTCACCGTGGACGTGCCCGAAGAGTTCGTGGGCGTGGTAATGGAGCAACTTGGCACACGCAAGGGCGAAGTCCTAAACATGCACAATCACGGCTACGGCCGAGTGCGAATCGAGTTTCGTGTCGCCAGCCGTGGCCTGATTGGTTTGCGCGGCCAATTGCTGACCGACACGCGCGGCACCATCGTAATGAATTCGCTTTTTGACGGATACACCGAATGGCAGGGCGAGATTCCGCATCGACTGACCGGCGCGTTGGTGTCTGACCGTGCGGGAGTTACAACGCCGTATGCACTTTACAATCTGCAGGAGCGGGGTGAGCTGTTTGTCGGTCCGACGGTCGAGGTGTATGAGGGCATGATCATCGGCGAGAACGCGAAAGATACCGACCTCGACGTGAATGTGGTACGCGAGAAGAAGCTGACCAACATGCGGTCATCGACTTCGGACATGGCGATTCGCTTGGTTCCGTTCCGCAATTTGAATCTGGAGCAGGCGATTGAGTTCATCGCCGACGATGAGTTCATCGAGGTCACGCCTAAGGCGCTGCGCCTGCGGAAAAAAGCCTTGCCGGCGAACAAGCGGAAGAAAAGTATGATGGCGACAGTGGAAGAGGGCTCGTGACACCGCGATCAAAACCCAAGCGGTTTCCTCAGAGCGGACAGCGCTTGAAGATGTTTCTCGTGCCCTGCAGTTGCGGCACGACGTTTGCGGTCGCTGAAAACTATGATCGTCACGGTACCGCTTGGAGCCGTTATCTGAAATGTCCCCGGTGCGGCAAGCGCCATGATCCCAGGAACCGGGTGCTGCTTCTCGGATATCACCGCGAAGGCTATTGGAAGGTGGATGACTGCTAGCACCCGACTGGACCTAATTAAGGACGCCCTTGCCCCGCCGCTTCCCATAATGAGCGAACCTGCTATACTTCCCCACGCATTTGACTGTTCGCCAACTCCGGCTATTTGGACGGCCAACCAGCCCCCGCGTTTTCCGCCGAAGTCAGCTGCACTCAGATAGCTCACTCCGAGGAAATTCGCGTGAAGAACATTTTTGTAGGAAATCTGGATTTCAATACCGGTGAAGACGAACTGCGTCAGCTATTCGCGGCCTATGGGCAGGTGGACCGCGTTAGCATTATGACTGACCGCGAGACTGGCCGCTCCCGCGGTTTCGGTTTTGTCGAAATGGCTAACGCGGAAGAAGGTGAGAAAGCAATCGCTGCGCTTAACGGCAGCCAAGTGGGCGGGCGGACGCTGAACGTGAACGAGGCCCGCCCCAAGGTAGAACGCAGCGGAGGCGGCGGTCGAGATCGTGGTGGGGACCGAGGTGGTCGCGGCGGCGGTGGTGGCCGAGGCCGCTGGTAATCGCAGCCGAGGCGTTTTGCGCAACCTACTGTGAGCGTACTCTTTGCTTGCGTGGAGCCCGCCCGCATTGATAGGACGAAGCCCCGGCTGTAAACTGAACGCAGCGCGCCCGTAGCTCAGCTGGATAGAGCGGCAGCCTCCGGAGCTGTAGGTCGGGAGTTCGAATCTCTCCGGGCGCGCCAGTTTTCCCTCGACATTCTTTCTGCCGTCTAGATCCCTCGCCAGGCTCGGGATTTCGGCCGCGGGCTCCCGCTCCGCTCACGCCCGCAAACCTCAAGTTCGAATCTCTCCGCGCGCGCCAGACAAGCTGCCGGACGCCTCTTTTCCTCACGCCCGCGATGCCATCTAGTACAACACTTCGCCCTCCCCTTTTTCGGCGATGAGCTGTTGGAAGCGCGCCACGATCTTGTCCCGTCGAGCCATCACGCCTTTGACTTCATCCTTGGTCAGATAATGCTTTGTTTTCTCCGTCAGTTCGTTCCCGTCCAGCGCTTTCAGCTTCTCGAGCAACTGCCGGTCGCACTGCACTAGGTCTCCAGGGTTTCTCAGATCTTTGGAGAGCCGGAACGCACGGGTGAAATCAATCCGCCAAATCTTCCAATCCTCGCCAATCAATACGTTGGTGAGGTTGGGATCGTTGTCGTAGACCAACTGGTCTAGGACGCGCACTTTGTACATCTGATGATTCCAGGCGTCTGCATCGGGCGCGGTTAGTTTCTGCCTGTGGCGTTCTGCCTCGTCCATCTTCACCGGCAGCCACCAACTTAGTGAACCGGCATCGCCTTTCCACTTGCGCTCGACGTAGACAGGAACAATGTCGTCAAGGCCGAGCATTTCAGCCAGCTGATAAGCTGCGATGTTGTATTTGTAGGAATCGACAAAGTTCATCTCGGTGCCGCTGGCAAGTTGCATCTGGGGTTTGTGTATGTCAACGGGTTGGAAAGAGGCATCGTGGGTCACCGTGCCATCGGAGAGCGTAAGGCGCACGGTGTTGTTGATGCCTTTCTTGGATTGCTCAGCCTTCACAATCTTGGCGGTCAGAAGGAATTGCTTAATCTGCTCCTTGGTCAGGGCAGGCTGGTCGGACGCCATGATCAAGAGAGGGCACGTCAGGCAAAGCACCGTGGCAACCGTGAATTTCCGCCACTGGATTTGAAGTAGGTCCATCGAAGTATCCTCCGCTGCACTTTGACGGGGACAAATTTACCCCCATGAAACCCCGCTCGGCAACTGCAGATTTGTCCGACCCTGAACCAAGGGCAATCCGGCATGCGTCCTGCAAAGTTAAGATGGGACTTGTTCTTTTCGGTCCTTGGGTCTATTCTTTCCCGCCGAGTACACAATCTTTCTATTGAAAGGATGGGGTTTATATGGTGAAGAAGCTGCTCACATTACTGTTCGCCTCCGTACTTGCCTGCTCGCTGTCCACGCCGATGTTTTCGCAGGAGGCCCCCGCCAAGAAAAAAGCCCCGAAGGAGGAGCGCTGGGAGGGCCGCGTCGTGAGGAGCAGTCCGGACAAGTCTACGTTGACAGTTCGCAAGGTCGGTTCGAGCGTCGAGAAAACCGTCCAGTACGACAGCTCGACGAAGTGGGTCAGTCAGGCGCACGGCAGCAAAACGGTCAACGACATTGATGCCACCCAGGTGAAAGATGGCGATCGAGTGATCTGCCGCGGCACCTACGACGAGAAAGGTGTACTCCACGCTAGCTTGATTTCGAAGCGGCTCAGCGGGAGCACGTAATCGGGAACGGAAAATATCTTCCGTCGCGAGGCAACCCGGATGACGAGTTTAGACGACGTCGCCGAAGACTGGGATGATGGTTTGCAGATCCGACGCGCGTCGGATCCGAGCCTTAAACAGCTGCCAGTTTTTTCCGGATCCTTCCGCGGAAATACGGCCAGATGGCCACGAGTCCTGTGCTCATCAAGGTCCAAGTCTGGGGTTCAGGCACAGGCGTAAGGACGATGTTGGCAGCGGCGCCCGGCATCAGGAACCTGCCGGAAGTAGGCAAAAGCAGCGTCACGTTCATATGACTAGCGGTGAACTGTTGCCCATTCGCCAACATAAACGTGATAGGTCCGCTGCCCGGAAAAAGTAGTTGCAGGCGCAAGGAGGTACAGGGGCACGCGGGCAATCCGAGCCCTGGGCCACCCGTGAATAGGATAGGAAGGCTGGATGTACTAATTGGGCCAATGCTCTCGTGTCGTCCGCCAACGAACAACGTGGCGTTGGCGAAGGTCAGGGGCTGGGCCGTGACTCCAACCGTATTGAAGATGACTTTGTAACCGCTTACCCCGTTGCTGGTGGAGAGATATTCCAGTTCGCCAATGGTGATTGAAGTGGCCCACGCAGGGCCGGTTAGGAGCAGGAGGGACAGCAGAGCACGAATCATGGGATTGAGGGCCTACCTCAATGCTCCCGCATATTAGACCAGATTTTGGCCACGCGAAGGTGTGAATATTCCTAAATCTTCGATCACTGGTTGTCTGGCCTGAGTCGTCGACATTGTTGACGGTGCGCGGGATGCCGAAGCTGGCTTCAGATATCCTGGGTTGCAACGCGGATAAGCGGGCAGTGGATTCCGGCCCGGCAACCAGCGCGCGAAACCGTCCGCCACCCTACGATGAGACGCTTTGGCAACCGGATCGACGATCATACTGATAATAAAGGATATGGTGGCTTTGTTTGGTCAAAAAACCCTCCCATAGCTGCCGCGGGGTGCCCGGTTTACCGGCGAGGACAGGTGATGAAATTAGCTCAAGCTTTCGACGTGGATGAGCGGGGGCAAGGGCGGGAGCCTTGCCCCTCTCCACAGACTGGTCTTTAAACAAAAGCAACGGACAACGTTCCTAGTCGTCTTTGTCGCTAGCTTTCGCGCGAGCTCTCTGCAGCCTAAGCAGCCGGTCCGCAGCGTTGTCGCGGTCCCTCCTAATGGCTCTTTGATATCGAAGGATCGCATCCAAGTCATCCAGAGGATCCGTAAGCTTCGCCGTCAATTCCACTCCTCCCCGGTCGCCCGAAAGGCTATCGTCCTTCCGTCGATAGGGCGGAGGTTGTACAAGAGTTTGTAGGGAGGTATGGCTCCCATGCTTTGAGTCCTTATCCTTCGTTAACGAGAATCTAAGTTCTTTGCAGCGCCATCTGCGGGTGCTGTCCATTGCGGTCAGGTGCGAGATGCCGAGTTTTTGGGTGCTGGATTGCAGTGCGCCTTCAACAATCTCAGTTGTATCGTTGTTCATCCTGATGTGTTGCTCCCAGCGAGTAGCTCGCTTGAGCCTCCATTCGGCATTTGCAAGGTCTTCCACATACATGGTTTCCAGCGCATCGGCGGGCGTTAGGTCCTCACAAAGGCGCTTTGAATAGGCTCTGAAGCTGTACTTCTCTTTCTCATTCTTGAACACGAGAGCCCTAGACAACAGCCCGTGCGTTACGGCGTTATGGCGTATGGCATCTTTTCCCCTGGCTGTTGTTGGCCCAGACGACCGACAACTATTCTTCTGGTTAGTGGGGAATCCGGTCGAAGGCGAACGCGATTCCGGTCTGAAGCCGAACACCATTCCGTTGTGATTCCGAACAGCATTCCGGTCTGAAGGCGAACACTGATTCCAGTGGGAAGGCGAACAGTTCTTGTCGTCCACCGGAATGGTGTTCGGCTTGGAGCGGAATGTTTTCCACAGACGAACCGCAGGAGGTAGCAGCGACGCTGGACAATCACCGGCATTGAAACTCCATAAATAAAGGAGAACAGGGTGCCGGCCAGGAGAAAGTCCATGCGGAAGACGAAGGAAGTGCTGCGGTTACGGTTTGAGTTAGGGTTGGGGCAGCGGCAGATCGCGCGCAGTTGTGGGATGGGGCTGGGCACGGTCCACGAGTATCTGGAACGGGCAGCGGCGGCTGGGATTGGCTGGCCGATACCCGAAGGCCTGAGCGAAGAGGAACTGGAAGACAAGCTGTTTGGGAAGCAACCGGTCCAGGCGAAAACGGTGCAGCAGCGGCCACAACCGGACTGGAAGGCCATTCATGAGCAACTGCAGCACCATCGCCATCTGACCCTGCAGCTGTTGTGGGAAGAATACCGGCAAGCGAATCCCGAGGGATATCGCTACAGTTGGTTTTGCGAGCGCTATCAGCACTGGCGGCGGCACCTGGATGTGGTGCTGCGGCAGGAACACAAGGCCGGGGAGAAGATGTTCGTGGACTGGGCGGGAGCAACGATTCCCGTCTACGACGCCATGACCGGGCAGGCGTCGCCGGCCTCGCTGTTTGTTTCTGTGCTGGGCGCAAGTTCCTACACCTACGCAGAGGCAACTGGAGATGAGCAGTTGGAGGCCTGGATTCAAGCGCACATCCACGCGCTGGAGTTTTTTGGCGGAGTGCCGACTCTGGCGGTGCCCGATAACACCAAGACGGCCGTCACCCGGGCCTGCCGCTACGATCCGGATCTAAATCCCACCTATCAAGAGTTCGCGGTGCATTACGGGATGGGAGTTGTACCCGCGCGTCCGTACAAGCCGCGGGACAAGGCGAAGGTCGAGAGCGGAGTGCAAGTCGTCGAACGCTGGATCGTTGCGGCGCTGCGGAACCGGAGGTTCTTTAGCCTGCCGGAACTCAACCAGGCGATCCGCGAACTGCTGGTGCGACTGAATCAACGTCCGTTCCGCAAGCGGGATGGTTCGCGGGCCAGTCTGTTTCACAGCCTGGAGAGACCGGCTCTGGCGCCCTTGCCAGCGGAGCGCTTCGACATGAGCCAGTGGTCGCGGGCCACGGTCAACATCGACTACCACATTGCCTTCGATGGCAACTTCTACAGTGTGCCCTATGCTTTGGTGCAGCAAGTGGTGGAAATCCGCTCCACACCCGCCACGGTGGAGATCTTCCACAAGGGCAACCGGATCGCTTCCCACGTGCGCAGTCGTGGGCGGGGGCAACCCATCACTCAAGGCGAGCACCGCCCCAAGAGTCACAGGCACACCTGGAGTGGCCGCCCTCGCGCATGGTGAACTGGGCGCGCAGCATCGGTCCGCACACGGCGCAGTTGTTCGAACGCATCCTCAACGAGAAGCCGCACCCGGAAATGGGTTACCGCTCCTGTCTGGGCATCATTCGGTTGGCGCAGCAGTACTCGGCGCAACGCGTGGAAGCCGCTGCCGAACGGGCGCTCTTGGCCAAGGCTTGTCGCTATCAGAGCGTGAAGTCGATCTTGAAGAACTCGCTCGATGCTGTTCCCTTGTCTCCACCCCAACCTGGCTCTCCACCGCTGATCCATGACAACCTTCGCGGGGCCGAGTACTTCGACCAAGGAGGGCCGACCTCATGCTGAACCAGCCGATGGTGGAAAAACTGCTGGCCATGCGGTTGCACGGCATGGTCGATGCCTTGAAAGCACAGGAACAAGATCGGACCGTGAACGAGTTGAGTTTCCTGGAACGACTCTCGCTGCTGGTCGATCAGCAATGGAGTTGGCGCGAGAATCAGGCGTTGGCGCGAAGACTGAAAGCGGCCAAGCTGCGGGGTCCGGCCTGCGTGGAGGATATCGATTATCGTGCGGTGCGGGGCCTGGACAAAACCGTGATGCGTGCTTTGGCAAAAGACTCAGCCTGGGTTCGCAATCACGAGAACATCTTCGTGATCGGACCGTGCGGCGTAGGCAAGAGCTTCCTGGCATCGGCTCTGGCGCAGAAGGCTTGTCGCGATGGGTACTCGGCACTCTACCTTCGCGCCGCTGCCCTGTCTCGGGAACTCGCCCTCGCCCGAGCCGACGGTAGCTTGCGTCACTTCCTGGCACGATTGAGTCGCATCGATGTCCTGGTCATCGATGACTGGGCCATGGCGCCACTGAGTGAACCGGAGCGACGCGAAGTCTGGGAGATCTGCGAGGACCGCTATCAAACTCGCTCCACCATCCTCACTTCCCAACTGCCGGTCTCGCGCTGGCACGAGCAGATCGGCGATCCCACCATCGCCGACGGCATCCTCGACCGTCTGGTTCACAACGCCCACCGCATCGAGATGCGCGGAGAGTCCATGCGCAAAAAACGCAATCCACCGCCGGAGGAAGACAACCAGTGAATTCTCTTCTCCATCGAGGAAGCAGGGGATAAAGGGGCTGGCCGCCCCTTTCCCCTGCACCCCAAATCCCCGCCCAAGCGCCTCCGCTTCGCTCCGGACACCCTCCGGACACTCTTAGTTGACGAAGCCGAACACTTCTTGCACAATCATCACGCCAGCGTCGCTTCGCTCCGACTGCTGTTCACCTTCGTTCCGGAATGCCGTTCGGCTTCCCTCCGGAATCGATGTTCACCTTCACCGGAATACCCAGGTTAGCCTCGATCACCTTCTGTGTAACCGTTTTTCGTATCTTCATATGCCCTCCTAAAATTGGTTTTGAATTGCGTTTGATGAGTTCAGTTTTCTGCCCAATCTACATTGGTGATCCACAATGACTTGCGCGCCAGCAAGGGAATTTTGAGGGCAAGGGGACTGATTGACTCGTCGCCTCCCGCCGGTATCCCTCCGACGCAAGGTCTCGTCAAGCTTAAGGTCACCGAAGTGATCATTGGCTCTAAAGCGCGAGATAACGCTCGCACTCCGAGCCATGCAGACACGCTGCTGCGATTAGAAGTTAATTACTTGGTTCAACTGGCGGCCACGACTCAAGCCAATTCCTGAGGCATACAGATATTTCGAGGAGATAAGAATATATAGTCGTTCAATGTGAAGCACCCTTATGATAAGCGGGAGCTAAGCTGATTGCAACTGCCAACTTCATCCAGCATCAGTTATTTATTTTGATTTTTTCATGCGACTTCCGCGTTTCTTGCCCACCTCTCCGCTCAACGCCACGCATCGATCTGATATTGTCAAGAATATGGAGTGCGGATCTCAAGCGGCCCGCTAAAGTTGTGATTGACAGTCCGCTGGAGGGCTGCCCGGAGGCTAGCTGGTTCTGGCTAGTTTCCTTCTCCTCGCAAAATCCAATCTACGCTCCGGTGAAATCGCTCGGATAGCAGTAAGAGCACCTCTATGCTCGGAGCGCTCTTTCCTGTTTCAATCTTCGAGAGGTGCCCCTGCCTGATGTGGAGGTAGGCCGCCAACTCTTCTTGCAGGGCTTCTCCCTTAGGGTTCGGATCCGAGATCCGATTGCCACCAGGTTCACTTTGGGTCTGCGGCCTACCAGAGATTACTCCTTGAATTTGTTTTGTATTCCCTGTAGAGTATTCCCTATGGAGTATTCCTTGTGGAGTATTCCAACATGAATACTCCTATTTCCGTGCCTCTTGGACATTCATTATTTGTAAACGATTAACTCGGGATCCGCCAATTGACTGAGGGGGATCACAGCATCACTGAGGGAAGAAACGTATGACGTGGCGAAGCAATGCAGAAATCGCTCAGACCGTG
>CAVSNS010000006.1:0-67721 GCA_963729325.1 uncultured Acidobacteriota bacterium
GGGTGCTATACGGACTTTGGCTGTATACATAGCTATGACCTTCCTGCGCCGCGTCGTAATGCTCTCTCGCAGCCGCAAGTTTGGCCGGTATCCAGAGGCCAGATGGGCGAATTGCGCCTTTGGGACGATTCAAGCGTCCATCGCTTTGCTAGTGCTGTTGTCGCTGGTGCATCCATCGCGGGCCTTCGCGGCGAATCCTGACCTGGAGACTGTGCTGACTGGCTCGCGCCAGCGTATTGAGAAATTGGACTACCGCGTGACCGGGCGACTCACGCGGGTGGAAGGCAATGGCAAGCGCACGAGCTACAAGTTTGTCGCCAAGGCTCACTGGTTTCCCGATGGTCTGCGTCTGCTATGCGAGATCTCGGGGCCTGGCTCAGAGAAGACGAGCCTTCTTCTGCATATGAGCGTGAGTGGGCACGTGACCATCGAGGCGGTACTTCCTGGCGAGAAGGCCGCTAGCGTGTTGCCATTCGAACGTTGGAACGACCCACTCGTGGGAACAGACTTCTCCTATGAAGACATGGTAGAGAGCCAGTTCTTCTGGAAGAATCAGGAACTCCTGGCACCGGAGAAATACGGCGCACGGGATTGCTTTGTCCTTAAGAGCATGCCCGGCTCTCAGGACCGGACTTACTATGATTCGGTAACATCGTGGATTGACCGCGGCATTTTGTACCCTGTGCATGTGGTGAAGACGCTTCGCGGGACGGGACAGCAGAAGGAATTCATTTACTATGGGCTGCGGCAGGTCGGCGGCGCTTGGTCTGCGACGCAAGTGGAGGCAAAGCTGCAGGGCAAGCCCGGCTCCTCGATTCTTGTAATCGAAGGGGGCTCGGGAAAGGCAAATCTTGGACGCAAGGACTTTGATATCAGCCAGTCCAGCGCTCAAGGAGAGAAAGTGAAATAAATCGAATCGCTTAATTAGGCTGTTGCGAGGCCCTGTGCTGTCACTGGAGCATCCACGGTGTTCGCCGTCATGGGATAAGCTCCTTTTCAGACGTTGCCGGGGCCCCATATAAGCCAAAGGGCCACCAATTCCAGTCGCCGGCAAGTTGCAATAGTGCCGGCCCGACAACCATCCGCACCACTGTAGCATCAATGAACACCGCCACGGCGAGCGTAAAGCCCAGCATTTGGACGACCAGAAAGCTTCCCACGGTGAATGCGGTGAAGACGGCAATCATAATTGCCGCGGCGCTCGTGATGAGCCCGGCCGTCCGCGCCAGGCCCTCGATCACCGCTGATCTCTCGGATAGACCGCGCCGCCGTTCTTCGAGGACTCGGGCGACCAGGAAGACCTCATAGTCCATGCTCAATCCGAAGACGATGGCAAACGAGAGAATCGGCACGATCGGGTATACGGTGCCGGTCGGTCCGTCGAGCCCAAAGAGTTTGCTACCGTGGCCTTCCTGAAAAACGACAACTAACGCACCGAATGAAGCGCCAACGGAGAGCAGATTGAGCAGAATTGCTTTGACAGCCGCAAATAAAGAACGTAACCCGATCAGGAGCGCCAGCAAGCTCCCCAATACGACGCCAAGGACCACCCTCGGCAACCGCTCTTTTACTACCGAGTCATAATCTGCGTCGAGTGCGGGAACGCCGCCGACGCGCAGCACAGCGCCGGGCACGCCGGTTATCGCCGCGACATCGGAGGAACGCACCTCTCGTACCCATCGTATCTGTTCGTTGGGCGAAAGAGTGGCGGTGGGCAGCAACTCAATCAAGGTAGCTTGGCCATCGCTGCGAAGAAAACTCTTGCGGATTGACTCGGGCACATCGTCGACAGCATCCGCAGTGTCAGACATTCCCGTGAGGGTCGGAAGAGATAAGACCTCTTGCGCTCTAGGATCGCTCTGGAAGCGCTTCGTCAAGCGACTGACGGCAAGCCAGCCAGCCGGCGAGAGCGGCGGAGACTGCGGCGGCAACTCCAGGACCACTCGGAGGGACTGCACAATACCCGACCGCCCCATGCCTTGAAGCGTGTGCAGTGCTTGCACCGACTCGGCTGCGGCCGGGAGCGAGTCATGGTCAGGAATCCCGGGAGAGATTCTCCGTGCCTGGAATGCAAGGATCAGTAGCGGAATCCCGGCGACAAGCAGAGCTGTCCAGGGCCGGCGGGTTATGATGCTGCCCCACCGCACCCACCGCTCACTCGCCGCGCATAGGCTGTCCCGCGTTTTGAATCGTCTGGCTGGAAGACGCACTCTGGCGGCATTGATGCGATGCCCTAGCAGACCAAGCACCCAAGGCAGAATGAATGTACACAGCATGACACTCAAAACGGTTACCAGCAGGCCAGCTATCCCGATGGAGCGCAGTTCGCTGATGGGCACAGTCAGCAGCGCTGAAAATCCGATTGCAACTGTCGTGGCCGAGATTATCAGCGTCCGCCCCGCTTGCCCGGCAGCAATATCGGCAGCGTGGCCGGGATCATATCCCTCGGCCAATGCTTCGCGAAACCGGCTCACCATCAGCAATGCATAGTCGATGCCCAAGCCAAGGCCGAGCATCGTCGCCAGATTCTGCACCAGAATCGACAGATGCAGATAATGCGCGAGTAGCGCAGCCGCACCCATCGCCATCGAGATTGAGAGTACTCCAACTCCCAGCGGCAATAGCGCGGCCACAAGACTGCCGAAAGCCAGCAACAGCAGCAAGAGAGTTACCGGCATCGCTCGTTCCTCGGCATGGTTGACGTCATCTGCACTGACCTTGCGAAGATCGAAGTTCAGTGGCGTTTCACCCGTAATCTCCAGTTTGATATTGGGGTATTGCGACCTAAGCTGACCTTCCATCCAGTCTGCTCTTGCCCTCAGTTTGGGGACCAACGCCTCGACAGTTTCATCGTGCGGGTCCAACCCGACGATGATCAAGGCCCCGCCATTGTTCCCAGTGAACAGAGGATCTGGCCAATCCAGACTCGAGACGGCACCCGACACTCCTGGCACACTACGCAATGAACTGGTTAAGAAGCCCAATGCATCTGCGCCTTTTGCTGAATCCGGATCGGGAATACCGCTGATCACCAGAACCAGGCGGTGGGCGTACGGAGACTGGAAACGCTGCGCCAGTTCCAGGTCAACTTTTTCGGATTCTCCGCCCTTGATGTGAACAGCTGTCTCCAGGCGACGTTCGACTTTGTAGGAAAAGGGCAGCAGCGCAAGCGCCATGACAAACCCCGACATCGCCAACCAGAATCGGCGGCGAGCGGCATCATGGCCAGTCTTCAAGCTTGGCATTACCATGGAAGATCCACGTCGTTTCCTGGTTCGTCTGAGAGCAATGAAACGACTTCGGTGATCGGGCACATCCATGATATAGGGTCAAACTGGATATTCATTGGGGTTCGGCCTTGAGCTTAGTTAACGATAGATAGATGTGGGGAACTGCCCGTTAAGCCCTTGTCAATCGAGGGACGTGGCTGACGAAGACTTCGCTGTATGATTACCCGCCAATCACTCATCAAGGAACGAATTAGGAAGCTCAAAGAGGATTAGTAATGGGAAACGCCCTAGTATTGACCGAACCGCTCAACTCCCCCGATCGTCGGCAGGCCGGAAACTATCCCAGCACTTGCGTTTTTCGATGAGGACATTCCTTCACACTAGTGAGTGTCGGGTGTCAACTCTGGTGTCAGTTCGTTTTGAGATTCCCTGCGTCTTGCTGCATCTTGCTGCACTGGCTTGATGGCTAACGCTTCGTGTTTGCAAGACAATGCAGCTCGATGCGCTCAGGTGCGCCGCCGGTGGATAAGATTAAGAGTCAGTCGCTCTACCATGAGCCGAAGCTCCTCAGTTGCACACCGTTCAGGGCGGAAAGTTACTGACATCAATCATCGAGTTGTCTATAACCATCCTCCCAGAAGAATCTTCGACATATTGTACTATCGCTATGGTGAACGGGGGACCACCAGCGAAGACCACGGATACACGAGCCGACCCTGATCTTTTCATCAGAGTGTAGGTCGCCAGTTCATGTGCCTTGGTTCCACGCTCGGCGCACTTCGGGCAGTGCGGTTTTTAGCAGGCTCCGAAGGGGGTATGGAGTTACCTGCTCTGGGGCAGTGCTCATGGTCGATCTGTCATTCCCACGCTGTTCTGAGGAGGAGGCGTTCGCCCAGTGAGTTGCCCTCTCATTCTCCTGGAGCATGGCTGTCCGCGAGTCCTGTGTAAGTCGGCGCCAAGTTAAATCCGCTTTTCCTGAAATATTTTCAGTAGCCGACCCCGTTTTTCGTTCAAAAATGATTTTGTTCTGTTTTCGGAACAACCACCCGAATCCCCGGCAAAATCTGGCATTGACATAAATGACGTCACTGGTTCGATGATACGACTTGATTAACCAACATCAGGATCAAACTCCAACCTCGCGCTCGACCAGTTGCTCTCGCCGGGTATTGGGGGCGCCTGCGGGGCAAAGGCAACGAGGCGTACGATGTGGGCATGAGCAGAATACATCCAGAATGTCCCTACTTAGGCCTTTCTGATCGCTGGATGGCTGCCGACGTCCTCGTTCGACAAGAGCCAGATGAGGAAGAAGACCAAGAGGAAGACGAAGGCGACGGCAAAGAAGATGACGAGGATGACGACAAAGAGGACGACGGCTACTCGGAGTGAGCGTTCCCGTACTTATTCCAGTGGGTGAGGGATGAAGCGTTAACATTTCATCAAGGTAGTCGAGGAGACACTCGACTCGCTCCCACAAGAGTTTCACAGTCGCATTCGTAACGTTGCTGTTCTGGTAAAGGAATGCCGCCGAATCAGCCATCACCGCAGTCGGGAGAGCAGAGGCGGCTGCTTTCAATCGCAACTATGCCGAGCGCAATCCGTAAATCATCTGCATCTGTACCACCCGCGAAATACGTCGACCCTGAATTGCGACGATTACAGAAAGAACTTATACAACTGCGGGGATCGCTGCACCTATGGAAGATCGGCAGCGCGCAGGGGCTCAATATTCATCGGCAACTGGTGGATAAAGGCAGCGAAATACGCACCCTTATACAATGGTCTCCTTTCGGACTCCAGGACATAAGCCGACTCGCTGCGGTGATTGCCGCGCCGTTTGTTCCGCTCAGCCTGACAATCTTTTCGCTGGAAGAGTTAGTGATGCGCCTGATAAAGCTTATTTTCTAAGAACATTTCTAACAAATTATGGTCGCGAAGCATTCAAGCCGTCCGAGTTTATTTCCGGACCTGTAGATCGCGCTGAGATTGCAGACGGAATGTTATCGCTCAGGAATATGGCCCTGTCACGAGTACACTGCCGGGAACATTTCAGAGATCGGGGGCACCTTGCGTAACGTACGAGCGCTATTTCCTTTGCTCTTGGCCTTCACCTGCCCGATGTTGTTTGGCGATCAAGTTTCCTTCAAAAACGGCGATCGGCTGACGGGTTCGATCGTGAAGTCCGACAGCGAGGGCGTCGTGGTCAAGACCGAGATTGCGGGCGTGCTGACCGTGCAATGGCCGCAGATCCAGGAGCTTCGTTCGGACCAGCGACTGTACGTCGGCTTGGCCGACGGCAAGACCCTGGTGGGCAAAGTGATTAGCAGAGAAGGAAGGGTCGAAATACATACTGAAACGAACGCGACCGTGGTCGCTCCAGCCGAAAGTGTCGTCGTGCTGCGCAACGACACAGAACAGTTGGCCTACGAGAAGTCACAGCATCCATCGCTTCTGCAGGGATGGGAGGGCAGTTTGGACGTGGGCTTCACTCTAACGCGCGGTAACAGCGACACCAAGAATATTGAAGTTGGGTTCCGCGGTGTCCGCCAAACCGACCACGACAAGCTCACTCTATACGCCCAGACGATTTACTCGACCGACGATCTTTCCACAGCCCAACCACACACTACGGCGAATGAGAACAAGGGAGGCGCGCGCTTTGACCGCAACTTAACGTCGCGGTTCTTTGTCTTCGCCAATACCGATTTCATGACCGATGCCCTGCAAGATCTGAACCTGCGCTCCGTCTTCGGCGGGGGCGTCGGCTATCATCTCATCAAAAGAGAGAGGACCACGCTTGACCTTTTTGGCGGCGCCAACTTTACGCGCGAAAACTATGTTGAGCTCAAGCGCAACCTTGCGGCGGGGCAGTACGGAGAGGAATTCACGAAAAAGGTAGGGGAATCTACCGAGCTCACCCAAAATCTCACTTTTTTCCCGGACCTGTCGGAAAAAGGCAGTTCTGGGATCAACTACCGCACCGATTTCAGCTTTGGGATGGTCACACGAATTAACCGATGGCTCGGCTGGAAAAACAATATGACTGATACGTATGTAACGAATCCACCCATCGGAAAGAAGCAAAACGAGTTCGCGTTTACCTCAGGTTTGAATTTAGCGTTCTTGCATTGATCGCGACCAAGAGGTGTCCTTTTACGACTGCGGCAAGAAATCCGCTGTGACCAGCATTTACGGCACTTATACTTCCGCGCGCCGCGGAGCGACGTAAAAAATTGAAGATACGCCCTCGGTGCTTCAGGGAGTGCAGCTCCCCTGATAATTCCCTGTTCGCCGGTGCAGCATCACTCAAATCTTTTGGTCCCAGCAACGAAAACCCTACAGAACGAGCTGTTAGCGAAAAAGTGCGCCGTGAAAGGCGCTGGACTTCAGCGGGTGCAATTCCCGCCCGGGAACTTGTTCGCTCCACCCGGTAGCAATCGAAGCGGCAGCGGAGGCAACGAAGCTGTCGAAGCTTTCGATGGAAAGTGTCGCTTGGCGACTCCGCGAGGGACGGCAGCCATCTCGAAAGATCGTTGTTCGGGAGTTCATGGATGCCGTGAAGGAGTTCCTGAATTGGGCCACGATGGAATACAGGGCACACCCGAACAGCTATCGCTGGATCGCCACAAGTATGACCAGCGCTGCGGCGTTCTTTGGCCAGGAACCCGTGAGCCTGATCGACGAGGGACGAGTGGAGTCTTACAAAGCTTGGCGCATCAACGAGCATGAGATTCGGGACATTACCTTGAGGCACGACCTCCACGCATTATCGAAGTTCTTCGGCTACGCGATAAAACAGCGCTGGACGCGGGACAATCCCGTGCGCAGAGTGGATATTCCATCTGATGCCGATGCGGTCCGGATTCATGTCATAACGCTGGAAGAAGAAAAGCACTATTTTCTCCGCGCCACGAAACACAAGGATCTCTACGATTTGGGGCGGCTAATCTTGAACCAGGGGATGCGACCCGACGAGGTAACCGGTATTCGCAAGGAAGATGTGGACCTTGAGCGTGGGCAGTTGCACATCCGTAACGGGAAGTCGCCCGCGGCACGTCGGACGCTGGATTTAATTGCTGAGAGCCGAAAAATTCTTGGGCGGCGAATGCTCGGAAGTTCTCCCTGGGTTTTCGCGTCACATCGAAACCCGGGTCAGCACATTGCGAGGCTGAATGGGGCCCATGACCGTGTTTGCACGACGGCCTCAAGGGAAGGAGTCACATTGAAATTTGTGCTGTACGACCTCCGGCATACATTTGCTACGCGGCTCGCTCAGGCTGGCATCGACCTGGCCACGCTCGCGGCGATCCTCGGCCACAGTTCCATAAGGATCGTCCACCGGTACGTCCACCCCACCGCCGAGCACAAGCGGGCGGCGATGCTCCGCTATGAGGAAACGATGAAGGTGGCAGAAGAGGCCCATGCCGAACCACTTGGCGGAAGGATCAATTGAGGCTCGCAATCCTTGTCCACTTTTTGTCCACCCTGGACTCCCAAAATCCCCCATTTTGGCCTAACGGGACCAAATCAGAGCGAAGCTGCAAGGGAACCTAAATCCAGCGTGTTCAGGGAAATACAAGAAAAGGTTGGAGGCGCGGGTCGGAATCGAACCGACGTATAAAGGTTTTGCAGACCTCTCCCTTACCACTTGGGTACCGCGCCGTATGGTCTAAATTAGCGTCATCTGCAAGAAAAGTCCATCCGGCGAGGCAATCCAACCCAAGCGGAAAAGCGCGGCTGCCGCTGAATGCGAATCTGGCGACTGTCTGGTGGCACGGCCCACAGCGGCACGAAACTGGGGGCGACAACAACTTCAGGCGGGCGAGCCTATCGCGAGTGGTCAGCTCGTGGCAGGAACGGAGTCCAAGAGCCCTTGGTCGAGTGGCAACGCCCACTTCTCCGCCAACCGTGCGATCTCCGGCCTTGGCTGTTTGGCAGAATGTCCGGCCGGCACTAACTCAGAGCGAACTTCTTGCGGACGCAGCAGCAGCTGGCGGATTCGCAACTTGGCTTTGTGCAGTTGGGACTTCGAATTGCCGACTGAACAACCGAGCATTTCTGCGATTTCCTGGTGTTCATAGCCCTCGACTTCGTGTAGCAGAAAGATTGTGCGATACCCGCGCGGCAATTCTCTGAGGGCATGAGCCAATGCGACGCGGTCGACGCAGCCGGCCAAGCGATCGTCCTGGGTTCCATATTCCCGGCGGATATCATGGGCGCCGTTGTCGACCTTGCAGGGCGCGTCAAGCGAAACCTGGCACAGCGACTTCTTGCGAAAATGCATCAGCACAGTATTGACGGCGATGCGATAGAGCCAGGTGGACAACGCGGAATCTCCGCGGAAGGTGGCCAGCTTACGAAACACCTGCATGAACGCGTCCTGGGTGAGATCTTCAGCTTCCGCAGTGTTGTTCGTCATACGCAGACACAAGGAATAGACTCGTGACTTGTGCGCGTGAAATAGAGCGGCAAAAGCATCCGAATCGCCTTGCTGAGCGCGCTTGATCAAATCGGAATCCAGAGGAATGGTACCGGTGTTAGCAGCGTCGCTGTTCACTGGTGTCTCCTTTCAAGTCCAAAATGACGACATGGCGTAAGCTCGGCCACATTTACATTTGGGAGGGTAGAGCCAGAGGAAAAGACAGACTATCCGGTGCACGCTGTAACTGCTTCCCTATCTCTCTGTACGCACGGCAGAGGCGAAACAGCGCAAAACATTGCAGAGTGACGAAGTGCTCTCGCATGCTTTCGACACCAAACCTCCGAAATGTCTTGGTACGCTTGGACTAGTCATTCCTTGCTAAATGGTCAGAACAAGACCGGCTACAGAGAAGTCCCCGGAAGGAATACAGGGTCGACAGGATTGGCTGTGATAGCTACTTGTCCTATCCTGCCGCCAGATCAATTTCCTCAACGTGTCTACCTATCGAGCAGGAGCTAGGGAAGCAAAATCTGGCTCCTGCTTCTCGCCTTGCCATTGCTGCGGGACCTCGGGAGTCCATCGGTAGCAAATGTTTTCCTGATCGCATTTGGGCCCGTGAGCTTACCTGGCTGGACTGCCGCTTGAGAATCCGTTGACTTGAAAATGCGTTTAGGGAACGTTGAGTAGAGGGACGTCCCGAAAAAAATACAGGACTAGCCGGATAGCTGCATCCAGCACAAGTGAAGTATCTGTCAGTTAGACCCGACGCGAAAGAGGCGGAAGGCAGGCGCTGGCTGTACAATCCCATTCGTTAAGGGCGCCTGCCTCCGCCCCATATCCTCGTTCGAGGTTTCCGATTGCTCAATCAGACTGCTCCAATCGTGTGGCCGGGAAAACCCTACCCGCTGGGAGCCACCTGGGACGGCGAAGGAGTTAACTTCGCCATCTTCTCGGAGCACGCAGAGAAGATCGATCTGTGTTTCTTTGACAAGAGTGGGCGCCGCGAAATTCACTGTGTTTCGTTGCGGGAACAGACTGACCAAGTCTGGCACTGCTATTTGCCGGAAGCTCGTCCTGGCCTGCTGTACGGCTACAGGGTTTACGGTCCTTACGAACCAGCTCACGGGTTGCGCTTCAATCATCACAAACTCTTGCTTGATCCTTATGCCAAGCAGGTCCAGGGTGATTTGAAGTGGAGTGACTCGCATTTTGGCTATCGGATCGGTCACAAGCCGGAAGACTTGTCTTTCGACCGGCGAGACAACGCATCCGTCACCCTGAAGGGTGTTGTCGTCGACTCCTCCTTTACCTGGGGAAGCGATCAGCCGCCGCGAATTCCCTGGCACCACAGCATAATTTATGAACTGCATGTAAAGGGCTTTACCATCCGCCATCCTGATGTCCCACCTGCGCTGCGCGGCACCTATGCCGCCTTGACGACTGCGCCAGTGATCGATTACCTCAAACGGCTCGGTATTACCGCGGTGGAGTTGATGCCGGTGCACTGTTTTGTGGATGACCGCCGACTGGTCGAAAGGGGTCTGCGCAACTATTGGGGTTACAACACCATTGGTTTCTTTGCTCCAGAGCCGCGATATTCTGCGACCGGAACGGTTAACGAGTTTAAGACGATGGTGAAAGCGCTCCACTCGGCTGGAATCGAAGTCATCCTGGATGTTGTCTACAACCACACTGCCGAAGGGAACCAACTGGGGCCGACGTTGTCATTCCGCGGAATCGACAACCCGGTGTACTACCGGCCTGCCCCGGACAATCCCCGCTTCTATATGGACTACACGGGAACCGGCAATACCTTGAATATGCGGCATCCCCGGGTTCTGCAACTCATCATGGACAGCCTTCGTTATTGGGTCCTCGACATGCATGTGGACGGCTTCCGCTTCGACTTGGCCGCGACTCTGGCGCGTGAACTACATGAGGTAGATCGCCTCGGCGCATTCCTTGACATCATCCACCAGGATCCAGTGTTGTCTCAGGTCAAACTCATCGCCGAGCCTTGGGACTTGGGAGAGGGCGGCTATCAAGTAGGCAAATTCCCGGTAGGCTGGGCCGAATGGAATGATCGCTACCGCGATGCCGTGCGGTCCTATTGGAAAGGAGACGGTGGACAGATTGGAGAGTTGGCATACCGCATTACTGGCTCAAGTGACCTGTACGCGCGCAGCGGACGGCGGCCATATGCCAGCATCAATTTCGTCACCGCTCACGACGGTTTCACCCTGCAGGACTTGGTCAGTTACAACCAGAAACACAACGAAGCCAACGGCGAGGAAAACCGCGACGGTACCGACAACAATCGGAGCTGGAATTGTGGAGTCGAAGGACCTACAGACGACCCTAACGTGAAGGCCCTCCGGAATCAGCAAAAACGTAATTTTCTAGCCACACTGTTGCTGTCGCAGGGAGTGCCCATGCTGCTGGGCGGTGATCCCATCGGCCATACCCAGCAGGGAAACAATAATGCTTATTGCCAGGACAACGAGATCAGCTGGATCAATTGGGATGAGGGGGCCGCTGACTTAGAGCTGTTGGCATTCGTCCGGCGTGTGATCGCTTTGCGCAAGGACCATCCTGTCTTCCGCCGCCGAAACTTCTTTCAAGGGCGAGCGATCAAAGGTTTCGGCGTCAAGGATATTCTTTGGTTGATGCCCAATGGCCGCGAAATGACAGATGAGGAGTGGGGACAAGAATCGGCCCGCAGCCTGGGAGTGTTTCTTTCGGGAGAAGGGCTTGCAGAGGTGGATGAACGAGGGCGCCCGGTCAGCGATGAGAACTTCCTTATTTTGATGAATGCCTACCATGAACAAGTCCCTTTCCAATTGCCCGCGTTTGCTTTTGGAAGAGGATGGGTGGCTATAATCGACACTTCATGTCAAACGGCGAATGGTGCTCCCACGTTCTACGATGCCGGGACAAGTTATCCGCTACAAGCGCGGTCTTTGGTCTTGCTACAAGAGCGCCAGGGAAATCAGGTGCGTAGCCAGGACCGGCGGCATGAAGCGTAGCCACGCCATGCCATTCGCGGCGGAGTGCTGCGACGATGGCAGCGTTCGGTTCCGGCTGTGGGCGCCAAAGGCACGAAGCGTCGAACTGCTACTCTGTGATGCAGAATCGCCTCACCTTTTCTTGTTAAGACAAAGTGAAGGCTGGTTTGAGCTGGTCACCAATCAGGCTAAGGCCGGTTCGCTTTACCACTACCAGATTAGCGGCCAGTTGAAAGTGCCGGATCCGGCATCTCGTTTTCAGCCTTCAGACGTGCATGGACCAAGCGAGGTCGTCGACCCCGCGGCCTTTGAATGGGAAGATCAAGCCTGGCTTGGCAGGCCTTGGCAAGAAACAGTGATCTACGAGCTTCATGTAGGTACCTTCACGACAGACGGTACGTTTGCAGGAGTGCAAAGGCGACTCGATTACCTTGCTGACCTTGGAATTACCGCGCTCGAACTGATGCCAGTCTCGGATTTCCCGGGAACTCGAAATTGGGGCTACGATGGCGTGTTACCTTACGCCCCCGATAGTTCATACGGACGGCCGGAAGACCTGAAACGGTTGGTGCAGGCAGCCCACGCAAAAGGGTTGATGATATTTCTTGATGTTGTCTACAACCACTTCGGCCCCGAGGGAAACTATCTTCGCGCGTATTCTCCTGAGTTTTTCACCGATCGGCATAACACGCCGTGGGGCGACGCGATCAACTTTGATGGCGAAGGGTCGCGCGTAGTTCGAGACTTCTTCATCCACAATGCTTTGTACTGGCTCGAGGAATACCACTTCGACGGTTTGCGCCTGGATGCGGTGCACGCGATTTTCGATGATTCCACGCCTGACATTCTTACCGAATTAGCGGAAACAGTCAGAAACACTTTTGGACCCAAGCACTTCGTCCATCTGGTGCTCGAAAATGATGACAACGATACGCACTTCCTGGAGCGCGATGAAAAGCTCGCCCGCGATGGTATAACGCCCAGTGGAATGATGACATCCACCACGCGCTACATGTTGTGCTCACGGGAGAGACCGACGGATATTACTCCGACTATGCGCAACAGCCGATTCGGCAACTGGGTCGTTGCCTCGCAGAAGGTTTCGCATATCAGGATGAGTTTTCCGCCTACCGCGGCGCGGTGCGTGGGCAGCTCAGTTACACTTTGCCGCCGACTGCTTTCGTCTCATTTCTGCAAAATCACGATCAGATAGGAAACCGCGCCTTCGGCGAGCGAATCCTAGAACTTACAGATGAAGAAGCTGTGAAGGCAGCGATGACCATTTTGCTGCTCGCGCCCTCTCCGCCTCTGCTTTTTATGGGAGAAGAGTTTGGCGCAAGAACGCCGTTCTTGTTCTTCTGTGACTTTGGCGGCGAATTACGATCTGCAGTAACTGAGGGTAGGCGGGCTGAGTTCGCTCGGTTTGCCCGATTCAGCTCATTTGAGGCGCAGGAGCATATTCCCGACCCCAACTCGGTAAACAGCTTTGCCCGTTCCAAGCTGGATTGGAGTAGCTTGCCAGGGTCACTGTCCCAGACTTGGTTGCAGTTCTATCGTGATCTGCTTGCGATCAGGCAGAGCGCGATCGTTCCGCATCTGAGCGGGACGAAATCCAGCGCCAGCTATACAGTTCAAGAAGATGGAGGCCTCAGGTTTGAGTGGCGATTCGGACACGCGATAACTCTGACCCTGGTAGCGAATCTGAGTGCAACCCAGACGACTCTGACCAGCCGTCCGATTGGCCGGGTCATTTACGCCAATCGCGCAGGCCTGGCGGAGGATTTGGAGCGGCGTCAAGCGCAAACAGAAGTGCAAGTGCTACCATGGTCGGCCGCGTGGTTTCTCCATCCATGAGATCACCTCGCATTCCGCTCGCCACCTATCGGTTGCAGTTCAATCGTGATTTTACTTTTGCGCAGGCGACGGAATTAGTGCCTTATCTCACTGCGCTAGGTATTTCCCATTGCTACGCTTCCCCATTTCTGAGAGCGCGGCCCAACAGCACACACGGTTACGACATCATCGATCACAACGCGCTCAATCCTGAGATTGGGACCGAGGAAGACTTCGATCGCTTTGTTGAAGTGTTACGCGAACATGGCATGGGCCAAATCCTGGATATTGTGCCCAACCATATGGGCGTCATGGGTAGCGACAACGTGTGGTGGATGGACGTCCTGGAAAACGGCGAAGCCTCAAACTACGCGGAATTTTTCGATATCGACTGGCAGCCGCTCAAAGAGGAATTGCAGGGCAAGATTCTAATTCCGGTGCTGGGAGACCAATACGGAATCGTGCTCGATCAGGGTGAATTGAAACTTGACTTCAGCAAGGAGAAAGGCGAATTCAGCATCCTTTATCATCAGCACCGCTTTCCGGTGGATCCGCGAGAGTACTCCCGTATTCTCGGATACGGTCTGCCGCGGATGGAACAAAGCCTGGGCGCGCAGCATGAGCAACTGCTCGAGCTTCAGAGCCTGATTGCAGCTTTCAGTCACCTGCCAGTGCGGAGCGAGACGACTCCAGAAAAACGGGATGAACGGATACGAGACAAAGAAATTCACAAACGGCGCTTGGCGACGCTGTACAACAAATCCAAAGAAATAGCCGACTTCATCGACGAGAACGTTCGGCAAATCAACGGGACACCTGGCGATACGAAGAGCTTCAATGACCTTCACGAACTCATTAAGGCACAAGCTTACCGACTGGCTTATTGGCGAGTGGCTGCAGACGAAGTCAACTACCGCCGGTTCTTCGACATCAACGATCTTGCCGGCCTGCGCATGGAAAATGAGGCGGTCTTCGAGGCTACGCATCGCTTTGTGCTTAACCTCGTCCGGCAAGGAAAAGCAGATGGTCTCCGCATCGATCATCCCGACGGGCTTTACGACCCAGCGCAGTATTTCCGTCGACTGCAGTCCGGCCTGGATCCGGAGAGGCCGGTCCGACACGGCGAGTCAGGATCATCCGTCTACGTTGTAATCGAGAAAATTCTTACTGGGGATGAGCAGTTGCCGCAGGATTGGCTTGTGCAGGGGACTACCGGTTACGACTTCACGAACTTGGTGAACGGTTTGTTTGTCGATCCGGCCGCACTCAGCAAGATGAATCGTATCTATCGGACGTTCGTGGAGCATCCGGTAAGCTTTGAGAACCAGGTCTACCGCAGCAAGAAGATCGTGATCCACACGTCGCTTGCGAGCGAACTGAACGGACTCGCGAATGCGCTGAGCCGCATTGCGCTTTCCAATCGTCACACTTGTGACTTTACTTTGAACAGCTTGCGGGATGCCATTAGCAGAATCGTTGCTTGTTTCCCGGTATATCGCACGTACATTTCAGAAAATCAGGTTTCCCAGGCTGACCAGGCATACATCGAAGAGGCCGTTGACTGCACCAAGCGGATGAGCGCAGGTTCTGACACCAGCGTGTTTGACTTTACTCGCAGCGTGTTGCTCGCGCGGGCCGTGAACGGACAAGGAACGACTTTCAAAAAAGCGGCAATCCGGTTTGCTATGAAATTCCAGCAGTTTACCAGTGCGGTAATGGCAAAAGGACTTGAGGACACCTGCTTTTACCGCTACCACCGGCTGGTCTCACTCAACGAAGTCGGGGGAGACCCGCAGAAGTTCGGGGTGGCTCCGGAGGTTTTCCACGGCAAGATTCAAGAGCGGGCAAAGGCTTGGCCTCACAGCATGCTGGCTACGTCGACTCACGATACTAAGCGTTCCGAGGATGTTCGCGCACGCATCAATGTGCTCTCGGAGATTCCGGCCTTGTGGCGCAAGAAAGTACGTCATTGGCGGGAGTTAAACCAGGACAAGAAGAGCATGGTCGCTGGCGCCGAGGCACCGTCGCGAAACGACGAATATCTGCTCTACCAGACTCTCATCGGGTCCTGGCCGCTTGAGGAAGCCTCTGCAACGGCGCCGTCCTTTTGCGAGCGAATCAAGCAGTACATGCTGAAGGCAGTGAGGGAAGCGAAGGAGAAAACCAGTTGGGCAAATCCCAATACCGCTTACGAAGAGGCAGTCAGCGCGTTCGTTGAGGCCATCCTTGCGCCCGGCATTTCCAATCAATTTCTCGAGGATTTCCTGCCACTTCAGCAGTATGTCGCAAAAATGGGGATGTTCAATAGCCTGGCGCAAACCCTCATCAAGCTTACTGTGCCAGGGGTACCCGACATCTATCAGGGAAACGAGCTCTGGGACCTCAGCCTCGTAGATCCTGATAATCGGCGGCCGGTAGACTATGCGCTCCGCCAGCATGTTCTTGAGGAGATGCAGCTGTTTGGCCTTCAGACCTGCGGCTGTCTGAAGTCCCGCGTTCGACAACTGACCGAAAATTGGAACGACGGGCGAGTGAAGGCGTATTTGACTTGGAAGATCCTGACCCTACGAAAACGCCACCCATCCTTGTTCCAGGAAGGGGAGTACCTGCCTTTGGCCGTCCATGGCGCGAACGCCCGGCACCTCGTCGCCTTTGCTCGGCGCCATGGAGAAACTTCGGCCATCGTGGCAGTGCCACGGCTGTGTGCTCAATTACTCAAGGACACCACAGCATCTCCACTTGATCCGGCGGTTTGGAAAGATACTCAGGTGGAACTACGTTTTGGCAGCGACATACGAACCTACCGCAACGCGTTCAGTCTGGAAACCATTGTGCCTGACAGATCCGAGGGAAGCACATTTGTCCCGGCCTCCACATTGTTTGAGGACTTTCCCGTAGCTCTCCTAATCGAGGAAAACAGTCGCGCCCGCAATCAAATAGCCTGAAATCGCTGCGCGATCTGATTCCGCTGGGGGCTTACCGTTTACTCCAAAGTAAATCCAGCATTTACCTGATTGTGCCGTTTGTATTGCTGATCTCGAATGACAATGACCCTGATAAGGGTCTGATTCGACTGCTAAGTGCGGACGATGGAACTATGCGCCATAGTTCTCTATCCGAATCCGAACGAACGCGGAACTGGAAAGAACTGTATATAGCTGCCTTGTTTGAGAGCGACAAGACGATCATTCCAGAGAAAATTTCCGAGGCTCAGCGTGCGATTAGACTGCGTAGACGCCAACTGCTCGAAAAACCTGGGTGCGACGCTCAAGAACGGCAAGCGCTGGACAATGCTCTTTTCTCGCTCCAGGCCTTGAGGGCTTGCCTCGCGATACCTACGAATGCCGCCGCGTAATTGTCCGGTGTAGCTGAAGCCAGCGGTCTCCGTTGCACAACCATCTTTAACTTGTGGCGTGCGGCCCTAGGCTGCCTTCCGCGTGGTATGGCTGCCTGCGGCTTTCTTGGTGCGGACTGCCTTCATCGCGGCAAGGTGGCGTGCGGCAGAGCCTCGTTTACGGGCGGCGCTTCGCGCCTGCCTGGACAGAGATTGGCTTGAGGCGGCACCGTGCCCTTTTTTCTTGAGCGCGGTGCGGGTCGCGCGAGAACGCGTGCTGGAGGTCTTGCGAGCGGATTTACTCTGTCCTTTGCGATAGTCACGGCTGGCCTGTTTCCTGGTCTTCGCTGAAGCCTTGCCTCTGCCAGGCGCAGCCAGTTGGACGCCCGCGCGTCGCGCTTTTGAAAGTCCAATCGCGATCGCTTGCTTGGTTGAGGCGGCGCCGTGCTTACCCTTTCGCACGTGATGCATCTCTTCTCGCACGAACTCTCCCGCCTGCGTGCTGGGTGACTTACCTTCCCGGGCATCTTCCTGAGCGCGCTCGATAGTTTCCTTTTCCGGCATACAAACCTCCTTCGACTAACGTAGGTCGGCGAGTGATCGGGTTGGAATCGAATGGGTTCTGTAGTCTCTGCGACTGTTTACTGTAGTTTGGCACATGGGGCTTGAGGTCCGCACGGCAATCCCAGTTTCAATCTATGCAGCCTGTTTCTTTTTTACCAACACGGCTACTTGCTTGAGGTCGTTTATGAAAGCACGCATCTGCTGCCGACGAGACTCAGAGTCGGGTGCACGCAGAATCGAGGAAGGATGGACAGTTGCCATCGCATATGGAGCAAGCGAAGACCCGACCAGTTGTCCGCGTCGACGGCTGACGCTGAAGTCTCTTCCGAACAGGGATTGAGCTGCAGTTGCGCCCAGGCAGACCAGCACCTGCGGTTTCACGACACGAAGTTCGGCATCCAGCCAGGGTCGACAGGCATGAATTTCAGAGTAGCGGGGCTTCTTGTGAATGCGGCGTTTCCCACGTTCGGCAGGCGACCACTTGAAATGCTTCACCACATTCGTGACGTAGACTTGCGTGCGCTCAATGCCAACCTCGGCCAAGGCTTCGTCGAGAATCTTTCCCGCGGGTCCGACAAAAGGATGCCCGGCCCGGTCCTCTTGATCTCCGGGTTGTTCCCCCACGAACATGATTTTGGACTTCGACCTTCCTTTGCCAAAGACAGTCTGCGTGGCGGTTTTCCAAAGGTCACAAGCCTTGCAGATGCTTGCAGCCTGGCGCAAGCCTGCGACTGTTCCCGCAAATGCTACAAGGTCAGCGGCCGTAGTTTTCGGCCCCGTCTTTGGCTCCGACGTTTCAGACTTTCTGGACAAGTGTTTCATGAATCCAACTCAAGCGACGACTCCGTCAAAATGAAAAGATCCTTAGCCATTACCCTAGGCTCCAACGACGAAGAATCTCTCTCCGATCAATAGACCGCGAGTGCCAGTGAGGACATCGGGGGCCGACCGTACGGCGCCCGAAGAAATCCCGCACATTTTTTCGGCTGACTGTGAGGAAGGCATGCATCGCGGTTGGCGAGAATGCATCTCAAGCCGAAAAAAGGAGGACCATGGCAGGTAAACGCGTAGCAGACAAAAAAAAGAAGAGGCGATGGGTAGCGAGTGTGAAGACGGACTCTACTCACCCTCCTGCGGGATTATTTACCAAGAGTGCCAGCACCATCGCCAGGGTTTTGGCTTCGAAGAAAGTCTCGCCAAAAGGCCCGGGATCTGGCATGCGAATGCTCACTTACTTCATCAACCGGGCGGCGGGTCGAGGGCTGACGGCCGAGCGGCGGGCAGAGCTGAAAAGAGCCAAGGTCCTACTTTCAAAACGAATCAAGCGCCAAGGGAAAGTGCACAAGCGAACAAGTACAGCTTGCTGAAGCTCCCTGGAGTTGTCCCCCGGGTTCCGCTCAGCCGACAGAGACATCACTACTCTGATAAGCGTTCTTGCGTACAACATTGTGGGGCAGAGAGAGACGGGCCGAGCAGGAGACAGGGCTCGAAGGTAGAGAGTAACTCAAGCCACGCAGCCGAAAGCCCGGGAACGCTTCCCATTAGGCTCGACTGGCTCTCGCACAATTCGCTTGGTGACTACGCTGCTGAGTGTCGAAGATCGCTGCCCTTCTGTAGCCAGTGCATTTGAGGGTCAGCTTGCGTGAGCAGCGCCATCGCCTCTTGTAGCGAGGCGAATTCAAATTGGAAGGTTCCCCCCGCGCATTTCAGTTGATGCCGCACGAAAGCGGAGGGGTTAAACAGTTTCAGCTGGATGTCATTTTCACGAGCCCATCTCTGGAGGAATGCCAGCACCGCCAGTCCGGTGTTTTCGGTGTAGTTGACTTCCGAGAGGTCGATGATGATGACGTGGGCATGGGTATATGAGGTAACGGTTTCCCGTAGCCTGGTGGCCTCATCGCTTCGAGCAATACTGCCTTCGCATTCGACGACCGCCATGTCACCGATCGTGTCCGTGTACATATTTAGCATGACTCCTCCCGGACTCTCAGCAGGTTGGTTGAGCAAATGAGATGCCATGCTCATCCTCTTGTGTTTGCCGTCCGGGATGCCGGAACGAATTTCAAAACTAGGAAGATTTTGGGGAAAAATCGAGAAATTCTGCGCTACGGGTAAAACTGTAGCCGCTCTGCACACGGGGCTATTCTTGCCCATCAAAAAGGGCAAAATTCCAACACGACCGGTGGAACGAACTGCGGATGTCCAAAAAAGTTCAACGCCATGCCCAATCGGCGGAGCCAGGTCGCCTACAGTGCGTAATCAGGCTTTCTACAGCGAATACTGTATTCCATGCCGCCCTACGTCATCCCTACTATCTAACCATCCGAACATGTTACCCATTCGCCCCGGTATCCTCTCCCCAGGATGCGCGGGGCTTCTTAATTTTGCGCGTGATCTCGCATGCGATGAGGTTGTAGTCCCCCGCAAGAGCGAAAAATGATCCCCCGATAGTCACCCCTCCGACATTACGGACGTAATAGGAAGTGTCGTTTGCGACACATACCCGGCCACAGAAACGATCTAACATTTAAGTTGGCTCTCCCAGAACTCGAAACTAGAAACCGAAACGATGACTACGCGGGTAGGTACACGCCTGGGCCGATATGAGATCGACGCCGAAATTGGACGCGGCGCCATGGGCATTGTGTGCCGCGCCCGCGACCCTAAGATCGATCGGATAGTCGCCATCAAGACAATCTCGTTGATCGGACTGGATCCTGAAGAAGAAGCCGAGTATCGGGAGCGGTTCTTTACAGAAGCCCAGGCGGCAGGGCGGTTGTCGCACCCCGGCATCGTCACCGTGTTCGATGTAGGCGAGGAGACGGAAACTCGCTCCCCTTACATCGTTATGGAATACGTAACCGGGCAGTCGCTGCACACCTTGCTCTCCGGGGAAAACAAAAAGCTGCCCCTCAAACCGGCGCTCGAACTCGCACAAGAGCTGGCTGAGGCTCTCGATTACGCTCACTCTCAAGGCGTCGTGCATCGCGACATCAAGCCTGCCAACATACTTCTGACGGCTAGCGGCAAGGCTAAAATCGCCGATTTTGGGATTGCGAAATTGAATCAGGCGCACATGACTCTTCCGGGTCAGGTCCTGGGCAGCCCGGCCTTCATGGCTCCGGAACAGTTGCGCGGAGAAGGCGTAGATGCTCGTTCCGACTTGTTTTCCCTGGGCGTGATTCTATACACCATGCTCACGGGCCACAGGCCTTTTCAGGGCAACAGCGCGACGACGGTTTGTTTCAAAGTAGTCCACCACGAGCCGGTTTCAGTGACGGCGTTCGATTCGGACTTTCCGCCGGAACTTGCGCAGATGGTCGCGCGCGCCATGGCAAAGAATCCCGCCGAGCGTTACCAGACCGGCCTCGAAATGGCTCTTGCCATCGAGAAATTGCGACAAAACACAGCTTTGTCCGGCACTCAGAAAAACTTGCAGGGCGCCGTTCCTGGCCGCGGGATTCTCCGTCCTCGGAAGCGGTTGCGACTCTCCCCGGCAGAGGTGACGCGATGGTTGCGGGCGCCATGGAGCGTTTTTGCGCCGGTTTTTGTCCTGATTGCGGGGATCGTGTTTTTCTTTGCGTCACGTACGATTGTTACGGTAGCGCCGCCGGTCACCACAACGCTCACTCCACCGGTCACCACAACGCTCACTCCACCGGTGACCACGAACGCTCTGGCTGCACCTGCCGTGTCCCCACGGCCTCGACATCAGCTAGCCAAGAGCCCAGAGACTACAAAGCTGCGGATAGAAGTTACCCACGATTTCGCCAAGGCCGAGATTTCAATTTGGTCCGACAGCCGATTGGTTTACAGCCAAACCTTGCAAGGCGAAAAGAAGACTCATGGGCTTGTTTTTCGAAGAGTTCAAGGTAATGAATCCGACTCGGTGTGGATTCCCGCGGGTAAGCACGAGGTAAGAGTACGTGTCCAATCCGCCTCCGACTTGTACGACCACTCCAAGACCGTCGCGGGAACCTTTGCCGCGAATAGCGAGAACACTCTTCAGATAACGAGCGACAAGAAGCACAACTTGTTGCAAGTTGCGCTGCGATGATTGTGTCGCGTTGAGGCAGAGCGTGAGGTGTCGCTTCCCCTCGCAGGTATCTCTTTTCCTGCGGCATGTTTTCGCGAAAAGCCGCCAGCGTTCGAATATGGGCATGTTTCAACACTAATCAGCGCCTGATCAATTTCTGGCGAATCCTGCATCCTTCCTCAGAGTGAGAACGTTGCGGGGGCTTTTTCCTTCTAATCCCCGGCGGGAAGCAAACAACTCTTCAACCGCCGCTTTCATCTGACCATCCCTGTAAGGAGCAGCTATGAGCATCTGGACAATACTGTTCGTAATTCTGTTGATTGCCTGGATTGGTGGTTTCACTGTGTTCCACGTGGCCGGTGGACTCATTCACCTGTTACTCGTATTCGCCGTGATCTCTCTAATCTTGCATTTCGTGATGGGGGCTCGAACAGCGTAGACTGTGTCGTCGGTTTTTGATTCACGATGAGCGCCGCTCAATCCAACGCTGCTCACAGCCGCAAGCCAACCCCGAGTAAGAGTAATCTTTGGATGAGCCGGACAGGAGAAAGCCCAATGCACATGATTCCCAAAGTTCGTTCCGTGTTATTCGCGCTTGTGATTCTGGTCGTCTCAGCTGGATCGCTCGCCCAGATCGGCGTCTCCGTAACGTTTGGTCCGCCTGCCCTGCCGGTCTACGAGCAGCCGCTTTGCCCGGGCGAGGGTTACATCTGGACGCCTGGCTACTGGGCCTACGACTACGATATCGGCGATTATTACTGGGTGCCTGGTACGTGGGTGTTGGCACCGGAGGTCGGTTTCCTTTGGACCCCGGGATACTGGGGTTGGGGTGGCGAAGCCTTTCTTTTCCACGAAGGATATTGGGGGCCGGTGGTAGGTTTCTATGGCGGAATCGTTTACGGCTTCGGTTACTTCGGCCGCGGATATGAAGGCGGGCGTTGGGAGCATGGACAGTTTTATTACAACCGCTCAGTGAACAACGTAAATATCACTAATATTCACAACGTGTACAACACAACCGTGGTCAACAATACCACCACGATCAACCGCGTCAGCTACAACGGCGGCAACGGTGGAGTGAATGCGCGTCCGACACCGGAAGAGGAAGCTGCCACCCGGCAGAGACACATTCCACCCGTAGCGGCTCAAACTCAACATGTGCAGGCTGCGCGCGGGAACCCCGAGCTAAGAGCGTCCGCGAACCACGGCAAACCGCCAGTCGCTGCGACGCAGAAACCGGGAGCGTTCAGCGGCCGCGAAGTCGTACCGGCCAAACAGGCGGGAGCGCCTTATAATCCTCCGGCCAATCGCGCCGCAACTGAGGCGCGCGCCAATACGCGTCCGGAAAGCAACGTTCCGCGTCCGGAAAATAACGTTCCACGGCCCGGCACGTGCAATGCCCACGCCAGAGATCTCTCTCCGCATACGATGGCCACTCCTCCTAACACGGGGAATCCTGAAACTGGACCAGAAATACCAGCAACAGCAGCAAAAGCTGATCGCCAAGCAGAATCAGGAACACCAAAAACTCCAGCAGCAGCAGGAGAAGGAGCACCAGCAAATGCAGCAGCGGAACGCTAATGAAGCCAGAACGCAGCAGCTGGAGCAGCGGCATCAGCAACAGACGCAGCAATTGGAGCAAAGACACACGCAGCAGCAGGAGAAGTTGCAAACAAGACAGCAGCCGCCTCCGCCTCGGCCGCCTAAAAAGTAGTATTGCTTGGCACGGGTTGACGCTGCGAGGCCAAAACCTCGCAGCGTCTTTCTTTTTTCTCGACCATATTCCGAAATCCGAGAGATCGACTCCTCAGCTTTTATCCTCTGTAAGTGAGGTTTTCCCTTTCCTGTTTTAAGGTGATTTCCCGCCGCGCCGCTGCATCTTAGCAATCGGAACGAGAAGGAGCACTGTGGCAACGCGAATGTCGGCCGGTATCAGCCAGCCTCCTCCAATCGAGGTTGCAACACCATTGCGAGCGGGCGAACGGACCGATCCCAGCGGTCGGCCAATCAAGAACCACATACTGCTGTCGATTCCAGACGAAGAATACAACCTGCTTCGGCCGCATCTGGAATTCGTTGATCTAGAAAACCATCTGGTCCTGCAGGAGCCGAGAGGTCGAATTGAGTACGGTTACTTCCTCAATCAAGGCATGGTCTCACTAGTCGTTGCCACCATCGATGGCAGAAGCGTTGAAGTCGGCCTCGTCGGCAGGGAAGGCATCGTAGGCGCATTGTTGACCGTCGGGTTGGATCAGAGTCCTTATCGCGCCGTGGTACAGATCAGCGGAGAAGGTGTGCGTTTGAGGGCTCGGATGTTGAAGAGCACTCTCGCATCAGCTCCCAACCTCCACCTGTTACTGAACCGGTATGCTCACATGCAAGGTTTGCAGATGGCACAAATTGCCGCCTGCAATCGGCTGCATGACATTGATCAACGGCTCGCGCGATGGCTGCTCATGAGTCAAGACCGTGTCGACTCCGAATGGCTGCCCATCACCCACGATTTTCTGGCCACGATGTTGGGAACCGGGCGCCCCACGGTGAGCCTGGCAGCCGGTCTCCTGCAGCGAAAAGGTCTGATCCAATATATGCGCGGGGCGGTTAGAGTTGTGGACCGGAAAGGTCTGGAGAATGCCGCCTGCGAATGCTACGGCGTGGTTCAACAGTACAATGGCGCCCTGGGCTTGAAGTAGTACTCCCTCCGTCTGCTGTCGAACAGACAATCTCCCGCGCTATCAATAGCCTACACGCACTGTCCCACAATTCCTCTGTACCCATTTTAGGAGCCTTAGTGGCTGAAACCTTTGGGGTTAAGAAGAAGGGAAGGCCGGACAAGCCTTCTGCGTTGGGCGTTTCGCGAACGGATCGTGACGGCAAACCGATCAGGAACGTCATTCTGCAGGTTATCCCGGACCGCGAGTACATATCTTTAAGGCCACACCTGGAGTTCGTGGAACTTGCCCAGCAGCGGATTCTGCACGAACCCGGCGAGAAGATTGAATTCGCGTATTTTCTAAATGCAGGTATGGCCTCTCTGGTCGTCCTCACCCGAGATGGCAGAAGCGTTGAAGTGGCGATCGTGGGTAAAGAGGGTGTCGTGGGCACCCCGCTCGCGGTCGGCATGGATCGCGACCCTTATCGCGCCATCATTCAAATATCTGGCAGCGGCTTCCGAGTCAAATCCGAATTGCTCGAAGAGACGCTGCGCTATGCTCCGGAACTGCAGTTAGTGTTGAACCGCTACGTGCTCGTGCAAGGACTACAGGTTGCGCAAATTGCTGCCTGCAATCGCCTCCACGAGATTGAGCAGCGGCTGGCGCGTTGGCTGCTCATGTGCCAGGACCGGGTTGACTCTGAGTTACTTCCGGTTACCCATGAATTTCTGGCGCAGATGCTAGGCACGGGACGCCCAAGCGTGAGCTTGGCAGCCGGCATTCTACAGCGGGCTGGAACCATCGAAAATCTCCGTGGGACGGTAAGAATTCTCAACCGCAAGGACCTTGAAGGGGCCGCATGCGAGTGCTATCGGGCCATGCAGCGCTTCAACAGCGGGATGCCTCGTAAACCCTTGTAGCCCTGCGTTCGATGCCGAACTGACAGCCCTTCCGGCTGGCTCTATCTTTTCGGTTATAACGCAGTCGGTTGTCCAGAAGATGCCGCGCGGTGATCATTCGCATTCTTTTGTACTGGTCGGAGGAGATCGGCTGTGTCTGAGCAACAAGAGACCTGGGTGGAACTCTATCGGCGCGCCCTACTGGAGCTTGACCCCAGCAGATTACCGACTAGGGTGCAGGAAGCTCGGGAGGCGATTGAGCGACGTCTTAAGGAACTGACGCCCAGCAACGGGAATCAAACTCAGCTGCGAGCATTAGCTGACGCGCTGCAGAATCTGCGAGTACTGTCCAGAAGCGAGATGGGCAAATGAGCCGCGGTGCGGAGCGGCAGATCACCCTGCAATCATGCGGAGGCCACGAATGAAAGCGGATATTTCCAGGTTCCGTAGGTTTTCATCTCGCAGATCACCTCATCTCCATCTACCCCGAGTGGCAGGCGGAATACCAAGCTGCGATTTCCGAACTTGAGCTGAACAGGCTATTCGATCGCGTGGCGGAGGCTGAGGTTACGATTTTCAATCGCCTTCAGGTCTTGGCCGGGAAGAGTTCGGCAATGGCAGAACGTCAGGCCATCAAAGACGCGGTCGCGGCGTTGCGAGTAATCAAACGGGATCGCCTAGCCTTGCCAGATTGGGAATCCGGATCAGGCGGCTCGTAGCAAGTCATCTGCCTGATGGATTAGTGTGTTCACACTGTCCGCTTTTGAGATTACCGCAGTGACACCTGCAGAGGATGCACGCCGCTCGAGAACTTCACTGTGATAGAGCGTAAACAGGATAATCGGAACTGTCGGCATCATGTGCCTAAGTACCGGCGCCGCTTCTAATCCGTTCATCACCGGCATCGACAGATCCAATACGATTAGATCAGGCTTTAAGTCTTGCGCTTTATCGATCGCATCCTGCCCGTTCACTGCCTCTCCGCATACTTCCCAACCTGGCTGCTCAAACGCTGCTCGCAGCATTCGCCGAATGACCGCGTTATCATCAACGAGGAGTATGCACTTCGGCATGGCACGTTCCGTGACAAACAAACAATCCACTATCACCTTCTAGTCTAAAGCGTGTGCCCAAGGCCATCGGGTCAAAGGTGTACTATTCGCGGCTATGAACCCTTAGCGTCGAAACCTTTGCGTCCGCAGCGTTTGGCGTCAAACACTGCGGTTCTCCTTGGGATTGCCTGTCGCATCGGCCGGAAACCAGGCGTATTCGGCGTTTTCCGATGGTTCCCGCGACAACTTCTCCGTGCCGCCATGCCATCAAACTGACGGGCAGTTCGTATACTGCCAGTCTATAGACGGTGCATCTCGTGCCAATTCAAAAATGGCACGTTTCCAGCGACCAAGCAGAAAAGTTTCAGATCATACGTTCCGATTCGATTGTTGTTCTGATACTCGAAGTTCTGATACTCGAAACTGGCAGATGAAAATCAGAGAAGGGAAAGAAAAGAGGGAAGGGCTGTTCGCCCTTCCCTCTGCGAATTCCTCCTAGGCTGCCCGACTCGGCTTTCGTTTTTGGTTTGCAAATGAGATTAAAAGGGAAGAAACACGAATCAGAAATGCCCTGTCATTTTGGATCAATTGTCAAAACTCTGAACTCCCAAGGATGTCCGGTCGTCGTGATCAAATCGCTCGATCACTGGCCTGATCTCGGAAGCGACTTGGATTTGTACACCAGCGCAAATTCTGCAGATGTAATTCGGGTTGTGAGCGAGACCTTCGACGCCCAACTCCATCCTCGCAGTTGGGGAGATCGGCTCGCCAACAAGTGGAACTTTATGGTGCCCGGACCACCCGAAGCTGTGGAAGTGCATGTGGGTCGCTTGGGACAGACGGGCGAACATGTTTCCCTGGCCCACGGTCTGGTGATGCGCGCCAGATCGATACACCTTGAGGCTTATGTTTTCCCAGTAGAAGCCGCTGAAGATCGGCTGATGATCGCTATCCTGCAACGAATTTATCGCCACTTTTATGCGCGCTTGTGCGACATCGCGGATACCGCTCAACTCATTGATGACGATGGTGTCGAGTTATGCACACCTTCGCTCACTAGCAGAAACCTCAGGGATATGGGAAGGGGTGGCGACGTACCTCTTGATCGTATCCGACTACGTAGCCCGATACCGTGGGAGAGGGCTTGACCTGCCTGCTTTCGGGCGGACATCAGCTAAATTCGGTGGCGATCGCATCAGGTATGGCCGGGGTTTCTTGCGTATTCCAATTCTGCCGCACGCCGCCCGGCTCTACGCTTCAGAGCTGAGAGAGTTGATTCTAAGTGGGAAACTGAAAGGTAGCCTCAGACTTAGTTTGTTGCCTTGTTTGGCCACCGCGGCAGCTTTGGAATACAAAATCAGCGGAAATGACAAGGGTATTTGGTAACGAGGTACACTTCCGCCTGAGCTAAACCGGGCACTACAATCACCCTACAGTCCATACAGTAAACACTGTAGAGCTACCCAGCGGCATTCATGCTAAAAGTCGTTGTATTCTGCTGTAGTCCATGAACTTTTCTGGCCCATCCTTAATTCGCAATAGAAAAGCCAGACCGATTTGTTAACCGCTTAGCCGGTCGTTGGAGATAGCCATGAAGAAGAGTGACCATACCGCAGCCATCGCCACTGCAGATGGTGAACCCAAGGCGAGCCTGAAGGACAAAAATAATAATGGACGCTCTCACGTCGATGCCGAGTCGACGGCCGCTGACCTGACCGTCATACTGGCGAGCCTGCAGACCATGCGGGACGGAGACTTTTCGGTGCGGCTTCCGGGTTCTTGGACCGGGCTCGCGGGGAAAATAGCCGACACCTTTAATGACATTGTGGCTGCCAATCAACAGATTGCGCAGGATTTAAAACGTGTTGGTCAAGTCATAGGCAAGGAAGGGAAAACCCGCGAGCGCGCGAAGTTCCGTGAATCCAGGGGATCCTGGGGAGAGATGGAGACCTCGGTCAATACACTGGTGGAGGATCTGCTACGGCCGACGGCTGAGGTCACTCGTGCCATCGCAGGTGTGGCGCAAGGCAATCTGACTCAAACCGTGCGACTGGACGTGGATGGACGACCGCTCGAAGGAGAGTTTCTGCGTTCGGCGAATATCGTGAACACCATGATTCAGCAGCTTGGCGTGTTCACAGCCGAGGTTACTCGTGTAGCGCGCGAGGTCGGTACCGATGGCAAATTGGGTGGCCAAGCCAAGGTTCCGGGCGTGGCCGGTACCTGGAAAGACCTCACTGACTCGGTCAATTCGATGGCCAGCAACCTCACGGGCCAGGTGCGCAACATCGCTGAAGTTACTAACGCTGTGGCGAGTGGCGATCTGTCGCGCAAGATTACGGTCGATGTGCGCGGCGAAATTCTACAACTCAAGGAAGCCATCAACACCATGGTGGATCAGTTGCGATCATTCGCGTCCGAAGTGACGCGCGTGGCCCGCGAGGTCGGCACCGATGGAAAGCTCGGCGGACAGGCCGTCGTACCGGGCGTGGCCGGCACTTGGAAGGACCTCACTGATTCGGTCAACGCCATGGCCGGAAACCTCACGGCGCAGGTTCGCAACATTGCTGAAGTAACGACCGCAGTGGCGCGCGGCGATTTGTCGCGCAAGATCACGGTCGACGTCAAAGGCGAAATCCTCGAGCTTAAGGACACCATCAACACCATGGTGGACCAGCTCAATGCGTTCGCTGGAGAAGTAACCCGCGTGGCTCGCGAAGTGGGTACCGAAGGCAAACTGGGCGGTCAAGCGCAGGTGCCCGGAGTAGGAGGCACGTGGAAAGACCTCACTGATAACGTGAACTTCATGGCCAGTAACTTGACTGGTCAGGTACGTAACATCGCTGAAGTGGCAACGGCAATCGCCAGCGGAGACCTTTCCCGCAAGATCACGGTTGATGTGCGCGGCGAAATCTTGCAGCTCAAGGAAACGCTCAACACCATGGTGGATCAGCTCAACCGTTTCGCCGGTGAAGTAACCCGCGTCGCCCGCGAGGTTGGTACCGAAGGACGGTTGGGCGGACAGGCCAACGTGCCGGGCGTCGCAGGTACGTGGAAGGACCTTACCGACTCGGTTAACTCAATGGCCGGTAACCTGACCGGGCAGGTGCGCAACATCGCTGAGGTTACCACCGCCGTTGCGAGAGGTGATTTGTCGCGCAAGATCACCGTGGACGTGAAGGGCGAAATTCTCGAACTCAAGAACACAATCAACACCATGGTGGACCAGCTCAATGCGTTTGCGGGAGAGGTAACCCGCGTAGCGCGCGAGGTTGGTACCGAAGGGAAGCTGGGCGGCCAGGCGCAGGTGCCGGGTGTGGCTGGCACCTGGAAGGATCTTACCGACAACGTAAACTTCATGGCCAGCAACTTGACTGGTCAGGTGAGAAACATTGCTGAGGTAGCGACGGCGGTGGCACGTGGTGATTTGTCGCGCAAGATCACGGTCGACGTAAAGGGCGAAATTCTCGAACTCAAGGACACCATCAACACCATGGTGGACCAGCTGCGAGCATTTGCCTCAGAAGTGACGCGCGTTGCCCGCGAGGTTGGCACCGATGGCAGATTGGGAGGCCAAGCCCAGGTGCCTGGCGTGGGCGGCACGTGGAAGGATCTTACCGACTCCGTCAATTCTATGGCCAGCAACTTGACCGGCCAGGTGCGCAACATCGCTGAAGTCGCCACGGCGATTGCGAGTGGCAATCTGTCCAAGAAAATCACCGTCAACGTTAGCGGCGAGATCCTTCTGTTGAAGGAAACCATCAACACCATGGTGGATCAGCTCAACGCGTTCGCCGGAGAAGTAACACGCGTGGCGCGCGAAGTCGGTACCGAAGGGCGGCTGGGCGGACAAGCCAACGTGCCCGGCGTAGCCGGAACCTGGAAGGACCTTACCGATTCGGTCAACTCGATGGCCGGAAACCTGACCGGACAAGTCCGCAACATCGCCGAGGTGACTACCGCAGTCGCACGTGGCGACTTGTCGCGCAAGATTACGGTCGACGTCAAGGGCGAAATTCTTGAGCTGAAGAACACCATCAACACCATGGTGGACCAGCTCAACGCATTTGCCGGAGAAGTAACTCGCGTGGCGCGCGAAGTGGGTACCGAAGGCAAGCTGGGCGGTCAGGCGCAGGTGCCGGGAGTGGGAGGTACGTGGAAGGATCTCACCGACAACGTGAACTTCATGGCCAGCAACCTGACTGGTCAGGTGCGCAACATCGCCGAAGTGGCGACGGCCATTGCTACAGGTGACCTCTCAAAGAAAATTACGGTGGACGTGCGTGGCGAAATCTTGCAGCTCAAAGAGACGCTCAACACCATGGTCGAGCAGTTGCGTTCGTTCGCGGCAGAAGTCACCCGCGTCGCCAGAGAGGTAGGCAGCGAAGGGCGACTGGGTGGACAGGCCAACGTGCCCGGCGTCGCTGGCACCTGGAAGGACCTCACAGACTCAGTCAATGCCATGGCCGGGAACCTTACCGGTCAGGTACGTAACATCGCAGAGGTGACGACAGCGGTTGCGCGTGGCGACTTGTCGCGCAAAATCACGGTGGACGTGAAAGGCGAAATTCTCGAACTGAAGAACACCATCAACACCATGGTGGACCAGCTCAACGCCTTCGCCGCCGAGGTGACCCGCGTGGCGCGCGAAGTCGGTACCGAAGGCAAGCTTGGAGGCCAGGCGCAAGTGCCGGGCGTCGCCGGCACCTGGAAGGATCTTACGGATAACGTAAACGTGATGGCCGCGAACCTCACCGAGCAGGTACGCGGTATCGTCAAAGTTGTGACTGCCGTTGCTAACGGCGATCTCACTCAGAAGTTGACGGTTAACGCCAAGGGCGAAGTCGCGGCGCTGGCGGAAACCATCAATAACATGACCCGAACGCTGGCCACGTTTGCGGACCAGGTGACTACGGTCGCCCGTGAGGTGGGCGTGGAAGGCCGTCTGGGCGGCCAGGCCAACGTACCCGGTGCTGCCGGCACATGGAAGGATCTCACGGGCAACGTGAACTTGCTGGCGGATAACCTGACCAACCAGGTGCGTGCTATCGCTGAGGTCGCTACCGCCGTCACAAAAGGCGACCTGACCCGCTCCATTCAGGTCGAAGCCAGCGGCGAAGTGGCCGATCTGAAAGACAATATCAACACCATGATCGACAACCTGCGGTTAACCACGGACCGCAACACGGAGCAGGACTGGCTGAAGACCAATCTCGCCCGTTTCACTGGAATGCTGCAGGGGCAGCGCGATCTTACCTCCGTTGGACGAATGCTGCTGTCGGAGTTAGCGCCTCTGGTCGATGCCCAGCAAGGCGTGATTTATCAGATGGAGACGGAAGAATCAGCCAGCATGGTGCTTCTGTCCGCCTTCGCGGCTGACGGACAAGACGGACATCTCCGTCGCCTAACGGTAGGCGAGGGGTTGGTTGGGCAGTGCGCAGCCGAAAAGCGGCGCATGTTGATCACCGACCTACCTCCGAATACGATTTCCATTCGCTCGGGCTTGTTTGAGGCCGTCCCCCGGAATGTCATAGTGCTGCCGGTCCTTTTTGAGGACCGCGTCAAGGCCGTGATAGAGCTAGCGTCATTGAGCAACTTTACCGCCTCGCATCTCGCCTTTCTCGAGCAACTAACCGCCAGCATTGGCATTGTGCTGAATAGTATTGAAGCCACGATGCAGACCGAAGGATTGTTGAAGCAGTCTCAACAATTGGCCATTGAACTCCAGACTCAACAAAAAGAATTGCAGCAGACGAACGAGCAGTTGGCCCAAAAAGCTCAGCAACTCGCCGAGCAGAACGTAGAGGTGGAACGGAAGAATCAAGAGATCGAACAAGCTCGCCGCGCGGTTGAAGAGAAAGCGAAAGAACTGGCACTGACTTCCAAGTACAAGTCTGAGTTCCTCGCCAACATGTCCCACGAGCTGCGCACGCCGCTCAACAGCATCCTGGTCTTAGGCCAACAGCTCGGTGATAACCCTGATGGCAATTTGACGCCAAAGCAAGTCGAGTTCGCGCGAACTATTCATGGCGCGGGAACCGACCTGCTGAACTTGATCAGCGATATTCTCGACCTTTCGAAGATCGAGTCCGGGACAGTCTCAGTCGAAGCCGAAGAAGTCTTCTTTGCCAGCCTGCTCGACATGGTGGCTCGTCCCTTCCGCCACGAGGCCGAGAATAGGCGGCTTGCTTTCGAGATGCATGCCGATCCGCAACTTAGCCGCAGCCTGGTCACAGATTCCAAGCGTTTGCAGCAAGTGCTCAAGAATCTGTTGTCCAACGCGTTCAAATTCACCGAAGAAGGGGGTGTTCAATTGTCAGTATCGCTGGCCACCAGCGGCTGGAGCGAAGGGCACCCGATCCTCGGAAGTGCAGCATCAGTGGTGGCCTTCGAAGTCTCGGATACAGGAATTGGCATTCCTCTGGAGAAACAGCGAATTATCTTTGAGGCTTTCCAGCAGGCTGACGCGAGCACCAGTCGAAAGTACGGTGGTACCGGCCTGGGATTGGCGATCAGCCGCGAATTGGCTAGCTTGTTGGGAGGCGAGATCCAGTTACGCAGCGCACCCGGCAAGGGGAGCACTTTCACTTTGTACTTGCCGCAGACCTATCTCGGTCCGTCGGTCACGGGCGCAGCCAAGACGGATAGGCACGCTTCCCCGTCCGCGTTACCACTTCAGCTGTCTGCAGTAAACGTCTCCGAGCACCCGGTTGAACACGTCCCGGATGATCGGGAAAATCTGCAGCCGGATGACCCGGTTTTGCTGATTGTCGAGGATGACCCGCACTACGCCCGTGTGCTGTGCGATCTATCGCATGACAAAGGATTCAAAGTCCTGGTAGCGATACGTGGCGCGGAAGCTCTGGCGCTGGCCCGTGAATTTCGTCCCACCGCTGTGTCTCTCGATGTCTTTTTGCCCGACATGTTGGGCTGGACCGTGCTCAACCATTTGAAACAAGATCCCTCTACGCGACACATCCCGATCCAAATGTTGACCCTGGACGAGGACCGGCACCACGGTTTGACTCGGGGTGCATTCTCCTTCGTAACCAAGCCGTCCACGCCCGAAGGACTGGAGGCGGCGTTCGCTCGCATCAAGGAATACGTAGCACCGCGCCGGAAGCGCCTGCTGGTTGTGGAAGATAACCCCGCCGAGCAACTTAGTATCCGCGAACTGCTGGGTTACGATGACATCGACGTTTCGGTTGCAACAACCGGTCGCGAAGCGCTGGCTGTCCTGGAGGACGAACCGTTCGACTGCGTGGTGCTCGATCTACGCCTGCCCGACATGTCGGGATTCGAGGTTTTGGAGCGCCTTCGCGATACTCCATCGCTCAGCGACGTGCCAGTCGTAGTATTCACCGGAAAGGAACTCTCGCCGGAGGAAGATGCGCGGCTGCACACGCTGGCCCGCAGCGTTGTAGTCAAGGGGGTTGAGTCGCCGGAGCGGTTGCTGGATGAGACAGCGCTGTTCCTGCACCGTGTCGTCAGCGATCTTCCAATAGAGAAGCAGAAGATGCTCGACCGTTTGCACCGCTCCGACGATGCACTAATTGGGAAAAAGGTACTGGTGGTAGATGACGACGTGCGTAATATCTTCGCCTTGAGTAGTGTGCTGGAGCGTCGTGGAATGGCCGTTCTGACCGCGGGAACCGGTCGCGAGGCGATCGCTACTCTAGAGTCAACGCCAGAACTGGCAATCGTCTTGATGGACATCATGATGCCAGAGATGGATGGATACGAGACGATGCAGGTGATTCGACAGAATCCTCGTTTTCGGCGGTTGCCAATCATTGCCTTGACCGCCAAAGCGATGAAAGGCGATCGCGAGAAGTGCCTCGAAGCAGGCGCATCCGAGTACTTGGCCAAACCGGTCAACACGGAGCAACTGCTCTCGGCCCTTCGTATGTGGCTTCATCGCTAGGTCCGGTACGCGGGCGCTGTGTAGCCGCAGTGGGACGGAAGAGGAGAATCAATGAGTCCGAAGGACAAGGTCAACATCTTAATGGTGGATGACCAACCGGCAAAACTGCTCAGCTATGAGGTCATACTAGCTGAACTGGGCGAAAATCTGATCAAGGTCACTTCTGGCACGGAGGCGCTGCAACATCTCCTCAAGACCGATATCGCGGTGGTGTTGATGGACGTCAGCATGCCGGAGCTAGATGGATTTGAGCTGGCGGAGATGATAAGCCAGCATCCGCGCTTTCGCAGAACAGCAATCATCTTTATCTCCGCCGTGCACCTCACCGACATGGACCGGCTCAAGGGATACCAGCGCGGCGCGGTAGACTATATTTCGGTGCCCGTTATTCCGGAACTGTTGCGGGCAAAGGTGAGCGTATTTGCCGAACTTCACCGCAAAACTCATCAACTGGAATCCCTGAATATTGAACTGGAGCGTCGGGTTGCGGAACGAACGGAGGAATTAGACAGGAGAGCAACCGCGCTGCAGCGACTTAATATTGAGCTAGCGCGGAAGAATCAAGAGCTTGATGCCATCATGCACACGGCTCCGGACATTATCTTCAGCCGGCGAGAGGACGGTGCCAGGGATTACATCAGCGACCGATTTTATGAATACACCGGCGCTCCTGCAGGTTCTGCGAACGGCTTCGGTTGGCTGGACTACGTGCATCCCGAGGACAAGGAGCGCAGCATGGCGCAGTGGATGCATTCCGTCCAGTCCGGTGAAAACTACGAATCCGAATATCGTCTGCGTGGTCGAGAGGGAGGTTACCGCTGGTTTCGCGCGCGCGCGGTTCCGATCAGAGACGAGCACGGTGGGGTCATCAAATGGTACGGAATCTGTGCCGACATCCACAGCAGCAAGTTGCTGGAGCAGTCCATGCGGGAGAGCACAGCTGAATTGGAAAGAATGGTCGATGAAAGAACGGCTGCGCTGCGGCGTTTGTCAACCCGTCTAATGACGATGCAGGATGAAGAGCGGCGCCGGATCGCGCGCGAATTGCATGACGGCTTGGGCCAGGAACTTGCCGTGGCCAGGATGATGCTGGAGACGATCGTTCAAAAGAACTCGTCCCAAGCCAAAAAGCACGCCGCCGATGAGGCTAGCGACATTATCGATCGCGCCATTCAGCAAGTTCGCAGTCTGTCTCATCTTTTGCATCCGCCGCTGTTGGATGAAGTCGGCCTGCTCTCCGCCCTCCAGTGGTTTGTGGAAGGAATAACCAAACGCAGCGGGATCGAGACTCGCTCGATATCCAGCCCGCCGATTTCCCACGACTTCCCGCGGACTTGGAGACTGCAATCTTCCGCATCATTCAAGAGGCCCTGACCAACGTATTTCGCCACTCAGGCGCGCGCAAGGCTTGGATTACCTTGACTAAAGAAGAGGGCCGGATTGTCGTGATGGTGCGCGATGACGGGAAGGGAGTGTCAGAGCAAGTGTCGGCGCTACAGCCCGGCAGCCTGGGCGTCGGCGTTGGAGGCATGAAACAGCGAGCCCAGGAGTTCGGCGGGCAATTACGATTGATGAACGCTAACCCGGGGACCTTGCTTGAGGTAGTGATCCCCTTCAGCTTCCCGGTCTCGCAGGATGGCGAGTCTCAGGCCTTAAATGACAGGAGCGCAGAAAGAACAGTTTTGCGGCAAAGCGCACCGGCTGGTTCGGAATCGGCGTCGTCAGCGATTCTCGGCACTAGCACGAAAGTGGTTGTCGTAGACTCGGGGTCGATGCCCGAAACGGCTAGTCTTGCCCTTACCCCGTCTGGTTCCATAGAGCGTACATGATTCCCTGTATATCAATGATTACCGGGCCCGAGGTACCTTAAGGTCGATTTGCCGCGGCGCTCAGGATTTCTAGATCGAAAATGACTATGACGGTTCGGATCCTGGTTGCGGACGATCATCCGATTGTGAGGCACGGCCTAAAAACCCTTCTTGTGGGGGATCCGACCTGGGAAGTTATTGCAGAAGCCGAAGATGGGGTCGAGGCAGTGGAGAAAGCGAGCCGTTTGCATCCTGACCTGATCATCCTGGATGTGACGATGCCGAGGATGAATGGTTTGGAAGCATGTCGTCGTATCCGGAAGAGTGTTCCCGAATGTGAGGTTTTGATTGTAACGCAGCATGATTCTCCCCAAATGATGCGCGAGGCACTCGATGCGGGAGCCCGGGGTTATGTTGTGAAATCCAACGCGGCGCGGGATTTGTTAGCGGCCGTCGCCGCCGTGAGCCAGCATAAGACGTTTACCATACTGGATCACCGGGCAGCGTCAAAAGTTTGAGCGGATTCTTCGGAGGTGTCCGATGAAACTACGAATTCTGGTCGCCGACGATCATGAACTGGTCCGTCGCGGTTTGTGCACTCTTCTGCAGGCGCATGAAGATTGGGAAATCTGCGGTGAGGCGGTTGACGGACGAGAGGCGGTCGAAAAAGCCAAGCAGTTGAAACCCGACGTGATAATTCTGGATGTCGGAATGCCAAATCTCAACGGTCTGGACGCGACTCGCCAGCTTTGTCGACAAAATGCCCATTACAAGGTCATCGTCCTCACAATCACCGATACGGACCAGGTCATCCGCGAAGCACTAGACGCCGGTGCTCGCGGGTTTGTGCTCAAGTCCGATGCGGCTCGGGATTTGGTAGCAGCCGTCGAAGCTTTGCAGCGTAACCGGATGTTCTTCACTCCGCGAGTGAATGACATGGTATTGGCGGGCTTTCTCGACAAGGGGCAAAACGCCTCGGCCAGCGTGGTCCCGGAACTGCCGAAGTTGACCCCTCGTGAACGCGAGGTGGTTCAACTCATCGCCGAAGGAAAGAGTTCGAAGGAAGTGGCGTCCCTGCTGAACTTGAGCACGAAAACCGCTGAAACGCACCGTAGTAACATTATGCGAAAACTCGGCCTGCACTCCATCCGGGACTTGGTTGTTTATGCAATAAAAAACAACATTATCCAGGTCCAATTGCCCGTCGGGGCGGAAACTCGACCGCAGAGTCCGATCGTCTAGGTTGACGAGCGTTTGGTGCAATCCCACCAACGATGGTTCGAAACCGAACCAAGACAATCGTCTTCCTCGGCTCCAACCTCATTGCAGCGAATCCACAGTGCTAACTGTCCCTGCCTACACGTCTGAATCGGGCACGCTACAGATGTCTCCCCAAAGCCCTTAGGGCTATGACCGGATTGGCATCGTGTCGGCTGACGAATATGGTCGACAATGACTGTAGTGAGCGTGGCGAGTATCAAGATTTAGCCAGGAGGCGTGCGATGCTTTGGACTGTCTTTGTAATTCTGTTGATTATGTGGCTGCTCGGCTTCAGTCTGCATGTGGCCGGAGGCCTGATTCATCTGCTACTTGTCGTGGCCCTTGTGGTCCTCATCGTTAACTTGCTGTCCGGCCGCCCGACTGCTGTTTGAACCGGAGAGCAGTTAGGGAAGCGCCATTTTCGGATCCTTCGGTGCGAAGCTTCCGAATTGCAGTCAAGTCAAATTCCTCATAAGGAGAATTAATCATGGCAGGAAAGAACACAGCAGTGTTTGGTATTTACGCATCTATTGTGACGGTTGAAAGTGGCGTGGACGCTTTGCAAAGAGCCGGATTTCGCAACACTGACATCTCAGTACTATTACCGGAAAACGCAGGCTCAAAGGATTTCGCCCATCAAAAGGGCACCAAGGCTCCAGAAGGCGCCACGGCCGGGGCTGGAACCGGCGCGGTACTCGGGGGCGCTTTGGGGTGGTTGGCCGGCATTGGCGCTCTCGCCGTCCCTGGCGTCGGACCCTTTATCGCCGCCGGTCCAATCATGGCTGCGCTCGCCGGAGCGGGCGTAGGAGGCGCGGTTGGCGGAATTGCGGGCGCTCTGATCGGCATGGGAATTCCAGAATATGAAGCCAAACGATATGAAGGCCGAGTCAAGAATGGCGGAATTCTGCTTTCCGTCCACTCCGATAATTCCGAGTGGACCAAACGGGCGAAGGACATTCTTGAGCAAACGGGTGCCGAGGACATTTCGTCATCCGGAGAGGCCAAGTCCGACTACGGCAAGAGCGACAAGCCAAGACCGCGAGAAGTTGCCTAAGGAGAATGCCTCGCCGGCGGCAGTGCTGCCGGCGATTTTCCTCATAGCTTCTAGATTCATGATCCGGAACCAGTTTTGGCACGAATCCGATCATTTGCCGTTACGGATCGTGCTACCTCGATCATTTGCCCTTAGAGGACCGTATTCCCAAAGGCAAAAAAGGACCGACAATCAAGCGTCGGTCCAGAGTTATAAAGTTAGGATTTATAGGTCTACGCGTTCACCGCTTTTTTCCTGTCGACTCTAATTCGCTCGTCCCTAACGCGCTCCAGTTGTTCTGAATCGGGAGCCAAGGCACGGAAACAGATACGGGCTTTTTCCGAGAGTTCTCCCAACTCCCGTCCAGTCCCGCGGCCCAGGAACTGTTCCCTGGCAAAGCGCTCTAAGGCCTCTCCAAACACCTCGCAAGCGGTGGCCGGGGATGGCTCCTCAGCTCGGCTCGAGGTCCCAGGTACTTCGGGAGGAATAATGAGCCCGCGAGTATACAGAAGCCCAAGGGCATAGAAGAACTGGGCCGTGGCAGCAAGATGCGCTTGCTCTTTCACGTCCCCGTTGTCGTGCTCAAGGGCAGGGGCAACTGTCCGCAGAGCTTTGCCGCAGCGGAGCAACTCCGCACGCAGAAACTCCAGGAACTCAGGAGGAAGATAATTTCCCGGTGTTTTGCCATAGCCGGAGATGAAGCTCTCCGGTGAAAGGTACCCAGAGACGCCGAACCCCGGAAAACTTACCGGGGACATCCCGTGGGTGATCTCGGGTGAGAACGGCACATGAGGCACCTGGAAGACAGGTCTGGGGAGAACACCTGCATAGTACGGGTTCGTCTGAAAACCTGGAAACGCACCTCCATACATGGCTTGGTTGTAGATCGGTTGGTTAAACATAGGTTGATAAGCGGTTGGGTCCACCCATGGAAACGGCCTTTGGCCCATGCCGATATCGATTGGATTGAAGTTTTGCCAAGGATGAATGGGCGTCGAGAAATATGGATGCATGAGCTACTCCTTTTTTGAATTTTGAGCTGTTGCGTGAGCTTACCGCGATGGTGAAAACCTCATCGCAGTAAGGCCTTTTATCTTGGTTGGGATTTTGCCTTTAAGACTTCGATCGTCCTAAGGCCGAGGCGTCAAGAGATTCCACAACTCGGGAATTTCTTTAAACACAGATATCAAAGAATCGATTGGCAGACCGGAGGTTTGCCGGTAGCCGGAACTAGCGGTTTAAGTTTTCCACACCGAGACGTGCTCTACATCGATATAAAGACGCGTCCCCTTCCTACTCCACCAAGTATTGAATGATGTGGCTATTCTGTGTCTGAGGCGATCGTACATCTGTCACGATTCTTGACAATCAGGTGAAATCTGTATTTCGTGGGTGGCCTGTGAAAATCTTGTCGCTTCGCGGCCGTACTATCTGCGGATGATGGTTTATTGAAGGGTCTGAGGAATCGGCCCTACTTCGCCGGCGGTGTATTGACCGCGATCGTTCCGGCCATGTAATGAGTGCCGTCGAAGCTTGCGGTCACGACAACGTCGGCTCCCTCTTGGAGATCGCCTCTCACGCGGACCGCAGCGGGGTCGAAACGGATTTAATAACTCTTCCTGTCCCGTGGATCGACAACTACCAGCAGCCCGGTGTGTAAGTCGAGAGTTGCGACTCGGCCGGAAAAGCCAAACTCCGTCCCCGGCAAGGCGAGAATGGAAATTTCACGGGCGACATCCCGGCCGTCGGCTGCGGGGACGAACTTGACGCATTTACCCTGAACAATCTGGGCGGCGCCAAAGAGATGGAATGTGAATTCGACGCCGCGCTCAAATACTACGCCGCCGCTGCCGGCACACACTCCGACGAACGCGTTATTGTTACCCAAAATAGCGGCTGGCGAGGTAAGCCCATTACTGAAATGGCTGCCGACAGCGCCAAGAAGCTGCGCGAACGCCAGAAAACCGAGAAAAGTGTTGCCACAAGAGTGGCTTGGCTAAACCTGCGCGGCGTATCGGCACTCAATCGCGGCAATATTTCAAGCAAAGTTATGCGCTTGATCCAGAGAATGCATTTTCACTGAACAACCTCGGCTACCTGGCGGAAAAGGACGGGGACTTTGAGACGGCTCAGGAGTTTTATGAAAAGGCGCGCACCGCCGAGGGCGCTAATCTGCCGGTCGGGATTGCTACTCGTCGTTCGGCGGAAGGAAAGCCATTGTTAGAGGGGGCTGATGATGGCGACCGAAAAATTGAACCCAGGATTGCGGATCGGCAGGAGGCCAGGCATCGCCAAAAAGAGCCGATTCACCTTCGCCGACGTGACAACACGCCTGTAACCGCGCCTCCGGAGGAGAATCCTTCTCCTGACCCTTCCCAGATAATTCCCAATCAGACTATCCAGCCGCACTAGCGGATGCAAGGCGCCTTGCAGTTCGGCGAACATACGAACGCTGGGGACCTACATCACCCAAACAGTCGCCGTTCTCTCAGGGCAGTGCAGCCGTTTGAGTGAGCGCGGCTGTGACGATGACAGTCAAAATCACAAGCAGCATCAAGGCGCTACTGAGCAGCACTGTTTCACTGATCCTATCTGACTTCATTAAGTCCTCGGGTCGCATGAAACCTCCAGATCTGCTATCGAGATGCACGCCACCGGAGCCAGGTTTGTCCTTGCCGGTATGATACGGAGATAGTTTCGCTTGCATACATCGCTCCAACAGCGCCGTTACAGGATTCACTGTATGGCAGATGGATGATTATCCGACGTAGATTTCAAGTGCGTCGGAAGAGTGCCTCGCGAGATGTTAGAGAGGATTTTTGATGTACGACCTTGTTGCCAAAATGGAGAAACTCGATTGGTTGTGGATCGGATCGCTACTGCTCGTTATATTCTCGACGGTGGGCCTGGCATATATTTGTTGGCAGACATACTCAGCGGTACCCTGACACGCGCACGATTGCTCTCCTGTTTTCCTGGAACACTTTCAAGATATCAGCGATTGCTTACCGGACGAGGTTAGTGTCCCCGGGCAGAGCTCGTCACTTGTATTCTTGGGTCGGTCGTGAGGAAGGCTAAATATTGGAGCGGGAGACGGGATTTGAACCCGCGACTTCGACCTTGGCAAGGTCGCACTCTACCACTGAGTTACTCCCGCTCAGCGAGTCTGATTATAAACAACCGTTCATTCCCCAGCAACGGTCGCGAACCTCGGTCGAAATACCCTAATATTGAGGCCCGACTCCACTCTTCTGCATGGCTTCATTGGCTTGTGCTGTGATCCGGTTCCGAACATCCCAGAGCTCTTTGTAAAACAGGTGTTCCATGCGCTGATGCAGGACTTCTACAGGAGTGCCCATGGTTCCGACCACTCCGCCGCCAATGATCCTTTGTGCCAGTTTCAGATGATGAAAGCGGAAGAGGTGGACTCGTTCATCAAAATCAAGCAGTCTCTCCGCCACATCGTGGAGTCCAAAGAATTCCTGATGGCGGCGGTAAAGATCGTCCACACTCAAGCCAGCTTTGAGCAACTGTCCGTGAAAAGCTTCGCCCAGGCGCGGACCGATGTGAAGCAGGGCGAGGAAACCCGGTGAATCCAATCCACTGCCGTGCCCCAATCCGGCTCGGATAAGTTGATAGTCAACGGGCGTAATGGTTTCGAGCACGTGGAGCACGGAGATCGGATATTCCAACATGTAGTTGCCGCGGCGCAGCAAGCGAGCGGCATTCGAGAAATCGCCGTCTGCAACGTGGACGCGAGCCCGGTCCAATTCCCACGCAGTCCCCTTCATCAGCAGCTCTGACGCTTGGTGTACCACCTGGAAGGTGAGCTCATCCGGATGCAGGAATTCCTCCGGACGCTTTTGCAGGGAAAGCAGATCATCGGTGCGCAAATAGCGTTCGTAGTCCGACGCTCCTTTGCCCGGCAGAATCGGTTTTCGCAGATCTTCCATGATCTTCGCATTCAGCGCGTCGCGTTCAACGCATCGAAATCTAAGCCGAGTGGCCAGTCCACTGCGGATCTTTCTCAGGTGCTACGATTTCGCCGTCGCGCATGTGGATAATCCGATCCCCATAGCTCGCGGCTTCCGGATTATGCGTAATCATCAGCACGGTCTGACCCAGTTCACGATTCGAATGGCGTAACATATTGAGCACAATTTCTGAGTTTTTCGAATCCAAGTTGCCGGTAGGTTCGTCAGCCAGAACGATTGCCGGTTTGTTGATCAGCGCCCGTGCCAGCGCCACCCGCTGCTGCTCTCCTCCGGAGAGCTCCGAGGGCCGATGCGGCAGACGATTCTCCAGCCCCAGCAATCCGACGATTCGCTCGAAGTAGGCTTTGTCGAAGCTGCCATTGGTGCCCGCAATATCGATCGCAATATAAATGTTGGAACGCGCGTCCAGGGTGGGTAAGAGGTTGAATTTCTGGAAAACAAAGCCAATCTTGCGCTTGCGCATCCTAGTGCGCTCGGCGTCGGAGAGTTGGGCGAAATCGTCGCCGTCGATAACCACGCGGCCCGAATCGGCGCGGGTTAGCCCGCCCAGAAGGTAAAACAGCGTGGACTTGCCGCTGCCCGAAGGGCCCACCACGCTGACATATTCTCCTTTTTGTACGCTGAAGGAAACGCCGCGCAGCGCGGGCACTTCGATCTTGCCCACGTGATAAACCTTTCGCAGTTCCACGGCTTCGATAAAGGCTGCCATCCAAACCATCGATCTTACACGAAGCCGTGCGCAAGTGGATGGAATCGGGGCGGCCTAGGCGGCCCGTGCCTAAATCGGTGATTTCTGCATGGAGTTTTCCGTCAAAAACATCGACCCCGACGCGTATGCGGCGCGACATGCAGGCCGACAACGAAGGCGAAGTCACGGCGATCGCGTTGGTAGCCGAGAGAAGGCGCAAAAAGACGAAAACAAGGTGTGCCACCACGTCGTGAAGTGCTCTTGGCGTACCCGCTCCCGTCATCTTTCTGAGCAGCACCAGATTGCATGCTGCCGCTTGTAGCAGCAGCTTCTTCTGCACATTCTGCTTTCCACCTGCTTTCCACGCACGGACGCTGTTTACGCGCGTTCCCATCGCCATGTTCACACAGTAATCCGAATCATTTTCAGAGCAAAGTAATTAGTAGCTCATATTAGTAGCTCATAGATGTGAGGGAGTGTCGTGGTAATCGGGATGGATCACGCAGGTTGGGGTGTGGGGATGCCACGGTTCGGGGTAGTGCTCACGGACCTGGCGCCAGCGCGTCTTAGAAAAGGGTCGCCATCGTCGCCGTTGGGAGTACAAAAGACAATGATCAGCAAAGCTGCATTTCTTGCTTTTTCCTTTTTCGTGCTCGTTCTGCTCACTTTGCCCTCGCAGGCCTCTAATGCAGGCCAAGCCCAGAAAACTTCCGACCCCCTAGTGAGCCCGGACATTTTGAAGATCAGACCTGAAATGACTTTAGACCGGCCTGCTAGGCGGCGCTGGTGGCTGTCGCACGTTCTGCCCGTTGCGGCGCGCGCTTGGGCCCGCGCTTGCGGACGAGCAAAAGTCGAATGCGTTCCAGAAGTTCTGCGGGTGCGTACATGCCTTTCGGTAGAAACACATCAGCACGAGTGTCGCGATCGTAGATTCTGACTTTGCCGGAGAGCAGGATTGCGGGCGTCTGGGGCGAGATGTTCTTAACCGCGTCGATCAATTTGCTTCCGTCGAGGCCAGGCATGATGAGATCAGTGAGCACCAGATCCACCCCGCCCCTCTTGAAACACTCCAGGGCCTCTTCGCCACTAATGCACGTAACCACGCGATAGCCGCGAGTTTCCAGCATCACCTTACGGATGGAGAGCGCTTGTTCGTTATCGTCTACACAGAGAATCGTTCGTTTGGGCTTCATTCGTGTTTCCGAATGGCGGAGCGCGCGGGCGGCGACGGCGCCAGGGGGACTCGAAAACCTTTTCAGTGACCGGGAGAATTTAGAGCGAGATGAATCGTAGAGGCTCTGGCGCAAGATGTAAAGTGCCGTCGATGCCAATGGCAGATCAGCCCCATTGAAAAATCTTCAGAGTTGTGCATCTCCCGATTTTTTCGGCACAATCGCGAACTCGATTTTAAAAACAAACTTCTCCGCGCAGGACTTCCACAACATTTCCACCAACCCGAACGTTAACCACTCGGTCATCCCGGCGTGATGCGCGAACAAAAATGCGACTTGGCCGTTTCATTTCGACTCCTTGCTCGATCAGAACGCGCTCGTCTGGCTGGGCTACACCGTGCGCCACCATCCATGCTGCCACACATCCCGCGGCGGATCCGGTAGCCGGGTCCTCGCCGCTATAGAACATCATGCGAGCGTGCAGCCGGGCGGCACGATCAACCGTCTCCCGCGAAACGAAATAGAAGAATTTCCCCCCGCTTTGTTCTAGATATTCCGCAGAGCTGGCGACATCCACGTGAAGTCGTTCGATGATCTCCAGCCCGCGCAAGGGAACCACGGTGAAGGGCAGTCCAGTCGAAACCGTCTGAATGGGCAGCGAAGGATCGATGTCGCCGTCTCGCAAGCCAGCCACACGCACCACGGCTTCGCGGTCGTGTTGCGGACCGAATTTCGGGTCCACCTGAGTCATCTCACCGAACAGCGGCTGCCCGCGCGCTTCCTCAAAGTGCACCGGGACCCTTCCGACGTTGAGGTCGAGAGCGATTTCACTAGTTCCGCTCGACCCGCGCAGGAAAAATGCCGTGCCCAGCGTCGGGTGACCGGCGAATGGCAATTCTTCCGTCGGGGTAAAGATGCGAACTCTCGTCCCGTGCTTACGCTCCGTTGCGGCATCGCGAGGCAAGATGAAAGTGGTCTCCGACAGATTCATCTCGCGGGCTAGGGCCTGCATTTCTTGGTCGCTGAGTCCTCGGCCATCGGAAAAGACGGCAAGCGGATTACCTTCAAGCGGACGTGACGAAAAAACGTCTAACTGCACAAAAGGAAGCTTTCGAGGTTTCGTCGCCATGCTGATTCATTGTAGCGCCAGCCGGCCGCCGGCCGAGGTTTGCCCCGTTTGACTGAATTTTGGAGGTCGCGTATTCTATCCCGTGATGTGCTTGCACTCCGCGTCGGTCGTCCTGTGCTGTTGTCTGCGGACGCCGGTGTGTGGGTAGCGCAGACGCGGTTTCTGTCACCCACCCGGCCAGACTGGCTGGGTTTCTTTTTTGACTGATACCCTCCCGATCTACAGGCTGCGGCGGGTGACGAACGTCCCCGAACTTTCGGGATGAACAAGAAATTCATCCAACGAGGAGAAAACTTATGAGCACCCAAGTCCAAACTCAAAATATATCCGCGATTCCGCGCATTAACGACACTGCGCCCGACTTTACGGCCGAAACCACTCAGGGCACGGTCCGCTTCCACGAGTGGATCGGCGATGGCTGGGCGGTCCTATTCTCACATCCCAAAGACTTCACCCCGGTCTGCACCACCGAACTCGGCTACATGGCAGGGCTGCAACCCGAATTTGCCAAACGCAACTGCAAGATCATTGGGCTGAGTGTCGATCCCGTGAGCGATCACAGCAAATGGGCAGCGGATATCGAAGAGACTCAGGGCCACAAGGTGAACTATCCGATGATCGGCGACCCGCAGCTCAAAATCGCCAAGCTCTACGGAATGTTGCCGGCCGAAAGCGGCGATAGCTGTGCCGGCCGTACCGCCGCGGACAATGCGACCGTCCGCACTGTCTTCGTGGTCGGTCCGGACAAAAAGATCAAGCTTCAGCTCAGCTACCCCATGAGCACCGGCCGCAACTTCGATGAGATTCTGCGCGTCCTTGATTCCATGCAGCTCACAGCCAAGCACAAGGTTGCCACGCCGGTGAATTGGAAACAGGGTGACGAGGTGATCATCCTGCCGGCGGTATCGAACGATGAAGCCAAGCAGAAATATCCTGGAGGCTGGAAGTCACCCAAGCCGTATCTGCGCATCGTGCCGCAGCCGAAATAGCCTGATCTACGATAGCGCGAGCGCGATCCTGCTTCCTTGGGAAGCAGGTTCTCGCCCGCGCTCACGAAACGGATCTTCAGGCATCGATCCGTGAAGATTCGGCTGAGCACAGAGATGAATGATCCTCCGTCCCTGCCCGGGGGCTGCGGCGGAATACCATGAGGATTCGATACCTCCCTCGATACATTCAACGATCCTTGCCGCTATTGCTCGCGCTAACACTGTTCTCGATAGAAGTAAGCCAGGTTGCATCTCAGCAGGCCCCCGCCGCGAGGCCCTCCGCAGGCGATGCTCCCGAAGTCCACTTGGGTAAGGGCTACGATGCCTTGAAGCTGGACCAGTACGAGACCGCGGTGAGCGAATTTCGAGCCGCCCTCCAGTTAGACCCCAAGTTAACTCTAAGGGCGCGGTTCCCCTTGGCCGTCGCACTCTTCGAGATGCATAAATCAGATGAAGCGCGTAAGCAGCTCGAAATCGTGCGCCGCGAGGTAGGGAATCATCCCAACGTCCTTTATTACCTGGGAAGGCTGGATCTGGACGACCACAACTTTGAAGGCGCGATCCGAAATCTCGAACAGGCCGTCGTCAAGCCGCCTTTTCCTGACACCGCCTACTATCTCGGATATGCGTACTTCAAGCAGGGTGATTTGACCGCGGCCGAAAAATGGTTAAAGGAAGCGTCCCAGACGAAACCGCGGGATGCTCGTATCCCATACCAACTGGCGTCCGTGTATCGCAAGCAGGGGCGGGAGCAAGAAGCAACGCAGGCCTTGGCGCTGTCGGAGCAATTGCGCCAGCGCGACAATAATGAGAGCAAGCTAAGGCTGGAATGCGGACAAAAGCTGGATCAGGGCCCCCGCGAGGAAGCGCGTGCTCTTTGCGAACAACTTTACGATCCGGACAACGCCGAAAAGCTGACCGAACTGGGCACGATCTTACAGTCAACATGGGGATTTGGAGGCAGCGCTGAAGCCTCTGCGCCGGGCCGCAGAACTGGCTCCACAATCGCCGCAGATGCAATACAATCTGGCGCTGGCCTACTATCAGCTCAATCAGTTTGAGCAAGCGCGCCCGCCGCTGGCAACTGCCCTACAACGGTGGCCAGATCTGTTTCAGCTGAACGCTCTCTATGGAGCCGTGCTGATGAAGCTGGGTGAAGATACTCCAGCCTATCAAGCGCTGCACCACGCACACCAACTCAATCCGCAGGATTCCTCAACGTCGGACATGCTCTACATCGACGGCCTTCGGACTTGCGCAGAAAAGCCAGGCTGCCAAGCAGTATTCGGATTCGCTTCGCTATCTTGAAGAGGCAGCGAGGTTGCGGCCGCACGAGGCTGAACCGCACCGGCGTATGGCCGAAATCTACACCTTGACTGGACGCCCAGCCGAGGCAACAGCTGAGCAGCGCGAAGCTGACCGATTGAACAAAAGCCAAGGCGGACTTCAGTAAATATGTGATTTCGAGGCCGCATAAGACGCTCGGACGTCGGAGTCCGTGAGCCTCAAAAAATTCGTTAGTGGGTCTGCTACGAAAGCTCTCCGCGTAGCACAGAGCAGGCTAAATCGTTCGCCTCGGTGTTGTCCTCCCGCCGGACGTGGGAGATCGAGAAATTGAATGAGCGGGCCAGCTTACGACAGATCCAGTTCAGAGAGTAGAGGCGCGGGCTGCGGCAGGTGTACTCGCCGATCATCTGCCTGACCACAACTTCCGAATCGGAATAGACATGCAGGGCCTCGGCCTTCAAGGCCAAAGCGTATTGAATAGCTTCCAGCAGCGCTACGTATTCGGCGACATTGTTGTCCTGGCGCCCAATCCACTTTGCGATTCTAATCTTTCCTGCCGCAGAGCCTTCGATCACCACGCCAATACCCGATGGCCCCGGATTTCCCAGAGAACCGCCGTCGATATAGGCTACGAGATCTAACATGGCGCCGTTTCTGTAAGAGAAACCATGCATTACCCAGCTCTCTGTCGTCAAGACATGATGATGGTTCATTTTTTAAGCCTCGAACCATTTTCACGATTGTGGAAGTCTCTGTGGAAAACGAGGCGCAACGATTTTACCTCCCGACAAATGCCGAGCGCTCAATGATTTGTAATTTTCGTTTTTTGTCTCGCAAATGTCGATGTTGCACCGAAAAGCGGCGTTGACAATTATTACAGGAATGTTTAAGGTTCGCGACGTCGACGGTCGAAAGGGTTGGCACAAATAAAATTTTGCCAGTCCGAAGTAGACTGAGTGATCGGTTCGCCGGGGCAACCCGGTAGGCCGCCAAACCCGAAAAAACCGACTAACTCTGCGAGGAGTGGTTGGGGTTTGGGACCGCGAAAGCGGCGATCGCATCAAGGGCCGTGATGGTGCATGCCTCCACGCTGATGACTCCCTCGCAGGAGTCGGCGGCTAGAGCATAACCAATGTCACGGCCTTTTCCTTTGTTGTGTGCGAAACCTGCCGCGCAAACCCACCTGAATAACGAGCCAGGACTGTTATCGACTATAAGGGCTCACCGCCGTCCGCGCCTTCGACAGGACGCCGGGCGGAAGGGTGGCATAGCCCATACCCTGCGCGATACTCTGGCCGTCCCCAAGTGCCCAAGCCAGGAATTGTCCCAGCGCCCGACTGCGTTCGGTGGCAGATGCGGTTGATGGCACATAGAGCCAGGTAAAACTCGAAATCGGATAGGACTCCTTGCCAGAAGCATTAGTGAGAGATATGCCAAAATCCTTAGGAATTGATTTTTGAAATGCGACGCAGGCGGCGGTTATGCTCGCGGGCGTGGCTCTAACAAATCGTCCTGCTGAGTTCCGCACGTTGCCATATCCGATATCGGGGCGCCGCGCGAAATTCAACTCCACGTAGCCGATCGCGCCCGGTGTCGACCCTACCTGTTCGACCATGTCTTCGCCGCGATTGGCTTCGGTCCCCAGCGGCCACTTTGGAGAGGCGTTGACGCCCACCTGCGAGCGGAACTCAGCACTCGTCTTGGATAGAAAATCGGTGAAGATGTAGTTCGATCCCTTCCCCGAGGAACGGTGGACCACTGAGATGGGCAGATCCGGCAAAGCCGCGGCGGGATTCAATTTTGCGAGGCGCGGGTCTTTCCAATTCTTAATTGTTCCCAGGTAAATCTGTGCCAGGACTTCGCCTGAAAAGTTCAGCTCCGGGTTGCCTGAGAGTTTATAGATGGGAACAAGACCCACCAGCACACTTGGAATCTGTCCCAGCGAAACCTTGGGACCATGCATCTGTTCGGGACTCAGCGGTATTTCGCCCGCTGCAAAATCTCCCGAGCCCTCGCTGATCTGACGGATACCCTCCACCGTGCTCATCGAAAGGTAGCGTACCTGTATGTTGGCGTTCTTCTTGTTAAATTCATCCGTCCACGCCGCATAGAGGTGGCTCGGGACATTCGAGCCAGATCCTACAAGAGAAATCCTGCTTTGCGCCTGGACGGGAGCCACAAACAGAATCAGAAGGCTGGTCACAATCGCAATGGACCGCGAGGCAAACATTGTTTTCCTGGATTGCATTCAGTCTGCTCCTTTCCGGCCACTATGTCGTAGTCCGACCCCTACTCTCTAAGGCATGATGAACGCAATTCGGGGTCCAAGTGCAGTATCAACCGATGTACTCGGCGAGGCTGCCAGGTTTCTAGAATCTTCCCCGGCGGAGATCCACTTTTGCCTGATCGAACGCGTCGGAATGGAATCGCTGGAAAATTGTCTGAGTCCTGCAGTAAGTTATTCAAGATCAATGCGATCAAGCTCAGCACTCGCGCCCGATTCACTGGATATTTATCCAATATTCATCAGTTGTTAACACATGCCGCATAGCATCGACCGCTTGCACAACTTCTGACTTCTGACTAAAGTTGCGCACTGGTTCCTCGGAATCGGGCGTTGGTTTCTTATCTCTATTTGTCACGTGGGAGGACGAATGAAGCGCGTTCTAGCTTTCGGATTGTCGGTCGTAATGACCGCCATTGCCTTCGCGGCGCCAGCTCCGCAATCCAGTAGCGGCAGCAGCCCCAAAAAACGCAAAGCAGCAACAACCGGATCCAGCGTGGCTGCACAGCTCGATCAGATGAAGCAGGCGATCGATGCTCAACAGCAGCAAATCCAGCAACTCAGGCAGGATCTACAGACTCGCGATCAATCGATTCAACAACTACAGCAGCGGCTGGACCAAAGCCAGACGGCTGCCACTCAGGCTCAAACCCAGGCGGAGGCCGCCGCTTCGGCAACTGCCAAGCAGGAGCAAACGGTCACTGCCCTGTCCAGTGATGTCTCTGATCTTAAACAGAATTCAACCAATACCGCGCTCACCCTGCAGGAGACCCAGAAGACGATTTCTGGCTTGGAAAGCCCCCTCGCCATTCACGTGAAGGGCATTACCATCACCCCCGGTGGCTTCCTGGCGGCGGAAACGGTGTGGCGGCAAAGAGCGCTGGCTGCCGACATCAACACGCCTTTCAATTCAACCCCGTTCTCCGGAAGCTCGCAAAGCAAGCTGTCGGAATTCTTTGGGTCCGGCCGTCAGTCGCGCATTTCCATGTTGGCCGAAGGCAAACTGAAATCCGCGACCCTGCGCGGCTATGTGGAAGCCGACTTCCTCTCCGCGGGCGTTACCTCGAACAATAACGAGAGCAACAGTTACACCCTCCGTCAGCGGCAGGCCTGGGGTCAGGCCGCCCTCAGCTGACGGGTGGACCTTCACTGGCGGACAAATGTGGAGCTTGGTCACCGAGACAAGGAAAGGACTGGATAACCGTTCCGAAGCCCTGCCCATGACGATTGACCCGCAATACACTGCGGGTTTTAGTTGGGCGCGGCAATATGGTTTCCGGATCACCAAGAACTTAGGGGACAAGCTGTGGCTGGGCTTCTCAGTCGAAAATTCGCAGGAAACTTTGACGGCTCACGGGAACGCTGCCAATTTCGTGGTTGGTTCTCTGGGCAACAGCGGTGGTCTTTACAATGCATTCAACGCCAACTATTCGTTCAATCCCAGCCCGGACCTGGTGTTCAAAGCGGCCCTGGAACCTTCGAAGTGGAGTCACTTTGAAGTCTTCGGTCTGTACACCCGCTTCCGTGATCGTATTTTCCCCTGCGCGACTGCAAGCGCCACTTCAATTTGCGACGGAGTGACGGGACCGTCGGCGGCGGGCGCTTTGAACAACTCGAGGGACGGTTGGGGTGCGGGGGGAACGGTCGCGTTTCTCTCCTCAATAAGCATGTGGATGTGGGCGTGCACTTTCTGGGCGGCGCCGGCATCGGCCGCTACGGTACAGTTGGATTGGCGGACGCAACCGCACGTCCCGATGGCACGTTGTCTCCGCTGCGCAGCTATCAGGCCCTGGGTACGCTCGAATACCACGCCGCCAAGTTGGATATCTATGCCAACGGCGGAGGCGAATATGTCCAGAAGTATTGGCTCCTCAATTCATCGGCCAAAGCCGTCGGGCTATGGGTCGCCGTTGTTTAATAACTCTGGTTGCTCGACCGAATTGCCGCCGGGCACCACCATTAATGGGTTCACTCCGACCAACCCCGGCAATTGCACCGGTGATACCCGCAACCTGATTGAAGGTACCTTTGGGTTCTGGTATCGCTTTTACAACGGTCCGAAGGGCAGACTGCAATGGGGCCCACAGTATTCGTACATCGTGCGCAACACCTGGGTAGGTGCACCTCCCAAGGGGAGCACGATCGGCATCGGGCCGCATGGGATCGAAAATATGTTCTTGACCTCTTTCCGGTACTACCTGCCTTAACCTTAACTTACGCTCCAGTGTGGAACGGCTTCCGCACTGGAGCACTTCCTTCCCAAAACTACTGCGTCTCCCCGAGCTGGTGTTCGCCTCCGGATCGGATCTCATCCCGGCTGACTTCTGGGTAGTTGCTCAGTTGGGATCTACGATGCCACTCGGAGGCGTCATCCCGAAAGCCGGCGCAGTTCAGCCGGCTGAGGGATCTCGCGCGGAGCTTCGCCGGATACATCGTCTGTCTGCGTGCAAGATCCCTCGCAAAGCTCGGGATGATGCCAGTTGTGGCTGGAAAACGAGCCACTACTGACTTCCCCTATCCTTTGACGGCTTGGCGACAGGCTTGTAAGATTCGCCACTCTGAGGAGAGATGAATGCGAGTCTTACACATCTGCGCAGGCGGTATGCTTTTGGTCGCGATTCTCGCCCAGGCGCAGCAACCGGCCAAGAAAGCTAACCAAGGCACGCCATCTAATTCTGTCGGCTCAGCCCGAAGTGAATGGCATACTTGAATCAAACGTCAGAGCTGAGTGGGAGGCTTTCAAAAAGAAAGACAAGAAGGCATACGGCGATTTGCTGGCGGATGATTTCGTCGCCGTCGAGGACGATGGTGATGGCGCGCGAAACAAGATCCATGCGGTAAACGAGATCGCCGCGTCAAACGTCCACAACTACTCGCTAGCATTTTTCAAAGTTTTTCCGGTGGCGCCCGACACGGTCTTCGTTACCTACGAAGTCACAATGGAATTTCCTCCCAAAGCAGTGAATCGGTTCAAGAGGGTGCTGATTAGCGAGGTCTGGATAAGGCGTGGCGGGCAGTGGAAGGCGTGGCATTACCAAGAGACTCGCGTCAAGTAATCTTGCGGTCAGCTTGGTTCGTCGCGCAACAAACCTGCACCCATCCAAGTGATAGTATTTTTCTACCGGGTTGATAACGACAATTAGTTTGACTGAGTGGTCTTTTCACCCGACAATCCCCAGCTTGGAGCTACCACAATGACTGTCATCAGCGCGCAAAAGGAGACTAGGCCGACTACTAAGTATTCTCCCCTTGCGCCGCCGCGCCGCTACTTGTTTGGGCCCGGCCCGAGCATGGTGCACCCTCGGGTCTATGAAGCATTGTCAAAGCCGATTGTCGGCCACCTCGATCCCTACTTCTTCGAGGTGATGCAGGACATCCAGCAGTTGCTCAAGCCCGTTTTCGGTGCGGACGATGGCGTCACGATGGTCATCTCCGGCACCGGCAGTGCCGGCATGGAAGCATCGGTTGCCAACTTCGCCGAACCCGGGACAAAGTTTGCGGTTTTTGCGAATGGCTATTTTTGCGATCGCATTACCGAGATGGGCAAACGTCAGGGCGCAAACGTCGTTCGCTTGGAGAAGCCTTGGGGCGACACCTTCGCGGACCAGGAAGCAGTTGACTTCATTCGTCGCGAGCAGCCACAGGTCGTCGCATACGTTCACGCTGAGACTTCAACTGGAGCGTTGCAATCGGGACGGGCGATTTGTTCCGCCGCCCACGACGCCGGCGCTATCGTCATTGCCGACTGCGTAACTTCGCTGGGGGGAATTCCAGTAAATGCTGCGAAGACCGGCATCGATGTTGCCTATAGTTGCTCACAAAAAGGCCTGAGCTGTCCCCCCGGATTGTCTCCCATGTTTCTCTCGCCGCGCGCCATGAACTGGCTAGGCTCCCGCACATCGTCTCCGCGTAGTTGGTATCTCGACCTCAAGTTGATCTACGACTATTCCACCGTGTCACATCGTTACCATCACACGGCTCCGATTTCGATGTTCTATGCTCTGCGCGAAGCGTTGGTGGTGATTGCGGAAGAAGGGATCGAAAATCGCTGGGAACGCCACCGTCGCTGTCATGAGGCTTTCGTCAAGGGTGTCGAGGCCATGGGGTTGCGCATGCACGTCCCGGAAGGACAGCGTATTTGGACTCTCAACACAGTAAGCGTGCCGCAGGGCGTCGACGAAGCAAAAGTAAGAAGCCGGCTGCTCGAGGAAGAAGGCATCGAAATTCTAGGTGGTTTTGGACCGCTCGCCGGCAAAGTGTTTCGCATCGGGATCATGGGCCCGCTAGCCACGGAGGAGCACGTTCAGTTTCTGCTTCGGGAGTTGAAGAAATCCCTGGCTTCTCAGGGTTACCGGCCATAGCTTGCCTTTTGAAACGCGCAAAAGAGTCGCTCGCTCGTCGCATCAGCTCCGTTACAGGGATATCGGATGACCTTGAAGTCGGTAAACACACTTCTTGACGTTTTACATTTTGCCGACGCCCACACCGCGGTTATTGTCCCCGAGTTGGGAATTCGAGTCACTTATGATTCGCTGCGGCAGCAGGTTCTGGCCATGGCCGACGCCTTGGCCTCAGCTGGCATTCGCCGAGGCGACCGCGTAGCGATCGCGCTCCCCAATGGCTTGCCGATGATTGTAAGTTTTCTGGCCGCCACCATTGCTGGGACCGCCGCTCCTCTCAATCCAACCCATCCCTATGAGGAGTTTCTTTTTTTTCTGGGAGACATCGACGCTCGGGTGTTGATTTGTCCCCCGGTGGGCGCCGAATATGCGCGCAGCGCGGCCGCTGACCGCAAAATCCCGGTGCTCTCGGTGGAGATGAACGACCTGGGGATCGTCCACGTAGTGGATGCTCCGAAAGGTGCCTCGGCAAATCCGCCAACCGCGGATGACATCGCTCTCATCCTCCACACCAGTGGAAGCACCGGTCGGCCGAAGCGTGTGCCCCTCCGCCACTTCAATCTGGCCGTCTCTTCCGCCAATATCGCCAATACCTATACGCTTTCTGAGGACGACGTCTCGCTTTGCATCATGCCGCTCTTCCACATTCATGGCTTGATAGGCTCGATTATGGCGACATTGCTTTCGGGCGGCGTGGTCGTCATTCCCACCAAGTTCAATGCGCTGGCTTTCTGGCGGATGGTGCGCGAACATCGCGTGAGCTGGTTTTCTGGGGTTCCCACCATGCACCAGCTTCTCTTGGCTCGGACGCGCGAGAAACCGGCAGACGCTGCCTCTTTGCGCTTTATCCGTTCCTGCAGCGCTCCTTTGTCGCCCGAGCTCATTCATAAAATCGAAGGTCTTTTCGGCGTCCCCTTCGTCGAAGCTTATGGAATGACCGAAGCCGCCCACCAAATGACCTCCAATCCGCTGCCGCCGCGAAACCGCAAGGCGGGATCAGTGGGAGTGGGAACCGGAATCCGCATCAGCATCCTGGACGCCCAGGGCAATCACCTGGCAACCAATCAACGAGGTGAGATCGCGATCCAGGGAGCCAATGTGTTTCGCGGCTACGAAAATAATCCTGAGGCCAACGCTCGCTCCTTTACCGACGGATGGTTTCGCACCGGAGACCAAGGCTTCCTCGATCAGGACTGCTACTTGCATTTAACCGGACGCATGAAGGACATCATCATCCGCGGTGGAGAGAACATCGCGCCTCATGAAGTCGACGAAGTTTTGCTGAGGCATCCAGCGGTTGCGGCTGCGGTCACATTTGGCTTCGCGCACCCAGTCCTCGGAGAGGAAGTGGCGGCGGCGGTAGTCTTGCACGAGCCGGACAGTCACACTGAAGCCGCGCTGCTGAAACATTGCCGTGATTGGCTCGCCGAATTCAAATGTCCTAAGAAGGTCTACATCGTGGAAAGCATCCCCACCACGGCGACGGGAAAAATTCGCCGGCGCGCCGTGGCCGCCGCACTTTTGGACGAGGAAAAATGAAATTCCTGATCGCCGGCGCTGGCGCCATTGGAGCTTATATCGGCGCCCGTATGGCGCATGCTGGCCTGGACGTCACCTTGTTCGCGCGAGGCCCGCACCTTCGCGCGATGCAAGAGCGTGGTGTGCAGATAAAAAGCGTCGATGGGGATTTTGAGGCGCATCCCAAAGTATCCGGCAAGCTCGAGGAAGTGGGTCCCGTCGACGTCGTTTTTCTGGGCGTGAAAGCTCACAGCTTGCCGCAGCTTGCTCCGCTGCTACGGCCAGTGCTGGCCACAAATACAACCGTGGTCAGTACCCAGAACGGAGTTCCATGGTGGTTCTTCCAGGGGTTCGGCGGACCTTGGGAAGGGATGCGACTGGAGCGTGTCGATCCCGCAGGAGTGATATCCGCGGCCATCGAGTCGCGTCGCGTGCTCGGCTCAATCATTTATTTCTCTACGGAAATTACTGCGCCCGGAGTCATCCAGCACACCGCCGGCAACCGGGTCACTCTCGGTGAGCCCGACGGCACGCGCTCTGATCGCTCTCGCCGCATTGCCGAAGCCATGGTCGCTTCCGGTTTACGATGTCCCATAACTACCCGGATCCGGAACGAGATTTGGGTGAAAATTCTAGGCAACGTCGCCTTCAATCCCATTAGCGCGCTAACCGGCGCTACGCTGGCTCAAATGACACGCGACCCTGAAGTCTCCGTCCTGGTCCGAAAAATAATGGAAGAAGCCGAGGCTGTGGCTTCGCACTTGGGCTTGGAGTTGCCGGTTTCAATCGAACAGCGAATCGCGGGTGCGGAGAAAGTTGGCGAGCATAAAACATCAATGCTGCAAGATCTTGAGGCGGGACGTCCCCTCGAACTTGAAGCAATCGTCGGCGCGGTGGTGGAACTCGGGGAGCGTTTGAATCTTCCCATGTTCCATACCAAGACGGTATATGTGTGCGCGAAGCTGCTAGCGGAGTGCCGGATCTCGGCTGCCAAATAACCACATGCCCTTAGCCGCCCCCAAACTCCCTTATAACGTGGAGCTTAGGGAAATTTTTTTGAATCGGTTTTTTCGCTTGACAGGATGAGTATAATTCATCTGGTCCACTTATCAGACCACTTGGAGCTTCGCTTGCCGGCGACGATAAAGTCCGAGTTCGAGGCGATCAAAAGAAATAAGGTCTACGAAGAGGTCGCCAAACAAATCGAGCGCCTCATCCTCAAACGGCTGCAACCTGGCGACAAACTTCCTTCAGAGCGCGAACTGGCTGAGATGTTGGGAGTCAGCCGCAGTTCCATCCGCGACGCAATCCGCAGCTTGGAATTAATCGGCATGGTCGAACCCCGGCAGGGCGCGGGCACTGTGGTCCGCGAAATTTCCTCGGATGCGCTGATCAATCCACTGGCGTCGATGCTCTCTCGCCAACGCGAGTTGGTGAGCGAGCTTCTGGATTTCCGCAAGATGCTCGAACCGCCGTTGGCGGCGCGTGCTGCAACCCACGCCTCTCCGGAGGAGATCGCCGAAATGGAAGAGATCCTGAGTCGCCAAGACGAGAAGCTCAGCAAGGGAGATCTGGCCGTCGAGGAAGACTCCGAGTTTCACTACAGTGTTGCTTTGGCTTCAGGCAATAGTGTTGTGCTGAAAGTGCTGGACGTTCTGATGGACCTGCTGCGCGAGACTCGTGAACGTTCTCTGCAAGTGGAAGGGCGCCCGCAGAAATCGCTGGGCGGTCACCGGAAGGTTTTTGCCGCCATAAAGCGGCATGATGCTTTGGCGGCGGAAGCTGCGATGCGGCGCCATATTGAAGACGTCGAAGAAATCGTACTGAACAAGCTATAAACTCAACGGAGGTTCCAAATGGGCCGGCTATTCGCGATTGAAATTATTTACCGAGGAATTTTTCAGAAGACTCTGGCCACCAGAATCAGCCGCGCGATCGTGCTGGCTGCCCATCAGGAAGGGAAGATGGGCATCTCCTTTGGCCGCTACGGCGACAGTCCGGAGCGCAATGGCATTCCCGCCAAGAATTTCGCCATCGTGGCCACCGATGAACAAACCCTCCAGGAAGGAATGGCCAAGTACGAACCCAAAGAGGTGGACATCACCATCGCGGTCGACGACACGCTCTGTAAAGGTGTTGAGTCGTGGGCATGGTACGGGCTGCAGCCGGTCAATCGACTGTTAAAGCCAGGCGGCACGCTGATCGTGACGTCACGCGAAGGACCTGAGGCGATCATCGCCATGGCCCATCGCAAGGAAGCCCCTTACCAATTGGCGATTTTGAAGGGTACCGTCAGCTTCTCCGGCCTTTGGGTCTACAAAGACGACCATACCGACGTTCGCATCCTGGGTGCCATCGCCAAAATCCTGCCCGACTTGTTCAGCCTTAAGTCGGTGCAAAAGGCGATTATTGCCGAGTGGAAAGATGAGCTCAAGGCTACCTCGGCAGCGAAATCCTATGAGCGCATCACCAGCGTTACGGTGCAGCCCAACCAGGGCAATCCTGAAGTTCCTTACAAGTTTGATCTCCCGAAGTGGCACGAGATGGGCGAGGGCATCGCCATCCCCAGCATTCCTCGCGGTAAGGAGATGGAAGACCCGACCAGCCATGCTCACGGCGGATTCCAGCCCGACCGCAATCCCACGTTCAAAAAGTTCAGCACGCGGACCATGCGGCCGGTGGTGAACTTCGACACTTGCATCAAGTGCACGCTGTGCTGGCTGCAGTGTCCGGACTCTTGCTTCGACGTGACTCCCGAAGGTTTGTATGACGCCAATATGCAAGCCTGCTGCGGTTGCGGCGTATGCGAGGCAGTCTGTCCCGTCAAAGATTGCGTCACTATGGTCAATGAGACAGAATTCTCCGACAACTCCAGCCAGTGGGAGGCTTGGAGGAAGGACAAGGTGGCGTACAAGGCCTGGTTGGAAGAGAAGATCAAGTCGCATCCCGAGCGCTCCCATGGCTTCCGCTATCGTGGACAATATGAAGAGCAGGTTCCGGAGATGCTGGAAATTGCTCGCGAAGGTTAACCGGTCAGGAGGAGAGTTGTTATGGCGACAGTAGCCGCACCAGTTGAGGAACAACGCAAGACCGACGAAACCGCTCTAATAACCGGCAGCGAAGCCATCGCTGTTGCGTGCAAGCTGGCTGACGTTGACGTAATCACAGCTTACCCCATCCGCCCCTATGACACCGTTATGCAGTACGTGTGCAAACTGGTGGCCAACGGCGAACTGGATTGCGAGTACATCGTCGCTGAAGGGGAACACTCCCAATTCGAAATCGTGAAACACGCGTCGGCCTGTGGGGCGCGCGTGTTCTGCGGATCGAGCGGCGTGGGCTGGATGTACGCCATGGAAGCGCTGACGGTCACTCCCGCCTTGCGCATTCCGATGATCGCGATGGTGGGCAACCGTGCGTTGGATGATCCCGGCGCCTTCGGAGTAGAGCACAACGACGCGCTCGCGGTCCGCGACCTGGGCTGGCAACTGGTTTGGGTGGACAATGCGCAGGAAGCGCTAGACACCGCCCTGATCGCCTATCGCGTAGCCGAGGACCGGCGAGTCTTTCTCCCCTGTGCCATCAGTTGTGACGGTGCATTCCTCACCCACTCCCAGGCGATCGTCAAAATCCCGTCGCAAGAAAAGGTGAACGAATTCCTGCCACCTTACAATCGCGGCGAATTGCTACTCCATCCCGACAATCCTATTACCGTGGCCCCTCAGGGCAACGAAGATTGGGTGATGGAAATCCGGCGTCAGAATTACGCCGCCATGGAACGTTCGCCGATCGTCATCCGTGAGGCTTATGCCGAGTTCGAGCGGATCTTTGGGCGCTCCTATGGCAATCCATTCTTCGAGGAGTACGAAACTGACGATGCGGACGTGGTGCTGATGGGCATGGGAACTTTGTCGACGCCGGTGAAAGTCGCTATCCGGCAAATGCGCAAGCAAGGAAAGAAAGTCGGTTTCGTGCGCATGCGCTGGTTCCGTCCTTTTGCTGCCGAGGAACTGGCCAAGAGTTTGGGGCGCTTCTCCGCGGTCGGAGTGATCGACCGTGATTATTCATTCGGCTCGCCGTATCTTGGAGGCGTGCTGGCCGGTGAGGTTCGCCATGCGCTCTACCCATCGCCCGGCAAGCGGCCGCCAGTGCTGGGCTTCATCTGCGGCCTCGGCGGACGCGAAGTAACCGTACCAGACGTGGAACGGATGACTGACTCCGTATATAAAGCGGCTGAGGGCAAGGCCCAACCGCTAACGCAATGGATCGGATTGCGAGAGTAATCCGTTTTTCGCTGATGAGTTTCAACCCATCAGAAAGGGTGAAGAATTATGGCTACTTATATACAGATTGATCCAACCCAGAAACTTGAGCCCTTCAAGGCAGTCAAGAAGATCCCCTTGGAGGAGTTCTTCACCTCAGGTCACCGCACCTGCCAGGGCTGCGAGTCAGCCCTGCTGATGAAAATGATGGCCAAGGCGGCCGGCCCCCGGTCGATCATTCTGGGCAGCACCGGCTGCATGTACGTGGCTAACACCACGTATTACAGCACGTCGTGGGTGCTTCCGTGGATGCATACCCAACTGGGTAGCAGTGGATCGGCCGCGCTCGGAACGGCCGCGGCATTGAAGGCGCTCATGCGCAAAGGAAAGATGAAGAAAGAGCCCATTAATGTGATAGCCTTCTGCGGCGACGGCGGGGGCGCGGACATGGGCGTGGGCGCGATTTCCGCGACCCTCACTCATCCCGACTACAATTGCCTGATTTTGATGTACGACAACGAGTCCTACGCCAACACTGACATTCAGCTTTCCGGCAGCACGCCGTGGGGCGCCAATACTACATTCAGCACTCCCGGCAAAGTGAAGAGAATCATGCATCGCCGCTGGAAGAAGAACATGGCGGGAATGATGGCGGCCGGCCATCCGGAATGCAAATACGTGGCGACGATTTGCATGTCCTATGGCTTGGCCGGAATGAACTCGATGCGCAAGGCGTTAAGCATTGGTGGACCCACCTTCATCCATTCGCTCGATCCGTGCCCCAAGGGCTGGGACTACGATCCCTACCAGTCGCACGAGATGGGCGAGCTGGCGGTGAACACTGGGGTTTGGCCCTTGTACGAGATTGAAAATGGTGTATTGAAGCTCACTGGCAGGACCCAACAAATTTCTACTGGCCGCATTAAGCGGCAGCCCGTGCGGGATTATTTACGTAGGCAGGGAAGGTTCGCGCACTTTACCAACGATGATATCGATTACTTCCAAAGTAAGATCGATGAGATGTGGGAAAAGTGGCTGGTTCCCGGAGTGATCCCATTCCGGAAAGATGTGGAGGCCGACAACCCGCCTGAATAAGCAACCTGGCGGGAAAAGTTAGAGTTTGCTTCCACGCACTTCTGAGGATCGCAGGCAGGGAACTGGCGTAGTCTAGTTTGCCCTAAGTCTGATAAGACACCGAGGAGGTGTATCTATGGCTGAATCCACAGCCGCAGTTGCTCCTAGCACCAGCGAATCCAACCGCTGGGTAGTTCTTCTCTTCAGTATTCTCGGTATGGTGGCGGTGGCGAATTTTCAGTATGGATGGACTCTGTTCGTTCCGCCGCTTCAAAAGCACCTTAAGGCCGATCAAGCTCTGATCCAGGTAACCTTCACCGTTTTCGTGCTCCTGGAGACTTGGCTTGTGCCCTTCGAGGGTTGGCTGGTCGACAAGTTCGGTCCACGGCTACTGGTAATGCTCGGTGGCGTTCTGGCTGGGCTAGGTTGGGTTGGAAGCGGAAAAGCTGAGTCGCTGACGGCTCTGTACCTCTCCTACGCGGTAGCTGGGATAGGTGCCGGCATCGTATACGGCACTGCTATCGGCCTCGCCATGAAGTGGTTTCCTGACCACCGCGGCCTGGCGGCGGGACTCACGGCTGCCGGCTTCGGTGCCGGATCCGCCCTCACCGTTGCGCCGATCGCTAACATGATCAACTCGGCCGGTTACCAGGCCGCCTTCATCCGCTGGGGGATCATCCAGGGATTGACCGTGCTCGTGGCGGCGTTCTTTCTCAAGTCGCCGCCTGTAGGCTGGCTGCCCAAAACCTGGAGATCAAAAGGCAGTGAGGAAGTGAAGAAACGCCAGTCGCAGGTGGATTTTACTTCCGGCGAAATGGTGGCCACGCCCAACTTCTGGCTCATGTACCTGATGATGGCGATGGTTGCGACCGGGGGCTTGATGGCCGTAGCGCAGCTCAAGCCGATGGCGGTCGATTTCAAGGTCGACAAGATTCCAGTCAGCCTGTTAGGACTCACCATGCCGGCCCTGGTCTTCGCCCTCTCCGCCGATCGTTTGGTAAACGGACTCTGCCGCCCGTTCTGGGGATGGATCTCCGACCACATTGGCCGAGAGATGACCATGACCGTGGCGTTCGGTCTAGAAGCCATCGCCATTTACGTGCTCCTCAGGTTCGCCACTAACCCGCTGATGTTCGTCATCTTCAGCGCGTTTACCTTTTTCGGCTGGGGCGAGATCTACTCGCTGTTTCCGGCGTTGTGCGGGGACTTCTTCGGTCGCAAGCATGCCACCGAGAATTACGGTTTCCTCTACACTGCGAAGGGGACAGCTTCCGTGTTCGTGCCTATTGGGTCGGCGCTGGCGGCAGGCAAGGCTTTCGACTTCCGCGCCGACATCCTGCTCCTGCTAGGCGGCCTCTTGATATTTTTCGCGGCATTCCTGGCGCCTGTGGCGTTTCGTCTGCATCTCAATCGAAACGCTAAGGCCGTACTGCTGGCTGTAGCCGGGGTACTGATTGCCTACGGGCTCATCCTCACCGTAGTTCCCACGGTTTGGACTCCGTTCGCCGCTAAGTTCACCCTGCCGAATGCTGGCTGGAAGGGCGTGTTCCGATTTGCCATCGTCTTCGACGTTTGCGCAGCATTGCTCGCCTTCTTCGTGCTGCGCAAGATGAAGGCGCCGGTTCACCAGGAGCTGCCGGGCGCCGCGCCGGAGCTGACAGCAGCTAGAGTACGAGGTGTAGCGTAGCTCTGTGTATCAGACTGGGCATTAGCCAGCTCCCTTCCTCTCGGGAAGGGAGCTTTTTTATTTCCCTCGCAATCCTCCACCCATCCGATCGTCGCAATCTCACGTACCTCCTGTGAAAGCAGTTAAATCAGAGGAGACGAATCGTGACCAAGAAATTTGCTGTTCTATTACTGTCGCTGCTCGCGCTTGCCGCCACGGCTGCTATGGCTGGTTCCAAGAATCCGATGGTTGGCGGCCAGGAAATGTATCCCACGAAAGACATCATCGACAATGCCGTAAATTCGGCTGACCACACCACGCTCGTGGCCGCAGTAAAGGCCGCGGGACTGGTCGACACATTAAAGGGCCCCGGACCGTTTACCGTTTTTGCTCCGACCAATGAGGCATTCGCCAAATTGCCGGCGGGCACCGTCGATACTCTGTTGAAGCCGGAGAACAAAGACATGCTGACCAAGATCCTGACCTATCACGTTGTTTCCGGCAGGATCAGCGCTTCCGAACTGAAGAAGCAAATCAAGGCTGGGAACGGCCAAGTTACCCTCAGGACGGTAAGCGGCGGCGCGCTCACCGCCATGATGCAAGGCAGCGATGTGGTTCTGAAGGACGAAAAGGGCGATGTTTCGACCGTAACCATTCCCAACGTCTTTCAATCGAATGGTGTGATTCACGTGGTTGACACTGTGCTTCTGCCTCAATAACTCAACCCTTCGACAGGCGGACAGTTATAGGAAGGCAAAATTCCTACACCCCCGGTTGTGAGCAGAGGTACGCGGAGGCCGCGCGGGGACGATTAGGTCCTCGCGCGGCTCACCGTGCTAGTCCGTTGAGCGCGTGGAGGCGTAGATGCGAAGCAAGTAGGAATATTGGTCGCGCTCGCTAGCTAACTGCAGACTGCTTCAGATTGTCGCCGAATAAAGTGTAACCGACTCGATAGGAGCTGCGGCGACCAGGTTCTGGACAACCCCGTTTAAGCCAACCGCAGAAAACGCAGTACTTGTTGGCTTCGTTTCGTAATAATCTTGCAGCCAAACCTCCCGGGTCGCGCGACAGTAAACAGCCCAACTTACCGGTCTCACTTGATCGGCCGCTCGATGGGATGAGTCCCAGTCCGCGGCCGAACCCAGGTCAAACCAACGTTCATAACGTTCAAATGTTCATCGCTGGAGGTTACCCGCCTCTACTGTACGGAAGGTCCGGCAGCGTCGCTGCACAGCATTTCTTTACACAGGGAGCATCCTTCGACGCTTGCCGGATCCGTCGGCGTGAGCTTGTAAATTTGTAATAGCTGGTGAATTCTGCGCTTCACCGCAACCGTGAAACGTAGTCCGCGACCGAAGCTGTTCAGACTGTCTGTTGTGAGCCCTAAAGATTTCAGAATCGAACCCACAGCTCGGGGCTTTAGGTCAGCCTCCTCACCAATCCTCTTTCGGCATACATTAACCTGGGAGGCAATCTGGCCAACGAGCACAGTTGATGATTCCTTGTCGTGGCAGTAACCGAAAAGCGCAGTGATAACTAAAGCTTCCGGCTCATGGGCCGTTTCAATCACGGCGTGACGCTCTTGATCTGCCATAGCATAGAGCAGTGGAACGAGAGCGTCGTCGACGTCTGTCAGCGGTAGCAGCAAGGCACGTAGCAGGTCTCGCATCCGCGGGCTCCAGCCCGAAAGATCGAGGGGCTCTGGACGGAACTCTTGGTAATGCTGCACGCGAAACATCAGAAGCCGGGGTTGGAAATCATTCGCGATCCGCTCTACCGTCTCTTCGTCAAGGGCCTGCAAGTTACTTCGCGTTGGAACCATCGAGATATGCAAAGCACGGCTAGAGAGGGCTGTATCAGAGGCCGGCTGGCGGGAGCAGAGAACCTTCGCCCCGAAACTATCAACCAAGTGTCCTCCGACCGTGACCGGAACTCCGCGAGCGTTGCCTGCGCGGAGCCAGGACTCCAGTGCATGGGAATGCTGCGTGCCGTTGAATTTCAGCTCGTCGAGGAGCACCGTGGGCTGTAACAAAGCCGATAGTGGATACACTTGCGAAGGGATCGTTCCCGCGGTCAGAACGGCGCGACGGCACAAACAGTGCAGCAACCGCATTAGTGTCGTCTTCCCGCTCCCTGATGGGCCACAGATCCACAAGTACGGTGCAACTGCGAGATGGTCCACGAACCAGGTAGACAATGCAAACGCCGCTACGAGGCTAATCGAACTTTCGGGAAGCTCAACCTGGGAACGTACGACCGCGCAAATTTCAGCGAAGAACTGCTCCGCGGCTGGACAGGGTCTTACTCCCTCTGGAAGCCGTAGATTCATGCCGAATTTTTGATCTACGGCAGGCGGTATCAATAGCCGACCATCGTGCTCAAACTGTTCGACTATGGATGCCTTTCCCTCGCTCCAAACCAGAAGCCCTAAACCCGCAGGGCCTTGAACCAGCTCAACCAAAGTGCCATCCGAAAATTCTTCGAAATCGGTCGGAATACAGTTTGGGATGAGTTGTTCTGACTGAGTCGCAACTGGCTCGGCAAGAGCAAGTGCACTCTTTGAGTCTCCATTCCTCGGATGCGTGACCATAGGCTCGTTCGGCCGGACATTGGCACCGCTGGATTCTATCTGGACTTCGGATACCGGTGGTTTTTTGCAGAGACTTTCAGAGGACGCAGGCGTAGCCATAATGTACTCCTAGTAAAATAATGTCCTGCACCAGGGGTACACAGGCGCCTTAACTATACCAAGGCGGACTGCGCGATCTGTTTACCAAGTGGATTCCTGGCAAAGCCACAGGCTTTCGGTTCGAGAAAAGAACAAGCGAGTTCCCTTCTCAAAGCAGGTAATTGAGTAGGCTTTATGAATCGGGGGTGCGAAGCTCGCGTACCTGAGTCATTGCGGCTAAGATCACTCTTTGCGCAGGTGGCCACGCCAGTGCCCAACAGGGCGCGAACCGTTTGTGATTCAAAAGTCGGCGCGCTTAGGCAGAAGGCTTGCGTTGCTTTAGATTTTTCGTCTGCATGGCGCCTCGCGAAAAACGCAACGGATCTAATTAGGAGTTTACACCGGCGGTCGCGAATGTTGGATTAGGTAAGCATTTTCGGTAGAGATCGCTTTAGCGGCGTTTTAACTCTTTCTTCAGTTTCTCCTGCGCTACAGAATTCCTGCCATCCCACAGAGCAGTGAGGGTCGCCTCAAGGTAGTTGGTGACGGAACGCTTCTCCTTTGCTGCTTCTTCCATGAGCCTGCGCTTGAACTCCGAAGAAACACGAAGATTCAGCGTGTCACTTTTTACCATTTGAGGTTTTTTGGGCTCACTGGGATGCTAACGAAAACCTCAGACACGGGTCAAGGCACACTCAAATTGTGCTTGCGTAGTAACGCTATACGCGTTACAATAGCGTTACACAACAGGGATGCTTTAGCACACACCGGATTTAATAACGCAAGAAAGGGGGCCTGATGGGGGCTCACCGAACCAGCAGAACTCAGAACGTCCAATTCAGGGTCCAGGGCCAGTCCCAGCACCGTAAGCAAGTCCGGATGGCGCGGCTATTGTGGGGACCCGTATCAAAGCTTGTGCTAGAAAGCCTGCGAGAACTAGTCGAACGATACGATCTATCTGTTTCGTCCGGGGATCTCGTGTACTTGCATGCTGGTTGGTATGTGACGCACGCCGGTCTGTTGCGATTGGCTACGCGGAGCCGTTGCATTGGTATCGACGTTGCTCCAGTCGCAGAATTTTCCAATCCTGCGACTTCGCGTTGGGCATTCAAGGCAACAGTTTATAAGTCCCCGAAGTGCCGAGGCTTCGTCGGCTATGGTGATGCTGATCCTTCGAATGTCTCGCCCCTCGTCCACGGCGCCGAGATGCGGGTGGCGGAAACCCGGGCTGTCAATCGCGCGCTGCGGAAGGCCTATGGCATCGGCATCTGCTCGGTCGAGGAACTGGGATCATCTCCCGAATCGCGACAATCCCTGCCGCAGGCGAAGAAACTCCCGCCACAACCCGCCAACGGGAATTACGGGGGCCCCAAAGTCCGCGATCGCCTCTGCCAGCTCATCCGCCAGCACCAACTCGATGCCACCTTGGTCAAGTCCTACGCCGTCGACTTCTGCGGCACCAAGACCCTCCGCGAAGCCTCTCGTGAGCAAGTAGAAAACTTCGTCACCCACCTCGCCGACTGGGCCGAGAAAGACCGAAACGCACTGCTCTGTCAGCTCAACAGCTATCTCGGCAGCAAGGACGGTGCGGCATGAGACGCTATTTCGAGTCTCTCCGCCCGGCGGATACGTCGGCCATTCACTCGGTTCCGGACGGGCTTTTCCTGGTCCGCGTAGATCGGGCGCATTATCGCTGGCACAAGCAGAAGCCTTATTACGAGATCCGCTTTGTCGTCCTCAAACCCAGGCATCTGACCGGGTGTTTCCTGACCGGCCGCCTGTACTGCACCCCCAGGGCCATGTGGAAGCTGAGTTGGTTCCTGCGCGACTTCGGCTACGACCCCGAGCTGCTAGGAAGGAATGAGATCGATGACCATGCCCTGGTCGACCTCTGGGGTGTAGTAAAGGTCAGCCAAGTCATGGTGCACGGCATCTCTGTCCTCAACTTCGATGGCTTCGCACCGGCTGCCCGTTGGGAGGAACTCTCCGTCTTTACCGACGGTGATCATCGTGGATCTGAGGTGTCCTCATGATCTACAGCTACACCCAGATCAGCCAGTACCTCACCTGCCCGCGACGCTATAAGCATCGCTATCTCGACGGCTGGCGGGAGAAGGATACCCGGGCCGCCATGCTCTTCGGCCGAGCCTTCGAACAGGCCCTGGCGGCCTACTTCCTCCGCGAAGACTCGACCGCCGTCCTGTTTCGTGAGTGGGCGGCCTGCCAGAACCAAGGCCTGCAGTATTCGAAAGGAGACAGCTGGGACCGTATGCTGCAGCAAGGGATCCAGCTGCTGGAGCGCTTGCTTTTGACAACCTGACTTGGCCCACCTTTGATACTTTCATCTGGCCCACCCTGGGGTCGTAAAGTTCCTGTTTCGTTCCTAGCGAATCGTCTTTCAGCCGGGATGGAGCGCCGAGGAAGGGATGGCGCCTGAATCCCTTCCTCGGCTCAGCTGCGTAGAAGCGCTCCGCTCGCAACTACGAGGCTTTCTTTTTCTGCCGCACCTCCAGCGTTCTGCGAAAGCGATACGAT
>CAVSNS010000007.1:0-216115 GCA_963729325.1 uncultured Acidobacteriota bacterium
ATCAGGAAAGCGAAGATCTTCTGTGGGGATTCGATGAAAAATTCACCCTTCTTGTCCTGCGGCGGCTGGAAGAGGGACACTGCCAGAGCCTTCGCCTCGGAGCGTCGGCGGAGTTCTTCAGAGGGCCCCCAATAGGGGCACCGCTTATCGAGCGGATTCAGGATAACGTCGCCGTTTTTCGGGTCGTAAAAGCGTTTGACGAACTCCCGTGCAGGGTCGTAGACAATCGCGGAATCGCCACGATGTTTTATCTGTCGAAGGATTTGGAGCATGATCATAGTTTTGCCCGCTCCGGTATCTCCGATGATCTGCATGTGCTGGGCCTCCGCCCGCTGCGGTATGCGGATCATTGTCTTCATTTCGTTGGTCTTAATGCCTATGCCATCCCCTCCGACCCTGTCGTTGAACTCCCTCGGAGTCATCATCTCGGGGCCTTTCAGTCGTCGTCCGTATCTCAGCGCCTTGCGCCGTCGAACGTCCTTGGCGATGGAAAACGGGAGCTGGATGACCAGTGATAGCAGACCGAAAAGCAGCGGGAGCTTGTAGAGATCGAAAAGGCCATCGCCACCATAAACCGCATTCTTGAGATAGGCACTCAAGGACGCGTCGATATAGCTCTGCTCCGGTCCCAAGTAAAGGATCGTATAGCTGCGCTGGAAGGCAGGCTGCGAGAGCGCGAGCGGGATGGGCTTGCCGCCCGGTTGCGGCGTCGTGCCGTCCGTCACGTCGGCGTTCGTCGCCAGACGCGGTTGAATTCCGCGAGCGCCCACCATGAGCATCCGGTAGTTGTCTCGGCGGCTCGTTCCGATTGATCCTGTAATGCTCGATCGGATGTAGGTGGGCGTATAGAACCGCTGTAGGGGGCTGTTGCCGAAGGTGAACCGACAGTAAAGAAAAAGTCCGGTAAGAACGAGCGCCATGAATACCGCCCCGTACGTGTAAATCGGGCTGTGCGGTGGCCAGATGATGGATTCCTTGCGTCCCCACTTTGTCATTGCCATCGCTATTTCCTTCCTGCGGAAGCGGCCAGCTTTCCAGCGAGGGCGTGCTTGGCCTCGCTGATTTCGTCGAGCAGTTTGTCGAACGCCTCCGGCGTGAGTCTCTGGCCTGCGGCCAGAGGCCGCAACACGTTTACCAGGAGCAAGCGAACCCCAAGAATCTCCGCGAGAGATGGATCGTTGGCCGATCCTCCGCGCATCTCCCGGAGGATCACATCGCGTATCCATTCCCCGCGTGCAAGTCCCTGCGATCTGGCAAACTCAGTGACCCGTCGCAGTTCCTCTTTCGTTAGCTTCGCTGTCACGGGGAAAACGCGATTTAGGTTGTGGTCGCTGTCAGAAATCGCGTCTGGGTTAGCTTTCAAAATTGTCATGTTCCCACGCATTTCACAGGTGCACCCAAGTGCACCGGAAATCGTTAAGTTCTTGAAAGCGCTGCAAGTGCACCGTGGTGCACCTGCACGACCCTTTCAGGGGTGGAGTGTCAAAATTCTTCCGGTGCGAAGCACCGTTCTTGCACCACCACGAAATTGAATGCAGGATCATGCCTTCACTGCCCGCACAGAAGGCGTGGACTCCACCCCGGCTACAAGCTTCTTTGCAGGCTCCTCCGCCGCACCATTGCTCGGGCCTTTACGGACACGCAAAGTCGGCGGCAACCTGCTTGGCGTGTGGCGTCTTCAGGAAGTCCTGGAAGTCACGGTCTTTCGAGAAGACATAATTGAGCGCTTTATCCACAACATCGTCGGCGGATGCGTGGATGAAGGCGGCGTACTGATCGACCTGGGCGGCGGTCGTCTCATCCAGCCGAACAGAAGCACAGATGTGACGGCTCTGGTTGATCTCAAGCAGTGGCATATTCGTTCTCCTTTATAGGTAGTGAAATCAAGCAATCTTTCTGCCCACAACTGGTGAGGAAGTCGGCGGTAATACTCGTTGCGCTTTGTGTTCTAGGCTGAGGCATGTTGCGCCTCGAATACCGGCTCGATTAGGAAGCGCTTCGCGTCGCGGTCGTATCCACGAAGGGCCAGGACTTCGCGGACAATGCGGCGGCCATCTTGCCGCTCGACATGGACGACGAAATCGACGGCTTCTCCGATCTCCGCTTCGGTATCAGAGAAGGTGGTCTGCGCGTGGCTACGCATGACCAGATTGGCGAAGCGCGTGAGGGCTTTCGCTGCCGAGTTGGCATGAATTGTCGCGAGCGAACCCGCATGGCCAGTGTTGAAGGAATCGAGCAACGTTCGCGCCTCGATTCCGCGCACTTCGCCGAGAATGATCCGGTCCGGTCTGAAGCGAAGCGTGTCCTTCAATAAGTCGTCGAAAGACACGTTGGTCTTGTAAGTACTAGTCTGGGATCCGGCTGCAACTATGTTCGGCTTCCGGATCTGAAGCTCGGGGGTGTCTTCGATAACGAGGATGCGTTCATTGTCCGGAATTGAGTTGGCGAGTATCCGCAAGAGCGTCGTCTTTCCGGTCCCCGTTCCGCCGCTGATGAGCAGCGTCTTGCCGCTGCGAATCTGCTCGGCTAAGAAGTCTGCAATCGCCTGCGTCAGTGTGCCGCGAGCAATCAGATCATCGACCGTGTAATTGCGGCTGGTGAATTTCCGTATCGCAATCGCCGGGGCCGGACTCACGAGCGGCGGGAATCCACGCCGCAATCCGGCTTCCGTCCGGAAGCTGCGCGTGTAGTCTAGGGTTGTCTTCGTCGAGCCTTTTGCCGAGCTGATTGGCGATGACTTCGAGGCCGGTGCGCAGCTTGCCGGCGTCGAAGGAAATGGTCGGTTCCTGGCACAATCTTCCGTCGCGCTCGCAAGACCAAGACGCATCCGGATTGCCCATGATTTCGCTAACGTCTTCGTCGAGCAGCAGCGCCTCGATGGGCCGAAGGAATGGAAGGATCAATTCGAAGCTCATAGCGGGAACCTCACAGCGATGGAAGCCCAGCGGTTAGCCGGGCTTCCGAGAGTGAAGAGCAAGGGCTTATGCAGCCGTTTCCTCCTGGGGCACTTCATCGTGATCCTGATCTTCCGGGGCGGCCTTTTCGGCGCGGTCCAGCTTCAGGATCGAAGCGACCCGAATTTCCCAGACGCGCTGCTTCGTGTCCGTCTTCTTGCTCTCGTACTCCCGGCTGCGCAGTTCGCCTTCCACCTGGATATGTGCGCCCTTGGTGAGCGTCTTGGCGAACTCCGAGAGCTTGCCGAAGACTACGCAACGGTGCCATTCGGTGTGCGAGATGTACTTGTCGTCCTTCTTGTAGGAGGACTTGGTTGCCAGCGAGAGTGTCGTGAAGCTGCCGTTGTTGGCGGTGCGAACTTCTGGGTTGCTGCCGAGAAAGCCGATGAGGGTTACTTTGTTCTGGTACATGAGAGTGTCTCCGTTTGTTGAATTCGCCCGTTGTTGCTCGGGTCACACTGGGCGGAGCTTAGCGAGTGGGCCCGGCTCCCAAGTGCCGAAGGTCTGCTTTCTGGGAGGGGCCCGAAAGAAGTTTGAGAGGCGTTCTTTGCCGTGGTTCTCAAACTTGTTTTGGGAGGAACCGAGACCCCGAAGGGGCGCGCAATGCGAAGCAGAAGACCGAGTGCCGCCGGGCGCCGGAAAGGCCCCGAAGCTGTGACCGAGCAAAAGACGGGATACATAACGGCAGACACGCTCCAGAGCAAAGTTGTCATCTGCACACTGGCTGCGGAAGTTCACCGCAATTGCAGTGCGATTCGAGCGGCAAGTCCGCCGTAAGAAGGGCGCAATTCGCCACCGTAGTTGCGCGTCGAAAGGCTCTTGTTCGCCTGACTCCACCGGACACGAGGACAGGTGGGAAAAGCCAGCCGGATTAGCAGCATGAAAGGACATGAATAAGCCTCTGGGCAGGTCGATGAATCCCTAGCTGAATGCCTGGTCGGCCCGGAAGCGCACGATGGTCAGACCGAGGGGGTTCACGGCAAGCTCATTGTTTTTCACATTCTCGCGAAAGACATAGGTGACGCTGGCTGTCCATCGCTCCCGCTTGAGTTCGGTATGATCCGCGGGGTTGGTGTACACCTTCTCGAACTCGATGCGCGCCGAATACGGCGACTGTCGCAGGTCGTCAAGGATGACGTTCTTGATCTCCACATCGATATACGGCAAGCTGCTGTCTTTGACGTAATTCTGAATGCTGTTGTCCTTGCGTTCCTGGTCGATCACGGCGCGTTGCACGTCGCTATTGAGGAAGTAGAGCGACTGCGTTTGATCACGTTCGATCGTGAAACGATTGCGGCTGAAATACAGTTCCGCCCAGCGGGTGAGGTAATACTTGTTCTCCGCTTCCTGCGGGCGATACTGAAAGTTCCGATAGTCGATCGCTTCCGCGTGGCCCACGTCGTTAATGCGCACAATCATTGGGTGCATGTTGGCGAGCGCTTGCTGACTCTTGAAGGTGAGCGCCGCCAGGCTGATACACACAGCGGCGAGCACAAGAATCGTCACCTTCAAGTAGGTATTCATCACCAACGGGTCGCCGTATTGCTCCAGGTAACGCTCTGCGGCTCGGGTGATTTCCGGGGTCGCTTTGGTTTCCATATTCGTTGTTTCTGTGCTCATCTGTGACCTCGTTTCTCTTGCCGTTTACATCGCGGCCCGTATCGCCATCATCGCCATGCCCAGGCCCCCACCGTGCCCGCCAGTACCGCCAGTGAATAAGCTGTGCGTCATGGTCGGAATCTTGAAGAGGATGTAGATGTTGACCAGTACAAGAAGGACCAGAAGCGGCAACGTCTGAACCATCATTGAAGGGTCCGACATGCTCTGGCCAAGTTGGATGTAGTAGTTCGTCAGAACATGAGACAGAACATTCATCGTGGCTGCGGCGACGACTTTGTAAAAGCTGAATCCGAGATACGCCTTGAGCCATCCCCAGAACAGCCAATCGAGCTTGTCGAAGACAAGAAATGGGATAAAGATCGGCCCGAGTAATCCGATGATCGTTGCCGCAATTGCGCCATAGGCCAGAATTGCGGAAATGATCGCGGCCAGCAGGGCTAACAGGAATTGCACGACAAAGTACACAATCGCGTAGTAGGGAGACATCATGCTGTTCAGCATGGACGGCCCTGTCTTGGAGGATGCCGCGTGGATCTCGTTCAGCATGGTGGTGGAACCATCCGCCCCAATGAGGTTCACAAGATTGATTGTGCCGCCGTCAATGAAGCCCTTGATGGAAAAGCCAAGTCCGGGGATGGAACTGTCGTAGTAGTTCACCATCACGTAGGCAAAGGTGAGCAGCATGAAGAGGTTGAGGAACCTCCCCATGCTGAACCCTGGCCCACCGTGCGCCGATGCCAGCGCCTCCTGCACGCCGAACCAAACCAACATGATGGTCGCGAGTGCTATGACGATGTGAATCCCCATCGCTGTAATGGAGGGGGCCGCCGTAGCTGCAAGCGATTGGCACGCCTGAGCGATATATTGAAAGAGACTCATATTTTCTGTCCTTCTGCTTTTTGTTGTCTCAGTACGCTTGCGTGAGGAGATTCGCTGACCCACCGCTGGTCGTGGTGATATTGGCGTTGTAGTAGCTCTCGTATCCTGCCGAGTCACGAAATGCCGATTTCATCGCGTCCTGCTGCTGTTTTTGGGCAACGATCTGCTGCAGGGCAAGATTGGCGTTGATCTGGTTTGCGTCCTGCAAAGTGCGCAGTTGCAAGAGCAGGGCTTGGTTAATGCGCTGCAGTTCGGCCATGATGGTTTGCTGCGACGGGTCCTGGGTTTGGGTTGCGGCCTCCAGATTCGCAATGTCCGTTTGTCTTGCGGTCTGGTTGGCGCGGATGGTCCCGAGAGCTTGCAGGTTGTTGGTCATCACCGAGTCGCTGATGTCAACAGTGGCGCCCTGCGCGGCAATCTGCAGCTGCCCGGCCATACTCGCGGTGCCGTAGCCGGGAATCATGTTGTTGGTGTTCGGAACGCTAACTTGCTGGTACGCGGATGCGGCCCCCTTCCCCGTGTTTGCCGAATTGAGCCAACCCATCGAATTGCCATAGGTATTCGAGATTTGCTGCAGCAGTAGCAAGTCAGAAGTTGGAGACAGAAACCGCGCATAGAGCATCCTTGGCGCGAGGATCATCTGGTGGGTGAGTTCGTATTGCTGCTTTGCGACGTTGTAGGCTTGCAGCGCCGTCGTGGCGATCTTGACGGTGTTGGTGAAGATCTGTTGGCCTTGCTCAATCTGGCGGACTTCGTTGGCGATGGATCTCTCTTCGTTTTCGATCTGCGTGACGGCGTGACCCGCCTGCGTAGGATCGAAGACGATGCCGGAACCGAATTGTGCATTTGCGAACGGTTGCAACGCCGCCGCAAACCCAACGGCGAGCACGGTAAGGGTTAGTTTCTTCATTTGTCTCGTCCCTTCGTCGCCGTTGGTTTCGTGATGCTTTACAGCGGTACGGCTCTACTGCTGTGCAGCGAGAATCTCTTTCTGGAGCTGCGCAAGACGGTCGGCCTGTGGCTTGCACCGTGCTTCGCGTTCTTTCTTCTTGGCTTCTAGGGCCGCGATCTCTTCTTGAGTCAGCTTCTTTCCGGTCAGAAGATCTCGCCGATCCGGCGGTCTCCGGATCGAGGCAGTCCTTGGCATAGGCCGGGTATTCGGCGTTGTATTGATCCTGCAACTGCTTCACTTTTGCCGCTTTGCTCTGACAGCCGGCAAGGGTGAGAGTCCACAGAACTAAGAGGGAGAGGGCAACGATTCGCATGGAAAGCCTCCTCAAAACGTCTGTGGAATAGTGTGGTTGGAGTACGCAGGAAGAAGCAAGTCCTGCGTGAAATACACTTTCACGCGGTGGCCCTCCCGGATCGTGATGGTGGGCGGTATCTGTATGAAGCGATCAAGGATCGTGGTCGCAGACTGCGAAACACTGCCCGCAGCCCCGTTGGTGAATGCCTGGGAACCGCTCGTGGTAATGGTGCCGCCACCCTGCGTGATCTGGCTTGCTCCAGCAATCACACCCAAAGCGATCGAGGTGCCGAAGATTTGGAGGTAGTGGTTGTTGACCTTATCTTTCAGCCCTTCCTCTCCGATCTGATCGAGGCCTTGGAACTGGTCGAGATCGACGGAGTAACCGTCTGGCATAATCAGGCGGTGAAAAACCACGGCCATCCGCCGCTGTTGGCCGAAGCCCGCCGCTCCAATCTTCTTTGCCTCGCCCAAAACAACCGTTCCCTCGGGAATGATGACGTGTTGATGATCGTGCGAATACAACGGATTTGAGACAAGGACTTTGACCGGCCCTACGGCGTCTCCATCCAGACGATTCATGAGAACAGTGTCGAGAACCGAACCCTCGTAGACGAGATAGGGCTGACCGACGGCCGAATCGATATTGGCCTCCAGTGGGCGTTTATAGCCTCCGGGCGTGTCCTCCTGTTTTCCTTCGGCTGGTGGGGAGACGAGACTGCTGTTTGTCTGCCGTTCGGCAGGGCCATATTGGGCGGGCATCGTCTGGCCTTGCTGTTGTTGTTGCGGCGGATCGGCAGAGCGGGAGTACACAAGATTGGAAGCGAAACGGGAGTTGTCAGCGCGTTCGCGTTCTTTCGCAGCGATCAACTGTGCCTGCTGTTGCACAGGCGTGAGTTGCATCTGCATGTTGCCCTGCTGCGCTTGCGGGCAGGGCTGGCCCGGAATACAGGGCACGGCAACGCCGGTCGGCCCATAGGCCGCGGCTGCGGCCCGCTGCTGGGGCGTCGCAGACGCAAGCGCCGGATCTCCCATTGCAGCGGCGGCCATTGTTGCCTGCTGCTCTTTCTGACGTTCGGCCTGAAGCTGGTTCTTCAACTCCTGCACGTTGCTGTCGGTGTTGTCCTGCAAGGTGGGTTGCGGTGGTTGCCCTTTCGCGCTGGCCTGTTGTCCAGGCGTCTTCTTGCCGGACGAACTGAAGAGCGCCGCCACAATCACGAGCAATGCCGCACCCAGATAAACGAAGGTCTTGAGGTTCTTCTGCAAGACACCTTTTGGCAGTTCCAGGTTGCGGCGCAACGTTGGCTCGGCTTGCGGCTCTGTGTGGGGAGTGAAGACGTTCTCGGTCATGACGGTGATCCCTTGCGCGTGAATTCCATCCGCTTCTTGCCCAGTTCCACATATCCGCTGTCCATGATCTTCGGGATGATGTACGTCCCTTCCCGGAGGTCGTAGGTGACGAGGTTGGGTTTGCCGTCTTTCATCTCATAGACACTGAACTTCTCAGGCGCATTCGTCTTGATGTAGGTGAACCTGTCGTCGTGATAGATCGACTGAATGTCGAAGGGGGCTTCGTTTGCCTTGTAGGCATAGTCGAACTTGAGCCGTGTCGGATAGGCGCTTTTGTACTCATCCACCGCCTGCTCAACGTGCGATTGCAGAGCGGCAAGCTGCTGCCGCGATTGTTCGAGTTGGGCGGCGGGCACGAACTGCGGAGGGCCGCTGGCGGCAACAATGGCAGAGCGATCGGCGGGTTCGACGATCACTTTCAAATCAGGGGTGGTCGATGTGGCAGAGATGTCCTGGAGGGTGAAACTGTAGATGTTCCCCTTGTCCGTAATGAGATTCAAGTTGGAGCTGATGCCTTGCTTCGCCGGATGCACAAAGCAAAAGTTGCCAACCACATCCACGATCCAGAACTCCTTGTCACCCGTGGCGGCTTCCATGATCTTCTCGGTCGTGGGTAGTTCGATAAGGGTCGTATATTTCACCTTGGCGCGGATGGGAACGATGTCCTGCGAGTGATACTGCACCGTGCGCGCAGAGTCTTGGGCGAAAGCACCGATGGAAGAAAAAACCAAAGCGCAATTGACGACGAATTTCAGATGCCGCATAGAGCTCTCCTTAGCGGTTGTTGTTCGAAGTTGATACGGCCAGCGCGCGCGGCTGGAATGGATGATCTTCCGCGAGATGGCGAAGGCCATCCGCAAAATCGAAGCGGTCGAAATATTCCTGCTTCTTGAGGTTGTCGCGGGCATTGTTGGTTGCCATCCAGTGCGAGACCGAATCGACGTTCAAATGCACTTTCTTGGAGGTCTGCGCCTTGCGAATCAGCATTTGGCCCGGTGGAACAAGGCCGTCGATAAGGTCCAGTTCGGTGTCGTTCAGATGAAACGCCTCGCGGTAAACTTCCCGGTTCATGTCCGGGTTGGCGAGGAAGATCTTTGTCGGGCAACTCTCGGCCACTATCGCCAGCATCCCCGATTCCTCAAGTTCTTTGATGGATTGCGTCGCAAGGATCATCGCGGCTTGGTGCTTGCGCCAGGTCTTCTGCGCCTGCACCACATAATTGCGAATGGTCTCGTTCTTGATGAAGAGCCACGCCTCGTCGAGCAGGAAGAACTTGGGGGTGCCGAGGTTCTTGGGGTCAGTGATCTCATTCGATGCCCGATGCAAAACATAAAACAGCAGTGGTTCCAAGACTTCCGGCGCATCGTTCCAGCCGTGGAAATTGAACGTCTGAAAGCTTTTGAACGAAAGCGTGTCCTCGGCGTTGTCGAAGAGGAAGCCGTACTGTCCACCGCGGGTCCAGCGGTGGAGGCGTTCTTTCAACTCGCCGATGATGTTGCCAAAGTTCGAAATCGTGCGCTGGTTCGGCTCCAGTACGTAGATGCGCTCGATCGCGTCCCACAGTCGGCGTTCCTCCTTGAAGTCGATCCGGTAACGTTGCTCGTTACCCTCAATGAGCACGCGGAAGAAGCTGAAGAGAAACTGCAGGTTCTCTTTGGTCTGAGGCAGCGAGAACGGGTTGATGGTGAAGTCCCGCGCTTCCTGACCCACATTGAGATACGAGCCCTCGAATATCGTCGTAAGCGACTGGAAGCTGCCGCCGATATCAAAGATGAAAGTCAGCGGCTTGTACTTCTGCGCGTTCTGCAGCAGAAAAACGCAAAGATAGGACTTGCCACTGCCCGTCATCCCGAGAATCAGGGTATGGGCAACGTCGCGGGTATGCAGGTTGAGGAAGTAGGGCGTGCTGTTGTCGGTTTCGACGACTGCCAGGTACTCCGTGCCGAGATGCGCGTTCGTCTTTTCGCCGGGAAGGATCGTAAACAGAAAAGACAGGTCGGCGTAATTCGTGTTCAGCAGATACAGCTTGCGGAGGTTCAGCGCATAGTTGCCCGGCACGGTGGCGAAATAAGCGTTCAGCTGGTTGTAGGTTTCCGCAAACAGATTGCCGTCCGCGTTGGTGAAGACGCCAGTAAACTCGGCCACGAGCTGATCGAGTTCCGTTCGTGACCGGCCATACAGCACAATCGTGAGCGAGAAATCGCCAAGCGATTGACCGTCACCCAGGGCGCGCAGGCAATCGCCAAGATTTTCAATGTCGGCCTGCTTGGACTCGTCCACCAGCACATCGCGTGGGTTCGTCTTCGTGGCGTCGTTGCCCATCTGGGAGACAAATCCTGTCTTCGACATATTGAAGTGGCGGCGGCGCTTGTTCACTTCTTTGCGGGCCTTGTCCGCGGGGAGCGGCGTCCACTCCGTGACGACATAGAAGTTGGCCGGAATCTTCAGCAGCGCGTCCAGCACCAGGGGCCGCGTCTCGGTGATGGCCTCTTTCATCGTCAGCACACGGACGATGTGATCGCCTACCCGCAGATGATCGCGTTCCGCTTCGATGTCGGAGTTGACCACCTGATAGTCGAGAAACTGCGTGGACTGCGGCCTGCCGGCAACACGCCAGTCGTCATAATTCAGCAAGCGGCGGAAAAACGTGAATTGCCCCTGCCGATTCAAGACCTCGATTTGCATGAAATCTGCGAGCTGCCGAGCGAATGCCTGCACGTGCTGGTCGAGCCGTTGAAGATCGCGCTCGATATGCGTCCGCAACAACTTCTTCATGCTGTCGTTGGTGAACTGCGATTTGAGTTCGGCAATCGCGCCCTCTGGATCGCGTAACAGGCGAGCTAGCGCCGTGCCGACGCCGGTCTTCGACCGGGCGCCTTCGAGCAGGATGCAGTAGAAGATTTCAACTTGATAGAGATGGTCCCGCTTCGCTTCAAAGAACTTCCGTCGCTGGTCGATAGCCGCTTCGACAATGGGGTCATCATATGTTGCGAACGGTATGTCGGGGCGGTTCGATTTGAAGAGGTATTGGTAAACATGGAAGCCTGGGCCAAAGGCTTTCAGCGCCGCCTCCAACCGCTTCACCGCATACTCCTGTTCCGAGCGGTCAAGACTTTCGTAGTCCACGCCGGGAACACTGAGAACCATGCCTAGATCGCCGCTCTTGGTAAGGAAGGCCGTCTCATTCCAGAAGCCGTAGAGGTTGATGTGGTCGTTGAGAGCCGCACTCTCTTTCCACGGCTTGATGACTTTATCGAGACGCAGCATCACACTACCTCCACGCGGGGAACTTGCTGCTTCGCGGCGTCATAGCGCAGCTTGTAGCGTTCGGACTTTGCGAGGATGCGGAGGAATGCCGGATCGCTGTTCGTTACCCAATGGCCGAAGGCAAAGCCGCCAATGAAGACGGCGATACCTGCGAGGATGGAATTGAAGAGATTGAAGGCCCCCACCGCGCCGACGCAGACGAAGTAGAAGAGCGTGCGTTCCACGCCCAAGTAGGTGAGCGGCTTGTGCAGGCTCTTGAAGACTCGATTTGTGCGATGCTTCTGCTGTGCTTTGTCTGGCATAAGTCCTCGTCTAAGCGCTGAGGGTGATAGGAGTGGCGCTATACGCCCCAGAGCCAACTCAGGACATTCACCGCAAGAACGGCAATGCCCGTTCCGGCGGCAACGCCGGCGAGCGCCTTTTTTGCACCGGGTTCGCCGTGCGCGAAGCCGTAGCCGCCGATCACGATTGCTACCAGACTTGCAACCTTCGCGATCGTGCCGGTGAAAAGGCTTTGGATAGCGTTAAAGCCGGTATCGAACGGTGAACCCTGTGCCAGTGCTCTCATGGGCATGAAAACAAGTAGAGTGAGCAGAGCGGCGGTTATAAGCGCCGATTTCGACCGTCGAAGGGGCTTGATTGGGTGACCGAAACGGAATCTTACTAAACGTGACATGTCCACCTCCGCAGCGCCTTAATGCGGCTGCCTTTCGCGCAAAACTAACCTCACCCAATCAACAAGTCCAACGGCATTGCTGCGATCAGTTGTGCTGGAGAAGAACGTCTACGAAGATTAGAGCGACTCTATGGAAGGAGTTGTTGTCGAGGTGCGCGTGAGAGCACCTTGTAAACGATTCGCAATTAAGGACAACGGCATTTGCGATCGCTCTGCACGTGGTTTTGACGGTCACAAGGCAAAGCTTCACAGCTTTTTTTCCCTGAGAACAATGCGGGTGGTGACACGTGTGTGCTCGAACCGTCGGCCAATCCGATCTTCCAGTGGAAGAGATGCAGAATGCCACTCTGATCTGCAATAATTTTCTTATGTGCGGACGCTATCGTCTATCGCGGAGGAAACAGGTTGTTGAAGAGTATTTCGACAGCGCCCCGATGGAACATGACTGGAATCCCCGATACAACATCGCCCCTACCCAGAATGTCCCTATCATCCGCCAAAATCCGAAGGAACCTGTCCGGGAAATGTCGTTTGTTCGCTGGGGACTCATTCCATCGTGGGCTAAAGACTCGTCTGTTGCGGCAAAGATGATCAATGCAAGATCCGAAACTGCGAGCATGAAGCCTGCGTTCCGGGATGCACTGAAATGTCGCAGGTGCCTGATTCCCGCGGACGCGTTCTACGAGTGGAAGAGGATCGGGAAATCGAAGCAGCCATATTGTTTCGAAGTCAACGAAGGCGAGTTGTTCGCTTTCGCAGGGATTTGGGATCGCTGGAAGAACGCCAGTGGCAACGCAGTGGAAACCTGCTCGATTCTGACCACGACGCCAAACGCCGTGACCGCTGTTGTCCACGACCGTATGCCAGTCATCCTTGATCTCGATTCTTACGATCTGTGGCTCGATCCGGGGATGAAGGATGTGGGTTTAGTTTCCGAACTGTTGAAACCCTGCGATGCCAAGATCATGCGTTCTTATCCCGTGAGCACTCGCGTCAACCAGGTGATTAACGACGATGCAGAATGTTCCGCACCCGTGCAACTCGTCCAGACTCAGAATCAACTGCTCTTCTAGACTTGGATGTTCATCGAATTCATCCTGCAAGTCGTCGTTCATCATCAAGCGAGTCGTGATTGCAGCGCTGTTGTCAGCCCGTCTCAACTTGCTTGCTGATCAACGCCCAACTGTCCGGGATTGCCCTGCGACATTGCTCCACGACACGCTGGGATATGTCCAAAATATCCGTTCCCTCGAATACGGCGCTTGCACTTTGGGCAAGGTCTAACCACGAGCGCCTGTTTCTGCGAGGCCGCCACTGGGCAGGTTCGCTGCGTCGTCACTGTTTCGAGACCATACTCATCAATGAGCCACTTCGCGACGGCTGGGTCCATAAGGCCGAAATTTAATTCCGAGCTGTGCTGAAGACAGAATGCCTCGAATGCTCGGTCGGTCACCGAAGTATCCATTACCTTGAGCTCCCCATCGGCGACCCATTTCCCCACTTCGACAGTAGTGACACCCAAGAGTTTCGCAACTCGTCCCCACGAGTACCCTTCGTTCTTGTTACACACGCCCGCAGCGGTTTCCTCTTCCATCCCCGGTAGCGCCACGGTTCCGTGTCTGCGACAGAATTCAGCCAGGGAGATTGCCGAGACCCGCGGGTCGCGGACTCTTAGAAAACCACTACCAATCAAACGCTGCAGCCGGCGATGGCTTACATGCAAAGTTTGCTGGATTCTTCGCAATGACCAGCCGTCTGTAACTCTCGCGCTTATGGCCCGGCCTTTAAGCCGGAATCGAACTGATTGTTCTGAGCGTTTGAGCTTTTCGGCAATCGCTTTGACCGGCTCATAGCCGGCGCGCACAAATAGTTCTTGTTCCTCTTCCCTTGTCCAAGGTCGTCGATCTCCCTTTCGTTTGTCTGCCTGCTCTCCGTCCAGCCAACCTTGACTTCGGGCGAATCTCGACACCACGTATCCCGCGAGTCCCGGATAAAGCGCCCTTACGGTTTTGATTGCTTCGGTCTTTTTCCGGCCTCCGCTTCGATAGCCCTCGCGAAGAATTTCAATCGCAGATTCACTCCAATCGACCGGTGTCGCACTCTTGCCGCGCTCTTTCTCGCGCAGGTGTCGCATTCGGTGCCAGACCTGGGCAGGCACTAGCTCCGGGGTGAGCTGCCGTACCCTTTTGACGGCCTCCTGAGTACCTCTCGGACCATATTTCATCCCGACGACCAGGATCTGGTCTATCTCGTGCAACCAACGGAAGGATTGGCTTTGCTTCTTTCTGTCGGGATTGATTCCATCTTCCATAGGCAAACGATCTCTGCATCCGGCTCCTGCTCCTGAGAATCGCAGTTGCCCCATACCTATAAAAGGAACCAAAACAGTACCGAACCTATCGAAAATATTTTCGCTACTTTCTGCTCTCGTTCGGGTTCTTCTTGACATCCCTTTCTGTCGGATGGCACGCTTGCGTTAGCCCTCTGGCCGGGTACCACGCAATTGCTGATGTGAGGCACTGGTATGCCAGCCCCCGAACCCGGTCCGGAGTGGGTCCTTTCAGGTGTCAGCCCTCGTTCAGACTCGGCCACCGAAAGCGAACTCTTGAAAGCGGCTAGATCAGCGTGGCCGAAGGCATTGGCCCACGTCCGACAAGTTCAATCACAAAATCCATTCAATGACGACGGACTCTTGGTCGCTGAAGTGTGGGAGAGCGTTCTGCAATCTGTTTCCATGACGCTCGATCGGATGAATGGAAGGCGGGGTGAGATCGGGGATCTGGAGGCTTATCTTCTCGGAAGTTTTTACCATCGGCTTAACCGTGCTCTGAAGAAGGAACAACGCCGCGAGGAAACGATCCGTCTTGTGTCTTCCGTCGAGGAGTTGGAGGTTCTTGGTGCGGCGAATCAGGCGGAGCAGCAAGACATTGAAGGCACCCTGCATGCTCAGGAGATTCTTGATCGAATGGACGAGTGGAGCCGCAAAGTTTGGGTTGCGCGCGAGTACGGCTATACCTGGAAGCACATCGGCCGCGTTCTGGGAATTCCTGGCGATAGCGTCATGCTTCGCTTCCGACGCCGCATGAAAATTCTACGAGCACGTTTGTCTGGAGGTAGATGAAATGCCAATGTGTCGTGGGGCTCTCCTTCAGTTACACTTGGGCTGTTTTTCAGATTGAACTGTTAGCGAGTGGACTCTCTCTGAGCAGCGAAAGCCAATCCAACGCGGCGGACAAGCGCTTGCTTGATATTCTCCGGCAAGGCTTAGCGACGGAGTTCCCTAATCCCGAGAGGATCGGCTGTCCGGGGAATGCCCTACTCAAGGGCATAGCACAAGGAAAGGTGTCCCTCACCGAAGCAGAGCCTTGGCTTGACCACCTCGGCTCATGCAGTCCGTGTTTCCAAGAATTCAAGGAGTTTCGTAGGCAATCGGCGATCCAGCGCCGACGTGTGCTGACTTGGGTGGCCACTGCTGCTGTTCTGCTCTTCGCGGTGGGGGGATGGTTGTGGGTGCGAGGCCGACACTCGGTGGAAGCGACTGACTACGGCCGTCTTGGATCTTCGTGAGCGGTCGGTGGCTCGCGGGCAGAGCCAGTCTGAGACCGGTCAGGCACCTCTGGAAATTCCTCGAACCGCTAAGCACCTGGTTCTTGATCTTCCGATTGGGAGCAAAGAAGGACCCTACGATGTCGGGCTGCTCACTGAAACGGGTGACCAGATTTTGCGCGCGACGGGGATGGCGGAACTGCATGATCACATTACTGATCTGCGGGTCGATGTTGACCTCAGTGACGTTCGGCCGGGAGCATATTCTCTTGGGGTTCGACAGCCTAGTCTTGAGTGGACCCGATATCCCATCCGGGTGTTTTGATCTTTTGATCCCCGATCTCAGAATTACCGGTTCATGCATACACAGTAATTTCGAACTGAGAACAATTCGGGTGGTGACGCTTTGCTCCCCTCCGATCCGAACGCCGGCGCTGAAGCGCCAGTTGCGCTTGCGAACTATGCGCTACGATGCAATTGGTTACCCTCTTCCAGCCGATAAGGAACTGGCTGCGTTTTTTGAAGCCTGTCACCAATTCCTGCGGATCGAAATGAATTGCCCCAGCCAATCGAAAGGATGGGAGTCTCCCGGCCCATATACCGCAAAATGGCAAGGACCCAGTTTGTTTTCCTCGAAAATCATGCCCGTTTGACGGAAATCCAGTCTGCATTTATAGAACATCCCCAGAAGTAGCCAAATCGACTTGAATTTGCTGATTTGACCAAGGAGTCCATTATGTCCGCATCCCAGCCATCGAGGTTCGCTCCGTCTCCGAGCCAGTCCCGACCGAGAAATGAACTTGTCTTCGAGCCACTCTTGGACAGCGATGAAGCAGCGGAGTTGCTCCGTATTCACCCAAAAACGCTGCAGCGAATGGCTCGCAATCGCCAGATTCACGGAATCCAGGTCGGGAAACTATGGCGGTTCCGTGCCTCCGACCTGGAGATTTGGCTGAGAACGAAGAAGGCCGGGTAGGTCCGCGTCTTCCAAAGATATTCACCATCGACCCGCCACTCCACTTGCGCTAAGCTGAGGCAGCCATCCGTGTCGCCTCACACAAAGGAGGATTGATGAGGCGCACGAGTCATCAGCACGGTAGCCTGAAACTGGCGGATCGCAGGAAAGGAAAGGTTTGGGAGTTCCGATGGAGAGAAGTCCAAATCGACGGCTCGGTTTGTCGAAAGAACATCGTCGTCGGGACTCTGGAGGAATTTCCAACCGAATCGGCAGCGCAGTCTGCGGTCGATGCAATCCGTCTAACGATCAACCGACAAACCCCGCAACAACTGCTCAAGAACGTGAGCGTCGAGACCCTCGTCAAGCACTACCAGGAGCACGAACTGCCGGACATTTTTTCAAAGCAGAAGCCAGCGACTGGAAGCTCAGACGAGCATCACAAGTCCTACTCCACGCAGTATGCCTACGACATTTACTTGAAAAAGTGGGTTCTTCCACGCTGGCGGTCATACCGTCTTTCCGAGGTGAAAGCGGTCGATGTCGAAGCGTGGTTGAAAACAATGCCGTTGGCACGTGGGAGCAGAGCCAAAATCAGGAATCTGATGAGCGCCTTGTTTTCTCACGCAATTCGATGGGAGTGGACGGAACGAAACCCGATCAAGAGCGTACGTCAAAGTGCGAAGCGCATGAGGACGCCCGATGTCCTGACGCCCGACGAGATCATGGCACTGCTCAAAGAATTGCCAGAACCTCTCCGAACGGCGGCAGAACTGGACGCTTTCACCGGTTTGCGACGTGGAGAACTGATCGGCCTGCAATGGGAGGATGTGGACTTCGAGAACCTCGTAATCCATGTTCGCCGTTCAGTCGTGATGATGGTCCAGGGCGCTCCGAAGACGGAAGCTTCCGCAAAGGATGTACCGCTCGACGCTGCTTTGGCCGAGTCTCTGCTCAAGCTGCGGCTGGTTGGTCCGTACAATCGCGAAACAGACTGGGTGTTTGCATCGCCGACGATGAAAGGCAAACAACCGCTCTGGCCAGAAACTCTCTGGCGACGATACGGGCGACCGGCAGTGAAGGCGGCGAAGATCCAGAAGCGGGTCGGGTTCCACACCTTCCGTCACACGTACACAACTTTGCTGACTCAGAACAACGAGGAAGTGAAGGTGGTACAGGAGCTCCTACGTCATGCGAACAGTCGCATTACGCTGGATCTTTACGCTCAGGCGGGAATGCCGAACAAGAGGCTGGCACAAAGCAAACTTGTTCGGATGGTGCTCAACAAGGGAGAGGCACTGGCCTAACTGGACCAAATTGGACCATGACGCAAATTGCCAATTCCTTGCAAGTGCTTGAAAGAATTGGCGGGGACGACGGGACTCGAACCCGCGGCCTCTGCCGTGACAGGGCAGCGTTCTAACCAACTGAACTACGTCCCCACGAGAGCACAACCTACCAGCCGGTAAGGTTTTTACATGACATTAGCTGAAGTGAGCACCCAAACATTTTTTCGTTTGGTTTCAGTTTTGGCGTCAGTTGCTTCTTGGAGAAGCAGGTGTCAGTATAGCAGCTTGCTCGAGCTCCTGCCGATCCCTCTCTAGCGCGTTGAACGAGAAGAGTTTCTCAACGGCTGCCGCTTTATGCCCGGGCACCAGGTGCCGCGTCGCCGGGTCATCTGAATTTTCTAAGTAAGTCAGCCGCAGCAAGCAGATCCAATCCGGTCATAAACTCCTTTGTGAATATGAATGCGTTTCTCAGTCCGCTGGCACAGAACGGATCGTCAGCAAAGGGCTCCCCGATGTTCGACACGATACATGTGGGCGGACCTATCGAAAGGTTGTCAAGGTTCGGAGCCACACGCTTTACGAGATTGAAATTCTCTTCTTGGACGAAACTTATATTTCTCGCCGGTGTTCGAAATAGCGTGTTCCGCGTGTCTTCGCGCTGCAACACTGCGCCTGTTGGGAAGGAGCAGGGATCTGGTGCGAACCGTTTTGCTATTACGTCTTCAGGACTGTCAACCTAAGGGTCAATGTTCGGCGAGCCCGGCGCAATTCCAGCTTCAGTCAAATGAGAGGAGGATTATTCAGATGGTCGCTGGCGGAGTCAGTCCCAGGGACATTGCCCGTCGACTGGAGATCAAGGAAATCGAGGTCAATGCGTCTCTCAACAGCATTTTTGAAAAACTCGCTACCTCCGGCCGGCTGGAAATGCTATCTCATAAAGCGACTTCAAGATAGAGATTGCAGATCGCTACTATAAACGACCGTTGATCGCTGAACACCGTTCGTGACGACATGTAAGGTAAGAGACCGGCGATTGGCAAGCGATGCAATAGATTGCTTTGACCATTGTGCTACGCCAAGAAACAAAACCGTCGATGGAACCGAAAGTGCTGCCGCCCACAAAAGACGAACACGAGGTAGGTGACAATCTTCCCAACCCGCTATTGAACCCGATGTTAAATCCCACACTCGGTAGGAATCTCGGGCGTTGGGCAGACGTATACTACTCAACCCCACCCGAAAAGCGCGAACAGGCGATATTCGAACTTTTGCGTGAATTGGAAAGCCCAGGGAAGCCTAAGCGCGAAGATGAACCTACAGTAACAGCGGAGAATCAGGAAAAAATACACACCGAGAGCCAGAATAAGGCGCTCGTCTGTCCGACTTGCCTGCACGAGACCCTTGCCCATCAACACTTCTGTGGTCTATGTGGCGTCGCACTGACAGCAAGCGAAAATAGCGATCCCGGGCAACAAACGACCACATCCGCCCCACAGTTCTACCCACCGCCCATCGACCAACAATGGAACGTTTGGCGGTGGCGCCAAGAGAAGGGGTTGGCGCACTCCCGCACGCCCCACCAAAAAATCCAATCGTGGAAATACGTGGCAATCGTAATCATCACAATCGCCGCCATCGTCTTCTATTGGCAGTGGCGGATGCATTCGCAAATTACAGACCGGACAAACGCTAATCGCATGGATACAGCAACTTCCACGATTTCGAAACAGGTAACCACGCAACGGTCCAGTGCAGCGTCTGCCGATCGCAAGGCGGAAAATAGGGCCTCAGCGCATTCGGTAGCCGAGTTATCCGACAAGCCAAAGCCCGCCGCCGGAAAGCCATTCGCATGCAGAGAAGATCATTTAGAAAGTTGCTCGGTCGCTGAGCTGTACAACAGAACTGTCATCCTAGCAAACATAATTGACGCCGCCTTCATCGACTATGACAGGCAGGTGGCACGATTGCGGATGGACGCCAAAGCCCATGAGAATGACTCTGCAAAGCAGAAGGAGGAGCGTCTCAGGAACAGCAACCGCTATGCTCAATTGCGCGAAAATCTGTGGCTCCGGTCGTACGTAGCCAACCAGAAGATTGATGCGCTCAAATATCGGAGCGAATTATTGCGGCGAGCGGCGGAGCCGAGATTAGAAAATAAAAGGCTTCTTCATGCCTATAAAAATCCGCGCTTGTGCTTAGACTTGCATTATGTTGCGGAAGATCTGCGCAGACTTGCAGCAAAACTGCCAAGGCTCCACCCATCGCAGACTCTACCTTCCTAATAAAAGAGAACTGGCGGTCAAACTTCCGGGTTGCCGACTAGTACTAAGCCGCTGGCGCGGCGGACGCTACGCGTGTTGCCGGCTCGAAGTTGGTCTTCGAATAAGCCTTGTCGCTCAACTCGAAGCGCCGTATGATTAGCCGCCATGTTAAATGTAGACTACCTGGCACGGAAACTAACCTTGAGTGTCCGATTGTCAAGAAAAACGCTATTCAAATCCCATAGCTAACCGCGTCCGCCGCGAACGCCAGCGGCTTCCTACTTGCCTCCTCATCGAAAACGCCTCGGGTTCCAACTCGTCTTGCTGGAAACTTTTGTGCCGAGGCGTTTCCGATCAAGGCTAGCGACCATCCATGCACAACCGTGGCATCGCTACAGCTTTTCCTTCGGACTATTCTATTCGGACTATAATGACGCGCACGGATGACCCTCACCTCTGGCACAAAACTCGGGCCCTACGAGATCCAAGCGCCGCTCGGGGCTGGCGGTATGGGAGAAGTGTACCGGGCACGAGACACGCGTCTTGAACGCGCCGTTGCCATCAAGATTCTTTCTGCTCATCTCTGCCAGAATGCCGAGGCCAGGGATCGCTTTGATCGCGAAGCGCGGGCGATCTCTTCTTTAAGTCATCCCAACATCTGCCACCTCTACGATGTGGGCGAGCAGGACGGGATCAGCTATCTGGTCATGGAATATTTGGAAGGCGAGACGCTGGGGGATCGCTTGCACAAAGGGCCCCTACCGCTGGAGCAGGTATTAAAGGTGGGAGCAGAGATCTGCGACGGACTTGAGAAAGCGCATCGTAGCGGGGTGGTGCATCGCGATTTGAAGCCGAGCAACATCATGCTCACCAAGACAGGCGCCAAGCTGATGGACTTTGGCCTGGCAAAGCCGGCGGTTGCTGCGGTTGGAGCGGGTTCGTCTTCGGATCCGATGGCAACGATGTCACGGCCACTGACGGCAGACGGAACGATAGTTGGAACCTTCCAGTACATGTCACCGGAGCAGGTGGAAGGGAAGGAGGCTGACGCTCGATCGGACATCTTTGCGCTGGGGGCGGTGCTGTATGAAATGATCACGGGCAAGCGGGCGTTTGAGGGAAAGACGACGGCCAGTACGATTGCCGCGATCATGGCCGCTGAGCCAAAGCCCATATCAGCGCTTCACCCGATGTCTCCTCCCGTGCTTGAGCATGTAATGCAGGCTTGTCTCGCGAAAGATCCGGATGAGAGGTTGCAGACCGCACACGACGTCAAACTGCAGCTTCAGTGGATCGTGCACTCCGGCGCGCAGACCGGCGCGTCGGTCCACCCGCTGGCAGAGCGCGTAAGTCAGACGCGATTGGCTTGGCTATTTGCCGGTTTGTTGTTGCTCGTCGTGGTTGGAGGCGGCTCGGCCTGGTGGGTTCGTGCTCACCAGACGGTGCCAGCGCTGTACTTTAACAGTCCTGTGTCTTTCGCCGCGAACGATGTCGCGCTGTCCCCAGATGGGCGAACCGTGGCCCTCGTCGCCTATTCGGATCAGGCCAATAAGTATGTGCTGTGGACGTACGAAGTCGGCGGCCGTGGGACGAATACGGTACAAGGAACTGAGGGCGCATCGCACCCGTTCTGGTCGCCTGATGGCCGATCGATCGGATTTTTTGCGGACGGGAAGCTCAAGAAGGTAGAAGTTTCTTCGGGGAGAGCAGCTCAAGTGTTATGCGATGCCCCAAACGGTCGTGGTGGCAGTTGGAATAGGGATGGAGTAATTCTCTTTTCCCCGCACGTGGACGGAGGAGTTTACCGCGTCTCCTCTGCCGGCGGCTTTTCGACGGCGGTAACCAAGCCGGACGCATCCGTCTCTAGCCACCGATGGCCGAGCTTCCTGCCGGACGGACGACACTTCCTTTATCTAGCTGCGAACTTTGGAGGAGAATTCGAAAAAAACGCGATATTTGTTGGCTCCCTGGATTCTCATGAGACGCGGTTTATCGTGGGCGCAAGTTCAAATGCGGTCTATGCCGATCCCGGCTACCTGCTGTATGTGCGTGACAACGCTTTGGTCGCACAACGCTTCGACCCTCGCACCTACACCCTGAGTGGGGAACCGCGCACGATCAGCGACGAGGTGCAATACTTCCCACAGACTGACTTGGCTCTTTTCGGTGTGGCCGCTAATCAGACCCTGGTGGTGCAAACTGGCAAAGGCGCGGACAAGTCCCAATTCCTTTGGTTTGATCGGGGCGGGAAACAGGTAGGTGCCGTAGGACCCTCGGGATTGTTTGCGAATCCGGCGGTCTCGCCAGACGGTCGGCGGGTGGCGTTCGAACAAACGGACAGGGATGGGCGACACGTGGATATCTGGATCCACGAGTTGGCAAGCGATGTAGTGGGAAGGCTCACCTTCGGTCCGGGGCTGAATGAACTTCCCGTCTGGAGTCCCGATGGCAAAGAAGTCGTGTTTGGAGGCCTGCGAAAGTCCTCGTGGGCCTTACTCGATAAAAAAGCGGACGGATCCGGCTCAGAGCGGATGATTGGCGATTCGATCCCCTCCGTAGAAGGTCCTAGCGACTGGTCGCGTGACGGTAAGTACCTGCTCAGCTTTAAGACCGGAGAGCTGTGGTATGTGTCGATATCGGATCGGCAACCGAAGCCGCTGCTACAGGGAAACTGGGCCGTTCGGAACGCACAGTTTTCGCCGGACGGAAAATGGATAGCATACTCCTCAAGCGAAACTGGGAACTCGGAAATCTACGTTTCACCATTTCCGAATGCCGACAGCAAATGGCAGGTGTCCAGGGGAGGTGGACAGGAGCCGCGCTGGAGGCGAGACGGAAAGGAGCTATTCTACTTGTCGGCGGAAGGAAAGATGATGGCCGTGTCAGTCAGGGCAGGCGGCAACTTCGAAGCTGGTTCGCCGGTGACACTGTTTAAAGCACACTTGCGACAGCCAATTTCGGTGCTTGACCGGGTTTCTTATGATGTCACCGCCGATGGCCAGAGATTCCTGATCAACACCAAGGTGGACGAGCCGAATGCGGCGCCTTTGTCCGTTATTCTGAATTGGGCGACCGAAATGGAGAGATAGTTGAAGTTGGAAGCAGCCCCGTAGGAAGTTGGAGTGATTTGCAAAGACCGCATGAGTCCATGATTTCCACCCCATGCTCAACAAATCTAGCATTGCAAGTTCGTCTGCACTGAAGCGTGTTTGACCCGCGCTCGCTGCTCGCTACGGCTACACTAAAGCCAACCTTTTTTTCCAACAATCAATCGATGCGTCTCGGCATTGCGCTCGGATGACGGGCAAACAGGAAGTAATGCCTCCCGGATTGGTCCCGAGAAACGCGCTCTCTTTACCCGAGGCTGAGTTCCAGAGTGGCCGACAACCCACGCCTGATCCAGCATTGTGTGTGCTGGCAGGCGCCGGGCCATGCATGCGGAGCAGAGCATCCCGAAGCCGGGACGCCCGGCGAGCGGCTACACGACCCCGAACGCCGGAGTTCTCAAACGTCAGCAATGCAGCCTAAGCAGCTGCGGACGGTGACGCTGCGCCCACCGCTTGCGGCTTGGCGCCCTTGATCACCAGCCAGAACATGAACGCCAGCTCCCCGAAGAAGGCGGGCTGGGAGTAGGTGTCCACCTTGTTCTGATATTGCGGCAACAGTACGCCCGTAAGGCTCAGGATCACCCAGGCAAGGCCGGCGATGGCGAGCCAGACGCCCAGGAACCGCGGCAGGAATCGCGACCTGTACACAAGCAGCCCGAGGGGAAAGAGCCACAGACCCCAAAATATTTCGGCGACAACAAATCCGTAACGATGCAGATTGAGGAACAGCATAGCCAGAGCATCCCGCTGAGGCTTTTCGAATGTGGACAGGAAGTCAGCCCCGCGCACGAGGACGAGGGCAGCGATTGAATTCAGCTCATTCAGAAACGCTATCGGGACCGAGACCACAATCAATATCACCATGAGCGAGGCGTGCCGCCGGTTGACCCCCTTGAGCAGGTCGTATAAAGCCAGGGCCACGAAGATAAAACCGGCCATGCCGATGAGTTCGCCCGCGACGCCGAGGCGAAAGAGCGTCTCGGAGGCCGCGATGTTGTTGGCCGTCGCCGCTGCGTTTCCGTGAACGATCAGCTTGCCGGGGACATAGGCCATGGCGAAGAAGCCAACTATTGAAGTGAGTAGATAGAGCAAGCCTGCGAATCTGCCTGGGTTCTTGGCGGAACTCATGTGTCCTCGCTTGTGAAAGTCCAGCCGTAGATACGCGGAGGGCTGTCAAAATGTTTCGTCACGCGACGAAAATCAGCCGGGATTAGGGATATCCGCGGAGGCCCAGCATCCTGGCTGCGGAGATCTCCTAGCCAAGCGCAGAATATACTTGATGGGTGAGGGCTGCCGGTTCCGGGGCGCGACCTGCGATTAGCGGCCGCATGGGTGGCGCTAAAGACGCGAACAGCGCAAGTACCCTCGAGACTTGCATGATCAGGTGATCGCCATGTCGACACAAGCTGAAAAGGGACGAGCCTTCCGGGCACTCCATGAGCGTGACCGCGCTTTCATCATTCCCAATCCCTGGGACATCGGTACCGCGCGTCTGCTGGCGCAACTGGGTTTTGAGGCGCTGGCAACGACCAGCATGGGGTATGCCTTTTCCGCCGGGCAGCGTGACAACACGATCGAGCGTCCCCGGGTGATGGAGCACGTGGCGGCCATCGCGGCAGCTACGGACCTGCCGGTGAGCGCCGATCTGGAGAACGGCTTTGGCGACGCGCCGGAAGTCGTCGCGGAAACCCTCCGGCTTGCGGCGGCGGCCGGAGTTGTCGGCGGATCCATCGAAGATGCTAGCGGGCATCCGAACGATCCGATCTATGATCTGGAGCATTCAGCAGAGAGAGTTCGCGCCGCAGCAGAGGTGGCGCGGGGTCTTCCTTTTACTTTCACACTGACCGGACGGGCGGAGAATTACTTGCATGGGCGGCCGGATTTGAAAGATACGATCAGGCGGCTGCAAGCCTATCAAGAGGCGGGTGCCGATGTTCTGTATGCGCCGGGACTTGCCAGCAAGGACGAGATTGCGGCAGTAGTCAGCTCCGTGGATCGTCCGGTAAACGTCGTGATGGGACTACAAGGCGTGCAACTGAGTCTAAATGTTCTGTCGGAGATGGGGGTCAGGCGTGTCAGCGTGGGCAGCGCTCTCTGTCGCGCCGCTCTCGGCGCTTTTCTTCGCGCCGCGCGTGAGATGCGTGAGCATGGAACTTTCGGCTTTGCCAATGACGCGGCGAGCACTCGCGAGATTACCGCCATGCTGGCGGCATGACGCAGGTCGATCGGAATGTTGGACCAGACAATTGAATGGCGGAGAGAGAGGGATTCGAACCCCCGATACCCGTTAAGGTATACACGCTTTCGAGGCGCGCGCCTTCAGCCACTCGGCCATCTCTCCGCTTCGGGTTCTACCTCAATCAGGATAGCAAATCAGTGGAAGGTTACGCCCACCCTATCATCTGTGCACGCGTGAACGATCCACCCACTTTCGATTGGCGGATGCCGTAGCGATAATTTCTAACCGACTTTGCATTTGAGTCGAGCGTCGAAGCGCCGGACATAGTCTGGAACAGTAACACCTTCGACTAATCTGTCGTCTGGTACCGGTGGCCGAGATTTGATTTCAAGCGGTAATATTCCAGCCCATACCGGCAACCCGTAGTCACTCTCGTCGTCCAGCGGCGGTCCGCTCCGGACTTTTGATGAGGCTTCCTCGATGGAGAATTCAAGCACCGTTGTCGCCTTCGATTCCTTCTGGCTGGGTTCACGGACATCTTCCCATCGGCCGGCGATGAGATGTTCGGAGATGATGCGCAGGGCTTTGAGCTTGTACTCTGGTTCCGCGACCTTCCGTGCAGTTCCAAATGCGACCACGGAGCGATAGTTCATGGAATGATCGAAGGCAGACCGCGCTAAGACCAATCCATCCACAAGAGTGACCGATACGCAGGCCAGGATGCCAGTTTCAAGCTCCTCGAGCATGCGACTGGCAGCTGAACCGTGCAAATAGAGTCTTTCTCTATCGCGGCCGTAGAGCGTGGGAATGACGAACGGCTGGCCACTCACGCAAAATCCGACGTGAGCGAGAAAGCCCGTGTCCAAAATTTGCTTAATCGTTTCCCAGTCGTGCGATCCCCTGGCTGGGAAGCGGCCAAGTTCAGTGCGTTTTGTCAGATTCATCCTGCACTCGTGTCTGATCAGTGATCCAGTTGACTTCCCAGGTCTTGCCTCCATCGTCGGAGAATGACTGTTCAAAGTGGGCCGAAGTCGGGGTGATGTCCGACCAAACAAATCGAACCAGGATGCTTCTGCCATTAGGGCCAGATGGTTCCGTGTCGAAAAACTCGCCGCGTCCATTCTTGAATTCGCCGATCGTGGGCGCACCCAGGGCGCCGCTCTTGCTGGTGGCCCAATAGAGACTCCACTGGTGAGTTTGGGGATCGTACAGACGCAGGGTCAGACCTTCGATATGCCCGCCAGCCGGGCTGTCGGTTTCGAACTCCTCGATCTGGGACCGGCCATTCCAAACCTTTCGAGTAACAGAGGTACCGTCAAATTCGACCCAGGTCGTGGAGCCGACTAAGCGATGATCGAGGCGCTTCAAGTGGATTTTCCAGGTGCCGAGCTCGAAATCAAAATCGTGCTGCCCGTCCCGCGGTTGCGATGCTGTCTTCGCTGCGTTTGAATTCTGCTGTGCGAGTCCCTGCAGGGGCTGCAAGATGACAACTAAGCTGCAGATCATGAGATAAGCCCGAATGGGTTTGATGTTCATCACCGCCTCCTTAGACTTCGCGTGTTTATCCTGCTTAGGCCAAAAAAAGTAACTCCAACAGTGGTTTATCACAATAGCCACTATTACCTATTACGATATAACCACTTTAGGATTTGTTTCGGATGAAACGAGTTCCTGCCAGCTTCTTTTCGCCGACTATCGACGGCTTCTAAAGAACGATTGCAGCATTTCCGCGCAACGGCCAGCCAGCACGCCTCCGCGGACTTCCATCCGATGGTTCAATTGGGGGTGGTTGAGCACCTGCACCACTGAACGGACGGCACCGGCTTTAGGGTCGTCCGCGCCATACACCAGGCGTTTCAGCCGGGCATGAATCATGGCGCCAGCGCACATGGCGCAAGGCTCGATAGTAGCGAACAGCTCACAGTCTCCTAGACGATGGTTACCAACTGCGGCACCGGCCTCGCGCAGAGCGACGATCTCGGCGTGGGCGGTAGGGTCAGAATCAGCGAGATTTCGGTTCCAGCCACGCGCTACGATCTTGCCATCACAGACGACGACAGCGCCGACTGGCACCTCGCCCGCATCCAGGGCACGCTGGGCCGCGCGGAGAGCTTCTTCCATCCAGAATTCGTCGGGAACAGTTGTCAGTGGTCCGTCCTCGATTGTTAAGAGTTGGATTTCTGCATCAGCATTGATCAATTGTAGCGGCATCACCGCCAGAATCCGGTTTCATTGACTCGTGAGTTCCTGGGCACTAAGATTGCCGGGCAACGTGAGGTCCCATGATCGGTCAGACCATCTCGCACTATCGCATTGTCGAGAAGCTGGGTGGCGGCGGTATGGGTGTGGTGTATAAGGCCGAGGACCTCAAGCTGGGGCGATTCGTCGCCCTGAAGTTTCTGCCCGACGACGTCGCCCGAGATCCCCAGTCTCTGAGCCGCTTTCAGCGGGAGGCCAAAGCTGCCTCCGCTCTGAACCATCCCAACATCTGCACTATCCATGAAATTGACGAGCAGGATGGCCAGGCGTTCATCGTCATGGAATACCTGGACGGCATGACCCTGAAGCACCGAATCGCGGGGCGGCCGCTGGAGTTGGAGGTTCTGCTATCCCTGGCCATCGAGATTGCCGATGCGCTTGATGCGGCCCACGCCGAAGGGATCGTCCACCGCGACATCAAGCCGGCAAATATCTTTGTGACCAAGCGTGGCCACGCCAAGATCCTCGACTTCGGACTGGCGAAAGTGACGCAGGCGCAAATCGTGGAGGCAGCGGGGGCGACAGCTCTGCCGACGGCTGGGGCCAGCATGGACCCGTTAACCAGTCCAGGAACGGCGCTGGGCACGGTAGGGTATATGTCGCCAGAACAGGCGCGAGGGAAGGAACTCGACAACCGGACGGATTTATTTTCCTTTGGCGCAGTTTTATATGAAATGGCGACCGGAACGGTGCCATTTCGTGGCGATACTTCGGCCGTGGTCTTTGAGGCGATTCTCAGCCGGGCGCCGGTTTCTCCGGTACGCCTGAATCCAGACCTGCCGCCGAACTGGAACACATTATCAACCGAGCACTGGAAAAGGACCGCAATCTGCGGTATCAGCACGCGTCGGAAATGCGGGCAGAGCTGCAGCGAGCCAAGCGGGATACGGATTCGAGCCGGTCCGGGTTGCTGGCGGCTGAGCCTGCGGCGGCAGCGGGAAGTAGCGGAAAGATCGCAGCCGCAGAATCGACGCCGGTTCCAGCGGTGATGCAAACGCCGAGCGCGGGGACTCCGGCGGCGCAGCCACCGGTTTCAGGAAGCGGGAGCAGCAGCGTTCCGGTACAAAGCAGGCGGCGCGGAACCCTGGTTATGGCCGCCATCGCTTTGATCGCGGTCGTTGCCGCGGGGCTATTCTTCTATAGCCGCCGATCACGTGGGCTGACGCAGAAGGATTCCATCCTGCTGACAGACTTTGTGAACACTACCGGCGATGCCGTGTTTGACGGAACCTTGAAGCAGGCACTGGCAGTGCAGCTTGAGCAATCTCCTTATTTGAATGTTCTGCCAGAGTCCCGGATTCGGGCGCCTTACGTTTCATGGGACGCCCGGCGGACGAACGAATGACCAGCGATGTGGCGCGGGAGATTTGTATGCGAAACGGAGTCAAGGCGATGTTGACGGGCTCGATCTCGAGCCTGGGAAGCCACTACGTGATTGACTTGAACGCGGTCAACGCGCAGACGGGAGATTCGCTGGCCCGCGCCCAAGTGGAAGCCGAAAGCAAGGAACAGGTGTTGAAGTCGCTGGACCAGGCTGCTTCAAGTCTGCGCGGCAAGCTGGGAGAGTCTGTGGCTTCGCTGCAGAAGTTCGCTATGCCTCTGGAGCGGGCAACTACGTCGTCGCTGGAGGCGTTGAAGGAGTTCAGCGTGGGGCAGGCTGCGCATCAAAAGCAGGATGATGAGGCCGCCATCCCGCACTTGAAGCGTGCCATCGAACTGGATCCCAATTTCGCCATGGCCTACGCGACTTTGGGCGTGGCTTATGGGAACCTGACGCAAGCAAGAGTCTGCCACGGGATAACATGAAGAAGGCCTTCGATCTGAAAGAACGGGCCAGCGAGCGTGAGAAGCTTTACATTTCGGCTCATCACTATGACGAAGATACTGGGGAGAGTTGATAAGGCCATCGAGGTCTACGAGCAGTGGAAGAAGACTTATCCGCGGGACACGGTTCCCTGGGACAACTTAGCGTTGCGGTATGAGGGAATCGGGCAGCATGAGAAGGCATTGGCCAACTGCCAGCGAAGCCTGCGCCTCGACCCCAAGGACTCATATGCCATATCAGAACCTCGGAGATACGTATGAACGAATGAATCGCTACGATGAAGCAAAAGCGGTGATTGAGAAAGGCATCGGCGCAGGGGATGAATGTCGATACGTCGCGCTTCAACCTCTATGAGATTGCGTTCATCCAGCATGACGAAGGTGCCATGCAGCGACAGGTTGATGCGCTTAAAAGGAAAGCCCATCGAAACGGTCATAATGCTCATTAAAGGCACGAGGGGAGTGCTCACTGGGCAAGCTGCAAAGTTCCCGGCAAACCTTTACCCAGGCGCTGAATTTCGCCCAAAGTCATGGTATGAAGGAGTTTGCCGCGGATAATTCGCGCGAGTGAGGCGATGTGCGAGGCTCAGCTGGGCAATCAGCGCCGCCGGCAAGAGGTTCCGAAGCTCTGGCTGCGTCCGGCAGACAGGGCCACAAGAGACGTAGCGTGCAGCGAGTACTGGCGAGCATTGGTGATGCCAGCGGAGCTCAGAAGCTGCTTGACGGGTTGGCCAAAGAGTTTCCGACTGACACCATGCTGCGCCAGCGTGTACATTCCAACGACACAGGCCTTGATAGAGCTGCATCGGAACAATCCTGAGAAGGCGATTGCTCTGCTGGAAAACCCCCGCCCCTACGAACTCGGCGCGGCACCTGGTGCGCGCTAGTTACTGGCCCAATTACATTCGCGGAGAAGCATTCCTCAAGAGCCCACGATGGAGCGAGAGCGGCTGCCGAGTACCAGAGGATTCTGGACCATCGGGCGTCAATCCGACCAGATTCTCTCTACACGCTGGCGCGATTGGGGTTAGGGACGCGCGTACGCAGTCCAGGGTGATACCGCAAAAGCGAAGACAGCCTACCAGGACTTCTTCGCTGCGTGGAAGGACGCAGACCCGGATGTGCCGATCTTGAAGGAAGCCAAGGCAGAGTATGCAAAGCTGCAGTGACGCTCGGTGCCGAGGGATGTGAAACCCAGTTTCCGGTTGTCAGTTCTCGGTTCTCAGCGGGCGATGGGAAGCTGCCTGCAGTTGATGATATGCTTAAGTGGCTATGGGGATACCAGGCTGTTGCGCAAAATCTTTCTGCTGGATCTGCTCCAGGGACTGAGCGTTACCTTCCGTTATCAGGATCCCAAGGAGATTTACACCGAGCAGTATCCTTTACAGCGGCCGCAGGTGGCGGAGCGGTATCGCGGAGCGCCGCGGCTGAATGTGAATCCGGATACGAACGAGACCATGTGCATTGCCTGCGACTTATGCGCTCTGGCGTGCCCCGAGCACCTGATCGTGGTTTCGAGCGAACGCAATGAGAAGACCCGCCGCAAAGAACTCACCAACTTCACCTACGATCTGAGCCGCTGCATGTTTTGCGGATTGTGCGAGGACGCCTGTCCCACCGATGCGCTGGAGCTGACCCAGGATTTTGAATTGGCCAGCTACACTCGCGAAGGCGCAATCTGGAATCGCGAAATGTTGGAGAAGGGTCCGCAGCCGACACAGTATAAGAGATAACTTTCAGTCCTCCACCATCAGCTCTCAGCCCTCAGACAAACCGTACCCCAGCTGTGGATTCGCGGTCTTGCGTTGCGCTGAGGGCCGACGACTGGGTTACAAAGGCTGCTGTTGTGTCATGCAGTGAATCGTGCCGAAACCCCAGACCAGATCTCCGCAGTAGATGCCGATGACTTCGCGGTCAGGGAAAAGATCGGCGAGGATGTCCAGGGCGAAGCGGTCATTAGGATCATTGAAGACAGGGACGAGGACTACTCCGTTGGCAATGTAGAAATTGGCGTAGCTGGCGGGGAGCCGACGGCGGTCGAAGATGACGGAAGCAGGCATGGGGAGTTCGACGATGGCGAGCGGCTTGCCGTCCTGAGTTGGTCGCGGCGCGTAGGCGGCGGATATTTTCTCGCAGCGGTTCGTAGTTGGCGTCGTTGGGGTCAGACTCAACCGCGGTCACAATCGTGTCCGGAGTCACGAAGCGAGTGAGATCGTCCACGTGGCCGTGAGTGTCGTCTCCGGCGATGCCGGAGCCTAGCCAGACCACGTTGCTGATTCCTAAGTAATCCTGAAAGATATTTTCGTAGTCTTGGCGAGTCATGCCGGGATTGCGCTGCTGGACCTTGCTGAGCAGGCATTCTTCAGTGGTCAGCAGAGTGCCCTGGCCGTTGACGTCAATGGAGCCGCCTTCAAGGACGACGCGCTGTCTTCCGTGCAATGGGCGGAGCTCGCGGGTGCGGGCGGCCTTGGCCATGAGGCTGCCGATTTTCTCGTCATACTGGTAGTTGGAGTACTTGGCCCAGGCGTTGAAGCGCCATTTGACAGCGGTGAGTCCCTCAGGGGCTGAAGCCCCAATCCCTCGGAACGTTTGTCTGGCACGACTGAAGTCGTGCCCTTCCCGATTTTCGCGGGCGAGGGCGCCCGCGCCACATTTTACAAATGTGCAGCCGGAGTCACGGGTCCAGACGCGATTTGTTGGCCAGCGGTGGAAGCGGACGTTGTCATTCAAGGCATTCGCGCGATCGAGGGTCTTTCGAGCGCGCTTTTCGGAAGCGGCGTCGGTGACGATCAACTCTACGCGCTCATGGCGGGAAAGATAACGGATGATTTCGGCGTACACCCAGGGGATGGGCTCAAATTTGCCGGGCCAGTCGTCACGATAGTGAGGCCATGCCAACCAAGTGGCCTGGTGTGGCTCCCACTCGGCGGGCATGCGAGAGTTCCCGCCAGGTTTAGCGGATTCGTCTCTGGTCTTCAATCAATCAGCCGGCTGGTGATCGGCGCGTAGCATCAATGCGGCGGTCGCGCAAGAACGGCCAGTTGCGGCGGATGTCTTCGAGGGCGCGCAGGTCGACCTCGCCAATCAGAATTTCTTCTTTGTCATGGGAGGCTTCGGCGAGGACACGGCCGAAAGGATCGCAAAGAAACGAACCACCCCAGAATTCGAGGCCGGGTCCTGGGGCTGCGTTGCCGCGGATGTCGCCAGTTTCATGTCCCACTCGATTGACCACCGCTACGTATACACCGTTGGCGATGGCATGGGCACGCTGAATGGTGCGCCAGGCGTCGTGTTGGACGGAACCGACCTCGGCTTTTTCAGAAGGATGCCAGCCGATTGCGGTGGGATAGAAGAGAATCTGCGCGCCTTGCAGAGCGGTGAGGCGGGCGCCCTCGGGATACCACTGATCCCAGCAGACCAGCGTGCCCACTCGCCCGACGTCTGTATCAAAGGCGCGAAAGCCGAGATCGCCAGGAGTAAAGTAATATTTTTCGTAGTAAAGCGGATCATCAGGGATGTGCATTTTGCGGTACAGACCGCGAACCGCGCCGTCGGCGTCAAAGATGACCGCCGTGTTGTGATACACGCCAGGGGCGCGCTTCTCGAAAAGGGAGGCGATAAGCACGATGCGAAGTTGTTTTGCCAGCGCCGAAAGCGTATCGGTCGTAGGGCCGGGAATGGGTTCGGCCAAATCGAACAAAGCTGGGTCTTCACGCTGGCAGAAGTACTGAGTCTGGAAAAGTTCCGGCAAACAGACGATCTGGGCGCCGCGCGCGGCCGCCTCACGAATCTTTTCGATGGCGCGTTGCTGATTCTGTTCGGGATCGGCGTGGCTGACATCTGGATCAGCCCCACGCGGAATTTCTCAGGCGGCAAAGCCAAAACCTCCTCGTGCTGGTGCGACGGGATAGGATATCAGTTCTCAGTTCGCGGCTCTCAGTTCTCAGTTATCGTAGCCATGGGTTGCGGCATTTAGTAAAGTAGTGCGGCGAGGCAGGGAGGTGCGACGTGAAGCACGGAAACCATGACGGCGCCGGGATAGAGCGCCAGCTCCACGATCCGATCGAAGACAAACTGATTCCGCTGGAGCCTCTTGATCTTACGCGCGTGCACTCGATCGATGAGCTGGTGCGCGCCATGTCCAAGACAGCCTTTACTGGCCGCCAGGTGGGTGAGGCCGCAGATGTGCTCGAAGCCATGGCCCGTGACAAAGAGTGTTTCGTGGTCATGACCCTGGCGGGCGCCATGACGGTAGCTAAGCAAGGGTTGGTTATCGCAGAGCTGATCAATCGAGGAATCGTTAACGCCATCGTTTCAACGGGCGCCTTGATGGCGCATGGATTGGTCGAGGCTACTGGGCGTTCTCATTTTCGCTATAACCCCGACGTGCCCGATACCGAGCTCTACGAGCAGGGCTATAACCGCGTCTATGACACTCTGGAGCCGGAGCAGAATCTGGATGATGTAGAAGAGGTACTGTCGCAAATTTTGGACAGTTGGGACCACAATGAGGTGATGTGCTCGTACAAGTTGAATCATGCCATCGGGCAACACCTCGCCAAGCACGCCAAGGATCAACGCGGCATTCTGAAATCAGCCTACGAAAAAGGCGTGCCGGTTTTTGTCCCCGCCTTCACGGATTCAGAATTGGGGCTGGATGTGGCTCTGGCAAACCGTCTGCGGGAATCCACCGGACGCCACAAAATGCGGTTCGATCCTTTCGAGGACCTGGAACACTTTGCCGCCACCTTGTTGCGACAAAGCCGCCTGGGCATCTTTACCATCGGGGGTGGTGTGCCCCGCAACTGGTCGCAGCAGTTTGGACCATTTGTGGAGCTTCGCCATCGGCGGCTGGGGGAGAACATTCCGCTCAAACGGTATCATTATGGCGTGCGAATTTGTCCTGAGCCGGTGTATTGGGGCGGGCTGTCAGGAAGCCCATACAGCGAAGCGATTTCCTGGGGCAAGTTCGTACCTCCGGCCGAGGGGGGAAGATTCGGAGAAGTCTTCTTGGACGCTACGGTCGGATTGCCGTTGATTGTGGCGGCGGTGCTGGAACGGCTCGATAGAGATAAGGACAAAGGAGCGAGCAAGGAAAAGAAAGAAAAGGCACTGGCCAGGAGATAGGCTTCGCTCCTGGAAATTTGGTGGTCGAAATTCTAGTCGAAGATTAGAACTGCAGAGGCGATAACCGTGGTCCACAGACCGCGCTTGTCACCTACGGCGGATTGAGTGACATTCGCCGTTCTCACGATCTTATTTGATATGCGGTAGATCTCTTTCTTCTCATCCCAGGAGCGATCGGGATCAAACTCCACATTCAGAGTTGTAGCCAGCATTTCGGCGGCGAGCTCTTCCGCATAGTCTCCGGCAGCGTCTTCGGTTTCGCCAAAGGAGTGATGTTCGCTGAGATAGCCATAGGTATTCCGATCGGCTGGAATGGCTACGCCGATGCTTGAGGCCAGCAGGCGATGCGGCTCGTGAGTGGAGTTCTCGGCCACGACGGAGAAGACTACCTCTCCCGGGCTCAGATATTTCAACCCCTGGGAGCGGGGGACCAGCTTGCATTGCGGCGGAAAAATGGAGGAGACGCGAACCAGATTCTGCGCGGCGATGCCGGCGTCACGTAAGGCCAGCTCGAAGGATGTGAGACGCTCTCTGTGTTTGCCGACCCCCTTGGTGAAGAAAATCCGCTTGGGGACCATGTCCTTGGACAATTCGAATATCCTCCGCTAAATCGTTGGAATTCGCTCAAACATAACATAGCGAATCGTGAACGGAATATGAAAATTGGGGTACCCGTGCGAAAAAGAATGCATTGCGCGGGCCCGAAGGGCCGCGCATGCAAGGTTGAAGCACTCCGCGATCTTTCCGGGCAGGAGCCGGCTTACTTGGCTGGAGCCACGGAGCTGACTGCGATAGTATCGCCCTCGGCTTTGCCGGTTACTGTGGCCTGCTGGGCGGCCAGTTTGTCGAGTTCGCTGAGTACGGTTTTGTCGCTGCTATCGAGCGTATACACTTTTTCACCTACGACCAAAGCGTACTTTGAGCCTTTGCTCACGCAGGCGCGAAGGCAGCCAGCGTCATCGCCCGGCATCATATGTTTGGCGCCGCACATGGCGTCACTGACTTTGCCGGTAAAGGTCTGCGGCTTGCCGGAAGCAAAAGCGGATGAAAGGCTCAATCCAGCAGCCAGAAGTGCGGTGGCCAGCAAAATTCCAAATTTCTGCGTAGCAGAACTCATGAATTTCTCCTAAAAGGAATGGAGGTCATCTAATAAGAGTCTAGAAAGCCCGACCCCTTATATCTTAATGATAAAGACAGCTCTGGACGGAGTAAAGCTGTAAGGATGTCCGACAATTCTTCCGCGATCAGCGCGGATTCGGTTCGAAGCGTAAGGTCACGTCGACAGTCTTTTCTTTGTCGTTGAGCGATTCGTTGATGCTGATTTTCCACTCTCCCAGATCTTTAGCCGACTGTTGCACGAAGCGTTGAGGATAGCCGGAATCGTAGGGATCGCCGGTCAGCAGCTTCCATTCCGTAAACAAACGATTCGTATCGCGCTTGTCCAGACCACGGATGTCCAAGTCACCCATGGTGAAGACATTGCCTTCATCGATCGAAATCTGGTACTTGACCGTGGACTGAGCGTCATCGATTTCAGGAGTCGCGAGAACGGACGCCACCATGTAACCGCGGGTTCCGTAGAGCTTCTTAATAGCTTCGAGGTCGCTCTTTAGTTGATTCGCGTTAGCAGGTTGGCCGAGTTGCTGATGGATCAGGACCCGAAGTTTTTCAGGGGGGAAGGCTTTGTATCCCGTCAACTGCAGCTCAGATCACTTTGTACTGACGGCCGGTATCGACGTTGAAGGTGACGTCGACGAGGGTTTCCTGCGGGCTGTCCTGCACGATTTTAGGCTGGGCATCGGCGAAAGCCGCCTTCAGATAGCCGCGCTCAAGATAAACCGGGAGGAGATCTTTATCGGCTTGAACGCGAAGAGAGGAGCGCAGAAATTCCTGACCCGACATTTTCTTGGCGGCGGCCTGGAGAAGGGGTAATTCGGCTGGACCAGCGCCAGTGAAATCAATATTGCGAATGCGAATGCTGTGTCCGCTAATACTAAAAGCGAACGAACTGATGGGACCCTCTTCAGGACCCGTCCGCAGGTAGTCGACATGGCCGTCGATCTTCCGCTCGATCAGCAGCGCTTGCAGCGCGTTTGAAACCTGTTCCGCGAGGTCGCCGCCAACCGGCAGGTTGCCTTGGAAAAGCGGCACTTGGGCGCGCAGGCCGTCGAGCAGTTCTTTCTCGGAGAACCACACGAAATTGTCGAAGTGGGCAGGGACGAACGGATCGCTGTCGGCGAGCTGCAATTCCAGCTTGGTACCTTCCGAAGAGAAGTGGAAAGCGTAGGCAACATCGTTGAACGCGCCAGTTTCTCCCAGATGCTGGCTGACTCGCTTGAAGTCGTCTTCGCTGACGGTCTGGCCGAGTTGGAGCCCGCTGGCGGCGACGATTTCCTGAGGGGTGAAGCGCTTGGTACCGGTCACTTTGATGGAAACCAATTTGAAAGCGGATGGTGGTAAGGGTTTCGAAGGCTTGCGGGCTTGGGCAGGCGCGAGGGTCGCAAGGAAAAGCAAGGATGCAATCCGACTCTCGACCGAGAGCAATTGCGTTCGCGTGGAGATCACGTGCTGAAATTCTAATCCAATAAGTGCTCGGCTATCCAAGGCGGGGTGGTGCGGCAGTCTGGGTGGGCCGGTTCGGTAAGGCAGTGCACAGGTTCTCGACCGTGCTCAAATGACAATGCGAAGGAACCCCTCTCAGCGCTTCGCGGAGGCTGCAGGTTCGGCTGTCTGAATCTTGACTGTGGCGTCGATGAAGGCCAGGGCGGCTCGGCTGAGGGCTTTGTCCTTTCGGAAAACCAATGCCAGGTCACGACGAATTTGCGCGTCGGAGATGGGAATCGCAGACAGCACTTTGGCTCGGACGTCCTCCTCCACGTTAGAGCGTGCGATGAAACCCACGCCAACATCGGCGGCCACGAAACGCTTTAGCAGCTCACTGGAATCCAGCTCCATGGCTAATTGCGGCTTGAGTTTGCGTTCGTGAAAGAGTTCTTCCAGCGCATCGCGGGTATGTCCAGCCTTGGGTACGACCAGGGGAAACTTTGCGACTTCGGCGACGGCAGCCGATTTCAGTTTGGCCAGAGGATGCTGGGGCGGAACGATAATCACGAGTTCATCGCGGTGAATCAGCACGACGGTGAGGCGATTGTCGGTGACGGGGAGGGAAACTACCCCGAAGTCCACCGAATTGTCGATGACCGATTCCAGAATCTTGCCATAGTCGGCACGTTTGATGTTAACCGCCACGTCGGGATATTGCCTTTTGAACTGGGCGAACACCTCGGGAAGAATGTGCAGGCAGGTGCCTTCATTGGCGCCAACGATAATCTCGCCGCGGGGAACGCGCTCAGTCTCGGCGATTGCGGTCAGCATTGCTTTGCGGGCTTCAAGCGTCTCTTCCGCATATTTCTGCAAAATCTTGCCAGACGCGGTGATGGACACTTTCCCGCCGGAGCGGTCCAGCAGCTTGGCGCCGATTTCTTCCTCCAGGGAACGAATCTGGGAGGAGATGGCGGGCTGGGTTCGAAAGCGCCTTCCCGCAGCACGAGAGAATGAGCTCAGGCGAGCGACCTCGAGGAAAGTTTCGAGCTGGTCAAAATCCATAGCGCAGTTGTCGGTTACCAGTGCCCCTGTTCTCAGTTTGCACAATACGACCGAATGAAACCAACAATTTACTCTTGGATGGGCGGCTAGACCAGACCGCTGTTGATGTGGGATGGGTGGGCGGCAGAGGGCAGTTTGGGTACTTTTTGGGAGGTGATCTCACGAATCGGCTTGAATTCCTTGAAGGTGACCAGACCTTCAGTGATGGCGCCGAGGCTGGAACTGGAGCGCGCCAGCACCATCAACAGATACTTTTGTGCTACCGGCCGGTCGGCAGGATGGATCAGTTGCCACCACCGCCTCATCGACTCCTGGACTTCGCTTTCAGTCTTAGAGCCTTCAACCAACGCGTCGATGAGTTTGTAGACCTTACTTTTGACCGCCTGGTAGGAGATGGAAACCTCCTGTGGCATGGTGGGCTCCCTTGTTAGTGAGTCGGGCAGCAATACGTTCGCCAAAGTGAAACTCTAGACCGGATGAGACTTATCGGGTCTCGCGCGGAAGTTGGTTGCAAGAATAAGAATTGCATATATGGATTTTCGTAGAGACATATTAGAGACAATAGGGCGTCCAAGACCGTTTCTTGGCTGGGAGGGCTGTTTGCTTAGAGCCATAGAGTACAATGTTGCGCCCTTAACGGTAAGGCTGGATAGATCTGAGCCCTGATTTCCCCACGAGTGACAAAAAACCATTTTTCGGAGGCCTCATGAAGCGGCTGCTGTGGATATTTTTATGTCTGGCGATGACGGGTGCGGCCCGGGCACAAGAGCCGGCGGTCCGCCAAACCCCGGATCGCATGTTTTTCCCTCATGACATGTTCTGGGGATACGCTCAGTTCGACCTTGCCCCTCCGCATAACGAGATCGATCCCAATTTGTGCGCGGGAAACGCCGGCCAATACGGTGGCGCGAACGCACCCTGCAATTTATTCGCCCGTTATATGCTCTCTGGATACGTCGAAGTGCGGCCTTTTGGCCGAGGGCAGTTTCGGCGATTCCTGCTGTTCGGCGAGCCCAGCTTTTTGTTCGGGAAAACGGTTCCGCAACACTTGTACACCTGGTCGCCCGACGCAATCGGTTTGGAGAAGTCCTGGGGGCTGGGCGTGTACTTGGGAAGGGGTTTCGAATTGCGCGTGACCCAGCATTTCCTATTTACGCGGTTGGGAGCGCGAGACAAGAATCTCGGTCCCGCAGACCTCGGGTCGAATGGGCCATGGGGGAGATATAACGCAATCGGGGTGAGGAAATATTTCGGGACTCGGAGATATTAGCAAAGCTCGACATGTTGTCATCGCGGCCTGGGCGGCGGGTGTTTCGATTCGAGGGAGTAATTTCGGACCACACCGAAGCCAGTCACGCCGATATGTGTGATGGAAATCCAACGCTCGAGTTTGTGGTGCCCGACGCGATGCATGCCAGTAGGAGAGTCCGACCGAGGCGACAGTACCGGCGGCTTCCAGAGCGGCGAATCCCGCCGAATCGTTGACCACATCATCGGGAAGCAAAATTTCTTGTCTTCCGCGAGCCTGGAAGTTGCGGGTGGAGGCGTAATCGAGCCCACGGAATATGGCGATTCCGGAGAACAGTATGATGTTGGTGCGGTCCCAGAAGCGATGCGACGGAGCCGGCTGAGGCAATTCGACTGCCTGAGGTGGAGCAAGCGGAGGATCTTGAAGCCCAGGACTGCTGCGCGGCAGCCGGTACGGCCAGGAATCCACACAAGGAAATGGCGACGATCGTTCTATTAATTCGACCTCCTACCCAACGAACGGAATCGCTAACATCCGGCCCAACAAATCGTGGCGTGCCTTCTGATTGTAGCGGCGCCATGCAAACTGCTGAACCCTGCTCGACTGGGTAGAAGTGAGCGCTGTCCCAAAGCGGTCCGAGATGGAGAGCGTGATCGCATTTCTCGATGGTCTAGCCCAGCCCGTATAATTGCTAGTTTCCCTAACGACATCGGAGGTGAGTAATGGCGGCTTCATATAACGGTGTGGCGTTGCCTGCAAAAGGCGCGCCAATTCATTACAGCAATGGGCGTTACCAGGTGCCGGACAACCCGATCATCCCATTCATCGAAGGCGACGGCACTGGGCGGGACATCTGGAAGGCGTCGGTGCGCGTGTTCGATGCTGCGGTTGAGAAAGCTTACAGCGGCAAGCGACGAGTCGCATGGTACGAGGTGTTCGCGGGCGAGAAGGCGATGTCGAAGTTCAAATCGTGGCTGCCGGATGACACGGTAAATGCTATCCGCGACCTGCGGGTTGCCATCAAGGGTCCCTTGACCACGCCGGTGGGAGGCGGCATTCGTTCGTTGAACGTCACCCTGCGGCAAGTACTCGATCTTTATGGGTGTGTACGTCCGGTGAAGTATTACAAAGGGACGCCTTCACCGGTGAAGCATCCCGAGCGCATGGACGTGGTCATTTACCGCGAGAATACGGAAGACGTGTATGCGGGGATTGAGTGGGAAGAGGGAACGCCCGACGCGAAACGCCTGATCGAGTTTCTAAACAAAGAGATGCTCAAGGGCGGAAAAAAGCAAGTGCGTCTGGATTCGGGAGTAGGCATCAAGCCCATTTCAATTACAGGCACAAAGCGACTGGTTCGCATGGCGATTAAGTTCGCGCTGGAGAGCGGACGCAAGAGCGTAACCCTGGTGCACAAAGGGAACATTCAAAAGTTCACCGAGGGCGCTTTCCGCAAATGGGGATACGAACTGGCGACGGAAGAATTCCGCGATAAAGTGGTGACCGAGCGGGAGAGCTGGATTCTCGACAATAAAGACAGGAACCCGAATCTCACGATTGAGCAGAATGCGAACCTGGTCGAGCCCGGACTTGAGTTCGCGGCGGAAGAGTTTCGTCAGTCGGTCTACAAAGAAGTAAAGGGCGTTCTGGACGCGATTTACTCGACTCATGGCAAAGGCGTCTGGAAGAAAAAGCTGATGATCAATGATCGGATCGCGGATTCTATTTTTCAGCAGGTTGTGACGCGCGCGGATGAGTACTCGGTGCTGGCGACTCCCAACCTGAACGGCGACTACATCTCGGACGCTTGTGCGGCGCAGGTGGGTGGGCTGGGCATAGCGCCAGGTGCCAACATCGGCGATGGATATGCCATATTCGAAGCAACCCACGGCACCGCTCCGAAGTATGCCGACAAAGATGTGATCAATCCGGGATCGGTGATTTTGTCGGGCATGATGATGTTTCGCTTACTCGGTTGGAATGAGGCTGCCGACTTGATCGAACACGGCCTGGAACAGACTATTGAACAGAAGAGAGTTACCTACGACTTTGAGCGGCTGATGGAAGGTGCGACCAGGGTGAAGACCAGCGAGTTCGCGAACTACATCATCGAGAACATGGGTGCGGCGGTGCTGAGCGCGGTGGATTAGCGTCACCAGAAGGCATTAACCACGAAGGACACTAAGGTTCACGAAGATACAGCATGAACGGGCTGCCGCTTAGTCCTTCGTATCCTTTTGGTTTTTGTTGCTTAAGAAAGGAAAGGCATGCGCAAGAAAGTGACGATAGTCGGTTCCGGGAATGTGGGCGCGACCACAGCCCATTGGATCGCCTCGAAGGAGCTGGCAGATGTGGTCCTCATCGACATCATCGAAGGCGTGCCCCAGGGCAAGGGGCTGGACCTGCTGGAAGCAATGCCGATTGAGAAACGCGATTCCCAAGTGGTCGGCACGCAGGATTACGCTGATACCGCCGATTCGGATGTCGTGGTCATCACTGCTGGTATCCCCCGCAAGCCGGGCATGAGCCGCGACGATCTACTCAACACCAATCACAAGATCATGAAAGAAGTGGTCGGCAAGGCGGTACAGCACTCGCCGAACTGCATTCTCATCATCGTGTCAAACCCGCTGGATGCCATGGCGCAGGCGGCTTACAAGATGAGCGGCTTTGCCCGCCAACGGGTGATTGGCATGGCTGGGGTTCTGGATTCCGCCCGCTTCCGTACATTCATTGCGGAAGAGCTGAAAGTCAGCGTGGAGAACGTGACGGCATTTGTCCTGGGCGGACATGGCGATACGATGGTTCCGCTGCCTCGCTATTCGACGGTGGCGGGAATCCCGATCACCGAATTGATGGATGCGGCCACGGTCGATCGGTTGGTGCAGCGCACACGCGACGGCGGAGCTGAGATCGTGAAGTATTTAAAGACTGGTTCGGCGTACTATGCGCCCTCCGCGGCGGTCACCGAGATGGTCGAGGCCATTTTGAAGGACAAGAAGAAGATTCTGCCGTGTGCGGCATACCTGCAAGGGGAATACGGAATCCACGGGCTTTTCGTGGGTGTGCCGGTCAAGTTGGGCTGGGCCGGCATTGAGCAGATCATCGAGATCACGCTCACGCCGGAAGAAAAGGCCGCGCTGGATAAGAGCGCAGCGGCAGTCAAGGAGTTGGTGGCAGTGATTGGGGTGTAGGCATAGTTGACCATAGTCATTGACCATGGTATAAGCAGTACGAGGTCAAATTTGAAAGAAGTCGCGATTTCGAGTTCAAGGCTAAGTGCCTCGGCATCCTGGAAGAGGTTCGCAAGACACGCAAGCCGATCCGGGTTACACGCTTCGGTAAGCCCGTGGCCGAAGTTGTGCCTCCGTCCCCCGGAGAGCCTAAAGGAAGGCGACTGGGATCCATGGCTGGGACGGCGGAGATCGTCGGAGATATCGTTGGCCCTACCGGCAGTTTGGATGATTGGGAAGCTGCGCGGTGAAATTACTTCTAGATACCCACATCTGGCTGTGGAGTGCCCTGAAACCTGATCGCCTTACCCGCCGAGTAGCCAAAGAACTCGCGAAGCCTCAGAATGAACTGTGGTTGTCTGCGATGAGTATCTGGGAACTTACCATTCTCCAGAGCAAAGGACGATTCAGGGTGCCAGATGACCTCGCTACCTGGGTCGCAAAGAGCATGGCGGATTTGGAACTCAGGGAAGCACCTGTCACTGTAGAAGTGGCGCTCGCCATTCCTGCCATGACCTTTGCCCATGGCGATCCAGCCGATCACTTTCTCGCAGCGTCGGCAAAGGTGTTCGGACTGACACTTGTAACTGCCGACGAGCACTTAACTGATTAGGCAAGGAGATTCCGGTGCTGGCGACAAATGATCCGGCAATCGCGCCCTACACCCTTTCAATCACCACACTCTCGACCACCACATCCTTCAGCGGCTTGTCCTGCTTGTTGCGCGGGAGGGTCACGATCTTCTGGGCTACATCCTGGCCTTCGACGACTTCGCCGAAGATGGTGTGCTTGCCCGTCAGCCATGTGGTCGGGGCTAGCGTGATGAAGAACTGCGAGCCATTGGTATTGGGGCCAGAGTTGGCCATCGCTAGTTTGCCGGGTTTGTCGAATTTGTGAGCGAGAGCCCTTGGTCTCGTCCTCGAATTGATAGCCAGGACCGCCGAAACCGGTTCCGGCCGGGTCTCCGCCCTGAATCATGAAGTCGGGGATCACACGATGAAAAATGGTTCCGTCGTAGAGGCGGTCTTTGCTCTTCTTGCGGCTGACCGGGTGGGACCACTCGCGCTTGCCTTCCGCGAGCTCGATGAAGTTGGCCACGGTCTTGGGCGCGTCCTTTTCAAAGAGTCGGCAAGCGATGGTGCCTTCTGAGGTATTGAAGATGGCGTAAGTACCGGGTTGGCGGGGCATAGGAATCCTTTCGTCTAGTCGATGATCGTTCGTCCGATGAGCGTCCGTCGGCGGCCTATTGTGGGGTTGAAGTCTTGGGAGCCGGGGGCGCCGGACTCTTAGCAGCCGGCTTCGCTGTGGTCGCGGGTTTCGTCGCTCCCGCTCCGCCCTTCGCAATTGTAATGTGATTGATTTTCACGGGCCGGTAAGGACGATCGTTCGAATCATGGCCCATGCGTGCGATTTGTTTCACTAGCGCCACGGTGGCATCGTCGCACTGCCCGAAGATTGTATATCCACCGTTCAGACTCGGATAAGGCACCTCGGTGATGAAAAACTGCGAGCCATTGGTGTCCGGACCAGCGTTGGCATAGGCGAGACGACCAGGGCGATCAAACTTGAGGTCAGGGGAAGTTTCGTTCTTGAAGGCGTAGCCGGGATCGCCCGTGCCGTTGCCCGCGGGATCGCCGCCCTGGATCATGAACTCGGGGATCACGCGATGGAAAATGGTGCCATCATAAAGCGGGACTCCGTGCTTGGAGGCGTGCGTGACCGGACTCTTCCAATCCTTGGTGCCATTGGCTAGACCAACAAAATTGGCGACACCGATTGGGGCTTTGTCGGGGAATAGTGTGCAGGTCAGCTTACCCGCGGTCGTGTCAATGACGGCGGTGGGCTGAGCAGAAGTCGTAGTCGTCGGCTTCGCGGCGGCTGCGGGCTTCTTGGCGGTGGAAGCGGGGGCGGTCTGCGACCACATCGCGGAACTAGCGGCCGAAATCAACAAGACGATTGAAAAAGCAATACGCATGGAGGCTCCTGGATGCCGAGCTTTGCTCGGCCTGGGCAGATGAGACACCTGCCCTTAGATTAAGGTGTGATGACTTGCGAATAGTAATTCTACCTCAGACTGCTGTGGAGAAACTCGCAGGGGGTGATCTCAGCGGCTAGAGCCTGCATTGATTTCATCGCATTTATCGCAGCGCTGAAAGCGCTGCGCCACCCAGAGAGAGTTTTGTCCGCAGACTGTTAGAGGGCCCAAAAAAGTCACGGAGCGGCTAATGCCTGCGAGTTTCCTACTTGCATTTCACGGCTTACTCTCTCCACTTCGCTGAACACGCGCAGCAGGTTGCCGCCGAGGATTCTATGGATGTCCTCGGCGCGGTAGCCCCGATCGAGCAAGGCTTGCGTAATCTTGGGCAGGTCGGCCGCCGAATCGATGCCTGTGGGCGTGGCGCCGCTGACGCCGTCAAAGTCCGAGCCCAGGCCGACATGATCAACACCTGCGACTTTGGCGATGTGATCGATATGGCCGATCAGCGATTCCAGCGGCGGACGAGGAATCTTCGCAGCCCATTCTCTTTCGATGCGATCTTTATCCAGATACGTAACCGGTTGTCCCGCGGCTTTTTTCTTCGCGACATATTCGTCTACGGCTGCCTCTCGTTCCTTCTTCTGTTCCTCCGCCGCCTTGCGATAGCTTTCATCCACGAAGGCAGAATAAAAGTTGACTTGCACCACGCCGCCATTCTTGGCAACGGCGCGCAGCATGTCGTCAGTCATATTTCGCGGGTGATTCGTCAGAGCACGGGCACAAGAGTGCGAAGCGATCAGCGGTGCTTTGGTGGTGGCGATGGCGTCCCAGAAAGTCTTGTCGGCCACGTGGGAGATATCGACCATCATGCCCAGCCGGTTCATCTCCAGCACAACTTGCTTGCCAAAATCGGTGAGGCCATTGTGGTGCTGAATTTTGGGATCGTCGATGTCGCCCGAAGAATCAGCCCATTCGTTGGTATTCGACCAGCTTAAAGTCATATAGCGGACGCCTAGACGGTAGAAATCGCGCAGCAAGTGAAGGTCATTCTCAATCGAGTGCCCACCCTCGATGCCCATGAGCGCGGCCAATTGTTTCTGCTTGTGGGCACGCTCAATGTCGCCGACCGAGTAGGCCATCATCATGCGATCGGGATGACGCGCCGCCTGCTCATAGACCGAATCGATCAAGTCCAGCGTATGTTGAGCGAAGTGCCCCTGGTTGGTGGTGGGATCGACCCAGATGGAGAAGAACTCCGCGCCAAGATTTCCGGCACGGGCTTTGTCGAGGCTGATGTGTCCGATGTCTTTCGGGTCGGTCGTGCCGATGTCGTAATTCTCGTCGAGAAAGCGCTGCGGCGTGTCGGCGTGCGTATCTACAACCAGTGCTGAATCGTGGATGGCCTGGGCGCGGGGGCTGATAGCGGCGGAAGGAGGGCTCGGGGTGAAGGCGAGAGTGGCGAGAATGAGAAAGAGCAAGGAAAGTAGACGCGAACGGTTTATGAGCATGAGATCGTCAGGAGAAGCAAGACATTGTATATGGAGAGGACGCGGAGCGAAATAGGACTAGAGGAAAAAGCAGGTCCTTCGACTTTGTAATACGTTTCGCAAGCGAAACGTATTACTCCGCTCAGGATGACAAGTCGGGAAGGCTCAGGATGACGAGCTGGTAAGAACTTAGGATGAAAAGTCGGTAAGCACGGAGGCGAAGGGAACTATCGTTCGCCAGCGATAACGTCGTCGTCGGGTTGAGGTTCATTTTCATCCTGCCGTACGCCTGCCAGCATCTTGGCTTCACGCCAGTCGGCGTAGCGGCCGGAGACAGCCACGTGAAAAACCCACTGGTGGCGCTCTTCTTCAGGCTCGATTAGGCCTTCGTCGCGAAGCGGTGTCATGTATTGTTCGACCCACTGCACTTGCTGGCGGGTCATGCCCCGACGCTGAAGATCAACCGTGATCCCGGCAAGATGCGAAGATGCAATGTCGCCTTCGGCAGGCGCGGCGTTGCGGTTATGTCGGCGCAGCTTTTTCTGGCCCTTCACCGTACGCACCGCGGAATTGACCTGGATCTGCTCGTGAAATTGTTTGTAATAAGCCTCGCTCAGGTCGTCAACGAAATCGCGCGTCCAGGGACGGCAATAGCGGCGTGAAGGATCGAGCCGAGGATCAAAACGCAGGGTACGGCCGGCCACAATCGGAACTAATTCTTCGCGTGACTTGAGCTGCTCCAGTTCGGCATCGTCCTGGATGCGCGGCAATTCCAGACGGTCGATTTCTTCATTTTGACGGAGCAGGGAATCACGCGATGGACGGAACACCGGATTCCAGGACACGCGGCGAACATGGGCTCGGCGCGTGCTTACGCGTCGCACATGCCGCGGGGCCACGTAACTGTGCAGGCCAAATGCCTGAACACACAACGCCACGATCAACAGAAATGAAGGTACTACGGCGCGCTGCATTTTACTCTTCACGAAGTGGCCTCGACTTCACCAGCTCTACCCCAGGCGCTGGAGTAGGCGGTATTCTAAATCCGGGCTCAACAAATACAAGAACTAATCTGCCTTCTCTGGGGTTACCCGGGAGCTGCTCCCTGGTTACCGTTGGTTACCGCATTCGTGCGCGGTCTGGCTGCCTACATGTGTAGCTGCAACCCGGATGCCATATTCGCGAGAGGAATTGCGTGGCGCAACCCGCGAAAAAAGCTGCTTTCGACAGTGGTTGGAGTGTTGCGCAGTGATCAACCTCATTTATACAAATGACAAATTGCGTTAGGGAGTGACAATTCTTGCGGGATGCGGTGCGTGGAAGGACAGATCCCTCACTCCGCTCGGGATGACCGCGCGAGGCTCGGCACAGCGCTCGCAAGCGCGGTCACTTTCTAAACAAATCTCCGATAGCTTGTTTCATCACTGCTCCGCCAACCTCGGCGATAGAGCGGGTCAGCGGAATATCTTTTGGACAGACCTCGACGCAGTTCTGTGCGTAGCCACACTCGTGGATGCCGCCATCGCCCATCAGGGCCGCGAGGCGCTCACGTTTCAGAGCAGCGCCGGTAGGGTGAGTGTTGAAAAGCCGCACCTGGGAGATGGCAGCCGCGCCGACGAAATTGGTTTCTTCGTTAAATTGCGGACAAGCTTCCATACAACAACAGCAGGAGATGCAACGCGAGAGCGGATAGGCCGCTTCTTGATCCTCCATGGTCATGCGTGGGCCTGGGCCGAGGTCATAGCTGCCGTCAACGGGAACCCAGGCTTTCACCGCTTTCAGATTTTCGAACAACACGCTGCGATCCACGGCGAGATCGCGGACCACGGGGAACTTGGAAAATGGTTCCAGGCGGATGGGCTGCTCCAGTTTGTCGACTAGCGCCGAGCAGGCCATTCGTGCCTTGCCATTGATCACCATCGCGCAAGAGCCACAAACTTCTTCGAGGCAATTAGAGTCGTAGGTAACGGGCGTGGTCGTTCTGCCGGCGCGAGTGACGGGATTGGCGGCGATCTCCATCAATGAGGAGATCACGTTCATGCCCGAGTGCCAGGGCAGTTCGAATTCCTCCCAGCAAGGTTCAGCCTTGGGATTGGCTTGGCGCTTGATTTTAAAGAGTGACGGATTTGTTGGCTGCCATTAGCTGTTAGCCTTTAGCTCCTAAAACTTGTCATTCGGAGCGAAGCGAAGAACCTATGCACTGTGCGACACAGGCAAATTGCATCGGGATCTCCGCTGCGCTCAGAATGACAAATGCACGCCGAGAACAATACGTCGTGACAATTCCCTCTTCATTAATGAGGCCCGTCTTCGACTTCGTAGGCGATAACGGAACGGAGATCTGATTCCACGGATGCCTTCGCGAGAACGAGTTCCCGGGAAGTCGATCAATCTTCAGTGAATACTCGGCGCATCGACCAGATCCTCCGGAATCGTAGTTCCTTCCATGATCAAGTCGATTCGTGAGCCAAGCAGGCTCCACTCGCGTGCAATTGAACGAGTAACTTGCCTTCCCACTGCGATCATAGCCAGCTAACCTCCATCACTTGGCCACATCGTATCTCCTCGCCCGCGGCGGAATCAGCGACACATCCACTGGCTCGAATTCAAATTTGGGCTCATCGGCATCGGCGGCGAAGTAGGCCTTCGTCGTCTTGAGCCAGTTCTTGTCATCACGCTCGGGGAAGTCGGGTTTGTAATGAGCTCCGCGCGATTCGTCTCGCATAGCGGCTCCCTGCGCGATCACGCGGGACAGTTGCAGCATGTTGTAAAGCTGGCGGACAAATGCCACGGTGGTATTCGCCCACAGAGAGCGATCGCTTAGATTGATGTGCTGGAAGCGCTCCAGCAGTTCGCAGAGCCTGCCGTCGGCTGCTTGTAGATTTTTGTTATAGCGGATGACGGTGCAATCTTTGGTCATCAGATCGCCGAGTTCGCGCCACAACTTGAATGGATTCTCGTTGCCCTCCGCCTTCATCAATCCAGCATTGATTTCTTCCTGGCGCTTGCGTTCGGAGTCGAAATGTCCATTGCTGGGCGCGGCTTGCAGGTTGCGAGCGTAGCGCACCGCGTTGGGGCCGGCAATGAATCCGCCAAAGATGCAGGAGACCAGGGAATTGGCCCCTAACCGATTGGCGCCGTGATACTGATATTCGCATTCGCCGGCTGCGTAGATTCCCGGAATATTCGTGGCCTGGTTGAAATCCACCCACAGCCCGCCCATGGTGTAGTGCATGCCCGGGAAGATTTTCATGGGCGTGTCGCGGGGATCGTCACCGACGAACTTCTCGTAGATTTCCAGAATGCCTTCCAGCTTGCGATCAAGGATCTTGCGATCGACGTGGGTAAGGTCGAGATAGACCATCGGCTTGCCGTCGATGCCGAGGTTGTGTTCATACACGACTCGGAAGATCGCTCGGGTCGCAACATCGCGCGGCACCAGGTTCCCATACTTCGGATACCACTCTTCGAGAAAATACCAGCGCTCGTTTTCCGGGATCGATTTGGGATCGCGCTTGTCTCCCGCGGTCTTCGGTACCCAGACGCGTCCACCTTCGCCTCGCGCTGACTCTGACATCAGGCGCAGCTTGTCTTCTCCCGGGATTGAAGTGGGGTGAACCTGGATGAATTCGCCATTCGCGTAATAGCAGCCTTGCTGATAGACAGCCGATTGCGCCGATCCGGTGCAGACCACCGAATTTGTGGATCGGCCGAAAATGGCGCCAATTCCGCCGGTGGCGATGATGATCGCGTCCGCGGGAAAGATGCGGACTTCCATGGAGCGCAAGTCCATGGCGCAGATGCCGCGGCAGATTCCTTTGCCATCAAGCACGGCGGAGAGGAACTCCCAGTGCTCGTATTTCTTCACTTTGCCTTCGGACTCGTAGCGTCGTACCTGCTCATCCAATGCATAAAGCAGTTGTTGACCGGTGGTGGCTCCGGCGAAGGCGGTGCGGTTGTACAGTGTTCCGCCGAAGCGCCGGAAGTCGAGCAGGCCTTCGGGAGTGCGGTTGAAGGGGACGCCCATGCGATCGAGCAGATCGATGATGCCGGGCGCGGCGTCGCACATGGCTTTTACAGGAGGCTGATTGGCCAGGAAGTCGCCGCCGTAAACGGTGTCGTCAAAGTGTTGCCATGTGGAATCGCCTTCACCCTTCAGATTCTTGGCGGCGTTGATGCCTCCCTGAGCGCAAACCGAGTGTGAACGCTTTACGGGCACGATGGAGAACAGGTCGACGTTTCCGCCCATTTCCGCGATCTTGATGACGGCGGCAAGGCCGGCTAGTCCGCCGCCGATGACTATGATTTTCGGACTTGATGCCATGTGAAACTCAGATTCCTCATGCTAGGCATAGCTGCGCCCCGACTGCGAAGGCACTACCTCATGACAAATGATTCCGTGCCAGAAACCGGTTCTAACGGTTGCAAGGGCGTATTCAAAAACGAGTACATCGTGGCCGCTCCGACCAGCATGAATAACAATCCGATGGCAAAGCAGACGTAGCCAAATTTGTGGCGGGCAGCGTCACCGGTCGTGATCCCCCACTTGGCGGCAAATAGCCACAGACCATAGGCGAAGTGCCACGACGCGCAGAAGATGCCCACAGCATAGAAGGCAAGTGCCAGTGGATTCTGAAACTCGAGCTGCACTTTTCCAAATGCTGCGGCCGGATGAGTCAGAATATGAACCCCACTGAAGCGCAAATGCCAGGTGTGCCATACCATATAGAAGAAAGCAATGGCGCCTGTCCAGCGCTGAGCGTTATACATCCAGTTGCCGGCCCAGGGATACTCGGTCACGTTGCTCTCGCCGCGATACCAGATGTAGAAGCCGTAGAGGGCGTGGTAGAGAATCGGCAGCCAGATGCCAAACAGTTCCAGACCCACAACGAAGGGAAAGCTCGAGAGCAATTCGACCTGCTTGGCGTACGCTGCGGGGCCGCGCGTGGCAAAGGCATTCGAGATGAAGTGCTCGATCAGGAAGGCGCCAACCGGGATGATTCCGGTGAGTGAATGTAAGCGGCGCAGGAAAAACGAATGTCCCTGACCGGCGCGCAGGGGAGCGACGCCTTCTTCCACGTCGAGGAGAGCTGGAGGATTGGCCGTAGACACTACAGAACGCCCCTTATGAATTCAGGAATGATAAGAGAACCTTTTATTATCTTGGCGAGAGAGAAGCGAAGTCAAGGAAGGTGGGCTACGGGTAATATCGGCAGTTTTGTACCGTCGAGTATTTCTAGTTGTTGTTATTCCGAGCGGAGCGAGGAATCGCTACCCCGGGAAAGCAATCAAGGTTGTAGGGATGCTTCGACTTCTCAAGCCTCTCGCCAGCGAGCGGCCTGGTCCGCTCAGCATAACAATGCCGGCCCTACTGCCCTTCGTACCACTCCAGAAATTTCCGGAATGCAGCTCCGCGATGGCTGTATTGCGCTTTTTCTTCGGCCTTCAACTCGGCGAATGCTTTTTCAATCGGAGGAAAATAAAAGAGCGGATCGTAACCAAAGCCATTCGATCCGCGAGGAGTGTCGAGGATGATTCCTTCGGCAGTGCCACGAAACTCGGCCAGGGTTTGGCCTTCCCGGGCGGTGGCAATGACGCAGATGAAACGTCCAGTCCGCTTCTCCGGTGGGATACCTCTAAGCTCTCGAATCAGGCGGGCATTATTCGCCTGGTCATCAGTATTGTTCTCGACCAGGTGGGGAGCGTCGGCGGCGTAGCGCGCGGAGTGAACGCCGGGAGCGCCTCCGAGTGCATCGACTTCGAGGCCTGAATCATCGGCGAGAACGATGTCGCCTGGAGCAAAGCGGCTGTAATGCTCGGCTTTCTTGCGGGCGTTGGCTTCGAAAGTGAGGCCGTCTTCCACTACAGCGGGAAGGGAAGAGAAGTTGGGAAGGCAAGCAATCTCGATTCCGTAAGCCCGCGGGGCTCCGCCAAAGTCGCGAAGCTTACCTGGATTCGAGGTGGCGATCAGGATGCGTCTTACAGTCATTATTTACGCTTGAGAGCAACGAGGCCGACTAAGAACAGAGCGGTCGCGCCCGAGACGATCCCTCCCAGCGTGCGGTCCCAGGTTCGAGTGAAAGTGATGAGCACACGGTTTTCGCCGGCTTCGACCGGCACGATCATTTGGCCTGTGACTTCCTGACTTTTAGTTCGCACTGCGTTGCTGTTTACTTCGACTCGCCACGCTGGATAGTTGAACAGTCGCAGGATGAGCCGTCCAGGTTGGCTTACCTCTACGGTAAACATTTTCGTCTCAGGAGCCCATTGCCGGACGTGAATTCGAGCTGTGCCTGCGCCTTCAAATGTCACGCGCCGGGCGTTCAGCTTAATTTCGTAGGCATCAGCCCCGGCGGGCGTGTACTCGTCGGTGCCCTCGTAACCCGAAGTGTTCTGCTGGCTCTGTTGCAGCTGCGCGATATCGGCGGCAGTGTCCCACCACGGCGGCTGAATGCGCCTCCAGCCGAGTGCCAGAACCGCCAGCATTACGGCGCAAACCAGCAGCCGCAGCGGCCAGCTTCGCCACGCCATCGTGACCAGCAAGATGAGTGCTATGTTCAGGCAGAACAGCCAGCGCCACGGGTGCTGCATGTAGCCCAACTCGGGCAGATGCTGCCATGCCACCGAACTAAACGAAAACATAAGGAGCGTCGCAGCCGTGACCCAGCCAACAAGCGTCCACCACAGTTGTGGACGCGAGCGGCGCCAGCGCCGGGAAAGGAATACGGCGCCCGCAAGCACAATAATTTCCGCCTGGGCGATCACGGAGACGAGTAAGTTAAAGCGATTGTGATCGGGATCGTTGATCAGAGTAAAGAGGAAATTATCTTGCGGACGAACTCCCGGGGCGAGGACCTGGGCAATCGTGATCCAGTTTTTCTCATAAGCTACCGGGAGGATGTAGAAGGCAGATAGCGCCGCCCCCAATAGCGCCGCCAAACCGCCTTGCCATAAGATTCGCGGCGAGCGCCGTCCAACCGCAACCATGACCATTAGAAATGCGAGGGAGTAATTCATCATCACGGCGCAAGGGATATTCGTCAGCCATGCCGCGGCAACGATAAGGCTCAGTGGCAGGATCACTTTTTGGCGGCCATCCTCCGCGCGCAAAACATAGAACAACAGCAACGGGAGCAGGGCTCCACCTAACAGTTCGGCGAATGCACTCCGCCAGTAGACGACCACGAGGTGATATGGATTCGCGACGTACAACGCGGCGGCGAAGATGGCGTCGCGGCGAGCCAGCCACCCTCGGGCCAGCAGAAACATACAGTACCCGGAGAGAGAGAGCACAAGCCACACGAAGGTGCCGGGAACTAATTTCCAGGGCAAGATAGCTCCCAGGATTGCGCCGAGCGTCCAGGAGGCTGGAGGATAGAAAATGAAGCGCGGCTCCCCGTATCCGTAGTGCGCCAGAGCGGCCCAGCGTGGGTAGATGATCCCTAGCTTCCATTGGCCAAGCACTTCCATCCATGAATTCATGTGGAACTCGAAGTCATGGCCAGACGGGATTCCGAGAAAGAAAAAGGGCAATACCACTACATAACGCAGTTGCCATGATGATCGGTAGGGGCCGGAGCAGTGGGTTTGCTGGCGCGGAGTTAGACTGTGAAGGCAACGTTGAACAGTATACGGAAGCAGCACTCGGTCAGTGATTCGTCGCCAGATGTAGGAATGTGGAAAACTGTCAGCGATTTTCACCAGAATTTAATTTTGCCGCAACCTATTCGGTGGCTGCTCCGGCTAGAGTTCGGAGAACGAGGTGGAGCAAGCCCGCAAAACAGCCGAAGGCCCGCGCAAGAGAAAGCATGGTGCGCGGGCTTTTCATTTGCGGTGGATTCTAGTGGCGAGGGACCGGGTTACGACGAAGCTACTTCTTCCGAGTTCCGCTGCTGTTGTAATGCTTGAAGGAATTCTTCCTGGTCCATCGTTTCATGGCCTCGTAATAGCAGGAGCAACGGATCGTCGGGTTCTTCTGCTTCCGAGGCGCGAGGATTGTCGTACTGATCCGCGGCTGCGAGTGCCCGGGGCGTGATCAGCAATCGCGGCAATGTTCCCGGACGGCTGGTCAGGAACTCGAGAAACTTGCCCACCTGTTCCCGCTGTTCAGCAGTACGCGAGGCGAACTCGATTCCCATGCCGTATCCGGGATGCATCACTCGCACCAGACCCTCGGCCTGGACTTCCATGTCCTCAGCCTGCAGGCGGAGCACGATGTCTGAGCGTTCCGGGAAAGGTGATTCGGTCTCGACGTAGCAGGCGCCTAGGCTTAAGTCCGACAGCTTGCACTCGGACACCGGCTCGGATTCCTCCGGAGGAACCTCAGGAGCGTTTCTCAGAACCCAGGCTTTAAGCACATCGCGCAAATTTTCCGCAAGATCGATAAAACGCACTCCCGATTCGCCGTTGGGATTCGCCCATGCAACTTCACCGCGAATCCGCATTTCGTTATCGGATTCGGGAAGGCAGAAATATGCTCTGATGTTAGCTGCCGGACAAAGCGGCTGTGCGGCCAGAAGATCCAGACCGTCCTCACTCAGGTCGAGCAGGATACCCTCCATTTCAGAGCCATTCTCCACCTGAAGCTGGAGCGGAATCTGTACCGGAACGCGGAAGGAACGGCGCCGTTCGCGCTTCATCAAGGCAGTGGCGGCGCGCAGGGTGGCTTCGGCCTGCTGCTCGGACATGGGCTTGTATAGTACGAAATTTGCGCCCGCCCCAAACACGCTACGCACTTTCGATTTGTCGCTCAACAACGCGACGCTAACCGTGTTGTTTCCCGGCGATGCGTGGTAGGCATTCTGCAGGACCAGCGCTGCGCTGTGCGGGTCATCGTAGTCAACAATGACTGCGTCAAACTTCTGATCGGCAATGCGACCGAGCGCATCGGCGTATCCGCAACAGTGCACTCCCAGGCCAAACCCCGTTAGAATCGGAGTTAGGACTGCTGCCGCTTGCTCATCTTTCGAAACCAGAAGTGATTGCAATGTCATAGGCCGACCATGTGCCGCCGGTGTGAGTGCCTTGGTCTACGGCCAACGTGGCGCACGCGCCGGCTTGGCTGCGGTCTGGCCGACTGCTGCGCCGGCTTTGGCCGCCATGGTGTTGGGTTGCTCGTCCATTTCGGCTAGAACCGCGCTGTCGTCCTCCTCACTCTCAGCGAGCAGCGGAGCCACTTCGCGCAATTTTTCAGCCGCCTGTTGTAGAGCCTCGATCTGTTTGGCTAATTGGGCGTACTTGGCTTGCTTCTGCCGCAGAACCTCGTGAATATCTTTCATACAACCCCCTGTTGCCGAATTTAAGGAGGAAGAGTGGACCCGTCAACGCTAATCCCCTGCCTGCAGATTACGGGGGTAACCGTTGGTGGGCAAGAAAAATGCCGGGTTCGGATCTGCGCAACAACATGAAAAGATTGGCAACTGACGACGTTGCGCGACGGAAGTCGTTTCATGCTTAAGGAAAAGGGATGGTCTTGAGCAGTTACCCCCGCCCGAGTGAGCGGACTATATAGGATGTCGGGTGAAATAGAAGCCCCGCCTTTTCGGGCGGGGCCAATGAGTCGAAGTGATTTTGCTGACGCAGTGAAATCCGGCGGCTTAGCTCATCTTCAGCTTGCGCCGAACCAGCCCGGCGATGCCCACCAAACCCGTACCCAGTAAACCAAGCGTGCCTGGCTCCGGAACCAGAATGTTAGTATCGCCGCTAGAGATCATCGTCGTTCCGCTGAAGAAACCGTGGCCGGTGTTAATTGTCATCTGTATGGTCGAACCCGCAGTCGCGAAGTTACCGAGCGTACCGGAAACGGTCCCCACGAGCGTGTAGCTGTGAGTGCCATTGGTCAGAGTGGACATCGTCCAGGTCACTGGATTCGGCCCATTGAAAGTTCCAGTAAAGCTAGGAACGCCGACGCCCGTGATGGTGAAACTACCACCATTGGCGAAAGTCGCGGGAGTCTTGCGATCCATGGTGCCACTCAGCAGCGCGCCGGTGCTGAAGCTCAACGTTCCCAGATTGCCCGTCTTTATCGGTGGGCTGCCAGCGGGACCGTAGCCGATGATCACCGAGCCAGTGAGACTCATTCCTCCGCTGGCTCGTCCCTGTGAGCGTGCCGCTAGAATTAGTGTAATCGACGCTGCTGGTAGCAAAAGCGGCCACTGGTAGGGCCAACGCCAATACCGCCATCAAAATCACTCGCCTCATAAAACCCCTCCTCCAGAACCTGAAAAGTAGTGGCCCTAACTGTCGGGCCATCTGCAGACCTAAAACTCCACTCGTGCTACGTGCATGCAGGCTTCCAAAGCAGAGCTCACGCTATGCGTTGAATTAAAAAGACTTATAACGAAATTTTACGCCTTCGCTTACCGAACTGTGCAAACGCATGCACACTTTTAACAAAGCTTTTGCGTCGGAAAACCCGGAGCCAGCGGCACTAGATTGAGGCCTGGAGTACCGGCAAATGCGACGTCTACGGGATGGAACCCTACGGTCAAGGCACATGCAGGGGAAGTCTCGCCCTCTTTCTGAGGCGTGTCAAGATGAAACAGTTGATGCGCCGTCGGCGCCTACAGGAGCAGGTGGCATGGCCATTTCGTGCCAGAACATTGGCACGAACGTGGGATTTACAGCGGAAACCGACGAAAGTAGTCTGTGCTCGAGCAGTTCTGGGGGAGGGCTGTTCGGGCGTCCCATGACCCGCGAGGGTCAAGGGGCGCTTCTTAATTTTGGGCCTTATCGTTGTCTTGGGGTCTGGTCGTTTTTTAAGGACGACAGCGATTGCGGCACCGTGTCCATTCTCCAGATAACGCGGTCTTTAGATATCCAACTGATACGCGGTCTTTCGATGCGGTGGGTTATCCGGTCGCGCTTGACATAGCCGCCGGTATCAGATCCCGCAACTGCGTTCTAAGGACCGAGCGGGGGTGGTTCAGGTTCGGCCGAGCCATCAGCACGCGCGTCAGAGGCGCCATAGTTCACCTTAGATTTGGAGTCATGCAATACCGCCTGTCCGCGGCCCATCTCGGTCGAATACTCTCGCCGAACTTCGAGCTTGTGTCCCATTGCCGATAGCTTCTGCAACGTCTCCGCCTTCACGCGAGACTCGATCAGGATGTTACATCCCCGCAATGGGCTGACGGTGAAACGCGGTGCCTCGATCGCCGCCTGGATGTTCAGGCCATAGTCCGCAATATTGGAAACAAACTGCGCATGGGCGAGAGGCTGATTCGGTCCGCCCATGATTCCAAATCCGATGTGCTGCTCTCCGCGTTCCATGAATGCCGGAATAATGGTATGGAATGGACGCTTACGTGGCGCCAACGCGTTGGGATGAGATGGATCCAACACGAACAACGCTCCACGATTCTGGAGCACGAAGCCCATGCCGCGCACCGTAATACCTGATCCGAACGCCGCGTAGTTGCTCTGGATTAGTGACACAATATTGCCTTCACGATCAACCACTGAAAGATAAGTCGTATCGCTTGAGGGCGCGGCGCCGGCTGCAACCTCGCAATTGGCTTTAGTCGTATCAATCAGCTTGGCCCGTTCCTTAGCATATTCTTTGGAGAGCAACCTTTTCACCGGCACCTTGGCGAAACGCGGGTCAGCGTTGTAACGACCCAGGTCGGCGTAGGCCAGCTTCATAGCCTCGATTTTCTTGTGCAGCTCAATTACGCTGGTTGGGCCTTCCGCCGAAGCCGACCGAGTCTCCATGATGTTCAACATTTCCAGCGCAGCCATCCCTTGACCGTTGGGCGGAAGCTCGTAGACGGTCCAGTCGCGATATTTAATTGAGATCGGTTCCACCCATTCCGCCACGAATTGAGCAAGATCACTGGCCGCCATTGTTCCGCCGACCGCTTGCGACGTTTTCAAGATAGCGCCGGCAATCTCACCCCTATAAAAAACGGCGGGTCCATCTTGGGCTATCGCCCGCAGAGCCTTAGCAAGGTCTGGATTGCGAAAGATCTCCCCGACGGCGGGCGCTTTGCCGCCGGGCAGGAAGATGCGGCGGCTTTCGGAGTCTTGCTTCAAATCATCTTTGGATTCTTCCCAGAAGTCGTGAATCAGTTCTGGAACCGGATAGCCTTGTTCCGCGCAGAAAATCGCGGGCTGAAAGAGGTCTTTCCACGGAATCCGCCCGAAACGTTCATGCAGCGCGTTCCATCCCGCAACTGCTCCGGGCACGGTAACCGTGTCAATGCCGGCGGCCGGCATTGCGGTTGCGTCCCTGGCCTTCAGATGTTCGATGGAGAGGCCTTGTGGCGCCCACCCGCTTGCGTTTAAACCATACAACTTCCCCGTCTTTGCGTCCCAATAGAGCGCGAACAAGTCACCGCCGATACCGTTCATCATCGGTTCGGTGACGCCGAGGACCGCATTGGCGGCGATGGCAGCGTCCACAGCTGAGCCGCCGCGTGCCAGAATCTCCGCTCCCGCCTGCGACGCCTGCACGTGACTGGTGGCGACGATGCCATACCGCGCAACCACCATGGAGCGCGCGTGTGAACGATCCTGGGCCCATACGCTGCAAGCAAGCATGACCAGAGCGAGAGAAAGTTGTAGGGAGGGCGACATTCGGGTCCTTGATAGGCGAGTGATGGAGACGCATTCTGCTGCGAGCACGTCGTCGTGTCAAGTTTGAATCAGAGGTTCAAGGAAATTTACTAGAAGAGATCCGGCACTTTACATTCCAAAGTTTTGCGATATGATTGGCGACCACACGGGCCGTGCACCAAAACGTGTGCATTGCTCCGTGCTGACGCGGCTGGCCGAAGGTTGCGGACGAGAGGGGGTCTCGTCGTACTGCCTTGAACCGCTCATGATTGCGATTTGGGATCATCGGTGGGGCAGGAGACCGCGCTCTGGGGAGGCTCCATGCGACCGAATGCCATACGTCTGTTTGCCCTGGCTGTTTTGGCCGTTTTGGTATTCCAACCCATTGTGTGGGGGCAGCAAGTTTCAGTGCACCCACTCATCCTCCAGCCCGTGGACGAGACCCAGTTGGTCCTGCTTAAAGGCAATACTCATCCTCTGGCTCGGCCGCAGTTCGATCAAGGCGCAGCTCCGCCAAATCTGCCCATGGAGCGCATGCTGCTGGTCCTCCGGCGCAGCCCAGAGCAGGAAAGCGCGTTGCGGAGTCTGCTCGACAATCAACAGGACAAGGCATCTCCCAGCTACCACAAATGGCTCACCCCGGAACAATTCGGAAGTCAGTTCGGCCCCTCGGATGAGGACATTCAGATTATGACCGCCTGGCTGCAGGTGCACGGCTTCCAGGTGGCGCAGGTTGCAAAAGGCCGAGCCGTAATTGAATTCTCAGGGACAGCGGCACAAGTTCAGGAAGCCTTTCACACTGGAATTCACAAATATGTCGTGAATGGGGAGGAGCACTGGGCGAACGCGAACGATCCACAGATTCCGGCAGCCTTGACGCCAGTGGTAGCAGGTGTGCACACCCTGCGCAATTTTCTGAAGAAGCCGACGATAAAGCTTTCCGGCGCTCCCGTTGCCGCGACGGTCATAAAAGGCAAGCCGCCGCAGCTTACATTCCCAGACGGAACGCATGGGTTGGGTTTCACCGACTATCAGACGATCTACGGCGCCACGTCGTTGTTGTTCACGCAGGGCATTCAGGGGCAAGGACAGAACATCGCGGTCGTCGCCCGCAGTAATCTGTTTAATCAAGGTCAGGACGTGAGCGACTTTCGCAATTTTCTTGGAGAGTGCTGCGGAAACCTTGTGATCAAGCTGAATGGCCCTGATCCGGGCGACCTGGGCGGCGGGGAGGAGTTCGAAGCCACTCTGGATGCAACCTGGTCTGGAGCCTTAGCCTTCAACGCCGAGGTAGATTTCGTAGTCTCCGCTTCAACGAATAGCACAGACGGCATCGATCTTTCCGAGCTTTACATCATTGACAATAACCTTGCGCCCGTGATGACCGAGAGTTTCAGCGGCTGTGAAACCTTTACTCTGGCGGGCGAACTGCAGAACCAGGAAGCCTTAGCAGAGCAGGCTGCGGCGGAGGGAATCACTTATATCGTCTCTTCGGGTGACGCCGGTGCGGCGGGTTGCGATGACCCCAACAATTCTTTGGCTAAATTAGGATCTTCGGTGAATGCATTGGCCTCAACTCCTTTCACGGTTGCCGTAGGGGGCACTGAATTCAATGAGAACGGCCGCCCTAACACCTACTGGAAATCCTCCAACGATCCCAATGGGAGTTCTGTCTTTGGATATATCCCGGAAGATGTATGGAATGAAAGCGGACCAAGCTTGGGACTGTGGTCGAGCGGCGGCGGAGTCAGCTCTTACTTCCCCAAGCCTTCGTGGCAGTCGACAGTAGCTGGTAGTCACCGAGCTCTTCCGGACGTTTCGCTCACCGCAGCGCTCCACGATGCTTATCTCGTGTGCTTCGAAGGCTCTTGTGTACCCAACAGCCAAGGGGAGATTTTTCTTTACTTTGTCGGCGGCACCTCGGCTTCCGCACCTTCGTTCGCCAGCATCATGGCGTTGGTAAATGAGAAAACTGCGTTCCCGGCAAGGGCAGGCAGACTATGTGCTCTATCAGTTGGCGGCGCAGGAGAATTTGTCCCAATGCAACGGTTCCAGCACGGTCGTTCCGCCGGCCGGCAAATGTGTCTTCAATGATGTCACAATTGGCAATAACTCGGTTCCCGGACTGACCGGGTTCACAAGTGCAGTGGGCTATGACTTGGCTACGGGGCTCGGTTCAGTGAATGTCACCAATCTCGCGAATGCCTGGGCAGCGATCACGTTCAATGCAACTACAACCACGCTGCTGCTGAACAACTCCACCAACCCCATCAACAACGTTGTCCACGGCTCTTCGGTAGTGGTGAATGTGACTGTGAATGGGTAATAGTGGTATGCCCACCGGCGACGTTACTCTCTCCACGAGCAACGGGCAGAACGTCCCGCTCTGCACCATGCCGAATAACTGTACGTTGAACCCGAGCGGAACCAATATTGCGTCTTTGTCCACGACTACGAACCTGCTTCCCGGCGGCACCTCGTACATGGTTACGGCACACTATCCCGGTGACGGGAAATTTGCCTCCAGTGACTCAAGCCCACCGATTTTTGTAACCGTCGCTGGAGAGCCAAGCACAACCACTGCTTCTATCTTCGCCTACGTGAACGGGCTCCCGGTCACGCAGGCCGCGGCCAGTAGCGTCGTCTATCTGAGCGCTAGCGTGATTGGTCAGTCTGGATTTGGCATACCGACTGGCAATGTCACATTCATGGACAACGGCACCATTCTCGCGGGCGGTCCTTACATGCTTAACAGCCAGGCGAATACCGGCACGCCGAATGGTTTGCCTCCCTGTTCTCTTACGGCCGGTTCGCATGCTCTCGTGGCCAGCTATTCAGGAGACCAGAGTTTCAACCTCAGCAGCTCTCCGGCAGCTACCTTCACGATCACGACTGCCGACTTCTGCCTGCCAACCTCGCTGGCGAGCATAGGAGTCACAGATGGATTCCCGGGGACCACGACGTTGGTCCTAACAGCATCGCCCGGTTTCACCACCGCAGTGAGTTTTGCTTGCACGGGTCTACCGGCTGAGGCCAAATGTTCCTTCAGCCCGGCCTCCATCACCGGTAGTGGTGCGACAACCATTACCGTGACAACAACCGCTCCGCATCCTGTGCTTAGAACTGCTGGAGGGGTTAACAGACTGGGCTGGTGGACGACCACCCTGGGAGTCAGCCTCGCCGGCATCGTCTTGCTAGGAGTGCCGTCGCGACGGCGACGCATGAGCTGGAGCAGTTTGTCACTACTAGTCGTGGTCACGTTGCTCCTTATGCTGCCTAGCTGCGGAGGTGGCAGTAGTGCACCGCCTCCACCACCGCCTGATCCCGGCACGCCGAAGGGAAGCTACAGCATCGTCGTCACGGCGACTAGCGGATCAATGAGTCACGCCACTACTTTCACGCTCACTGTGCAATGATCGGCTATACAATGTTCGGTTTGGCGGAGATTATTCTGTAGGAGATTGCTGTGATCGCAAGAGTGTGGCATGGGTACACCAAGCCTGAGCACGCCGATGCCTATGAGGCCATGCTGAAACCGGAGCTTCTGCCCGGCATCAGCAAAGTAAAAGGTTACGGGGCAGCTATCTGCTGCGGAGAGCGGTTGGAGACGAAGTGGAGTTCATCACCATTATTCTCTGGGATTCTATCGATGCAATCCGCGCCGTTGCCGGACCGGACTACGAAACTGCTGTGATTCCCGAGGAACGGCGCAAGCACTTGTCCCACTACGACGCCAAAGCCGCACATTACAACGTCACATCGATCAACGAGCCGGGTGAACTCTCCGCTATCGTAGCCTGATGATGTGGTCCGGTGCTGCGTAGTACAGTTTTGCCTTTCCGGGAGGATTTCATGTATCGCAGAGATTTCCTGGTGCGGTCGGGGCAGATCATTGGGGCGGCGGCACTGGCATCCGCCCTGCGCAGCGCGGAAGTGTATGCGAGTAGCCAGACTTCAGCAGCTTCTCCGAGTTGGGAAGAGGTTCGGAGCAGTTTCAATTTAGCGCCGGACTTGATCCACATGTCGGGATTCTTTCTGGCGTCGCATCCCAAGCCGGTGCGCGAGGCGATTGAAGAACACCGGCGCGCATTAGACGCCAACCCTATCGAATATTATTTTGGACACGGAGAGAAGGCTGAGTCTGCAGTGCTGGCTGCGGCAGCGCAATATCTCGGCGTCGATCCTGCGGACATTGCCCTGACCGATAGCACCACCATGGGGCTCGGGCTGCTTTATAGCGGGCTGAAGCTGCGGGCGGACCAGGAGATTCTCACCACTACCCACGATCACTACTCCACCGAGAACTCGCTTCGACTGCGAGCCGAGCGCACCGGCGCCTCCGTTCGCAAGATTTCGTTGTATCGCGACGCTGCGACAAAGTCAGTTGCGGAAATAGTTGAAAGCGTCACTCGATCCGTCACCGCACAAACCCGCGTGCTGGCGGTGACCTGGGTCCACTCCTGCACCGGTGTGAAGTTGCCGATTCGCGCTATCGCGGATGCACTCAAACCCATCAATGCGACTCGCGATGAGCAAGACCGGGTGTCTGCTGTGTGTGGACGGAGTCCACGGGCTGGGTGTCGACGGCACCGAGCTTCCGGAGCTTGGTTGCGACTTCTTTATTGCGGGATGCCACAAGTGGATGTTTGGACCGCGGGGAACGGGACTGGTATGGGGCACTCCGGCGGCATGGTCAGCCGCCACCGCGACGATCCCTACCTTCGACGATGCCACCTATACGATGTGGATGCAAATCCGTCCGCAGCAGCCAGTGCCGATTGGAGCGACGATGTCTCCCGGCGGGTTTCATTCGTTCGAACATCGCTGGGCGCTCGACCGGGCATTCCAATTCCACCAAACCATCGGCAAGCCGCGCGTTGCGGAGCGGATCCACGTCGCTCAACCGGCAGCTCAAAGAAGGGCTGGTGAAAATGCCGAACATTAAGTTGTACACACCGATGACCGATGAATTGTCCGCCGGAATCGTCTGCTTCGACGTGAACGGTGTGAGGGCCGACAGCGTGGTTGAGCAGCTCAGAAAAAAGAAAATCGTGGCCAGCGTCACGCCATATAAGACGCTTTATACGCGCCTTGCACCGGGTTTGTTGACCTCTGCCGCTGAGGTGGAGACAACCTTGGCGGCAGTGAGGGAAGTGCGGGGCTAGCTTTCCATTTGGATTTGCAGGACTTCTCCGGGCAGCCGAACCATTCGAGGTCTTGGCGCTGAGTCAAAGCGGTCGCGTTCGCCGCGGCCAGATTCGATGCGGTCAGACTTAGTGAGATTAGCGCCGCCTTCTTTCCGAGCATCTCTCTCGGACATAAGCGTTTCAGAGACCGTGTCAGTGCTGCTTATTCTTTCCATCCGTATGCCGAGCGTGCGCTCCAATTCGAATAGGTCCGAGCGTTGGTGCTTGGCGAAGAGCGTGGACGCGACTCCGAGCTCGCCGGCTCGTCCGGTGCGCCCGACGCGATGGATGAAGTTCTCCGCGACTTCAGGCAGATCGTAATTGATGACGTGGGCGATGTCCTGCACATGAATGCCGCGGGAGGCCAGGTCGGTGGCCACCAATATGCGGTAGCGTCCCTGCTGAAAGCCGGTGAGAGCGGCTGTCCGCTGGGATTGCGAGCGGTCACCGTGAATCATGGCGGCGGCGAAACCTTCACGATTGAGATTCTTAGCCAGCCGTTCTGCTCCTCGCTTGGTGCGGGCGAAGACCAGGCAGCGGCCAGGTTCTTTCGCCAGCAAATGGCGAAGCAATTCCTGTTTGTGATCAGGATCAACCTCAAAGGCCTGGACGCGGACATTTTCCGAAGGCTTCAGCGTGGATCCGAATGCAAGCCGCACTGGATCTCTCATGTAGTCATTCACCAAGTGTGCCACGGAGGCTTCGAGAGTCGCCGAGAAACACAGGGTCTGACGCTCTTTGGGGAGTACGGCAACAATCCGGCGAATCGCGGGAAGAAATCCCATGTCAAGCATACGATCGGCCTCATCGAGGACGAGTACTCGCAGCCCATGGAAATTAACTAGCTTGCGATCGAGGAAGTCTTCCAGCCGTCCCGGAGTTGCCACCATCAGGCGAGCACCATGCCGAATGGCGCGGAGTTGCTGCCCTTCAGCTAATCCGCCGACGACCAACGCAGCAGGTGACAATTTTGATCCACGCAAAGCGTCGTACTGGTCGGCAACCTGCATCGCCAACTCGCGCGTAGGGACCAACACCAGGGCTGCGATCCCCGGTGCTGTTTGCTGGCGTAGTTGTTCCATGATTGGGATTAGAAAGGCCAGCGTCTTGCCGGTGCCGGTCTGCGCGGTGGCCAGCACATCTTTGCCGGCGAGCGCTTGTGGAATTGCAGCCGCTTGAACGGGAGTGGGTATCGAAAAGAGGGCCGATGATAATCGGTCCTGGGTATATTGGGAAATCGGTAATTCTGAAAAACTCTTCATTGTGCTTTCTCTGGAAGCCATCGCGGCGCGCACACGAGCTTCCGAGCGAGCACAGCAACTTGCATTGCCAGTCTTAGAGTTTTGATTACGCTGAAGACGTACGGAGGAGAAACTGAAGGCGGGAGTTCTCAGATCAGGTCATTGCACCAGAGCCATCGCACCATACAACCGCGGTATTAAGCGCAAAACCAGTATATCACGTCCTTTTACGATTACCTGCCGTCCTCCTGATGCCGACGTTACTTTAGGTCGGGAGCAATACGCGCCAGCGTATGACACGCGGAGATCAAATCGGCTCACTAGTTTGACTTCGTGGTCGGGGACGACCTAAGATTTGCGACTCTTCATGTGATTACGGCGGCTCTGGGATTCTCGCACTGCAGAGGAGGTTGTCGTGATGCTTCAATGCCGGTTATCAGTTCTACTCGCCATCTGCCTGGTGATCGGTAGTTATGGCGCTGAGCCAGAGAAGCATTTCGACGGCAAAACCTGGTGGAGCTACGTTAAGGTGCTCGCCGATGACGATATGGAGGGCCGAGAGACAGGCAGTGAGGGCCTGCGCAAAGCAGAAGCTTATGTAGTTGAGCAGTTGACCAGGGATGGGCTGCAACCCGCCGGAACCAGTGGGTTTTACCAGCCGGTAAAATTTGTTGCCCGCCAAATTATCGAAAAAGACTCAAGCATCGCACTGGTTCACGACGGCAGAGAACAACCCGTCACTCTTGGCGACGATGCTCATTTCAGCTTGCGAGTTGATCTGACTCCGGCGGTGGATGCTCCGCTGGTCTTCGTGGGATACGGGCTGAACATTCCGGAAAAGGAATACGACGATCTGGCCGGCCTCAACCTGAAAGGCAAAGTTGTCGTCTTGCTGAGCGGTTCTCCCGCCGAAATACCCCCGTCTTTATCGTCTCACTATCAGTCGTCAGGCGAACGATGGAAGGCTTTGCGAGCGGCGGGAGCGGTCGGAGTCATATCAATTCCGAATCCCGCTTCCATGGATGTGCCCTGGAGCCGCGTCTCACTGAACCGAACGCATGTCCGAATGGAACTAGCTGATCCGGAACTGCAGGAGAATACCGGTGAAAGGATCGCGCTGTACTTCAACCCCGCCAAAGCGGAAATGCTCTTTGCCGGCTCTGGCCACACTTTTCAAGAGATTGCTGACCTAGGCAGAGATCGCAAGCCACTGCCACGATTTCCGCTGGCGGCCTCGTTGAAAGCCAGAGCGCATGTTGAGACCAGCCAAGTCGAGTCCGCCAATGTGATTGCAAAACTGCCGGGCAGTGACCCGAAACTCAAAGACGAATATGTGGTCCTCTCCGCCCATATCGACCACATCGGCATTGGAGAGCCGATCAACGGCGATCGCATTTACAACGGAGCCATGGATAACGGCTCGGGCTGTGCATTGTTGCTGGATATGGCAGCGTCACTTAAGGACCATCCAGAGAAACTGCGCCGCTCCGTCCTTTTCGTGTTTGTCACTGCCGAGGAAAAGGGATTACTCGGGTCGAAGTACTTCGCGGCCCATCCCACAGTCGCTCGGCAAGCTCTGGTGGCTGACCTAAACACGGACATGTTCTTGCCCATCGTCCCTCTGAAAGTTCTCCGGGTCGAAGGCTTGGACGAGTCTGATTTGGGCGACCGGGCGCGTGCAGCGGCGCAATCGCTTGGGGTACGAGTGCAGCCTGATCCTGAGCCATTGCGAAACGTATTTATCCGAAGTGATCAATACAGCTTTATTCGCCAAGGCGTTCCGTCACTGATGATGGACGTCGGTTTCGATCATGGAAGTCCGGAACGAGCTGTGTTCAGGGATTGGCTCACCAACCGCTACCACGCTCCCTCGGACGACCTGAATCAACCGGTCGATCTCTCCGCGGCTGCTCTCTACGAAGAAGTCGTGCATCTCCTGCTGATCTCAGTGGCCAACGCCGACGCCCGCCCGCAATGGAAGACTGATAGTTTCTTCCGCAGGTACGCTGTGGGCGGAACCATGTGACCATTCGTTGGGCCTCTTTCTCGATCGTTCAGCAGCGGCTTGTGCCTGCGCCTGCGTCGCACAAATACGCTTTCCTCCGCAATCCGCCGGTCGTCAGCGTCGAAAGCGGGTAGTACAATCTGCGCAATAGCTGCGTTCTGGAGGTGTGTATGCGTCCGATCGCATCTCTTTGCATTTGGCTTGGGCTGGTGCTGTTCGCTTTTCCCAGCCCATCCTCAACTGGGCGCTCCGCTGGGACGGTGCGGACCGCGGCCGGTCGATCCGGATTGGCCACAGAATCACTTGCCGCAGCCCGAAGCCCCGACCCAGGCTCAGAAGAGACCCACAGTAGATATGGCTAAGCTCCAACGCGACGCTAAGGAACTCGCTGAAGTTTCTGCTTCTATCCCGGCCGATGTCGATCGCGTGAACCATGGCTTGCTTCCGAAAGATGTACTGGAGAAACTCAAGCGAGTGGAAAAGCTCTCCAAACAGCTTCGCAGTGATTTGAGCAGATAAAGCATCAGTTAGGATGCTTATTAGCACCACACAAGCGAATTCACCTAGTCTGTCACTCCCAAGAGCTAATGCCTGGACACCCTGGCTTGTAATCGCCGCCGGTTCGCTTTAACGCTTTGGGTCTTGTCGTTGCCAAAAGCAAAGGTCGTTCATATGATTTCCGGATGAAGGCTTCGCTTGCGTTCTTGTTGTTGTGCGTGATTCCTATCTTTTCGCAGAGTGGCCAGTATGATCCGCCAAAGTGTCTTCCGCTAGCGCCTGGGCCGTTCCCTTTTGGGGGTGCAGTACGTCCAGCGACAGACGAGTATCTGTACCCGCGATATTTTCGCTACGTGAAACAGTGGGATAAGTGTCTTGCTCATGGCAAATGGCCCGCGTCTAAGGCGGAGCAGTTTCCCAAGGCTTATCCTTCCGGGTTGAACGAGGATCAACGCAAGATCGTGACGCGGGAAGCCTACGATTGGGATATAGCCCCGCGGGAGGCCACATTGACGCTGGCAGCGCCAGGTTCCGCAATTGAAGCGGGGCCATTGCGGATCATGCGGATCAGAACCTGGGCGCAGATGCAGCAGTTGAGCCAGCAGAGGAAACACGATGTGACGAGCGAAACCCGAAGGCAAAGCTCGTTGAATCGCGGCAGGAGAAACTCCGATTGCGGCTGGGAGAAACTATCGGACTGCTCGATGCTCATGTTCACGAGCTGTTTATGTAATCCCAGCGCGGCTTTTGCGGCAGGCGTTGCCTGAAGCGGCGATGTTTGCCAGGTATCTGCATACCATCGCTATGATGGACAAGTTTGCGGCGAACGGGGGCGAAGACGGGACAGCAGCGGCCAGTGCGCGTGACGGGGAGCAAAAAGCATGTGGTTTGAGCGACAGGGATGAAGAGACTTTGCGCCGCGTGGCCGATGATTTGCAGAAAGATACACAGTAATGATCTCATCGAGCCCCGAGGGGCGGCACCTCAGCAGACGGACCTCGCTGCGATAAGAGAGGGAATCGATTCGCACTTTGCACAGGTAAGGTCGGACCTGGGGAAGCCGGCTTCGAGAGAGTCGAAAAACGGGTGCACGCGCTCTACGAGGCTGATCCGATTTCACGAGTCGTGCCGGTCGACTCCGCGAAGTCACAACGAGGCCGGTGACCAACAATAGCCTGGCTGCGAGAGAAGTCTGGAACAGCCCCAAATCCACGACCGACATCTTGCCGTCAGTAACAATATCGTCGCCGGTGGCATTCGCAGCTTTTCGCGGAGCCCCGGGAACTTGAGGCGCATTGCGGGCGTGAGCGCAGCGGGAGCCCGCAGCCGAAATCCCGAACGCAGAGAGGGATCTGAATGAAAATGGTGCGCCCTGAGAGATTCGAACTCCCGACCTTCTGGTTCGTAGCCAGACGCTCTATCCAACTGAGCTAAGGGCGCGAAAACACTGGGGTTTCTGCACTGCGGATTCTGCAAGCCTTCCAACCGCTTGACTCAAACCAATGCGGCTGGAGTCAATTCGGTCGCAATACATCGTAAGTGAATGCCGAGCGTGGCGTCAAACGGATCGCGGCATGTAGCGGGCTTCGAGCATCACAATTTGTCGATATCTCGTCATCCTTGACGATAATTGATTCGCAAGTAATGCACAGGCGCTGTAACAGTATTTTCATCTGATCAGAGCAAGCTGACGCGCCTGCGAGAGGTGTAGCATCTTAGGATGATTCAACTAGGAGAGCATTTTGTGACGACTCACGTTGCCTCCGCCGACTCCGGACCCCTAAAGCTTCCAACCAGACTCTTACCCCAGAGGAACTGCGAACGATCAACGCCTATTGGCGTGCTGCAAACTATCTTTCGGTAGGCCAGATTTATCTATATGCGAATCCGCTTTTGCGCGAGCCGTTGAAAATTACTCACGTGAAGCCCCGATTGCTGGGACATTGGGGCACAACTCCGGGACTCAACTTCGTTTACGTTCATTTCAATCGGCTCATCAAAAAATACGATCTGAACGTGATTAACATCACGGGGCCTGGTCACGGAGGGCCTGGAATTGTGGCCAATACCTATCTGGAAGGGACCTACACCGAGCTATACCCTGATATCCCGCAGAATGAAGAGGGCATGCGGAAGCTTTTCAAGCAGTTCTCCTTTCCCGGAGGAATTCCTAGCCATGCTGCTCCGGAAACTCCGGGTTCAATCAACGAGGGCGGAGAACTCGGTTACTCCCTCGCTCATGCGTACGGAGCCGTGTTTGACAATCCGGACCTGCTGGCCTGCTGCGTTGTCGGCGATGGCGAAGCAGAGACCGGTGCGTTGGCTACGAGCTGGCATTCCAACAAATTTCTCAACCCCGCACGGGATGGCGCGGTGCTTCCGATTCTGCATTTGAACGGGTACAAGATCGCGAACCCCACTGTGCTCGGACGCTTGAGCGACGAAGAGCTCACCCAACTTTTTAATGGATACGGATACAAATCCTACTTCGTCGAGGGACATGAGCCCGAGCCCATGCACCAACTCATGGCGTCCACACTGGAAACCATCATCGCGGAGATCAGGGGGATTCAGGAGGATGCTCGCTCCAATGAATCCAGGAATCGTCCCATATGGCCGATGATCATTCTGCGCACCCCGAAGGGCTGGACGGGCCCGAAGTTCGTGGATGGCAAGCCGGTTGAGGGTACGTGGCGCGCTCACCAAGTGCCAGTCACAGACTTGGACACCAAGCCGCAGCACCTCAAGATCCTGGAAGATTGGATGAAAAGTTATCGGCCCCAGGAGCTTTTCGACGAAAGCGGCAAGTTTCATCGAGAGCTAGCTGAGCTGGCACCAAAAGGCGACCGGCGGATGGGCGCCAATCCCCATGCAAACGGCGGCTTGTTACTCAAGAATCTGCTCATGCCGGATTTTTGCGACTACGCCGTGAAGGTACCGAAGCCAGGCACGGAGACCGGGGAAGCAACGAAGGTCCTCGGCACTTTCCTGCGCGACGTCATGAAGTCGAATATGGATTCCAAGAACTTTCGGGTATTTGGCCCGGATGAAACTGCTTCGAATCGCCTGGATGCTTTGTACGAGGTCACAGGCAAAATCTTCATGGAGCCTCTCCTTCCTACCGACGAGCATGAATCCACTACCGGGCGAGTCATGGAGATGCTCAGCGAGCACATGTGTCAGGGCTGGCTCGAGGGCTATTTGCTTACCGGGCGTCATGGCTTTTTCTCGTGTTACGAAGCATTCATCCATATTGTTGACTCCATGTTCAACCAGCATGCGAAGTGGCTGGAGGCGACTCGTGATATCTCGTGGCGTCGACCAATCGCATCTCTGAACTATCTGTTGACATCGCACGTCTGGCGCCAGGACCACAACGGCTTCAGTCACCAGGATCCGGGTTTCATCGACTTCGTTATGAACAAGAAAGCGGATATTGTGCGGGTTTATCTTCCGCCCGACGCGAACACCCTGCTTTCTGTCGCCGACCACTGCCTGCGCAGCCGCCACTACATCAATGTGATTGTCGCCGGGAAGCAGCCAGCCCTCCAATGGCTCGACATGACGGCGGCAATTGAGCACTGCACGAACGGAATCGGAATCTGGTCGTGGGCGAGCACCGATCAGAACAGCGAGCCCGATGTGGTGATGGCCTGCGCCGGCGATGTCCCCACGCTCGAAACTCTGGCTGCCGTCGACCTGCTCCGCCAGAATTTCATCGGATATAAAAATACGGGTCGTGAACGTAGTCGATCTGATGACACTGCAACCTCGCTCGGAACATCCCCATGGAATCTCTGACTACGATTTTGATTCAATGTTCACCACCGACAAACCTGTAATCTTCGCCTACCACGGCTATCCCTGGCTGATTCATCGGCTCACCTACAGACGGCACAATCACGACAACTTCCACGTCCGTGGATATAAAGAAGAAGGCACGACGACTACGCCTTTCGACATGACGGTGCTGAATGATCTTGATCGTTATCATCTCGCGGGCGATGTCGTGGACCGGGTGCCTCGGCTTCAGCGCATAGGCGCGCATTTCAAGCAGTTCCTACGCAACAAACTCGTGGAGCACAAGCAATACATCCAGGAACATGGGGATGACATGCCAGAAGTGCGCGATTGGACTTGGCCTTACTGACGCATGAAAGTTCTGGTGCTGAATTCGGGATCCAGTAGCCAGAAGAGCTGCCTGTACGACATCGGAGACGTTCTGCCGAATGATCCGCCGGCTTGTCTTTGGCAGGCGAAGATCGAATGGGAGGGCGAGTCCGCAGAAGCGGAGATCAAGAATCGGGCGCGGATTCGCCAGAAAAGACCGGATTCAGGTTTCCTCTCGTGCCCAAGCGATCGAGCATTTGCTGGGTACTTTGTGGAAGGGTGAAGCGAGCGCCGTACGATCGCCCTCGGAGATTGACGTCGTCGGACACCGGGTGGTGCACGGTGGTCCGGAATTTGAGGACCCGGTTGTCATCACGGCGGAAGTAAAATCGGCGATCGCGAGTGTTTCTGCCTTTGCTCCTCTGCATAATCGCGCCGAGCTGGAGGGCATGGAAACAATCGAGAAACTGCTCGGAGGTGTGCCTCAAGTCGCGGTTTTCGACACTGGTTTTCACAAGACGATGCCGTTGTATGCGGCGGTGTACCCGGGACCCTACGAATGGTTCGAAGCGGGGATCCGACGCTACGGTTTTCATGGCATCAATCACAAGTATTGTGCTCGGCGTGCAGCGCATCTGTTGGGCAGAGACTTGAATTCGTTCAGGCTTGTGACTTGTCATCTGGGAAACGGTTGTTCTCTGGCGGCCATCCGCAACGGAAAGAGTGTGGACACCACGATGGGATTCACGCCGCTAGAAGGTTTGATGATGGGCACTCGTTCCGGCTCGGTTGATCCCGGGATTCTCACCTACCTGGTGCGCCAAAGTAAGCAGACGGGGAAGAGCTCGACGAACTGCTCAATGAACACTCGGGCTTGTTGGGGATCTCGGGGTTGTCAGGAGACATGCGTGAAATCCTGGCCGCCGTAAGAAATGGGCACGAACGGGCAAAGCTTGCCTTCGACATCTATATCCACCGTTTGCGCTCAGGTATCGGCGCCATGATCGCGGTACTGGGTGGAATCGACGCCTTGGTTTTTACCGCAGGAGTTGGAGAGAATTCGCCAGACGTGCGGGCTGCCGCTTGCGAGAATCTACAGTATGTCGGCCTGAAACTTGATCCGAAGAAGAATGCAGAGTCGCCTGCGGACCAGGAGATCTCCGCTCCTGATTCGCTGGTTCGCGTGATCATCATTCGGGCTGAAGAAGACTGGGAGATTGCCCGGGATTGCTGGGAACTCGCAGGCAGGAACCAGGTTTTGCGGCGCGAACAGCATACGTAGCCGGCGCTGACGTCAGACTGACAACAATCTCACAGGTTTCGTCTCTGCGGTATTGCTCCCTGATGGTTCGGTGAGCCATTCTCTGGCTCGATGCTTTCTGCGAGGCGCTAACGAATCGCATCCTCGCGCGTCTGCTCAAACGGACAGTTTGCTATATTGATGCGCCCGAGGAGAGAGCCCGATGATTCGAATGGTTAAGAAGATTTCTGCAATGATTTTCTGCTGCGCGCTCATCGCCGTGCCCGGGTTGACGCAAGAGGCAAGCCCAGGTTCAATCCCGAGCCCGCCAGCGTTCACCGTTCCGGCTGCTGCCGCAACCCAGCCGCTCGACGTCAAGGCTGCAGTGGACGCTTATCTGGCCACCGTGCCAGCGGATAAGCGCGCCCGTTCCGACGCCTACTTTGAGGGCGGGTACTGGCTCATCCTGTGGGATTTCGTGGTGGCGGCGCTGGTGATGTGGCTGATGCTGCATTTTCGCTGGTCGGCGCGGATGCGCGACCTTGCCGAGCGCATTACTCGCTTCCGTCCTCTGCAAACCGTCATCTACGGTGTGCAGTTCATCCTCGCTCTCAGCGTGATTACCTTTCCTTGGACAGTATACGAAAGCTACTTCCGCGAGCATAAATATGGGCTGTTGAATCAGACCTTCGGGCCGTGGCTCCAGGACCAGCTGATCATGTTAGGGGTCAATACCTTGCTGGGCGCGCTCTTCCTCATGCTCCTGTTTGGCGTGATACGCCGCACCGGAAAAAACTGGTGGGTTTGGGGATCAGTGATTTCGGTGATTTTTCTGGCCTTTGTTTTCCTGATCTCACCGGTTTTCATTTTCCCGTTATTCAACAAGTACACCAAACTCGAAGATCCACGTGATCAGGGATCCTATTCTCAGCATGGCGCGGGCCAACGGCATTCCGGCCACCGACGTCTACGAATTTGATGCTTCGCGGCAGTCGGACCGGGTAAGCGCCAACGTGAGCGGCTTTGCGGGAACGACTCGTATCTCGCTCAATGACAACTTGCTGAAGCGGTGCACGCTGCCGGAAATCGAGACCACCATGGGACACGAGATGGGTCACTATGTCCTGAACCATCAGTACAAAGGGCTGGTGTTCCTTGCCGTGGTGTTAGTGATCGGTTTCGCGTTCTTGAACTGGGCGATGAACTTTGGTCTGGCTCGCTGGGGGCAGAATTGGGGAGTGCGTGGGATCACTGATGTGGCGGTCGTGCCTCTAGGGGTGCTGATCTTCTCGTTCTACTTCTTCGTGATGACGCCGGTGACCAACACGATCACGCGCACTATGGAGTACGAAGCGGACATGTACGGCCTGAATGCAGCGCAGCAACCGGACGGCGAGGCGGAGATCGATCTGAAACTGGGCGAATACCGCAAGCTGGATCCGGGGCCGGTGGAGGAGTTCATCTTCTTCGACCATCCCAGCGGACGCACGCGAATCACGGCCGCCATGCGCTGGAAAGCGGAGCATCTGCAGCCGGCGCAGGGCGGATCGGTCAAGTAGTGCAACGAAGAAAACGCTCGGGCGGAAGAGGGGAACGGCTTCGAAGGAGGCACTCTCGCGTTGTTTTCAACAGCTGGTTCGGTATGGTTCGTGCCTCGCAAATGCCAAAGTAAATCTTTCCCAAAGTGGGGCAATTCCTACTCGCGAACAATTTGCTCGGCGCTTTTATTTTCAACGGTTTAGCATTGGCACCGGGGGTGCTATGAGAGGGGCAGACGAAGTGGCGCGCAACGGGGCGCTCCAGAGAATAAACTTCGGCCAGAGGTTTTCTTGGGCGCCCCTTGCATTTTGACGCCTTTGATCCGTAAGACGTTCATTGCTGATCCTCCTGCCCTCCCCTTAATCCTCTGATGTAGATCTGCGATAGGCCTCGCGAACACATCTCTACGGCGAAGATCAAGCCAAGGCAAGCTCGCTCCCGCAAATCAACCCCCGCGTTTCGCAGTAGGGCCGCCATCACCGGCTCTTTGAAGCGCGAAGCGTCGAACTCGAGGCGGACGATCTGTGCCTTGGGATCGAACGTGATGCGCCTGACCCCGTAAACTTCGCGCACCTCGTCTAGCGCACGCATCGTTGCCTCGCGCAGGGGAGCGCCGTAGCGGTAAGCGACTTCCAAAAAGGTCATCGAAGGGCAGCCTCTCACACTCGGAGAACTCAGATTGCTCCAATTCGCAGCGGAGTGAATCCAATATAGAGCAGTAGCATGGTCGGAGTACAGATGCGGCCACCAAGCCAGCAGGAAGCGTAAGCTCTGAAAGAAGACAGAGAATGCCGATGTCCAGCAATCGCGCGAGTTTGATCGAAATGCGTCCCAAGGACCCGGTTTGTGGGATGGCCGTCGATCCCTCAACGGCCAAGTACAAATTTGAACAGTCGGGAATCAACTACTACTTCTGCTGCGAGCGTTGTCTGGAGAAATTCAAATCTGAACCGGACAAATTTTCAAGTCGATCATCGCGCATGAATTCGCCCGGATTCGTCACCCTGGGCGTCGCGGGAAGACAAGCGATCCCTTCCGAGCCTGGAGGCAAGACGAAGCAAAAGACCACTGGAAACTACGTTTGTCCCATGTGCCCCGAGGTTCGGGAGACAAGGCCCGGGTCATGCCCAAGTTGCGGAATGGCTCTCGAACCCGAGATGCCGGTGGTAACGACTCGGGTCGAATATACCTGCCCCATGCATCCCGAGATCGTCCGGCCACAACCGGGAAGCTGTCCGATCTGTGGCATGGCGCTAGAGCTTCGGACGGTAACGGCGCGAGAAGAGGAAAACCCTGAGCTGCGGGACATGACCCGCCGTTTCTGGGTAAGTGTGCTGCTAACGGTGCCTTTGCTGGGAATCGCGATGGCAGACATGCTGCCTCGAATGCCGGTGCAACGCGCGCTTCCTAACGGGTGGCTACCATGGATCGAATTGGCGCTGGCCACCCCAGCCGTGCTGTGGGCCGGCTTGCCTTTCTTTCAACGGTTTTGGACATCCTTGGTAAACCGCAGCCCGAACATGTTCACGCTGATTGGAATGGGTACTGGAGTGGCGTATCTGTATAGCTTGGTAGCCACTTTGTTTCCGCGCATCTTTCCACCGTCATTGCGCGGCATGGATGGATACCCGGATGTCTACTTCGAAGCGGCCGCTGGCTATCACCACGCTCGTTTTACTCGGTCAGGTGCTGGAGTTACGGGCTCGCAGCCGAACCGGCGCCGCCATCCGCGCGCTGCTCGACTTAAGTCCAAAGACGGCCCGCATTTTGCGCGACAACAAAGAAGAAGATGTTCCTCTGGAGGGCGTGAAGCCCGGGGACCGTTTGCGCGTGCGACCCGGCGAGAAGATTCCAGTCGATGGCGTCGTACTCGAAGGGACGAGTTCGGTTGACGAGGCGATGATCACCGGCGAATCCGTACCGGTCTCAAAAACTCTGGGCAGCCAGGTGATCGGATCTACGGTGAACCAGACCGGATCGTTCCTAATGCGTGCTGAACGCGTGGGCAGCGAGACTTTGCTGGCTCAGATCGTTCAATTGGTCAGCCAAGCGCAACGCAGTCGCGCTCCGATTCAGCGGCTGGCGGATCGAGTGTCAGGATGGTTCGTTCCGCTGGTCATTGCCGTTGCGGTTGTCACCTTTATTGTATGGAACTTCTTCGGACCGGAGCCGCGCCTCGCACACGCGCTAGTGAATGCCGTGGCGGTGTTGATCATCGCCTGTCCGTGTGCTTTGGGATTGGCTACCCCCATCGCCGTTATGGTGGGCACCGGGCGAGGTGCTCACGCCGGTGTCCTGATCAAGAACGCTGAAGCGCTCGAGATCCTTGAAAAAGTAGACACGCTGGTTATCGACAAGACCGGCACGCTGACTGAGGGAAAACCGCGAGTTGTCGGGGTATTTGCCGAGAAGGGAACTGAGCAGTCCGAATTATTACGCCTGGCTGCCAGTTTGGAGCAATCGAGCGAGCACCCCCTTGCTGGTGCGGTCATCACGGCAGCGCGCGAGCGCGGAGTTGATTTGTCGCCAGCGCAAGACTTCGAATCCTTGACCGGTAAAGGCATAGTTGGCAAAGTGGGCGGGCATGCTGTGGTCGTTGGCAATGAAGGATTGCTCCGCGAACGCGGAATCCGTGTCGAGAAATCGCCGGAAGCAGCGGCGGTCGCGGGCGTCGGTGGGAGCACAATAATTTTCGTCGCGGTCGACGGACGGCTGGCGGGATCGATCGCCATTGCCGATCCGATCAAGAGTTCCACGCCTGACGCAATCCGCGATTGAAAGCGCAGGGCATTCGCTTGGTGATGCTCACCGGCGACAATCGCGCCACGGCGGAAGATATCGCGCGCAGGCTGGGCATCGACGAGTTCGAGGCGGAGGTCTTGCCGGAGAGAAAGTCCGAAGTCGTACGTAGCTTGCAGAAGGAAGGGCGCGTGGTGGCAATGGCGGGCGATGGCATTAACGACGCGCCCGCGCTGGCCCAAGCCGACGTGGGCATTGCCATCGGCACAGGAACCGACATCGCCATCGAAAGCGGGAGTGTCACCCTGGTAAAAGGCGATCTGGCAGGCATCGTCCGTGCCCGTAAGCTGAGCCAGGCGACCATGCGGAACATCCGCCAGAATCTGTTCTTTGCGTTTATTTACAATCTGCTGGGCGTGCCGATCGCGGCTGGAGTTCTGTATCCTTTCTTTGGCATCCTGCTAAGCCCGATCCTGGCAGCTGCTGCCATGAGCTTCAGTTCAGTATCGGTGATTTCGAATTCGCTGCGTCTAAGGAATGTGAAGCTCTACAGAAACAACTAAGCTCATGTCTGAGCGAATCCACCCGATGTGGTCCCCCATCTTGAGGCAGGGTCAGAATTCAAGGCGCGCTTGAAACGCGATCATTCGTGGACTGCTATCGCCACCCAAACCGACGCCAAGCAGGCCGGTCGGCGGAGAGGTAGTGTAGGTCAGCGCTCCAAAGCCAGTCTGTGTGGAAGGCTTTCCAGGAATGCCTGCCTGCACCATGCTGGGGAGCCCAAAGTTCGGATGGTTGAAGACATTGAAAAGCTGGGCGTCTACCCTGAGCTTTACATGCTCGGTCAACGGGAACCACTTCGTAAGATAGAAGTCACTCCAGAAGAAATCGGGACCCCGTAGAGCATTGCGACCGAGGCTTCCGAATTGGCAATGCTGTGGGTTGTCGCCGCCATAGCACTGCCCAGTGCTCGGATCAACAGCCGATACAAAGGCATCCGGATTGAGCCATTGGATTGTCCCCGGTTGCGTTACGCCAGGGATGCCATTATGCGCATACAGTGGAACGCCGGGAACAGCACTGGCGAACTGCGGTCCACTGCCCTGCAGAATGCCGTTGCCGTTCGCCGAATAGGGTGTGCTCAGCACGGAGAACGGAACTCCACTATGCCAAAACATGGTTCCGGAAATCTGCCAGCCGTTGAGTGCCCACGCCAGCTGCTGATTGCGAATTTTGATCGGCAATTGATATACATACTGCCCATTGAGATTGTGCCGGATGTCGTAGTCGCATGGACCGTAGTCGCGGGCGAGTTCTCCCGGCAGGGGGGAAAGGATCCCTCCCGCAGAAAACTGAAGGAATCCTCCGTTCGAAACTGTATCCCTGCAGCGGCTCCAGGCGTAATTGATCTGTCCTTGTAGACCATGTCCGAGCCGCTTCGTCACCTTCAGTTGAAGTCCGTTGTAGTGACTGTTCGCGCCCGTGGAGAACTGCGTCACCGCACCGAATCGTTGGTCGGCCGGCTGCTTATAGGGAAACGGCGCAAAACAGCCTGGACATACAGTTTGGTAACCGTTCACTTGAGTGAGATAAGGTTGATTTACCGCGCGGGTGCCGACGTATTGCGCTTGGGCGCTGGCGCTTGTCCCGAATTGATGTTCAATTCCCAGGCTCCACTCCATGAAGTACGGCGCATGTAATTTGCCGTCAGGTACCGCGGTTATCGCGACTGGTGGAAGGCAGGCTGCGGGATTTGCCTGCGGAGATGCGCACGAAAGCTGGCCCTGAGGGAAGCCCAAGCTAAATCTCTGATTTGCTGCCACGGTTGCGTCGACTGCGCTGTCAGGTACTCCTGGCGCAACGGCTGTGCCGCCGACAGTGCCGAGCAGGCCTCCTTGAAAGGTCTTGACATATGGTGGATTGGTGCCGGTCAGATCGGCAATACTGCCGGGCAAGATATCGCTGAAAATTCCGAAGCCAGTTCGCAGCACGGATTTGGGTTCAAACTGCCATGCGATCGCCGTCCTCGGTTGCAGGATCGCGATGGGTGAGGATGCGAACAGATTGCCTAGATGAGTTTGAATGGCAGCGTTCAGTGGCTGATTAACATCGTGCGAGATGGAACTGAAAGAGCCGCGAAGACGGGCGATTTGATCATGAGGATTTAAGGGATTGGAATTGAAGGTGTCGCGCAGACCGAATGTCCAGGTGAGGGTCCGTGACACTTTCCAGGTGTCCTGAGTATAGAGATCGAGATTGAGGAAGCGAAATGGTTCGTTCGCGGTCAGTGGAAAAGTCTTGGTTGCGGTGGATGACACTCCGTAGATGAACTGCGGCAGGGTCGTGTATGCCACGGTAGGAACTGTGCCTTGTCCGAAGTCATAGTCGTTCAGACGGAAGATTCGAGTGTTCGTGCCAAACCGTAATTCGTGGGCGCCATGGCTCCAAGCGAGGTTGTCATTGATGAAGAAGCGAGAAACTCGCCTGCCTTGTACCCAGGTATTGTCGAGCCCGCCAACCGTAGTGAATGGTGCATTCGCACCGCTGCCCTGCAGCACGATCGGAAATGCTGAGAGCGTCTTCGGAAAGTCGCTGGGCCCAAACAAGCTCTCATACCAGGAAAATGCGGGATTGAAATAGTTCACCAGATTTTGTGAAACGACGTGAGTGTAGCCGGCTGCAAACGAATAAAGAGGTTGAGGTGACACCGCATCAAACAAAGAATTGATTGGATCGGTGTAAGCAGCCTGCACGCCAGTGTCAGCCTGGAAACGAAACCAAGTCGTGTCTTTCTGGTTGATGTTGTAATCGAGGCGGACAGTTTGCACTTGCTCGTGGTCATCGCTGGAGTGCGAAACACTTTGGCGGTTCGCGCAACCATTGCCATTCGGGGGACTGCCGGAGGCCGAACTGCCGCCGGAATTGAAAGGGCAACCGAGTACGGCGAGTGGGGTACCGTTGGTATTCCGGTACAAGGAAAACATCTTTTGGTAGAACGGTACAAGTTGCGGTGCTGCCGGATAGCTTGATCCAGATACGGAGTCCGTTCCGCCCAGAGGAAGTTGTTGCAGCACGTATTGTTGGAACGCCGCACTCGGAACTGTCGTGGGCGTGACGATCGGGAGTGCGATCCGAACCCATTCGCTGTCAAAGAAAAAAAAGAGCTTGTCATGCACAATCGGTCCGCCCAAACTTCCTCCAAAATGGTTTACGGTCGATCCAGGCTTGTGATTTCCCGCCGTCGCGTTGGTGAAGTAGTCTGCCGCATTCAGTAGCGAACCATTCCACAGTTCATAGAGATTCCCGTGAAATTGATTCGAGCCAGACTTGGTGACGTAGTTGACCTGGGATGCTCCGTACCGACCTTGGTCCACGGAATAGGAGAGAGTATTGACCGTCACTTCCGCGATCGAATTCAACCCCAGCACCAGGTTGGTTGAGAGACCACTGTTGAGATTGGTAAGCGGATCGTTCGTTTCCAACCCGTCAACGATGTAGCCGTTTGAGAGGGCAGGCAGACCGTTGAATTCCACGTTGCCATACCCATTCGTGCCGCCCACAAAATCGTTGCCGCTGCCCGCCGTGTTGATGAGGGCCCCAGCAGAAAACTGCAAAGGGTAGGTGAGATCACCGCCTGGGTTCGGCAGATTCTGCAGCGCCGGGGCATTCAGAGTCGTGGATGTGTTGGCATCTGATGGGTTGATGAGTGGAGCCTCGCTACTCACTTCAACCGTTTCATTTGATCGGGCTACCTTAAGTGTGAAATCCACGGTCTGCTTCTGGCCCAGGCCCGAAACGACATTGTCATTTTCCTTTGGCTCGAAGCCCTGTGCTTCCACCTTGACTGAGTAAGTGCCCGGCTTTAACTGCGGAAAGTTGAACCGGCCGCCTTCATCGGTATTGGCGGTACGCCTCAGTCCAGTCTCAGGATTGGCGATAGTAACCGTGGCTCCTGGCACGACCGCATTCGACGTATCCCGAACTTGACCAACGATGGCACTTGTGGTTTCCCCTTGCGCCAGTGCCTCCGTCGAAAGAAGACATACTACACTCAACAAAAGAAGAGCAAAGTTAACTACCCGCGACATGTCTTCTCCCCCACCCTTGCACGGCTGCGATATTAATCAGGGGTGATCCGTACTAGTTAACCATAGTTAATCAAGTCAAACAAGGAAAAAGATGGGAGAGCGAGAGGTCTCAGGGCGAGTACCAGCAAGTCGCAGTCTGCTAAGGAACTTGTGAGCGTGAAGGGGGGATCGTGGCGGAAATAGATAATCTGCACCTTAAAGGGCGAGTCGAGTCTTTGAGTTATTTGTTGCTGTCCATTGCCGTGAACAGGTTGTTCAGCGATTCTGACCGAGTTGGGTGAGCGAAAACGCGATCACCTCCGTGTTGCCGACGCCAGGGAACTGATGTGTGCGATCAGAATTCGTATCGCAACGCGAATTGCATAACGCGCGGCTGGGTAAGCAGACTAGTGTAGGCTCCAAAACTGTTCGGCGACTGCGTAAGCGAAGTCAGCAGAGACGATCCCACACCCTGGGCGTTGAAGCGCGTGAGGTTCGGCACGTTAAACACCTCCCACCGGAATTGCAGACTGTGAGTCTCCCGGTAGGGCATGATCCAGCGCTTGCCTAAGCTCATGTCCCAACCCGCGAAGCCGTCTCCACGCAGGACGTTGCGCGAGCCGACACCCTCCTGGAAGAGGCAGGGTGAAGTCGCCCTGTGCTGCGGCGGGATCGGCGAAAACGTTGACGCTTCCGTTTCCCTTGAACGTGCCAGTCCTCGGTCTTGTGGTCATCTGTGTGATAGCGGTCAGGAACCAGTCTGTGGGCCAGCGCTGTCCGCCGTCCACACTGAAGGGGAATCCGCTGGTCCAGCGGGCCAGGCCGGAAAGCTGCCAGCCACCGATGAAAGCGTCTAACACCCCACTTGCGTTGCCCGCCAGGGCACGCCCTTTCCCAACGGGCAGATCGACAATCCAGTCGAGGTTGACCTGATGGGTGAGATCGAAGTCGGACGGTGCGCGGGCCAGGTTCGGAGAAAAAGCATTTGCCAGGCGGCTTCCGACCAGCCCGATGTTTTGGTAGCCATAGACAGAAAATCCAACGCGTGACGCAGCCGACGTGATATCGAGCGATTTCGAGTACGTGTAGTTCAGATCAAACTGAACTCCGTGACTGAACTGCTTCCTCAGGTTCGCCTGCAGCGCGTGGTAGCTGGAACTGCCGATCGAGCTCCATCCATACATCGAGATGGCCTGGTTGTTCAAGAACTGGCCGGAATTGTTTTTCAACAAGCCCGGCGGTCCGTTGAAGTAATAGGATCCTGAGCCGATGTTGTCTCCCAGCCCGCCGTACAGGTCAATATCCGCCAGCCCGACAATCTCATCGCCGATCACGGAAAGGGCCGGGTTGTAGTAGAGGTTGAAGACTTCCTGAATCAGTCCATCGTTAGGATTGGTCGCGGTGTTCACGAATCCCGTGCAGAGGGTGTCCGTATACTGAGTGGCGCCCTTGCGAAGCGGCGGCAACATATCGATCCAGTATTGGGCCGTGGGACCAAGCATCGTCGCGGTAACGCTGCCGATTTGGGCGGTCGTAGGGAAGCCCTGGTAATAGTTAGTTGGCGCCCCACCGTTGTTGGCCAATGCAAAAGACCTTGCCAGATTGGACAAGGCCGATGCCGCCGTGTAGTAGTCAATTCCCGTCTTCGGATCCACGATATCGAGCGGCTGAGTCAGATCGCGCTGCGTGAGCAGATCGCGGCCGAAGCGGCCAACATAGGAAATTTGCAGCGAGAATCGCTTGGGCAGCTCACGTCCGACGGAAAAATCTGCAGTATAGGCATGCGGGGTCTTCAGCGTATTGTCAGTTCCCCACAAGTTGGCCTGGGCGCTAACCGTGGGTATCTGCGGAAAGCCCGGTTCGGCGGCGGCGGCAGAAGAAATTGAGCGGGGTGGGCGCCTGCAGGTTTTTGCGGGGAATATCGTGGATGCCCGTGATTCGCGGCAAGACCTCCGCGCTGGTGACGCCGACCGTGCAGCAAGTATTTTGAATGGTGGTGGACAAACCGGCCGCGCCGATCTGGTCGAAGCTGTTCAGCAGCGCGAATCCCGCCCGGTCGTAAACTCGGCTGAAGCCGGCACGGATGACGGTTTTGTCGTTGTCGCCAAAGATCTTCTTGAAAGGCCCCTCCCGAAGCGCGGCGAGTAGGCTATGGAGATTCGCGGCGACCAGTCCGTCTTTTCGAGCGGATAGAAACCCGGGCCGTTGTTTACCGGACCTGCCAGATTGAACTCGATCGGATCCTCCGCTCCATAGCCGATGCCTTGCTTCATGTTGGCTACGTTCTGATTGAACTGAGTTCCCAGGCCAACGGTCGGAGCTGTCTGCAGGCCGTTGGTCTCCCAAGGCGCAGGAAAGAACGACCAGCGCAGTCCGTAAGTCAGCGTGAGGTTCGGTTTGATGCGCCAGGTGTCCTGCCCGTAAAACTCATACCAGTCGAGCCCATAGTTTCGCTTGACGGGCGCACCCTGCGGCAGCACGTTGCCGTTCTTGTCCAAGTTGTAATTGGCGACGACGTCCGAGATCATGCCGTACAAGGCCAGCAGAGGGCGATCGTACTGCGTCGCGGTCATGAGGTTCAGGCGCCGCTGATCCCTGGGTGAGCGTCGGAGCTGGTGTTGGTCGGATCCAGCGTGCTCGTGGTGCCTGCGAAGCCGATCGGAGAGGTCCAGTTTGTGGTTCCAAGTCCCAGAGTGTTGGAGTGCAGATAACTTGTCCGGGGATCTCGGGCAATTCCAATCGCGGTTCCGAACTGGAAGGTATGGGTCCCCTTGCTCCAGGAAAAATCATCCACTAAGGTTGTGCAGCGGCACTTGGAAGTTGTGGCTGAAGGTGATGCCCTGATCCAAACCCAAAAAAGTATTCCACTGCTGGTCGGTGTTGCCCACGATTCCAAAGCTCTGCCGCGTGAATCCCCAATGAAAGGAATTGGTCATAGTGGGACTGAGAACCGCGATGTAGCCGAGGACAAAGCCTTTGCTGTGATCGGCAGTAGTTTGCTCAGGAGCATCGCCCGGCAAAAAGGGAGCTCCCGGGTTGCGTAAGTCCTGCAGCGCACCGCGCCAAAACAGACTGTGCTTGCCGTCCGCCGTGAGACGGTAATCCAGGCGCGCAATGAAGACATCGTTGTCCAGGCTGGTGGGTGCGCGGAAAACGTAACCGGCATAGTTCAAGCCATCTCCGGCCGAAGGATCGTTGGTCACCGTCTGCCCGGTGCAGAACGTCCGATCGAGATAACCAGTGTGCTTGACGTTCAGCATGGCGTGATCAATGCCCGATCCGTGGCGAGGATCCAGTAGCTTGAGCTGCGCGGAGTTCCAGGTCGGTGATTCCGGTGTTGCCCGCGTTTACATACTGAAAGATGCCCTGGCAGAGAGACGGCGTAGGAATAACGCGTTCCGCGCGCTGCTGCTCGCGCTCGCGGGTCCCCTCGTAGTTGGTGAAGAAAAACAACCGGTCTTTTTGAACCGGCCCGCCCACCGACACGCCAAAAATATTGCGGTTTAACTGCAGAGGCTTATTCGGCAGCCCTATATTCAGCTCCGACTGCTTCACGAGATAGTCGTTGGCGCTGGTGATCGTATTGCGAAGGTATTCATAAGCCGAGCCGTGAAAGGCATTCGTGCCGCTCTTGGTCACCAGCGCGACTTGTGCCCCGGAGCCCTGCCCCTGGTCTGCCCCGTAATTCGTCGTGGTTACGCGGAATTCCTGAACCGAGTCCTGCGTCACCGGCAACACCGACGTAAACGCATATCCATTCGACTGATCGTTTACGTCAACTCCGTCGAGCGTGATGTTGCTCTGATCGCTGCGCGCTCCATTCACCGCTCCATTGCGCGTGTCCTGGTCCTTGTCTCCGATACGATTGCCCGTGTAGGCCACTCCGGCTTGCAAACTCAGCAAGTCGGGAACGTTTCGGCCCTCCAGCGGAATCTGCCGCACTTGTCTTTCATCAAAGGAATTGCCCAGCGACGCGTCCACCATGTCGATGGCCGGGGCCTCGGATGTGACGGTTACGACTTCGGCTGCCGCGCCAACTTTGAGCTGGACATTGGCCGTGGCCGGTGTATTCACCAGCAGGACAACTTCCTTCTGTTCATAGCTGCGAAACCCGGCTGCTTTTACGCTGAGCGTGTAGGTGCCGGGAGGGATAAGAAGGAACTGGTATTCTCCCTGGTCCCCGGTGGTCACGGAGCGTTCCGTCTTGGACTCGGCATTCGCAAGCACAACGTTGGCTCCAACCACGGCGTCCCCGTTGGGATCGGTAACCGTGCCGCGGACCGAAGTGGTGGCCTGCCCGTTGGCGACGCCACTCCCGAGCAAGCACCCAAGGAGAGTCAAGGCCAGAGTCAAAGGGATGGGCGAGCACTTCGAGGAACGCGAAAGAAATACCAAAGCTAGGCGGGCCAAGGGGTTGTTTCTAGGCATATCTTTCCCCTCCCGAACAGCGATTGGTTATTGGGTGAGACTTCTCCGAGAATATGCCATGTACACCTCGCGGTACATGCTTGTCAAGCCACGAATCGGCGACAGCGCAAAACCCGTCTGCTGGAGCTGGTGTTGATGTGCACGAAAAAATTTATCGCTCAGAAGCAAAGGTTCACGAAGCACTCTGCGTTTCTCCAGGCCATTTCTTGAATTGCGAGAACCCGGAATTTATCTGGAAATGGATCACAAGGTCTGGATTGGTGACGGGCCGCGGTGAAAACTTCGAAGGGCAGGCCGAATCTGGGCGGAAAAGATAATCGTGCAATAAAGGCGGTCGAGTCTTAGCTTACTCGTTGCTGTCCATCGCCATAAACAAGTTGTTCAGCGATTCTGCCAGAGTTGGGTGAGCGAAGACGCCATCGCGTAACGCGGTGTATGGAAGTTTGCCCATCATTGCCACCTCGAGAACAGCCATAACTTCGCCGCCTTCAAGTCCGAGAATCGCAGCCCCCAGGATCCGATTGGTTTCGGCATCAACTACGGCTTTCATGAAGCCGCGTGTCTCATCTACTTCGAGGGCGCGAGCGACGGAGCTCATCGGCAGCTTCGCGACGCGAATGTTGCGCATATGCGCGCGGGCTTCAGTTTCGGTCAAACCAATCCGGCCCAACTGGGGATCGATAAAGAGAGTGTAGGGCACCACACGATTGGCAATCGAGGCTGTCTTCTTTTCGAGCAGATTGGCGCGGATGATACGAAAGTCGTCATAAGAGATATGAGTAAACGCCGGGCCACCCTTGATGTCACCGAGCGCGTAGACGCCAGCGGCCGTAGTTTCGAGACGATCATTGACTTGGATGAAGCCGCGGTCGTTGGTTTGAATGCCAACCGCCGCAAGGTTCAGGGTGTCCGAGTTCGGCACCCGCCCTGTGGCAACTAGCAGATGTGAACCCACCAGCGTGTTCGAATTGCCGTGACACTGAACTTCAAGGCGAATGCTGCCGTTTGATCGGCTGACACGAGTCGCTTTCGCCTGCAGCATGATCTCGATTCCGTCCTGCCGGAGGATTTTGGCAACTTCTTCGGCGATGTCGGGGTCCTCCTGAGTGAGCAGTTGGCCAGCGGACTGAATGATCGTGACGCGGCTGCCGAAGCGCCGAAAAAGCTGTCCGAACTCGAGACCGATATAGCCGCCTCCCAAGATCAATAGGTGCTCGGGAAGAGAGTCGAGTTCCATGATGGAGGCATTGTCAAGAAACGGAATGCTTTCCAAGCCATTCAGCCTGGGGTGCGAAGCACGCGTGCCGGCATTAATAAAAATGTTCTTGGCGGAGATGACTCGCTGACTGCCATCTTTAGTTCTGACTTCAACCGACTTTGGAGCAGTAAAACGGGCCTCACCGAAGATCAACTCGAGGTTCGTGGCCTTCTCGATGCGCGACTGACTACCGTTTCGGAAGCTGTCCACCATCTTGCGTTTCCGTTCCCGGACTCTTGGCATATCGATACTGATGGGGCCAGTGTCCACACCGTAGTCGGCAGCGCGACGTGCGAGGTAGGCGACTCGGCCGCTTGCCACCATTGTTTTCGTAGGAGTGCATCCCTCATTGATGCAGGTTCCGCCGACGTGTTCGCGCTCGATTAGGGCGGTTCGCATGCTGGCTTGAGCAAGAGCCGTGGAGAGAGGTGTGCCAGCTTGCCCTGAGCCGATGATGATGGCATCGTATTGCTGCGAAATGGTCATAAGGGCGCTCTAAATGGAATGTGTGCCAGCCACGTGAGGCCGGGATTGCGAGCATGAATTGCTGGCTCAGAACCTGGAAACCAGAAATATTCCCAACCCAACTGCGACCAGATCCTCGGGGATAGCAATTGCAAAATCCGGAGCGCCAAGGGCTCGAACCAATCCGACGCGCGCCCGATAACCGCCGAACGTTCCTACAATTGCGCCAATCGCCCCGAACATCGCCCCCAGTAAAGGGGACATACCTCCAGCGGTGCCGAGGCAGGCACCCGTAAGCAATCCCATAACGATTCGGGCGGTTAGCGGGACGGCAGTGGTACGGGCGGGAGTGGCGGGGAGTTGGTCGGCAACAAATTCGACCAAGGCTCCAAGGGTCAGGATTGCGACGGCCCAAGTGGAGCCCATGAAAGCCAGGTGTGAGCCCGAAAGATTGATCCAACCCAGATGCGCCGCCCAAGCCACAACGGCAGGGGCAGTCATGGATCGCAACCCGGCTACTATTCCAATAGAGAAGGCCAACAATAGCGTCAGTCCGGAATTCATAAAGCCTCGTCCATTAAGACGGAAGACCCGCTCGCGATGCCTTCAGGTTGAAGTCGGAATCTGCTCCAACCGCTGGCGGAAGTACTCCTTCCAACTCTCCGGCAACACTTCAACTCGGAGCGCACGCTGCACCCAAGCCACATCGGCGTCGCTATATCTTTTCTCGGCATACAAGCGAGTGATTTCCGAGACTGGAACGCGGTTTGGGTCGCGGCTGATAAGCCTCATCTCATCGCCGCTGCCGACTTCTCCCTCGCGAGTCACGGCGAGGTAGAAACCTGTCCGGCGGCTTACGAAGAACCGCTTTACCATGTCGTCGGCTTCAAATCTGATCCCAAGTTTGTAGCAAGGAAGGCGAGGCTGGGTCACGACGACTTCTGCCGAACCGACGGAGAACCGATCGCCCAGATGGACGGACTCTTGCAGCAAGCGATCCAGTGTGAAGTTCTCCCCAAAGATGCCAATCGGCAACTCTCGGCCTGGCAACTCTCTTTTCCAGTATTCGTAGTGTACGAGCGGGTAGCAGTAAACGGCCTTGTATTCGCCGCCGTGAACAGTGAGATCGGCTTGGCGGTCACCGTCCAAATTGAGCTTGCGCAACGCCACGCGTCCCTGGACCGGTTGCTTGAAGATTCCGGTAGTCACACTTCTCCCGTGCCACGTCACTTCGCGGGGAAGCCCAGTGTTCACCGACAACAGCTTCATCTGTCACTGGTCCTCATCTGTCCGTTTGCTTCAGGAGCGACTCATCGGGCAGTATAGCGGGTCACCGAGGCAAGTAAAATCTCGGTCACCCGGCAGAGTCGGGGTTCGACGTTCTGAGGTGAGAGATGTGGGGTTTCGATGCTTTGGAATTACTATTGAGAGCTCTCCGCACTTAGAGTTCAACGAGTCTCATGTAAATGCGGTAGCGAGATGAGAGGTGAAATTGCTCAAAGCAATCCTGATCGGACTTCTCCTTTGCGGGTTTCTCGCTGCACAAACCAAACCGCCGGAGCGAAAGGTTGACGAAAACGTTATCACTTCAGACGCGATCCCGAGATGCGGATCCGGCTCCCGAAACCGGTGCAGTACGTCGGCGCTGACCGATGGGTACTCTATGGCATCGCAGATTGCGAACTACACGCCTTTGTCGAGGCAGATGAACAGAAACAGGTTCGCCGGCTGTATTGGGTGCAGTTTGAAGGCTACATTCCGGAGAAGCCAGAGTTGAAACACAAATATGATTCACCGCGGCACGCAAAGATCGGCGGCATGGATTTTTACGTGGATACATGGGTACGCGCGAACGACGCCGAGATCGAACCGGGTTCAGACCGCGAGCATATCGAGACGCTCATCCGCGCGAAGGGATACAAGATGCCAGCAGGAATGATGTATGTGCGCCTGGTTCATCTGCTGGATGAACAGAAACGCAAAGAGTTGATGATCATCTATGGCGAAGACCTGGCCTCTACGGGGCTCACTGCGGCCGAATTGCAGCTTGGAGGCAAAGCACACGACCGCTGGCCGATGATCGAAAAAGGCTTGATTGAAAGGGCCGAAAAGAAGGTTTTCTTGAGGAAAAAGCCAGACCAACTTACTGATGGCGACTCGTGAGCTTCGGGCTGGATAGCTGCTAGAGAGAACCCAACCACTTTACGGGAAGATGCGCCGCCAGGGCATTCGCCAGGCGTTCGTCGGCGGTAATCAATTCTGTTTTGGACATCACGGCGAGGGCGACGTAAAGACCGTCATAACCAGTCCGATCGAAGGCCGAAGCGATGGCAAACGCGTCCTCAAGCAGTGCGAGAGAGGAAACGCTAGGAAAGTTGCGGTCGCGCATGGCATGAACCGCAACCTCGGCCGAAGCCTTGCGGCCATCTCCCCTGGCGAACCGCCTTCCACATGATGTTGGCAAATTCAGCCCAGAACAAATCCGGCACCAGGAACCTCAGCTCCCCGGCAGCATAGCGCTTCAGCAACTGCAAGGCTTGTTGGGTAAGAGTTTCGCCAGCCGCGGGAAGGAACCATTTAGCCGCGACACTGGCATCGACCACCAAGGTGCTCACCGCGATCGGTCTTCCCGTTGCAGTTCCTCACTGGGTGAGAAGGGGCCGGCAGAGCGTGGGCGGCGGGAGCGCAGACGACTGTGCTCGACGCAGGAATCTTGTCGTTTGCCTTCCGTTCGTCCGCGGTCACGATATTTTCCTCGAGCAACGACATCACCTCTGCAGCGATGGACTTGCGATGTTGGCGAGCGCGTTCTCGGAGAGCCTGCGTATAAGGCGTCAGGCACGTTCTCGACGTATAGTGCTTTGCCATAGGAAGCCCTAGGTGAATATAGCATAACGCTGAGGTGGCAAAGTCCCGTAGTCCATATTGGTCACAAATTGTCTACGGCACCAGTCTTACAATTGACACTATTATCCCGGTGTTCAACAATTGCGGTAGACATTCCATCACAACCAGCGTACGGAGGCATATGGCGGACGAGGGCGCGGTGCATGTGGAGTCGGAAAGTAGTGCTGGGAAGTGGATTCTTTTATTACTTGCTGTTCTTTATGTAGCAGGCTCTGGCTACTTTCTTTTTGCCCTGCGGGGACGGCTGGACAAGCAAAATAAGGACCTCATCGCCAGCAACAGCCAGATTCTCGATCTCACCAAACGGATTCAATCCGCCGAGGCGAATGACGAAGCGCTGGCCCACCAGGTCGGTTTGACCAAAAAAGAACTGGCCGCTCGCTCCACTGAGTTGCAGCGCGAACAACGGGCCGCGGAAGCGCGCCTGGCGGAGCAGGAAAAGCAACAAATCAGCGCGGTTACTGGAGAAGTTGCCGGCGTGAAAACTGACGTCGGTGGAGTGAAGACCGACGTTGCTTCAACCAGAGCCGATCTGGAAGCGACCAAAGCTAAGCTGGAGAGCACGATCGGCGACCTTGGTATGCAGAGCGGTTTAGTCGCCAAGACTCGCGACGACCTCGAAATCCTGAAACACAAGGGCGATCGCAACTACTATGAGTTCACCCTGATCAAGGGCGCCAAGCCACAACCGGTTTCCACGGTCAGCCTGCAGCTTAAGGAAAGTGGATCCCAAACGAGGCAAGTTCACGTTAAATGTCACTTCCGACGACAAAACCATCGAGAAGAAGGATCGAAACGTAAGCGAGCCTATCCAGTTCTACACCGGGCGCGATCATATGTTGTACGAGTTGGTCGTGTGGTCGGTGGACAAGAACAAAGCGACCGGATATCTGAGTACGCCCAAGAATGCTCCTGTACCAGTGACTGCCTCGGCGAGCCAGTGACCCCCTGATGCTTGCCGGCGGACACGTTCTCGTCCAAATCGCACTGCGGACAGCGATTATTTATTTTGTCGTCCTGCTAGGTGTGCGTTTAAGCGGCAAGCGTGAAGTGGGCCAGATGACCCCCTTCGATCTGACCCTCCTGCTGCTGATTAGCAATGCCGTGCAAAATGCAATGACGGGTCCCGATACCTCGCTCCTTGGCGGTGTGGTCGCTGCTTCTACCCTTCTGGTGCTGAACTACCTGATTGCAGAAGTTTCGGGCGGCAACCGCCGCTTCCGCAAGTTCGTCCAGGGCCAACCCAGCCTGCTTATTCACGATGGCCAGGTAATCGAGTCGCACATGGCGAAAGAGCACGTCAGCATGGACGAACTGCAGCGCGCCCTCCGCGAACACGGGATCTCCAGCTATCACGACGTTGCGCTGGCGGTGCTTGAGGTTGACGGGTCGATCAGTTGCCTGAAATATGATGAGATTAAGCCCGACGCCAACACTCACCTGGTCCGCAGAAAATTCCTGCAGAAGCACTAGTGATATAGCACTACTTGGTCAGAACCAGGGGCACCGCTTGATCGTAGGGCTGGATCACCACGCTCAGCGATTGGCGCTTGTCGAAAGTCTGCTGGATCACACGAAAACTCACCATTATCGTTCCCTGAGCCTGGCCTCCGGGCGGAATCTTGGTTTCCGGGGTGAGCGCTGGGAGAGTGTGCTGCTTTAATGCGGGAAAAGCCTGGAAGTAGCGATCAAAGTCCATCGCCGAGGCAGCTTCGTCGTTAAACTCGCCATTATCTGTCTTCAATGTGGCCTTGATGTCCTTAATCCAAAGAGGTTTTTTGCCTGAGTTTTGCACGGTGACGTTCACCGCGACCAGCACTGCGTTTTGGTCGGGAATCTCTATTGCCGCAATATTGTCGATGGACCCTCCGCCTTGCGGTTTTGGCCGCAGCACAAAAGCCCAGACTGCCAAAACGACTGCCACCACCGCCAACACAATCGCGATAATTTTCACCGACGGCAGATTCTTGCGGGCGGTGCCGAATTCTTCGCCAATGTTGATGGTTGGGCCGAACTGATGTGATTCTGCGGGAGGACTCTCTGGCGCGGGCGTGATGGGTTTTTCATCGGGCATGGTAGCCTGGCTCCCCGACAGATTCTACTCCGCCTTGAACCGTTCGCAGAGCCGGGCGTTGTCTGTAAGCCAGTGATCGGTCAATTCCATGCGTGTTTCATGGCCTTGGCGAAATCCTGGGCGGGCAGTGTGTTCAGCACATCGTCCTTCGTCAGCCAGGCGCGGCGGGCTTGCAGCACGCCATAGCGGATCTTGTCGAGATGGGAGGTGTGGTGCGAGTCGGTATTGATCACGATCTTCACGCCGTGCTGTTTGGCCAGGCGCAGATGGCGGTCACACAAATCCAGCCGGTCGGGATAAGAGTTGAGCTCCATCGCGACTTTTCTTTGGGCCGCGGCTTTCAAGACGCTATCCAAATCGAATTGATAGGCATCACGGCGTAGAAGCAAACGCCCCGTGGGGTGGCCGATGATCGAAGTGTTGGGATTCTCTACGGCTTTGAGCAGGCGGTCGGTCATCTCGGCTGAACTTTGATTGAAGTGCGAGTGCACGCTGGCGATCACCAGATCCATCTGCTCCAGCACTGAGTCAGAGAGATCGAGAGTGCCATCGGCGAGGATGTCCACTTCAATGCCGGCGAATATCTTGATGCCATTGATCTTGTCATTGGCGGCCCGAATGCGCTTGATGTGCTCAACCGCGCGCTGGTCATCCAAGCCATTGGCGAAGGCCAGATTCTTGGAGTGGTCGGTAATGGCCATGTATTTATATCCGTGCGCCTTAGCTGCTTCAGCCATTTCTTCGATGGTGTTGCGACCATCGGTTTCGACGGTGTGCATGTGCACGTCGCCCTGCACATCGGCTTGCGAGATCAGCGCAGGCAGCTTATGCGCACCGGCGGCGTCGACTTCGCCCTGGTTCTCGCGCAGTTCTGGCGGGATGTAGTCCAGCTTAAGTTGGGCGTAGATATCTTCTTCCGTTTTTCCCGCGACTACCTTCTGGTTGTCCAAACGCGCCAGGCTGTACTCGCTTAGAGTGAAGCCCATCTTGAGCGCGCGCTGGCGCAAGGCTACGTTGTGTGCCTTGGAGCCGGTGAAATACTGCATGGCTGCTCCAAAGGATTCAGGCGCGAGAAAGCGCACATCCACCTGCATGCCGCCGCGCAGGCGGAAACTGACTTTATTCTCCCCGCGTGCAATGATCTCCATCAGCCCCGGAAGTTTGATGATGTGATCGATCAGCTTTTCCCGCTCGCCATCATCACAACATGCAGCGCCGGTTACGAGTATGTCGAGATCGCCCACCGTTTCACGTCCCCGGCGCAGAGACCCGGCGGGAGTGACCTTCTCGACGCCAGGGAAATCGCGCAAGTGGGCCTGAATTTTCTCTGTCTCCCGCTCCGCAACGTCGAGCAGGAAGCGCCCAGCGATGCGGCGGTAGTCCTCAATCGCTTTGAGCAGCTTCTGTTCCTGCTTTTCGCCCATGCGAGGTAGTTCGCGGATTTTGCCCTCGCGGGCCAGCTTCTCCACACCTTCCACATCGCAGACCTGATAGGCGCTCCAGATCAGGGCGATGGTTTTTGGGCCGAGTCCCTGAATCTTGAGCAGATCGAGCATGGAGGGCCGGTATTTCTTCAGCAAATCGGCGTGCACCGAGAGCCGACCGTCTTTAAACATCTCTTGCAGGTTGGTCAGCATGCCTTTGCCGATGCCTTGTATTTCAAGTACTTTCTTGGGCTCGCCGATTAAGTCGGCTATTTGCTGTGGCAGCGCCTCAATGGCCTGCGCGGCATTGCGATAGGAACGGATGCGGAAGGAATCCTGTCCGTCGATTTCCAGCAGGTCGGCGGTTTCGTACAGAATTCCGGCGATGGCTTTGTTGTCCATTGCTGCAAGTAAAGATTAAACAAGTTGCGGCGGGAGGGAAAGACGGCGTCCTCGTGATAAGGGACCGGACACAGGAAAACACGGCTCCGCGCGGGTAAAGGGAAGAGAGTGGAGCAAGCTCGCGGTCTGCGGAGCTATTCGGCCTTGCTGACGTTCGCCGCTTGCGGTCCTTTCTGGCCCTGAGTGATCTCGAACTCTACTTTATCGCCTTCCTGCAGGCTTTTGTATCCTTCCGACGTGATGGCGCTGTAATGCACAAAAACATCAGGGCTGCCATCGTCGCGTCCGATAAAGCCATATCCCTTGGCGTTGTTAAACCACTTTACCGTACCTTTCAAGCGTTCCACTTGCGCCCCCCGGGGCACGTACTCTTTCAGCTCCGAGGCCGTGCCTTTCTAATGGGCCAATTGTGCTTCTAGTCGAGGTGGCTGTCAAGAAGAGTATCGCCGGAAAGCCGCTATCAGCGTGGCTTTGAACCCTTTAGCTGCTGGCTGAACCAGAGAATGGAGGAGATCGTTTTAGCGTCACGAACGGTGCCATTCATCACCATGCTCACAGCCCTGAAAAGTGGGAAAAACCGAACCTGGATTGCTTCGTCATCCTCCGGCTGAGCGGCTCCCGGGTGTAGTTTGCGCGCCAGATAGACATTCATTGCCTCGGCCACGAAGCCGGGGCTGGCGTAGAACTTCAGGATTCGTTTCCACTTGGATGCGGTGTACCCGGTCTCTTCGAGCAGTTCGCGCTTGGCGGCAGTCAGGGGTTCTTCTCCATCGTCGATGCGACCCGCAGGCAGCTCCCAAAGAAATTGTTGGGCGGCGTGGCGGTATTGGCGTTCGAGTAGGATGCGGGGAACGGCTCCAGTTTCATCTACGGCAAGTATGACCACTGATCCAGTATGACGCACGATGTCGCGGCGAACCCGCACGCCCCCGGGTTCCAGCACTTGGTCGGTCGTTACCCAGAAAGCGGGGCCGCGATAAACCTCACGGGAGGAGAGAACACGGGCTTTCGTGGTCTGACGCGTTGGTTTGGGCATGAAAACAATATAGCGGAGATTCTCTGGTTCGCGGTTTCGGCTCAGTTGCGGAATTTTGGTCCGACAGTGTCGCCTGCTATCCTGCCCGCGATGGCAAGCAAGGCGGAGATTGCGGTAGTGGGTCCGGGGCGACTGGGCACCGCGTTGGCCTTGGAGTTGCAACGCGCGGGATATCGGGTTCGCGAAGTTATCTCACGAAACAATCGCGCCTCGCGGAAAAGAGCTCAGCAGCTAGCCAAACGCCTGCGAGCGCATGCTTCTTCAAGCGATAGTGCGAGGATCGATGCTCCGCTTATTTGGTTCTGTGTGCCAGATCGCGAGATTGCCAAAGCTGCCCGCGAACTGGCACAGGCGACGGCGTGGAAGGGAAAAATCGCATTCCATTCCAGCGGAGCATTGGCCAGTGATGAACTGGACAGCCTGCGGAAACGCGGAGCTAGCGTTGCTGCGGTTCATCCCATGATGACGTTTGTTCGCGGCTCCGTACCCGCGCTCCAGAACGTGCCGTTTGCGCTCGAAGGGGATGCTGCCGCTGTCCGCGTGGCGCGGCGGATAGTCCGTGACCTCGGCGGGAGGGCCTTTTCTATTTCCAAAAAGAACAAGGCCGCCTACCACGCCTGGGGAGGTTTCATCTCACCGCTGCTGGTTTTAACCTTGGTTGCAGGCGAGAAAGTGGCGCGTGCATCGGGACTTTCCGCGGCGGACGCTCGCAAGAACATGCTGCCCATCGTAAGACAAACTTTGGCGAACTACGCGAAGCTAGGTCCGGCAGGAGCGTTCACCGGTCCTATCGGACGGGGCGATATCGCCATTGTGCGCAAGCATCTGCGAGTATTGAAGAAGGTTCCGGAAGCAAGAGAAGTATACGTGGCCTTGGCACGGGTCGCCTTGCGCCATCTGCCGATGCAGAACCGGAAAGAGCTGGGGAAAATCCTGCGAGCGTCGCGTCCTCAAGACTCAGTGTCATCCTGAGCGTAGCGCGTCCATTCGTTCCGAATGGACACGCGGAGTCGAAGGATCCCTAATCCTTGAGTTGCCGAATCTCTGTAGGGGCCCTTCGACTCAAGTCCCCTGCGCAGAGCGAAGAGGCCATTCGCTCAGGGTGACAGACGCTCACCGTCACAGACGGACAGATGCCAGCCTGTAACCGCGATTCGAATTAGTTCAACTCAACATCAATCTTTCAATTGTTCTCGCGTGTCCCGACGCTTCGTCGCAATCCACCACGACGGCGCACAATCGCACATCGCCCGTAGCAGGCTCGAAGCGAACTGGCATGTTGCTCAGGAACTTGCCCACGACCAACTCTTTCTTCACGCCGATCACGCTCTCGTAGGGACCGGTCATGCCGACATCGGTGATGTAGGCCGTGCCTCCTGGCAGCACACGTTCATCGGCGGTGGGCACGTGGGTGTGAGTGCCGACGATGGCTGTGACCCGGCCGTCCAGGTACCAGCCCAGGGAAATCTTTTCTGACGTTGCTTCGGCGTGCATATCGACAAAAATAATCTTCGCTTTGATCTCTTTCAGCAATTGGTCGGCGACGCGAAATGGGTCATCGTTAGACGCCATGAAGACGCGTCCCTGCAGATTGATCACGGCATAAGGGACTTCGTTTTTTCGGCCCTCGTACAAACCCCATCCCGGCATGTCGGACGGGTAATTTGCCGGCCGCAAGATTCGCCGCGCCATCCCGTTGTGATTGCCATCCGCCATCTGGAAGTAATCGACGATCTCGCGCTTGTCCCAGACATGGTTGCCGGTAGTGAGAACGTCAATGCCTAGCTCGAACAGGTCTTCAGCCAGGGGAGGAGTGATTCCGAACCCAGCAGCGGCGTTTTCGCCGTTCGCAATGACGAGGTCAGCGTCGTATTTCTTGACCAGCCCGGGCAGCCGATCTTTGACAATCGTCCGCCCCGGCCTGCCAAAAATGTCACCAATGAAAAGAATCTTCACGCTGATTTGATGGTAACACGCGCGAATTTGTGGTTGGTCTTATCGGTCGGAGGCCAGTTCCGCTGTTCTTAGGAAGTCGTAGTTCCCGGATGGATTCAGAGTCAGATTTCTAACTCGCCTCGAATGTACCAGCACATTGTCCTGGTACCACAGATCGATATAGGGCACCTCCTCGGCCAGAATCTGCTGAATTTCAGCGTACAGCTGCTTGCGGGTTTTCTGGTCAAGTTCGCGGCGCGCTCGGTCGATCAGCGCGTCTACCCGAGGATTGGCGTAGTAACCACGATTCGCGCCGTTCGGCGGGAACTTGGACGAGTGGAAAATGTATTCGAAGATGTCAGGGTCTTCATTGCCCCCGATCCAGCGCAAGGAATAAAACTGGAACGCTCCCCGAGTGACGTCAGAAAAAAAAGTGGCGAATTCAAAAGTGCGGATATCGAGAATGATGCCAACCGCGCGCAACTGCTGTTGCAACACGGCCGCCATCAAGCGGGTACTCTCTTCGGTTGAGCTTTTCATGGTGAGGTGAAAGCGCACCCCATTCAGCGCTGGATAACCGGCGGCGTCCAGCAATTGGCGGGCACGCTCAGGATCGTGATCCATAGGTGGGAACGTCGCCGTTGTACGCCCAACTTTCTGGAGGCAGAACGCTGTTGGCGAGCCGTGCAAAACCGCGCCCCAAGTATTCGATCATCGGCCGTCGATCGATGGCGTATGCAATCGCCTGCCGTACTCGGACATCCTTGAGGATGGGATCGCGCAGATTGAACGCAATGTAGCTCAGCACCGTGCCGGGGGCGCGCAAGACTTCAAGATTTGGGTCACGCTCTAAAGTCAACACCATGTCCGCGGTCAGTGCGTTGATGGCCAGGTCGGCGCTGCCCTTGCGTAGTTCCAGTGCGCGCGTGGTAGCATCCGGGACCACGATAAAGCGCACTCGCGGGATTCTCGCCTTCTCGCCCCAATAGGCGTCGTTGCGTTCGATCACAACCTCTTTATCCTGTTCCGCACTAACGAACCGAAACGGGCCTGAGCCAATAGGGTGTTGGCTGATCTCCGCGCCGCTGCCATACGGGACAATACCGATAGCGCCGTCGGACAGATTCCACAACAGCGTGGCGAACGGTTCTTTGAGGTGGAACACGACCGTGGAATCGTCGGGCGCGGCAATCTCCTGCACCAGCCGATAGGCGGCCGACTTGGTGCTGCGAATCTTGCCCTGAAGTAGGGAATCGAAAGTCCATTTCACATCCCGCGACGTCAACAGGCGACCGTCGTGAAATTTCACTCCGGGATGCAAATGAAAAATGTAGGTCCGAGGGTCGGGAATCTCCCAACTCTGGGCGAGGCCCGGATGGACGTTCAAATGCTGGTCTCGAGTCAGGAGATCGTCGAAAATGAGGTCATCAATGCGCTCGGAATACGCGTCGAGTCCTATCCGTGGATCGAGGTTGGTAGGGTTGTTTTCAATGATCATCACTAGCGTGCTGGAATCAGGTTTGGCAGAACAGGAGAGGACAGAGAGACCCAAAATGACGATCGTGAAAACCTCAAGCGTCCGGATCATAACGAAACACCGAGGCACAGCCGCCTTCTGGCGGCGAAGGTGTTCCTCCAATCCCTCACGCATGCGAGATCTTTCCCAGGATCGCAGGCCGTGTGGCGCCAGTGGCCGATGGAATATTCGACGGTTGTCGATGCCAGGTTTGATAGGCCAGCAACGCGAACGCCATGGCTTCCTTTGCCTCCGAGGGCACTCCGAATTCATCAGACGATCGGATATGCAGGCCGAGCGGCCTTAGTTCATTCGCCAGCATAGCCAATAACGTGGGATTGTTGGCGCCACCGCCGGAAACGATGAACTCGCTGAAGCTGCTGTGCCGCGTTATGACGAAACGCCGTAGCGCGTCAGCAATCGACCGAACAGTCAAGGCGGTGGCCGTCGCAACCACGTCGTGCTTGTTCGCGCGACCGCAGTACTTCATGAACTCCTGGACAAACTCACGACCAAATTCCTCTCGCCCCGCCGTCTTCGGCGGTCTGCGACGGAAGAAAGGCAGGTGCATGACGTGGGCCACGACGCCGTTCCAGGACTGCGCCTGAGGCCGCGATTCTGCCATCACGATCATAGCGCTCGCCGAACAGGCGCTCTGTAACCGCGTCAATCACCATGTTTCCCGGCCCGGTATCGAAAGCCAGAACTTTCTTGATAGAAGCACCTGCAGGAATCGCAGTGAGGTTCGCGATGCCTCCGATGTTTTGGACGATTCGGCCAAGTCGCGCATCGCGATAAATCAAGTAGTCGAAAAAGGGAACCAATGGAGCGCCCTTGCCGCCGGCGGCCATGTCCGCGGGACGGAAATCGGAGACGACAGGCACCCGTAGGCGTGCTGCGATGACAGCGCCCTCGCCGGTTTGCCAGGTTGCTGCGATTTTTCGTCCTAGAAATCTCTCGGGCTCGCCCTGATGGTAGAGCGTCTGCCCGTGGCATCCAACAAGTTCGGCTTTGAAATCGAACCGCTTCTGGGTTGCCAGTACCGCTTCTGCGTACAATTCGGCTAGTAAGAAGTTCAGCCTGGCCAGGTCGGCCACGCTCGCCCGCGTTGCATTCATCGCCGACAACACGGCGCGGCGAACATCTCTGGGGTAGGGAAACGCAGCATGGCCGAGAAGTTTGATCCGTGGCTGGAAGTGAACCCGACTCGCGGATGAAATCCGCACCAGGGCAACGTCGATGCCATCGGCCGAGGTTCCGCTCATCACTCCGGCCACGATCATGTTGGATCCCGCCGATCAGCGCTCTTCTGATTAATGCCTTCCAGCCGCACCTGCTCCCCAAACTCCCACAACTGACGCGAGAGCTTCGCTAATTTCGCCGGGGCCGGTGCCGTGGTTCTGCGCTTTAACACCGGCGACTTCTTCTTGAACGTCAGCACCCGTCGAGCAGACTCTTGCGCCCGCCGAGCAAACCTGCGATCGCGTTCGATCTCTTTAAGCAGGTTTTCGTAGGCACGGACTACGAAATCTTCCCGATGGCAAATGAGGCAAAGGTCGCCACCGGCGCGAATATGGTCAACCGCCGCTTGCTCGATCGGCGCTGCCTTGAGCACTCCGCCCATCTCCAAATCGTCGGAGACTACCAGCCCGTGATAGCCGATTTTTTTGCGCAGAACATCGGTGATCCACTTCCTGGAGAGCGACGCTGGCATGCTGTCATGCGTGACCGCCGGATAGTTCGCATGCCCGACGAGGATCATGGGTAATTCCCGCCGTAGCGCACGGTAAGGATAGAGATCCTCCTCCCAGAGCTTCTTCCAGGTTCTTTCCACGCTGGGCAATTCGTGGTGCGTGTCGAGATTTGCCTCGCCGAGTCCGGGAAAATGCTTAGCCGCACCGAGTCACGTGCGCCGAGCGAAGTCCGGCGAGGAATTCTCGCGGCATAAGCCACCGCTTGCTTGGGATCGGCAGAGACCTCACGCGAGCTCATGACGGTGCGAGATGCTTCCAGAGCCAAGTCGACCACGGGTGCGAAATCCGTGTTGAAGCCCAGCGTCCGGCAAGTTTCTCCGATCATCTGGCCGTGCTTGCGGAAAAGCTTGCGGTCCCCAGTGGCGAATACGTCGGCCGCTGACGGTGTGGGACCGGTCACGTTGCGGAACCGGTCGACGCGACCGCCTTCCATGTCTACGCAACTGAACAGAGGCTCGGACACGCACGCCTGGCAGTCTTTCAGCAACTTGTAGGTTTGGTCGGCGGACGTGATGTTGCGAGCGAAGAGAATGACGCCGGCAGGTTGGAGCCGGGTGAGAAGCGACCGAAGCTGGCCCGACATCTCGGTGCCGTCAAAGCCGATGATGAGGAGCTGACCAGTATCAAGTTTCTTGTGCATTCACCTTGGTGGCTAATTGTCTGTTTGTCATGCGGTGCGCGTCCGCAGCTTCGCTCCGCAAAGCTGTTAATCAATCAATTTGCTTCTTTAGTTCCGCCAGCAGATTCAGCGCCTCGAGCGGTGTAAGACGATTCAAGTCCAACTCACGCAGCCGCTCCAGCACCGGCTGCGAAAGCGGCGTGAAGATGGTCAACTGTGCCGTCGGAGGGTCGGCGCCAGGAGAGAGGTGTCCGGTTACCTGCCGCTCGGCACTCTCATGTTCCGCGAGCACTTCCCGTGCCCGCTCGATGACCTCATGGGGCAATCCCGCAAGTTTTGCCACTTCAATGCCGTAGCTGCGGTCGGCTGCGCCGGGTTCAACTTTTCGCAGGAAAGCAATGCCGCCTCCAGTTTCTTTCACCGAAACGTGGTAGTTCTTCACGCCAGAGAGCTGTTCTGCCAGTTCGGTCAATTCGAAATAATGGGTTGCGAAGAGCGTCTTCGCCCGAGTGCGCGCGTGAATAAATTCGATCGCTGCCCAAGCAATCGCCAAGCCATCGTAGGTCGATGTGCCGCGGCCCACTTCGTCCAGCAGAATCAGGGAGCGTGGCGTCGCGGTGTGCAGAATCGCAGCGGTCTCCGTCATCTCAACCATGAAGGTCGAACGACCACGCGCCAGGTTGTCGCTAGCGCCGATGCGGGTGAACACGCGGTCTACAACGCCCAGCCGCGCCGAACGCGCTGGAACGAACGATCCCATCTGAGCCAGAATCACAGTCAGCGCAGCCTGCCTGAGATAGGTTGACTTCCCTCCCATGTTCGGGCCCGTCAAGACCAAAACCGCATGCGTAGTGGAATTCAAATACAAATCGTTGGGCACGAAGCGCTCGCCACCGCCCGAGATTTCCTGCTGTTCGATAACCGGATGCCGTCCCTCAATAATCTCAACGTCTGATGACCCGTCGAACGTGGGACGACAATAATTGCGCAATGCTGCAATGTTCGCCAGCGCTGCAAGCACATCCACCTCGGCTAAGGCCAGCGCGGTCTGCCGGATGCGCCGAGCCTCCCCAGCAATCGCAGATCGCAATTCACTGAACAATCGGCGTTCAATCTCGACGATTTTCTCCTGTGCGTCGAGAATCTTCGACTCATATTCCTTCAATTCCGGCGTTGTAAAGCGCTCAGCGTTGACCAAGGTTTGTTTGCGCTCGTAGTCCCGCGGAGCCAGATGCAGGTTGGGCTTAGAGATTTCGATGTAATAGCCGAAAATGGAATTAAATTTCACCTTCAGCGATGCAATTCCGGTCCGCTGCCGTTCGCGTTGCTCGATCTGAGCGAGAAACTGCTTGCTATGGCGGCTGAGATCGCGCAGATCGTCGAGCTCTTTATCGACGCCGCTCGCAATCACGCCGCCGTCGCTCAGTGAGATCGGCGGCTCAGGCACGATGGTCTTGTCGATTCTCGCGCGAAGGTCGCTCAATTCGTCCGCGGACGCGTGCAGCGTGCTTATCCGCTCAGCCGCCAACCGGGCCAGCGCCACGCGAACTGCAGGAATTTTGTCGAGGGATGCTGCCAGCGCCAGGACATCGCGTGGATTCGCAGTCTCAAGCGTCACCCGGCTTAAGAGGCGCTCCAAATCCAAAATGCCGTCCAACGCTCGCCGCAATTCCTCACGCGCGACAGTCTCTTTCACCTGCACTTCGACAGCATCCAGGCGAGTGTTGATTTCCGCCAGGTCGATAGAAGGCCGGAGCATCCAGGAACGCAGCAGGCGCTTGCCCATGGGAGTGATCGTGGCGTCAATCGAACGGAAAAGAGTGATCCCCGCATCCATCCCCGGGAAACAACGGCTCGATGAGTTCCAGATTTCGCACAGTCACCGCATCCAGCACCAGGCAGTTCTGGCGTTCATAAAAGCCGATGCGATCCACATGGTCCAACGTCCCACGTTGTGTGGAACGGACGTAGTAGAGGATTGCTCCTGCCGCTGACGCCGCTGCCGGCTTTCCCGCCAAGCCGAATCCTTCAAGCGACAAGACGCCGAAATGGTTTTCCAGAAGGGGAATGGCGTGGTCGGGGGCGAAAATCCAGTCATCGAGAGGAGTCTCGGCGCAGGCAGAAGTGCCGCCCTGGGCGTGGCTTGGAGGGGACGAAGTCCCATCCCCAAATGAGCGTCTCACCTCAAAGAGAGGAGCCGACGACGCATATAAAACTTCTTTCGGGCGCAATTGCTGCAGTTCTTCTTGAATTCGCTGCGCGGCTCTTTCGCCCTGAAATTCGGTAGCGCGAAACTCGCCCGTGGAAAGATCGAGGGCGGCAAAGCCGACTCGGTCACCACTTTGTACCACGGCTGCCAAGAAGTTATTTTCTTCGGAACTGAGCGAAGAGTCTGCCGCTGTTCCGGGAGTGACCACCCGAGTTACCTCGCGTCGCACAAGTTTTTTTGCGATGCGCGGGTCTTCCATCTGCTCACAAATCGCAACTTTGAATCCCCTGCGGATGAGCTTCGCAATGTAACTTTCCGCCGCATGATACGGAACGCCGCACATCGGGACCGCCACGCCTTTTTCCTTGTTGCGCGAGGTCAGCGTGATCTGTAACTCACGGGCGGCCACCAGGGCGTCATCGAAGAAAAGCTCGTAGAAATCGCCCAGGCGGAAGAACAGCAGAGCGCTGGGGTGTTCCTTCTTGATGGAGGCATACTGCCGCATCAACGGAGTGGACGGCTCAGTCATCTCGGGCGGCTGGTGCGCGGATTATAACAAACACGAGCGCGGATTCTCTGTGACGGAGAAATCCTCAGTTGACGCGCCCGCCGTTGCAATGGTTTCCTACTGGCATGGAGCTCCGCAAAGATCCCATCACCCGGTCTTGGGTAATTACTGGCGATGACGTCCAGGAGAGCGCGCCTCGTTCCGAACCATTCTGCCGCTTCTGCGCGGATTCGCCGGCTGTGCCACAACTGGTCTCCACGATGGGCGGGTCCGACGGGCCCTGGTCGGCGCGGGCGGTGGTGCATCCCACGCCCTTGTATCGAATCGAAGGCGAGCCCTCCCGGCGTGGCGAAGGCCTCTACGATCGAATGCGATCAGTGGGTGCGCACGAGGTGTTGATTGAAAACCCTCGACACGATCGCAACCTGTGGAATGCAAGTGATGGGGAGATCGAACAGTTCCTTATCCTCGCAGCACAGCGCATTCAGGACCTCAAACGCGATGCACGCTTCAAGTACATCAGCATCTTCAAAAACCACGGGGGCAGCGCCGGACAGGAGTTCGAGCATCCCACGGCGCAGCTCACCGCAACCACCTTTGTGCCGCGCCGTGTGCTCTACGAACTGCGGGCGGGCCGCGATTACTTTGCTCAGAAAGAACGCTGCGTATTCTGTGACATTCTTTCTCAGGAGTTGCAACAGAACCAGCGCGTACTCGAAACTCGGGGCGATTTCGTCGCACTTTGTCCCTATGCTCCGCGCGTGCCCTACGAGACCTGGATCATGTCACGCATCCACGAAGCCGCCTTTGAGCGCTTTGGATTGGGCCGTCCGGCCAGCCTGCGTGACCTCGGCGCGCTGTTACGCCACACTCTGCAACGTATCCGGACCATCACCGAGGAATTCCACCTCGTCCTGCACACGTCACCCAACACTCTCCACCGTTCGGAGAGCCTGGGCTACTGGAAGACCATTGACGAGGATTACCACTGGCACATCGAGATCCTGCCGATCATTGCGTCCAAGGCGAAATCGTACACCTTCAAGGAGGTTTATTACTCGCCTGTAGCGTCGGAGACGGCGGTGAAGCGGCTGCTGGACGCAAAGATCGAAGGATAAATCTTGAACCACAAAGCGCGAAGGTTCACCAAGGCACAGGTTTCGCTTGAATTTCCCTTGTGTTCCTTGTGCCGACTGCTGCCGAGATGCCAGCCTATAATGCCGCTCGGAGGAGCCATCTCATTGAGGCCTCTGATCCCGCTTTTTCTACTGCTTGCTGCGACATGCGCCCAGAATGACGCCGGCGCTCCAGCCAAGCAGCAGCTACTCTGGCAAAAACTCGAATCTTCGATTCACGACGTGGACAACAACCTTGATGGTGTGCTCGGCGTCGCTGTCCTTGATCTAACCAGCGGCCAGAGCTTCCTCCTGCACGCCGACGAGGTTTTTCCTCAGGCTAGTTCGATCAAGATTGCAGTTCTGGCCGAACTCTATCGCCAGGCGCAGGCCGGTAAGCTGAAGCTCACCGATCTTTACACTGTTGCATCCTCCGACCTGGTTCCCGATAGTTACATCATGGAAGGGCTCACGCCGGGCGTCACGAAGATTACGCTACGCGATCTCGCCACGATGATGGTCGCTGTAAGTGACAACAGCGCGACCAATGTACTGATCGATCGCATCGGCATAGACAACGTTAATGCGCTCATGGAGTCGCTTGCTCTCTCCCACATGCGTCTCCGCCGGAAGATGATGGACTTGAAAGCCGCTGGTGAAGGACGGGAGAACATTTCCACCCCGAGCGAGATGATGACTCTGCTGGAAGCCCTCTATCGCGGAAAAGTGCTCAATAAAGAAATGACGGACGATTTCTTCAAGGTCCTCAGCACGCCAAAGAAAGATAGTTTCCTTCCCCGCGATCTTCCCGAAGACCTGAGGGTTGCCAACAAGCACGGGGAGCTCGAAGGAGTGCGCACAGACTCGGGAATCGTCTTTCTGTCAAAGCGGCCCTACATCATCTGCGTGATGACCACATATCTGCGAAGGGAACGCGATGGAGAGGAATCCATCAGCCGGATTTCCCTGGCCGCATATCGCTTGTTCGACCGGCTGGCCCGAGCTTCGGAGTATGGGCGGGTGATTTCACGGGGGAATATCAGCCGCTAGAATTCAGAACCCGGATAGTGCTGCTGATTTATGACCCTTCGCCGAATGAAGACCTATACTGGTGGCCAGGGATACGTCTACCAGTATTACTTTGTCGGCAAGCGGCCAGCCCTTGCCGAGTCAACGCGGGTGCCCGCGACTGAGTACATCTTCGATGTGACTTCCGATCGGAAGACGACCTTCGCCGTCAGCGTCCTCCTGCATGATGACGCGGTCCGGAGTTGGTCCTCCGCCCATGGTCGTGCCCTCACCGATGCCGAACAATATGGCGCCGTCAAGATGCGCCTGTTTCAAGGGTTCGACGAAATCGAGGACATGATGACCCACGGCCGAAGCCTTCTGATGACTGCCGAACAACTTGAACGGGTCCTGGCCTCGCTGGGCGTGCAGTAGTTCGAGATGGACCAGCGAATATTCGGGCAAATGTCAGCCGTTGCGAAGAGGCTTGGAGTAACCGTTTCTGCAGATTCTGCCCGACACGTGGACAATTTTCGCCTGCATTGCAGACTATAATCACATTTACGGGGGCAAGGCGCCGCGTGCCGCCCCAAGTTTTCCGCAAAGATTATGCCTGTGCTTTGGCTGCGAGTCGCGCTCGCTTTCTATACCGTGGGTCTGCTTTATGCGCTGTTGGCGCTTACTGGCACCAGCTCCCGATTAAGCCGGATCGCGCTGCCCGCCATGAGTCTTGGCATGGTCTTCCAGTTCGTCTCTCTTACGGAATCGGTGGTGCGCTCCGGACAAATCGCGCTGGGATCGGTCAACGACTCCGAGTCCCTCCTCGCAATTCTTGTAATGGTGGCGTTTCTGATCGTATTTTTGATCTACCGAACTACTTCACCGGGCATCGTGATCTTTCCCCTGGTTTTCGTTTTGACCTTCATGGCTGCCACCGGCCAGCAGCCGTTCCTGGTTACGTCTCCGGGCCTGCGCCGGGGATGGCTGATCGCGCACATTGCCCTTATCTTCACCGGATACGCGGCACTGTTCCTCAGTTTCAGCGCCAGTCTTTTGTATTTGGCGCAGGAACGCAGTTTGAAGTCCAAAAAGTCGGGCGGATTCCTGTTGCGGCTGCCCGCGCTGGAAGTAATTGACGAGATCGGCTATCGGTCACTGCTCCTGGGTTTTCCGTTCATGACCTTCGGCCTAGTCGCGGGTATGGTGGTTGCCCAGGCCGCATTCGGCCGGATCGATTTACTCGATCCAAAGATTTTGCTCTCGATTTTGATGTGGGCGGTTTACATGCTGATGCTGTACACGCGTTGGAACGCGGGATGGCGTGGCCGTCGGGCAGCGTATCTGGCTGCAGGCGCGTTCGTAGCCGCAGTAATCGCGTGGTCAGCCAACTATTTCAGCGCGATTCACAGGTTCGTGCAGTCATGAAGTTCCAGCTCATCGGAGTAAACCACAACAGCGCGCCGGTGGAGGTGCGCGAGCGGCTGGCTATTCCCGAGTCGCGACTGCCCGACGCCCTAAAGCGCTTGGCGGAGCACCCGGGCGTGGATGAAGGTCTGATCCTGTGCACCTGCAATCGGGTGGAAGTGCTGACCCAGACCAAGAACGGCAGCGCTGACCTGCGGCGCTTTCTGCGCGACTATTTTCGTCTTGATCCCGCCGACTACGAATCCCACTTGTACGAGTATCACGAACAGGAAGCCATCCGGCACTTGTTCCGCGTGACCTCGAGCCTGGATTCGATGGTGGTCGGCGAACCGCAAATTCTGGGGCAGGTGAAGGAAGCCTACGCCACGGCCCGAGCCGTGGGCGCAGTCCACTCCCAGCTAGATTCGCTGCTTACTCGCGCTTTTGCAGTAGCCAAACGGGTGCGCACCGAGACCGCAGTGGGATCATCGGCGGTTTCGGTGGCGTCGGTCGCGGTCGAGTTGGCCAAAAAGATCTTCGGATCGCTACATGGCAAGCATGTTTATCTGGTCGGCGCGGGAAAGATGAGCGAACTGGCTGCGCGTCATCTGCTGGCCCATGGCGCTGGCTCAATCTTTGTCGCAAATCGCACTTTCGAACGCGCTTCCCAGTTGGCCGCCAAGTTCAATGGACAGGCAATCCACTTTGAAGAGCTTTATGAAACCTGCGATCGCGCGGACATCGTGATCACCTCGACTGGCGCTCCGGTCACTATCTTCCGCCGCGAGCACGGCGAACGCTTCCTGCACCGGCGGAAGAACCGTCCCATGTTCTTTATCGATATTGCGGTGCCGCGCGACGTGGATCCGGAAATGAACCGGCTGGACGGTATCTTCGTCTACGACATCGACGATTTGCAGCAAGCTGTATCTTCCCACGTGGCTGATCGTGCCCGTGAAGCCGAGCGGGCCGAGGCCATTGTCAATTACGAAGTGGAACGCTTCCAGGCACGACTCCAAACGCTCGACGTCGTGCCTACGATTGTTTCTCTTCAGGACCATCTTGAAACCATTCGCCAAGCCGAAATCGATCGGGTACGCGGGCGCCTGGGGTCGCTCTCGCCTGAGCAGGAACTGGCTATTGAAACTCTCACCCGCGGGATCGTGAGCAAGATCATGCACACGCCCATCACTGCCTTGAAAACTGCGGCGCTCGAACCTGAGGCCACCACGGTCATTGACGTTGCACGCCGGCTGTTCAACCTCGAACAGAAAGATCGGAAGGAAAAGAAGAAGGCAGCCGAATCCGGGGGCGGAGAGTCCGGAGTCGAAAGCTAGTGGCCCGGCTCCGCATCGGCTCGCGGGGATCACAACTCGCTCTCTGGCAGGCGAACCATATCAGCGCTCTATTGCGCGAGCGTGGCCATGAAGTGGAAATCGAAATTATCAAAACCACCGGAGACAAGATCACCGATGTTGCCCTCGCCAAGGTCGGCACCAAGGGAATGTTCACCAAAGAGATCGAAGAGGCGCTGGCTGCGGCAGGAATCGATCTGGCCGTGCATAGTTTGAAAGACCTGCCTACGGAGATTCCCCAGGGTTTCGAAATTGCGGCCATTACTACGCGCGAGAATCCCAGAGACGTGTTCTGCTCGCCCAAGTACAAAGACATTGGCCAACTGCCGCACGAAGGCGCGAGTTGGCACCAGCAGCCTGCGCCGCCAGGCGCAGTTAAAGGCCCTGCGGCCCGACCTCGATATTCATCCCCTGCGCGGCAACGTGGATACGCGCTTGCGCAAACTCGAAGCCGGCGAGTATGACGCGATTATCCTGGCGGCAGCCGGCCTGATCCGTTTGGGCAAGATGGAAGTGGTTCGTCAGGTGCTTCCCACTGAAGTGATGTGTCCAGCGGCGGGACAGGGCGCCTTAGCCATTGAGATTCGCGCCGGTGATTTTGGAACACGCGGCAGCGTACGGCGTTTCTGGACGATCCTGCGGCGCGCGCCACCACGACTTGCGAACGAGCATTGCTGAGCAAGCTGGGCGGAGGCTGCCAAGTCCCGATTGGAGCACTGGCGGAACTGCGGGGCGGCCGTCTACATCTGGATGCGATTGTGGCGCGACCCGACGGCACGAGATTATTGCGCGAGTCGGGCGAGGGTAGCGAACCGATTGAGGTGGGCGAGGCTGTGGGCGAAAAACTACTTCGGTGCGGAGCTGATGCCATTCTCGCAGAAGTCTATGGCCAAAATGTGGTCTCGCCGCAACAGCCGTGAGACAGTGTGGCGCGGGCGCCCCCGCCCGCGTCCTGCTTCATGTAGAAATTGAAATACGACGGCAAATCACGTGGTGCCAAAACTACGCGCGCTGCCTTTAGCTGGGCTTCGCGTGCTGGTCGGCCGGGCGCGGCATCAGGCCAGTGCACTCTCTTCGCGTCTGCGCGAACTCGGGAGCGCGAGTCGTCGAAATTCCCTTCATCGAAATCCGAAGGCCACGTTCTCACAAGCGGCTCGATGCTGCGCTCAAAAAGCTTCACGAATATGACTGGCTCGTCCTAACCAGCGTCAATGGAGTCGAAGCCATGTGGGATCGGCTGCAAAAACTCCGTCTCAGCCGCAAGCATTTGCGTCACCTGAAAGTTGCCGCCATCGGTCCAGCAACGAAACAGGCGATCGAGAAGCGCGGCATAAAAGTGGACGTTGTGCCCCGGGAATACATAGCGGAGTCGGTAGTCAAGAGCCTGCGCCAGCGTGTCAGAGGAAAGCGAGTATTACTGGCACGCGCCAAAATCGCGCGTGATGTTATTCCCCGCGAACTGCGCAAGCTTGGAGGGCAAGTGGATGTTGTCGAAGCCTATGAAACCGTGGTTCCCGCAAGGGTCGCGCACGGCGACTGCGCGCTGTACTGAATGATCCCAGGCGTTGTCCGCATGTGATCACTTTCACTAGTTCTTCCACCGCAAAGAACTTTGTCGCGTTGCTTCACGGACGAGACGTGCGCGCCTACATGAACCGGCCAGACGGACCGCGCCTCGCATCCATTGGTCCGGTGACAACCTCCACCCTTCGCGAACTCGGCCTTCGAGCGCATATTGAAGCGAAGCAATACACGATTCCGGGGCTGATCAAAGCGATCGTGGCAGATACCCGTCGCGGAGCCACGCCCAAGTCCAGACACTAAGGGTTCAGCGAACAGCCACAGTCCGCTGGCGGCACACGCGCTTTTAGAAAATCGGCCACACGTTGGTAGGCGTCAATCTGATTTTCCAGGCGGGCGAAGCCGTGGCCCTCATTTTCGTAGACTTTGTATTCCGCGACACCACCTCGCTTCTTGACCGCGTCGATCACCTGCTGCGCTTCTTCCTTGGGACATCGGGGGTCATTTCCTCCCGCGAGCAAAAGCAGCGGTGCTTTAATCTGGTCGACAAAGAAAATCGGAGAGCGATCTTCATAGAGCGCCTTGTTCTTGACCAGATCCCCCATGGTTGCCAGGTCCATCTCGCGGAGCACAGGATCCTCATTCTCGATTTCGGTAAAGTAATTAACAAAAGGCACGATTGGGACACCTGCGGCCCAGACGTCAGGCGCCTTGGTCACACCCATCATGGTCAGATAGCCGCCGTAACTGCCGCCCATCAGGACGATCTTTTTGGGATCGAGATAGCCGGTTTGCTTGATGAAGTCCGCCGCCGCGAGCACATCCTGGAGATCGCCGCCGCCCATGTCGAACAGATTCGCCTGTTGAAATTCCTTTCCATAGCCGGTCGAGCCTCGATAGTTGGGCGCGATCACCATGTAACCCTGGTTCACCATGTGTTGGATGAAACGGTTAAATGAGTTCACCGTCTGGGCCGTAGGTCCCCCATGCACGTAAACGATCGCCGCGTTCTGCCCATTGCGTTGCATGTTATAGGGCACGTAAACAAACGCAGAGATGACTCCACTTGCCGTCGCGGCTGGGATAGTGCACCAGAAAAGGTTCGACCATATCTTCTGCGCGAACGCCCGCGATAAGCGATTTCGTCACCTGATGTGAACTGCCGTCCGCTAGCGAATACCCCCAGACATCACTGGGCGCGGTTGGGCCGTTATGGTAATAAAGCAGGTAGGAGCCATCGCGTGTGAAGGCCGACTCCGCTCCGCCCAACGTATTTACGCCTTTCGGCAGGGGCAGGGAAGTGGTCTTTCCCGAAGCAAGATGGTGCAGATAGATGTCCGTGTAGCCGTCCACATTGGCGGTCCAGGTGACGGACCGGCCATCAGGTGAAAAATTGCCCCCACTGATCTCCCACTTGTCGTGGGTAAGCCATTCAATCTTTTTCGACGCGATATCGAGCAACCCGACATTGTCATAGCCGGTCGCATTTGAAGTGATAAGCAGACGTTTGCCGTCCGGCGCGAAGTCGTTGGCGCGGTACAGCCGCTCACCCTCGTGAGGGGTAAGCAAAGTGGCTGTCCCCGTCACCAGATCGGCGAGAAAAATATTCGAATCCGTACCTTTGGCCTGTTCTTGCGTGTACGCGATGTACTTGCCGTCCGCAGACCAGATTGGACTCACGTTCATCTTGTCTTTGGGTGTGCCCGTGGTTACATGCTTGGTGTCGCGCAGCAGCGTGTCGTAAACATCGATCTCATAAACTGACGACGTCTTCGGTTTCACCGTGTATGCGAGATAACGTCCGTCGGGAGACCATGTAGGGCCCTCCTCCGCGATCTCCCGCGTATTCGTGACGTTGATTACTTGCCCAGTCTTCGGCGAGACCAGAAAAATATCCCACTGCTCATCGCCATCGTAGTCGGACTGATAGGCGATCCATTTTCCATCGGGCGACCAGGCCGGTTGGCTCTGACGCTGGTCACTGATGGTGAGTTGGGAGGGCCAGCCGCCTTCAGCGGCCACCAACCAAAGATTGTTGCGTCCGCTGATGTTAGAGACGAAAGCGATGGTCTTGCCGTCCGGCGACCAGGCCGTGCCGCCGATCGAGCGCGTCATGTAGAGCTTCTCGAGGGAGAGACTTTGCGAGCGCTGATCCACTCTCGCGTTTGGTTTGCTGATGATCTGCTTGGGATCGGTGATGGCTTGGGGCACGGGCAAAGTCTGGGCGAGAGTGACAGTGCTCATAATGATGACAATAACAAACCGGATGAGAGGGCGCATGCGGGTCCGTGGTTCAGAGAGCAGAAAAAGTGTAGCAGAGGCGCCGGGAGGTCAAGCTTCACCTCATGGTCATCAGCCCAATTGTCATCACCCCAAGATTGTCATCCTGAGCGAAGCAGGTTCTTCGCGAATGCGAAGGAGCTGCGAAGTCGAAGGATCCCTTTCACTACTCTACTTCGCGTTCTTGTGAATCTCTACCGTCGTCCACGTCTTATCGGCGGCGTGGCAGATGTTTTCCAGAGGGCACTCCACGCACTTCGGCCGGCGTGCAATGCACAGCTTCCGACCGTGCCAGATAATCTGGTGGGCGAAGAGCGTCCACTTGTCGCGAGGAATGATCTTCATCAGATCATGTTCAATCGTCTTGGGATCGTCATTGCGAGTTAGTTCCAAGCGCCGAGCGATGCGGTGAACGTGGGTATCAACCACCAGGCCTTCGTTCTTCTTGAACCAGGTTCCCAGCACTACATTGGCAGTCTTTCGCGCTACCCCTGGCAGGGTGAGGAGTTGGGTCATCTCGCAAGGGACCTGGCCACCGAAGTCGGCGACAATTTTTTGGGCGGCTCCGACCACGGACTTGGACTTATTCCGAAAAAAACCAGTGGAGCGGACATCGGGCTCAAGTTGCTCAGGTCGAAGCGCAGCGAAATCCTCAACCGTTGGGTATTTCCGGAATAGTTCGGGCGTGACGCGGTTAACGTTTACATCGGTCGATTGGGCGGAGAGAATCGTCGCAACCAGCAGTTCCCATGCGCTCTTGTGTTGCAAGGCACACGTGACGTCGGGATAGAGCTGATCAAGCCGCTGGAGGATTTCGTGGATTCGCTCTGGCGCTAGTGGATTATAGCCTTTGAGCCGAGCCCCGGGCTTTGCTGCAGCGCGGACACTCGCATCCCGCCGTGGGCGGGTCGAAGAACCTGGCGTTTCTTAATCGCAACTCTTTGCTTTGGCTGACCGCGTGTACCTTCGTGACGTCCAGTTTTGGCGGGTTGGCGGGGAACGACGCCGCGTGGCATGAGTGCTCCTTTGCGATCGATCGCAAACAATTCGACGGTCAATGTTAGCAAATTGGCCAGAAGCGTCGAGAGGCGAGCGCTGGCCGTGACTTGCCAGGGACGCCTGCCATTGCCACAAGCCAGCACAGGTCCTTTCGTAATCGCGCGGAAACTCAACCGCAATTGACGTGCCCTACGCCTCCCGGTAGTCTGGAAGCGAATCCACCAAGCACAGGGAGTCCCTAGTGGCGGTGAAGTCTATCCAACTCGGGCAGGTATGGCGCAACGATGCTGACAGCCAGGACTATCTCGTGACCAAGATTTACAGCGAGGTGTTTACTCAGTACGCGGTACTGCGTCCTGCCGAAGTGACGGCGCCGGAGGCGCCCACGGTGCGGGTGAAAGTGGCGAAGACCGCGGAAGGGGCCTCACTGCCCGGGTATACCTTCACTCAAGAAGGCTCGTTCTAGTCTCCGTACGGAATGCAGTGCGGGAAGCATAAGTTCTTGCCTCTCTGCGGATATTCTTTTCAACATTTCTCATGACTGAGAGAATCCTCGCTGTTCTGTTTCTTTTCATTAAGTCTGTGATCGCTGCCACCGGATACGGCGGTATCGCTCTCCTCATGGCGATTGAGTCGGCTTGCATCCCTTTGCCCTCCGAACTGATCATGCCCTTTGCTGGCTACTTGGTCTATGAGGGCACGTTCAAGCTGCTGTGGGTGGCCACGGTTGGGGCGATCGGGTGCAACCTGGGCTCGCTTGTGGCCTACGAGATAGGCTCCTACGGGGGCCGTCCGCTGGTGGAAAAATACGGGCGCTGGATTCTGATGGGGCGGCGTGAACTGGATTGGGCCGACCGCTTCTTCGCGCGCTGGGGCTATCTGGCGGTTTTCGTTGCGCGCCTGCTGCCTGTGGTCCGCACGTTCATCGCCCTGCCGGCTGGCATCGCCCGTATGCCGCGCGGACGGTTTCACCTTTACACCTTCCTTGGATCCTGGCCGTGGTGCCTGGGGCTGGCATGGCTGGGCATGAAACTGGGTGAGAACTGGCGCTCCCTGGGCAAGTATTTCCATCAATTTGATGCGGTGATCGGCGTCGCCCTGCTGGCGGGCGTGGCGTACTTTGTCTGGAGCCACTGGCAGAATCGGATGCGGGCAGCGGAGTAAGATCCGCCGAGTCACTTAAGCACGGATATCAGGCTGGCTTCGCCAATTGTGACCCGACGATCTGCCACCTCCCATTGCGCTTGATGACAACATCCGTGTAAACGTAGCGGACTGAGAATCGCTTGCCGCCTTGCTCCACTTCGTCTTCTTCGGAACCGTGGACAATGGCGAAGTCTTCGAACAGGCGAACCTGCCGGCCGCTGGAGATCATCGAGATATACCGGATCTTGCCCGACTTGAGATTCTCCAGTACGTCATGTTTGGTGAACGCCCTGCCTGACTCGTTGTACTGAACGTAGTCGTCTGCGAAAATCCGCGACAGCTCATCGATATCGGCGCTCATCAGAGCCCGATCCCCATCTTCGAAAAGCGCCAGAATCTGGTGCTCGTCTGCCGACTCCATCCACTCTCTCCTTTGACGCGCAAGACGCTCTCGTGTACAAGCCTAGTGTACAAACCAGTAACTCGAACCCACGAGGAGGATCAGTGATCCCAACGTCCCGCATCTTGACTGCATTACTTCTCTTAATCATGTATGCCCGCCGCTCTCCATTCACGCCGCAATCCGCGCCTTCCGATAAACCATTCGTGGTCGAGTATTACTACAAGGCCAAATGGGGACACGCCGACGAATTCCTGCGGCTGTTTAAGAAAAACCATTACCCGCTGCTCAAGAAAGAAGTCGAGATGGGACGGATGCTCAAGGTCTGGATGGACCAGCCGCGCTACCACACCACCGAAGATGGCCGCTGGGATTACCGCGTGACCATCGTCTTCAAGAATGCCACCGTGGCCAATGAGCCATTTGATGAAGACGCGCTCAAGAAACAACTATTTCCTGACCAGACGGCATACGAAAAGGAAGAGCAGCGGCGATTTGAGATTCTTGACGCGCATTGGGACTTGCCCATCAAGACGGTAGACCTGGAAGGGAAATAAGAAATCTGGAAGTGACGAGACCACAGACCCTGGTTTCGCCGGGTTGATTCGTGTCAATCAATCTTCAGGACCTTCGCCACCAGCTTCTCGTGCCACTTCCACGGTAGCCCACGCTTGAGCCAGAGCTGAATGTGGGCGTCTTGCCCAATGAGATATCGCAAGCGAGGATTCGGATCCTGCGCAATGCGCGCAATCAATTGCGCCACTACGATGGGATCGCGCTTGCGAATTTTCTGGATCGCATCCCGCATGCGCTCGCCGCGGGCACGGTTGGGCGAAGTGCCATCCACCGCCTTCTGGCCCATCATCACGTTGCGCGTCCAGATGTCAGTCTGAAATGATCCCGGCTCGACTAGCACCACCTTGATGCCGAGCGCGTTGACCTCCATGCGCAGCGACTCGCTCCAGCCTTCAAGCGCAAACTTGGACGCGGAGTAACTGCTGACGGAGACTGATCCGTGCAGCCCGGCAATGGATGACACCATGATGATGTGTCCTGAACTGCTGGCGGCGCATGGTGGGCAACACGGCTTGGGTCACGGCCACGTGGGCGAAGAAGTTGGTCTCGAACTGCGTGCGGATTTCTTCGAGCTTCATGTCTTCGGCGAAACCAGCCACGGCGAAGCCAGCGTTGTTGACCAGGACATCGACGCGTCCGTGGTCGCGGACCACCGATTCAACAAATGCCGGAATGGCGTTGAAGTTTGTGACGTCGAGCTGACGGACATCGATCTGGCCGGCGACCCCAGCGGAAGCCGCCGCCTGGTCGAGCCGCTCGCGGCGTCCGAGATCACGCATCGACGCGACAACTTTGAAGCCGTTCTTGGCCAGCTCAACTGTGGTCAGCAAGCCGATGCCGCTGGAGGAACCGGTAACCAGTGCAACTTTTTCGGACGCAGTCATGTGATGTTTTGTACCACAAATGGTCGCGCAGCGGAGCCTCCATTCAATCTCCCGCTCGCGCCGTTGAAGCGGAATTCTGCGCGTTCGGCCGCTCTCATTTGCAAATCACCGCTCAGTACGAGAACATAACCGTTTGTCATCCATCCAACTGAACTCATAAGGAAGCAGCCCAAATATGCCGACGCGGCAGAAGCACGTAAAGAGGGAGACTCAGAAGCACCAGGAAAGCGAAATCCAAGCGCCCAAGGGCAAGCTCGGCGTCATGATTCCCGGCATGGGCGCGGTGGCCACGACATTTGTGGCGGGCGTTGAGGCAGTTCGTAAGGGATTCGCCAAGCCCATTGGTTCACTCACCCAGATGGGAACCATACGCTTAGGCAAACGTACCGATGCCCGTTCCCCGAAGGTCAAGGAATTTGTTCCGCTGGCCGGACTCGACGACCTCGTATTCACCGGATGGGACATTTTCGAAGACAACATGTATGCGGCGGCAAGCAAGGCCGGCGTGTTGGAGCGCGAACTCCTGGACCGGGTAAAACCTTTCCTCACGTCTATCAAGCCGCGCAAAGCAGTCTTTGACCGCAATTATGTGAAGAAGCTGGACGGCCCCAACGTCAAGAAGGGCAAGAACAAGATGGATTTGGCGGAGCAGGTGCGCGCTGACATCCGTGACTTCAGAAAGAGCTCAGGAGCCACTCGGCTGGTGACCATCTGGTGTGGCTCAACCGAGACATTCCTTGAACCTGCGGCTGCACACCAAAGCATAAAGACCTTCGAAAAAGCGATGACAGGGAATGACGAGAATATCGCGCCATCGATGATCTACGCCTACGCCTCGCTGATGGAAGGAGTGCCCTTCGCCAATGGAGCTCCGAACCTGACGGTCGATCTCCCGGTCATGGATCAGTTATCGCGCGAGCATGAGGCCCCGATCTGCGGCAAGGACTACAAAACCGGCCAGACTCTGATCAAGACGATTCTCGCGCCCGGTTTCAAGGCCCGCATGATCGGACTGAATGGCTGGTTCTCAACCAACATTCTGGGCAATCGCGACGGCGAAGTGCTCGAAGATCCAGGATCGTTTAAGACCAAGGAGGAATCCAAGCTTTCGGTGCTCGAGCACATCCTGCAGCCCGAACTTTACCCCGAGCTCTACGGCAATTTTACGCACAAGGTTCGGATCAACTATTACCCGCCACGTGGTGATAACAAAGAGGGTTGGGACAACATCGACATCTTCGGATGGCTCGGCTATCCCATGCAGATTAAGGTGGATTTCCTGTGTCGCGACTCCATATTGGCCGCACCGCTAGTTTTGGACCTGGTGCTCTTCCTTGACTTGGCGCAGCGCACTTCCGAATTGCGAGGAATCGGAATCCAGGAATGGCTCAGCTTCTACTTCAAGTCCCCTATGTGTGCGCCCGGCTTATATCCCGAGCATGATCTGTTTATTCAGTTGATGAAGCTGAAGAACACATTGCGCCACCTGAAGGGAGAAGAACTGATCACGCATCTAGGGCTCGAATATTACGACTAAGTTGGTGTGGCATGGGATGGGTGGCGCGGGCGCCCTCGCCCGCGTGTTTCAGCCGCTAGTTGGGTGGCAACTCTTTCAAGGGGCGTGCCGTCTGCCAAAGCTCGTATAGGTAGCCGTCTGGCCCGCGAAAATAAGTCCAAGCCTCTGAGTCGTTACCACCGACATCTGGGTCAACTCGACACCCCGTGACTTGAACTCCTTCCTGGCCGCGCGCACATCCTCCACTTGAAAGGCTAGAACTGGGCAAGCGTGAAGCTGATAGTAACGACTCTCGGGGCCGAAGACCTCGAACAGCTGCCCGGAAGGTACTTCAAACTGAACCATCCCATTACTCTCGTGAATGAGGGAGAGGCCCGGACGTCGGCAAAGAAGTGCGTGGATGATTTCAGGTCGGCGGTTCGCACTCCTGCTCATGTGTACCCCAGCACACGCATGGCAATCTCCTTTCGATTCGTGTAATCAGCCTTGCTCCTTAATTATCGCTGCAGCGCCAGCTTAATATCGCTTCTTACAGTTTCTTCTCCCGCTTGTACTCATCGAACTTCTCCAAGAATCGATCAATGTCCTTCTTCTGCAAATAGTAGGGAGTGGACAACCGCAGCTTCGACGGCTCTCCCCCGCGAATTCGGATCTTGTGCGCGCTCCACATCCATTTCTCCAGATCCATGCGCTGAATCGGCGGAACGTTAACCGTTGCAATCGCACAACGCAGTGCGGGTTCAGGAGACGTCCAGGATTCCGCTCCACGTTTCGTCATTTCACCCAGAATGTAGTTGGCCAACTCACGATGACGGTGCTCGATGCGATCCATGCCAATATCGTTTGCCAGCTTAATCGCGGCGCGCAGCCCGCAGAGCGCGGGCACGTTGGAGCTCCCAATGCGCTGAAAGCGCTCGGCACGCAGCTTGGGCTCGTCCCAACCCTCCGTTGCGATGGTGTTCCAGACGCGGTCAATCACTTCATCGCGCACGTAAAGGAAGCCAGAACCTTTCGGCGCCTGCAGCCACTTGTGCGGACTCGATGAGTACAAGTCGCAGCCAAGGCTGTGGACATTCAGAGCCATCATCCCAGTGACGTGGGCACCATCCACGGCAGACAAAATCCCTTTGGAGCGAGCCAGGGAGCATAGTTCCTTGGCGGGCAGCACCACCCCGGTTACGGTGGTGATATGACTGAAGAACATGACACGGGTGCGAGGCGTGATGGCATAGTTGAAAAGGTTCAGAACCTGAGCCGCGTCGTTGACTGGCTTGGGCAGTGAGACTTTGTTGACCACAATGCCGTAACGCTTGGCCCTCAGATTCCAGGGGTGCTCGCCACCAGGATGCTCTTGGTCGGTCATCAAAACTTCATCGCCCGGTTTTAGGTCGATTCCGTTAGCGATGTAGCTGTTGGCTTCAGTGGCGTTGCGCAGCAGGGCGATTTCATCGCGGCTACAGCCCACGAATGCGGCCAGCGGGTCGCGGAATTCGTTCCAGGCGGCATATCCCCAAATCGGATAGTCTTCCGGGTCCTGCTGGTCCATCTTCTCGGTGCTGCTATAACCATCGAAAATAGCGCGCAAGACAGGCGCCGGGCTGGAACCTACGGTCCCGTTGTTGAGGTATACCTCGTCTTCGGGAATAAGAAACTGTTTGCGCAGTTCAGACCAATAGGCCTCGTCGTTGCTTTTGTACTGCGCAGGATCGGGCAGAGTGGAAGGGACTTTTTCGAGCTGTGCCCAGAGGCTGCCGCGGAGAGCAAGAGCAGCAGCAACTCCAGTGGTGGCAGTGAGAAAGCGGCGACGGTCAAGCAAGACGGCACCTCCCGACACCAAGACCGTCATGTTACGGCGGGGAGCGAGATGTGGCAAACCCAAGGCTGGTGGAATCGGCCGGTTACGCGAACGCACGGCCCAAGGCGACATAGGTCGCTCCAGACACGCCGGATAACCTTCTTACGCAATTGTGCGTCCAACCTGACTAGGAAATCCACGGCGTACTGTCTCTAGGCGGGCGTATAATCAGAAACAGTGGGTGGACAAGGGAGTCAGTTATGAAGTATCGAACCTTGATATTGGCAGGGACGCTGTTGGCGTTCAGCTACGCAGTGCCATGGAGCTTTTCGCAGGATAAAGGTGGCACGCCTCCGGCCGACCCAGTCCCGGGCAGTGGGACAGCTCAGACCGACCAAACCGCCCCGCCTCCGACACCGCCCATTCAAGCTGCGGATCCCGATAAAGTCAAACACGATGGTGGCAAGAGTGATGTGGATGCCGTAGGCAATCGTAATGTGGGCTGCAAGACGGGCGTCGGGAACTGGTATGGCGTGGAAAAGCAGATTGCCATGGGCAAGCAGTATGCCCAGCAGGTGGAATCCACGGTAAAGCTGGTGCAGGACCCAGTGATTACAGAATACGTCAACCGGCTGGGACAGAACTTGGTGCGGAACTCAGACGCGCAGGTCCCGTTTACCATCAAGGTGATTGACGCGGACGAAATCAACGCATTTGCGTTACCCGGCGGATTCTTCTACGTAAATTCCGGCTTGATTCTGGCAGCCGATGAAGAGGCTGAGCTGGCCGGCGTGATGGCCCACGAGATTGCTCATGTTGCGGCTTGCCATGCGGCACGAGAAAATACTCGCGGAAATTTGATGCAGATGGCATCCATCCCATTGATCTTCGTGGGTGGAGCGGTCGGGTACGCGGGTTATGAGGCTGCTGGTCTCGCCCTCCCGTTGACGTTCTTGCACTTCTCGCGCGGATTCGAAGCCGAAGCTGACTACCTCGGGCTCGAGTACATGTACAAGTCCGGATACGACCCGCAGGCTTTCATCAGCTTCTTCGAAAAGGTTCAGGCGCAGGAGAAGAAGAAACCCGGCACGCTGGCCAAGGCGTTCGCGACCCATCCACAAACACCGGATCGCATCGCCAAGTCGCAGGAAGAGATTTCGCAAATCCTTCCCGCACGGCCGCAATATCTGGTTTCGACCTCAGAATTCGATGACGTGAAGTCACGGCTGGCCGCCCTCGAGAACCGGCGCAAGCTCGTGGACCAGAAAGATAACGGAAAGAAGCCCAGCTTGCGGCGCACGTCCTCGACGGATAAGAATGGCACGGACAACAAGGGTAGCGACGATGATCACCCTACGCTAAAGCGTCGGGATGACAGTAGCAGTAACTAAACTGAGTTCCATCCTAGTTGATTCTTTGACCGGCGGCTTCGGCCGCCGGCTTTGTTTTGAAGCAGTATTTCCTAGACTAAAACCAAAAGGCCGCGAGAAAACTCGCGGCCTTTCTGGGCCCAACTTCGGAGGAAAATACTTACACAGCTTCTTTCGTTGCGAGTGCTGGTATCGCCTTGCTACCGACTGTCGTTGAATTCAAGACCTTCATTTCTTTCCAGTCGTATCCAAATTCTTTACCGCAATCGAGGCAAACCACGTAGGTGCCATTCTGAGCGGCCGCCGAACCACGCTTACCTGAGCCGGGGCGGACTGTGAGCGGAAAGCTATAACGAGTATGCCAGCAGCCAAATAAGGCATCATATAATTTTGCAATCATCGCTCACCTCCCGCAGCCAGCCCCGTTGCTCGTGCCTGAGAGTACCCGAATGCTGCGTTCTCTCTCTTAGATTCAGCTTTGCCCTAAAAGGTTCCTACCGGAAGTACGTAATCCGTCCCTTGGTGGATTCGGAAGGAAGCGCTTGTGGATACGCGGCTTAGCGTAATGCTAGGGTCGCCATCGCAAAAAGGAGAAAACTTTTGCAGAGAGGTCAGACTTCCCGAGGGCCGGTCTTCTTTCTGGCCTCGCACTTAGCAACGATGGCCGATCGGAGGCGGTTTCGCAGATCGTCAGGCAGTTCGTAGAGCTGAGAATCGCGGTAGATCTCAATGGTCTTTTTGGTGGTATCGCAGACGACGTAGCAGTTGTGGCACCAAGCCAGATGATCTTCCAATTCAGACTTGGTGCGATCATCGAGAACGCCGTCCAGGTAATTTGTCAGCTCTTGCAAAAACTCAGAGCATTTCACTGTTTGCCATCTCCGCTCTCACGTTTCTGGAAGTAGCGGCTGAGCCTGTCCCGCAACTGCAGCCTTGCCCGCAACAGCCGGGACTTTACCGCGGGAATGCTGAGATCAAGCGCCTCGGCAGTCTCCTCGGTCGAGAGACCTTCCACATCTCGCAGCACAAAAACTGTCCGAAAACTGGGCGGCAGTCCCTGAATCGTCCGAGTCAGAATATCGCGCAACTCGGCTTGACTGTACTGCTGCTCCGGATTCGGGCTCCAATCCGCTACTTCGCGAGGAAGCGAGTCTTCCTCGGTCTTAACATCCTCGTCCAGCGAAACCATGCGCTCGGGTCGTCGTCGGCGCAACTTCATCAGCGCCTCGTTGACCGCGATCCGCACCAGCCAGGTATAGAACTTGGACTGTCCCTGGAACTGGTTCAGATTTCCATAGGCCTTTAAGAACGCATCTTGCACCACGTCTTCCGCGTCTTCACGGTTTTGCGTGATGTGCTGCGCGATGCGAAATACGTTGCGGTCATAGCGTCGAACCAATTCCTCGAACGCCGTGACGTCGCCGCCCTTGGCCGCCTGGACCAGCGCCAGTTCATCACTGACGGGCTCACTCAATTTAGGTTGGATGGTACCCATTGTCCTTCCGATGCAACAATTTTCGAGCTGCTCGGCCGCAGAAGCGAATGTTATTTTACTTGGTAACCTGGCGTCTGGCTTAACTGTTTTGACGTATCTATAACTGCCAGGTTTACGCTAAATTCCAGAGTGCGGTGATCGACGGTGGAACACGTCCTTCGGTGACAGGAACATGAGCAGCCAAGTAGCCATATAATCATAGTTTAGCCGAGATGAAGGGACAAAAAAAGTCGACCAGCGGTCGTGCCGAGGCCGACGAGCAACTCGCAATGGCAGAAACCAGCGGGACTGCGCAAATCGTCGAAAGAGTTGTGTCTCAAGTGCTCGAGGGCCATATTGGCCAGATTCGACAGGACTTGGTGCGCCGCGTTCTAGACGAACTTCCGGCCTCGGCGCCTCCCTCCGCAGTTGTCTCCCAAGACGATACCGCGGCCAACTTACTCGCAGCGATATCGGCCATCCATGCCGGCACTTCGCAGAAGGAAATTCTGCGCGCGCTGTTGGACAATACCGTCCGTTACAGCGGGCGTGCGGCCCTGTTCGTCATAAAGGCAGGGGCCGCGACGGGCTGGCAGGGGCGCGGACTTGGCCAGACCGGAGAGCACGACGAGCTCAAAGATTTCTCGCTCGACGTGAGCGCTGGCCTTGTCGCTCGGGCTATGCAATCACGGATGGTTGTGAACGGCGCTGCCCGCGAAATGGATCCTCAATTTATCTTGCGCTTTCAAGCACCGCTTGATGATTCAGCGATGTTGCTCCCCCTTCTGCTGAAGGAGAAAATTGCGGCCCTGGTTTATGCCGATGCCGGTTTGGAAGCAGGCGGAAAAATCGATGCCGCGGCCTTGGAACTGCTGGTAATGGCGACAAGCGCATGGTTGGAAGTCACGTCGCTACGCAAGCAGGCACACAAAGAAGGCGGGCTGGAAGCCGGCGGGGTTGAGAAAGCGACGGCCGCGTCTGCGTCTCCAGTACAAACAGTCTCGTCTTTTTCCGACCCGTTTGCGGCCCACGCCCCCAAACATCAGGTTGAAACTGCGCCGGCTCCAGTTGCAATGCACGAGCCAGCCACCGTGGTCGAGGCCGAACCGGTGGCGGTCGCCGCAGCTGCTGCAGCGTCGCCGGCGACTGATGCATCTGCTCAGTTGCCTCCGGAGGAAGCCGACATCCACCGCAAAGCGCAGCGTTTCGCGCGTCTCCTGGTTGACGAGATCAAACTGTACAATCAGGCCAAAGTGGCCGAGGGACGCAAGCACAAAGACTTGTACGATCGTCTGAAAGAAGACATTGAGAAGAGCCGTGGAACCTACAGGAAACGATATGGCAATACCGCGGCCGCCGACACTGATTACTTCAGCCAGGAACTCGTCCGCAGTTTGGCGGAGGATGATAGTTCAATCATGGGCGCCAATTTCAGGCGATAATTGAGAGAAGTGGTTCCTCATCGCTCCCAATCGATTCTCCGCTCGGTTTTCGCTTTGATCCTGGCAGTCTTGTGTATCGATCTGGGCTCGCAGCTACGCACAGTCACCCGCGGCCCAGACCCCATCAACTCAAAAAAAGAGCGCGAAGAAACCTACCAGCCAGAAGCGACGGCGAACCTCCCCGCGACTGCGCCGCATGCATCAGGCGTTTGTGGCATCCGCCAACCTGAAGCCCATGGCGCGGCAACTGCTGCAGGACCGTGCTCCAGCCGCTTACGCCGGAGTTGAGACCTTCGCCCGCCGTCACTCCAAAGAAGATGCGGGGGCCCTGGCCTGGCTGGTGGTGGGATACGCCCATGTCTTAGATCATGACTATGCCAAGGCCATTGACCCGTTAAATCGAGCCAAGCCGCTCGCTGGCGATCTCGGAGACTACGTCAGCTACTACCTCGGCAGTTCGTACTTTCAGACTGGACGGACCGCTGAAGCGCTGACCGGCCTCACCAATTTCGATAAGACCTATCCGGAATCATTATTGATTCGCGATGCCCATGTGATGTTAGCCAATGCGTTGCTGGCGGAGGGCAGAGCCCAGGAAGCCATTACGCTGCTGGAGAAAGAGCGCGAGCCCACACGCGCCGATGTCGAACTTACGCTGGGACGTGCCTACGCCGCCTCCGCGCAGACCGAGAAAGCAGTTACCACCCTACGAAACTTGTACTTCACCATGCCGCTAAGCGGCGAGGCGGGCCAGGCAGAGTTCGAACTGAGGAAACTAGCTGCGAGCACGCAGATACCTCCACCAGGCTTGAACGGGCGGAGGACGCGTGCCGATTTGCTGCTCAAAGGCAAACGCTTCAGCGACGCCGCCAACGAGTATCGCGGGTTGGTGGGCGATGTGAGCGCCAGCGAACGCCCCCAGGTACAACTTGCTTTGGGAACTGCTCTGCGCCACGCCGGTCAGAACCGGGAAGCGAAACAGGTGTTGGAGTCGATCTCAAGTCCAACGCCGGAAGTAAATGCCGAGCGCCTGTTCAACCTCGGAGAGATTGCTCGCGCGACGGATGATGAGAATGCGTTTCTGCAGATTCTGGGGCAGCTCCGCGAAACCATGCCCAACAGCTTATGGCTGGATCAGGCATTGCTTTCCGCCGGAAACATCTATCTACTGAAGCGCGATTACGACCACGCGATTGATACTTATCGAGAGCTGCAAGAACGCTTTCCTAACGGTGGCCGGGCTGCCTACGCCCACTGGAAAGTGGCGTGGCTCAGCCTTCGTCAGGGCAGAAACGCCGACGCCAAGAATGGATTTGACCAGCAGATCGCGCTCTACCCCAATTCCGCCGAAGTGCCGGCGGCGCTGTATTGGCGAGCCCGGCTGGCGGAAGAAGACGGCGAACCGGCCACAGCGAGGGCCTACTATCAGAAACTCTCCGATCGGTTCCGGAACTACTACTACGCCGAATTGGCGCGGCAGCGACTGAAGAAAATTCCCCCTGACAGCGATCCTGTGCATTACGCCCTGCTGGACAGGGTCCCGCCGATTGACTCCGGTGCGATAGTGACTCTCGATGCAGTTCCAACCGACGATCTGCGTGTGCAAAAGGCGCAATTGTTGGAGAATGGCGCGCTGCTTGATTTCTCCGCCCGGGAATTGCAGGCCGCGGCCGCCGCAGACAAGGGCAACTGGGCGACAGCCGAAACCGCGCGCATGTACAACGACGCCGGACGTTATGACATGGCGATCGAGGTCCTGAAGCGGGCGGTGCCCAGCTATTTTGCCGTGGACCTGCCGAGCCTCCCGCGGGCCTACTGGGAAGCGCTCTTTCCAAAAGCCTATTGGCCAGATTTGAAGAAATTCTCCTCGCAAAACGCACTGGATCCTTATTTGGTGGCTTCGCTTATCAGGCAAGAATCGGAATTTAATCCGGCAGCAGTCTCGCGCGCGAATGCCGTAGGACTGATGCAGTTGCTCCCCAAGGTGGGAAAAGGAGTGGCCAAACAAGAGAAAATCAAACATTACTCCGCCCAACAATTATTCACACCAGCGATAAACCTGGAACTTGGGACCCGCTATTTCCGCGCCATGGTCGATAAGTTTGGCGCGTTCGAGTACGCGCTGGCCGCTTACAATGCCGGTTCCGATCGAGTTGGGGACTGGCTGGGACAAGGCAAATACCGTGACCCGCAGGAATTTGTGGAGTCCATCCCCTTTACTGAGACTCGCGAGTACGTGCAGGCTATCCTGCGCAATGAGAACGTCTATCGCCAGCTGTACGGAACTCCGTAGATTCCAACGAAGCCACAGCCCCGATCCTATTTTGAATCCTTAGAATGCGTCGATCCCGGTGACACTCTGCCCAATGATCAGCGTATGGATATCGTGTGTGCCTTCGTAGGTTTTCACCGACTCCAGATTCATCATGTGACGCATGATGGGATATTCATCCGCTACGCCATTCGCGCCCAGAATGTCGCGCGCCATGCGAGCGCACTCCAGCGCCATCCAGACGTTGTTTCGCTTAGCCATGGAAATGTGTTGCGGGCCAGATGCGTCTTTATCTTTGAGGCGTCCAACCTGCAGCGCCAATAACTGCGCCTTTGTGATTTCGGAAATCATCCAGGCCAATTTCTCCTGCACCAGTTGTCGCGACGCGATGGGTTCGTCGTGGAACTGCTTGCGGAAGAGCGAATACTGCAGCGCACAGTCATAGCAAGCCATGGCCGCTCCGATTGCTCCCCAGGCAATCCCATAGCGCGCTTGATTCAGGCACTTGAGTGGCGACTTCAGTCCGCCCTGTGCCCGGAAGCAAATTCGATTCCGGCACGTGAACGTCCTGCATCGAGAGGCTCGAAGTCACAGATGCCCGCAGCGACCATTTGCCGTGTATGTCTTCGGCGCGAAAGCCGGGACGGTCGGTCTCCACCAGAAAACCGCGAATCGTGTTATCTTCATCCTCCACTTTCGCCCAGATCACTGCAACGTCAGCGATCGATCCGGACGTGATCCACATCTTTTCCCCGTTCAGAACATATTCTTTGCCAACCTTGCGCGCTCGCGTGCGCATACCACTCGGATTTGATCCGAAGTCAGGCTCAGTCAGGCCGAAACAGCCCAGCTTTTCCCCCTTTTGCATCGCCGGCAGCCAAGTCTGTTTCTGCTCTTCACTGCCAAACGCAAAGATCGGATACATAACCAGCGCCGATTGCACGCTGACGAACGAACGCACCCCAGAGTCGCCACGCTCCAGTTCCTGGGTCACCAGTCCATATTCCACGTTGGACATTCCGGCACAGCCGTATCCCTTGAGGTTGGCGCCGAAAAAGCCGAGATCGGCCATGGGCTTTACCAATTCGCGTGGGAAACGGCCGGCTCGGTTGCACTCCTCAATGATCGGGATCAGATTGTCTTCAATGAATTTGCGAGCAGTATCGCGGACCAGGCGCTCGTCGTCATTGAGCAGCGTGTCGAATTTGAGGAAGTCAACTCCCCTGAACTTAAGGGCCATGAGATTCTCACTTCTGTTTCTTCGCCACGAACCGGGCGCATCCATCGAGGGAGAGGAAACCCTAAAAGGTAGCAAAGGGTACCCAACCCGTCAAACCGGCCCTTTTACAATCTTTTTGCAATTCGTATTAAAATCGCTCGGGCTTCCGGCATCTAACTTTCCAAGACGAACATGAGCCACTGATTTATGCCGTAAACGAGCTTTGTCAGCCATAGGCTTGGCATTCATTGTGGGTGGCCTCTGCCTGTCCGCTGCTGCTGCCGATACTCCCGTGGCCACTACTCCCACGATCCACCCCACTTTGGACGACGGTTTTACTCTGCTCTATAACCTCGACTTCGACCAGGCCCACCAGGTTTTCATGTCCTGGCAGCATGAATATCCCGGGAACCCGATGGGCCCAACTTGCGATGCGGCCGGATTGCTCTTCTCCGAATTTCATCGCTTGGGCGTGCTGGAAGGCCAGTTTTACGTCAATGATCAGGCCTTCGCAGCGCGCAAGAAACTTGATCCCGATCCTGCCCTTCGCGATCGTTTCAACGCCGCCTTGGAGCAGGCTGAAAGCAAGGCCAAAACTCGATTGGCTACGGACCCGAAGGACCGCGACGCGCTCTTTGCCATGACGCTCTCGTCGGGATTACGAGCCGATTATGCCGCTTTGATCGAAAAGCGCAACTTGGCTTCTCTCCATTACACAAAAGTAGCCAATGCCTGGGCTGATCAGCTGCTCGCCGTCGACCCGAACTGTTACGACGCTCATATCGCCGCAGGCTTCACCAAATACATCATCGGCAGCATGTCCGCGCCCGTGCGCTGGATCGTCCGGCTGGGGGGCGTTTCCGGCGACAGGCAGGCCGGCATCAGGGAAATGCAGGTGACGGCCAAACGTGGACGTTATCTTGCACCTTTTGCCCGAATGCTCCTGGCCATCGCCTACGTGCGTGAGAAGGACAAACCGCGGGCCCGCGAGTTGCTGGCTTCTTTGCGGGATGAATTTCCTCGCAACCCTCTCTTTGCCCGCGAAATCGCCCGCCTGGATGCCGGTCAGTAACCCCATCAGCCACTTCCGAAGCTTTAGAGCTCACTTCGCCGCCCTGCAAAAGTCCTTGCCCTGCAATGTGATTCATTGGAAATTTACGCCTTTGTAACCATCCTGTAACATTCCGACCTTAAGCTTAACCGCCAAATAGATAAAACGGAGGGACATCGCGTGCTACGTCGAATCGCGCTATTGTGCGTCGCTTTAGCGATCCCCGCTTTGGGGCAGACCGCGCTGAACGGGGCGGGCGCAACTTTTCCTTACCCGATGTATTCCAAGTGGTTCAGCGAGTACCACAAACTTCATCCAGATATTGAGATCAACTACCAATCCATCGGAAGCGGCGGTGGCATTCGTCAGGTTCTGGCGGGGACGGTGGACTTTGGCGCCACTGACGGTCCCATGACCGATGAGCAGTTAAAGGAGGCCAAGATAAAAATTCTACATTTTCCTACGGTGATGGGAGCGGTTGTTCCCGCTTATAACGTTCCCGGCATCACCGGCGAGGTGAAGTTTACTCCGCAGGCCCTGGCGGGCATATTCCTGGGCAAGATCACTCGTGGAACGATCCTGCCATCACCGAATGCCCAAACCCGACGTCAAGTTTCCCGGCGCAGCCCATCATCGTGGTTCATCGCTCCGATGGCAGCGGAACGACCTTATATCTGGACGGACTATCTTTCCAAAGTAAGTCCCGATTGGCAGGGCCTGGTTGGTAAGGGAACCTCCGTCAAGTGGCCGGTCGGGCTGGGTGGCAAAGGCAATGAGGGGGTTGCCGGCATGATCCGGCAAATGCAAGGCGGGATCGGCTACGTCGAACTGATTTACGCGGTGCAGAACAAGATCACGTATGGGTCGGTGAAAAACTCCGCCGGAGACTTTGTAAAGGCCAGTTTGGACAGCGTGACTGCGGCCGCTGCCTCTGTCCAGAACATACCTGCCGATTTCCGCGTTTCGATTACGGATGCCTCCGGGTAAGGATGCGTATCCCATTTCGAGTTTCACCTGGCTGCTGATCCCGACCGAATCCAAAGATGAGGCCAAGGGAAAGATTATGGCCGATTTCCTGACCTGGATGGTAGACGACGGTCAGAAGATGACCGCCGATCTCAGCTACGCGCCTCTTCCTGGAAGCGTCGCCTCCAAGGTCAAAGAAACAATCAAACAGGTTCACTAACTAGATAGGTCCTTGAATTAAGCAAAAAGAACGACGCTTAGATGGAGCTGTCCGGGAAGGGAGCCCTTCTATCTGTTCTATACTGACTGCTTATGAAGTTGTCGTCAGTAAGAACGGTTTTCCTGCTGGCGCTCCTGCTGCCGCCGTTGCACGCCGCCAATAAGCCATACCAGACCGGCAGGATTGTCGCGGTGCAACGAAAATCCAGGGAACGCATCCTCTACTACGTGGTTAACACTCCGGTCACAAAAGACGATCCGTATTACGAAGTATCAATCCAGTTTAGCGATATAATCTACGATGCGGAGTACACCCCGCGGCACGCTTCGGATACAGTGCCCGACGAGTGGACGGCCGGCTCGGAAATTCAGGCGAGAGTCGACAAGCGCCACATATCGGTCCAGCAGCCGAGCGGAGTCATTTGGAATTTGGTGATCGTAAAACGCAGGCCCGCGGCGCCGGAGAAGCCCCCTACCGATTCCCCGCCTGGCAAGAACTGAACGGGTAAGAGCCTCGAGACACCCTGGTTACTGTTGTCCCCTCTGAGTTATGGCGCGCCTTTCGCTCGATAGCCCGGCTTATTACATTAACCGCGAAGCGTCCTGGCTAGCGTTCAATCGCCGCGTGCTGGAGGAGGCGCAGGACGAAAGTAACCCGCTCCTCGAGCGCCTCAAATTTCTCTCCATTACCGCCAGCAATCTGGACGAGTTTTTTGAGGTACGGGTCTCCGGGCTGGTGCAGAAGATTGAGGACGGCTACACCGAGGCCGGACCCGACGGCCTGACCCTGGTGGAAGAGCGGGATCTGGTCTCTCGCGAGACTCACGAGTTCCTCGATGACCAATACAGCTGCTGGAACGAAAAGCTGCGTCCCGCGCTCACCGATCATGGCATCCGCGTGCTGGGTCTGCACGAACTGGATCTCGGCGCACGGGCTTTCATCGAGGAATATTGCGAGCGCGAACTCGATGTGCTCCTAACCCCGGTCACGGTCGATCCCGCGCATCCCTTTCCCAGGGTGATCAACAAAGCCCTGTGTGTAGCCTTCCTGTTACGCCGGCGCCGTCGTTCCTCGCTCACCTATACCGGCGTGGTCACAGTGCCGCGCGCTTTGCCCCGCTTGGTACGCCTGCCCTCGGAGGGAACGGACGACTTCATCTTTCTTGCCGATCTGGTGGCATACCACGCTTCACGCATGTATCACGGGTACGATATTGTTTCCTCGGCAGCCTTCCGCGTCACTCGCAACAGCAATCTGTATCTGGCGGAGGAAGAATCCCGTAATTTGCTGGAGTCGGTGCGCACCGAGCTGCATAACCGGCGCAAGGGCGACGCCGTGCGCCTTGAAATTGAGGCTGATGCCGATCCCGAGATTATTGAGCGCCTGCGTACGAACTTCGATTTGGAGCCCTGGCAGGTTTTCTCCGTCCAGGGCCCGGTCAACTTGTCACGCCTGTTCAATATCTATGAGCAGACCACCCACCCCGAACTCAAATTCAAGCCTTTTGCGCCGCGTGAACTTCGACTCACCGCCAAGTCCCAGGATCTGTTCGAGGAACTGCGCCGGCATGACGTTTTGCTCCACCACCCATTTGATTCCTACGACGCGGTGGTCTCTTTTATCGAAGCGGCGGCGCAGGATCCCCGCGTACTCTCCATCAAGCAGACGCTTTACCGCACCAGCGAGCACTCACTGATTGTGCCTGCGCTGATTTCTGCTGCCGAAAGGAAGGAAGTCACCGCAGTGGTGGAACTCAAGGCACGGTTTGATGAAGATTCCAACATTCGATGGTCGCGCGATCTAGAGGACGCCGGTGTCCAGGTGTTCCATGGGCTGGTCGGACTCAAGACTCACTGCAAGCTGTCGCTCCTGGTTCGCCGTGACTCGGATGGGATCATTCGCCGCTACGCTCACCTTGGCACCGGCAACTACAACACGTCTACGGCGCGCATCTACACGGATACCAGCCTTCTGACCGCCGATCCTGAGATTACCGGTGCGGTCCATGACGTTTTCAGTTTTCTGACGGCCTATGCCGAGCATCCCAACTACGAGCCGCTGCTGGTTTCTCCGCTCGATCTCGCAGAACGCAGTCTGGCCCTGATCGCCCGCGAAGCCGAGCACGCCCGCCACGGCCGTCCGGCGTACATCATCGGCAAGATGAACGCGCTGCTTGACAAGAACATTATTACCGCCTTGTATCGCGCCTCTCAGGACGGAGTCGAGATCGATCTGATCATCCGCGGCATGTGTGCTCTACGGCCCGGTGTACGCGGCGTAAGTGATCGCATCCGGGTGCGCAGCATCGTCGGCCGGTTCCTGGAGCATAGCCGCATCTTCTACTTTTCGAACGGAGGCCAGGAGGAGGTCTACATGGGCAGCGCGGATTGGATGCCACGAAATCTCTATGAGCGGGTAGAAGTTATCTTCCCGATAAAGGACGCATTGCTACGGGAGCGAGTGCGCCACGAAATCCTGCAATCGTATTTGGCAGACAATTTGAAATCCCGCGTGCTGCAAAAGGATGGAACCTACAATCGGGTATGGCGAGTCCAGGGTAAGCGCAAGCCGCCAACTGGACCCAGCGCCTTTAGTGCCCAGGATTTCTTGATGGCGCTTGCCGAAGGGAAGCAATCCCTGGATGCTATCCCCATCGCCCTCCCACGCAAGCCCCACCCGGGGAAGAGAACTCAAGTGAGACGGCAGTATGCGTAGTTGCCACCAATTCGAAAGTTTTCCTGGCTTTTCATTCGCCAATCACAGGAGTTCGGACTCAAAATGATCATCTATTTCCTGCGTCATGCCAGTGCCGGCGAGCCCATGAAAAATCTCAAGAAGGACGAGAAGCGCGCCCTAGACGAGGTAGGCGTCGAACAGTGTGGCAACGTCGGACGTGCCTTGGCTGCCTTAGACGCTCAGGTGGACGTGATCCTCTCCAGTCCGTTGAAACGGGCGGCCCAGACCGCTTCTCTGGTCGGCAATGAAATGGGTTATGAAGGTAAGCTGCAACTGGAAGATGCGCTTCGTCCCGGTGCGTCTTTCGCTGACTTTCGCAAACTGCTCGACAAATATGCCCGTCGCGAGTCCATTATGGTTGTAGGCCATAATCCCAATCTGAGCGAGTTTCTCGGACGCTCCATCAGCGAACCTGGCTGCGAGGCCTCCGTTGAGTTAAAAAAAGGGGCCGTCGCCCGCGTCGAGACTGGGCGCAATTCCGCTGTTCTTCATTGGTGCCTGACACCGAAGATCCTGCGCGCGCTCTACGCCACGGCAAAACGCTGATTCAATATCGATGTTTGTGGTCCGGTCCGACACGATGCGGAGAGAATCGTCAAAACCGGTACGATAAATTCGCTATTGAGGGTTGCAACTACGCTGCTGCCGGCAATAGTTCCCGCCCGAAGATTTGGCGAAAGTAATTTTTTTCTTTCTCCACCGCCCACAGCTCAAGGTCCAAGCCAACTCGCCCTTTGGCCATCAGCGCCAGACTAACTTCCCCATCACGAACCTGCACTCGCGTTCGCTGGACCGCTCCGCCACGTCCAAGATTCAGCGCGCGCGCCAACCGGAGCAAAAGCGAGGCTTTTGGCACGTACTCCCGGTCGGCGGGCAACAGCACCTTCATCGGACTATCACCAGGAGTAGGCCGTGACTTGCCCAGATAGCGTGCGATCGCCGCGATGATCCGTCTTTGCTCTGGCGTGTATCCCAGGATTTCCGAATTCGCAATGATGTAATAGCTGTGCCGGTGGCGTCCATTGCGGTTGACGTAGTCCCCCACTTCGTAGAGCATCGCCGCGGCCGAAAGCCATTCCTCATATTCTGGCGGTAGCCGGTGCACTGACCGTAGAGCGGCAAACAGGCTCATAGCGGATTCGCGCACTTGCAGCACATGGCCCATCTCCACCCGGTAGTGCTCCACTGCGGCCCGGATGGAATCCCAACGTTCGGACTCCAGCTGCTTTCCCGAGCGCGTGCTGCGATCGTATTCAGCCGCCATCTGTGCTAGCAATCCATCACGCAAGCCCAGCGGGGAGTAGCGGAAACCACGCAAGTCGCAGCGCTCCAACAATTCGGCATACACCACTGCGCCAGCCCCAATGATCTCAGCCCGCCGCGGTCCAACTCCAGACAGCTTCCGGCGCTCTTCGATCGGCATCCGCGACAACATTTTGGCGATGTGTTGCATTTGCGACTGAGATACCGCAGTCGCACGCGGTCGACTAGTCTTGTACAAGCCCTGACAGACCGCGGCCAGCGAAGCGGCCGTGCCGGAAGTTGCCACCACTGCCTTCGGCTTGGCCCGGGCAATGCGATCCGAGATGCGCCCAATCTCTCGCGCCACAAATCCTCGAAGCCGCCGCAACTCCGATTTGCGTGGTGGATCATGGTGGAAAAACTCGCTGGTCAGCCGCACCGCCCCTAGCGGTAGGCTCACCGTGTCCCGAATGTGCCCATTGCTGGAGACGGTCAGCTCGCAACTGCCCCCGCCCAGATCAATCATCAGCATTGGGGAGACCTTCACTCGCAGACTCGACACCAAACCGAGGTGAATGAGCCGCGCCTCTTCTACCCCAGAGATAATCTCTACAGTCCATCCCGTCGTGGAGCGCACCCACTCCAAAAAAGCCCGCGAATTACGGGCATCGCGCAGAGCGCTGGTTGCGACCACGCGCACTGAATCCGCGCCTTTGTCCTGCACCGCGCGATGAAAACGCCGCAGCACCTTGATGGTTTCAGCCATGGCGTCGGGAGACAGAAAGCCGGTGCGGAATACCCATTCCCCCAGGCGGGTAACTTCGCGATCTTCGTGGACCTCGCGCAGCCGCCGCCCGCTCAGCCGCGCGATCTTCAGACGGACAGAATTGGATCCGATATCTACCGCGGCAAAGGTCGGCATGGGAGGGCGACCCAGTTTACCGCGTGATTGAAAATGTCCGGGAAAAATGTGGCCAGGATTAGAGAGTGTGTGGGGTAAAAGACAAATCCACTACGCTACCGCTGCGCGCGCTTTTCCTGCCTGCGCTTGTGGCTTGGGTTTTGGCCGGGGCGGCACTGAAACCGGCCCCTTCTCCGACAACGCCATCCGCGTTTCGGCCAGCGCGGAAACTGCCTCGCGGAACTTGGCGCGAGTCACGTTCTGTAGCGCTGCCACCAGGGACGACTCCCGGACTCCGCCGAAGAGTTCTTCAGCTCGCTGCGTCAGCTTCAGCCAATCATGCCAGTCGCCGATCAGATCCTGCATCCGTTTGAGCTGGTGCACCACCTGCCCAGCCTTCGGATCATGCCGCGCCAATTCCGCGATATAGCGCGCCCGCTTGCCCGCGATTCTGTACTGATGCAAGGTTTTTTCGGTCAGGGGGGCCCGCTCTCGTCCCAATTGCAGTACTGCTCTCATCCCCAGCCTCAATAGGTCTGTGTTTTCCGGAATTGCCATCCCCTGGGCCGCGCGGTGCAAACGTCTCCGCAATTGGCTGACTGTTTTTCGATCAAAATTCTCAGGCAGCGTTCTTTCTCGCTGTGCGCGTTCCTCGGATAGCGTCCGCATCAGTTGTGATTTGCGCCCCGGTTCCTGCGGAATCTTCAAGCTGCGCAACGCCGCGATCTGGACATCCAGGTCACGCACCCTGCCTGCCTTCTTGCGCAGGCGGGCCAGTTGCTTGAGCAGCTTCTTGTCGTTGCGGCTCAACTTCGGAACCAGTTCGTCCAGCATTGCTTCTACCCGGCGGCTGTAAGTGCGAAACTTGTGTACATTCTCCGGCGCTGGTTTTTTCGTCAGCTTGGCTAACTGACGGCTCAACTTCCGAAATGCAACATGGCTGGGGTCTTGGTCAATCGGCATAGCGTCTAACCACGGGCACAGAAAAATACAACCTGGTCTGCGGAATTGCAACTCCTAGAACGGCAAACTCGATAGCAAATTCCCTCTGAATTCTCAACGCAGGCTTCCGCAACTGCAGGAAGAATCGGTCATTTTAACATTGCTGTAACACGATTCTGCTAGCGTCCCCATGGATGGTCAATCGAGCTCTAGGAGCGCCTCGCCTGACTGGACCGCAACCTCCTGATAAGCCAGAACTTGCAGTTCAAGCCAGGGCCCAAGCCGAGCCCTTGATCAAGGCCGGCGACAGCCATCTCGCCGACGGCGTGTTCTCCGTCGCTATGCTGGGTTGTGCTCTGTGCGTTCTCGCCTTGGTTGGCCTCATCGTATACGAGCTGGTGACCAAATCCAGCCTGTCCTGGCACGCTTCCGGATGGAGATTTTTCTTTCGCAGCGAATGGGACCCAGTCAACGATCAGTTTGGCGCCTTGCCGTTTATCTACGGCACCATCGTTTCTTCGATCCTGGCTCTCATCATTGCGGTGCCATTAGCCGTTGGGGTCGCCGTATTTATCACGGAAATGTCCCCGCCATGGCTGCGTGGCCCATTGGCCTTTACCACCGAATTGTTGGCTGCCATTCCCAGTGTCATTTACGGACTGTGGGCGATCTTCGTGTTAGTGCCCCTACTCCGGCTCTACGTGGAACCGTGGCTTGCCCGCTATCTGGGCTGGACTGGACTCTTTGAAGGCACTCCCTTCGGCATTGGAATGTTGGCGGCCGGAGTCATCCTGGCCATCATGATCATTCCTATCATCTCTTCGATCACGCGCGAGGTGATGACCGCCGTTCCCAACCATCAACGAGAGGCCGTCTTGGCCTTGGGTGCGACTCGCTGGGAGATGATTCGCACCGGCGTGCTGCGCAACGCGCGAGCGGGTATCCTCGGCGGAGTAATTCTCGGCCTGGGCCGTGCCCTCGGCGAAACCATGGCTGTCACTATGGTCATCGGAAACCGTCCCGAGATTGCACGCTCCCTGTTTGCCCCCGGCTACACCATGGCCAGTGTAATCGCCAATGAGTTTACCGAGGCCACTGGCGACGTTTACCTGAGCGCTCTGGTCGAGGTAGGCCTGGCACTCTTCATCGTCACGATTATCGTGAATATTCTGGCCCAATTTCTGGTCTGGACGGTTACCCGCGGAACCCCTGCGAGGGCCAATGTCTGAGACCCTTACTCCCGCGACCACCGTTGCCTCCGCTCCAGTTAGCCTGTGGCGTCGCGGACTGAATAACCTGGTAACTGGCCTGGCGGTGGGAGCCGTGATTCTTGTTTTGCTCCCGCTCGGAGCCATCTTCGGATATCTGGTGTACAAAGGCATAGGATCCATCAACTGGGCCTTCCTCACTCAAACCCCAAAACCGGTTGGGGAAGCGGGAGGCGGCATGGCCAACGCCATCGCCGGCTCAGCTTTGATCCTATTGATCGCGAGTCTTATGGGTGTGCCCATCGGAATCGGCGCAGGCATTTACCTCGCCGAGTACGGTCGTAATCGTCTGGGCAATCTGGTTCGCTTTACCGCCGACGTGTTGAATGGCGTGCCATCGATCGTGATCGGCATCGTAGCCTACGGTCTTGTAGTATTGACACAAGGCCACTTCTCGGCCCTGGCCGGTGGAGTTGCCCTAGCGATCATGATGATTCCCACCATCACTCGGACCACGGAAGAAATGCTTCTCCTCGTGCCCCATGCCGTAAGAGAAGCTGCCTACGGTCTTGGAGTTTCGCGCTGGCGCACCACGCTTTCAATCACTTTGCGCACAGCTACTTCCGGAGTCATCACCGGTGTGATGTTAGCTTTCGCGCGCGTCGCCGGGGAGACCGCGCCTCTGCTTTTCACTGCCTTCGGCAATCAGTTTTGGAACTGGAAGCTGAATCAGCCTACCGCCGCGCTCTCTCTGCAGATTTTTACTTACGCCATTTCGCCCTTCGACGAATGGCACCGCCAGGCTTGGGCGGGTGCGCTGATCTTGATTGTGCTCATCGTAGCGGCAGTTAGCGCGGTCCGCATCGCCGCCAGCCACGGCACCCTCAAGGGAGCGAACTGAGTTATGGGAGTCGGCATTCAGGTCGATAAGCTGAACGCCTGGTTTGGCAAGACCCAGGCTCTCTATGACATCAATATGACGGTTGCGGCCAATCACGCCACTGCTGTCATCGGGCCCTCCGGCTGCGGCAAATCAACGTTCGTTCGCTGCCTGAACCGCATGCATGAGACCATCCCAGAGGCCCGGGCCGCCGGCCGAGTTCGCATCGGCGATCTCGATGTCTATAACGGTACCTCCGCGGTCTCCATCCGCCGTCGCATCGGCATGGTATTCCAAAAACCCAACCCATTTCCCACCATGTCGATCTACGACAATGTGGCTGCTGGGCTGAAGCTCAATGGTTTTCATGATCACAAGCGGCTAGATGAAATTGTCGAACGTTCGCTGAAAGTTTCGGCCCTGTGGGACGAAGTGAAAGACAATTTGCGCAAGAAGTCTGGCGCCAGTCTCTCCGGCGGACAGCAGCAGCGCCTCTGCATCGCGCGGGCCTTGGCGGTTGAGCCCCAGGTGCTTCTCATGGACGAGCCCTGCTCGGCGCTTGATCCTATTTCCACCGGCAAGATTGAAGAGTTGATCTTCCAACTCAAGGAACGCTTTACTATCGTCATCGTTACCCACAATATGCAGCAAGCTTCGCGCGTAGCTGAGTTCACCGGCTTCTTCCTTTTGGGTAAACTGATCGAGTTTGATAAGACTGAAAAGATCTTCACTACTCCCTCCGACAAACGGACGGAAGACTACATTACAGGCAGGTTTGGATAATGGCGCGCACCCGTTTTGTGCAGGGACTGGATGAACTCCGGGCACGCTTGCTTCGCATGGGCGGACTGGCGGAGCAGGCGGTAGACCGCGCCTGCCAGGCCTACCTTGACCGCGACCTCAGTCGCTGCCAGATGGTGCTGGAAGGCGAAGCTCAAATCAACCTCGCCGAGCGCGAAATCGACGAACTGGCCTTCGACCTCCTCGCCATGCAACAGCCCATGGCCGTCGACCTGCGCTTCATTCTCGCCGTCACCAAGATCAATTCCGACCTGGAGCGCGTTGGCGACCAGGCGGTCAATATCGCCGAGCGCGTCATGGACATGGTCGAGCTCCCAGCAGTCCCTCTTCCGGTAGACATTGCGCGCATGTCGGCTGCGGTTTCGGCTATGGTCCGCCGGGCGCTCGAATCGTTCATCGAAGGCAAAGCCGAGCTCGCCCAAGCCGTGCTCGAAATGGACAACGTCGTTGACCGCATGCGTGACGAGGCTTTCATCACCCTGGTCAAGACCATGAATGAACGTCCCGACGTCACCCGCCAGGCTCTCGATTCGTTGCTCGTCGCCCGCAACCTGGAGCGCGTGGCTGATCACGCCACAAACATCGCCGAGGACGTAATCTTCTGGGTGCGTGGCGCCGACGTCCGCCACAACGTCCAGCCCGAAACGCCAGCCCAACAAGAGGTCACCGAAGGCCACTGAAACAGCACTTCACTGGAAGGGCTGTCTCTTAAGGGCGATAGTTCCTTCTGTCTATATACTAAAAACTTCGTTTACCCCTGCTTGCGGAGGACCTTTGAAACCGTTCGCCCTCGCTGCCCTGGTTTTTTCGATTTCCTTCTTGCTCTTCGCTCAAGATTCCCCACCCGCTCGCCAGATTCCGCTGCCCACCAGCAAACTCCTGAGCGCACCCTCACCGGGCCGGATCGGATCCGTAAACAGCTTTCCCGCAACCATCGCGCTTAGCCCTGACGGCCGCTACGCAGCCCTTCTCAACGACGGTTACGGTACCCAACAGACACTGGCCCGCCAGTCGATCACGATTCTCGATTTGCAAACCAATCAACTCACCGATTTTCCCGATGACCGCCTCCCCGAAGATGCTCACCAAAGCTACTTTCTCGGACTGACGTTCAGCTCCGATGGAAATCATCTGTACGCTTCGATGGCTTCCATCACCGATCCCATCGGCGAAAAACCCAATGACACCGGAAACGGGATCGCCGTTTACAACTTTAAGCCAGGCAAAGTCACGCCTGAGCGCTTCATCAAGATCGCGCCACAGAAGATCGCCGAAGGAAAGAAAGTAGCGTTCGGATTACGCAAAACCCCGGCGGGAACTGCGATTCCGTATCCTGCGGGCCTTGCCGTGATCGCAGGAGAAGCAGGCGACAAGCTGCTCATCGCCAATAATCTTTCCGATAACGTTGTGCTTGTGGATGCTGCCAGCGGCCGCATTCTGCAACAGTTCGATCTGAGCACGCACGAAGTCATTCCGTCTTCATTCCCTTACACCGTGGTCGCCGCCCGCGACGGCCGCACAGCTTGGTGCAGCCTGTGGAATGCCTCCAAGGTCGCCAAGCTGGACCTCGCTTCCGGCCGGGTAAGCGGCTGGACTTCGCTATTGGAATTGAAGTCCAAAATCCTTCCGGGCTCGCATCCGACCGCACTTCTTCTGAGTCCCGACGAAAAGTTACTGTACGTCGCTCTTTCCAACGCTGACGCGGTCGCTGTGGTAGAAGCAGATACAGGAAGGCTCATTCATATTGCGTCGACCAAGCCTGGCGCGCAGGAATTCGCCGGCAGCTATCCCAATGCTCTGGCCCAATCCGCTGACGGCAAGCGCCTGTTTGTGGCCGTTGCCTCGCTTAACGCGGTTGCGGTGTTCGATACCGCCGCGCTGGCCAGACCTGGCATTGAATTCCCGCTTCCAAATGAAGCCCTCGGTTTCATTCCCACTGACTGGTATCCCAGCGCTCTAGCGACCGCGGGTGATGATCTGCTGATTGCTACTGCCAAAGGCCAGGGTGCCGGCCCGAATAACCGTCTCGGCGGTACTCCTTACGAACGCCGTCGCCGTGAAACTCCGTACATCCCGACATTGCTGTCTGGGTCCATCGCCCGGCTCAACTTTCGCGGCATCGACAAAAATCTCCCTGAGCTCACGCGCAAAGTAGAGGAGAGCAATCTGCTGCACTCCGCTTCCAGCAAGATTCAGTTTCAGAGCGGCTCCAATCCGATTCGCCACGTGATTTATGTCATCAAGGAGAATCGCACGTATGACCAAGTCTTCGGCGACCTAAAGGTCGGCAACGGCGATCCCTCCATCACCATGTACGGATGGGACGTCACGCCCAATGAGCATAAGCTGGCATTGCAATTCGGCGTGCTCGACAATTTTTACGACAGTGGGGAGGTTTCCGGCGACGGCCACGACTGGTCAACCGCCGCCATCACCTCAGACTATAACGAGAAAACCTGGCAGATCACTTATCGTTCCAAGGAACACACGTACGATTACCAGGGAATCGTCGCCGGCGAGCTTCCCTTGGAACTCGGCGAGCCCGATGTCGATGCTCCATCGACCGGGTATATCTGGGACAACGCCGCCAGCCACGCCATCTCTTATCGCGACTATGGCGAGTACATCGGCGGTATTTGGTGCAATGCGTCGCGCAATAAAACTGCGGTGAATGAAGATTCAGACATGCCGACCGCTCCCTGTCCGAGGCCGGTTGTTAATAAAGGCGAACCCCTCCCCGCAAACGTCGGCCAGCCTCACGGCTCAGCGAGTCCCTGGCCATGGCCGGTTCCAGTGCTGAAGCGCGCCAAGCCTACCAAGGATGTGCTGCGCGACCACTTCGATCCACAATTCCCTGACTTCAACACTGAATATCCTGACCAGCTTCGCGCCGACGAATTCCTCAACGAGTTTGAAGGCTTTGTCCGCGCTCGCCAGGAAGGGAAGGGAAGCGAACTGCCAGCCCTGGTCCTGCTGTATCTCCCCAACGATCACACTCATGGCACCACCGCCGGCAAGCCTCGTCCCGCTGCATCTGTGGCGGACAACGACCTTGCCCTCGGACGAGTGGTCGAGGCCGTCTCCCACAGTCCGTACTGGGATGACACCGCTATTTTCGCGATCGAGGATGATGCTCAAGACGGCGCCGACCATGTCGACGCGCATCGCTCAATCGCCTTCGTGATCAGCAAATATTCTCCCGGATCAGCCACCCATCCGTTCGTCGACAGCCGCTTCTACACCACCGTCAACATGATGCACACCATGGAAAGCTTGCTTGGACTGCCGCCCATGAATCAGAACGATGCCTACGCTCCGGTAATGGCGCCACTGTTCTCCGGCCCAGGCACCCAGCTGCCCTTTACGGCTGACTGGAGTAATCGCGAAAATGGTCTGATCTACCAAATTAATCCTCCCAAAGGCCAAGGCGCAAAAGAATCGGCCAAAATGGACTTCACTCATCCGGATGCCGCGAACCCTGCCATACTGAATGCTATTCTCTGGCGCGACCGAAGGGGGAGCTCGCCCATGCCCGCATCCAAACACACGGTCTTTCCGCAAAAGCTATCCCGCGACGATGATTAAGAAGAGAGGAGCCGTAGTGACGGCCGACATCACCTCGCCGCGGCCATTCCACCCTCCACATCCGCAAAAGAAAACGCCGTCGAAACATTGGGATATTCCTTGCCCGCAACTTCCACATAGGGATAGACGAAATAATTCAACGGTGCTCCGTCCTGCTTGGGATTCAATTCCAAATCGCGCCCCATGGTGAACTGCACCCGGTTCACATCGTGCGCGCCAAAGAAATAATCCCTCTTTTCTTGATGCTTCCACGCTTCGGAGATGTCCACAGGAATCCATCCATGTTGCGGCTCAAAGAAATCAGCCCAGCAGTGGTATCCGGCAATCTCTCCCGCGTGCTTATCGGCCGGCAAGGGAAATCCGATCTCAAATCGCGCCGGGATCCCTTGCGACCGCGTCATTGCCATGAACAGGGAGTGGAAATCCGTGCAGTTTCCCTTCTTGGCCTCGCAAGCGTAAAGCACATCACCCCGACCCCAGCCGCTGCCAGTCTTGTCATAACGCATCGTCGTGAAAACGTAGTCATAGATTGCACGCGCCTTTTCCAGCGGCATCTTCTCCCCCGCAGTGACCTTCACGGCTAGTTCGGCGGGCAACCCCGTGACGGGGACGAGCTTGTCCGGCGCCAAATCCTGTTTCCTTTCCCGCTCGTTGAGCTTTACCTCTGCCAAATGTGGAGTCGACACCCCCAGCGTCAGGCGCTCGTGGCGGACGACGTCGTATACGATCTCGAAGTGCAGCTCGGCTTCCTTTGCCTTGCCCGCTTCGGCGAAGTACATCTCATTTCCAAATGTGGACTCGTGCGTCTTCTTCAGGGTCAAATCACCGTTGGCGGATATGACTTTCACTTCCTGAAACGCATCCGAGTGGGCCGCCGGAATCCATATCCTCACCCGCTCGCCTGCCGGCAAGTTCTTGACTGTAAAACCATAGTGAAATGTAAAGTGACGCGTGTCCTGGCCTAAAGCGGACGTAACACACATAAGCAGCAATAAAGTAGTCTTGCACCACATAAACAATTTCCTTTCGTGGCTCTAATAACTAAGTGCTGGGAACTGTGAACTGGCAGCTTGCGAACGACACACGGGCGTTTAGGAGAGTCGCCGTCAAGTGAAACCGGGTCGTCGCACTCGCATTAGAGATGACTCGATTGCGTAGGCATCAATTCTAAACCCAAATCCGCTAGAATCGTCGGATGCCAGCCGCCGTCCAATGTCGTGATCTCCGTAAGACTTACGATGGCAAAGTCGAAGCTGTCCGAGGACTGAATCTTGAAATCCAGACCGGGGAGTGCTTCGGCTTACTCGGGCCCAACGGCGCCGGAAAGACCACTACTATCGAAATCCTCGAAGGACTACTCCAGCCTACCTCGGGCGAAGTCACAATTCTGGGCCACACCTGGCAGCAGAATCCTCGCGAACTGCGCGAATGGCTGGGCATCTCTTTGCAGGAAACCCGCCTGTCGGAAAAACTCACAGTCCGCGAAACAATCGAGCTGTTTTCCAGTTTCTACCGCGAACCGCGCTTATCTAGCGAGGTACTAGAACAACTGCAGCTTACCGAAAAGACTGACGCATGGGTGGGTAAGCTTTCTGGCGGACAGCGTCAGCGTCTGGCTGTCGCCACCGCGCTCGTGGGCAATCCCAAGATTCTATTTCTGGACGAGCCCACCACCGGCCTCGATCCCCAGAGTCGCCGGCAGCTTTGGGACATCATCCGCAGCTTCCAGCGAAACGGCGGCACTGTCCTTCTCACTACCCATTACATGGACGAGGCCGAGCGCCTTTGCGACCGACTGGCCATCATTGACCATGGTGAAGATCATTGCCGAAGGAACGCCTGCCGATCTGATCGATCGGCTGGGTGGACATCACGCTGGTCGAATTCTCCGTAAGCGGAAATTCCAACGGCACCGCTCTTGATACCTGGCGCGCTTTGCCGGGGGTGGAATCGGTTCGTCATGATGACGGTTTGATAAACCTCAACGTCCGTGAGCCGCATCGGACCATTCCTGCGCTGCTCGATGCAGTTGAGAGCCAGGGCTCTCAACTCTTACATCTCACCACTCGCCAGGCCAGCCTGGAAGATGTCTTTGTGCGGCTCACCGGTCGTCACCTGAGGGAGGAGTGACATGCCGATGATACTCCCCCATTTTGTCATCCCGAGCGAAATCCCCCGCCTTGTCATCCCGAGCGAAGAAGTTCGTTCGCTCTGCGAACGATCCTCGCAGTCGAGGGACCTGCTTTTATGAGAGAGTAGGGGATATCAACCAACAACCATGACCATCGCCCAACAAACTCCTGCCGCCGACTTCCAAACCTTGCCTACGCCTCCGCGCCGCAATGGCCGCTGGTCAGGCTTCAGTCATCTGCTGGTGGCGCGCTTGAAGGAACTCCAACGCGAGCCTGAAGTCATCTTCTGGGTCTTCGTATTCCCGCTCCTGCTGGCCCTGGGCCTCGGCATCGCCTTCCGCAGCAAACCCACCGACGTCACCTCGGTTGTCATCGTCGCTGGACCCAGTGCGTACGACACTCTAGCCATGTTCCAGCGCTCACCGAAAAGTTCCTCGATCCACGCCGCCATTCTCTCTAAGCAGGAGGCGCTGCAGGCATTCCGCCTCGGCAAATACGATCTGGTAATCGAGCCTGATGCCGCTGGAGGCGTCCGATATCACTACGACCCGGCTCGCCAGGAGAGCGTGCTCTCCCGCGCCGAGGTAGATGACGCCCTGCAATCAGCCGCCGGCCGAAAAGATCCGTTGCCCACTTCCGCTGTGACTTCCAGCGAACCAGGATCGCGCTACATTGATTTCCTCATTCCTGGCTTACTCGGGATGAACGTGATGAACGCCGCCATGTGGGGCATCGGCTTCGCCCTCGTCGATATGCGCCAGCGCAAACTTCTGAAACGCTTCGTGGCCACACCCATGCGACGCAGCGATTTCCTCCTGGCGCTCGCCAGCAGCCGTCTTCTGCTGATGACCATCGAAGTCGGCCTTCTGCTCGGCTTTGGCATGCTGGTATTCCACATGCGCGTTCTCGGATCGCCGTTAGCCATCCTCCTTATCGGCGCCATCGGCGCTTTATCGTTTGCGGGTCTCGGCCTGTTTACCGCCAGCCGCGCCCAGAAAATCGAAAGCGTGAGCGGCCTGATCAATCTGGTAATGATGCCCATGTGGATCTTTTCCGGGACGTTCTTTTCCTATGAACGTTTTCCCGCCGTCGTGCAACCTCTGCTCAAGATCTTGCCTCTAACGGCGCTTAATGATGCTCTGCGTACCACCGTCCTTCAGGGCGCTCCGCTTGCGTCCCAGTCGGGACGCTGCTGGTTCTCGTCCTTTGGGGAGGCATTTCTTTCGGCCTCGCCTTGCGCTGGTTCCGCTGGACCTAAATCGGCGCGATGCACTTCCGAGTCTCGCCGGTCAAATCTTCGTGTTAAAATGAACCTGGTTCTTCGAAATGTTTGCGGCGCCGATGCTGTAATCGCCGCTTCACCAGCCGCCGTCGTCAGTTCCCCGACGGACAGTCGCACCGAGTTCGCGCCTCTATCTGGCCTGAACTGCGAGTTCCGCGATCTGCAGTTCACTTGTAGTTTGGGGTGTTTCTTTCCGCCACTTCGCGCCGCGTACAGTTTTGAAGGTCGTTGAGTTGCTGGAGGCAGGAGCCGGCATGAAGGCAGTGGATCAGCTCGCTTACGGGCCTTTTCTGGAGAGACTTGCGTCCGCTCCGGACCGCGTCCTGCTGCTTGACTACGACGGAACGCTAGCGCCATTTCAAATTGATCGCAATCTTGCCGTTCCGTATCCGGAGATACGTCTCTTGCTTGCTCGCATCAGGGCTGAAGGAACGCGAGTTATCCTGATCAGTGGCCGTGCGCCTTATGACTTGGCTGTTCTTAGCGGCATCGATCCCCGCCCGGAAATCTGGGGAAGCCACGGCTTCGAACGGCTCAAGCCCGACGGCTGCTACGAATCGGAAGCGTCGTCTCGCCAGCAACGGGCAGGCCTTGCCATGGCGGCCAAACTGCTGCAGTCCGAAGGTATGGAGTCACGTACCGAGGTCAAGCGGGCGGCGTGGCCATCCATGTCCGAGGCCTCAGCCGTTCCGACGCTGAGGACATCATCGGAAGAGTTCGGCGACTCTGGTCACCTCTGCTTGCTGAATTCGGCCTGGCATTGCTTGAATTCGATGGCGGCTTGGAAATCCGCGTTCCCGGCCGTGACAAAGGCTTTGCCGTGCGCACCATTCTCGCCGAGAGCGTTCCGGATGCCGCTGTCGCCTATCTGGGAGACGACCGCACCGACGAAGACGCGTTTCGCGCGCTGAATGGGAAGGGACTCACGGTCTTGGTTCGTCCGGAATACCGTCCTACTGCAGCCGAGGTCTGGCTGCAACCACCTCAGGAGCTTATTCAGTTTCTTGAGGAGTGGCTCTGCGCCTCTGGAGGGAAACTATGATCCGCAAAGAAGGACGTCTTCTTAAAGAACGGTTGATCAACGTTTCCAATCGTCTGCCGGTTGTGATCCGCAAATACGCGGGCGGGCTTCGGCTGGAACGCAGCTCCGGAGGCCTGGCCGGCACCCTCGATACCGCCCTCCGCCACCAACCTGGAGTGTGGATCGGTTGGGCGGGCACTACGCAAAGCCATGAGGTAGAGCCCCTGCTGGCGCACGCGTCCAAACGTCGTCCTTACGAGTTGCAGGCGGTTAGTCTCTCTGAAGAAGAGGTCGCCAAGTTCTATTCCGGATTCGCTAACGAAATCATCTGGCCCCTGTTTCACGATATGCCTTCGCGATGCAATTTCGATTCGGAGTATTGGGATACTTATCAGCGGGTGAACCGCAAGTTTGCCGATGCCGCCGCGCTCGCGGCCCGGCGTGAAGATTTCATCTGGGTGCACGATTATCACCTCATGCTCGCGGCCGCTTATATGCGGGAGGCAGGAGTGCAGGGCCGAGTCGGATTCTTCTTGCACACTCCGTTTCCTGCTCCGGACGTTTTTGAAAAGCTGCCGTGGCGTGAGCAGATTCTTAGCGCCTTGCTGCAGTTTGATGTCGTTGGTTTCCAAACCGACCGTGATCGCGGCAATTTCGTAGGCTGCCTGCAACGCCTGCTTCCGGAAGTGCAGACGCAAGAAGCACAGCCTCACTCGGTCCTCCGCTTGCACAACCGCACAACAATAGTTGGCACTTTTCCCATCAGCATCGACTTTGAGGAATTCGCTCAACACGCAGCGCGTCACGAGGTCGCCGCGCGGGCCGACGAAATCAGGAGAGATCTGCTGGAAAATATACTCGTTCTGGGAGTGGACCGCCTCGACTATACCAAAGGCATCCCAGAGCGGCTAAAGTCGTTTAGCATCCTGCTCAAACGTTTTCCTGAACTCCGTCGCCAGATCACCCTGGTGCAAGTCGTAGTTCCCAGCCGCGAAGACATTCCCAATTACCAGGACCTTCGTCGCGAAATTGAATTATTGGTCAGCCAGATCAACGGAGAGTTTACTCAGGACGGTTGGGTACCCATCCACTACATGCACCGCAGCCTCGGCCGCGAGGAACTTCTCGCCTACTACCGCGCTGCCGACATTGCCTTGATTACCCCATTAAAAGATGGCATGAACCTGGTGGCGAAAGAATTTTGCGCCGCCCAGGCGGACGAGCGCGGAGTTCTGATTATCAGCGAGTTCGCTGGCGCCGCTTCGGAGTTACGTCACGGCGCCGTACTGGTCAATCCCAACGATTTCGCTGGCGTGGCTCAGGCCATTCACCAGGCTTCGCAAATGACGCGGGAAGAGAAGCGAAATCGCATGCGCCTGCTTCGCGAAATTGTGCGCGATCACAACCTCTCGCGCTGGACGCGCTCGTTCGTCCAGGCGATCGCTTCGCTGGACGTCGAAAACACAACGCCGCGTAACGGCGGCTCTTCCGCCCAAGAACCCGCTCCCCAGCAGCCTCGTGATCAGACTCCTGGCATAGCTCTGATCGCCGCCCCCTCATCGATGCTGCGCCAACGCCAACCCATCGTTAGTTTCCGAGCCTTCGGAAACGACTGAGGGGTTGTTTTTTTCTGCAAGTTTTCTGGGAGATTGAAAATTGGAGCGGGAGACCGGGATCGAACCCGCGACATCCAGCTTGGGAAGCTGGCGTTCTACCGCTGAACTACTCCCGCTCAGCCAGTTCTGAGGAGCATATCACCGACAAGAAATCGCTGGCAACGCGCGATTTGGAGAAGGCGCAGGGAAGACTTATGATGGACGCATCAGTCATCCTCGAGGTAATCCCTATGCCTGAACCGACTTATGAGGAACTCAAAGCCAAATTGGCGGAACTGGAAAAGCAGGGCCCGCGGCGTACCGGAAGCCTGGAATTCCGCGTCAGCGAAAAAGGCGGGGTGAGCGTCTACGGTCTGGGCCGTTTCCCCGTCACCCTGTATTACGAACAATGGACCCGGCTGCTCGATGCGTCCGAAAAACTTCGCGAATTTCTTGAAGAAAACAAATCCAAGCTCAAGCTTAAGGGACAGTAATCTCGATCGTGAGCAATACTTGTATCTCACCACCCGCGGCCGCAAGACTGCTCAGCCGCGCGAGATCGAGATTTGGTTCACGCACCGCGACGGTCGTTTCTACGTGATCGCAGAATATCCAACCTCGCACTGGGTCCAGAACCTGCGTGCCGATCCCGAGGTGCAGGTGCGAGTCGCCGGTAGCAGCTTCAAAGCTCACGCCCGTGTCCTGTCTCCCGAACTCGATATTGAATTGCAACCCGCAGTCCAGGAGCTTTCGCGCAAGAAGTATGGCTGGGGTGAGGGCCTCGTTGTGGAATTGACCGAAGTTAATAAGACTTAAGGTTTCGAAAACTGAAAGCTGGGAACCGTACCTGAAACCTGAAACCTGAAACCGAAACCTGAAACCTGAAACCAGAAACTGACCACCATGCCTTCCGACGACATCCTGACCCTTCCCCCAGCGCCGGCGGATGCCCGCCTCGCTTACGGAACTGATCCCAGCCAATTCGGAGAGTTACGTCTTCCAAAAACTAAGGGTCCGTTTCCGGTAGTTATGAACATTCATGGCGGGTTCTGGCGTGCCAAGTATGACCTGGCTCACACAGGACACCTCTGCGCTGCGCTGACCGCCAAAGGCCTCGCCACCTGGAATGTGGAATACCGCCGCGTGGGAAATAAAGGTGGAGGATGGCCGGGTACCTTCGAAGATATTCGCAACGCTTACCGCTATCTCTCTCAACTCGCACAGAAATACGGTCTGGATACCGCACGGACCGTCGTTATGGGTCATTCCGCTGGAGGCCAGCTCACGCTTTGTCTCGCTGGCCACGAGCCTTCACTCAAGCGCGCCATTTCGCTGGCTGGAGTTGTCGACCTGCGGCAAGCCTGGGAACTCCACTTGAGCGATAACGCCGTGGTTGAGTTTCTCGGCGGAACGCCGAAAGAGGTTCCGGAACACTACCGCGAAGCCGACCCCATGGAGCTCAAGATCTCTCAGACTACGCAATGGCTGATTCACGGCGCCGCCGACAACGTCGTCCCTCCACCCTTCAGCCGCAACTACGCTGAGGACAAAAAGCCACGCGGTGAAGATGTCCACTACTTAGAGATCTCGACCGCAGGCCACTACGACCTGATCGATCCCCGCTCGACCGCCTGGCCTAAAGTCGAGAACACAGTCCTCCATCTGTCGGGTGGCTGATTCTTCGGGACTAATACATCTCCGAATCCGTAGATTTTCTGCTGTTAAAGCTTCTCTCTCGATTTTCTGTACAATTCGATTTTCACTATGGCTGCCACGAAAATTCCTTCGATCGGCAAATCTGCCGGAGTCATCTCCAAACCGGACAAACCCGAACTTGCGCGTGTTGTCCCCGACCTGCTCGGCTGGTTGCGCAAGCATGATTATCAGGTTGTGATGGATCCAGAGACCGCAGCTTACGCCGCGGGTTTTGAAGTTGTTGCGCGCGACGATATGGCTTCTCGTCCTCTGAACTTCGTGATCGTGCTGGGTGGCGACGGCACTCTGCTTTCCGCCGCTCGCGCTGTAGCCAAGTCCGACATTCCGGTGTTGGGTGTGAACCTGGGTTCGCTCGGCTTTCTCACCGAAGTGCCGCTGGAGAATCTGTACACCACGCTGCAGAGTATTGAAGACAGTTGTTGTAACGTCGATACGCGTTCTATGGTGCGCTGCGATGTCATGCGCCTAGACACAAGCATAGCTCAGTATGACGCCCTCAACGACGTTGTGGTCGGTAAAGGCACGATCGCGCGCTTGAACCATTGCGATGTTTACGTCGACCGTCTCTTCGTCTCCCGGTACCAGGCAGACAGTCTCATCGTATCCACTCCCACGGGTTCGACCGCTTATTCGCTGGCCGCCGGTGGACCCATCCTTATGCCTTCCGTGGAGGCATTCGTTATAACGCCTGTTTCCGCCCATTCTTTGACCCATCGTCCGCTGGTGGTCCGTGACACCGCCGAGATCGAGATCGTCGTCAAGACGGGCGAGGACGAGGCTTATCTAAGTGTCGACGGCCAAGTGGGTATGCCCATGTTTGATGGCGACCGCGTACGTTGTCGCAAGTCCCAGTACCAGGTCAAACTGCTGCATGTCCAAGGGACGTTTTTCGACGTTCTGCGCACCAAGCTGAAGTGGGGACAGCGATAACCCAGCGCGCAAGGAATACTACTAAAGAGGCTCGAGAGAAGGACGACAAAAAGAAAATGAAGACCATTTTCCGCCTGACCTGTTTGCTCCTGGGGATTGGCGCCTCCGCACAATCCAAACCCGCTGCTGATCTTGTCATCATCAACGCCAAAGTCTGGACCGTGGATACAGCCCATCCGACGGCCCAGGCCGTAGCTGTCCTCGGTGAGCGCATTGTGTCGGTTGGTTCAAACGCTGATATCGAGAGCTGGCGCGGCGCCAGTACCCACGTAATCGATGCGGCTGGGAAACTGTTGCTGCCCGGCTTCAACGATGCACATGTGCACTTCGTCAGCGGAGGCTCACAACTTGACGCGGTGCAGTTGAACGACGCCACCAGTGCAGAAGAATTTGCGAGACGGATCGGCGAGCGAGCCAAGAAGACGCCGAAAGGGGAGTGGATCCGGGGCGGCGATTGGGACGAGACCAAGTGGAGTCCACCTCAGTTGCCGACAAAAGAATTGATTGATCCAGTCGCTGGAGATATACCCGTGTTCGTTTCCCGCTACGACGGCCATATGGGCCTGGCGAACTCAGTTGCTCTGCGACTGGCGGGCGATTACGGCACAGACTCCGGACCCTCCAGGGGGCGTGATCGTGCGCGACGCGCAAGGCAATCCAACCGGTGCTCTCAAAGATGCGGCCATGGATTACCTCGACAAAGTGATTCCGCCGCTCTCCCACGAACAGCGGCTGAAAGCGGTGAAACGCGCGCTGGCCCACGCAGCTTCGCTCGGGGTCACCAGCGTACAGAACATGAATCCGGACTACGAAGACATCGCCGTGTACTCGGAGCTGCTGCAGCGTGGCGAGCTGACCACGCGTATTTATGCCGCACCATACATCATGAATGTGGATGACCAAGCCAAGATCGGCATCAGGCATTCGTTCGGTGGACCTTACCTCCGCATCGGCGCTCTGAAAGCCTATGCTGACGGCTCACTCGGTTCGGCGACGGCGTATTTCTTCGAGCCTTTCATCGACCAGCCAACCAATCACGGCCTGCTCTCGGACGAAATGCATCCGGTTTCGCTTATGCGCGACCGCATGATGAAGGCCGACGCCGCAGGATTGCAAATCTGCACCCACGCCATCGGCGATCAGGGCATCTCGATGATTCTCGACCTCTACTCGGATGTGGTCCAGGCTCATGGCGACGCCGACCGCCGCTTCCGCATCGAGCATGCCCAACACATGGCAGGCTAAAGATTTCGCGCGCTTCGCGCAGTTGCATGTCATCGCGTCGGTGCAACCCTACCACGCAATTGATGATGGACGCTGGGCCGAAGGACGCATCGGCCACGACCGCGCCAGTCGCACCTATGCCTTCCGCACCTTCTTAAATCACGGCGTACGCCTTGCCTTCGGCACTGATTGGGATGTCGCACCGCTGAATCCCATGCTTACGCTCTACGCCGCCGTCACTCGCGCCACTCTTGACGGAAAGAATCCCGGCGGCTGGTTTCCCGAACAGAAACTCACAGTGGCGGAAGCCGTCGAGGCCTACACCATGGGCTCCGCGTTCGCCGAGTTTCAGGAAAAAGAAAAGGGCTCAATCACTCCCGGCAAACTCGCGGACATGGTTCTGCTAAGTGATGACATTTTCTCCATCGATCCGGCTAAAATTCGCGATGTCAAAGTTCTGAAGACCATCGTCGGCGGAAAAATCGTTTGGGATGCTGCCGTCGCATCTGCACCCTGAATTCTCAGTGAGTGCGCCCACTGGCCAATCTCCTGAAATCCCCTCGCCCCAAATGCCTTGACAGGCGGGCTTTTTGCACAGGCTGAGATGTACTTCCGGTCATCTTGACGCTTTTCCAATTCGGAACTACAGTCTCGACAGTTTCGCGGTGCCCGTAGAAAGACAAAGTTAGTTAGTCCGACTTGGGCGTTCGCCACGCCTTAGGACGGTGCCGCTCGCGTCGGGTGAGCGTAACACCAGTTCTCTCCCAGTCGGTGGGCCGAACCTTGGGATGAATCTCGCGCCGCTCCTCCCAGTAAACCAACTTTACGTTGCCGCCGGAGTGTGTCTTGCTCCGTGCACGGAGGATGCAAATGAAGCGATCGAAATTGCTTACGGCAGTCGTGTGTCTCGCTCTGTCCGCAGTTTTCAGTACGAGAATCGCTCAGGCTCAAAAAGATCCTGGGCCGCGTGGTGGTCCGCCCGGAGCCGGCGGACCCGGAAGCTTTTACCCCACTTTGAATGCGAACGAGCAGGATTTCTTTCAACCAGGCGCTCTTGCGCTTCCAGGAAGTGAACTCGGTGTCGGGAAAGATCGAGCCCGGAATACGGCTTGGGGCCCACATTCAATGGCAATAGCTGCACGATGTGCCATGCCCAACCCGCAATTGGCGGGAGCAGTCCTGGCCTGGCCAGCCCGCAGAATCCGGTTCCGAATCCCGCAGGTAGCGCTTGCTACTCTGGACGGAGCCACCAACGTCGTGCCTTCGTTCATTACCCCCAATGGTCCAGTGCGCGAGGCCCGCTTCATCCGGAATTCTGATGGCTCGCTCGGATGGTGGGGTTCACGATTTGTACACCATCGCGGGCCGCTCGGATGCTCCAGGCTGCACGCTTGCGCAGCCAAACTTCGCCCAACAACTTGCTTTCAACAATGTGATTTTCCGCATCCCAACCCCGCTGTTCGGCTTGGGCCTGGTCGAGAACACGCCCGATGCCACTTTGCGGACGAACCTGGCCGCGACTCAAGCCGCCCGGTTCCAGCTTGGTATCGGCGGCACTTTCAACACCAGCGGCAACGATGGGACGATCACGCGTTTCGGCTGGAAGGCGCAGAACAAGTCGCTGCTGATCTTCGCCGGCGAGGCTTATAACGTCGAGCAAGGCGTGTCGACGGAACTGTTTCCCAACGAACGCAGTGCAGTACCGGGTTGCGTTTTCAATTCGACACCGGAGGACTCGAGCAACATTCTGAACGGCAATCAGAGCAGCACAAATTTCGGCATGCCGCTCGGAACCGCCTCAGAAATGTTGTCGGATGTTGAGAACTTCGCCGTATTCATGCGACTGTCAGCGCCACCGACGCCAGGTACCCCAAAGCGCTTCCGCCCAGGCCGGTTCGAGCCTATTCAGCCAAATCGGTTGTGCCTTGTGCCATTCACCTTCGCTAACAACGGCGGACTCGGTCTTCACGGGCATGGGCGGTGTAACCTACCAGCCATTCTCGGATTTCGCGCTCCACCACATGGGTCTCGGGTCTGGCGGACGGTATTAACCAGGGTGCCGCCGGTGGGGACCAGTTCCGCACCGCTCCGCTATGGGGAGTCGGCCAACGCCTGTTCTTCCTGCATGACGGCCGCACCTCAGACCTATTGCAGGCGATCCAGGCTCACGCTAGCTGCGGAGGCGGTCAGACTCCGCACGACCGGTTCCGCGATGAGGACTTTCGGCGAAATTGCAGCTCGGAAGCCTACCATGTGATCAACAACTTCAACGCGACTCACGCCAACGCAGCAGCAGAGTATCTTGGACTTCCTGCGTTCGCTGTAGCGCAAATATGCAATAGGTCACCGGATCGTGGAGGGCTTTGCCGCTCTCCACGATTTCACCTTGTGCACGCTGGAAATCTTGAATCTCAAATGCGGGTTTCCGTGCGCAGCAGCTCCTCCACCGTCTCGCGCCGGCGGATGATCTTAACCGACTTGCCATCTACCAACACTTCAGCAGGCCGCGGGCGCGTGTTGTAATTGGACGCGAGCACCATGCCGTAGGCGCCCGCATCCAGAAGCGCCAGCAAGTCACCTTCATTGATCAGTGGCAACTCGCGGTCGCGGGCAAAGAAATCGCCGGTCTCGCAAACCGGTCCCACGATATCCACGATTTCTTTGGCCGGGGTCGCATGCCACCGGACGGGGGCAATCTCGTGATAGGCCTGATAAAGCGACGGCCGCAACAGGTCGTTCATAGCCGCATCTATGACTACGAATTTCTTCGTACCGTTGGTTTTCCGGTAGAGAACTCGCGTCAGGAGCGTGCCGACCGGGCCGACGATGAAGCGGCCGGGTTCGAGCAGGAGGTGTACCTTTAGCCCGCGCAACGGTTGCAATACGGCTTCCGCGTACGCTGCGAGGTATTCGGAGAACTCAGGTAGCTCAGGTTCCTCGTAAGCAATGCCGAGGCCGCCTCCGGCATCGACGTAGTCAATCCGATGCCCGTCCGCCCGCAGCTCTCGTACCAATTCCGCCACTCGCTCCATCGCCGCGGCGAAGGGTTTCACGTCGGTGATCTGCGAGCCAATGTGCACACTCACTCCCGCGATCTCTCAAATACCTCGGCCCAGAACCGCGAGCATATAACGCCCTCGCTTCACCAATGGGAATGCCGAATTTGTGCTGCTGCAGGCCCGTGGAAATGTAGGGATGCGTATTGGCGGGAACATCAGGATTCACCCGCAGAGCGACGCGTGCCTTTTGCTTCGAACGTTCGGCGCATTCCGCCAGCGTGGACAACTCTGACTCGCTTTCGACGTTAAACAAAAGGATTCCGGCCTTAAGTGCCGCTTGCATCTCGTCGGCTGTTTTACCCACTCCGGAAAAGACGATCTTCTTTGCGGCTCGCCGATCCACTGCGCAGAACCCGCTCCAATTCTCCGCCGGAGACGACGTCAAATCCGCAGCCCATGCCCGCAAACAACCGCAGAATGCTGAGGTTGGAGTTTGCCTTTACCGAGTAGCAGACGGTGTGCGGAACCTTGCGGAAGGCGCGATCAAAAGCGCGCATGCGCCGGCGGATTGTAGAAGCAGAATAGACATATAGCGGAGTGCCGAAACGCTTCGCCAGGAGCTCTAGCGAAATCTGGTCACAGCAGAGGACTGATCCCGTGGATTGGCGACGCAGCAATCCTTTCCACGTCTCCCGATAGGAAAAGCCAGGAGGGCGCCCCTGGCGCCGGTTGGCGATCCGACTCACTTGCTCTTTCCAGATTCGCCCTTGACTTTGATTGCGACTACGGTTTGGTCGTCGAAGGTCTCCACCCCAGCAGCGTGCTCGGCGACCGCTTTGAACAGCGACTGAACCACGCAATCCGCCGAGACTTCAGCGCAGTGAGCCACGATCTCTTCCACCCGATGCCGTCCGAACATGTCTCCAGCCTTGTTGCGTGCGTCAAGAATCCCATCGCTGAAGAACACAAACATCTCGCCCGGCTTGGCTTTGAAGCTAAACTCGTCGTAGTCAGCGTCATCGAACAGGCCTAGTGGCAGACCAGTGGCTTCGATGACTTCAATCTTTCCATCGTGACAGTAAAGCGGACGCGGCAGTCCAGAACTGGCCACCTGCAGAGTGCGGTGGACATCGTCCCAGACCGCGTAGATCAGAGAAACAAACTGGCCATCAATTCGGCGCTCTCCAAGCGAGAAGTTCACCGCTGAAAGCATCTCCGCGGGACCGGGCTCGATGGGTGCGTGCGAGCGTAGAATTCCGCTAACCAAGGCCGCATAGATCGCTGCAGGAGCGCCTTTGCCGCTGACATCGCCTACCACGATGGCCAGGCGCGACAGCGAATAGGTCATGAAATCATACAGGTCGCCCCCGATCGCTCGGGCAGGAGCGAACTTCGCGGCCACATCGAGGTTCGTGCAGGTGGGAGGCGACTGGCGGCAAAAGCCGGAATTGCAGCTCCCGGGCCAGCGCCAAATCACGTTCCAACCGCTTTTCCTGACGCTCAATCTGCTCATAGAGCTGTGCATTCTCGATCGCAATCGCCACCTGCGCTGCCAGCGTGCTCACCGTCCGTTTATGATCCTCGGTAAAGAAGCCGCGACGGGTATGCTCCAGATCGAGCACTCCGATGACCTTGTCTTTGTATATCAGTGGCGCGGCCAGCTCAGAGCGAGTCTCCGGGTTCAGCCGGATATAACGCGAGTCCTTGGTCACATCTGGCACCAGCACTGCCTGCTTGTGCTGGACCGCGTACCCCACAACGCCGCTGCCGATTGGGACATCATGCTTGAGTTGAATGTTCTCCTGGAAACGCAGTGAAAAGCGGTGCTGGAGCTTTTCTCCAGCCGCGTCCAGCAGCAGGATGCTGAACATCTGATAATCAATCAATCGGCTCAGCAGTTCAGCGATGCGCTTGAACAGTTCATCCAAGTTCAAAATAGAGGTCAGCTCGCGAGCAATCTCATTCAGCAGCATGAGCGTGCGGGCCTGCCGGGAGGTGCGGGTGTGCAGGCGAGCGTTCTCGATACCGACGGCCATCCGCGAGGCAATTAACGTTAGAAGTCGTTTGTGCTCTTCGTGAAAGTAATCGGCTTGCTGCGCTTCGATATCAATCACGCCGATTAGTCGATTCTTCACAATCAACGGAACAGCCAACTCGGAGCGTACATTGGGAACCGCCGCGATGTACTGTGGGTCCTTGGTGACGTCGCCGACTAGAATCGCCTCTCGCTGCTGGGCTGACAAACCGGTTACGCCATCCCCCACTTTAATCCGCAGACGCTCGGCCACATGAACCGGGTAACCTATCTGGAAACGAACGTGCAATTCTTGCGTCTTTTCATTCAGGAGCAGGATGGCAAAGATCTCGTAATCGATGACCTTGCGCACCAGTTCGGCCACACGGCGCAGTGAGGTATCGAGATCGAGTGTGGTGCTGAGTGCATCTGCCACTTCGAGTAGAAGCGGCTCGACTTGTTCCCGCAGATCGGATTGAGTCACAGCCATTTGCAATGTTCCTTAATGATACCAGCCGCACCACAGCTTTCTCGCCACGGAGGTACACCGAGGTGTAATAACTGGAATTGGTTCGGAAAAAGTACGGCCCCCAACGGCGAATAACTAAACCGAGGTCGGCTCATCGATCTGTAGTCAGCCCTCCCGCGGCACTATGCAGATATCTGGCAGATTGCGGTAACGTTCCGCATAATCCAACCCGTAACCGACTACAAATTCGTCCGGAATGCTGAATCCCACGTAGTCGGCGTTAATCGCCAGCTTTCTTCTGGAGGGCTTGTCCAGCAGAGCGGCAATGCGGAACGCCTTGGGCTGGTGCGCGAGGAAGAGCTTTTTCAAAAACGTGAGTGTGAGTCCAGTATCCAGAATATCCTCCACCAGAATCACGTTCTTGCCCTTCATCGACTGGTCGACATCCTTGGTCACCTGAACCTCTCCGGTGGAGTCCCATCCACTCTTCAACTCTTGAGCGGGGCTGGGCCGAACTCCATAACTCGAAACGCCGATAAAATCAAAAGTCGAGTCGAGTTGAACGTGCCGTGCCAGATCGCTCAGGAAAATCGCCGCGCCTTTCAACACGCCGACAAGTATCACCGCCTGGCCGGAAAAATCGCGAGTGATGTCGGCGCCCATTGCCGCCACGCGGTCGGCGATCTGCGCCCGCGAAATCAGAACCTTCAGTTCCGTCATGGCGACTTATATTACTCTCGAGGGCGTGATTCGACCCACAGAAACTCGCTCGCGAGGGTTTATCGAGTCACGCCGTTGCGTCTGCTTGTAGGCTCCTCACTAGAATGCTAGTTCGCCGTCTATAAGCGGGATAAGCATGAACCTCAAAGGCATCAAAATTACCTGGCTCGGTCACGCTACCTTTCGCATCGAGACCCCGGGCGGCAAAACCATTCTGATTGATCCTTGGGTCATGGGCAATCCAATGTGTCCGGAGAAGGACAAGGACGTCAAGCAACTTGACGTCATGCTTTGCACGCACGGACATGGCGACCACATCGGTGATGCAGTCGAAATCGCGAAGAAGCACAAACCCGTGATCGTCGGTATTCCTGAGCTATGTGGCTGGTTGGAGAAAAAGGGCGTTAAGCAGACTGCAGCCATGAACAAGGGTGGCACTCAGGCCGTTGGCGACATCAAAGTTACCATGGTCCACGCCGATCACTCCTGTGGGATTCAGGATGGGGATCAGATGGTTTACGGGGGCGAGGCCTGCGGATACGTCGTCGAATTCTCCAACGGTGTGAGGATTTATCACGCCGGCGACACCAACGTTTTTGGCGATATGCAGATCATCTGCGACCTCTACACTCCCGAAATTGCCATGCTGCCGATCGGCGACCACTTCACCATGTCGCCGCGCGAGGCCGCCTATGCCTGCAATCTGCTCAAGCCAAAAACGGTTATCCCCATGCACTTCGGCACCTTTCCCGTGCTGACGGGAAGGCCGAGCCAGTTGCAGAAACTTGTTCCGAATATCGAAGTAGTCGAAATGAAACCAGGCGTCACGGTTTCGTAAGATCGGAGACAAATGGCTAAGAAGAGCGACAACGCCTACTGGCGCATGGGCGGCATCACCGTCAGCGCCGTCGAAGATTATCTCTACTCCATGCTTCCTCCCCGCGACGAGGTTCTTGCAGAGATCGAAGCTGAGGCCGCAAAGCGAAAGATTCCTATCGTTGGTCCCGCTGTCGCGCGCATACTTTACCAACTGGCGCTTATGATCGGGCCAAGACAATCTTTGAGATGGGCTCGGCCGTCGGTTATTCCACCATCTGGTGGGCGCGCGCGGTAGGGGAAGGCGGCCGCGTGATTTACACCGACGGCAACCCTAAGAACGCGACCGAAGCCCGAAGCTATTTTCAGCGTGCTGGCGTGAGCGATCGGATCACCATCAAAACCGGCGACGCGCTGGAGTTTCTTTCTGAGCAGAAGCAGGAATTCGACATCATCTTCAACGACGTGGACAAAGATGACTATCCGCGCGTCTTCCGCCTGATCCTACCGCGCCTGCGCAAAGGCGGGCTGTTCGTAACTGACAATGTTCTATGGAGCGGCAAAGTTGCGCAGAAGAATCCTGACAAGACAACCAAAGCGATTCTTGAATTCAACCGCCTACTCTACGGCTCGTCTGAATTGTTCACGACCATTTTGCCGATTCGCGATGGTGTAGCAGTGGCAGTGAAGAGGTAGTCCGGGCTAGGCTCAACGCAAGTAGATTCCGGAAATACAAAGTGGCCCGGCGGAAGTCTCAGAGCAGGCGTAATCCATCGTCAATGCTCGGATACGCCAGCGTGGCCAACAATTCACGCTTCATGCGCGAAGTATCGGCAACACAAGACGTCATGCCGGCGCGGACGATATCTCGGTTCAATGGAGCCGCCGTCCGCAAGACCAACGCTGCGGTTTCGCATAGACCTCCCGCTACTAGGAAACATCCAGTCGGGCAATCGCAAAGGGCGATGACACTTCCAGTGATCCGCCAGCTTGTCCACAAAATCCTGCAACAGCAACGGGGCGTCATCGCATACTTGATAAATTCCGCGCGTATGCTCATTCTCAATTGCTGCTTGCAACGCTGCTAAGAAATCTGGCAGAGCGAGCAAATGCACCCACGTCGGCGTTTTCCAAATAGCCATCAGGTGATGCTGAAGCATCCATCGCGCAGCCCTCATCAGCTTGATATTTTCCCCGTACACGATTCCAGCCCGGAACACTACCGGAACTATTGAACTGGTCTCACTGGCCGTCATTACGTATCGTTCTGCCTCCAGCCGGGTACGAAAATGAATCACACCGGGGTTTGCGTCAAGCCGCCCGACTGCCGGACGTTGAGGAGTGGTTTCTCCCTCCACATGGGGGAAGCTGACGAGAATGAATTTCTTGACCCCTGCAGTGCGGGCAGCTTCGACCATACTTTTCACGTAACCGATGTTCGTCTTTGGCAGAAATTTCTCAGGCTGGGGCGCGAAGAGGACTCCCGCAAGATGCACAATGCAATCGATACCATCACATGCCTGGTTCAGGGTCAGCGGTTCTGCGAGATTCGCTTCCCGAACCGTGACATCGGAGTGGATAACAAGGTCGGACGGCAGCGCTGTTTTGTGCTTTAGAAGGAACAACCGATGAGAGCTCAGCAGGAGATGTCTCGCGGTCCGGGAGCCCAAATCACCCGAGGCCCCGGTGACGAGAATATTCAAGCCGGCTTCTCCGACCGAGACATGAAGTTGCGAAAATAAATCATTCCGCCGAAATCAAACAGTCCGTGAGCAATCATTGGCACGAGCAGGTTCTTGGACCAAAGGAAAAACAATCCGAGGTAGAGCCCCTGAAAGATGGACCACAAACTGACGACTCGGATGTCTCGCTTGCCGAAGTGTGCCAGCATGAACAGCAATGACGCTGGAATCAGGCCCCATGCCTGCTGCACGAATCCGCGGAAGAATATTTCCTCACCGCAGGCCGCCGTCAAACCTCCCAGGATGATCTGCAGTACGCCAGTCTGAGCGTATTCTTTCGCCAGGGAACCCGGTTAGCCTTTGCGCGTAGGCTTTCCCTTTCAAGACCGCATAGCCGTACTGCACCAGCAAAGTCCAGAGCGTCAACCAGAATGCGCCTGCAAATCCCAGAATGATCGTTCGGGGTCCAGGTACAAGTTCTAGCGGAAGTCCCTTCCATCGGATGCCCCAGTAGCCCAGTCCACCGAGCAGCAAGGTCACTGCGATTTCGAGACTGAGAGACTTCTTGATATAGAAAAGCATGATCTTGATTCGAAGATTTCTGAGTTCCTCTGCAACCGCCTAAATCGACTTTACTGGAATCAGCGTCAAATCCTCCACCAGCCCCACTTCCTTCTGCAGGAATGGCTCGGCGTAAGTGACGCCTCCCAACATGCCATAGAAGCGCGCCATCGACTCGATGCGCGCGCGAATTTCGGCTTGGGCAGGGAAGAGGTCCTTGCCCGCTTCCTGATCGCTGAATTGCGATTTGTACGCCATCAGCGCTTGAAAACGGGTTTCGAATTGATCGGTAATGTCCACTACAAAGCTCGGCCGGACATCGTAGTAGAGCGTGGCGTAGAGAATCTTGAATGGCCGGTGCGGGCCGGTTCCGCTCTTAATTGCCTCGCTGAAAGAGGAGTGCTGAACGCTGAGCGCTTGGTTCACATTCAGCTTCGCTAATCCTGCAAGAAAGCACGCTTCATACCCCAGCGTTGACGCCTTGTAGTGATCCGGATGCCGCCCTTTCCAGTAGGGAAGTATCACCACTCGCGGCCGCTGTTCGCGAATCACGCTGGCGACCTTGAGCCGGTTGTCCCAGGTATTCTCGACCCGGCCGTCGGGAATGTCGAGGGCGTGCCGCCAGGAAACACACAGAATCTTCGCAGCCTCCTCCGCCTCCTGCGCGCGCTCTTCGGCGGTACCTCGCGTCCCCATCTCGCCCTGGGTCAGATCAAGAATCCCAGTGCGATGGCCGCGCTGCGCCATTTTCAGCAGCGTCCCGCCGCAGGTCTGCTCCACATCGTCACGATGAGCGGCGATAGCGAGAATGTCGAGCGGAGGGGTGGACATGTGGGTCTGTAGATTGATGGAGAGAATACCGCCATGCTCTGAGTGTGGCAGGCGGGGTCCGAGCCACAAGGGATTGAGAGACGAATCCTGGCGACGCATCTTAAGCTGCGCAAAACTTCCCAAACAGCGCATAGACAAACCATCCAGGGAAGCTGCGCCTCGAGGAACTCATCATGCCGGAATCCGTGGTACAGAAGTTCAGGCGAATCGCTTAGGGGCGAAGCAATTAGCCATGGCGAGCAGGGCTATACGCTGTACGAGCTGTTCAGAGCGAAAAGATCGACCGCGGCCAGCCCTCATTGCACGCTGTGCCGGAGCGGCTGATGTCATCGCCTGCGTCCGTTTCGCGCGCGAGCACGATCTTCTTCTTGCGGTTCGTGGCGGGGGACACAGCGTTGCCGGGAAGTCGGTTTGTGAAGGCGGTCTCATGGTCGATCTCTCGGCATGAAGGGCGTACGAGTGAATCCCACCCGGCGAACCGTGCGTGCTGAAACCGGTCTAAAGCTGGGAGAATTCGACCGCGAGACGCAAGCCTTTGGCCTTGCCACGACGCTGGGCTTGGTCTCAGCCACCGGTATCGCGGGCCTGACGCTGGGCGGCGGCTGGGGCAACTTGCAGGCCAAGTATGGACTCCCTGTTCGACAACGTATCAGTGCGGATGTGTCACTGCTGACGGGATCACGGCGGTGCTGCCGAAACCATCTCTTTGGCATACGCGGCGGCAGTCGCGATTCGAACGTGCTTCGTCAGTAGTCTCCACGAAGTCGATCCCGGTAGCTGGCCGCCTGCTATCCAGCGGAAAGGTGAAGGTGGTATTGACCTTGTGGCGGGATCCCACGGATATCCCGACGAACTGGTCACGCAGGGCGGTTCTTTCAATCTTCCGGACGGCGTCCCCGTATTTGCCATTGCTGCATGATACTGTGGGTCAGGTTTCGGAGGGCGAAAAGGTGTTGAAGCCCTTGCGGACCTTTGGTCTCCACCTCGCCGACAACTTTGGCGCTATGAGTTATCTACAATTGCAGAGCATGTTTGACCCCTTCTTCCCGCCGGGGCGCCTCACATATGTGAGAATCAACTTCATGTGCAATGGCCGACGAAACCATGGTCGCTTCGTTCAGTACGCAGGCAAGAGTCCCTCCCCATACACGTTTGCGCCATTCGTCGAACACTGGCACGGAGCGACCACCCGCGTCGCGCCAACGGATACTGCCTTTCCTCATCGGCAGTACTCGTATAACTTCATTGCTTGTCGAGCTGGGTGCGCCCGGAAGCAGAACGGAAATATGGTCACGCGAATGTTGGTGAACGAGCGCAGCCATTGTTCGCGGCTCGATGGAAACTAGTCGCCGATGGGTGATGTGTCGAACGCGTAGCCTACGGACCGAACTATGACCGCCTGGTAGCTTGAATGAACAATACGACAGACAAACTTCTGCCGCTTGAACCACTACCAAGTGCAGGCGTTCCAACGCGGAATCGGCCTAGCACTCCTCCGTGGTCCAGACATGCGACAAAGAAGCCAGGAAACAGCTTGAGAGGCTGAAGGATGGACTAAAGCCCAGACAGACACCATTAGAGCGACGGCCAGAACAATATTCAGCAAAAGCAATCTGACCATCGTTTGGGATGTAGCTTGGTTTGGTGTCGCAATCTGGAGGTCTCATCGCTCGACTCCCCGAGACTAGTCCAGTTCGACGCAGGGACGTGCCGTGAAAAACCGGTCACAGAACTCGGCGGCCTCGGTACGGGATATACAATTAGGGACATGGTTCTTGCAATTATCGAGCGCAAAAGAATGCCATCCCTTCCTTCAACGCATGTTTAGGACATTACCCAAAGTTTAATGTCATCCTTCGCAGTACATTGGACCGTAAAATCGCGTCCACCGGGGAAATGGAAGGAGAAGGATCATCGCCCTTTATCGGTCAGTCACCAGCACGAGCGGAGTCCTCCCAATACATAGATGTGGGCACCTCCTCAATTATCAGCCTGCAACGTGCGCAAGCACGGAGTCAGCATCCAGGGTGAAGCCGTCGTGCGCGGCGAGCACATGCTGTACATGATCGTCGAATCGAGCGATGAAGCCCAGGTACGCGAATTCATGCAGCCCTTCTCAATGGCGGGCAGCGTCGATGTCTACCCGGCCGCTACCTGTGCGGGAGTCGTGGCCAGCGGTGGCTGTGGAGCTGCCATGCCGGCGGTGGATGATGTCGTGCCCGCCCTGGATCCCGAGGAAGCCTGCCAGCAAGCAATCGACGGAGGGTTGGTGGTCCACCGCGCTCATCCACTTAATTGCGAGACGTCCATTCCGTTGATCGGAGGCGGTTATGCCGAACTCCCGCTTCTCGTGCGTAACCACTTCCAGATCCCGAGACTTGATCAGTCAAGCTGGCGGCTCGAAGTGCGCGGCCTTGTCGAACGCCCGCTAAGCCTGACTTGGCGCGACCTTGGCAAAATGCCGTCGCAGACTCGCTTCGTTACCCTGGAGTGCGCAGGAAACGGCCGCTCTATGCTCAACCCGAAAGTGAATGGGGAGCCGTGGGACTTAGGAGCTGTGAGCACTGCCGAGTGGACTGGCGTGCCGCTGCTCGAGGTGCTTGACCGGGCAGGCGTTAAAGCAGGCGCCCGAGAGGTGCTGTTTCGTGGCGCTGATAGTGGGAGCGTGGCACGAGGAGGAGCCCATTCGCTTCGAGCGCAGCCTGAGCATGGAGGACGCTGCGTGAGTCCGAGACGCTGCTTGCCTATGCCATGAACGGGGAGCCGCTTCCGATCTCGCATGGCTATCCGCTGCGGGTCATCGTTCCCAGTTGGTATGCTGTGGCGTCGGTTAAGTGGCTCACCGAGATGGTGCTGAGTGACCGTTCAGCACCAAAGAGAGGCGCGACCTACTTCTTTCGTTCCACCAGAAAGCGGGCGAGACCTTTCAGCGTCGTGCCCGGGAGCCGAAACCTTCCAGCGCCGCACAAGCCGCTTCCGCGAGTGCGTCTGCTTTTTTCAGCGATTCTTCCATGCCGAACAGCGCCGGGTATGTTGCCTTCTCTGCTGCTGTGTCTTTGCCTGCGGTTTTACCTAACTGCTCGGAGGTCTGGGTTACGTCCAGCACATCATCCACGATCTGAAACGCCAGCCCAATGGATTGTCCAAACGCCCGCAGGTTGGCGACCGCGCCGTCATCTGCCCCGGCAAACAATCCCCCACTGACCACGCTGGCGGTAATCAGCGCGGCAGTCTTCGAACGATGAATATATTCCAGCATTTTGAGATCGGGCTTGCTGTGCTCAGCTTCTAAATCCACGACCTGGCCGCCGATCATGCCGTCCACCGTGCCCGTCCCACGTGCGATCTCCTCGACGATGCGCACTCGCGCTTCCGCAGGACAACGCAAGCGCGCCAGGGTTTCGTATGCCTGCGTCTGCAGCGCGTCCCCCGCGAGAATGGCGATGGCTTCCCCGAAGACTTTGTGGCAGGTGGGCCGTCCGCGTCGCAGGTCGTCGTTGTCCAGTGCTGGCAGGTCGTCGTGAATCAAGGAATAAGTGTGCAGCATTTCCAGCGCGGCGCCCAGGTCTTCGATGCCAGCGGGAAGGGAGCCAGCGACCATGCGGCCGGCTTCCATGCACAGAATCGGTCGCAGCCGCTTGCCTCCGGCAAACACACTGTGGCGCATGGCTTGATGAATGGAAGCTGGATGCTGCGTGGCCGCCGGTAACAGCCGCTCCAGCGCCGCATCCGTGAGGATGCGGCCCTTCTCCAGAGTGTCGGTGAGCATGAAGGTCTGAGTATAACAATCTCCTAAACCGGAACTCACCGCGGTCGCTGGAATCGAGAGCCAACCTTCCCTACCAAAAGCAAAGGACGCCCACTTGGGCGTCCTTCTGGTTTTAGTCCGCAATTACGCTGCTAAGGATTGTGATCGCGACGCGCTGCGCATCACCGCCGTGAGAATGCCCCGGGTATCCTGTGAAGGGCAAATGTCGGCCGCGCCAGCGTTCAGCGCTGCCGTCCACATCTCTTCGTCAGCCAGGCGGTGAGTGCAGACAATGGAGACTCCGGGAAATTCGTGGGCTAGCCGTCCCACCTCGGAGATGGAGGCGATCTCCATGTCGAGAATTGCGACCTCGGCATGATGTTTCGCGATGTTTGTCCGAAATTCGTCCAGGGACCGCGTAGCCCGCACCGAATGGAACGAATTGCGCAAGGAAGCGGCCAGGCATTGCACAAGCCCTGGATCGCTTTGTAAGAGAACAACACTGGAAGACTGCATACTTCCCTCTGAGTTTCACCGTCGTCAACGGCACGACTCGCTGCCACAGTTTCCATTAGAACGGACACCGCAGCAGACATTAAACATTTACGAGCGACGACGAAGGCCCGCGCCTACCTTCGGCTCGGCGCCTTTTCAGTCAGAGACTCGAACGGTTCAGCCTGGAGCTTGCCATTTTGCTTCAGCAGAATTTCCACTTTGCCTTCCGCTTCTTCCAACTCTTTGCGGCAGGCCGCGGAAAGCTGCATTCCCTCCTCGAAAAGCGTCAGAGATTTTTCCAGGGGCACTTCCCCTTTCTCCAGTTCATGCACAATCTTCTCCAGACGCTGGAGGCATTCTTCAAATTTGGGCAACTGCAAGCTCCTGCGCTTATTTTAGTCCACTTGGGACAACTGTGCGTCAAGAGAAAAAAACTTTACGAGGTGAGATCTTGCGCGTTCCTAAACGGTCGCCCGCGAAGTACCCAGAGCCTCCAGCACATCCACGGCCGAGGTGTAGCGCCCCTGGGGTGCGCTGATCTGGGCTCCCTGCACCATTTGGCGAACCGCTATCAGCATTTCGCGAGCGATGAGGATTCCCTCCTCGCGCGCGGCTTGCGGGGTCTTGGCCCGGGCCATGCGCTCCAGAATCGCATCGGGCACCGAGACCCGAAGTTCGTTCTTCATGAACTCGGCATTCCGGACGCTCACCAGCGGCCAGATTCCAGCAACCACAGGAATCCGGCAATGCTCGATGCGCCGCAGGAAGGTTTCCAGCAGAGAAAGATCAAAGACGGGTTGAGTCACCGCGTACTCCCCTCCCGCTTCCACCTTATATTCGAAGCGCCGAATCTCCTCATCCAAGTCGCTCAGCCCAGGATTGGCGCCTACGCCGATCACGAACGCGGTGCCGGCGCCGATCGGGTTGCCGCCAATGTCGAGCCCCCGGTTGAGGTTGTGTACGATATTCACCAACCCGATGGCATCGACGTCAAATACTGCCGTGGCGTCCGGATAGTTGCCCATTTTGGGAGGATCGCCGGTGATGCAGATCAGGTTGCGAATACCGGTCGCCGCCGCTCCCAGCAGATCCGACTGAATACACAGCACGTTACGGTCCCGGCAGGTATAGTGCAGGATCGCCTCAATGCCAACCTCCCGCTGGACCAGCAGTGATAGAGCCTGGTTGCTCATGCGGGCCGAGGCCCGTGGGCTGTCAGGAATGTTGATGCCGTCTACGCCCACCGACTTCAGGAAACGAGCCCCTTCCAGCTCTTTGTGAATGTCTGTTCCCTTGGGGGGAACAATCTCGACCATGGTCACAAACTCACCGGCTGCCAGCTTGGCACCCAAACCGGAACGGCTCTCGAGCGGCAGAGCAGGAGTGGCGGCGGGTGTGACTTGGCCGGTTACTTTTGTCGAGGATCACCTTCGAGCGGGCGTCTCCTACCCTTAGGGCGGACTTCATTACCCGGATATGCTCGGGAGTGGTCCCGCAGCATCCGCCCACCAATCGCACGCCCGCGGCGATGAACTTGCGGGCATAGCTGGCCATGTATTCCGGTGAACAAAGATAGATGTTTCGGCCTTCGACCGACCGCGGGATACCGGCGTTGGGCTGCGCGGATAAGGGAAGGGAACTGACGGCGCGCACACGCTCGATCGCGTCCAGCATATCCACCGGACCAACGCTGCAATTGCAGCCGATCACGTCCGCGCCCCATTCGGCCAGCCGGGGAGCAAAAGTCTCCGGAGTCGAACCGTCGAGACAGTTTCCGTCCTCATCGATGGTGACCTGCGCCACCACTGGAATCTTGGGATCTACATCCCGAGCAGCCAGGAGCGCCTGGTGCAGCTCCTCAAGGTAACCAAACGTCTCCAGCATCACCAGGTCTATCCCACCTTCAACCAGGGCGGCGATCTGTTCGCGGAAGGCAGCGCGGGCTTCTTCAAACGAAGTCTTGCCCAGGGGTTCGATCCGAATCCCTAAGGGACCGACCGACCCGGCCACCCAAACGTCAAAACTCTTGGCGGCTTCCCGTGCCAGCCGGGCACCGGCAAAATTGATGGCATGCACCTTGTCGGCTAGGCTGTGGCGGGCGAGTCTGAAAGAGCTTCCCCCGAAAGTATTGGTTTCAATGATCTCCGCACCCGCCTGCAAATACTCATGATGGACACCGCGAATCAGCTCGGGCTGGGAGACATTCAGCTCGTCGTAGCAGCGATTGATGAAAATCCCCTTGGCATACAGCAGCGTGCCCATAGCGCCATCGCAAAGCACCGGGGACTTATTGAGGCGAGCCAGTAAATCAGCAGCCATAGTGTTTGAGAATACAAGATGAGGGCTGATTTTGCATCACTCTCGCGGACTGCGACGGAGCCGGAAATTGGTCGCAAGGGGCTCTGTTATAATCCCAGCTTTTGCATCTAAATCTCCATCCTTCATGCTCTTCGGAGTCCCGGGTTTGAACAGAACCTTGATTGCTATTGCCGTGCTCATAGCGAGTGGTGTGGCTATTGTTTCCTGTGGAAGTTCCTCCAAGCAAACGAGAACCAGCGGCCTGAGATTTCGTGCCTTTGTTTCGAATCCATTGCAGCCGACCGCGTTGGGTAGCGCGCCGGTTCTGAATATCGTGGACGCGACCCTGGATCAGCTTTCTACGGCTACGGTTTCGCTGACCAATGACCCGGGCCTCATGGCACTGTTTCCATCAAAGCGCTTCACCTTGGTTTTCAGTCCCACGGACAACTCCATCGCCGAGATTGATAATGCTCAGGAAGCTGTGGCGTCGGGTACCACTGGCAGTAACTTGGGCCGCATTGTGCTCCCTGGGCCCACGGAAAGTATGCTGGTGGGCACGGACAACGGCACTGGGTACGTTGCCGTGCCCACCGCTCCGGTGACAGGACAGCCCCCAGGCGCGGTTGAAGTGCTGAACTTATCGACCGGCGGTATTACCGCCACCTTGCCCATCCCCAACGCCCGCTACATCGTCCAAAGCCACAATGGCAGCCGACTCCTGGCATTCGGCGATAATTCCGACATCGTTACCGTCATCACTCCAAGTCTCGATCGGGACGGGTAACGAGCCCCGCACAGTTCGTATGTTGCGATGCAAACGCGCCCCTGCTTTCGATCATCCCGTATGGGGCGTTTTCAGCAGCGATGATTCGACCGCGTATATCCTAAATTGCGGCCCCGAATGCGGTGGAGTGCCCGGGAGCACTGCGAGCATAACCCCACTCGACATGACTACCGACCTACTGCTCCCGGAACCCCGATTCCTGTTTCTGCCGCTACTATTGGCCTGCTCTAACGGCAATAGCTTGTACGTAGCCGGCACCCCATCCGGCAGCGCTTGCGGCAACTGCGGCACGCTGCAGGTGGTGGATGTTATTGCAGCCACTGCCGCGCCTCCGGTCAGGATCACCGATGGCTACCACTACCGCATGGAACTGGGTGCCAATGGGCAACTCTTCGTTGGTGCGCGCACCTGCAGCAGCGCGTGTCTGTCGATCTTCAATACCGCTACCTCCAGCGTCGTGATTCCCTCGCAAAGCGGCGACGTGACCGGAATCCAACCGATCAGGAATCGGAACGTCGTGTACGTGTGTCAGAACGGAGGTTTGCTCATTTACGACACGACCACCGACATGTTGCAAACCACGCAGGTCACGATCCGCGGGCAGGCTGTGGACGTGAAATTGGTGGATTGAGAGAAGCCAGCTCAGACTTCCGACTTCGGTCCAACCAGCGTATGAGGAATCAGAAGATGCCAGTTCTTAGCGAGGTCTAAGGTCTGTCTGAGGGGTGGCCGACGTGCCGGCCTTCTGGCTCCAGGAATAGTTGGTGTGCGTCGAGCTCGTTCTACGGCAGATCCGGAAAAAGGCAGTGTGAAAGTGGTGCCCTCATACCACGCTTTCCATTGATCCATGTAATAGGGACTAAGAAAATTTCCCGCTTGCCCCGTCACCAAATTCAGAGTGGACCGATCCAGGTCGGCGAGATCCACAGTCATGCGCTCCGACGGCCCGTGGCTCCGGGAGACGGCTTTCACCGTATAACCACTGCCGGATTGCGGACGCACCCCGGGGCCAGCCCAACGCTGCAAGATTGGAATCTTGCCCAGAATCGGGTGCTGGATTTCCAACGGATTGTACGCTCCCCACTTCCAGAGGCTTAGGTCTTTGGGCGCCCCCGCATCACTTACCGCTGCCTCAACCGCCACGGCCAGAAGTTCATCGTAGTTCGCATATGAATCGGGAAGCCAGCGCTTGGGCTGGCGCTGCAGCATATTTTCCAGCCAGACGGACTGCATCTGCCAGTGATAGCTTTTCCAGCTCACGGCGCTTCGAATCTGCTCCGGATCCTTAGGTGCCGAACCGAGCTTCGGTTCCAACATCAGCCGCACCAGTTCGGTCCGGGCGCGAGCTGCGATGACGGGAGCAGCCGATTCAGCCATCATGCGGCCATCCCATCCCCTCATGATCTCAGCGGCTTGCTTAGCGCGCGCCGACGGATTCCGGGAGTGATCCACGGCATATACGAAGCGCTCCGCCGAGTAGCGTTCAAATTCAGAGTAAATATCTGTTTGCAGTGCCAGCATGTCGGCCACGGAAAATTTCTTGCCCGACTCCAGCACCCGATAAATGCGTGCCGAACGCCAAGGCGCCTCCCAACCCGTGCTGATCGAATAGGGGTATCCGTCAGGTGTGATCCGCCCGTTGGCGGTGGCGATGATTCCAGAGGTGGGATTGAAGGTACTGGGCAACTTATCAAACGGAATGTAACCGATCCACTCGTGGGCGTTATCGCTGCCATTTTCCGGCAGGCTGCCGTCACCTGAGGCCCGGATGGGAATCTTTCCCGTGGCCTGGTAACCAATGTTGCCATCCACGTCGGCGAAAACGACGTTCTGGCCGGGCGCGTCAAATTTGGAGAACCCGCTGCGGAATTCCTCCCAGTTCCTCGCCGAATTCACCTCAAAGAAAGGATTGCGGGTACCGTCGTATAGCGTCCATCGCAACGCCAGTTTGCGGCTCTCCCCCGGCACCAGTTCGGTGATAACTGGTCCATGCCGTGTGAGCACTACATCCAGGGAGACATCAGGCTTGCCCTTTACGCGAATGATCTCGCGGCGATGTTCCGGCTCTTTCCACCCGTCCGGCGTAAGGTATTGTCCGCTCGAGTTGAACGTCTCGATATAAACATCTTCCACCGTCGGGCCGATGTTGGTGAATCCCCAGGCGATCCGCTGATTATGTCCAACGATTACGAAGGGAACTCCCGGCAGAGTGAGACCTGCCACATCGAAATCGCCCGAACGCAGGTGGGCTTCGTACCAGAGGTTGGGCATCTGGTGCCCCAGGTGCATATCGTTCGAGAGCAGCGGCTTCCCTGAGACTGTATGCGCACCTGAGACCACCCAATTGTTGGAGCCGATGACGAGACGTGAGTCCGTTTCCGTTTCGTCGATCGGCGCAGCCGTGGACGGCGTTGGGTAACGACCGGCAACCGAACTTCCTCCGCCGCTGTCCAGTTCATCTTCTTTGTCACCGGTGTCCTGGTCAAGGTTGGGGCGGGATACCGTGGGCGGTCGGTCATGCCAGGAAGTATTCACGTATAAGTCGGCAGTCAACTCCGGGCCAAGTTTCGCCAGGATTTTCTCGCGTGTCAGTGCGTCCTTATAGGGATAGTGATTGAGGTCTTTCACCATCTGTGCTCCGATCACTGCGGAGTCTTCGGGAGTCCAGGGGCGGGGTGAGTAGCGCAGAATGAGAAACTCCAGCGGCAAAGAATCGCGATGAGACTCGATATAGGCGTTTACGCCTCGCGCATAGGCCTCGAAATATGCGCGATCCGGTTCGGGGTCAATTTCGATTGCTTTCCGTGCCGCTGCCCGCATGCCTAAGATTCTCTGCTCTCGATCATGTTTAAGCAGGTCCTCTCCCAGGATTTCGGAGAGTTCTCCTGCGGCAAAGCGCCGCATCATATCCATCTGCCACAAGCGGTCCTGCGCAGTCACATATCCCTGAGCAAAAAACAGGTCATCAAGGTTGGCGGCTTCGATCGTAGGCACACCGTGTCCGTCACGCGTCACCGTGATGCGTGACGAGATTCCGGAAACTCGGGCAATGCCGTCGAGCTGTGGTAAGGCAGAACGCGCCATGGATTTGACCCAGTCGACTGCGGCCAGGAGCCCGACCAGAAGCACAATCGAAAGGCCGAGAATCCGTCCCCAGCGGCGAGGTTTGCGGTGAGACGAAACTGGAGTGTCGAGCGTTGCCATAAGCAGACTTTTGATTCTAGGCGGTGACCGCATCCGAAGACAAATTGAGCCGACCTGGTTGGCGGTATGCTTAAAAGGCCAGTATTATTCTGATGGCTGCCCATTGCCGTGACTCAGACCACATTACAAAAACGGATTGACGATCAGCCCACCATCTCCAGGGAGATGATCCGTGAGGCTGAGGGCATTCTGCATCGTCATCTCAAACGGGTCGGACTGAAACACACGGCACAGCGCGATACCATTCTGCGCACCTTCCTGGAAACGCGTGAGCATCTCTCCACCGACGAACTGCACCGGCTGGTGAAAAAACAAGACGGCAAGATTGGTTTCACAACCGTCTATCGCACCTTGAAACTGCTGGCCGAGTGTGGCCTGGCCAGTGAGGTTGCCTTTCATGATGGCATCGCCCGTTATGAGCATCAGTACAATCGGCGCAGCCACCACCACATGGTTTGCACCGAATGCGGCAGCTCCGTGGAGTTCTTCTCTCCTGAAGTGGACGGCCTGGAACAGGAGATTGGACGCAAATACCGCTACGTCACTACGCGCCATACTTTTCAGATTTACGGGGTGTGCGAGGACTGCCGCAAAAAGGACCACTCGCGGCAGGTCATTTGAGCATGCCCATCAAATGTCCCAGCTGTGGTTCGCAGATGCCGGAGAACTCAGCCTTTTGCCCGGGTTGCGGTCGCGCAATGGACGTGCCGACGCCCACTTTGAGGGCCCCGGTTAGCGGTCGCGATAACATCTTTGGCGCGCTGGCGTATGTCACGATCATTCCAGCTATCGTATTTCTGCTGGTTGAGCCTTTTAAGGCGAATCGCTTTATCCGCTTCCACGCTTTTCAGTGCATCTTTCTCGCTATCGCCTCGCTAGCGGTCGGCATCGCACTCAAGCTTATGTTTACAGTTCTATTGTTCGTCCCATTCCTGGGCCAATTGATGGCGCTTCTGATCGCGATGATTATTTCCATCGGTTGCCTGATCCTGTGGATTGTACTCATTGTGAAAGCACTCCAGGGCGAGCGGTTCAAGGTTCCCTTCATTGGTGATCTAGCCGAGAAACAGGCGAACCTGGCATAGGCACCCCATCCCCTCTGTGATTTGCAGGCTGCGGATTCCATTTGCCTTGAAGCCGTTATTTTGGTAACTTTCCGCCGCATTCGAAATATCGACAGGTTGCTGATCGTTGTTCCCCAGATTGCGAGATTACGCACAGTACGGAGGGAATTATGGCTTTTTGCAGTGCGTGCGGAACCCAGATACCCGAAGGCGCGACCTCCTGTCCGGCTTGCAATCGCTCAGTGACACCAGCCATGGGCACCGTGCCGGCGGCGGGTGCACCGCAAGCAGCCGGAACAGCGCAGTCCGCTACCGGCGGACTGGCTGATAATGTCGCCGGCATGCTGGCATACATCACCATTATTCCCGCCATCGTTTTTCTGGTGATGGAACCTTACAACCGGAACCGGTTCATTCGCTTCCATTCCTTCCAGTGCATCTTTTTCTGGGTGGCGCTGGTCGTCATCCACATCTCCCTATCCATTGTCGGGATGGTCCCATTGTTGATATTTGTCACGTTCCCCCTGCACATTCTTGTCTCGCTGGGAGCGCTCGCGATCTGGATTATTCTCCTGATCAAGGCCAATCAGGGACTGATGTACAAATTGCCTTACATCGGCGACCTGGCTGAGAAGCAGGCCAACGCTTAGATTCGATGGTACCTGCGGCACCGTCTCTCATGACCTCTGCTTTCTCTTCTACGTGGAATGCCATCGCACGCTGCTGTGCTCTAATCTTCACCCGCGAGCGACTCGCGGAATCACATCCCTAATTACTTTTGGTTCGTGCCAGATTTCCGGTAATCTGATGAATTCACTATGGGGGAGAGACGCGCTTGAAAGTTCGGGTCTTCTATCATGACAAGTGCTTCGATGGGGCATCTTCGGCGGCGCTTTTCTCACGGTTCTATCGCGAACGCATCCGCAATGATGTGGAATTCGTGTTCTCCGGACTCTTACACCGCGCCGGATCTCTGTTCGACGAGAATAATTTCGATGGTGATGAAAACGCCATCGTGGACTTCAAGTATTCCAGCTCGCCCAAGATTACCTGGTGGTTCGATCACCATCAAAGCGCGTTTCTGACTCCAGCCGATGCCGCCCACTTCGAGCAGGACCAGAGCAACCGTAAGTTCTACGACCCTGATTTCAGGTCTTGCGCCAGCTTTATTGCCATGATCGCCGAGCAGCGTTTTGGTTTCGATCCCAGGCCGGTCGCCGATCTCATCCACTGGACGGACATCGTTGACGGCGCTATGTATCCCGACGCCAAGGCTGCCGTCGAAATGAAGGCGCCCGCGATGAAGCTGACTATGGTCATTGAGTCGGCCCAGGATTACAGTTTCGTGCCGCGGCTTATTCCTCTGCTGGTGAGCAAACCTCTGGGGGAGATTTTGAATGAACCTTTCGTGGCGCCGCTGCTGCCGCCCTTGCTGGAGCGTCATCAACGCTCTATTGCTATCCTGCAACAGCGTATCGAATCGAAATCAGGCACCCTATTCTTCGATATTACTGACCAAGACCTGGAGGGCTATAACAAATTCATTCCTTATTACCTGCATCCGGAATCGATCTATAGCGTGGGACTCAGCAAGAGCAGTTTCCGGGTCAAAGTCTCGGTCGGGTCGAATCCCTGGGCGCCCTCAGAGCCAGTGTTGAATCTGGCGAAGATTTGTGAACGCTACGGCGGCGGGGGCCACGCTCGCGTCGGCGCCATTTCATTCAATGTTACGCAACAGGATGCTGCACGCAAGGCAGCCGTGGAAATTGTAGAAGAACTTCGCGCCAGTGTGCGGGCTTAATCGCAGTGACTCTGCGACCCGGACCGGCGGCTGATGATTTGAACACGCGCGTGGGCGAGTCCTCCAATTCGGATTCCATCCTGCATACCGAACATCTGAGCCGCGTAGTTAAAGACAAGGCGTTAGTTCAAGACGCTACCTTTGAGGTTCGAAAAGGAGAAGTGCTGGCCATCGTGGGACCCAGCGGCTCGGGCAAAACTTCTTTGCTGCGTCTGCTGAACCGCCTGGACGAGCCCACCGCAGGGACCGTCTACGTAGACGGCGTCGATTACCGAACGATCGAGCCCCGCGCCCTACGTCGACAACTCGGCATGGTGACGCAACGTCCCTACCTGTTCCCCGGCACGGTCGCAGATAACTTGCGTTTTGGTCCGGCCCAGCGGGGTGAGTTGTTGTCGCAGGATTCGGTGGACGCACTGCTAGCCAATGTCGGTCTGAAAGGCTACGCCGGCCGCAATGTCGCCAATCTTTCTGGAGGTGAGGCGCAGCGTGTCTCGGTGGCGCGGACGCTGGCCAACTCTCCCCTGGTCCTTCTGCTCGATGAACCCACCTCCGCCTTGGACGAAGCTGCCAAGCTTGAGGTCGAATCATCGATTCAGAAGCTTATTCGCGATCAGGCGCTTACCTGCGTCATGGTTACACACGACGTAGGCCAAGCCGGTCGCCTCGCCGATCGTGCTCTGCTGCTCGACTCGGGCCGCATTGTTACGGATTGGCTCGGTAAAGGAGGTGCTTCATGCTTAAGCTCTTCTTCCACACTCAAGTGCAATTGGGCTTCGCGCAGGCCGGCGTGGCAGCATTGGCTGCGTTCGCCGTGATACTGCTCGCCCGCAAACGCGAAATCCATCTGGAAGGCGAACTTCTGGTGGCAATGGTTCGCGGAATCGTGCAAATCATTGCCGTGGGGTCGATCCTGCTTCTTCTACTGCGGGCTCCCCGCTGGACCAGTGCATTTCTTCTGGCCGTAATGATCGTCGCCGCGGGCGCAACTTCGGCCCGTCGGGCAAAAGGCATGCCCGACGCCTTTCGAGTCTCCATTTGGGCCATCGCTTTCGGCGCCGGAACGACGATCGCGCTAATGATGCTGCTCGGCGTGATTGACCCGGCAATCACATCGCTGGTTCCGGTTGGTAGCATGCTCATTGCCAATACGATGAATACCAATGGCGTCGCGCTCAATCGCCTTCGCGCCGACGTGCTTGCCCATGTGGGAGAGATCGAGACCGCCCTTGCTCTGGGAGCGGAGGCGAAGGAGAGTGTTTCGCCTTACGTCCAGGCTTCCTTCGAAGCCAGTTTGATTCCTGCGATCGATTCTCTGCGTTCGCTGGGCATCGTATGGATTCCCGGTTTAATGGCGGGAATGTTACTTTCCGGCGCCCGGCCGGTTTATGCCGCCATTTACCAGTTCACGGTATTGGCCATGATCTTTGCGGCGTCGGGTCTGACTTCGTTGGCTAGTACATTGCTGATGCGGGGCCGCGTCTTTTCACCTGCCGCACAACTGTTGTTACAACCGAGTAGTTTGGCATGAATTCATCTGCAGCCTCCAATCTCGTGACCAGTCGGCATAAGAACGCGCTTCGCCTGGTCGCACTGCTCGAACTGATCAAGGGGCTGTTGGTCTTAGCTGTGGGATTCGGCGTCCTCTCGCTCGTCCACCGCGATGCCTGGGACGTCGCGGCCGCCCTGCTCCGGTTTCTCCACGTCAGCCAAGATCGCCGTTATGCGCAAGTCTTCCTTGATCTGGCGGACCATGTTACCGACGCTAAGTTATGGGCAGTTGCCGCCGGCGCGGCGGTCTATTCCACATTTCGCTTCATCGAGGCTTATGGGCTGTGGAAGGCCCGCCCTTGGGCGGAGTGGGTGGCGCTGTTTTCTGGGCGCCTTCTACCTTCCGTTTGAGGTCTATGAATTGCTTCGCAGGATAACCACAGTACGCGTGGCGGCGCTGACGATAAACCTCGCAATAGTTTTGTATATGTTGTATTTGCGGATGGTGAAAGCCGACGTGCCAATTTAGCGGAATCCATATTTCGGCTTGAGCTCACATCGATAGACCTTGGTTTGGTCACTGTTGACTCTGGCGTTGCAATCTGCCCAGCTTAAGTAGAGATCCGGCCCCAGCGGGAAAACAATGGGAGCTCCGTTGATCTCGGCTTCAATGCTCACTCCTTCTGCCGCAGCCGGCAGAGTGAAGTTCAGCGTCTGACCGAAAATTACCGGATAGGATTGGCGTACGATGTCACTTTCCATGGGGTGAAACACTTCCGCTTCCAGCAAAAACGTTGCTGTGTCTGCCCAATCAAGAACCGAAACGTTGATGTTGCGGCCGTCTCGGGAAAAACCGTCGATTGTGATTCTGGTGAAAGGACATGGTCCTGCAATACAAGAAGCGCGGGCATTGCGAAACTCATTTCCTGGCCCCGCATCGAGGGACGCGGAACCGATTGCAGCCTTCCATTTCCCATCGGGCGAGCACGGGGTTTGGCCCTTGCAAGGGACATTCGCGGTGTTTACCGCTTGGAAGGTTTTTACCGCGCTGCCGATGTTAGCCGCAGTAGTGGTTTTGATCGAGTAGCGCACCGTGACATTTCCCATCACGAATTCGGTATGATCGGAATCACTGCGGGTTTTACGGGAAATCGGCACTAGACGAACGATATAGATCTTGTCTCCAATGAATTCATTTAAGGTGAGTGGTTGGTAGTCCGGGTGTCGAAATTGCAGTGTGATCGGACGGCCCCGCCTGAGTAACGGACGCAACGCCAAGCTGAAGAAACCGGAAGAATCGGACTTGGCGCCGCTCGCCAAACCATTGGCCTCGGTTATGTCAACATCGGCGATGGGTAATTCTTTCCTCGGGTCGGCGTCCTCCCGGATGATTGCGCCTTTTATGACTATCGGTTTCTGCCTGTGAACTACGATGAGCACCGCCATCAGTATTCCCAACGCCGCGGTTGCTCCAAGCAAAATAGCGATCTTCCGTCTTCCCGTCATTTCATCACCCTAGGTCAATATCTTACGACGCAGGCTGACGCTTGAATTGCGATCATCGCCTTCGGGCCGTGACGGGTATACGACTTCTAACTCAGCTCCCGATTTTATTCCTCCGATGTTCGTTTAGAATTGATCAGTGGGAAAAGAACGGCCGCGGGTAAGGGTTTGTCGCGCCGGGAAGTGCTCAGACGTGTCCTCGGCGCCGGGCTTTGCCTGCCCCTCGCTCGATCGCGGGTTATGCCTTTCCTGATGGCCCAGGAACAGCACCTGGGTCCCGCCCCGCCGCCGGCACCGACCAGCCTTTCGCCAGAGGATGACCAATTCCTCGAAGAAGTGGAGAAAGCCAACGTTCTCTACTTTTGGGAACAATCCAATCCACAAACCGGTCTGGTGAAAGACCGATGCAACATACGCTCGCAGGACAACGGAGTTGTGGCGAACATTGCGGCCAGCGGTTTTGGCCTGACGGCTCTTTGCATCGGACACAAGCGTGGGTACATCCCATTTCCCGAGGCGCGCACCCGCGCACTTGCTGGCTTGCGTTTTCTGTGGAGAAAGCTGCCGCATCATCGCGGCTTCTTCTATCACTGGGCGGACATTAATACTGGAGAAAGGCTGTGGGATTCGGAGGTCTCTTCGGTCGATACCGCCATTTTGATTTGCGGAATTCTTACCTGCCGGCAATACTTCCATCATCCTGAAATCACCCAGTTGGCGACCGATATTTTTAACCGCGTCGATTGGACGTGGCTTTCCGAAGACACAGCCTTACTGCCGCACGGCTGGCTGCCGGAAATGGGCTTCCTGCCCTACAAGTGGGACTACTACAGCGAGCTGATGATGATGTATCTGCTGGGGTTGGCATCTTCCGCCCATCCCCTGCGGGAAGAGACCTGGACTGCCTGGAAGCGGACCACATTCGAGTATGACGGGCTCAGGTATATCGGCTCCTTTGCTCCTTTGTTCGTACATCAATATTCCCAAGCCTGGTATGACTTCCGTGACAAAAGTGACGGGTACGCCGACTATTTCGAGAACTCGACGGTCGCTACCGATGTTCATCGCCGGTTCTGTCTGGAACTGGGGAAGCAGTTTCCTGATTATAGTGACGACTTGTGGGGCATTACGGCTTCCGATTCCGATAGAGGATACGTAATTTGGGGCGGCCCGCCTGCCATGGGGCCGATCGATGGGACCGTAGTACCGAGCGCTCCCGGAGGGTCCTTGCCCTTCCTGCCACAGCCGGTCATGCGTGTGCTTAAGAACATCAAGAATCGTTACGGAACGCGCACTTGGAGCCGCTACGGTTTCATCAATGCATTCAACCCGCTCAAAAATTGGTACGACACCGACGTGATTGGAATCGACACCGGTATCACGCTGGTAATGGCAGAAAATGCCCGTACCCGGTTCGTCTGGGATACATTCATGAAGAATCCGGAGGCCAGGCGCGGCATGGAGCGCGCCGGCTTTAAAACTTACCGGCTGCCGGGAACGTAGGAGGCGGGTCTCCAGGTTTACTTCAGCTCAATCACTGCCAGGCCATGCGCCGGCAAGGTCAGCGTAAGCTCACTGTTCTTCAGTTCGCGCGTTTCCGGCGCCGGAAGTTGGGCGGCGGCCTGAAGTTGCTTGATTTGGCTTTGGGTGGGATAGCGCGGCGAACCCATCTTTTCGTAGATCGGGTGAACGTCTCCGTGGTCGTGGTCCACACGTGAAATGGAAGCAACCTTGGCTTTCGTGTTCTTGAAACGCAGACTCAAAGTTCTTGGCGAACCCGCCTGATCGGGTGGAGCGTAATTCCATATGGCAAGCACTAGGTTCCCATCATTTTTCCGGGTGAGCAAAGCCGAATCAGAATTCACAGAAATGCGCTCATCTCCTAGCTTATGCAACAGTTGGAAGGCGTCATAAGCTGGTTTCGGGATGTCATCGACTGCAATAAGGCCATAGCCGCCATAGAGTGGAGTTTTAACCACACCCTGCTCTTCAAACACATCGGAGAAAGTCCAGTACGACATCACATCTACCAGGCCATCGCATTGACGGATGGTATCCGCCAGCCACGGACCCATGTAGATGGAGTCGGTAACTTCAGGTTCGTTCTTATAGCTGGCGTTGTATTCGCTCCAAATCAGTGGCAGATCAGGTTTGCTTGAGCTCCTGATCTGGTCATGGACTTTCTTCACTGCGCGGCACACCATTTTGTCGCGTGGAATATTTTCGTCCGTGGCGAAGACGTCTTGGGCACGGTCGTTGCCGTAAACATGGGTTGAAACGAAGTCCACCGGTACTTTTTCTTGTGCGCAGTGCTGAATGAAGGTGTCAGCCCAGGCAGCTTGCGCCGTCGCCGGGCCTCCTACGCGAAGCCGAAGATTGACAGCTTTGATGGCGCGAGCAGTATGGTCATAAAGTTCCCAGTAAGTGGTCTGCTTTGGGTCCCCAGCCCAGAAATCAATATTGGGCTCATTCCAAACCTCGAAGTACCAAGTTGCGACTTCATCGCTGCCGTAGCGGTCGACAAGATGTTTGGTGAACGCCGTGATCAAGTCGTCCCACTTGTCCCAATCCTTCGGAGGAGAAATATTCTGCTTGTACCAAAAGGCGTGCAGGATGTCTCTGGCCGCCAACTTCTTCGGCATGAAGCTCACCTCGACAAACGGCTTCACACCATTGGCGAGCAGGCCATCGTAAATTTGGTCGACGTAAGAGAAGTTATAGACGGGCCGCCCCTGGCTGTCTTCGTCATAGACGCCAACTTCATCATGAAAAATGGCATGAAATCGCACATATTGGAAGTCTGTGATCTGCTTTACTTCACGCAAGTCGCGGCGGTAGCTGTCGCGCAGGCTGAGGATGGCGCGTCCGGAACCGAACATCTTCTCCCAGAAGTGGGGAAAGGGATGCGATGGGGCTCCCCCGTCGATCACGATCACATCCGAGTTAGTACCGGCCTGAGCGTGCGCAGCAGGCCTGGCCGCCATGAACCCAGAGACAACAACCAGGAGGTAGACCAAGAAGTGAGGAACTTTCGATCTAGCGGTCGCTATTGTTGGTCCTGCTTCACGCCGCCGCTCTTCCATACCCCTCCCGTGTCGCACGGACGTAGGAGACCGGTTTCTCGTGCAAAAGCAGCTCCGTCGCCTGTACCCGCGGGTCAGCGTGAAACCAGCGTTGGACGATATTGTCCTTAAGAAAATTAGCAATAGAGAGAAGGATCATACCTTGATGATGGGCCATCCAGCAGCGTGCCAGCTGTGGACGACTACGCCACATTCGACGCGGGGCAGAACCGAAGTCTGCCGACTCGTAGAATCCGTATGCCCCGTACCATCCGTCGCGACGCATTCTTCGTAAGTTCCTCAACGCCTCCAGAGCATCCACGTGCAGCGCAAGGAACGAAGAGTAAGGGGAGATGACTAGGGTATTCGATTCGCTTTTTTGCAGAGCGAGGTCTGGAACACCGAACGCTTGGTAATGATAGACGCCGGCATCGTTCATTTTGGAATATGCCGATTCAGAGATGCCCCACGGTATGTTCCTTCCGGCCGTGTAGGCCCTCTGTACCCGCACTGCCGCATTTTCTGAGCGCTCCAGCAGCGTTTCAGGGAAGGTGCGCATCCACAGTGAAGGCATGAGATATTCGAACATGGTTCCAGTCCATGAAAGCAGAACCGGCCGCCCCTGTTGTAGGGTGTGGACCCGGCCCAGCTGGAACCAGCTCTCTTGTGGGATATCGTCTTTAGCTATCGCAACAAACAAAGCGATGCGGGCCTCCGAAGCCAGAAGATCGTAGCAAGCGGCATGAAGTTGGTCCGATTCGACATCGAACCCGATCGACAAGAGCTTACGTTGAGCGCTTAGAAGAAACTCAAAATCCATTTCGCGTACCATGCGATCCGCGTCTTTGGCAATCGCCCGGAGGTCTTCAATGAGCTTGACCGCATGCGATCGTGCATCGGGCAGCAAATCCTGCAAATGCTGATATTGCGATTTTCTGTCCTCTGCCTGTGCCGAATGGATGACAATCTGCAGGCGCGCAGAGAGCTTGTCGATGAAGTCGGGCGTCATCTCGAGGGCAACGCCGTCCCAATCAGATTTCCGGATCAGAGCCAGATCGTCTCGCAGGGAAACGAATTCAGGGAGAAGCCATGGAGCATAGTGGCTGACCGTCTGCTTTACCTTCTCAATCCGCGTACGCGCCTGTTCCGCAAACCACTGTGCATCTGGCGAGGACTTGGAAGCACGGCCAGTGCGGCGCAGGTCTTCGATTATCGAATCCGGCAGCTTCTGCAACCTCTCGAGCCATTGCGGACCGTTAATCTCCGCTTGCAGGGCGGAAATCCGGCTTTGCGATAGATCAGTCATGGTGCGAAGATGATCCACCAGACCGTCAGCCACTTGGGACTGCAAAACCGGTTGTCGTAGTCGATCCAGGCATCCCTCGCGCAGGGTCCAGAGTGAAGCCGCCAGATTTCCGTTATCAACCGAGGAGACAAATAGCGGCTTCAGTGGTTCCAGAGTTCTGGTGTCATACCAGTTGAACAGCTGCCCCCGGTAGCGCCGCAGGCGCGCGATCGTTGCCATCGTCCGTAGCGTCTGCTCCGCAAATTCGGGGACGGTCAGATAGCCGAACTCGCAAGCCACCTGGCGAGTATTGAGAAGAAGACCAAGGTTGGTGGTCGAGAGTCGGCCCGCAATGGCAGGTGGCTCCTCCTGCACATTGTCCGGTATGAGCCAGTTGTGTTCTTCCGTACTGAACTCAGAGAAGTAACGCCAGGTTCGCAACGCGGCGAGGCGTAGGAATTTCCGATCCTTCTCCGAGGCCTCGTCTCGCAGCGGTCGTGACGGCTGGTTGAGCCAGTTTGAGACCACCTTGCTGCTCGCCCACAGGAGGAGGATCGGCAGCGCCGCGAGAAAGGCGTTGCGACGCGCGAATAACAATAGGGGCAGGCCTAGCGCCAGGGCGAGCGCAGGCGTCCAATCCAGATACGTTTCTAATGGAGTCCGCTTACCCGATCCCAGCTCCGCTTCCGCCGCCGTTTCCCATTCCAGCAGACGCCGGCGAGTTACCCAGCGGCGCACCAGCACTCGTACGACGGCGTCAAGCGAAAGCAGCATCTGGTGGGCGAGGAATGTCAAAATCAAGAACACATTGACGCACGCCGCAAAGAGTTCGCTCAACCCGTCGCGGGCGATCGCCCCTTTCTTCTCCACTACCGCGCGTACCAAGTCAAACCCAAACCGGCAGAGCGCCGGTACGCCGAGAAGCGCAATCGTGGCTAGCGTCCAGTATCGCGGATCCCCAGGCAGCACCCACCAGCCGAACACCAGCAACAGGAAGGTTGCCGGTTCCACCAAACTGCGCCGCAGATTATCTAGGATTTTCCATTGCGCAATCATCGAGAGAGGATTGCGGACTCGATCTCCCGATTCCTCGCGCACATAGGAAGTGATCCATTCCACCACCTGCCAGTCGCCCCGTAACCATCGGTGTTTGCGACGATTGTAAGCGCTATAGTGAGACGGATAATCTTCGATAATCTCAACGTCGCTCAGCAAACCGGCGCGGGCATAGGCACCCTCGATCAGATCATGACTCAACAGAGCATTGCGGGGGAACCTGCGATCCAGCACTCTGTGTACGGTGTCCACTTCGTAGATTCCTTTGCCGGCAAAGCTGCCTTCTCCGTACAGGTCCTGATAAACGTCAGAGACAGCCCGAGTGTAGATATCGAATCCAGTCTGACCCGAATAGATACCGGCCAGCCGGGAACGCGCCGCGCTCTGAACGCTCACTCCCACGCGAGGCTGCAGGATTCCGTAGCCGGCGGCAACGATGTTCTTTTCCGGATCGATAATGGCTTGATTCAAAGGGTGCGCCAAAGCGCCAATCATTCGCTGCGCCGACCCGCGTGGTAGCTCAGTATCGGCGTCGAGAGTGATCACGTAGCGGATCCGTGGCAACACGGAGAGGTCGCCGATTTTCACGGGGAAACTATCGTACTGTTGGCGTAAGAGTTTATTCAGATCCAGCAGTTTTCCTCGTTTTCGCTCCCAACCCATCCACACCCTTTCCCTTGGGTTGTAGATCCGATGGCGATGAAAGAGGAAAAATGATCCCATGCCTTCGCCGGAATATTTTTCATTCAATCTCCGGATCAACTGTGAACATAAATCCACCAGCGGGTGATCCTCTCTACTCAGCTCCGGAGAATCCGGTAAGTCGCTAAGCAGTGCGAAGTGGAGATTGCGATCATGGTTTCCGAGAAAGCGAACCTCTAGATCATCGACTAGCCGATGAACCTGCTCCTCATTCAGAAGCAAGCAAGGAACCACAACCATGCTGACGCAATCGTCCGGGATTTCCTCTGATAGATCGAGCTTGGGGAGGATGTCCGCCGGCAGAACCGCAGTAATCACATAGTTCATGAGCTGGACCGCCGCCTGTGAGCACGGCAGCAGCAATACCAGCATGGAGAACAGAACCAGCGCAGGCGGACTGTTGGGGTCAGTCAACAGCAGGAGGATCGTCGAAATAATCACAAAGGTGAGCACACCGATGCCACCCAGGTAGGACTCGTCGGGGTGCCCCCGCAAAAACGAACGTACCCGCTGGATCAGCGAAGGCCGAAAGCCCACCTTTCGCTGGAGAATGCTGCTTCCTTCGGCCACCAGATAGTAGCCAATGTGGGACTGCCGTAAGCTCTCGCGCGGAGTCCCGCGATTTTGTTGGTGGGCTTCGCGAGCGAGACCCAGGGCTTCGAGGGCGACTTCGGCCTCGGTGAAATCGGAAGGGTCAGCAATTTTGACCAGCTTATTTCGATAATGATCGCGGCTTTCAAAATCCATCCGCGAGTATGCGCCCACTGGGTCTTCACGCAGCACCTGATCCAGAAGAATCAGTGGTTCGATCACTTCTTTCCAGGGAGTATGGCCGGCGTCTCGAATGCTGCGTATGCACACGCCGATACCGTAAGAGCCTTCACGGTTCGCCAACAGCTGCGGTCCACAAGTCGCGATCCGTTCCATCAGGACCAGCTTCATCGCCGGAATCAGCGCCCACAGCTCTTTAATCTTAAGGACTGAACTTTCCTGAAAACTGCGGACGTAGCAAGTGAAAGCTTCCTGACTGAACCGATACTCAGTGGCGGCTAACATTCCTTCCGCCAGAGCCGCAACCCTTGGAACAACGGCGCCGCTCGGGAGACGGACGTGGGGAAGTTTACGCAGCGTCTTGAGGAGGTCGCCGGTGCTCCGCAGCTCGCTGTAAAGCAGATTGACGTGGTCATGCAGCCAGCGAAAGTCGTCCGAAACTTTCTGGTCGCGCAGTGGCGCCTGCAAAGAAGCCAATACCGGTTCCAGCGAGCGAGAAAGTGTACGCCACCGCTCCGTCAATACACGTGAGGAAGGAGTATTGGGCAGCCAGGCCAGGTTGCGCGCCAACTCTGCCGCATTCAAACCCAGGGCCCGTGCGTCTACCGTGGCGTCCTGCGCGGCGCGACCTGGCCCCGCTTCCTGATCAAGAATCCCGGGATAAATGTTCTGCGGCATCTTGCTTCTTTGTATTTTATTCTAACGATAGCTGGCTGCCTGCATTTCGAACATCGCGGCATAGCGGCCGCCGAGCGCTACCAGTTGCTGGTGACTACCTTGTTCGGCGATCCGTCCGTTTTCAAGCACCATAATGCGATCCGCCATGCGGACGGTGGAGAAGCGGTGTGATATGAACAAGGCCATCTTTCCCGCTGTAAGCTCCGCAAAGTGTTGAAAAACCTCGAACTCACTGCGAGCGTCAAGCGAGGCTGTGGGCTCATCCAGAATCAGCAGTTCAGCGTCGCGCAGGTAAGCGCGCGCCAGTGCAACTTTTTGCCACTCCCCGCCCGAGAGGTCGACCCCTCCATCGAAACGCCTGCCCAGCATTTGTTCGTACTGTCCGGGAAGTTGCGCGATCACCTGGTCGGCCAGGCTCTTTCGCGCGGCAATTTTCAGCGCATCCAAATCGTTCAGCTCGTCAATGCGGCCAACTGCGATGTTTTCTCGGGCTGTCATTTCATACCGCATGAAGTCCTGAAAGATAACACCAATCTCGCGATACAAGTCGTCGAGATTGTATTCACGAAGATCGATGCCATCGAGCAGAATCTCGCCTTCCGTGGGGTCGTAGAGCCGGGTAATCAGCTTCACGATTGTGGTTTTGCCCTGACCATTCTCTCCGATTAGGGCCACCCGCTCTCCGGGGTCGAGACGAAAGCTCAACCGATCCAGCACCAACCGAGGGTTTCCCGGATAGCAGAACGAAACGTTGCGGAATTCGAACCCACGAACAATCGGTCTTGGCGCCGGTAGCGCATGTGGCTTAGAGCGGATGGTCGGCTGCATTTCAAAAAATGCCAGCAGGTCTGTCAGGAAAAGAGCCTGATCAGCGATGCCCGAAAGCGTCGAGAAGATTTGCTGCAGGTTGTTGCTGGCCTGCAAAATTGCCCCCGAGAGCAAGTACCACAGCCCAATGCTGTACACGCCAGTTACCGTCCGCCAGATGACGAATGCATAAGCGGAGTAGTACCCGAGGTAGGCAATCACCGACAGGAACGCGCCAGCAATCAACTTCCGCCGTGACAATGCCACATTCTGTTCGTAGATTCCGTCGGAGAGCGCGGTAAAGCGTCGCGTGAGAAAGCCGCTGAGCCCAAATAATTTGAGCTCTTTCGCTGCTTCTTTGCTGCCCCCTACTAACCGCAAATAATCCAATTGGCGCCGAACCGGGGTTTGGCGGAAGTTCTTGGCGTATCCCAGAAACGCAAAGTGGCTCTCGCCGAGGAATGCCGGCAGCACCCCCGCGATCAGCAGCAGCATCAACCATGGCGAGTAAACAATGATGGTGACCGACAGGGTGATGGTCGTAATCACCAACTGGATCAGCCGCCCAATCTGCTGAATCATGCCCAGGCGGTCAGTCGCCTGCACCCGAGCCCGTTCCAGCCGGTCATAAAACACCGGGTCTTCATAGGCAATCAGGTCCAATTCCGCCGCATGCTTCATCACCTGAATGCTCACGTGGCGGGTGTATTTGTCCGCCAAGAGCGAGTCAGAGTAGTCGATCGCACGCGCCAGTATGCCGCTCAAAACTGCGAGGGAAAATTCAGCCCCTACCAGCCACCATAGTCTGGGCGACACCGGCTGGCCTGCGACTCGGCTGTGTACGATGGCATCAACGATCAGTTTCGGAATCCACAGGAGTGCCAGCGGCAATAGCGAGGCAAAAATCCGGGCTACCAGGCCGAAAATTACAACCCCAGGCCCAGACTGCCAGACGATCTTCAGAACCGGCGGGGTATTGCGGAGCGCTGAGAGACGCTCCTGCCACCCGCCTCCGACATTACCCTGTTCTGGCACGCTTAAACCCGATCCGCAGAAAGTCTTTATACCAGGCGGAACCACCGTATATGACTGATATTTATCGCCTTTAAAGATGCCAGATTACATTGTAAGGTTTCTTCGCGTAGAAATGGATGGGATAATGCTCCGCCATCCTACCGCATGCGCGTCGCGATAGGCTAGGAAACGAAGGTCTCGCCCCTGGCTAGACCGCCCGGACGAAATCGACATAGCCCTGACGGACATCTGTCCTCGTTAGCTTCACACGTAGCTTGTCTCCAACATCAACTCCGTGTTGCCCCTGGGTCAGCATCCCATCGACAGGCGGCTGCAAGACGCGAACAAAGGTCCCCTTCGGGGTTACTCCGGTTACGACCGCATCGAATGTCTGACCGATCTTGTGGCTCATCGCAACCGCTGCCAATCTTTTTGACATGGCCCGCTCGACCTTCCTCGCCGCATCTCCTTTCACCGTGCAGTTGGTGGCAATCGCCTGTAGTTCGTCGTCAGAATAAGGAGCAGATTGGCCGGCCAGCATGGCTTTGATCAGCCTCTGCGTGACAATATCAGGGAAACGCCGGTTTGGAGCCGTGGAGTGCGTGTAATCCTGAACCGCCAGGCCAAAGTGCCCTTGCTCCGGATCACCTGGCCGTTCCAGAACATATTCGCCGGGGCCAATCAGCTTGATCACGGCCAGCGACAGATCGGCGAAGTGGTCGGGATCAGCCGCCTTGCGTTTGAGCAGAAAGTCATTGAGGGCCTTGGAATCGGGGGATGGCGGAAGCTTCTCGCCATGCGTGGCGGCCAGCTGCACAATCCGGTCCCAACGCTCGGGAGTCTTCACAATCCGCCTCAGAGAAGAAACCTTCTCCAGCATTCGCGCCACGACTCCGTTAGCGGCGATCATGAAGTCTTCAATCAGATCAGTGGCCCGGTTCTTGTTTTGTCTCGTCACGTCCACAACCTGTTGATCCAGAAACACCGGCTGCAATTCGCTGGTATCCAGGTTTAAGTGCGCCATGCTTATAGCGCTGCTTCTTGAGGGCTTGCGCGGCTTCATCTTGTAGCTTGAGTTGCGCTTGCAGGTCCGCGTGAGGCCGCGACTTTAGGCGGAGCGGCGTCTCTGGTTTTCAAGCCAGCCGCCCACCGCGTTGTAGGTGAGCTGGGCCTTATTACGGACGATGGCGCGATAGACATCGCTGGACTTTACGTTGCCATCCGACCCAGCCACAAACTCGATCACAACACTCATCCGGTCCACATTTTCCAGAAGCGAACTCGCCCCGGTAGAAAGTTCCTCCGGCAACATAGGGAAGATTCGGACGCCGGTGTAGACCGTGGTGGTTTCTTTTGCCGCGTGCTGATCGATGGGCGAATTCTTGGGCACGAAGGCGTCGACATCGGCGATTCCTACCAGCACTTTGATATCTCCGTTGGGCAAGCGTTCAGCCACTTCGATCTGGTCGAGATCGCGCGAAGTGTCATTGTCAATCGACGACCAGAGGAGATTCCGCAGATCACGCACGTTCGGGCCTGCGGCCGCCTGCGGCGGATGTGCTTTCAACTGCGCAAGCTGCTGCGCAACTTGTGGCGGAAATTCCGGCTCGAAGCCGTGCTCCAGCATGATTTCTTTGGCGATGTGCCTGAAGGTCAACCTGAGAAGGACGGGTGCTGTTCATGAATTCCCCGCGAGACGCGAGTATTGTGAGCAGAAAGGCTAACATGGTTGATTGTCATCCCGAGCAAGCGCTAGCTGCGTCGCGAGGGATCTGGGCGCGCCGATTCGTAGCGACCGCCCTGAGCCAAGACGAAGGGGCGCACGAAAGGCGCGCATCCATATTAGAACTGCCCGCTTCAGAGGAGGATCACCGGCGCTTCTCGCCGTGATATTCTGATTCCAGTGGCTGCGTTCCCTCCTGTGAGGCATTTTTCCGCAGTTCCCTGATAAATCATGATTTCTGTAAGCAACGTGTCGATGCGCTACGGCGCCAAAGTTCTGTTTGAAGACGTGTCCACGGCCTTCACGCCGGGGAAGCGCTACGGCCTTACCGGTCCCAATGGCGCCGGCAAATCGACCTTCATGAAGCTTCTGACCGGCGAGCTCGACCCGCAAAAGGGAAGCGTCGTCCGCCCCAGAAAGCTCGGCGTGCTGAGCCAGGACCAATTCGCCTTTGATGCCTATCGCGTGATCGATACCGTGGTCATGGGCAATAAGCGACTGTGGGCGGCGATGGAAGAGCGCGACCGAATCTATTCCCAGCCAGACATTACCGACGAAGACGGGATGAAGCTTGGCGAGTTGGAAGGCATCGTTGGCGAAGAAGACGGCTACACCGCCGAGACCGATGCCGCAATCCTGCTGCAGGGCCTGGACATTCCTGACGAACTCCACGAACGAAGAATGGGTGAGCTGCAAGGCGGACAAAAAGTCCGGGTACTGCTGGCGCAGGCTTTGTTCGGACATCCTCCCGCCCTTTTGCTCGACGAGCCGACGAACCACCTTGACCTCGACTCCATCCACTGGCTGCAGACTTTCCTCAATGAATATGACGGTGTACTGATCGTCATCTCGCACGATCGTCATTTTCTCAATAGCGTGTGCACTCACATTGCCGACATCGACTACGAAACCATCATTACTTATACCGGCACCTACGACGACATGGTGGTAGCCAAGACCCAGGTCCGCTCGCAAGTTGAGTCCCAGAACGCCCAGCGCGAAAAGAAGATTGCGCAGCTCAACGAATTCATCGCGCGTTTCTCTGCCGGCACCCGTTCCAGCCAGGTGCAGTCACGGCGCAAGGAAGTGGAGCGCCTGCAGGTGACGGAGTTGGCAAGATCCAACATCCAGCGTCCGTTTTTGAAGTTCGAGCAGAAGCGTCCGTCGGGCAAACACATCCTCGAACTGGAGCACGTCACCAAGTCTTATGACGACGCCAACATCATTCGAGGCTTTACCGCCAGCGTGTTGCGAGGCGAGAAGATCGCCTTAATAGGCCGCAACGGCGCGGGCAAAACGACTTTGCTCAATGCGCTGTTGGCGAACTCTCCCACTGTACCCGAGGCCGAACTGCGTAAGACCAGCGGCTACGACGGGCCCTTCATAAGCGACGGCAAAGTTATCTGGGGGCACGAGGCCGCAGTGGGATATTTTGCACAGGACCACCGCGCCCTGATCCAGGGAGAGATGACCGCTTTCGAATGGCTGCATCAGTGGGATCTCTCCGCCTCGCACGAAGAAATTCGCGGCCTGCTCGGTCAAATGTTGTTTCCTCGCGAGGATGCAATCAAACCAACGGATGTTCTCTCCGGCGGCGAAGCGGCACGATTGCTCTTCTGCAAGCTGATGCTGCAAAAACCGAACGTGCTTGTGCTCGACGAACCCACCAACCATCTGGACCTGGAATCAATCAACGCCCTCAACATCGCTCTCCAGCGATATCCAGGGACAGTGCTCTTAGTCAGCCACGATCACGACCTGATCGATGAAGTTGCCACGCGGATTTGGCACTTCGAGGCAGATCACAAAATCACTGACTTCAAGGGCGTATACGAGGAGTATCGCGCTGCGGTTCCGGTTTGAGCTGCACCCCGGCATGTGTTATCCCCGTTCGTTTCGATGCAGCGATTGCGGTGCAGTCCTGAGTCTTGTTCGGAATTCCGAACAAGAATTACAAAGTTGTTGCCTTCCAACTTGTCTGCTGCTACCGTCGAATTGATTAAACGGCCTGGCCGATTAAGGCGGTTGCAGAGGGCTCGGGCTCCCTTCCTCCATAGACCTAGACGAAGTAAATCAATGTCTACTTTCTCGTGCGCTCTGCGCTTCTTTTCGCCAGGCTCTTTAGAAAGGACAATTTATGACTCCTCCAAAAAATCGCCTTCCACTTGCAGGCAGCGAGCGCTCTCCAATGCCAGGAGCGCGCGAAGTAGGTCCAGCCAATCCCAATGAAAAAGTTGAAGTCACCATCCGGTTGAAATCTCGGGCCGGAAAGAAACCGATTGTCAGTGCTGATGCTTACTCACAATTACCGAAGAAACGCACGACCCTCAGCCGCGCCGAGTATGAGCAACGCCATGGAGCCGATCCCGCCGCTATTGCCCGTGTCGAGGCTTTTGCCCGCGACCACGCACTCACCGTGGTGGAAACCAGTCCAGCGCGCCGGACCGTCATACTCTCCGGCACTGTGGCTGCCATGAATGATGCTTTCGGTGTGGTGCTCAAACAGTATGAGCATCGCCGCCGGAAAATATCGCGGCCGCACCGGCGCCGTGCAACTTCCAGCCGATCTGCACGATGTCGTCGAGGGCGTATTTGGTTTGGACAACCGCCCTCAGGCTCAACCGCATTTTCGTAGCGGCATGGGCGAACCGGCATCCACGCCAACGATGCCGGCACCTCCTACACGCCGCCACAAGTAGCCCGTTCTACAACTTTCCTACTGGAGCCGATGGGAGCGGGCGAATGCATTGCTCTGATCGAGTTGGGCGGTGGTTTTGTCCCCGCGGACCTGACCGCCTACTTCAAGCAGCTCAAACTCAATCAGCAGCCAACCGTTTCGGCGGTTTCAATCGGCAACGGCAGCAATGCTCCCACCGGAGATCCTAACGGTCCCGATGGGGAAGTGATGCTGGACATCGAAGATCGCCGGGTCGATCGCACCGGGAGCGAAGATCGTCGTTTACTTTGCGGAAAATACCGACGCCGGCTTCCTCAACGCCATCACCACCGCAGTCCATGACCAAAACAATAACCCTTCGGTTGTCTCCATCAGTTGGGGAGGACCGGAGTCCTCGTGGACGCAGCAGGCCATGACCTCGATGGATGAGGCCTTTCAATCGGCTGCCGCGCTCGGCGTCACGGTTTGCGTTGCCTGCGGTGACAACGGTTCGACCGACGGTGTGGGGGACGGTCTAAACCACGTCGATTTTCCCGCCTCCAGCCCGTTTGCGCTGGCCTGCGGCGGAACTCACCTGGTGGCTTCGAACAATACGGTGTCCAGCGAGACGGTATGGAACGAACTACCCAACGGTGGCGCAACTGGAGGCGGGATCAGCGACGTGTTTCCGCTTCCGAGTTGGCAAAATGGTGTCGGCGTGCCTCCGTCTGCCAATCCCAATAAAAATGTCGGTCGTGGCCTTCCCGATGTCGCGGGTGATGCCGATCCTTACACCGGCTACGTCACTCGCGTGGATGGACAAGCCGACGTCATCGGAGGCACCAGCGCAGTCGCTCCCTTATGGGCAGGACTGATCGCGCTCATCAACCAGCAGATCGGAAAACCGGTCGGCTATATCAATCCGTTGTTGTACTCGAACGCTGGGGCGGGCGGGTTCAACGACATCACGTCCGGTAACAATGGCGCCTACTCGGCCGGTCCAGGATGGGATGCCTGCACTGGGTTGGGAACCGCCATCGGGACCGGAGTTGGAGCGGCCTTGGGCGCGTCATCAACCGCTCAGGCCAGGAAGACTGGTACCGCAGGCTAGCGTCAGTGCGATGGCGCGGCTGCGAGGTCGCGCCATCGCATTTACATGCTGTTAGCGAACGACTCATCGTTGAGGCTCGAGTCGCAGTCTTATGGCGCCAACCCCTCAATCGCGAGCGCGCGCATTCCGTCGGCCTCGAGCACTCTGCCCTTGACCACGATCCCAGGAACTCCTATGCGATCGAGGACATTCTCGGGAAGCCGTACCCCGTTCTTTTCGCTGAGCACTAGATAAATCTCTCCTCCCTGGTCCCGAACGAATATCAGAGGACTTCCCGCCGCAACACAGAGCTTCGCGCAGAAGGCGTGATCGTAAGAGTGCACGTGGCTGCCAAGATAGCAATTTGCGTCGGTGACTTCGCCTCGCAGGTTCACGGCCTCTCCGGGCTCGGCTTGTCCTGCAAGCAGATCGACATTCCCTCGCTTGGCCAATCTCCCCGCTTTTGCTAAGTCCAAGACTAGGGGCTGCACTTCCGTGAACGGGATCCCATTCAGCTCATTCCGATCTCCGAATTGGAAAGCGCACAATCCCAGAGCCACGATTCCGCCGAGCAAAGCGATTACCGACTCTCTAGTTCGATGCTCTGATCGAATCATGGCTTGGATCGTTTCGCTCGCGCTGCTGGCTATGGGCGCCCGTGTAGCGGATGCGCCAGATGGAGTTCGAACCATCATCGCTGACTAGCAACGATCCATCCTGAGCCACGGTGATACCGACGGGCCTTCCCCACACATGTCCGTTGTCCACCACAAATCCGGTCACAAAATCTTCGTACTCCCCGCTGGCACGGCTGGTCTGGTGCAGAGGTACGCGAATCACTTCGTATCCAGCCCGCACCGATCGGTTCCACGAACCGTGCTGGGACGCAAAAATGTCTCCCCGATATTCGGCGGGGAATTGCGCACCCTCGTAGAATGTTATCTCGAGTGAAGCGTTATGAGGCTGCAGAAGCACGTCTGGAACGAGCACCTTGTCTCTTAACTCCGGATGTTTGCCCTCATGGCGTGGATCCTGATGGCTGCCGATGTACCACCATGGCCAGCCATAGAAACCCCCTTCTTCGACGTGGGTGATGTAGTCGGGCACCAGGTTGTCTCCCAGGCCATCACGTTCGTTGACCGAGCACCATAGCTCGCCGCTCTTAGGATTGATTGCCAGCCCTCCTCCGGCATTGCGGATTCCGTACGCGTACACTCGCCTGTCTGAGCCGTCGGGGTTGAACTCCAGGATATCGGCCCGATTCTTTTCCTCCGGCGTGGTGTCGGGGTCGTCCACATTCGACTCCGATCCGACCGCGACGAACATCTTCTTGCCGTCGGCCGAGAACTGCACGTCGCGCGTCCAGTGCCCTGCGCCATGAGGGAGGTCGACAACGTGTTGGGCAGGTCCGCTTGCTGTCAAATCCCCATTTTTGTAGGGAAACCGGACGACCGAGTCGGTGTTTCCTACATATACCCACTGAGGGTTTTCCCCGGGAGGATAGAAAGCGATGCCATACGGCTGATTGAGTCCTGTGGCAAAGGTTTCAGCCTGTTCGGGCTTGCCATCGTCTGTGATTCCGCGGAACACCTTGATCTTGCCACTACTGCTTTCAGCCAGGAAAATGTCGCCGTTGGGAGCGGTCCGAATCAACCTCGGATTATCAAGGCCGGTTGCATACTGCTGCACGCTAAATCCGGTTGGGGCTTTCGGCCACGCGCCGCTGGGACGTGCCACCAACTGTGGTCCATTGTTCGCTGACTTAGTGGCGTACGGCGCTGGAAGATCCTGTGCGGTGATCTGGCGGACTTTTCCAGGCTGCTCAAAGCGGAAATCTGTGTACGGCGCAGGCGGGGGCGGGGCGTTTGTCTTGACCGGCCTCACGCTCGCGGTGGGAGAATTGTTTTTCTGAGCGCTCGTGGAATTCTTGAGTGATTTCAAATATGTGACAATCTGCCAGCGTTTTTGTTCAGCCAGGCTGGCCCATGAAGGCATGCCGTTATTAACCGATCCGGTGGTGATGAACCAGAAAACCTCTCCGTCGGGCGCTGACTGCGTGGGCCCATGCGCCAAGGCCGGAATGTTACCGGTTCCTCGTCCCGCGATGCCATGGCATGCGCCACAGTTCGCGGTATACAGTCCTGAGCCTGCCAGTATGGCTGCTTGCTGTCCCGCATATGGGTTTTTCAATTGAGAGGTGGATACGGGCGCGTTATGAAAGTGTGCGTCTTGGGCGATCAGCATCCAAACTGGAAAGATCAATACAATGGCACTTATTGCCGCGGTAAGAAAATGGGGGCGGGTACCAACTCTCATGACACTTCTCCAACGACGGTAGCCGATTACTTGCTGATGCAGACCGCGCTACACGCGTTGCACACGCTGTCTGCTCCCTAACAGAAGCAAGTTCCTTGCCATGGCGGGAAAGCATGTATCTCCAACGAAGTGCTGGTTTGCTGTGGTCCTCGCACCTCATGCTCAGTTCTGCAAACCCGTTACTGTCGAGCTGGGGTGCGTCTTTTCGACACCACTGTCCAAGTACTGACACTCAGGAGAAAGATTGTTTTTCACCCAAGCTGAAGCGCGCCGGCTTTCTCTCCCCCTTAGGCGTCGATGCAACGTGGCAAGCAGAATGCTTATCTGAATAGAGGAAGTCGGACGGGAACAAGTTTGCTGGGTGCGCGCTTCGCGCCGTTTGCACCTGCACAGGAGGACTTTTTCATGACTATCAACGACAGTGACTCGAACCAATCTCATTCCGATCGTCGCGATCGGTCCCGCCTGCGAGACAGAATTCCCCCGGATCAGAAGTCCCCGGTTAGCAGAAGAGAGTTTCTCGGCATGACTGCCGCGTCCCTTTTGATGGCCGGAGGGCTGAATGCGGCCGCAACACCTGATCGTAAGAGCGAAATTCCATATCGCACTCTGGGCCGCACCGGTGAAAAAGTTTCACTGATCGGGCTCGGCGGCTATCACCTGGGCAAGCAAAGCGATCCCGAAGAGAGCATTCGCATTATTCGCACGGGAATCGATGAAGGAATCAATTTCCTCGATAACTGCTGGGACTACAACGGCGGAGAGAGCGAGATTCGAATGGGCAAAGCGCTAAGTGATGGTTATCGCCAAAAAGCTTTCTTGATGACCAAAATCGACGGCCGAAACAAAGCTGCTGCTGCCGCGCAGATCAACGAATCGTTGCGACGGTTGCAGACAGATCGAATTGATCTGCTTCAATTCCATGAAGTGATTCGTGATTCCGATCCGGACCGCATTTTTGCCGAAGGAGCGATAGAGGTCGTCCAGCAAGCCCAAAAGTCAGGCAAGGTCCGCTTTATCGGCTTTACTGGCCACAAAAGCCCCGACATTCATCTAAAGATGCTCGCCACTGCCGCAAAGCACGGTTTCAGGTTCGACGCCGTTCAGATGCCTCTCAATGTAATGGACGCCCACTTCAACAGTTTTGAGAAAAAAGTCTTGCCGGTTTTGACCAAAGACGGCATCGGAGTTCTTGGCATGAAATCCATGGGAGACCATTTCATCCTTGGCAGCAAGACCGCCACACCGGTGGAGTGTCTGCACTACGCGATGAATCTTCCCACCAGCGTCGTCATCACTGGCTGCGATTCGCTCGCGATCCTTCAGCAAGCCCTCAATGCTGCCCGCAGTTTTCAGCCGATGGATTCCTCCCAGGTTGCAGCTCTTCTTGCAAAAACCGCCAAGGCTGCGGAGGCGGGGCAGTTCGAACTTTACAAAACCAGCCACCAGTTTGACGGCACGGTTCGCGAACCCCCACTGGCTTGGCTAGGAAGGGTTAAGGATGATAAGAACGAGCCGAAAGCGCTATTGGGCCCCCTACAATTGTGGAAGCGGATCCAGTTCCTGCCGCGCTGCCGGGTTCACATCCGAGTTGCTTTGGAGAGCAGGCCGTGAGATTCCTAGCTTCTGCATCTTGTGGATCAGCGTAGTGCGCTTCAAGCCAAGTTTCGCGGCTGCACCTTTCGGCCCGCCGATCACCCAACCGACGGCTTGAAGCGTGCGCAGGATTAGGTTGTGTTCGGAGTCCCTGAGCGTAGTGACCGGCGTAGCAATGGAAGCCGAAGCGATGGTCGCGGCCTGATTCCAGCCCGCCGGCAAAGGATTGGGGAGCACGCCCTCGTTGGAAAGGATTACGGCACGTTCGATCAGGTTCTGCAGTTCGCGTATATTTCCCGGCCACTGATACGAGCTAAGCGCGGACATGGTTTCGGAAGGAATGTGTTGAATTTCTCGACCCATCCGCCGGCCAAAAATCTCGACAAAATGCGTCACCAGGGCTGGGATGTCTTCGCGACGTTCGCGCAAAGGCGGCAACAGGAGCGGAAACACATTCAGACGGTAGTAGAGGTCGCTGCGGAATTCGCCCCGGCTCACCATGTCCATCAGATTACGATTCGTTGCGGCCACCAGCCGAACATCCACTTGGTGAGTCACAGCACTGCCCAAGCGCTCAAACTCCTGTTCTTGCAAAACGCGCAGCAGTTTGGGCTGCAGTCCTGGCGGAATATCACCCACCTCGTCCAGGAAGAGCGTGCCTTTGTTGGCCAGCTCGAAACGGCCAATCTTTTGTGCGATGGCCCCGGTGAATGCGCCCTTTTCGTGGCCAAAAAGTTCACTCTCCAGCAGATCCAGCGGAATAGCGGCGCAATTCAACCTGACGAAAGGCCGTCCGCACCGTGAGCTGAGGTTGTGAATCGCGTGCGCGATCAGCTCCTTGCCGGTGCCCGTTTCTCCCTGAATAAGAACCGTGGAATCCGTAGGCGCAACTCGTTCGACTTGTTCGAGCGCCGCTTCCAGCGCGGGGCTGTTACCTATGACCTGCTCGAATCTGCGGTCATAGGAAACTCGATCAGAACCAACGAATCTTTCGAAATCTCCCACAGAGGACCTCCTGGCACGCGGGTGTGCGCTTGCTTACGGGGTTCAACTCTCCAGAGCTGCTCGAACACTCCCAAGCAGGGCTTCATCGTCGAATGGTTTTGCCAGGAACTCCACCGCGCCCGCTCTCAATGCCTGCATCCGCATTTTTGTGTCGCCGTGTGCTGTGATGAAGATGGTCGGAATCCTGCAATGCTCAGCGTTCAGTTTGGCCTGCAACTCCAGGCCGGACATCCCCGGCATGCGGATGTCGGCAATCAGACATGCGGTCTGTCGCAGTTGACCGGAGGTCAAGAATTCCTCCGCTGACGCGAACGCTTGTGACGGCAATCCGACCGATTTCAGCATGCCTTGCAATGCACCGCGCATCAAGTCATCGTCATCGACGATCGCCACTAGTTTCATGTTTCCTTGGTTGGCCATGCTAAAAAACTAGCAGCGTCGTCAAACTCGCGCAATCATACTTTGGTATGTGTGTCCTCATACCGACCCCCGTGTTTGACAGGCATACACATCAAGGCACGGTTGTCGACGCAAACACAGCGGGGACGACTGCAGGCGTTATTCGTGGGTATCGACTCTGCTGGGTAGGGTGAGGTGAAAACTCGCGCCGCGGGGAGAGTTGTCAGCAGCCCACAAGCGGCCGCCGTGCGATTCCACGATGGTGCGGCTGATCCGAAGTCCCATGCCGGTGCCGTGAGGCTTGGTGGTAAAGAACGCATCAAAGATCTGCTCCGCCTGCTGAGGGGGAAGTCCGGGGCCGGTATCGCTGACCGACACCACAACTTGCTCGTTCTCCCCTCGCTCGGACTTGACCGCCAACTCGCGCGTGCCATCCACATCCCTCATCGCGTCGATGCCATTGACCATGAGGTTCATCAGCACCTGCTGCAATTGCACCCGATCTCCGACGACATGAGGAAGATCTGGGGCCAGCTGAGCCCGGAATGATATGGAGTGCCGCGTTGCCTCGCTTCGCAACAGGACAATCATCCCTTGAATGACTTCGTTTACATCCACCAACTCACGTTGTGGGCTGCCCTTTTTGAAGAGCTGGCGGACATGGGTGATGATCTCCGCGGCACGGTTTGCGTCTTTCACCGCTCGCAATGCAGCCTCGCGCGCTTCGGCTAGGTCGGGATCATTGCGCGTAAGCCAGCGCAAGCAAGTGTTGGCGTCGGTGATGGCGGCGGTAATCGGTTGATTGACTTCGTGCGCCAGGGAGGCCGTTAGCTCTCCTACTGTGCTCACTCGGTTGACGCGGGCGAGATCGGACTGGGTTTGACGCAGAGCTTCAGAGGCCAGCATGTGCTCCGTGAAATCGCGAGCGATCAGAAGCACGGCCTCCACTCGCCCCGCGACCGGTCGCAGAGGCGAATAGGTTATCGCCCGGTATCGACGCCGGCCGAGAGGGTTAGTGAACCAGTCCGCGTAGCTGAGGTCTTCTCCCGCGAAACATCGTTCCAAATTCGCCTTAACCTTCTCGAACATCTCCAAACCCAAGAGATCAGCCACGTGCATCCCGACCATCCTCTCAGATGGTATTTCCCAATCACGCTCGTACGCCGGATTGACTCTTTGAAGCCTGTAATCTCTTCCGAGGATGGCTATACCATCAGGTGAGGTCTCAAACACCTGCCCGATCAAGTATTCCGCCTGTTTGCGCTCGGCTATCTGAAGTCTCAGGTCCTCATTAGCCCGAGTCAATTCTGCTGTTCGCTCAGCGACTCTTATTTCAAGCTCATCTCGCGCTCGCGTAAGCATGGTCATCAGTATCGCAAAAATCACAAACACAAGATCATAAAGAGCGCGAGACATCGCGCTGGCTTCAGACCAATGTGAGTAACGGATAATCGAAGCGAGCACCGTTGCCACAATGCCAGGCTTAGTGCCGCCGTACCAAAACGTAATCGCGATTGCGGATAGCGCGAATGCGGCAAACGGCTGAGGCAAGTGAAAGTATAGAAAAGTACGCGCCAGGCCCAGAGCTGCCGCGACCGATGCGAAAGCCAATCCATAGCGCAGCGCAGCAGACGCTGCTGGCCGTGCAATCCATTTTCCTGTAACCCTAGAAGTCATCGTCGAAAGTCTCTTTGGTGTTTCCGGATAAGCTTCCCGGGAGCGGCCGGGAATGAAGGACGCCTGGGAACCACAAGCTGAGGATGCATTTGCTCAAAGGCGGGCTGCTATTTCTTAGTGGCGGGAAGCTCTAGTTTTGCCGCCATTCTGACTAATTCCGCTAGGGATTCAGCCTGCATCTTCCGCATCACGTGCCCGCGATGAATCTTCACGGTGATTTCGCTGGTTCCGAGCTCGAAAGCGATTTGCTTATTGAGCATGCCTGAAACTACCAGGCCCATAACCTCGCACTCGCGTGCGGTCAGCAATTCGTAGCGCTTTTGCAACTCGCCAAGCTCGCTCTGCTGTTGGCGTATCACCCGGTCGCGGTCCAAAGCCTGATGGATCGCGTCGAGCAAGTCCTGGTCCCGGAATGGCTTGGTCAGGAACTCCACCGCACCGGATTTCATGGCCTTCACCGTCATCGGAATATCTCCATGACCGGTGATGAAAATAATGGGAATCCGGACGCCCGCGTCGGCTAGCTCCCGCTGAAAGTCTAGACCGTTCACTCCGGGAAGTCTCACATCCAGCACAAGGCAACTCGGGCCGTCGGGTCGCCTGCCGCGCAAGAATTCCTTCGCAGTCGCGAAGGTTTCGGACCGTAAGCCGACCGACTTGAGCATGCCTTCGATGGCGGCACGCACTAGATCGTCGTCATCGACGACGAACACCGTAGGGGAAGCTGCGGGCGTCATTCGCGCGTCTCGACCTGGGTGGGTAGAGTGATGTAAAAACTCGCCCCAGGCTGAGAGTTGTCGGCAGCCCACAAACGGCCGCCATGCGATTCCACGATAGAGCGGCTGATCCGAAGTCCCATGCCGGTGCCGTGAGGTTTGGTGGTAAAGAAGGCATTAAAGACTTGGTCCGCCTGCTGCGGCGGGAGCCCGACGCCGGTATCGCTGATCGAGAGCATCAGTTGGCCGTCTTCGGCCTGCTGCGAGCGGATGATTAGTTCGCGCGTCCCATCTGCATCTTTCATCGCGTCGATGCCGTTGATCATGAGGTTCATCAGCACTTGCTGCAATTGAACGCGATCGGCCATGACTTGCGGAAGATCTGCCAGTTCCGTCCGAATTGATACAGAGTACCGCGTTGCCTCGCCGTGCAAAAGGACGATCATCTCCCGAATGACTTCATTTACATCAACTAACTCCCGTTGCGGAGTACCTTTCTTGAACAGCAGCCGGATCCGACTGATGATTTCCCCAGCACGGGTTGCGTCTTTGACGATCCTCGACGCAGCCTGGCGCGCCTCTTCCACATCCGGACGATCGCGTGTAAGCCATCGCAGGCATGTATTGGCGTCGGTGACGGCGGCGGCAATTGGTTGATTCACTTCATGCGCCAGGGAGGCGGTCAGCTCGCCCATCGTGGTCACCCTGTTTATGTGCGCGAGGTCCGCCTGTAGCTGCCGCAATCTCTCGCGCTCTTCACCCGCCAGCTTACGTTCAATCGCAATGCCAGCGAGGTGGGTGGCCATTTCCAGGGCGCGGGTCTCAGCCGGGCTCGGACTACGCGGTTCGCGGTAATACATGGCAAATGAGCCCAGCGCCTTGCCTGAATGCGCAAGTATGGGGGTGGACCAGCAGGCGCGCAATCCATAGGGCTCGGCTACACCCCGATACGGCTCCCAGAGCGGATCTTGGAGAATGTCGGTGACGACAACAGGCTCTCTGCGGTACATGGCCGTGCCGCATGATCCCGCCTTCGGTCCGATGGGAAGGCCATCGATGGCGTCAATGTAAGACTTGGGAAGGGTAGGAGCAGCGCCGTGCCGCACGTGTTGCCCGTCCTCATCGAGAAGCAGGACAGAGCAAAGCAAGCCGGCAAATTGGGCTTCCACAACCCGCACCAGCTTCTCCAGTATTTCCTCCAGCGGAGCATCGCGGGCTATCATCTCCAAAATACGGCTCTCTCCGTCACGTAGCGCCTCTGCCCGCATGCTTTCGGTGACATCCATCAAGGTGCCGACGATCTCAGTGACTTCGCCTGACACATCCATCACAGGGTGAGCGATCGAGTGAAGATGCTTGATTCTTCCGTCCGGAAGAACAATTCTCCAATCAAACTCAGAATCCTCCCTCAGTGTGGTCTCCAATTTCGCTTTCTGCACGATTGCTGGTCGATCTTCAGGGTGAACTCGTTCGAGGATGTCAGACCATGTGGGCTTCATTTTTTCGGAGTCATAGCCGAAGATGCGAAAGGTCTCTTGCGACCAGAAGCGAGCGCCGGTATGCACATTCCAGGCCCAACTTCCACTCTGGGTCAGCCTTTGCGCTTGAGCCAAATACCCCTCGCTCCGCATTAGGGCCTCGTCTGCTCGCTTGCGATCCGTGATATCCGTCACCGCTCCCACGAATTCAAAGTCACCCAATTCATCGTTTTTTGAGGGATGACCCACAACTCGAACGTACTTCACTGAGCCGTCCGGCATCATCAGGCGATGTTCAAAATCAAAAGTCTTCCTATCCTGTGACGCGCGTTCGATTGTCTGTTTCACGAGCGCCGCGTCTTCCGGATGAACCCGTTGGAGAATAAGTTCCACAGTGGGTTTCGTGGTTCGGTCGTATTGGAAGATTCGAAAGGTTTCCTCTGACCAGATGATCTCGCCAGTGGAAGGTCTCCAGCCGAAGCTTCCCGTATGACTGAGCCTTTGGGCTTCCGCCAAATATGCTTCACTGCGCCGCAGGTTGTCGTTGACCGTCGTCAGTTGTCTCGTCCGCTCGACGACTCGTTGTTCGAGCATCTCTGCGATCCGCTTCTGCTCGCCGGAGCGTCGGGCCTCTTGCAATCCAATTCCCGCATGGTTGGTCGCGACACGCAGGAGAAGCCGTTCGACTTCGGTCGGGAAATCAGCTCGCCGAGAGCCAGCTACCAGCACGCCGACTTCGGGCTGAAGGCCAAGGGAGAACGACGCGATCGAGACTTCACCCTCTCCCACCGGATCTGGAACCAGGCACCGCGAGCCGGTCTGGCCGTTGGTCAACCAGCGGTCGAGAGCTTGACCGAATTGCTGCGGGCTGAAGGGAGGAATGCTGGTGATCACCCGACCGAACCACCTCGATTGGCGGACCATCACTCGCGTCGCTCAGCCGCGCATACGCGAAATCGAGGCGTAACATGGTGAGGAGCACGTCGAGCAGAGTGCCGAGGATCTGGGATGACTCGCTGCCACTCCAAATCGCGGGAAGCGCCAGAACACTGATCAGATCATTGATGCAACTCTGAAGGCGCTTGATCTCGGCTGTACTTTCCATTTCCCACTTCCGGGTCAGGCCGCTGACGGTGACGCCGTGTTGCGGGTGGTGTGCCGGTTACGCAGCTCCCGCAAGAATTCGTCCGGCGGAACGAAGAAGGGGTTCTCCTGGAGGATGCCGCCGATGATGATCATCGGGTGGGTCCGCATGATGTCGACGACGATCTGCCCGCCAAACTTGGCGAGATCGTAGATTCATATGACCGGGTCCTTATAGCGAGGCAAAACATAGTTCAGTCTCGTCTCATACTCAACCAGATCGTCGACGCCCGGCCGATCTTCGAGCGCCCATTCCATGTGCGCGACCAGCCGGGTGCGGGCGAACCCTTGCTGCTTGCCCCCGTCGAGGACCTCCTGGATCAGAGCGAGCATCCGGTCCTGATCGAAGTGACCATCGCGGAGATACGCATCAGCCCAGTTGCGTAGCTCGAACTGACCTCTCGTTTCCGCTGTGTCCACATCTATGCCGGCTGACGCCAGCCTTAGGCGGTGCTCCGAGCGTAGCTTGGGATCGACGATGTGGAACGCCTTCTCGCCCCGCTCGAAACCGTCTTTGATGAATGGAAGCAGCACCCGGTATTCTTCGTCGGGGTTATGAAAAAAGGCGCAGACGTGGCGCTGCGCGTCAAGCACCGAGCCCGCGAACCGAATGGGTTGGCTGGCCTCACCCGGCGCTCTTTCACTGGACTTCACACGATCATGAGTGGGATCCATAGAGTCCTCCTTCGGACACGCGGCGCATGCTGCAGCCGCTCGCGGCATGGAAGGAATCGTCGGAACCTGTTGCCTCCACCCAGCCCCAACAACCCTGCCAACGGCAAATCATGCGACCAGGCTGCCGTAATTATCCAAAGGGATTTTACGCTCATCGAGCGCCTGGAAGCGGAGGATTTCGGCAGAAGGGAATTCGGCTTTGTGGTACCAGGCTCGTCGGGCGGGGCGCGAGGGACTCGGACCTTTCAGATCAAGATTGTGAGCTGTGCACTCGGAGACTCGTGCTTATGAGACAACGGGCTCCGCGGTCAGCAAATGGTGTAACGCGCAGGTAAGTTTATCTGTGCTCATGCACTCGGCTGTTGATGAGGATGAGCTGTCAATCTGATCACTGCACTGGAGCATTAAGGGAACGTCTGGGCGAATTTCCCTTAGGCTCTCTGTCACGTCAAAGCTGGCCTGCTCTTTCGAACGGTTATCGAGCACGACGGCAGCGACTGAATGCATGACGTATAGCAGGGCGACCCCTTCTGTTGGGCTGTTTGCGCTCACAATCTCATATCCCATTTCTTCGAGTTCGGCTAAAGCCGAATTGCTATTGCTCTCTCCGTCGGTTATGTAAAGAATTGTTTTGTGCTCCATCATCTTTCGCCTTCGTCTGTTGACATGTTTCGCAAGCGGGCCCGGGTCCTCCAACCCGGGCCCTGACGAGCGAATGTCAGTCCATACATTAGTTGCCAGATCCGGTAGTCTTGGAATCGGCCGTTGGTTGTTGGTTGGCTACGATAGTCAGCTGAGTGTCCTGAGCCAGTAACTTCTCCTGTTGACCGGAATATACGAACTCATGACCGGTTTCGCGTCCGGGATAGAACCACTTCAGGAGGGCATCGGGTCCTCCGGATTCCGGCTCTGCCAATGTGACCGCGGTATCATCGGTTGTTTCCTGACGCTGCGTTGCATTGGTCAGAAAGGTTCCGTACAGGATAGACCTGTCCGCGCTGAAGATCTGCACGATAGCTCGGTCAGAACTACTGTCGGCCAACTGGAATACGTACGTTCCGGCGGGTAGGACCTGCCCCGGGACCTGGATGGGCTCACTGAAAGTAAGTATGGTGGCTTGGTCAAACTCGTCGGCGTGAGCAGCGAGTTCGAAAAAAAGCGTAAACGCAATGATCAAACCTAAGACAATGTAACCTCTGTTGATTTTCATTTCGGTATATCTCCTTCGAAAGCACCTATTGCACGCCTCGTTCCAGTCAAAAAGAACATCCGACGAGGTCAACAAACTTAATAGATCCACGCACTTTCAGACTTGAATCCTGCGAACTTCACGCCTGTAGTTCGTTTTCGAAATGTGAACGGGGCATCAAGACTGTCCAAATGCCGACGCAGCTATCACTCCGCGGACACTCTGAGCCGGGAACTGGGGACTAGACGGCGCGCAAAGCCTTGTGGCACGGTCAATCCACGTTTGGAGATCTGCATGCAATCAAGAGTCGCGACGCTCGAATGGTCGGACAAGGTGAGTGAAACTAAAAAGGACGGAGTTGGGATGACAAATCTAAAGACGAAAAAGTGCGCGCACATACCATGTTTATGCAATGTGCCAATTGGAGAAGAATTCTGCGGAGAATCGTGTCGTGACGCAGGCAGCGAAGATGTGGAAATCGCCTGTCAATGCGACCATCCGGCGTGTCCACTCACGTTTCGGGGTTTTGTGGGTGAGGACGCTGCCGGCTGGGCCAGCTCATAACGAAAGAGCCGGTGCGCCGCCCAGTCATGCTGTCTCGGTCGGCAAGCTGTGATGCGGCCGCGCCGCAGGAGAATTCATTGTGAACTTTCTAAAACAAACTTTGTCGCTTTTTCTTTCCGGTTGTCTTTTATTAACCACTGTGCCTGGAGCCATCGCGGATCAGGCGAATCAGCCTGCCGCGCAGCCCCCGGTTCAGGCTGCACAACAGACTCCGGAACAACTGCAACAACTGGTCGCGCCGATCGCATTGTACCCGGATGCCTTGGTGGCGCAGATCCTCGCAGCCTCCACTTATCCCGATCAAGTTGTGGAAGCAGATCGGTGGCTGCAACAACATCCCGAGCTTAAGGGAGAACAACTGGGCCAGGAAGTCGATAAACAACCCTGGGATCCCAGCGTCAAGGCACTCACTGAGTTTCCTTCCGTGCTCGCCAACATGGACAAGAATCTCTCCTGGACTTCCTCGCTTGGCGATGCGTACGTCAACCAACAGCAAGACGTGATGGACGCTGTTCAGGTAATGCGCGACCGCGCGGAGAAGGCGGGCAACCTACAGAGTACATCGCAGGAAAAGGTGAGCAAGCAGGGTAAAACCATTGTGATCGAACCAGCTGACCCTGAGGTGGTTTACGTGCCCGAATATGATCCTTGGCTTGTGTATGGAGCGCCCATCGGGGTCTGGCCTGGCTGGTACTCGTATCCGGGACTGTTCCTTGCAGGCCCGGGAATTGCCTTTGGCTTCGGCTTTGGAATCGGTCTCTTTGGCGGGTTCGGCTGGGGTTGGCACCACTGGGGATCCGATTGGCATCACCACGGTATTGATTTCGACCACCACGGCTACGTTTCCCACAGCAGAATTTTCGTGAATCGCAATAACTTCAACCGCGCGGGCGGATTTCATGGCGGCGCCGGATTTCACGGTGGCGTACCGGCAAGAGGATTCGCCGGTGGCCAGCACGTATTCGCGGCACCACATGCTCAGGCTGGTACACATTCGGGTGCATTCAGCGGCTTTAATCATGGAGGAGTCGCGAGAGGCTTCTCCTCTCGCGGGCAGTCGAGCTTTGGCGGAGGTTTCCACGGAGGCGGCGGCTTTCACGGAGGCGGAGGCGGTCACAGTGGTGGCGGTCACAGGTAATTCGATCCATTAATGCAACGAAAGTGATGATAGGGAGAATAGAAATCATGCAAACCAACAATATGACGCTTGAAACATTTGAAACATTTGTCCTGAGACTTGCCTGCGGGTTCGCATCCGCTGTCCTTTTTCTGCTGTTGCTGATTGTCATGGGCTTCGCCACATCGAGCTTTGCCCAGGAATCACAACTAAAAAAGTTCTCGTCTCCCGGCGAAGCCAGTAATGCTCTCTTTGAAGCTGCGGAAAAAGAAGATGAGCCGGCCCTGGAAGCGATTCTGGGAGCAGGAAAGGAAGTGACTTCGTCGAGCGACGAAGTTGAGGACAAGCTCGAACGTGAGCAGTTCTGCCAGAAATATCGAGAGATGCACCGTCTGGTCCAAGAACCCGACGGGAGCACGGTGCTGTACATCGGCGCAGAAAACTGGCCCTTTCCGATCCCGCTGGTCTCAAACAATGGTGCATGGCACTTCGATTCCGAGACCGGCCGGGATGAAATCAGGTTCCGCAGAATTGGAGAGAACGAGGCTACCGCAATCCAAGTGTGTGAGGAATTCGCAATGGCGAAGAATCAAGCCGATTTAAAGGCAGCCAGCGAAGACCCGATCACCCGATTCGCCGAGAGCCTGGCTTCCGCCGCTGCAGCGAATACCGACAACAAAGAGTCCAATCCCTTCCACGGTTACTACTTTCGGGTGATGCCAGGGAATCCCGTATCGGACGTGAGTGGCCACGGCGCTAAAAGAGGTTTGGCGTTGATCGCGTATCCCGTGGAGTACCAGTCATCCGGGGTCAAGACCTTCGTAGTGACCCAGAAGGGGATCGTCTTCGAAAAAGACCTCGGGCCTGCAACAACGACAGTCGCACCACAGATGAAAGCCCGCACCGGTTCAGATTGGCGCCCGGCGGTATGACGCTAAACAGACGAGCCCGCCGCGGGACGATCACACTTGTGGCCTGAACCTTTTTCTCCCTGATGAGTGTTAGCAATACCGGGAGGGCATTTTGTTCGAGAACCATGCGAAAACGGGAAAATCATACGACACCGAAACCGACGGATACTCCGTTGTTTCCATTTTGGCTTGAGGACCGGGGACTGAGCTTCTTCCTTGGATTTCTGGTGCTCATCACTATTTTTGTTCCGATGATTCGTCTGTCACGGCCTGGGCGAATAGGATTGGACCTGATTTTCGCATTCATGCTTTTCTCGGGAGCTGTCGCGACTATTCGACAGAAAGCCCTCATGTTTCTAATTGTCGCGGTGACTGTCCTCGAGTTCGCGGCGGACTTGATCGTCGAATTCAACTCATCACTCGCCCACTTCGGCTGGGATACAGCGCTGAAGATATCCGGCTTGGCCATTCTGGTCGTGATGACACTGAAGCATACGTTTCGCCCGGGTCCCGTTAGCGTACACCGCGTGATGGGTGGGGTAGCTGCATACTTGCTGATCGGTCTGACTTGGGCGTTCGGGTATAAGCTACTGATGGAAACGCGTCCGGACGCAATCCATTTCGAGTCATCGCTCGCGGGAGTTCCTACAGGTGAACCAAGCCGCTTGATTTACTTCAGCTTCTCCACGCTCACCAGCGTAGGCTACGGTGATGTTCACCCAGTGCATCGCATTGCGCGATCGCTGGCGACGGCGGAGGCGCTCATCGGACAGCTCTATCCCTCGATTCTGATCGCAACCCTGGTCGGTCTGTCGTTACACGCCCGAGCCAATGCCGGGACGGGAGGTTGAGCTGCAGAGAGTGAAGCCGATCGCACGCGGCGAGCATCTCACAAACAGAGTAACTTGGAGAGTGAAGATGAAAGAGAAAATCGAAAAAATGAGCCTGCCGGCCGCTAGCGCCGGAACAATCGCTGTTGGTGGCGAACTCACCGTTAACTGTCTCGGCTTCGGGGCTATGCGCATTACCGGCGACGGAATTTGGGGGCCACCCAAAGATCCGGCGGCGGTGATCGCGGTTCTTCGCCGAGCCATCGAGCTGGGAGTCAACTTCATCGATACTGCTGATTCGTACGGTCCTAATGTGAGCGAAGAGCTGATCGCCGAGGCGCTGGCGCCATACCCAAAGGACCTTGTCATTGCGACCAAAGGTGGATGGAATCGACCCGGGCCGAACCAATGGACCCACGATGCCACCCCGGCGCACTTGCGTGAGGCTTTGGAAGGCAGTCTGAAGCGACTGCGACTCGACCGAATTGACGTCTACCAGTTGCACGCGCCTGATCCCGTTGTGCCTTTCGACGCTTCAGTTGAAACCTTGGCTAACCTGCAAATGGAGGGAAAGATCCGTTTGATCGGGCTATCCAATGTCACCGTCGAACACATCGAGCGGGCGCGGAAAATCGTACACATCGTGTCAGTGCAGAACCGGTACAGTTTTGCTGATCGCGAGTGGGACCACGTCGTGGATTATTGCGAACGCAACAGGATCGCGTTCATCCCATGGTTTCCGCTGGGAGCAGGAACCGTCGCGGGCAGGCTGCTAGAGAGGATTGCGAAAGCTCGCGGGGTGAAACCGATCCAGGTCGCGTTGGCGTGGTTGCTGAAGCGGTCTCCGGTAATGTTGCCCATCCCCGGAACTTCCTCAGTTTCGCATCTTGAGGAGAATGTGCAGGCAGCATCGCTGCAGTTGACTGAGGAAGAATACTCGGAGCTCACCGGAACTGCCGCACTGGCTTCCTAAGGCGTGTGGTGACGAGGAGCCTACTCATCGGTGTGCAAGTATTCCTTGCAGCTTTGGTCTGGGCCCAGACCGTTTCGCCGCCGGAGCCTCCGCAGGTGCAATCGGAGAATCACGTCGTATCTCTTACGCTGCATGCAGTGAATGAAAATGGCCGGGATACTTTCGCTTTCGACGGTCGAACGGTGGCCCCAGTCATCCGCGCTTCCCCTGGTGACGTCCTCAAAATCACCTACTTCAACGATCTTCCTTCCAAGCCCCCGGAGACTTGTGCGGTGAATCCCTGCATGGACATGACGAATTTGCACTTTCATGGCCTCAGCGTCTCGCCGGATACCCCGCAAGATGACGTACTAACAATGTTGGCCAAGCCTGGCCAGGTATTGCGCTACTCGGTTGAGATTCCGCGAGATCATCCGCCGGGTCTGTTCTGGTACCACACTCATCCTCACGGCGAGAGCCACCGGCAAGTATTGGATGGAATGTCAGGAGCCATCGTCGTCGAGGGAATAGACCGTTATGTACCTGAAGTAGAACGGCTGCGCGAGCGGGTGATCGTTGTGCGCGGCCGCTCCATCGAGCATGATCCGAATGCCGCCGCGCTCATGCGCGATGTTGAAATTCCATCAAAGGGATGTCGAGGAGAAGCGGAGGCAGTGGAGGAAATCTTCACCGTGAACGGGGTCGTTCGCCCGCGAATCGAGATCGCGCCTGAAGAGCGGCAGTTTTGGCGTATCGTGAACGCTTCGGCGGACCGGTATTTGGACCTGCAACTGGATGGACAGACATTTGAAATCGTGGCGCTTGACGGGATGCCGCTCGCATACCACGATCCCAAACATCCAACGAGGGTCGCCGATCATTTACTGCTTGCGCCTGCGGGGCGACTCGAAGCTGTCGTTACCGGTCCCGCGCGCGGCACACATACTGCTCTGCGTACGCTTTGCGTGGATACGGGTCCGGACGGGGACCCCAATCCGGGGATGGTGCTGGCGGATTTGGTGCAACCCAGTCCAGATCAACCCAGGCCAAACTTAACGCCCGAGCAAGTGCATGCAGTCGACAATCGCCCGCCGCTGTACAAGTTGATCGATGTAGAGCCGCTGAAGAAAGCTGCACCGGACTTCATCGTGACCTTCACCGAGGACAAAAACGGCTTCTACATCAATGGCCGCAAGTTTGCGCCCGACGCAAGTCCGATGACCAGCATTCGCGTAGGTACTTATCAGCATTGGCGCATTGTCAATCGAACCGCCGAACTGCATCCTTTCCACATACATCAGGTGCACTTCCTGGCTTATGCAGAAAACGGCGTCCCCCTTGAGCATCCAGCGTGGCTGGATACGGTGAATGTTCCGTTTGGCGGTTTTGTTGATGTCATCTTGGATGTCACTGACCCTGTCGTCAAGGGCATGTCGGTATTTCATTGCCATCTGCTGAATCACGAAGACAAAGGAATGATGGCCAAGATCGTGTTCAAGTAGTAGGCGAGTGCAGGTGACAGTTTGAGTTGAAGGTCATAGTGGAGGAAATACCTGAACATCTCAGGGTGCGATGAAGTTGGTGAACAATAGCAGAGTAATTTTATGATCAAAGTACAGCGGCTAGGTTACGCACTTTTATCGATTGCGATCGCCACCGTGTCGGCGTATTCGCAACAGACGGCCGGAGAATATGTTGCGCCGTCGCAAGCGGTTCCAAGGGGCAGTGCTCCGATTCAGGCTGCCGTCGGGATCGACTGCGACCTTGGCGCCGACAAGCCCGACCTTCAGGCACGGATTCACCGCTTTCAGCGCCTTGATAGTCGCAACGTCGGAGGCAAATGACGGCGCCGAGGTGTGCAGGACTGCCAGATCGTAGTCCCGGGCACTTGCTGCGACCTGTTCGCGTTTTATGCGATGCGGCGGCGCATCGACGAGTTTGCTGCCCTCGACAAGAGCGGCCGGCTGAGCGAGCCACGTCGGATACCAAAATGAGCGGATTTCGCGCCGAGCCTGGTATCGCGATCCCGCTCCGCCATCGAAGCCTTCAAACGAGGGCGCCTGAAGGAACAGAGTTCGCATTGCGGCTTACCTCTCCAGTATAAGCAAGCGTATTGTCGGCCAGCACGGCATAACGGCGCCCGCGCCATTCCACGGCCCGACCAAAAAAGCTGGCAAAAAACACGGCGCACGAGACTATGTCGCGCAGCGGTCCCATCCAAAAAGGATTGCTTTGCAGGCGCAAGGCGCGATCGAGCTGCATCTGAAGGCTGAAGCGGCAGCCGAGCGCGGCAATCACAATGATACTGGCCGGAGTGATGCCTCCCAACAACGTACCGAGGAGTGCCAGAGGAAAAGCGTGGGTAACCCCCGTCCCGATAAAGCCAAACGCGTCGACGAACCGGATCGTCCGCGCCCAGCGCAATTCGTGATGGAATAGATCTCGCGCGGTCTGATGCGTGCAGGCATGCTCGACGGTCAGCGATGGGATCGCGACCGCCAGACCCGCGCGCCGCACCATTTCGCCGATTGCATAATCATCGGCAAGCTGGTCGACGACCGAATGAAAGCCGCCGATCATCGCCAGCGTGGTCTTCCGCAGCGCAATCGTTGAGCCAAAGCATGGTTTGGCGAGACCGAGCTTGAGCCCGACCAGTACGCTCGGCAAAAAGTGATGATCGATTGCCGCCGCGGCAAGACGAGCCCACAAGCCCGGCGCCGCGGCGCTGCGGTAAAGACAAGTCACGAGCCCTACGCCAGGCTCGTCAATGGCGCCCACGATGTTTGTCAGATAGTCGGGATCGACAATGATGTCGCTGTCGGACAGAACCAGGACGTCATGGCGAGCCTTGGCCGCCAGGTTGATCAAATTCGAGACTTTGCGATTGCTACCGTGACTGAACGAATTGACCACGAGTTCGATATCGCAATCGTGGAACTCGGCGATCAGACTGTCAACGACATCGATCGCGGGATCGGCGCGGTCTTCCACGCCAAACACGATCTGAACCGGGCCCGGATAGTCTTGAACGCAAAAGCTGGCCAAATTCGCAAAAAGGCCAGGTTCAGCCCCATGAAGCGGCTTGAGGATGGTGACGGATGGAAAGCTGTTGGCCGGCGCAAGCTCGGAGCGAACAAATCCGCGGACGAGCAGCCCCGCGGCGAGCGCGTAGACGCAGCCGCAAACGGCGGCCGCGTAGCAAATGACCGACGCTACACCAGTAGCCTCAACGAAAAAGACGTCCACGTCGCCCCACCCAAGCCAGGCACCCATGGAACCCGGCCATTTTGTCCCAAGTTAGGCGAGCCTCGCACGCGTGGGAAAGCACGGTCAATACGCGCCCACAGACCAATCGCCGCATTCAGGCTGTCTTTATTTCACCATCAAGGCGGAAAATTCCGACGGTGCCGCTGGGCTAATCAACGGGGCGTTCCGACATGCGCGTTCGGCTGTTCGCCTATTTGTGCTTGAACAGCAGCCGCCGGCCCTCCATTGCTTGCCAAATCATGAGCGACGGCACGCCGAGAACCACATCCGGAATTCGCTTGACGAGCGCCAGTCCGAGCGCGGTTTCGGCCGGCACACCAAACACCACGCATGCAGCAATCAAAGTGCCGTCCTGCACGCCGAGCCCGCCGGGCAACGGAAAGGCAGCAGCGCGGCTCGCCTGGCCGAGGCTCTCGATTGCCACTGCGGCAGCGTAGGTCACCGGGTATCCCATAAAGGCAAGCGCGATCCACACTTCCGTTGCGTTGACGAAGAGTATCGCCAAGTGAACGAGAAACGATGCGGAGAGACCGCGATGGTTTCGCCAAAGCTGTTGCAAGGTGTCGCCGAGACCCGCAACGTGGCTAAAGGCGGCCCATTGGCGCCGTTCGCCGAATTCAACCAGTCGCCTCATGACCGGCTCGAAGGCGCCAAAATTCAACGCCAGGAAAAATCCGGCCACTGCCGGCGTTGCGACGGCGAGCGTGATAGCAATCGGCGCCGTAAGATGGTTGCTGTCGGCATGAGCCACGAGGACGCCGAGCCCCGCCAAGACAAAGATCATCAGGCACACAACCTGGACAAATATGTCGATAAGAACGCTTGCGAGCGCGAGACTGCCGCCGATGATTCCCAATTGGGCAATAAGCCTCGCACCGATGATGTCGCCGCCAACGAGAGCAACCGGGAACAGGGAATTTATCGCTTCACGAATAAACCGCACGCCAACGAAGGGAAGCGGCGCGCAAGCTACGGCCGGTTTGAGGAGAAGCCACCATCCGATGCCGGCCGCCGCGAGGGCTGCGGCTCTGACAAGTATGACGAATACCGCTCCCCATCCCGCGCTGGCCACCGCTTGGCCGACAGAGCCGAACCCGAAATAAGCCGTCAGACCAGTTAAAAGCGCCAAGCCGAACAGCGCGGCGAGCGTTCCCAGGAACTTCATCGCGCGTCGATTGCTGTCTGTGATTGCGCTACCGCGCACGGTAAAGTTCGCCGCCGAATGTCGCTCAATCCATTGCGGATGTTCATCAACCCAAACCTGCCCGATGCGATGTCAAAATGTCAGCGACAACAGCCAGATTAGCCGCTCGGCCACTATTTTGGCTACCCAAGGCGCCATGGCTGTCCGCATTTCGCGTCTGTCTTGTCGGGATGCCGGGGAAGTGCGAAAATTCACGCCAGGTAAGGAGTCATTCGGGGAATTCCTGTTGAATACCAATCCGGCGCGAGTAGCCGGGCGGGGCATTATGCCCATGCCCGTTGTGCTCATGTCCGTTGTGTGGATGTCGTTGAACAGCATGCGTTTGGTAATCTCGATAGTTCTCGCGCTCGCGCCGGGCATCGCCGCGGCGGCCGATTTGCCGCCCGCCGCGCCAGAACCGCCGACCGCTCCGGCGGTCTATGCGCCGCCTCAACCGGAATGGACGGTTACAATAGGGGTGGAGCCCCGCATTGTTCCGGCTTGGCCAGGGGCCTCCGACAGCAGATTTGGCCTTTCCGTCCTGCCGCTGTTCAGCATTCGCAAGGCGGGCACGCCTCCTGAGTTCTTCGGAGCGCGCGACAGTTTCGGCTTCAACATTCTTGATCTCGGCCAGTTTCAACTTGGCCCGGTCGGCAAGCTGATTTGGCAACGCAAAGCGTCGTCTTATACCGCGTTGAATGGGTTGGGAAACGTCAATTACGCGATACAAGCCGGCGGCTTCGCTCAATACTGGCCGTTACCTTGGCTGCGCCTGCGGACCGAGGTTCGCCAAGGTTTTGGCGGCGAAACAGGTGTCACCGGCGACGTGTTCCTGGATGCCGTCGTTCCGATGGGGCAATTTCGGCTGTCCGGCGGACCGCGGATGACGCTGCAATCAACCGCCGCGGTGAGTCCGTATTTCAGCATCACTCAGGCGCAGTCCATCGGCTCGACGGTTTCGGGCCTGGCCGCGCTGCCCGTCTATAACGCCAGCGGCGGTCTGTATTCCTACGGCGCCGGTGGCCAAGTGGAGTATTTCTTCAATCAACAATGGTCCGCCCACACGCTGATGGAGTACGAGCGGCTCACCGGCTCCACAGCCGAGTCCCCGCTGGTGACGCAACGCGGCTCGCCGAACCAATTCACCTTCGGTGTGGGTGCTACTTATTCCTTCAACATACGGCAGTTCTGGTGAGCCGCCTGCTTACGGCGCGGTGGGGCGCGCTCGCAATCGGATCATCGAAGCTGGGGGAAGTCTTCCGTTGGCATCCTTATTGCTTAATATGGGACGGTTTTTGGGGAATCGATGACAGAAATGATGCTCGGTGAAGCGGCGGCGTCGGCGATGTCGCCGGTTTCGCGCTCAAATATCAACATCCCATTGTCATCGCCTTTGTCGGCATGGCCTTCGAGGCCAAAATCGCTGCCGGGCCAGGTGTGCTCGTCGTCTGCCGCAACAACCGGCGTGATTTGGCTTCGGTGGCCGGCAGCGCTGCACGGAAAGGCTACCGCGGCATCATCAGCTTCGGCGTCGCCGGAGGGCTTGCCGCCAACCTTCGTACCGGAGACTGGGTCGTTGCATCTCACGTCCTGGAAACCGCAAGTTACACGCTCGACCGACGCGGCCTGGTCGAACAGCCTCCTGGAGGCGATCGCGGGAGCAAGCTACGCGCCGATCCTCGGCGTGGATACTCCCGTCGCCGAACCGACAATGAAACGAGATCTGCACCTAGCGACCGGCGCTGCCGCGGTCGA
>CAVSNS010000008.1:0-96709 GCA_963729325.1 uncultured Acidobacteriota bacterium
CTGAGATTTTTCGAGAGAGCAATCAAGCTTGCGGATGCGGAAACAGACTCTGGTCTGCCGTTCATGGCGTATGAGGGGAAAGCACGAGCTCTGGTCGCCTTGGGCAAACCACAAGAGGCAAAGGCGGTGCTTGACGATGCACTCGGTAAAGCGCGATCACAACAGAAACGAGGTCATGAGGCGGAGCTGTTGATCTTGCTTGGAAGGCTGGCTTCGCAAACAGGGGACAGGAAACAAGCCATCGCCGATTTGGAAAGTGCCGCGCAATTCTCAACGCGAGTGCAATTCTTTCGAATGGAGGCCGACGCCATGTTCGAGTTGGCGACGCTTTATCGCGATGCCGGCGATCTCCCCACGGCGGAGGCGCGTGCTACAGATGGCCTAGAGGCGAGCCAACGTGTTGGCGATCGTTACTATGTGCCTCGCAACCTGACCATCCTCGCCGACCTGAAGGCGCGGCGCGGTCGCGTTAGCGAAGCCAACGCCCTCTACGAGCAAGCGGAAGACGTGATTGAAAGCATGTTGATCAGCGTGGATGAGCCGTATTGGAACAGTTCGGTTGCTGCATCGATGAGTCAAACGTACTTGCAGCATTTTGAACTGGTCACCAAGAGCGGCGATGTGCCAGGCGCTTTCCGCGTTTTGGAACGGGTGCGCGGGCGGACGCTGGCTTGGGCCCTCGAAGATAGGAAGGCATTTCCGACGCCGAGTCTGGGCAGACCAGCATCGCTGGAAACAGACCTTGCGGGTCTTCAAGTGCAACTGATGCAGACCAACAGCGCAGAAAAGCGCGAGCAACTGATGGATAAATTGGTCGAATATGAGCGGCGGCTTGGGCTGGCCTGGACAAAGGACGATGCTCCCGGCCATGGCCTGCCGGTGCAACCTGCGTCACTGTCGAAGGTCCAAGAAGTCCTGAAACCAGACGAAGTGCTTCTGGAGTACGTTCTGGATGACCCGACTTCCTTCTGCTTCGTGGTTTCTCAAAAAGGCGCATACGTCCGAGTGCTACCGGCAGGACGCAAGGAGATCGAGAATCTAAGCCAGCAATTTGTCGGCGAAATTCGCACCAAGGGCACCGGCGCTGAACTTTCAAAGCGACTCTACGCGGTGCTCGTGAAGCCCATCCCGGAAGCAGCCACAGCGACACGCTTCATCATCGCACCGGATGCCATATTGAACCTGCTTCCGTTTGAGGCGCTTCGCGATGCTCAGGGCGAGTACCTCTTGAAGTCGCGCGTCATAAGCTACGTGCCTTCCGGCACGATTTTGAACACGCTTCGCCACGCGGAGAAACAGAAACCAGCTCCCAAACCCCTTCTCGCAGTCGGTGATGTCGAGTACGAGAACCAAGGCGGCGCGGGACGGAGAATCCCGCCTCCGGCCTCTATTCGTGGCCGGATTGAGCGCGGGATTGCGGATCTCTCAGGGATAGGCCTTCACGACCTTCCAGAGACGCGAGCAGAGGTCGAGGAAATCGGTAAAATTGTTGGATCGGACGCCGTAATGTTGCTTGGCAAGGATGCCACGGAGACTGGATTTAAGAAGCAACCACTTGATCAGTTTCGCATCTTGCATCTGGCTGTTCATGGATTCGCGGACACGCAGTACCCAGAACGATCAGCGCTGGTGTTGGGTGCCGACCCACAATCGGGTGATGACGGTCTGCTGCAAGTGCGGGAGATCATAAGACTGCGATTGAATGCCGAACTCACGACTCTTTCTGCTTGTGACAGTGGGGTTGGCAAACTGCAGGGGCAAGAGGGCATCAGCAACCTGGTGGAAGCATTTCTGGTGGCTGGGTCGAAATCGGTTGTAGCGAGCCTGTGGAGCGCAGACGACACATTCGCCAGTGCGTTGATGGAACAATTCTACCGGCACTTGGCTCAGGGCGAAGATACCAGTTCTGCTTTGCGAAACGCGAAGCTTGACCTGCTCGCAAAATATGGCGACCAGGTGAGCCCATTCTATTGGGCGGCATTCATCGCTGTGGGCGAGACCTCGACACCGATTGGCATAAGACAACAATGAATCTGACTCTCGACGAGCGCACAAAGATTTTCGACAAGGTCTGCCGACTGGTGGAGACCAAACATTTCAATCCCGGAATGAACGGCGTGGATTGGAATGCTTTGGCTCGGGATCGCCGGGATCAGATACTCGCGTGTACCGACCCAGAGGTCTTCGAGAAAGAGGTTCACAAATTAGTAGCGGAACTGAAGACCAGTCACACCGGCTTCCGCCATGCAGGGATGCGGAATATTCCCGCTCGCCACGCAATCAACGCCACTCTGCAGCGTATCGGCGTGAACGGAAGTGAGCGCTGGATGTTTCAAGACGTGCATCAAGGCGGACCAGCCTTCGCGGCCGGCATACGGCCTGGCGATCTCTTGCTCGAATGCGGTGGACGGGAAGTTCGGCCACCAAACGACCTGACGTTCTCCGTTGGCGAATCCGCGAATCTTCTTATTGAAAAGCTCCACGGCGAAGTGCAGAAGGTCAACGTTCAATTGCCGATGCCCAAATCCCAGAAGCATCCGGTTACGGCGCCGCAGGCGGTCACCACCGAAAGGCTCAGCGATGAAATTGGATTACTGAGAGTCGCAATGTTTCCGGGTGCCATCGGTATCGACGTAGCGAAGGACATCGACCGAGGCATCGCCGCACTCGACGGATGCAGTCGGCTCATTGTCGATCTACGCGGCAACACAGGCGGAGGAATCGGCGGGTTACGCCTGATGAGCTATTTGACTCCCGGAAAGCTGGAGGTGGGCTACAGCCTCACGCGGAAACGTCGCGAGCGCGGCTATCGTCGTGAGGAACTGACTCGATTCGGACGCATTCCGTCCCACAAAGCGACTCTCTTATGGTTAGCGGCTCGATATGCTTTCGTTGAAAAATCTATCCTCGTGGTCACCGAAGGACTCGGCCAGCGACGATTCCACGGTCGAGTCGTGCTGTTGGTAAACGAGCACACCGCGAGCGCCGGCGAGATGGTGTCGGCGTTTGCGGAGGAAAACAATCTGGCAACCATCGTGGGAACGAAAACGCCCGGCCGTCTACTCAGCGGCAGCGCATACAAGGTTGGCCACGGATACATTCTTGGCCTGCCGGTTGCCGCCTACCTGACGTGGCAAGGGCGGATGCTGGAGAACAACGGCATCGTGCCAAAGTTTTCTATTGAACTCTCGCGAGAAGCATTGAGAGAAGGAAGAGATACTCAGCTCGAAACCGCGGTCGAAGTGGCGAAAGCTCTGTAACCCACTGTGGACGATAAATTCTCCAAAATGCTATGCAACGCACGGAGGTCATGCGAAGAGCATGTTTTCGGCGGATCTTCAGATTCGCAAAGGCACTCCAGAAAGCGTAACCGGAAGATTCTTATATCCATGTTTACGCAACAGGATTTTCATTGCCCTAGCCGACTGTTCTTGAAATTGGCTTGGCCCGCATCGGACTTCGATCAGTGGCAACCGTTTCCGCGACGATGGTTCCAGAATCATGTATGGAAGCAGAAGCTTCGCTGTGGGTCGAACGGACACTCCTTCATAGTTCTCCGTCTGGGACCCAACTAAGGTCGCGGCCTTAGGATAGGTAATAATCCTCCATTCCTTTTCTTCTGAAAAAGCACTGTGCTTCACGGTGCAAGCCCAGTCCGTCATCTCCAGAATGAGGATCAACGATAACTCGACATGGGCCGATGCGCCTCGCGGTGAGGTTGGTGCAAATGAAAACCCGTTCACTAACTTGGTCAAATGCTCAAAAAGAAAGCGTACCCGCGCCCGCTGTTTTTTGGGTCGTAGACGACCTTTTTAACCATCGTTCGAAAACCACCCTTAAAGACTAGCCTGACTGTGTCACGCTGATATAGAGGACGGAAAGCCAAGGAGAACCCACTCGCGGCTCGGTAGGCCCGCCATTGGCTTAACAAGTCTCCCTCTTCACAAAATGAAACGATGAATGGCTGACCGAAACTGTGCAGCGGGCTATCTAATAGCCGCAACAAGTGGGCAACAAGGAGCTCTTCCCAAGGGCTCAGGTTCTTCTTGTCTCTCCACATCTCACCGACAATCTCAGCGGCGACTGAAACTGCATACTCGATTTCAGAGAAGTCGTTCGAGAATTGCGTTGCTGTCGCCCACAGAGAATTCGAAGAGATTATCCCTTGGACTCCAAACGAATCGGTGTAGTGATGGAGCACAGGGGCGTCCACCATTCGCGGAGGTTCGTTTTTCAGGATGTCGAGCCATCGGTCCATCACGAAGTGTCGATTCAGTATGCCAACACGTGCCTTCGACATCGAGGCCCCCCGTTCAACCCGAACTAGCTGGGCGTGCGACGAAAGAACTTCAAGAGCTTTACGGCGCACGACGATTTTCGTTTACTCTTGCAGAAACGGAAGTTTAGCACTCCCGAGTCGCGGCTTCGTGACCCGATGAGGGTTAGGATGAAGAAACCGAATCCGCATTGTCCAGTGCTGGGTTGCAGAACAGACAAGCCACACGACACCGACCCATTGGTCCAGGGGATGTTGGCCGAGTTTGGCTCACCTGAAAAGCTGACGCTATGGACGCGAACAGCGATGGCGGAACTCAGCCAGTCGATTTGCCGAGACTTGCAAGAAAAGAAGACTTTCGCGTGGCTTTCGCGGCTTCGCCAGCCGGAGGAGATTTATGTTCGCACGCTCTACACTCTCTTCATCGCCACAAAGGAAGAACTGCCTCACATCGTCTCCGGAGATACTCCGAACGGGATGATGGGCTATTACAAGCCTGTGAACAAACTTGTGTTTGAAGACCGGGGTCTGCTCGATGCTACCCAGCCCGGATTGACCGTAGGTAGCTTCAAGCCTGTCGACGCACTTCACGCGGGCGCACACGGTTCCTTCTCCGCTATCATGACCTGCATTGGCCTTGCCCATCACCCGGAGGCGCTGCCCTCTCCTGATAAGTACATCGAACATGTCGGGAAGTACTGCACGTATCTGAATTACATGCACGAGATGTTCAAGGGCGGAAAGTCGAAGCAGGACGTGTTAGCTGGAGTCATCAGCCTGCACAAACCCGCGAGCTACTGGGCGGAACAGCAGGCAAAGATAAAAGCGGCGGAGGCGGCACCACCGGACCAGCCAAAGCCTTAGCCACATTGCATGAGTCTCGAAACCTATCCCGACCAGCTTGAACCACAAGACCACGATGTGGTGATCTGGCGCTTCATGAACATGCGGAAGTTTCGCGATCTGATAACCACAGCAGAACTTTACTTCTGCCGAGCAGATCTATTCGCCAATGATGAGCGCGAAGGACTCCCGCCCGAAGAATATCTTGCGACTCTGGGCCTGAACCCGTTCGACATCAACGAGAGGCAACAATTACTCCATACGATTGGGTCGGACGCACAGTTCCGCGAAGGCTTCTACATCAACTGCTGGCATCTCTTTCGGGAGGAAACGTGCAAGATGTGGAAGGCCTACGGCGATGACGGCGTGGCGATCTGTTCGCGGTATGGCCTGCTGAAGTCAGCCCTCAGCACCATGAGCGACCGCGCGTACCTAGGCCGGTCCGGTACGGGGCGCAACACTTAATAGGCCAGCGCTATAACATTTTTCGGCTCATCACAACCAAGAGAATCCAGTACGCGGCCGAGCAGGAGGTCCGCGCTTTCTTGTGGATAATGGACCCGCACGCAGGCGGCAATCGTCACATCGATGCTGACAATCGAATCCATCCGCTTCCCCTTACACCTCCACCGCCGAGCGTTCTGAGGGGACACAGGCGAAGGGTGGACTTGGGGACGCTGATAGCCGAAATAATCGTATCGCCCTGGGCATCCTCGACGACGTGCGACCATGTCAAGCAGTTAGTCCACGACAATGGCTACACGATTTCGGTCCGGATTTCCGATCTGAGCCGCTATCAGGCCCTGCTTCCCTGAAGCGGCGTGAGCGCGTAACCGCACCGCACCGCGCCCGCATCCGCTTCAGGGAAACGCGCAGAACCGTCCCTCGACTCGCTATGGCGAACAAAAGGCGAATATGCTACGCTGTCACGTGTGGTCCTGCGAACGTGCACAGTTGCGGTAAAGGATCTTCGAGACGTTGAGCACTCCATAGAGGTCACCGCGGAGACACTCTATGAAGCGATCGCTACCGGCCTTGCGGCATTGCAGCAGGACAACTGGGTAGGAGAGATCGGTCAGGGGTTCGCAACGGTAACTGTTCTTGTCCAACAGCCGCCCGTAAAGCACGAAGTCAAAATGAAGGACTTTGTCTCATGGCTCGGACGCCAAGGACGTTCTCCCGCAGAAGTCATGCTGAAGCAAAAGCTGGAGAAAATATTGGGCAAGGTAAACCACGCGAGGACGTGACCGAAAAGGCTAAGCAAACAAATCAGCCGGAAGAGGTCTCCGAGGTCTCACTGACTCGGAGTCCGAGCCGGTTTTTGGGAGTGCTTAGGTTGTTGCCCCGCTTCCGCAACACCCGCTTTCACCGATGAGGGCTGTGTGATGGTCGCACCTGGCGCGAAGGGGTCCTTTCCTTCAAGTACCGACGATGCAACGAAACCAAAGAATATCATCGCGCTCAGCAATCCCCACACGAGAACGACTGGCTTCCAGGGAACCAGAATGTACATGGCAGACCTCCGAGGCAAAGAGCGGCTTACGATTACCTTTATTATACGGCGAAGAACGGCAAACTTATTTCGTGAAAATCTTGTTGGCTCGGGATTGTCGGAGGGGTTGCCTACTTGAGATTCTGAGCAAAGTTGCTGGCCTCTACTGATCTGCGCACCGTAAGTCCCCGCGCCTGGCCGGACGCTGGTTCAAATCGTACTCCACCCAGGAAGGCTCGGTTTTCAGTGAAGGTTCCCGCAATTCGTAGAATACAAAAACCTCGTTTGACGGAAAGAACACAGAGAGTGCCGAGACGGTCGTAGACTCGGCTTCTTCTCGTACAACTGGCTTGGCTTCCCGTGGTTCTTCGTATACAAAGGCACAACCGCCAATGGAGAGCGACAAAGGACCGCCGGGCCTCTCCAACACAACCGTTCCCGATTTTTTTCCCTTGGTATCAGGATCAACTGAAACCTTCGACACTTTGCCCTGCAGGCCTATGGCCCAATCGATGCCTTGCTCCAGGATACCCCGACGGGATTGCTGGAAAGGGCTTTCAGAGACTACGAGCATATGAGCAGAGTCGTCCTTCCACTTGCTCAGTATGGTGACAGCGTCCTCTAGAGACAAGACCATGTTTTTCTCTCCCGCTTCGTCTTGAACGATGCTCGATCGAGACAAATCTCAGACGTGGAGTGCGCCTTTTGCGCCTATACCGATCTGAATTCGGTCTGCTACAATTCAATCACAGAGCAGGGACAGATGTTCTGGATCGCGGTTGCACGAGGGCGGTATGGAAGCCAGTTTGACGTGCTGTCCATGCTGTCCATTTCTCCCGGAATTTAGATAGATCCGGTGGAAACAGTTGAAACCGGCGAAACGGTTGACAGCAAGAATAGACAGCAAACATGCGGGTTTGGCCCTAACCGTATGAAAAGCAAGTGGGGACGTAGTTCAGTTGGTTAGAACGCTGCCCTGTCACGGCAGAGGTCGCGGGTTCGAGTCCCGTCGTCCCCGCCATATTTCATGCGGGATTTAGCGAGTGATCCTGGAAAGTCGGGCAGCAGTTGGGGCAGCAATAGAATTTCCAAGCACTATCGCTTCATCCCGCTCGACCATTGCCCGCACGTCTTCTGGTATCTCCTGCGCGTACACCCCGAGGCTCATCGTCATCGTGTGGTGTCCGAGGTGACCTTGCACCGACTTCGGGTCCTTCTGGTTTCGTGTAGCGTGGCTCCGGCGTAGCACCTGAAAGGTCAGCGGCACATTTAGCTTGAGCTGCTTCTCCAACAGTGCCAGGACCCGCTTCCTGAAATTGTCAGCGATCAGCGGATTCCCCTTCTTACTGGCGAATATCAGGTCGGTCGGGTTGCTCTGCTGACGCCACCGCAGTATCGCCTTCCGTGTCGCTGGGGGAATGAACACTCTGCGCTCGCCGACCTTGGCCTGATCTGGCAGCAGTTTGCCTTTCCAAGCGCTGTCACGAATGACGAAGTGATCGCCGTGGAATGAAGCCCAACGTAGACCGAATATTTCAGCAGGCCGCATCGCGCAGAAGATTCCGATGTGCAGAATCGCGCTGTCGCGCTCCGGGTTCTCTGAGTTCTCGACTGCCTTCAGAACTTTGGGAACAAGATCGGCGTCGAGTGTAGGCTTCTGAGGCAGCTTGGTCTTCGGCATCGGCACACGCCTCATGGGATTCTTCAGAAGCACGTCAGAATCCACTGCGTCCTCTAGCACTGCCTGCAACAACGTCCACACCTTCAGCACGACGGATCGAGCACGTTCTCGGCGCAACCTGTCGAAGAATGTTGCAATAGATTGAGCATCGATATCCGTCATCCGCGCTGACCCGAACTCTGGAAACAGGTAGGCGTTCATATACATCTCGTAACCGCGCTCTGTAGGCTCACTCCAGCGCAGACGGCGACGTGGCACGTACTGAGAGTGCCAATATTCGGAGAAGTTGAGGCCTGTTGTTTGAGGTGTGTCTCCACCGGCACGGAGGAACTTCTCAAGCTTGAGGGATGCTGCGGACTTGCTGAGTTCGGACTTCCAGCCGAGGAACATCTTTGGCATGGAAAGAGAGCCGTCAGCTTTATAGACACGGTAGCGGCCAACCCACTTCTGACGCCGTGTTCCGGCCAGTTGGACCCAACCACTTTGATGCAGCCGCATTGCGCGAGATTATACCTTAGCTGCTCGGCGCTTGCGCCAGGGTTTCGCGTGAGACTGCTCGGCGATGAAGGTGTCGATGTCGGAAGGACGAAAACGGATGAGGCACCCCAAACGCACGCAGGGCAGGGAAGGCAACCGCCTGCCGACCGCGTGATCGCGGACCCAACCGGCCGAGACGTGCAGTCTCTCCGCTACGTCGTCTACGTCGAGTAAGCGCTCTCGAGCTAGTGCAGTGCCGGTGCTGCCGGTCATCCTTTAAGGCTATCCGCAGCCATCACTGCGGCTCAACGTCACCAAAGGCGCGAGACGGTAGAGTGTCATCGAGAACTTGCTGAGGGAAGATTACACAACGAGTGTCGTTACTGGCCGCGTAATTACTACTGATAGCGCATAACTTTCTTTGAAAGTCTTTTGTGTGGTGCGGAGCCGCAGCATTCCGTGTAGTCTCCGCCGCCTAATCTGAATCCAGCGCCAACGTACCAACGGTGGCCACACCTCGGTGCTCTAGCCTACGCCGATCGCGCGTTGCTACTGTGAACTCAGTCAGTCGCAAGATTGGCTAGGGTCCGGCAACGCGCATGCAACTCCTGACAATCCCGCCGGACCCGACCCTAATTTCGGAGGTCCGGACTTATGGCGAATGAGGAGTTTTATCCAACACTGCGAGCTGTAACGATGGAATGTTTTACAGAAAATCCAATCCAAGGGAATGTCCTCAGTGACGACAATAAACACTAGCTTTCTCGCGCGCGCTACAGCGATTGCAGCGCGAGGATTCTCAACGATCCCTTTGCAAGGAAAGTTGCCGCTCACATCTAATGGCGCGAAAGACAAGACGCGGGATCCCGAGAGGATCGCGGTTTGGGCTCAGGAGTTCCCATCGGCCAATGCTGCCATTGTCGCAGATGAGAGTTACATCGTTTTAGAGAGCGATGATGCGACGAAGCTCGAAGAGTGGTTGGGGCAGCTAGGCGCAACGAAGAGCAATCCGAGGACGGCAGCAGAACCGGCAGCAAGAACGATGTGCCACTTGCGCTCTATTTTGTCGGCTATGGGAACGAACAGGAGTGGGCTGAGTGGATAGACGATTGAAATGATGAAGGTGTATCGCAGGCTGCGCAGAACCGTGAAGCCGCGAGAGATCAGAAGTGTCGGCAGCCAGTTCACCAGCCCGTAAAACCCACCGGCTTGGAAGATGTTCAAAACGATCAGCACCAGCGTACGACGTAGATGCGGACTTCCAAAGAGCGAAGAGAAGGAGGTGTATGCCGAGACTCTCTCACCAGCCGGGCCTGTATCCTGCGGACGATGAAGCTGTTGTCGGAGCCGTCGGCGCGCTGGTCGCTTACTATATCCGGCGTCAGGTGCCGGAATCACCGCAATGGCTTCTGCAAAGAGGCAGACTCGAAGAAGCCGAGGCCGTGCTGGAGAAGATCGAACCGAATTCACATGGTTTAGTCACTGTCCGCTTGGGGATGTAATCTGGGCGATTGTGCAGTTTGCGTCGCCGTTCCGCGTGATCTTGACCTGATTGCCGTAGCGATCAATTATGGCGATCAGTGCTTGGCAGCCCGGATTGATCAGCCCCTCGGAGCCCGGGAAGGCGTAAATCGTGCCATCCCTAGTTTGGAGGAACCAACCAACGGGCAGGGGGTAGTTGTTCGGATTTATCGCGACACCGGAGATGGTTGCCCCGTACCATTGCGTTCCGGCTGTCGAATTCAGGTAGCTCGCGTAAGGCGGTCCTGACCCGACTCCGATGAAATGGATGCGTGTGCTATCTGGAAGAATAAGATCGATGTAAGCCGTGGTCCCGAAAAGGTTGCCGTCACCCCCAATGAACATCTCATAGGGATGCGATGTACCGATGCCAAAGGGACGTGACCAGCTGTCGTTTGGGCGGTAGGTGCGCGTCAGCGATATCGGAATGATGTCCGGCAGGACGAGATCGGTTTTGTTGTAGACGAACAGACCACTTGAAAGTTGAACTGGCTCACCGTCCTGCGAAGGATCTGCGGCAGCACCCCGCATTTCTGCTTGGTAGGCGTGATAGGCGAAGGAAAGCCCAATTATTCGCAACCCATCGCCAACCGGCGACGCCCAGTAGGTCGCGTGGCAGCAGCAGCCAACTCACGAAAGTCGCTACCGGGATGGCTAGAAGCTGGATGCACTGGGTTGATAGCGAAAGCTCTTCCACGAACGCTTGCCGGAATTAACTCGGCGATATAAGTATCAATGGTTACCAGCTCCAACCCAAGGCCAATACCCGTGAAAAATCGCCAGGAATCAATACCAACGGCTGAATGCTGCAGGGCCATCCCGAGAGTGGTAGCGGAGTACCAGAGCATCGAGAATATAAAGATCGTGCGGCGCCCGAATCGGTCGGCCCAGGCCCCCAACACCGCGGAGCCGACAAAGAGTCCGGCGAAGGTTGCGGCGGCAAAGCTGGCTTGGTCTGTAAGTCCGAAGAGCCCACGCAAGTCTTCATGAAAGATCCCGCTTCGAATCAATCCCGGGTTGAGCGTGGCGGTGAGGGCTAGGTTGTAGATCTCGAAGCACCCACCCAGGGAAAGCAATGCGACGAGCTTCCAGGCATACGGAGTGGCCCCTCCCCAAGAAGCGAACCTCGTGGCGCTGACTCCACGCGGATTGGTTTGTCTAGTTGATTGGGATTCAGTTCGCTTCACGGAACTTGTATTCGACCGGAATATCGAGTAGGCGCGATCCATTCTGTTAGACGAAGTCAGGGCGTGCGGTAAGGAAAAGTTGGGTTTGTGTCAGGATTTGTAGTCGCTGTCCGATCTTCGGCCCCGCTGTCTCGAACCATTTAATATTCTTACCGTTGTTATTTGGCGAACCCCTAGTTTTGCGCCTTACAAACAAGATCCCCTTCCCCGGCAGGCTGATGGCTGTAGGGCTCCAGTTTGTCGGCACTGACTACGTAAGTGCAGGCTTATCTTCGGCTCGTACCTATTACTTTCGTGCTATGCACATGGCACCCATGGTTCATTGACCTACCGGTGCCTGCTTGCTACTTTGAAGTCGCAAGCTTCGGATGTTTCGACCTATCCCCAAGGTACGACGCATCTAAATGATTTGGGGTGGGGCTATGAAGTTGGTTCATATTTGCTACGCGGCTCTGGGATACGCGGTGGCCCGCTGGATTTTTAAGCGGCAGCCAGTGCCTGTGGCGGATCCGGTCACCCGTTTTCGGTCTTCTGGCTTGCTGTAGAGGGTTAGGCTTCTTTGGGCGCGCGGTGCCCCGTTGCGTGCTACTTTGTCCCGTGCGCCCAAGGTTTCTCTTCTGCTTGAAATTCTCTTCCTAAAGTTCAGCTACCAACGTTTTACCCCTCGGTCGTTTCTTTCTCCGCGCCACTGATTACAATTTTGTCAGACCAGCTCCCCTAGTAATCAACTGAATGCTGGGCAAAAGGGGATCCGTGTGAAGGATCAGCAAATTAAGTCACAATAGCGTGGGCCTCGAAAATTATTCATGAAGCTTGGACTCTTTTTCATTATCGCCGTGATCTCTCTGGAACTGGCGCTCCCAGTTCGCCTGATTGCGCAGTCCGACAATCCCGATATTTCGCTCGGCGATTTGGCGCGCTCGCTGCGCCAGAGCAAAGCGCCCAAAGCGCCCCCAGCCCACTCTGTGATCGACAATGACAATCTCACTCAGGTGATGAACCAAGTCGAGGGCCAGCGACTCAATGGCCGAATGCTGTTTTCTTTCGATGGAGTGGGAAAGAGTTTTCAGGTGTCGTCACCCGACGTCACTTGCAGCCTTTCTTTTAGCGCTCAAGCAACCGCTCTGCTCTCTGATTCTTACGTGGCTCAAAACTTGCCGGCGGGAGAACTTGCCAAACTGGAAGGTCCAGCGACAATTGATGGAGATAGCCTGCAAATCTCAGTCTTTAACGGGACAGGATGGAATCTGAAGGAGATCACTGTCGGTCTCACCATCCTGCGTGGCGGAGAGGCAAAGACCGCTTATTTCGGACCGGCAAAGCTGGTTCCGGCCGCGGCCACAAGTGTCGTTCCGGCCGAGAAACCTTCGGACGTTACCGTCCTCTACCATCTGAAAGGTGCAGCCGCCCCGCTGACCACCACTGTCTTCCGCGAAACGTTGGGTACGGTTCTTGCTCCCGACCAGGACTGGCACTGGGCCATTGTCGAAGCCAAAGGAATCCCACCCAAGTAGGAATTTGCCGTCACTTCACCAGCGGCACATCTTCCGTCCTGCCGCTTTTCAAACTTCGGTATGCAGCATCGAGGACTTCCTGGTTCTGCCAGCCCTCTTCTCCAGGGACAGCGAATACGCTCTTGCCTTCCACCGCGGCGGCAAATGCCTCGACCTGTCGAGCGTAGGCGTACCGATTCGAGATCGATTCTGTCTCGACCACGGACTCGCCGCGCCGGAGTTCCAGCGTAACCGGTCGCTCCACACTCAATCCATCGTCAGCCCGTAGTACGCCAGTCTCGCCCACGAATTCTATAGGCGTGCGATACTCCGCCCGGAACGAAGCCAGGACTGTGCCCAGAGTTCCGCGGTAAAACTCCAGCGTCAACGCGGCTGCGGCTTCTATCGCGCCTGACTTACTGTCATAGATGCCTCGGGCAGTGACCTTGATCACCTCATCTTGCAGGATGTAGCGCAGCGCGTCCACGCAGTGGACGCCCACGTCAGCGATTGGCCCGCCACCCGCTACCGCGGGATCATTGATCCACGTGCGCGGATGTCCTGCGCTGGCAGAGAACGAGAACTCCGACCGGGCAAAAATTACTTTGCCGATTTGTCCCGCTGCGATTCGCTCGCGCAGCCGGGCCGTGCTGTCTTCAAATCGAAATACCTGTGCTACGCCCAGCAGCACGTTCGCTCTTCGGGCTGCCTCGACCATCCGCCGGGATTCATCAGCATTGACGGCCATGGGTTTCTCGCAGAGCACGGGCTTCCCGCATCCGATCGCGAGCAACACATCAGCCAGATGGCACGCGTTCGGCGTGGCGACAAACACCGCATCCACTTCCGGCGAACGGCACAACTCTTCCGCCGAATCAAAGGCCAGCGGGATCCCGTACTGTTGAGCTGACGCCCGGGCCTTGCTCATTTCGCGGCGCGAGATGGCTGTGACACGACAATTCTGCGCCAGCGCAAAGCCCGGCATCAGCCTTTTAGCGCCGTGCAATCCGAATCCGAGAATCCCGAAGCAAATCATCAAAGATTGGAGAGGATCCGACTTGCTGGCGCGATCCAAAGGCCGCTCCCGCGCCATGAGTCCGCACGGTGCGAAGTTACTTAGTTGTGATCATTGATGTCGGAGCCGAAGTCGTGGTTGCGCCGACAACACCGGCGGGAAGCGCCCCCGTACTTTGATTGATACTGAACCCGGTGATGTTCCTCGAGGATTGGTTCCCTATAAACAGAAAGCGCCCGGTGGAATCGACACTGGCGAACACTGGAGCAGTGCCGGTAGCAAAGGGCGAGCCCGTGATCTGAGTCGGAACTCCTGTAGTGGACGCAATCGAGAACACGGAAACGTTACTGGTTCCTTTATTCGCTGTGTATAGGAACTTCCCTGAAGGATGGATCGCGACCCAGACCGGATTGTTAGTGCATGCAGTCGTCGTACTCGTGCAAGTGATGAAGGGTGACCCCGCAATCGCGGTCAAAGCTCCACTATTCGGGTCGATTGCAAGAACCGACAACGTGTTAGCGATGAAATTCGCCACGTACAGAAAGTGCCCGGCAGGATCTACCGCAATGGAAACCGGTCCAACATCGACCAGAACCGGAGAGTTAGGCACCGGCTGCAATCCTCCAGAGGTCACCAAGTAACCAAATACAGATTGCAAGTTCGGAGTGGCAACGTAGAGAAATTTTCCGGACGGAGTTATCGCCAGCGCAACCGGGTTCGCTCCGGTGACAAAGGGAGATCCCTGGATTTCGGTCAGTGTGCCCTTCGCCCCATCGATGGAGTAAACCGAAATGCTGTTCGATGCCTGATTTGCCGCAAACAAGAAGTGGCCGCCGGAATCCATAACCAGGAATGCCGGAGCAATCCCCGCCGGTGCGCGTGGTCCGACCTCTGTGAGAGCACCCGTGCTTTGATCGATGGTGAACAGCGAAATGTCATTTCCTATCTGATTGGCGGCGTAAGCAAATTTGTTGGATGGATGGACCAGCATCGAAATCGGCGAATTCCCCGCGTTGAACGGCGAGCCCACAATCTTAGTTAGATTGCCGGAGTGGTTGTCGACGCGAAACGCGGCGATGGTATTCCCTTGTCCCAAGGTTACGTAAGCAACGTGATTCGAACTGGAACAGCCTGCAAGGCCCGCCAGCGACGCAAGAACTATGCAGACCAGGCCGTTCCGTTTAATTGGCGTCATGAAGTTCCCTCTACCGCAGAAACAGGAGCAATGCAGATCATGCCTCTAGGGCGCCTTGCCCGGCATCTTGTGTTTCTTTTCCTGGATCTCACCCCAGTGGTATACCAGCCCAGTGGAGATTCGGACGTTGTTTTGCGTGCCATGAAATAAACTCGTACGCAGATAATCAACCTGTACCACGCGGATAGAGAGCCGGGAAGAGTAATGCAGATCAGCGCCGCCCCCGCCACAATCACGCGTGCGGTGTCGCCCGGCCCGTTTCCAACGCTCACGTGCGTTCTCGCGTCGCCGTACATCACATGGGCGAAAAAAATCAGATTGTTCCTCGGATACAGGATTTGAGGACCAACCGCTACGTCACGAAGATTCAGATGGGACCCGTACTGGCCGCTCAGTTCCCCAACCACGCCGAAGCCGTGGAATATGTTGAAAGCTGGCGCCAGATTATATCCGTTGAGATTGGAGCTACCCGCGAAGCCGAAAGAACGGCTATCAAACCGCAAATAGGAATAGCCACCAAAAACTTCTATACGAGGTACGTCCTGGGCCGCGGACGGCAGAGATCCTACGATGAACAAGAATAAGAATAGGAAAACGGTGGTTGACCCCCGTTTGATCAGGGTCATCTGGCAATCTTGAATAAGAGATCGGGACTGCGCCTGCGGCGTGGTCACAGGCCGGTTCTTTCTCATGTGGTCTTTCTGAGATCTCCTAGTTAGAAACACAACCTTCCGCGAAGGTTGTCAACAGCCCCCAAACTGTGGGTGGTGGTGCAGTTTGATTGTCATTCCGAACAAGCGTTCTTTGCGCCGTGAGGAATCTGGGCGAGCCGCGCGTTGCGTTGCGTTCTTTTTCGACGCAATAATCGCGCGTTTGGCTCGCTTCCCTATCAAGCTGCACCGCTACCAAACTGTGCAATGGTTCATGCCCAAGAGTTGGCGTGAGTATTCTACAGATCTACTTTGCCGCCATGGCGCCCACCAGGGATTCAAAGATCTTGAATCCCTCTGTTCCACCTAGCTCCGGCTCGCTGAAGCGTTCGGGATGAGGCATCATACCTAGCACGTTTCGGCCCGAATTGCAGATGCCGGCGATGTTATCCAGCGATCCATTGGGATTGGCTTCGGCCGTGATCTCTCCGGCTAGCGTCGCGTAACGAAACACAATCCGCTGCTCTCGGCGCAACTCCTCGAGAGTTTCCTGGTCGCAGAAATAATTACCCTCCATGTGGCCAATCGGGATGGTCAGAACTTCAGCTTGCCGGCAGGCATTGGTGAATGGAGTATCAGCGTTTTCCACCCGGACGTGGACCGGTTTGCAGACGTACTTGAGGCCCACATTCCGCATGAGCGCTCCGGGCAACAAGCCTGCCTCGCACAGGATTTGGAAGCCATTGCAGATACCCAGGACCAATCCGCCGCTAGCCGCGAACTTGCCCACCGACTCCATCACCGGCGAAAACTTCGCGATGGCGCCGGTGCGGAGATAGTCTCCATAAGCGAACCCTCCGGGCACGATGATCGCGTCACAGTTTTCGAGATCGTGCGATTCGTGCCACAGAAACGTGGCCGCTTGCTTGGCTACTTGTTGGATCGTCCAGTAGGCATCGTGGTCGCAGTTCGATCCGGGGAAAACGATGACGCCGAATTTCATCCCAACTTTTCCTTGGAGATAGGTTTAATAGAAAGTTTAACACGAAAAAAATAGCCGCTCCGTTCCCCTACGAGAACGATGCGGCTATTGAGGGCTTCCCTATTTCAGAACATTTCTTCAGCACCCGGAGGGCGGGGCTGATCCGGAATCGCAACGCCGCCCTCGGGCAATGGCGGGAGAGGGCGGCGCCGCACCAGGAGGCAACACCTTATGGAAAAAGACCTTGTCGCCGAATGCTCCGCCCTGTCCGCGAATCGATCGTAATTGTCGCCACTGATCCAGCGAAAGCACCTTTCGCAAATCCAAATTCATGATGGTGAACTCGCGTTCCAGTTTGCCTCTTGCCGCTAGCACTTGGTCCACCTGTCCCTCCACCTGGCCTTCATTCGGGACGTCAGCGTCGAGCAGCGTCTGCAATTTCAGATCTTGCTTCTCCATCTCCGCGCCGTAGTCAATCAGCTTGACCTTGTGATCGTAGAAAATCTGATCCAACTGGCTGATCTGTCCTTCGCTGAGTTGCAGTTTCTTCGCGATATCAGAATTTTGCCACCACTTACCCAGTTCCCCATGGTATACGACAACCTTCCCGGCGCGGACATCAGGTGACGGCCCTTGAGTAGTCCGTGGACCCTGCGCATGCAGGCACAGCGGAAAAAGCAGCGCAATCGCTGTGGCAACGGATTTAATTCTCATGACTAACCTCCTTTTCTTGACTTGGCGCATTCGTGCTTGGTCGTGCCTGTATCATTTCCTGGGCCAGCAACGCGGCAGGCTCCAGCGCCTCTGGTCCGTCGCTTTGCACCGCACGCTCTATTTCGATGAGTAATTCATGGTCGGGATCGAATCGGGCCTGTCGAATCTCGGCAGTCGGACCGCGGTGCAGCATGAGGATAGCAATCGCAATCATGGTTGCAACCGCTGCCCACGTCAACACCGGGAAACGTTGGGCGACGCTACGCTCCGTCTGGCGACGCGTGACCACACCTTGGCGCGCTGCTCCTGCCAGAACTCGTCCGGTCGTTGACTTGCAGTCTGTGCACATGCGGGCAGGTTCCCGAGCGTCTCCCGGAGGCACTGCTCATCGCTCGCCAGCGTCAACCCTGCGAGTTCATCATCACTAAGATGGCGAATTATCTCCATTGTTTCTCCTTCATTTCGCGTAGTTTCGCGGTCGCCCGCGCTAATTGCGCTTTGACCGTGCCGATTTTGAGTTCAAGCAGCTCAGCGATCTCCAGCAGCGGCATTTCTTCCGCGAAGCGGAGAAAGAAAATCTCGTGCTGCTGCGGCGACAGCGAAGACAACGCGTTCCACACTGATTGCAATTCTTCCCGGGCCAGCAGCACCCGTTCTGGCGACGGTTCCAGCGAGGCAAACCGCAGCGGCTGAGCGGCGTCGTGCTCTTCCACGCCGATCAACCGTTTCCAGAATGACGCCCGCCGGTTCTTCCCGTGATCGCGTACCAGGTTGAGGGCAATTCGCAGCAGCCAGGTTTCGATCCGGCATTCACCGCGGAAGCTGGCCCGTTTCTGATAGGCGCGCAGGAAACACTCTTGCGTCAAGTTATCAGCGATGTCTTCATCCCGAACCAGCAGGTAAATCACGCGATGCACCCGCCGCTGATGTCGTCGCATGATGTCTTCGAAACTCGACGCCGATATGGCTTCTGCTGGGGCCTGCACAGCCGGGTTCAAGGTAGCGGTCAGCGCGGACTCCACTCTCTTCCTCTCCTGTTGTCACTATGGACGAGTTTCCGCGTCCAAGGTTTACAATCTGCATCCAAATTACCGTCAGTCGCTTTCAGACAGAGCGGTAGAATTCCTCAGCAGAATGGATCTCGGAGACCACGTTCGCACTACCGGCGGCGCGCTTAAGAACTGGATCATCGCCCAGTTGCAAGACTCGCTCGCTGTCGCAATCTTGTGGCTGATCGGACTTTATCTGCTGAAAGTGCCATGGGCGCCTTTCTGGGCGCTGCTGGCCGGCTGTTTTGCAGTTCGTGCCCCACGTCGGACCAGCGCTGGGTATGATCGGTCCAGCGCTCACTGCCGCCCTGAGCTGGAAAGATTGGGAGCATCCCCTTTACGTTCTCATTTTGTATGCGGCAATCGTAGTCGTGGATGGCCTTCTCCTGCAGCCCTATATCATGAAACGGACGGCGAAGGTGCCGATCTGGGCATCGATCCTGACGCCCCTCGTCCTCGGGATTCTCATTCCATTCTGGGGAGTCCTACTCGCGCCGCCACTGTTAGCCGTGGTTTATGCGTACAAGGCGCGGCGAAATCCGGAAGAAGTACCTGCCCGCCGCCCTGGTCCTGGGCCTGGATGAATCGCCAGTTCCCTGCTTCGCCCGTGCTATAATTTTCATTCGCCTGCGTACGTTTCGAGGCAAATCCCGAGGGTAATCTAGTGATCTCCTCTACGGGCGAGTCCTTGGCGGTTGGAATCGGCGCAAACAACACAGCTCAACCTAGAGTTCAATAGACACGAGGTATCTCCATGTCCGGCCATTCAAAATGGGCCACAATCAAACATAAAAAGGGCGCGCTCGACGCCAAGCGTGGCAAGATTTTTACCCGCCTGATCAAGGAAATTTCGATTGCCGCCAAAAATGGCGGCGGAGACCCTGATGCCAACCCGCGTCTGCGTGGCGCCATTGTCGCTGCCAAAGCCGAGAACATGCCGGCCGACAATATTAAGCGCGCCATCCAGCGCGGCACTGGCGAATTGCCGGGCGCGACCTACGAAGAATTTTCACTCGAAGGCTATGGCCCCGGTGGCGTCGCCATCCTGCTCGACATCAATACCGATAACCGCAATCGCACGGTCAGCGAAATTCGGCACGTCTTCGGCAAAAATGGCGGCAACATGGCCGAGGCTGGCGCGGTCTCCTGGATGTTTCACAAGAAGGGCGACATCGTTATCCCCAAATCAGCCGCCAAGGAAGACGACCTGATGGGAATTGTGCTCGACGCTGGAGCTGAGGATCTGCGCGATGACGGCGACAATTGGGAAGTACTGTGCGAGCCTGCGGCGTACGAAGCTGTTCTGGAAGCGATCAAGAAAGCTGGCATTCAACCTGTTTCTTCCAGCGTGGCCATGATTCCGCAGAATTACATTAAGTTGGAAGGTGCCGCGGCCAGCACCATGATCCGGCTGATGGAAGCGTTCGAAGAGCATGACGACGTCCAGAACGTGCATTCCAATTTCGACATCGATCAAAAGCTGCTCGAGGAAGTGGCCGGCTAAAATTTCTCGCTGCAGAATTGCTCAAGTGAAAAATCAAGCCGCCCAGCCCAGGGCGGCTGTTGTTTTTATCATGAATTTCCAGCTTCTTCGAGACGCAAAACATCGCTCGGTAGACTTTTCAACACTGCGGTGCAAAATTCTGTGCAAAAGCGGGAAACTACCTTCGCAACTATCTCAGCGAGAGTGGCTTCTACATTTTGCACACAGCCGGGTGCTGGCACGTTAGTGTTGGCCGGATGCAAAGTGGGTTCGCGCCACATTCCTGGAGGCTGATTTGAAGGTCAGGCTCGACAAATTGCTGCTGGAACGCGGTATGGCAGCCTCGCGGGAACGCGCCCAGGCCATGATCCTCGCGGGCAAAGTTTTGGTGGACGGACAAAAAGTAGAGAAAGCTGGTGCAGGAGTGAATACGGCGTCGGACATTCGTCTTCTCGGCGAAGATTTGAAATACGTCAGCCGCGGCGGCCTGAAGCTGGAGAAAGCTCTCGCGCACTGGCATATCGATGTTCGAGGAAAAGTCTGTCTCGACGTAGGTGCTTCCACCGGCGGCTTCACCGACTGCTTGCTGCAGCACGGTGCGGCTCGCGTGATTGCTGTGGACACCGGCCACGGCCAGATTGATTTTCGCTTGCGGCAGGATCCCCGCGTTCGCTTGCTGGAAAAAACCAACGCCCGTTATCTCACTCAGAAACAAGTTGGACAGATCGTGGATCTCGTCGTGATGGATGTATCCTTCATATCCGCAACCTTGGTTCTGCCCGCGGTCATCGCCGCAGCTCTGCCGGATACACCAGAGCAACGCCGCGGCTGCCAGATTGTGGTGCTGGTCAAGCCACAGTTTGAAGTTGGCCGGGAACAAGTAGGAAAGGGCGGTATCGTGCGCGACCTGGAAGCGCAAAAGATTGCCGTAGAAAAAGTGCGTCAGGCGCTCATCGCCCTGAATTGCGCTGAAAACGACATCGTCGAGTCCCCGATCCTGGGCGCGGAAGGCAACCGGGAATTCCTGCTGTACGGAATCTTTTGAGAGCTAGCGGTGATCTGGATGGTGAGCTTCGCCAGCGTTGTCCCCAAGGTCAAGTTCACGCTGTTACAACTGCGCAGAGTCGTGCATGGCTCAGATCGACACATTGTGCTCTAAGCAATTTTCCGCAGCACCAGTGCTGAATTCTTCGATCCGAACGCAATGCAATTACACACCGCGTGCTCGATCGTCTTTTTCCGCCCTACATCCGGAACGTAATCGAGATCGCACTCCGGGTCAGGAGTCTCTAAGTTGATGGTTGGCGGAACCTGCCCGCTTTGCATGGCAACAATGGTCGCCGCCACTCCCGCCGCCCCGCACGCGCCTTGTGGATGCCCAATCTGCGATTTCAATGCCGACATCGGCACCTCCCGCGCCCGTTCACCCAGTGCCAATTTCAGCGCTCGCGTCTCGATGCGATCGTTCAACTGGGTCGAGGTCCCATGCAGATTGACGTAGTCCACATCCCTCGCTCCGATTCCCGCCTCTTTCATTGCCAATCCGATGGCCCGCGCCGGCTCTTCCCCACATTCCTGCAAGCGCACTCGATGGAATGCTTCGCAGGTAGAACCATATCCAGCCACTTCGGCCAGCATCTTTGCCCCGCGCGCCTTCGCGTGCTCATATTCCTCAAGCACAAACATCCACGCACCTTCGGCCAGCACGAAACCGTCGCGATCCACCGAAAACGGACGCGATCCCTTCTCCGGCGCATGATTCCACGAGTCGGTGAGAATCTTCATCAATATGAAGCCCTTAATAATGCCCAGCGCGATCGGCGCATCCGCCCCTCCGGTCAGCACCCGATCCAGGCGCCCGGTCTGAATCTGCCGCATCGCATACCCGAAGCCGTCGGTGGACGAAGTGCATCCCGTGGTCACCACATGGCTCGGCCCTCGCAAGCCAAAACGAACGCTGAGTTCGCTCGACAGCGTTCCCATCACTCCCGTGGGCACGCAGAACAGACTCATCTGCTTGTACTGCTGATGAAAGAAGAGCCGGTATTGCTCCTCGGTGAATTCCTGCGATCCGCCGCCTGATCCCAGAATGACTCCGAAGCGCCGCTTTTGTTCCAGAGGCAGGGACGTAGCATCGATTCCCGCTTCCCGCAAAGCTTCCGTAGCTGCGGCCAGCGCCAGCGGTAACACCCGCGACACATGTTTGCGCTCACGCTTCTCTACCCACGCCAGTTCATCGAAGTCCGCCACTTCGCCCGCAATCTGCACCGGAATCTCTGCCGGATCAAAACGCGAGATGTGGCGTACGCCGCTGCGCCCCTGCAGAATGCCCTCGCCGAAAGCCGCATTTCCCACGCCATTGGGACTCACCGCTCCCCATCCCTGTGATCACTACCCGTCGCTTCAAGCCATACTCCTTGGACTGCAAGGTTAGATGCGGCCGCGTGAGCAGTTACTGCATCAACTAAGAACTAGGAACTGGCCACTGAGAACTGACCTTTATTCCATCCTATGAACAAGTCTAATACCCGGTACAAAACTGGAAGTGCATCGGATCTCGCCGGTCTCCGCTCCAATCCCCGCCCCACTCGAAACCGGCGTCGCGGAACAGCTCGATTATGCCGGCGTCCATGTCTCCCGCCGACCCTTGCAGATTCGTCTCCGGATTCAGATCAATCGCAATTCCCCAACTGTGCGTCGAAAGCTTAACACTGGTCCGCTCCGGCCGGAATGCAAAACAGCCGCCGAAGCTCTTTACTTTTGGCTGCAGTTCCTCGGCCAAAATATTCGCGAACACATTTCCAAAAATTGCGGTGAGCCGCTTGTGGCAGGCGAACTGACGGACGCTCTTGGAATGGTCCCATGAAAGAAGCAGCGGAAACGGGAGCGCCACGTGATCCATGAACTCTGTCTGCCAGCGCGGATCCAGCGTACCATCCGGCCGGATGTAATCATGCACGTCACCGAAGCTTGCAATAATCTGGTCCACGCCTGAAGGCGGGGCCAAGATCAGCGCACTTCGGTCAAGACGGTAATCTCGAGTCACGGAACTGCTTCCTGTCTGGCGAGGTTTAAGTTAAGCCGTATAATCGAACGTTTCCAAGCCGGAGGAATCTTTGCCCTACGATGATCTGCGCGCCTGGATCGCTGCGCTCGACCGCGCTGGTGAACTGAAAAAGATCCGCGCCGAAGTCGACCCCATCCTCGAAATCGCCGAAATCACCGACCGAGTCAGCAAGATGCGCGGAGGAGGCCCTGCTCTTCTCTTCCAAAACATCAAAGGCCATCCCGGATCGCAGGTGCTCATCAATCAATTCGGTTCTGCCCGTCGTATGAACCTGGCATTGGAAGTGGACGCCCTCGATGAAGTCGCTGACCGCATCCGCCTCTTCATGGATGTGAAATCTCCGCAAGGATTCCTCGACAAAGTCAAAATGCTTCCGATGCTCGCGGAAATGGGAAAATTCTTTCCCAAGACTGTTTCTAGCGGCCCTTGCAAAGACGTCGTCAAGCACGAGAATTTTTCGCTACTCGATTTCCCCATCCTGCAATGCTGGCCCAAGGATGCAGGCCGCTTCATCACTCTTCCATGCGTTGTCACGCGCGATCCCAAGAGCGGCAAGCGGAACGTCGGAATGTATCGTCTCCAGGTTTTCGATGAGCGCACCACCGGCCTGCATTGGCAGCGGCAAAAGGTTGGCGCGGAACACTATCGCGAAGCTCTGCGCCGGGCCGCCGCTCAAAATACCGATGTAGGCGCGGGCGTCCTCGCCCGTGCTTCCACTTCGGTCGATCTCATGGCGCGATCCTCGGGCGGATCAGTTCTCGCCGACCGTAGTCCCTCCGGAAAGATGGAGGTTGCTGTCGCAATCGGCACTGACCCGGCTGTCACGTTTTCCGCCATCGTTCCCGCGCCTCCTGACATAGAGGAGTATCTGATCGCCGGATTCCTGCGCCAGAAACCGGTTGAGCTGGTGAAATGCGAGACCGTAGACCTCGAAGTGCCAGCCAGTTCCGAGATAGTTCTGGAAGGCCACGTTCACCTCGATGAACTCCGCACCGAAGGACCTTTCGGTGATCACACCGGCTTCTATTCTCTCGAAGATCTCTATCCCGTCTTCCACGTCTCCTGCGTCACGCATCGCAAGGATCCTATTTATGCGACCACCATCGTCGGCAAACCGCCGATGGAGGACGGCTGGATGGGCAAAGCGGTAGAACGCATCTTTTTGCCGCTAATGAAGGTGACTATCCCCGAAATTGTGGACATCAACCTCCCCGTCGAAGGCATCTTTCACAACCTCATGCTGGTCGCTATAAGAAAATCTTATCCGGGCCAGGCTCGCAAAGTGATGAACGCTATCTGGTCGCTGGGGCAGGCGATGTTCACAAAGTGCATCATTGTGGTGGACGAAGACGTGAACGTTCAGGACATTGCCGAGGTCACACTCAAGGTGCTGAACCACATTGATCCGGAGCGCGACATCCAATTTACCCTCGGACCGATCGATTCTCTCGACCACGCCTCCCGTCTCCCAAATTACGGCTCCAAGATGGGGATTGATGCCACGCGAAAATGGGCCAGCGAAGGCTTCACGCGTCCATGGCCGGATGAGATTTTGATGGACGCGAAAACCAAGGCGCTGGTAGACAGCAAGTGGAGATCACTGGCGAAAGAGTTAGGAATCGAGTAAGGTGGTGTTCCCCTCAACCCTTCGTCATCCGAAACCCATCCTTTCGCAAAGAACGCGAAAAGGATGGGGCACCCGAGATGGGGCACCCTACTTCTCCGGTTTCTTCTCCAGTTCCGGTCAAGGCGACTCTCGCTGGACTGCCGGGAACAGAATCCAGAATGACCAGCGCGCCCAGTCTCGAACCGGCGATCGCTGGCGTGAAAGTTAGGTTGATAGTGCATTCTGCTCCCGGGGGCAGAGTGGCGCCACAGTTGTGCGTCTCGCCGAAGTCGATGCCCGAAGGAATGATGTCCGTAATGGTCACGGGCGTGGCTCCGGCATTAGTCAGCGTCACCGTCCGCGGCGAACTTGTTTTGCCCACTGGCTGCGTCCCAAAGTCCAGTTGCAGCGGCGTGACTTTGACCGTAGGAGCATTGTCGACGGGCCGGTGGATCTCCTGGGCGCTAGCGCCGAGCGCGAACAGAACACAGACCGCATTGGTGAACCACAGCTTCACGTAGGCTCCGGACAAAACGGCTATTCTAGCGCGTCTTTGACAAGGCTTAGCTCGTCCGGAGCTGGTTCGGCCGGGGCGGGCTCCGGGTCCGCTGCTGGCATCATGAGATGCCAGGCTTCGCGGTATTTCTCATAGCGGCCTTCAGGATGGCGGCCAAAAGGCCAAAAACTCATAGTCTTGGTTTCGAGTGCGACCGCGGGCACGACATACCAAACATTCAATGGGACGATGAAGGCGACGAGGAAATCGATCTCCTCCAGGGTATATTTGGGACGGCGTCTAGTCCCCCTGGCCTGTATTTGATAGCCGGGCCCGTACGCACGGCCAGTGGATTTCACCTGCACGTTCCACAGTTGTTTGCCGACGCTATGGAGATCGCGTGGCTCAACTACCAACGATGCAAGGACAAATTGCCCCCGATTCGAATGAAATAGGACCGCCCAATGACTGAAATTGACCGCATAAAGCGTGTGGTCCAAGAGAGCAACGAGTATTCAAGAACTGGAGAAAACGCGAAAGCGCTGAAGCTTCTAGATGAGTCAATCGCAGAAGCAATTAGGGAAAATGACGGGCGGCGAGTGCGCGTGTTGAGCCGCCATGCCGCAGTGATCTCTGATCATTCAGGCGACCTTGCGTTAGTCAGACGCTATTGCGAGCAATCGCTTGCTTATTCCCCAGATGATGCTTTCGTGCGCTATAGCTTAGCCGACGCTCTGCTTCGGCAGGGGCAGGCCGAAGAAGGCAAGCAATACGCGATCAGCTCATACAAGCTGAGCGTTCAGCAGGGGAGCGAGCGTGCCAGAAGTCTCGTTGAACTGATTCTTAAGCGATGGCCTGAACTTTCAGTGGAAGATCGACCCTGAGGCGGGTGGCGGGTGGCCCAGCCTTCGCGTTCTTTGCGAAGGCGGGGAGGCCCACCTTTGCGGTCTTTGCAAAGGTGGGGTTAGAAGGATTCAGGCTGCACGCGTTCTGATCTTAGCCGCTCCCCAGGCACGTTGCTCCAGCCCGGCGAGTGGGAGACGCGAGTTTCGGTCCCATCCTTGGCAAAGAACGTCAAGGATAGGGCACCCTCCGAGAGCTCAACAGGTTGAAAGCGAGGAATCCCACCCTTCGCAAAGAGCGCGAAGGATGGGCCACCCGACCGCCATCTCACTCCCCACCTTTGCAAAAACCACAGAGGTGGGCCACCCGCCTTTGCAAAAACCGAAAAGGTGGGCCACCACGCCGATTCGAAAGCGGCCCATGCGCTTGACGGAGAACGTCGCACGAGAGCACACTGGTTAGGAAGAGACAATCCTCACGTCACTCGTCTTCGGAGCGGTAATTCCTCGCCGATTAGCTCGATAACGCCTAACCAGTATTCTGCGAAAGGAGTACGAAGATGAAAAAGCTGATGATCATTTCATTCGCGCTGGCCCTGCTGATGTCCGCGGTCGCTGTGGCTCAATACGGGGCGCAGCAGCCCGACACCAGCAAATCTAACGCGTCGATGAAAGCGGTTAGTGTCACGGGAAAAATTAGCGAAGATGGCAAGATGTTTGTGAGCGACAAGGACGGTAAGAGTTGGACCATAAGCAACCCGGATGCAGTAAAAGGACATGAAGGGCACCACGTCACCCTGCAAGCCCACGTAGACGCGGACAAGAACGAGGTTCAGGTGGTGTCGCTCAAGATGGCGAAGGATAGTATGCAAAAGTGAATCAGCCGTCACTTTTGTTTCGGGGCCAGCGACCATGCTGGCCCTTCTTATTTGCTCAAGCAGGATGCTCTATGAGGAATTTCGCGGCGGGTGGCGGCCAACACAAGGTCCCCTTCGACTTCGCTCAGGCGGGCTCCGACTGCGGATGACAAGACTGGAAGTCGGGTGCGGGCGCCCGCAGAAAATCCCCGCCCAAGCGAAGCTTGGACGGGGCACCCTCGAGAGTAGATGACGCGAAATGGTGGGGCAGCCCGCGGCTAGCTTTGGCGACAATCGGCTGTTCCAAAGCAGTTGATTGGGTACGTGCGCTTGTGTTTGACAGTCGTCGAGGTAAAGGCCTAGCATTGTTTTCGAGCAAGCATCCTCTTCTTACTCTTTCAGGTCTCCTGAGCTAAGTCAGCCCATCTGAAGTTTTCCCCCTTAGATTGCCCCCCTCTGAAGGAGGAACTGCACCATGACACTATTGACCCGTTGGGAACCTTTCCGTGAGTTTGCCACCATGCAAGACCGCATGAACCGCATGAACCGTCTTTTCCGTGAATCGTATAGCCCCGAGGGACCGGAAGAGGCGTTGACCACCACCAGCTTCGCACCGCCGGTGGACATCTACGAAGACGAGCACACCATCACCCTGAAGCTTGAAGTTCCGGGCATCGACGAAAAAGACATTGATGTCCGCATCGAGGGCAACACCCTCACCGTCCATGGCGAGCGCAAGTTCGAGAAGGAAGAGAAAGAGGAGAACTTCCGTCGCGTCGAGCGACAGTACGGAAGCTTCACCCGCTCGTTCACCCTGCCCAGTTCGGTAGATCCAGGGCAAGTGAGCGCCCATTATGACAAGGGCGTGCTGAACATCAACCTCGCCAAAAAGGCTGAAGCCAAACCGAAGCAGATCAAGGTTAATGTTGGCAGCGGGAAGGCCCTCGAAGCCAAGGCTCCCGGCAAGGCCGCATAAAACCAGCGCGCAGTGAGAGAAATGGGAGGCGGCTTACATCGCCTCCCGCTCATATCAGCTGGACTGCTACTGGTCTAGGAGTGGTTATGAACACTGGCATATTGAGATCACCGTACAAGAGGAGTGTGGCGCGCAATTTTACAAGGCTGCGCTCTTTGAGTTGGACGCCAACAAAGTTTCAGGCCGAATTGCTGAAGCGGAAACGGCGCTTGTCACACGTGCGCGCGAACTGTTTTACTCAGCAGGAGACAATATCGAAGAAGAGCATGCGGTGGATGACGCGATGTACGCCTTGCACGCCCTTCGGAGCGCGTTGAAGCGCAGATCGAACGCGAAAAGCGCCTCCCAAGACCTAGCCGCCTGAGATTTGGCGTAGCGCAGGGAATTACATTCGTCGGAGCCCGGAACGAAAGGAGCACCTGTAATGAACGCAATTAGTATTTTTGCCGGTTTGCTTATTGCGCTGGTCGCGAGCCTGCTGCTCTACAAGATGCGCAAGCTGAAATTACAAGTCGCCGGGTACGGATCACAGAGGATGTGCCCGTCGTGCGGATTGATAACATCTCGATTAAAGGCGTGTTGCTTAGAGTGTGGCAAGTCTCTCACGGCGGTAAGCGTGACAAACTGACCCGCGGGGTTGGGAAATTTGTGTTTGTCTAACGAGATCGGCCACGTCCGACGCAACAGCCTCTCCATACATCTGCTTCAGGGTGTGCCGCACAGCAATGACGTTGCTGCGCGAAGCTTCCGTGGCGCGGCTACTAGGGTCCTTGGTAAATTCTGCCCGGTACGTCCTTAGCAAAAACTCACCCTGTTCCCTCAGATGTTCGACTGTTTCTGAGTTTAATTCTTGTCCAAGCTGCATACCTCATTAGACGCATGACGCAGGGGAAAGGGTTCACTCGGGCCGAGTCAGAGCACTTACGTTAAATCCGTTCGAAAGGGTGAACTTCGGGCGCTCACCTAACTCTCCGAATCGTACTTAAGCGCAGCGTTTCATCAGGTCGGACAATTCCCGTTTGATGTGCACCAGGCGTTCCTGATTTAAAGCACGACCTGATTTCTGCAACGGCGTATGCTCCATCCGGCTCCAATACCGGGCATTGACGACTCTTAGATCGCTCAGTTCTTGCTTCAGACTGGCGAGGCGTTCCGAAATGTAGTTCGTATCCATCATGACTACGATCATACGCTTTAACAAAAGGTAACCGGGGCTTAATTCCAGGGCTTCAGTTTGATCTTTGACTTGTAGGGGTTTCAGGAGGATGCGCTTCACCGCTTCAGGCATTTTCTCGCCGTGTACTTCGCGGTAGATTCGCTCAATGGGCGTTTCTTTGGCAGCCAGGTGACGTGGCACGCCAGCACCCCCTCGCGAACGGGATTGACCTCGGTAGGATACTCCTAGAGGGCAAGACGCACGAAACGTGACACGAAATCACGCGCTTAGCAAATCCTGCGCCCGGTTGACCAACGTCTTCACGGTAGCATCCTTGGAAACTACCGCAGTGACGCCTACGGAGAGCGCCTCCCGCTCAAGAAATTTACTCCCATAGAGCGTAAACAAGATGATCGGAACGGTCGGCAGCATGCGCCTGAGCACGGGCGCTGCTTGTGGTCCGTTCATGATTGCCATTGACAGGTCGAGCACGATCAGATCGGGATTCAATTCTCTTGCCTGGTCAATAGCCTCGCGCCCGTTCACTGCTTCCGCGACTTCCCAACCTTAAGATATCCCCGAATGTCGTTCGCAACAGATGCCGCATGGTGGGATTGTCATCGACGATGAGAATGCGCTTGCGCAGACACGCCCCTTCAGTTTGGGATGGCACGGGGTCTGCCATAGGTTATTCAATTCACAGTCGGCCAGAGGCCTGGCCTAACAACGCTCAGCGGTATTCAGGCGTTGCTCGAACCCTCGCCGTGAGCGCGTCTTTCTAACTCTCTCCGCAGCGCATTCAGCCCCCCAAGGGCATCGCTGATCGCTTGCCGTTCTTCGGGCGAACCTCCATGGTCTAGCTGCAATTCATGAAGCCGGTCGTCAATCGCAGCTTTTGCCACGTGAAGGCGATTTGGCAGTTTGGTATCGTCGGTTTCGAGGATGGCGGCTGCGTACACTTCTTCCCAAATATAGTCGGCTTGCATGTCGTTCCTCTCTTTGGCATCGCGGGAACCGCTCGACCTTGCCAAAACAGGCAGAAGCTTAAAGGAAACGCATCTTCGGTCGCACGAAGCCGGATAGAGATGGAGAGCAGCCGTTCCCGGCTCCCTGCTCGACGTTCGTCAGTTTTCGCAAGGAACCGTCGCCCGAGGGCGCGGCGGAAGGATGGGAAAAGTAACAAAACTATTATACTGCCGTTTAGTGCAATGGTTTGTGCTGTTGCCAAAGCTACGTAAAAAACTCAGGGAGCGGCGCCGATCTAGTCCGGACGTCCCCAGTGCGTAGCACCTGTTCGACGATTAACACCTGGACGGCACGGAAACGGAAACGACGTGGAGTCTACCCGACGGTTGGTCGGCCCGGCTCCGGATAGAAGCCCCGGCCTTCGCAAAGAGCGCGAAAGGCCGGGCCACCCGCCCGATTGATGGGGCTACGGCACCACAACCCTCTTTTGAACACCTGACGCAGTAACCTCTGGTTGATCGCCAGCATCCAAAGCTTCGCGTTGTTGGATCGCCAATTTGGAGCTAGTCAATGAACAGTGTCAGAAAATCTCTTCTCTCGCTAGTCATTCTCGCAGGGGTTCTGCTTAGCGTTGGGTTGCCGCGCCTTCAGGCAGAAGATGCGGACCGATGCCAGCGACGAATTCAGCATGCGGAGCACGAACTCCACGAAGCAATCGAGAAACACGGACATAGGAGTAGGCAGGCGGACCACGAGCGCCGGGAATTGCACGAAGCACGGGAACGTTGCTGGCGCGAGCGTCAGCGATGGTGGGATGAACACGAGCACCGCTGGCGCACAGAACGCGATTGGGACGACCGCGACCACGACTAAGGCAGGAGCTTACGGCATCGGAGTGGCGACTAGAACGTTTTCCATGCTCGGTACGCTGATTGCACTGCCTCTAATTAAACGATTCACCAAGACAGGCTTTTTAATTTCCTAGCGACTGGGAATTTGAAACACACGGTCAATCTTTCCAAAACTTTCCTGAGCCAAGACCACAAAATCGGGATTCGAAAAGCGCGAAGGTGGGGCACCCTCCGATTACACGCACAACGATACCAGTATTCATTTTGAAGCAATGCCAGGTCAGTGTCGTGTTAGGAGAGGGCTAAGGCGCTTGAACTTCCACAGCGTCAGGGAGATGGATGGAGCGTTCGGCTCGATCAGGAATTGTGACTGCCTGGCGATGTTGTGCGTAGACTGCGATGACACTTGGCCGGGACCAGTCGAGACTCCAACCGTTTTCAATTGCGACGATCGTGTATGAACCGGGAATGACACTCTGCAGGATGAAGCTTCCGTCCAGGTCGCTTTGATCTCTGCGGAAAAGCTCACGGTTCGTGTCAGGATCTTTCGGCACCAGAACCACCATTGCGCCAGGAGCGGCCTTCCCTGCTCGCTTTGCGAAGCCCGATATGCTACTCGTACTTCCGACTAGCGTGAGCGAAATGGTAAGGGGCATGCCTGCTGCCACGGTCAACGTGTGCCCTGAACTTTCATTGCCCTGCGATGAGATTCGGACGACGGAAAATGCCCTTCCCGGACTCTGAACCAGCACTGCATAATTGCCGGAAGGGACGTCCTGAAAGTCTGCTTCTCCCTTTGTGTCGACCGCTGCCCAGGCTGCGATTCGCCCGCGGCTATCGCGCAGTGCGAGATTGAGTTGTGGAGGAAGTTTTGATTCTCCAAGCAACTGCACCGAGGCCTTTATGGTACTTGTGGGCTCGCCGCTTGATGCGTCGAGTTCCTGTTCGTCATTGGTGATATCAATCTCACTGGTTCTGGTTGCCTGACCGGGTGTAGACCCGGGCATACGAACGGTGTAGTTGCCGGGTGCCAGTCCGGTCATTTCGAATACACCCGGAGATACGATCTGCGTTCCCATGTTCTGGATAGGGTCCGTCCCATCGAGGCCGCGCTTCTCAAGGGAAGGCATAGTGAATCCGTGCCCACCATTCTCTGCACTGCGAACGAGCAAATGAAGAGCCGGGACCGGAACCAGGTGAAAGTCGACCTGCGGGTGATCGCCGCCCTTGATCGGGATAGGAATAGCAGCTTCCGGATCGGTAGAATCGGAGTAGTAAGTAACCGGGTACGCAACATCAAGCGATCGATTCACGAAGGAATTTTCCGTCTCTTGCCCGCTGGAAGAGAGGCGATGCACTGCATACCAGGGCGTCGCCATCACCGCAAGAAAGTAGGTGCCAGCGTTTAGGGGTGCAATTGCATAGAAGCCTTGATCATCCGTCGGAGCGTTGCGAAATCTTCGGATATGGCTCACGCCGGATTGGTGATCCTCACGATACAGGGTCACGGTTGCATGGCGGACCGGGTCACCAAACTCATCGAAAACCTTGCCCGACAGCATAGCAGTCGGCGCCAGACGCAACATTAGGTTCTCGATATCAAGATCAGGAGCCGTAACAATCGCCGTCGAAAACTGTTCGTGCTCGTCGTAAGCTGCTGGAATGAAGCCTAGCCTCGCTCCCTGTAACGAATACTTACCTGGACCAACCTGCTTGAATTCGAAACGGCCATCCTCAGAAGTTATCGTGGACTGGAAATTCTTGGAATCTCGTGTCAGTAATGGTGACTCGAGATCGATCGAGGGGATGTCCGTCAACAGCGCTCACTACAGTTCCAGCGATTCGGAATGTGCCGGAGAGCTGCATTGGGCCCGCAGTGGGACTCTGTGCGCCAATCGCCGAATATGAATGCAGCAAAGCAAGATAAAGCGCGAACGTTGCGGCGGCGTGCGGGGGTCGATGCATTGTTTTACTCGTTCGCAATCACATGAAGCTGCAAATGTTCTTTTTGCCCCGGAATCAGATGGACGACCGGCCCTCTAGTTTCAAAGACGCGCATAGCTTCGGCGTTCCTGTATTCAAGCTCCGGCTGTGGACGCTTGAAAGCAAGTATGCGATATGCGCCGGGCGGTACGTCTGGCGAACTGAACTCTCCATCCGGAGACACCCATACTTGAGTGAACTGCCCGTTGCTATCAGGTAGCGGAACACAATAAACGTACGCAAACGGCGCAGATCTGGGTAAAGATTCCGGACCACTGGCTGCGCTGTGTGCAGCATGATCGCCCTCGACTTTGCCTTCAATCTGGGCACCGTCGTCGCGCAGTATCACCTCTATCGGAGAACTGAAGCCACCTGGACCGACGACGAGCGGCTCTTGCAGCAGGTTGATCCCACCAAGGCTAACCGCAGAGGCGAATCCGCGAAATGGGTAGACTTTTACCCAATAACGCCCGGGCTGAACGCTCTCGATTACAAGGGACTTGTCATCAGGCTTAACCTGCTGGCTAAGGGAAGCACCCCATCCCCCACCGAAATCATCCGCCGGCTCCAGTACAAGATTTAGTTGGCGACCGGGATGGAGATTTCCGCGACCAGAGCGGTTACACCAGAGGTAACGCCGCTTCTCGATGTGAACTCCTCCTTCACGTTCACGCTGATCGATGCGTTGCGCACCAGTACCATGCCAGGCCCAACCGCGCCTGCACCCTTGACATTAATATTCACTAAACCTGACATAGCAAAGGAGGGTCCATTAATGGCTGCTTCAACGGTATAGTCGCCATTCGGCAATAGTCCCTCGATTGCTTGATCCGCCTGGTTGTAGCCGAGAGAATACCCGGGCCCTTTGTGATCGTGAACAAATACGCGCGCTTCCAGCGAGAAACCAACAGGTGCGTTAGTGACCGGCAGTTTGATTGGGTTATAAGCTTGCCGGGCGACGCTGAAATCTGCGTGGAAGGTCCTGCCGGCTGATAACTCGATGGGGCTGGCCGCCTCAAAGTCAGCCGCGCCGGGATAGTATGCGGGCGGGTATCCATATTGTTCGCCACCGGGAACAGAGGTCTCGGGATCACGGTCCAGAAGTTCATGAGTCAGTAACTTATACGTACCCGGAGCGAGTTCAGCCAAACGAAACTCTCCTGAGTTCGTCGAATACTCCCCTGCGGAGATCCAATGGACGCTGCCTTCGCGGATTTGCCTCCGGTAAAGCTCCACACGCATTCCAAGCGGAGCTTCAGAGTTTGGAAAAACCACGCGCCCAGTGATGAGCGCCTCGGGCATCAACGAGATTGTGATTTCCTTACCTGTGGTCTCGAGCTGCAGATTCTGCCCTTCTTCATTGCTATCAGTCAGGAACCCTGGCTTGCGAGCGGTAAGGGTCTGCGGACGATTCACGCTCAAGAATTCGCCTTGAACATTGGTTGGAGTGGCAGGGCTTCCAAGCTCGGAATCGCTGCCCTTGTCGGTCCTGGCCGGCGGGAACGCGAATTCGAAGCGTCCCTGACCGTCCGTCATGGTCGCAAATCGACTGTCAGGCGAGAACACTAGGGCACGTCCAATGGGTTCGCCGGTCACACTGTTCACTACCGTACCGCGAAGGACATCGGTCTGGTCGTTCTCAGCTTGTGCGCTTTGACCTAAGGCTTGTCCCGGGCCTATGCACAAATCCGAAAGCACCATTGCAAAGGCAATCAGGCTGACCGTTTGCTGCCAAGGATTACGCTGACCGGTCCAAGGGAGAAGGGACCGAACCGAATGATGCTTGCAATTCCTCACGGTCGTCTGTTCTGACAGCTGCTATTGTGGCGGAAGTTTGGAGAAATGCAAGGACGTTCACCTTCGCAAAAGATGCAAAGCTCCCGCGCTTGCACTCCGTTCACACGGAGACAACTTCCGCTTCGGTCGGAATGACAAAGTTGCAGGCGCCCCGGCTCTGGTGCTTTTGCGAGACCAGTAACAACCGGTTAGGATTGTTCGTGAAGCTTCTGAGATTTAACCGAAAGCGCGAACTGCCCAAGGGGTATCAAAGCAGAGGAACCCCACCCTTCGCAAAGAGCGCGAAGGATGGGCCACCCGACCTTTGCAAGAACCGCAAAGGATGGCCACCTGCGATAGCATCAGTCCGAGGAAAAACGAGATGCCAAGCGCAAAGGAAACTCTCAAAGATCGCCTCACTCGCTACCAAGAGATCAAGATCAGTGTGACCGGGAGGAAGTCGGGGCGAGAAATCTCGATTCCGGTCTGGTTCGTGCTGGATGGCGAGAAGCTTTACCTCTTGCCTGTGCAAGGCTCGGACACCCAGTGGTACCAGAATGTGCTCAAGAATCCGCAGATTCGGATCGAGGCGCGGGGTGCGAAAGGGGAGTTCCGGGGCAAGCCGATCACCGAAGCGAAAACTGTGAAATCTGTAGTCGAAAAATTCCGCGAGAAGTACGGAGCGGGGGACGTGAAGAAGTATTATTCGAAGTTCGATGTCGCGGTGTCAGTCGAACTGCGCTAAGTACGCAACCTGGAATTCTTTCCCCCTTTGCAATGATTAGCACCCGCCGGGACAGAGTGATTCGGCGGGCGGCCCACCTTTACGCTGGAGTTAGAATTTCCCGACTATTCGCTATCAAGTTTTGCCCAGAGGTTACGCAACCTTTGGCTTTTTGCGTTCCGCATTTTGGTGAGCGGCTTCGGGGTCGTAGCGTTTCAGTACTTGCTCGATGCGCTTAATGGTGCGGTGCAGTTGACGGATCAAGTCTTCATCGGGGGTGGTGAGCAAGTCGGCAAGAAGTTGGCGAATGTGGGCTCGAATCTCAGCATATTTCTCGCTCCGGCTCCGCATTTCAAGCTGATACTTCCGAAATACCACGTAACCAATGGCGACGCTCGCTCCCATGAATAGAGCACGGAAACCTTGCAGCAGCCAGTAGGGGGCGTTGCGAAGATGGGTGATCAGGAAATCTACATCCAAGCTCACGAACCAGGCGCACGCTCCCCACAGAGCGGCTGCGGCTAGAATCTTACGTCTTCGTGCCACTTCATCATCTCTGCTTTCTCAGAGTTTCTTTACCCAGTCGAGGTGGCGCAAAGCTTGCCGGCGTCAAGACTTCCTTTCGAGCTGCGTTGGGGGTCACGCTCTGGTGACTTGACCGCCCTTCAGGCGGTTTCCCCTCGCAGGAGAAAAGCAAGAGCCAGAATACAGAAGTAATATTCTACGCCGGGAGCCAAAGAAAAACTTCCTCGTTTTTGGCCACCCTGGAGTCGTACCTAGCGAAGGCAAAGCGAAAGCAAAGGATATTTGCCTGAAACTAATCATCTCCGCGACGACTCTGATTCGCACGGGCGAGACGCCCGAGCCTACATTTCCCCTCCACACAGGCCAACAGCAGGTCTCGCAACTACGCTCGCTGGGCTCCGCTTCGGTCGGGATGACAGAGTTGTTGCGGGTTCGCGGAGGCATCACGCAAAGGAAATAACCCCCATCCTGTAGCGCAGAATGTGACTCCCAGGTCTCGCAAAAAACGGCGAAACCCTTCGACTCCGCTCAGGGCAGGCTCTGGGGCACCCGGCACCCGGCAGCAAACCCCGTATTGTCTCTCTCCAAAATGCAGAGAGAGACATCGGGGCACGTCAGGAGGAAACTGCTACTGTTGCTGCTGTCGCACAGTTCCAGTACTCGGATCCAGGAACAGTGTGCCATTCTCCTGCATCTTGCGGAAGTTGAACATCTGCGTGATGGAGTTGGCGATGCTATCGAACGAGCCTTGGCCAATGCGTTGTCCGCCCAACCAATTGTCTTCGATGAAGCGGAGAACGGAAGTTTGGTCTGTGACGGAGTGGTCAACGAAGTTCCGCCTCGCCCACGGTGAAACTACGAGCAATGGTTGTCTTGGGCCGTAGCCGCAACGTCCTAGAGCGTGTGTGTTGCCGGGATCAAGGCCGGGCAGTGCATTGGCGGCGGTGCCGCAGGCATTGGATCCGGTCAGAGCGTCGGCGGGGCCGGTGGATGTGTTTACGATGGGGGACATCTGGTGGTCGTACCAGCCGTCGGAGTCGTCGTAGAGAATAATCACGGCAGTGCTGCCCCAACTGGGCTGAGCTTGCAGGAAGTTGATGGTGTTCACAAGGAAGGTTTGCTCATCCAGCGGATCGGAGTAGCCCGCGTGACCATCCTGATAAGCCGGCGCTTTTAAGAAGCTTACTGCGGGAAAATTGCCGGCCTTGATCGCGTCGAAGAAGTCATGGAGGTCGTACTGGTGATTGGCCGGTCCGTCGTTTCCAATTTCGGCGACCGACCGGGGGCGCGTGTGTTGCGGATTTGCGGTGGAGGTCCAGTAATTGAAAAAGTGGTGATGTGCGATGTAGTCGGTAACGGTGGTGCCGCCAACGTTGACCGAGCTGCGACTGCAGCCAGTCGAGCCGTTGGTATTCACTACAGTCAAATCGAATCCACCCATAAACGAACCCCAAGTCACACCAGCGGCATGCAACAGGTCGCCGACATTTGTGCCACCCATGGTAACTTGGTTTCGCGTGGGAGCAGAGCAGGCATCGCCAATGGGATCAGGGTCGCCGATCACGGTCAGGGATCCCGCGCCACCATCCACTTCGCTGCCCGTGCCGTTGAGGTGGGCGATTACGCCGTTGGTTTGGCCGGAGACGAGGTTGATCAAGCCAGGAGTGGAGGGCCCGAATGTGGTGCTGTAGGAGTTGTCACTCATGGCAAAGAACTGGGCGTAGTTCCACAACGCGGTAACGGTGTTGCCGTCGTAGTAGCCCATGACCTCGTTGCTGCCGCCGGGATTGGTGGTGAACTTCGGGAAAAGGTCCATCAGACCGTTGTCGAAAGCCTGCTGCTCCTGCGTGTAACCATGACCCTGGTCCGGGGTCACGGGCGTCGAACGATCCAGTCGAAACGGGTTAGACTTGCCCGTTCCATTGGCCGGGTTCAAGTTGGGATTGAAGTTCAGTAAGGTGTTGGTGTATCCGTTGGCCGCCGGCGTGCTCGGAGAGGCTTTGAAGAAGGGCTCACCTTGAGGATTCGTGGCGAGCGGGTAAGTTCCGAAGTAATGATCGAAGGAAATGTTTTCCTGGAAGATGACGACCAGATGCTGAATCGGTGTCGCCGTACCGGCGGCGGCATAAGCGGGAGAGGCACTCGGTCCCAAGCTGACGATGGGATGAGGCCAGCAATGACGACATCATCTTCTTGGGGGCGAAAAAATGGAATTGATCAAACATTCGGAATCCTCCTGTTTTCAACATGAACTCCCGGCTGTGGGCCGGGTTGGTTGGGCCATAAACAAGGCAGAGAAACGGTTATAGATTAGCCAGCAGATATTTCGGATTTGTCACCCGATTATTAAATGCGGATGAATTCGGTCGCTACGTAGGTGAAGTCTCCGCGAAACTCCACTCGGGCTGAAAGGCGGAAGGAATCGTGATAGCCTTTTGCGGACCAGCCCTCAGAAAGACAATTCCGCGAGGACAAGAATGAGCACAACCGGAGCACGCCGCCGACACCTCAAGTAAAACCTAGCGTGCTTCGGAATCGCGTCGTGCAGATCGGGCTGCTGGTATGGATTCTGTTTGCGGCGGCGATTCCGTTTCTGGCGAAAGGTGCGATCCCATTTGATCAACCGATGCTTCGAGCGACGCCCTACCAGTCGCGGGTGATGTTTGAGGTCTTCGGGCCGCTGGTTGCATTGATCTTTGTTGGCGTCACTTATTTGATGACGCGGCGGCGGTCAGTGGACATTGCGGCTCGCGCTCCGGAACGCGCGATTGCGATGCGCGAGTCGGTCGGCCTGATGATCTACGGCGCGGCGGTGCTGATGGGCGGGCAACTGGTTGGCAGGCTCGCCGGGACGCACGGCATCGGGCTGCATCTCACCGGAAGCATGTTTGGCTCGAACGATTCCGTAACGACTCGCGAAGTGTTTGTGTGGGCGCTCTATAACTTCTTTTTCTATGCGGCGCTTCCCTACTGGTTTTTCCGGCATCGTGGCTATTCGCGCGAGGCGCTTTGCATGAAATCGAACAACCCTCGCAATGACGCGCTGGTAATTCTGGTCGTCCTGGGATTGGGATTACTTCTCGATCTGCCGAGGTCCGGCATCTGGCGGCTTAGTTCGCTCTTGGGCGGCGTGATTGCCCTGGTGTTTTCGCTATTGGGCACCGGATTGCCGATCATGATCTTTCTCACCTCGATTCTGGTGCCGCGCTACTACAAGATTACGGGTTCGACCGCGTCCACGATGGTTCTGAGCGGCTTTACTTATGCCTCGCTGCATCTGACCGAATACTGGACGCGCTACGACACACCCGCGCATGCTGCGCTCTCAGTGATTTTCATCGTGCTGCTGTTCGGTGGGCCGGGAATGGTGAAGGCCTATCTGACGCTGAGGACGGGGAATGCCTGGGTACATCTGTGGGGCTACCACGTGATTTGGCCGCACGTCACCGGGGACACGTCGATTTTTGTGAAGATCTTCGGGATCGAATAGAACTTCCGCTCTCATCCAAGACCCCAGCCCTGTTTGTGACTGGGAGGCTTGGTCAGAGGGGATCAGGGTTTACCTAGGTACACCCCCAACACCGACACAGGCCCCTGCTAGCAGCATGAATATTTTGTCGAGCAACGCTTGTGAGTCGAGCACGACAATCAGGTCCGGCGATGCACGCGAGTGCCAGGCGGTTGCGGCAATGCGCCAAATTATCCGCAGCACAAATGCGACCACCAGGCCGATACATCCAAAGAGCAAAGCTTTCAGGTAAACCAATGTTTCTTCCCTCCCCTGGCGGGACCTCGGTACGGATGTAGAAAGACAGATGAGTCAGTGGTAGGAAAGCTTGCGACTGGTGGTTACAGAAGACCCGTCGGCGCGAGTTTCGATTCTTTCGGTCCAGTTGCCGTAGCTGTCGTATCGATACGCATAACGGACGTCGGAGTCTTTGAACGGAAATGGTGTTTCAGGATGTTCGGGCGCGGCCCTCGGAATGAGGTTGCCATCTTCGTCGAAGGTGTACGGAACGCCGCTCGGCACAGCTGAGTTGTTCTTGAACGTTATCCGCTCACGGGCCTTGTCGCCCTGTTCGTTGTAGAAGATCGCCGTCGTTTGCTCGAAGAACCCATTGCGCTCCATTGTTTCCTTTATTCGACCCTGGGAGTCATAAGCAACGGTCGTCCTGGCTGGGGCCTTCGAGAATGCGTTCAAGCCTTTGTTCCAGGCCTGCATCTGTTGAGGACTTAGCAGAGCCTGCTCTTCTGGTGGCATCATGTCGAGAAACAATAGAGCCATATTCTGCTCGAGTGGTTTCTCTTCGATGAGTCGCCCTTCGGCGTCGTAGGTGCGGACAAACCGACTAACAACTTGCCCATCTACGGTGTGGATCTCTATCTCTGCTGGCTGGTCATCAGAGTTGTAGATCGTGGTGACGTTCCCGCCCATGGATACGCCGAAGCCCATCTGAGCTGCGTCCCGGACGGAGCTGCTCACGGCAGCATGCCGTCTTTGTTCGATGGTCTTCGGATCAAAAGTGTGGATGGATGTTTTGTTGCCGTCTGCCTGGTAGTGGAGCTCAGTGCGGTCGCTGTTCTCGTTATTCGTGATAACCGCCAACCTTCCCGTGTCATCGTAGCTGTACAGCGTTTCGCGGGTGGGCTCACCCTGTTTTCCCGAGATAGACTTTGCCAACCGACCTTCGGAGTCATGGACCTCCGTGTAAACAGAGTCAGAGGAGGAGTACGAAAGCTGTCCGTCAAACTCATGGCGAGCCGAGAGAAACTGCCCGTCAATGCTGTATTCGGTAGTCGCTACCGATTTGCCGCTTTCTTCGACACACGTCTTCACCGGACCGCGTAAGCCGGCCTCATCGCGAGCAGTCAATTGGCTCTGCGGTGCCCTTGACGGCTCGCCGTCAGCGTCGACGCTTTGGGCGCTCAATAGCTCATTCACATTGAACCGTCCGGCCAATCCCAGTGCTGCGGCTCCGAAAAGGAGTTGTCTGCGATCCATAGCTGCTCCTCTCTCTCGTAGCACTGACTATCGTCACAACGAGATGCGCCCCGCTGCAGCTATTGCGGCACTTTGATGCGTTCCTGTTTAGATCAGTGAATCACTTGGATGGTGTAATCCGGTGGAGCAGTGGGAAGTTTCGCGAGGGAACGATCTTCACCTTGACCGGCCTCTTTGCGACTCCCGAGATGGGTTACAGATCCCGCATAATGGGAATGTGCTCTTCGTCTGTGTCGGCTGGGTTCCTGAGAAGTAGTTGAATGCGCCCCGCCTGGCTGGCAAGGGCTAATTTTTGCGCATCTTCCGGGGAAACGAGCAGCGTGACGACCGACGGCACCGCGGCACGCGTTTCGTTTGCCATATTGCCGCGATCCATTCGAGCGTCAACAGCCAAGACGCGAACATTCTGTAGCACAGTCACGGCCTGCATGCCGCTCGGCTGCGCGGTCTGGACTGTGACCGAGGACATCCACGTGTGAACCGGGCTCGAGAAAGCGATCGATCGATACGATGTCATTCACGCGCACGGGCGCGGCCCGCTGGCCGCGCGGAATGATCCAGACAAACCAGCCTCGTCCGCAGCTTGAACGGGGTGACAAAATCTCCCTTCTCAACGGGAAGGGCTGTAGCCGGCCTACCGTGCTCTTTTTCGTGTGCAGGACATCGGGAGGCAAGAAATCGGCGGGATGAGCTGACGACCTGCAAGTCACGGTCTTCAATTTTCTTGCCTATGGGAATATTGTTGGCCGCGACTACGGCGTCGACTCGACGTGTGCGTTCGGAAACCGGGTTCTTTTGCAACTGGCGGTAGACCACTGAGCTGAGAAGGCCCCCGATGGCCAGCGATACCGCTCCCATGAACATGAGGCGTCTGCGATTCATGAGCTGTTCCTCCAGGAAACGCCGTGATCGGATTCTGAGTCAGGCATGAACGAGGGAATCAGAGTTGCACAACAGATGATGGGAGCCCACAGCCACTGGAATAAAATGCTTCGGAGAACAACCGTTAGGATAAAATTGGTCTCCGTACTGACGACGGAGTCCGGCATTTACCGCACCCACGAGTCGCCGTTGCATTTCATTCAGTTGCTGCATCAAGAGCTTCTGGTAACGGTTGGATCGGTCAATCACTGTTAATAGCGGGAACACAAGGCCGGTCCGGGCTGCCACCAGGATGGACTGCTCAGGACCGTCCGTGAGAACTCGATCCAAAGAAGCATAGATGACATCGCATCGTGTGGCGAGGAAACCTACGCAGACCACCGTAGGTTTCGCGGAGAGGGCCACAAGCAGAGCAAGGGTAAACATAACGCGCCTCGCTTCGGCCAAGGATGATAGCACACAGTCTGCGCCAGCCCTCAGCCAAGCCCCCGGCTTGTGAGTCGGAGGCTTGGGGAAAGCTCAACGCACAGCTAGGTATATGCCCAGGCCGCCAAACGCCACTGAGAGAATTAGGAATAGTGGATCATGTAGGAGCTCCGGGATGCCCACGATGATTCGTGAGTCTCGGGTCTACCGGTGTGCCATGGCAGAAACAAACCACCATGACATCCGCAGCATGAGCGCAATCACGAGGCCGACACATCCGAAGAGCAAGCTTTTTACGTAACCATCGTATCTCCTCATGGACACGTAGGATGATAAGAGCAATGCCCGCTGATCGGTAGCACCTTAGTTTTGCCGGCTGGGAAACAGCTCCACGCTACTCTTTCACCCGGCGCGGGGCAGGTTCTCTCGCATAGCGCAGCCAAGTACCACGCGGAAGAATAGGGTCATCGCGAGCGCAGCCGCTTTTCAGGCGGAGCGAGCCTCACTGACCAAAGTGGTGAACTCATGCACTGGCATAGTGGCACAATTCAACTACCCCAAATGGGATTTTGGATACTGGCACACCCACGTAATGAACACTACCTCTAATTTTCCTGTTTCCGCCGAAATTCCAAATCGCTGATATTTTTTCGGTCGTGCTAGCGATTTCTCTGCGATTTCCGTCTATCCATTCGGGAGGCGTGCGCAATGAAGAAGCTATTTGCAATGGCTATGATGATCGCCGGCCTGGCGTTTACCAGCGCTGGGACAAGACGCTGCTAAAAAGGAAGATCATCGAGGAGTCCGCAAGCTGTGCTCGAGGCATGGAACGAGGTGTCGTAGACTTGAGTCTCAACGAAGTCGATATTGCCCCACTCGCCGATGGGCACATCGTCGCAATTGGCTGCTGTTGGCCACTCCTGTTTCCCCGAACCAGGGATCTCGCGCGCGCACTATGACGATTCCCTTCCTCTCCGACCACTTTCTGACCAACTGCCGATGCACTTACTTGGACGTTGGGCGCAGGTTGATCGCGATGGCTGAGGATTTTCCCGAGGACAAATACGACTTCAAACCGACTCCGGCGCAGCGCAGTTTTGCGGAACAATTGCTACACATGGCAGGCTCGAACGATCTATTTACCGACGTGGCCAAAGGGCAAAAGCCGGTGGACGACGAATCTCGCGAGCATTTCAAGACCAAGGCTGCGGTTGTGGCGTATGTGAAAAAATCATTCGCAGACGGGGCAGCGGTCATCAAGGCGAAGGGTGACACGGGAATGGCGCAGATGGTGGTGGCGCCCGAATCCGGTGAGCGGGTGCAGTTGGCGGATTTGGCCTACGGATTGATCGAGCATTCTGGCGAACATTACGGCCAACTGGTGGTGTATTACCGTGTTGCCGGGTTGGTGCCGCCGGAGTCGCGTCCGAAGAAGTAGACGAGGTGTGTATCGCCGGGGATCTTTCGCCCGTGGGAGGCTCGGCGGTTTTCCGCACGATTACCCACGGCTGACGCCGTGGGCTGCACTCTTTCGCCGCGATGCGGCTCAGAACGGAAGCACTATGCCGCCACGCGGCTGAGGTCTGGGAGCGCGCCGTCGACTGGGCGGAAGTGATTTTTGTCGGGGCGGCGGCGTTTCCTCAAGTGCCGCAGGGGCTAAAGCCCAAATTATTCAGGACGCTCTTGCGGCACGGCTGATGCCGTGCCCTTCCACGGTGGTCCCCAGGCTTGCCTGATCCGGAAATCCGTCGGCAGATTCGAGGTGGCGAGCCGCACCCGCCCTTTCGCAGATAGCGCGAAAAGGACGGGGCACCCGGCCCCTGAATTGCGAAACCGAGCTCCACTCCGCTACGGTGTTCCGTCCTCGGAGTCGCCATGTGCAGGTTCTAGTTCGGCCGTCAGTTGTGATTTGATGCCGCGACTGGCCCGGTCAAATTCAGCTTTGGCGCGGGCGACGTGTCCCAGCATGGAGTGCAGCCGTTTGGGGCCCAAGACCACCAGTCCCAGCATCAGCATGAAAAGCAGTTCAACCCCGAAACCCACAAGTCACCCCTTGGCTTGTTCGTTGGAGGTGATGGCGGCGGTGGCTGCCGGCTTCTCTTCATTCGTATCTTTATCTTTCATTGCCATGGCCGATTTGAAGCCGCGGATGCCTTCGCCGATTCCCTTGCCTAGCTCAGGAAGTTTCTTGGGGCCGAAGACGAGCAGAGCCAGTCCGAAAATTACCAGCAGATGCATAGGTTGAAACAATCCTTCAAACATGAGTGCTCCTTTATGTGAAACTCGACAATCTGTCTAGATCAGCTTCCACGCGAGATCCCTCACCCGGCTGAACCGCGCCGAGTTTCGGGATGACGCCTCTGAGAGCGGTCCGGGAATCTAAATGCGGACCACCAAACCTTGCGATTCGTACAAATGCAGGCGCTGTGACCGGCGAGTTGGCCACAGCGCCCGCCCCGCGGAGAACAACCCCATTTCCGCTCGCTAGAAACCGCGTACCGCTGCATCCGCCGCTTCTGCCAGCGCATGTAGCGCTGTGAAGAAGTCCGACGATTGGCCGATGAAAAGCCCATCGGCGGTGAGGGCCCTTGCGGCTCCCATGGCAGCGCCTTTGGTGCGAGTCGGCCGAATAATTGAACATGCGGGGAACTTATGGCTGAGAAAATCCGTTGGCTCCGGCATGATCAGGTTGGACTGCAACGACTCCGGCTGATTGGTAGTGAGGTTCTTGAAGGTGACGGATGCACCGGTCACTGGGTCGACATCGGTCAATGCCAGTGCGTTGCCGGCTTTGTCGTGCCAGGTCTGGAAGTGGGCCGTCTCGGTCGGTCCAATGCTGAGCAGGATTCGCAAAACCTCCACATTGCGCACTCTCTGAGCGAGCGACGGGTACAGACTGGTGCCGCCCTGCTCGATGAAAGCGAAGTGGAATCCGGCGGTGAAGGCAATGGCTTTGAGATGGTCGGGGATGTTATGCGGCGCAATCTTTGCTGGCCCGACCAGATCATCATCGGTACGAGGAATCGCGGTTCGATTCACGATAGTGTCGGCTTGCGGAAAAACAAACGTGGGATCAAGATCCGGATTCTCATTGCCGATGCGGTACCGAGTCCAGAAACTGGTGTCGACGGTGAGATTCATGAGGTTGGTAATCCGCCCCAAATCTCTTGCCCCGGTCGCCTTACTGCTCGGCAGCGTGCGAAACTGGTCGAGATTGACAGGATCTGCCCCCTTTGAAATCAGGTACGCATTGATGAACTCGAAGTGGCTGATTTCGTCGTCAGTATTGTCGTGGATGTATTGAGGCATGTCGCCATCAAGGATTTGCAGGGCCTGCATGTAGAGCGGACTTCCGCCGTTCACTCCGGACTCTTCGGAGTCCTGGGTGCCTCCAAGTTCGGTGTATTGCAACCACAGGTCGGACTCGATAATTTCGGCCGCCGAGAGGAACTGCAGGATTGCCACATCGCCTTTGGTCAGGCTGGTCGAACTCTGACCTTCGCTTTCGCCTGTGAATAGCGCGCCTGCCGACACAGCCGCGCCAGCCACGCCCAGAGCCCTTCAAAAACGAGCGCCGCTTGACCACGCCCTGCCACAGACGGGTGGTGGCATCTTCTTTCTTTGTGGATGAAGGAGTTGTTTCGGATAAGACGGTAGAGGTGAGGTCATCGTTTTTCATGATTGGCACTCCGAAGTTTTCAGAATAATGTTGCCGGGATCCAGACAGTGATTTTTTGATTTCACTGTACAAGCAGGGTATGGGGACGCTCGTCCTCTGGTGTCACGCGGATGTCGGCGTCTTGTAAAAAGTTGGGTGCTTTTGCGAGACGAAAGTCGAGACAACTAGCGGCAGCGGGGGCGCGCGATTCTTTCGCCCCGCTGGGGCTCGCGATTCTTTATCTTTTACCCACGGCTCGCGCCGTGGTCTGCATTCTTACGCCGCTCCGCGGTTAAACGTCCGCGGCTGGCTCTCAAGGCACGAGAAATCCTATTTCACACGCCATAGGGGCTAAAGCCCATATCATTCGCAGCGGTTACGCGGGCCTGAAAGACCCGCGCTTCCGCGGTTGCGTAAAGGTTCCGAGTTGGGCGGAGGTTTCGGGTGGGGTTTCAAGGCACGGGGTCCGCGAAGATTGGCTACGCATCTCACTCGCAGCGCACGGGCGAGACGCCCGCGGCTACATGATCTTCGCGCCAGCCGGCGGGCGGGATCTGCGCCAGTGCGTGCCGCTTTCGGTATACTTAATGGGTATGCCGGTGCTGAAGAACATAGCGGCCATCGCCAAGGGCATGAGCATCACCTTCAGGGAAATGTTCCAGCCCACGATTGTGGAGAACTATCCGGACGGGCCGGGGCCGCTGAAAGGGGCCAAGTTCCAGGCGCGCTTTCGTGGCACGCACGTGCTGCAGCGCGATGAGAATGGACTGGAAAAGTGCGTGGCCTGCTTTCTGTGCGCGGCGAATTGCCCCTCGAACTGCATTTACATTGAGGCGGCGGAGAATACGGCGGAGCATCGTGTGAGCGGCGCGGAGCGCTACGCTAAGGTCTACAACATCGATTACAATCGGTGCATCTTCTGCGGATATTGCGTAGAGGCGTGCCCCACGGATGCCATCACGCACGGGCACGGATTTGAAGTGGCCTCTTTCAATGTGAGTGGCTTGATCTACCGCAAGGAGCAACTTTTGGCGCCAATGCCAGCACACATGGGAGCCAACGCGGTGTTCAATCAAGACGAGGTCGGGCTCGGCGCGCCGGCATTGCCAGTGCAAGGGAGTTAAGAGTTCAAGAAGCTTGATCCAAGGAGTGACGACGCCGGTCCCCCAGCGGGCCGGCGTTTGTGTATGAAGGCGTAGCGGTTTTGTCACAGACGAAAAGCAAAAGCAGGTCCTTCGACCCGTAATTGCCTTCGCAAGCGAAACCAATTACTTCGCTCAGGATGACAGAGTGGTAGAGGCTGATGTCTGATTTTCTCCAAACCGTGAAAGAACGCGTCGTCATTTACGACGGCGCGATGGGGACGAACATCCAGTTCCGCAATCCCAGTGTGGACGATTTCTGGGGCAAGGAAGGATGCAATGAGCTGCTGGTATTAAGCCGGCCTGACATTATTAAGGATATTCACGCCAGCTTTTTCAAAGTGGGCTGTGATGTGGTCGAGACCGATACTTTTGGCGCGACCCGCGTGGTACTGGCGCGAGTACGATCTGCAGGACAAAGTTGCCGAGATCAACATCGCCGCCGCGAAGATTGCGAAAGAAGTCGCACAGCAGTTTTCTACCAAAGACAAGCCGCGGTTTGTGGCGGGATCGATTGGGCCGACAACGAAGCTGCCGTCCCTCGGTCACATCAAGTTTGACGACATGGTGGCCGGTTACGTCGAACAGGCCAGCGCGCTGATCGAGGGCGGCGTCGATGTTCTGCTGGTAGAAACTTCGCAGGATCTGCTGCAAGCGAAAGCCGCGCTGGTCGGCGTGTTTGAGGCCATGCAGAAGGCAGGGAAGCGCCTGCCCGTGACCATGCAGGTCACGCTCGAAGCTACCGGCACCATGCTGCTGGGCACGGAGATTGGCGCCGCTCTGACCGCGCTCGAGCCGTTCGATGTGGACATCATCGGCCTGAACTGCGCCACCGGGCCGGTCGAGATGAATGATGCTGTTCGTTATCTCGGCGTCAACTCGACAAAGCATATCTCCGTCCTGCCAAATGCAGGGCTGCCGCAGAACGATGGCGGACGCGCCGTCTACAAGCTCACCCCAGAAGAGCTGGCGACCTACCACAAACATTTTGTGCAGGACTATGGAGTGCGGATTGTCGGCGGATGCTGTGGGACAACGCCGGAGCATCTGAAAGCGGTGGTGGATGCGGTTTCCGGAGTCGAACCTGCCAAGCGGGATGTGCAACCGACGGCGGCCGCATCGAGCGCGTATACGTCAGTTCCACTCGACCTTGAACCCAAGCCGCTGATCGTGGCCGAGGAGATGAACACCACCACGCGGGTAGAGCATTTCCGCAACCTGGTGCGGGGCAAGAAGTACGACGACATCCTCGCGCTGGCCAAGAAGCTGGTCAATGACGGTTCGCACATGCTGGACCTGTGCTGCGCGATTGTTGGCGAGGACGAAAAGGGCTACATCACCTCAATTTTGGAAAAGGTCGCTACGCGGGTTCCGGCGCCGATCCTGGTGGATTCGACTGAGGCGGACGTGGTGGAAGAAGCGCTGAAGCGTATCCCAGGAAAGGCCATCATCAACTCGATCAATCTGGAAGATGGCGAAAAGCGCACCTCAAAAGTTTTGCCCATGGCCAAGCGCTATGGCGCGGCAGTGATTGCGCTGACCATTGACGAAGACGGCATGGCGCTTACGGCTGACAAAAAAGTTGCCATCGCCAAGCGAATTCACGAGCTAGCAACGAAAAAGTACGGCATCCGATCGGTAGATTTGATCTTCGATGCGTTGACTCTGCCCATCACGACAGGGCAGGAGGACTACCGCACCGCGGGAATCGAGACGCTGAATGCGATCAAGCGGATCAAGCAGGAACTGCCAGAGGTAAAGACGATTCTGGGAGTGAGCAATATTTCTTTTGGTCTGGATGCTTATCCGCGGCGCGTGTTGAACTCGGTGTTCATGCATGAGGCGGTCGACAATGGTCTCGACATGGCCATTGTTAACTACACCAAGATCTATCCGTTATACAAGATTCCTCATGAAGAAGTTGAGCTCGCGCGCAAGCTAATCTATCGCGGCGAGGGGGATGCCGATCCGTTGCAGGCATACATGCAACACTTCGCCACGAGCAAGGGCAAGATCCAGGGATCGACCACGGCGCACGTCGAGACACTTTCAGTTGATGACAAATTGAAATTCGCCATCATCAACGGGGAAAAGTCTGTGGGCGATGGAGCGCACAAAAAGTCATTGGAGGAATTGCTGGAAGATGCGCTGCACGAATACACGCCGCTGGAGTTGATCAACACCGTCCTGCTGGATGGGATGCGCACGGTGGGCGAGTTGTTCGGAGCGCGCAAAATGCAGTTGCCATCGGTGTTGGATTCGGCTTCGGTCATGAAGCAGGCAGTAGCGTATCTCGAACCCAAGATGGAAAAGAAGGCGGGCTCGCAGAAAGCCACGATCGTGCTGGCCACGGTGAAGGGCGATGTGCATGACATCGGCAAGAACCTGGTGGATATCATTCTGACGAACAACGGATTCCGCGTGGTGAACCTCGGCATCAAGCAACCCGGAGACACCATCATTAAAGCCGCGCTCGAGCACAAGGCCGACGCCATTGGGTTGAGCGGGCTGTTGGTGAAGTCCACGCTGGAGATGAAGTATGTGATCCAGGACCTGCAGCGGCAGAAACTTGAGTTCCCCGTGATCTGCGGCGGGGCGGCGTTGACGCGCAAATATGTGGAAGACGATCTGCGCCGGGAGTATGCGAATGCCGTTTTCTACGCCGACGACGCCTTTGCCGGTCTGCACATCATGGAAGACCTGGCTACAGTGGACGGAAAACGGCAAACGCGGCTAGAGGAAGGACGCACGGTAAAAGAGTATGCCAAGGCTCTCGCGGTGGACGAAGAAACTGGTCCGGTGTTCGCGCAACGAAGTCCGGTAGTGAGCGATGCGCCGAATATTCCGACGCCTCCGTTCTGGGGCGTGCGGGTGAGGAAAGATTTCGATTTACGAGAGTTGTTTCCTTACATCAATGAAACCGCGCTGTTCAAGAACCAGTGGCAGTTGAAGACGGCGTCGCAGGAAGATTACCTGCGGTTAGTGGAGCAGAAATTTCGTCCGATCAAAAAGCAGTTGGAAGAAGAGATCATTGCCAGTGGAGTGTTTGAGCCGAAAGCAGTGTATGGATATTTCCCGGCGCAAAGCGAGGGGAATGATGTGGTGGTGTATGAGCCGGGAGAGCAAGACCACCAGGGACACGAAGGTACACAAAGGAAACCGGAGCTGTTGCGCTTCACGTTTCCACGGCAGAGGGAAGGGCGGAAGCTGTGCATCTCGGATTTCTTCGCCCCCAAGAATGTCGATGGTAAGCCGTCAGGGAAAATGGATGTGATTGGGCTGTCGCTGGTGACCATGGGGGCAAAGGCGTCCGCGGAAACGCAGCGGTTGTTCGAGGGCGGAGAGTACACGCGTTATCTCTATCTGCACGGGCTGAGCGTGGAGACAGCCGAGGCTTTAGCAGAATATCTGCACAAGAAAATGCGTGAAGAGCTGGGAATTGCGGGAGAAGACTCGCCGCATATCCGGGATTTGTTCCATCAGAAGTATCGGGGGTCGAGGTACTCGTTCGGATATCCGGCGTGTCCGAACCTGGAAGATCAGACCAAGTTATTTGCGCTGCTCAAACCGGAAGAGAATGTCGGAGTGCGGCTGACCAGCGGCTTTCTGCTGGACCCGGAGCAGTCGACTTCGGCGATTGTGGTGCACCATCCCGGGGCGAAGTATTTTGTGGTGTAGCTAAATAACATATTCCTAAATCGCCGTCTTAGGTAATCCAAGGGTTGAAGGCGGAAACGCCGCTGATGGCAACGTGTGTGGTGTCTCGCGTCACCAACGTTAGATCGTGGTGCAGCGCCGTGGCGGCGAGCAGCCCATCGATGACCGGCAAAGGCGACTTCCGAGCGGCAACACTCCCGGCAATTCTTCCCCAGCGGTCAGCAACAGCATGATCGATGGAGAGCACACGGCCGGAAAAGCGGAGCACCAAATCGCGTTCGAGCCAGGCTTCGAGCGCGACTCGACGCGAGGCATGGGGCAAGGAAGTGATGCCTTTGCGAATCTCGCCTAGTGTAAGAACACTAAGGTAGAGCAAGCTTTCGTCGGTGGAGTCAATCCATTTGGTGACGCTGGGGCTGGGTTTGGTTTTGACCAGTTCGGAGATGATGTTGGTATCGAGCAGGAAGCCGCGGCTCACAGTTTAATCTTCCGGCCGTAATCTGGTTTACGGTCCAGATCCACCGCGACATTGGCCAACGGTGATTCTGCGAAAAATCTAACCAGGCTGCGAGGCTGACGAGCGCGCTCGGCCAGTCGCTCAAATTCTTCAGCAGGGAGAACCACAACCGCTTCCTTGCCCTGGCGCGTGACGTATTGTGGGCCTTCGGAACGGGCACGACGAAATAGCTCACTGAACCGGGCCTTGGCGGTCTGAAGCTGCCAGCGCGGCGCGACAGCAGCACTGGTTTTCGAGATTGGTTTTGCTTTAGGCACAGACTAGTCTGACTAGTCATATTGTAGACCAAAATCAACGATGATTGCAAGGAAGGCGAAATCGCTCCTGTTCGCTCAGAACGAAAATTGCTGTTCACTTTGCTCCTAGTTGTTCCTTCATCCAATTCATGACAGTCGGCAGCAGTTCGTCATAGAACTTGCCGTCTATGGTGAAGCCGTGGGTCATGTTTTCAATTTGGAGGTAGCGGGCGTGCTCGGGATGAACCTGGTTGACGATCCGCACGATGGCCTCGCTGTCGGATCGGCTCATGATGTTGTCGCCGGTGCCGCGGATTACCAGTACTGGGGCGGTCACTTTTTGCCAGGCCTCGCCCAGGTTTAGAGCCTGCAGTTGCTGATAGAAGGCGGCCGGGCGTCCGTATTGACCGTCGGGAGAGTCATACCAAAGATCTTTCCACTCGGGATGCTGGGCAATGACTTGGGCCGGAGTCATTCCTTTCATCAGGTACAAATTGTAAAAATCAGTGAAAGCCTTCACCGAGGTATTTACTTCAGCCGGTGACTTCCCGGCTTCCATCAAACGACGGCGTTCGAGATCGAGCATGTGCTCGTACCAGGTGCGTCCCCAAGATCCGCCAGAGATGTAACCGCGGACAGGATGATCGCGGGCAGGCAAGAGGAGAGAACCCTCCGCCGTTGCTCAGACCGAAGACAAAGACACGGCCCGGATCGATGAAGTCGTACTTGGACATGGAATCGAAGGCGGCCTGCCAACCTTCCATCTCGCTCAGGAAGTCAGCCTTTTCGCATTTGCCCTGGCTTTCACCCACTCCCGGTTTGTCCATGCGCACAGTGGCGTAGCCGGATTCATCGATAAGGCGGCGTATCAGGATGCCGAAACCGTCGCGAGTGGCGGGGTCGGGATATTCCATGCTGTCGCAGCTCAGCCATCCCACGAAGAAAATAACGGGAACTTTTCCGGCAATGTCGTGCGGACGGGTGATGAAGGTGCGCAGTTTTTCGCCGCGATGATTGGTGACCCAGTCGTAGAGGACCTCTGCATGGGCAAAGTGCTCGCGTGCGGGAGGGGGCGAGGTCTGTGCGGGAACGGACAAGGTAAAGAACAAGACAAGGAGCGCGATCGGCAGTTTGTTACGCACGATGGTTTCCTCCAGAGATACGTCAATTAGCTGGGACGACATTAGGGACGGAAAGTTAGCGGAGCGTGGTTCGAACTCCTGATTGTTATACGATAGCTACCTTAGCTGGGTGCGTGGATGGCTTCTAGATTAGGGCGTAGGTGGCAGTCTTGTTCGTCGTAGAAATGGCTCTGTATACGGGTCAGAAGAACAAAAAGAGGGGAAAATCAGTTCCTGGTTGTCAGTTCGCAGTTGTCAGTTAGGGCGTACTCGCTCGAACGATATTCTGTGGTTGGCGCCGTGAACATTGAAGACTCCGTGAACCCACACCGGAGGCACGGCTGCTGATGACGGCGATTTCTCGTGAGGACTTAGAACAAATCCTGAGACACATGCTGGGGCTGGCTATTGTCTCCTTGGTGGGACTGCTGTCGATCGTGTACGCGGGGGACTATCTCTCTGTTCGGTATCGCATTCCGGGAAACAGGGAGCAGTTTGGTACGGTCACGGTGCAGCGCTATGACGCAGTCCAGGAGAAGAGTGGCAAGACCGAGTTCATTTTCAACCCACCAGTCGCACAGACCTGTGTTCAGGCCCTATTTCCACACTTCGGCTATCCTCCCTGCTGGTATTTGAAGCGGCATACAGAGCCCAGAACGGACATTTAGAAAAGACCACAAAGGCTTGACCACCAGTTTCCGAGGGCCCGAACATGATTTCGGCGATGCTATGCTATTGCCCGCCATGGCAAGCCTAACTCTGCTTATCAAATTTTTCGCTCTTGCCTTCAGCGCGCTGCTGCCGGTGGTCAACCCTCTGGGATCTGCATTGGTATTTCTGGGCTTGGTGGGAGATGCGCCCGCGTCCGTTTTCCGCGATCTCGCCCGCCAGATTGCAGTTAGAACGACGCTCTTCCTGGCGGTGGTGGAGTTGGTAGGTACAGCGCTGCTTTCCTTCTTTGGAATTTCACTTCCGGTAGTGCAAGTCGCTGGAGGACTTGTGCTCGCCGCCATGGGATGGGATCTGCTCAATCAACCAGCCGCCAACGTTCGGCCGGCGCAGGCGGAGGTCGCCGCCACTTTTGGAACCCTGGAGGAGAAGATTTTCTATCCGTTTACCTTTCCGGTCACCGCCGGTCCGGGCTGTGTTGTCGTCATGTTGACGCTGAGCGCGCATGCCTCGGTCAAGGGCGTGCTTCCCAATGCCATGGCTCACGTCGGAATCCTGCTGGCCGTTGTGGCTTTGAGCGTACTGGTCTTTGTGAGCTACGGTTATGCTCCGAGAATTACCCAACGAATTTCACCTCAGACAGCGCACGGCATTCTACGCGTCATTGCCTTCGTACTTTTGTGCATTGGAGTCCAGATCACATGGAATGGGATAGAAGCCATGCTGAAGACGGTGCTGCAGTCGTCAGGAGGAAGGATTTAGTGGGCGGTGCGTAATCGGCAACCAATGGGCAAGAAGAGACGATTATGCAGGAACGACAACTCTGCTAGTTTGTGCCGTATCCACCGCTTCCGGCTTGTAGCCTCGCGTCGCGAAGTAAAGCACATAAACGTGGCATAGCAGCGGAACCACAAAGGCATCGCGGATATTGGTTCGGTCCGAGATGTATCCCATCAAGGCGGGGAAGATCGCGCCCCCAATGATGGACATCACCAGTAGGGACGAGCCCAGCTTGGTGTAGGGTCCGAGATGCTTCAAACTTAGCGCGAAGATGGTGGGAAACATGATCGAATGGAAGAATCCGATTACTACAATGGCCCAGACGGAAGCGGCTCCGGGCCCAAACAAAATCAGCATTAGACAGGTCAATGATCCGAGCCCAAACAGCGAAAGCAATTTGGCCGCGGGGACACGCTTCATCACATACGAACCAATGAATCTTCCCAGCATGAACCCGAGCAGATGCAGTTTCAAATAGTTTGCGGCGCTTTTTTCCGGAGTTCCGGGCATGCTGAACTGGGCGAAACGGATGACGAAACTGGCTACCCCAACCTGGGCGCCAACATAGAAAAACTGTGCGAGCACACCCTTCACCAGATGTCCGTGACGGCGGATACCCCGTAAGCCACTAGCGAGCGATTCTGGTTCCTGCTCTCCATTCTGTTCCTGGATCTCTGGCAGATGCGCGAAATAGATCATGGCCGCTACTGTCAAAAAGATTCCGGCAATCACCAGATAAGGGACTTTTACTGTGCTGGCCTCGGCGGCGCGATAGGCCTGCAGCTGCGCTGAGCTCATAGCCGCCGTCTGTGCCCGGGTGTGTTCGATGCCAGAGAGAATAAAAGCGGCGCCAATGATCGGAGTCACTACGGCGCCCACGGCATTGAAGGACTGCGCCAGGTTCAAGCGCCGTTCAGAGCTTTCCGGAGGCCCGAGGAGCGTCACATAAGGATTTGCTGCGACTTCCAGAACGCCTTGGCCGCATGCCATCACAAACAAGGCAAACAGAAAGAATGCATATACTCTGATGGAAGCAGCAGGAATGAAAAGAAGCGCGCCCGTCGCGCAAGTGAAGAGGCCGACCAGTATGCCTTTCCGGTATCCGATCTTCTCCATCAGCCAACCGGCGGGCACTGCTGCCAGGAAATAGCCGCCGAAAAATGCCGTCTGAATCAGTGACGATTGAAAATCTGTCAGGCCAAATGCCTTCTTCAGATGAGGAATCAGGATGTCGTTGAGATTGACCCCTAACGCCCAAAGAAAAAACAGGCTCGTTACCAGGATCAGCGGCAACACGTATTGCCGCTCGGTAAGCGGCGCAGAAGGGCTCTTCATATTGTTTGTCATGTCAATGCCCGGTCCAGGTGCACGTACCCGCCATCCACGAATAAATGCTGGCCCAGTGATATGCCCTGCCTGGGGCGAGACCAGGAAGACGACCATGGCCGCAATCTCTTCCGGCGTGGTGGCGCGGCTTTCCAAAGGAATTTTGGCCAGAATGCTTTTCAATTTCTTTTCCGGATCGGGGAAGTTTCTGAGCCAGCGCTCGTACAACGGGGTGATGACTTCCGCCGGCACAACTGCATTGACGCGAATGCCGCAGGGCAGCAATTCGGCAGCCCATTCCCGAGTGAGGCCAAGGATGGCTCCCTTCGCCGCCACATATCCGGACGTCCCGCCCTGGCCGGTTACCGCTGTCTTGGAGCTGATGTTGACGATGGCCCCACGAGAATTCTTTAAATGAGGGAGAGCATAGTGCGCCATGTTGTAGTAGTGCAGCAGATTGCGTTGCAAAGACGCCACAAACTGATCGGGACTTCCCTTAGCCAGACCAACGCCGTCATTGACGCCGGCGTTGTTTACCAGTGCGTCGATTCGGCCGAGTCTGTCCACCGTCTGCGCCACCGCGGCCTGACAGTTTTCCGGAACAGACAGCTCGGCCGACAAAAAGTGCGCCGTGATACTCTGGCTGCGTAGCTCCGCTTGAAACCGCTCTCCGGCCGCAACGTCGCGGTCCACAATTACCGGGACCGCACCTTCTTTCCCGAACGCGCGTGTGATGGCAGCGCCAATCCCGCTCGCGCCTCCGGTAACGATTACGACTTTGTCCCGCAGTTGCAGGTCCATGAACGTCAGGCTCCGGGTCCGAAGAGAACTGTATTAGAAACCGAACCTGCGCGAGACGCGACCCGGGACCCAGTTTCGTGAGAGAACCGATGCTGGCTAGCCGCGAAGATTGAAGAAGCCTCCGTCAATGGGATAGTCCGTTCCGGTGATGAAAGTGGCTTCGTCCGAGCATAGAAATAACGCCAGCGCTGCTACCTCGCTGGGTTGAGCCATCCGGCCGATGGGCTGCGACTGCGCCAATTTTTCGAACATCTCCTTTTCTCTTCCCGGATAATTACGCTGGAGGTAACCATCCACGAATGGAGTGTGCACTCGGGCGGGCGAAATACAATTGCAGCGAATGTTATGAGCCAGGTAATCCTTGGCAACCGAGTAGGTCATTGCGATCACGGCGCCTTTACTCATGGAGTACGCAAAGCGGTCGGAAAGTCCCGCAGTGCCAGCAATCGAGGCCATGTTCAAAATCACGCCTCCGCCGTTGCCTTTGAGGTGGCCAATGGAGGCGTACATGCAGTTGTAGATACCCTTAATATTTACGCAATAGACCCTTTCGAAGTCCTGCTCCGAAGTCGTTTCGAGGTTACCTACATGGGCAATCCCGGCGTTGTTTACCAGGATGTGGATTCGATCGCGCTGGAAGATATCCCCGAAAACCGCCTTCACATTCTCGCGGTCGGAGACGTCGCAGCGATAAGCTTTGGCGTTGCGTCCCAGAGCGACGATCTCGCCAGCCAGGGCCTCAGCAGCACCCTGGTCAATGTCCAGAATTCGAACACAGGCTCCGCTTGCGGAGAATCTTTCCGCGATGGCCCGCCCGATTCCACTGGCGCCACCGGTAACTACGGCCACTTTGCCATCGAGACGAAATCCGTTGAGTTCAGCTTTCAGAAAAACATTCCTCCTACAGTGGAGAACAAGACGTCCCTGTGGTTACATATTTATTGTGCCTGTGCCGTGCGCACGTTTTGGAACATGATCAGGGCTCTTTGGGCGTCCGCATCATTTGGATCAAGCGCAATTGCCGTCTGCAACTCCTTCTTGGCTTCTTCCACCTTTCCAGTTTTGCCGTAGAACAAGCCGAGATTGTGGTGAAGATGTGCGCTCTGCGCGCAGTTTCCGCACAACTCGAGCGCCTCCGTCATCTGTTGGAATGCCTGCGGCCAGTTCTCTGCGTTGGCTGCTTCAAGAGCGAAATTGCCCAGTTGCTCCACCCTGTCTGTGATCTGTTGACTCTTTTGCAGCGCATCGAAGCGGGCCTGATACTGGGCCGCCTCTGCGTCATGCAACTTGTTCAAGGTCCGCGCCAGGTTATAGAGGGCCTGGGAATGGTTTGGGTCTGCCTGTACGGCTGCCTTCCAGTGCTCAACGGCCTCGGTGGTTTTCCCAACGCGCTCGAGGTTTTGACCGAGCAAGTATTGCGCATCGGCATTTTGCGGATTAAGAGTGACGACTTGACGCAGCAGTTCGGTGGAACGTTCCATTTGATTGTTCTGTTTTTCGGTGAGGGCCAGAAAATAAAGCGCGCTGGCGAAATTCGGCTGCAGGCGGCAAGCGCTTTCTAGTTCTCGCTGCGCATCTTCGTACTTGCCGTTCTCAAAAAAGAAACGACCGAGGTTGTAATGGGCCGCGGGAAGCTCGGGGTTGAGACGAACGGCTTCGGAGAATTCCTTGAATCCGCCTACACGATCATATTGATCGACCAAGGCGATGCCTAGATTCAGGTGTGCATCGGCTGAATTGGGAGCAAGCGCTACCGCTTTTCGAAAGGTATCGACCGCTTCCCTTCCCCGGCCGGTCTTGGCTTGCAGCATCCCGAGAGCGGTGTATGCTGCTTCGTTCTGGGGATCGATTTTCAGAGCCAGATCAAATTGCTGTGCTGCCTGCGGAAATGCTCCTTGCTTAGCCAGCGTCAAACCAAGATTGACGTAGGCTTTGGCAAAATTCGGATCGTTCCCGATCGCCTGCTGGAACAGTCCCGCCGCCTCGGAATCCTTGCCTTGCTGACTGTAGAGAACTCCCAGATTGTTCTGGGCCTCGGCATACTTGGAATCGATTTGAATCGCGGTCTTGAAATCTCGTTCCGCTTCGGCAAAGCGACGATCGCTCATGGCAAGGAATCCCAACTGATTGTGTGCAACGGAAAGATTGGGATCGAGGCGGATAGCAGTCTCCAGTTCTTTCTGCTCAGCAGGCTTGTCGCCCAGGTGGTCAAGAGCGAGAGACAGGTTGTAGTGTAGTTTTGCATCACCGGGATTCAGCTTAAGGGCTCGGCGGTAGTGTTCGACCGCAGCTTGCGGATTTCCTGCAAGCAAATACTGATTGGACTCATTGTTGAGTTTGCCTGCCTGGGCTTGCTGATCCGACCGGCGTCGAAGCTCAGTAGCTTTTCGCAGCTCGACTTGTGCGCGCTCTTTCTGATTTTGCTGTTCGAAAACAGACGCGAGTTGGGAGTGAATTTCAGGATCGTCGGGATTGATCTTTGCCGCAGCCTCGAATTCCTGGATAGCTTCCTCTGGCTTTTCCGTCCGAACCAAGATTAATCCAAGGTTGTAACGGGTATCCGCGTTCCCAGGATTCAGCCGCTTGGCCTGCCGCAAGGATGCTTCCGCTTGCGGAAATTGCTTGAGTCCTGCATAAGCCAAGCCTAAGAGATAGTAACCCTGGTCATCACGCGGCTTGCGTCTGGCGTATTCCTGGAGGATCGAAACCGATGCCGAATATTGTTTCTGAGTAAGTAGCGCTCTTCCCAGTGAGATTCTGGCTGCGTCCAGGTTAGCGTCAAGGCGCAGCGCCTCGCGGTACTCCGCAACTGCCGCTTCCACATCAGTCTGGCTGGCCTTTCTGAAAATAGAGCAGGCCAAGATTGAAGTGAGCGTCGGCAGAGTCTGGATGCGCAGCGACAAAATCCTTGAGGATGCCCACCGCTTTGTCCCTTTCCCCGTTTTGCTGTAAGCGATGGCGCGCGCGACCTGCAGGGTCTCTACTTGATCGGGGGTTGGGGAGAGATCTAATGCCTTTTCTAGACAAGCAATCGCTGCCGCCGGCTTCCCCTGGCTCATCAGGACTTGTCCGAGTGCCACCGAGGCGGGACAAAGTGCGGATCAATCGTCAGTACAGCGTTGAACTCCTGTGCAGCTTCATCCCACTTGCCGTCGGCTTGCCGCACGTTTCCCAAAGCAAAATGCGCGGCTACTGAATCTGGTTTCTGTTGAATCGCAGTCTGCAGCTCCGCTATCGCTCGGGCTCGATTACCCTTGCGGAGAAGCGCCAGCGCAAGGTTGTAATGGGCCTCCCAGTTTTGTTGCTCCAGGCTAAGGGAGGCTTCAAAAGCTGGAATGGCGCAGGTAACTCGGTCGGCTTGCGCGTACAAAACCCCGAGTGTGTTGTAGGCCCCGGCGGTGGGATGGTCGTGAATGGCCTCCAACAGCGTCGCAATCTTCTCGGAAGGATGGGCTTCCTCCAGACACGACTTGGGCAAGACAAGTGCGTGCGCTACCGGCGTTGCTTGGCCCGGCGGAGAATTCTGTGCAGCTAAGGAGAGCGCACCTGCCAGAGTCATCAGGACACTCAGCGGCACGAGCAAACCCTCGAGGTAGAGCCCGTTCTGTCCTAGCCGCCAACATCTCCAGTGGCCTTCAGGCTTGCGGTTACTCCGATCAGCCAACAACTTCGTTGCCCGGGATCGATGCTTGGTACTCAAGCAATCTTGTACTCGTATAGAGTGTATCGCCCGCGAGAGTCATCCTGCCGTTCAAAAAAGACGCATGTGCGATCGGCTCAAGAAAGTTTGGGCGGGCGCTTTCGCCTTTCTGCTAGCTGAGCACGCCCGCCGCAATATGATCCACATTTGAGTGCCGCTGTCGGCCGCAACCGAGCCATTCATCCGGCTCGTGCCATCCGATGGAGAGCTGCCGCCCTCCGCCAAAACCGCGGGCTCCTCCTGTTGCCAGTTGACCCTTTAAGGTTTCAACGTGGATGGCCTGCCCGCTTCGCTCCACGGACATTACTCCGCTTCGTCGCTACTACCAGGCAGTCCGCCCCTCAGCATCGCATTCGTACTCTCGCCCTCGTGGTTCAATCCACTTGTGGCTTCTCCGTTTGCATCGACGCCAAGGTTCTCATGTTCCATACGACCGCCTCTTCTAGGTTCAGGCCACCTGTATGCCGGATGCCGCTCCGTCCGTAAGCAGGTCCCGCCGGAGCTTATCCCACGATCTTCTGACTACCGTGGTTTTGACATCGTCTGAGCTCTTTTCGACACGGCAGTGGTTCACTTTCGTTCCTCTCCCTAGAAGTCACCTGACCCAGGTTTTTCTCCAGGGCCTTTTCCTTCACCGCTCACCACCACTCCCCTTAGGGAGCAGCAGCGGAAGGTGGTTTGAGTCCTGCTCCTGCAAGCCGGTTCGAGGGGCCTTCCCTCATCTCAGAAGTAAAGTTTGAGTCCGAACTGCAACTGTCGAGGCACATTCGCCGTACTGGTGACCACCCCGAAGTTTTTATTTTCCAAACTCGTGACCGGAATCGCCCACACGGGCGTATTCGTCACGTTGAACGCCTCGAAGCGGAATTCCAGTCGGAATCGTTCTGTAATGGGGAATTGCCGGAAGACCGAGAGATCCAAGTTCTTGTACCAGTCAGACCGAAGAGAATCCCGGCCCAAGTCCCCAAACGTACCCTTAGCAGGCGTTTGAAAAGATGCGATGTTAATCCATTCACTGGGGCCCTTATTGCCAGGATACAGGCTGCCAACTACATTGGCTCGCTCGTAGCCATATCCATTGCCGAAGTTGAAATTGCCGGTTTGCGCGATATCCTTGCCGCTTCCCACATCGAAAGGAGTTCCCGAATTGAGTGAGAGAATGCCGTTCAGGTTCCAGCCGCCAATCACCGCATCCACAACCGAGTTGCCGGAAGACATTTTCCCGCCCTTGCCAAACGGCAAGGCATAAACCCACGCGGCGGAGAAGATTTGCGGAAGGTCGATAGCGGAAGGACCTTTGTCAGCCTGCAGGTTATAGGGGTTTTGAGTGGAGCAACCTTCCACTCCGTAGAAACCGGAACAGCCGAGATCCAAGCTCTTCGACCAGGTATACGAAATCAGATACGCAAGGCCATGTTGCCTGCCGTTCAATGAGGCCTGCAGCGCGTTATAGGTGCTCTTCCCCGTGCCGCGATCATACGCGGTGGGCCCGATATAGGGAAAAGGCGCGCCGCAGTTGGTTGCCTTCGGGCTCGAGGTCAAAGGGGGCACAGGCGGTATTAGCGTTTCCGCCAGCGACGGTAGCGGTGTTATACGCTCCTCCGACATCCAGACGTCTACCAACCGAACCGACGTAGTTCATCGTCAGCACGGTGCTGGAGGTTAGTTGATCCTGGATGCCAAAGTTCCACTGATCGGCATAAGGTCTCTTCAAATACGGATCTGCAAACCAGGTTGACTGGTTGAAGGGGGTCCCGGTGGTGACCGGCTTTCCACTGCCGAGATTGAAGGGATCCCCGAATGACACAGTCGGGAGGCCCGGCGGTCACCGGGTTAAGATTGCTGGCTCCAAGTTGGTCCAGGCTCGGCCAGGTGCCCTCGTAGTTTTGCGCGGTTTGAGTAATCGCTGCCCAATTATCAAAGAATCTCCCATACCCAGCGCGAAGTACCAGATTCGGGTGCAGTTGATACGCAAGACCGACTCGCGGTTGTATGTCGTTGTAGTCGGTGTGGAAAATCGCCGTGCCACCAAGAGGAGTCACTACCACGTGTGCGGGGAGGACCCCACCAGGTATGCACGGAGCGGCATTTGTCTGCGAGCACGACGGAGCGTTCCTGGCCAGAATGTAGGTTCCGTTGGTGAAATTCATGTCGCCGACAAAATTGTTGGCGTTCTTGTTGTCCCCATAAATAGGCATGAACGTGATGTCATACCGCAAACCGAAATTCACATTCAGTTTGGTGGTCACCTTCCACTGATCCATGGCATAGAATCCGTCAACCCAGCCACCATGCTCGGTTTCAATCACATTGCGCCGTGAGGCATTGTTCGGAATGCCTAGAAGGAACGATGCTAAGGCGTTGCCACCCGTGAGGGTCGCAGGGTTTTCCGTATTTGCCGCGGCAAACTGGACGCTTGAGTTGAGATATAGAGCATTGGAGTTATTGCTGGTGAAATTCAATCCTGCTTTGAAAGTGTGGCGCCCGACTGTTTTTGTGAAGTCACCTCCGTATTCCCAGATGTCCGATACGTGAGTGTCGTCAACCTGTGCGGCCCCGTGCGCGCTGGGATTGGGATTGCCGATGTAAGTCTGGATTACAACCTGCGGGATCATCGAAATCCCACCTTTGAAATTCCCCGCGAAGTTCGGAGAAAATCCCACTTGCGTCCCGAAGCTGGGCGAGGCATTGGTAAAGTTGGAGCCTTGGTCGATATTCACGCTGGTCCGTCCGAAATGGAATTCAGCCAGTGTGGTCCCGGAAAACAGGTGGGTGTAGTTAACCGCTACGTTGTAACCATCGGTTACCTGGTTATGGAACAGTCCAGCAAAACCGCCCGATCCGCTGGCGGGCTGCCGGAAGCTGGTATAACGAGCCCAGACGTCGTCGTGCTGGCCGAACTGGTGATCCAGTCGTCCGCTGCCCGTGTCCTGCCGGGTGATGGTCTTGGTTGTATCCAGGCCGTTAAACTTTGAGTTGCCTGTGAGGTTCGGAGCAGGGAACAAGGTTTGCGCGTAGTTGACCATGTTCTGGTTAATCATGGTCGAGGGAATCTTGTTGCAAGGTACGCCGGCTCCCTGAACGTTGCCCGGCGCCGGTAGAGGATTGCCTGCACCGTCGCACATGAAAGCCTGGCCGCGTTGAAGGGATTGTAAATTTGCCCGGTCCCGACGGTGGCGGTCAGGTCTCCAGCCAATTCTTGGCTGGTGGGTGTGTTGTAGAAATTGGAAGCAGCGGTGTGATTCCGGTAGCCTTCGTAGCTCAGATAAAAGAAGGTTTTCTTCTGTCCGTGTTGACCCGGCAACCAAAGCGGCCCGCCGAAGGAAGCTCCAAACTGGTTCTGTTGGAATGGAGTCACTTTTTTCAGGAACGGGTTGGCGGCGTCAAAAGCCGTGTTGCGAAGAAATTCCCAAGCCGCTCCGTGATACTGAGTCGTTCCGGACTTCGTGACCACGTTGACCACGCCGCCCAGCACGCCGCCAAACGAGGCGTCATCATTGTGCGATTGAACTTTGAACTCTTGAATGTCGTCGACAATCGGGGCAACAGCATAGGTGCTGCCGAATGACCCTTGGTTATTGACACCGTCCAGCAAAAATAAGTTGCTGCGATTGGATTGCCCATTCACCGATGGATAGGAAGACACCCCGATTGGATTCGACCAGATGCCCCCTGCGGAAGGTGCGTTCTGCGAGCCACGTTAACTGTGCTCACGCCCGGCGTGAGGTTCAGGATCTGGGTGAAGTTTCGTCCATTTAGCGGCAGATCGTTCACTTCCCGCCGCGTCACGGCAACTCCCAGCTCCGACGTGGCCGTCTCCAGAGCAACAGCCGAAGCTTGCACGGAGACGGTTTCCGACGTGGAACCCGTCGGCAGGCTTAGGTCGAAGACAGCGGTTTGGTTGACCCCCAACGTAATGCCCGACTGCACCGCGGTGCGGAAACCCTGCTTGCTGACTTTCAATTCGTAGTTCCCAGTCAGAACATCCGGGATAGAGTAGTAGCCAGCGTCGTTGGTCGTTGTGGCTCGGCTCAGGTTCGTATCCGTGTTGCGCAGGACAACAGAAGCGCCGGAAATTAGTGCTCCGGTTGCGTCGCTCACCGTTCCCTTTATCGAGGCGTTCACCTGCGCGCGAGCATTCGTTGGCGAGAACACGGTGAATCCCAAACTAAAGCAACAGAACGAAAGTCAGATACGACCGGCTTGAAATCCTGGCGAAACTTGGGCGTGTCATCGTCGCAGTTCCTCCTCGCGAATCTAGCGGCTCAGTCCTGGCTTCACACGCTCATAGATCAGCCCAGCCAGAGCGAATTTTTCTGTGTCTAACCCAAGGAAACTTTGCGCTGGCCCCGAGCAGCCAACGGAGAACCCCACATCGAGTGCGTTGTTTAGCACTGTTGAACGAATGTTGTCAATCAAAAAATTTCATACAGTTGAACTTTGTTTCATTCAGTGGTACTCTCTGATCCGTTTAGGGTGCGGTTTAGGCAGGGCAGTTTCATCTGATGGAACAACTGGTCTGCCAACTCGCCAGCTTTGGCTTGATGCCCCGGCGATCCGGAATCTGCATTTCGGCAAGGAGTTGAATGCGACATCCGAAGAAAAAAGGTCCTGCTCCGGTTGGCGTTATCTCCAAGGTTTTTCAAATCCTGGAGGCCATTCAAGGGGCGCCTTCGGGGCTGCCGCTCAAGTCCATCTGCCAGCTGACCAGGATCAATAAGAGCACTGCCCACCGCTTTCTGAAGCATCTGGAGCGGGATGGCTATCTCATGCACACCGAGTCTGGCGTGTACTTGATCGGACCGAGGTTGGCACAGATGGCGGCACGCGTGAATCACCGGGCCACGCTGCAGGCTGCAGCGCAGCCGATCTTGTGGGAACTATGGAAGTCCACGCGAGAAACAGTGAATCTTGCGGTTCTGGATCAAGCCACCGTGCTCTACGTGGATGTGCTGGAAAGCCCGCACGAATTCCGGCTATCTTCGCGCGTGGGCACGCGTCGTCAGTTGCACGCGACTGCTCTGGGAAAAGCGCTTGCCGCGTTCTTGCCCGAGGAACAGATAGAGGACATTCTCGGCGCCGTTACATTCCAGCCACTGACGCCGAAGACGATCATGAACCTGGTGCAGTTGCGGCAGGAACTGGAGAAGATCCGGCAGCAGGGCTACGCGGTCGATGATGAGGAAACCACTCTGGGAGCACGCTGTGTGAGCGCGCCGATTCTAGGTGCGGGGCAGCATGCAATAGCCGCCATAAGCGTCTCCGGCCCGGTGACGAGAGTTGCTCCCAGCCAGGTCGCAACCATCGCGCAGGCGGTTATTAAGGCCGCCGCAGAAATCTCGGCCGCCATGGGCTTTCCCCGAAACGAACCCGTGGCTGCAGCTTCTCGCAGAGAAACTTCGTCCGTTACTTCCTGAGAACTGCAGATCCCTCGCTCCGCTCGGGATGACAACGTAAAAGGTTTACGGCGCTGGAGCACTCGTTTTCGTGGATCCGCACTCTTTCAAGAGTTTCCGAATTACTTCATCTCCGGGAAAAATCTCGGTCGCTCTTTTTAGGATCGCGAGCGCTTCGGCAGTTTGATTCTGCGAGAGATAACTTTTTCCCAGCAAGCGGTACAGCTCTGCGTCGTACGGAATCAGGTTGATGCCGCGCTGCAACTTGGCAATAGCTTCCTGCACGCGTCCAGTTGCGATGAGCAGGTTGGCCAATTGCTCAAAGTCTTCCGGATTCTTGTTTTCCCCATGCGTGGCGCGATCGAGATAGCGGATGGCCGCCGCCACTCCTTCCGGCGTTTTTTGTTGCAGCGCAGCATCGGCCAGCGCCTCGAGCACAAAGACGTTGTCGGGTTCAACCGCCTGCAGTTTCCTTACCCAAGGCCCAATAACGTTCGCGATACTCAGGATGCGAGAGCATGATCTGACCGTACGCTTGCAGCAGCGTGAGCGGATCCAACGTTGAGTCGCCCCGCCCTGGCACGGCATTGAGATGGACCAAATCTGGGAGTGATGGTGTGGTCATCTGAAAAGCCGCGTCGGGAAATTGCTCCTCAGCTTGGGCTACGATGCGATGGTTGGTGAGAACTGAATGTGAGATGACCTTTACGTCACGCTTTGGCATGTGACATCCGGCGCAGTCGTCGGCCGGAACCTTGTGCTGACGAATGGCGAGAGGCAAAGCACAACTCTTCTCGGTATGGCATGCCAGACACTTCTGGCGGAAATAGGCAGGCGCCTCCTGTGCTGAAGGCTCCACGTGCGGATCATGACAACCGATACAAGCCAGACGCCCGCTGCTTCCCCGATAACATTTGCTCAGCAACATCGACAGGTAATGCTGCAGCAGATCATCCCGCGGAGCTGGATTCGCGGCGAAGAGGAACCATGAAGATGCTTAGCGTGTCATCTAAAGCTGATCCAGGACGAAACTGACTGTAGTCTTTACCGGGTTTTAAAATTCGCGCGTCGCCAGCCTGATGGCATGACATGCAAATATTATCGGCGAGCCAGGGCGTGAGTTTTGCCGGATTCACGATGGAATGTCCGGCTCCTTGTGAGGGATCAAGTTGCATCTCCACAACGTGCGTTTCCCCGGGCCCATGGCAGTTCTCGCAACCGATCGCCAGTTCCTCAAACGGAGGATCGCGAAAAAGTCCGTTCCCGTCTGCGACTGGCTGCGGCCTGCCACTGTGGCATACGATGCAACCCGCTAGAACCGGACGACTGAAGCCATAATCGGCGAATTCGTATCCGGGCGACAAAGCCCAGCCGTTGGTCTTCGCATAGAACGAAAGCGGAGCCTCAAAGAGATAATTTCCACGTCTAACAATCGCGCCAAAGCCATTTGCTCCAGAGCCGATGATCCACTCCACTTTGTGCGTATCGCGGAAAATTTCTTTTCCATCGGGCGCAGTCGCAAATTCTGCCTGGAAGAGCTCGTTGTTGCGAACAGAAGTTTCAAAATGACGTTGGGAGCGAGGATCGAACAACGAGGCTGACGTTGAAATCCTTCCCAGCAGAGACGGGGTGATGGTGGACATGGAACGACCCATGTCAGTTTTCGAATAAGAGTCGTAGATGGATTGATGACATTGCGCGCAGGCCTTCGATCCGACGTATCCGCTTGCTCGAGCGATTTACCTGCGGGGTTGAAGCGGACTGGTCCTTCCTGACCTCGTGTCGCGATGATAAAAGCAAAATTGCGCCGAGATAAAAACCAAAATGCCGACGTCCGGCCGCCGGCATGAATTGCGAAATCATTCATACTCATCGTTTGGGAGCGGCCGGCATCCAGGACAGCAACTCTTGCTTCACCCACTGCGGATTCTTCTCCGCATGGCATAGCAAGCAGGCATTGGGGCTTTCTTCCTGCCCAAAGCGCAGAGTCATGTCAGCATCTGGAATGTCATCGATTTGGTGGGTTCGGGCGCGGAACAGCAACGCATCCATGATGCGTGGCATATGGCAAGAGACGCAGCGACTGCCTTCGGAATCGGCGCGGTGATGGGTGTGGGCCGCCAGCCTGGCTGCATCCTGGAATTGCTGATGACAATCGATACACGCCCGATCCGGCTGGCCGGGGAATTTCAATGAAGTTGGATTGGAGCTTGAGTCGTCGCCGCTCGAACCATGGCCATGCGGATCATGGCAATTCCCGCAGCTCACTTGCCCTTTCTTGAAACACTGGGAACGCTCTAACGCTTCGACAATGAAAGTGGTCTGGCGGAATCTGCCGTCCTTGTAGAAGCCTTTGCGCGAGAACTCACCAAAAGGGATGCGCTGATTGCGCATGAAAAACTCGCCGCTGGGAGAATAGTTCAGTTCGCCGTGCGGTCCTGGGATGCGAAGTGCGGACTGCATGTGACACTGCGAACAGATTTCAACAAAATCGCGGGTGCCGACTTTGTGAAAATTAACCGGAGGGTCGAGCGGATGTTTTGATAGATAAAACTCGCTTTGGGTTATTTCCGCGATGTGCTGAGCCGACGGCCCATGACAAGTTTCGCAATTAATTCCTGGCTCCTGAAACTCCAGGTTTTGCGACTCAAATCCTCCGCCCTTGATATTCCGCAACTGACTGGTGTGGCAGACGGCGCAAATCGCCTGATAACTGGTTGAGCTGTCGAGTTTTTCCCAGGAACGAAGATCGGATCGCTCGCTTCCGGGCGAATCAATAACCTGCCAGAAGTTGACCCATCGCTTATAGATGGAGTTGTACTGCACGGGAAAGACATGGATCTCGCCGTTGGGCAGCTTGGTCGCATATGCTTGCTGGAACTTGGATCCGATGGTGTAGTCGACGGGATACGAGTGCCATTGGCCGTCAGACTGCCTGATGTCAAAAAAATGGCGGTGGCTCCGAACCACCATGCGCGCAAATAGACTGCGGTTCTTACTGCGCAAGACCTCAAGCTTTCCGTTGCGATAGTCGAACTCGTCGCCCGCGTAGAATTCATTGTTCGTCTGAAAATCACCGATGACATTTTGTGCCTGGTAGGGACGCAACATCTTCGACATGCCGCTGTGAGACCACGCCTGATAGATTTCGCTGTGACAGCCTCGGCACGCAGTCGGAACCCGCATAAGCGGAAAGGGAACGGACTGGAGAAGTAGTTTGTCAAGGGCGGCGCCTGCCGGATTTCGTTTTGCCGTTCTCCCACTTGCTGCAAGAAGGCTTCAAAACTCGCTGGAATTCTGGTGAAGCAGCTTATAGATAGTTTGCAATTGGACGAGGGCTTTGGCTGCGAAGTCACTGTTTCCCCGGTAAACTGTCGAGAAATCACCTGCGGCCGGCAGCAACTTGCCAGAGGATAGCCGAGCGAGGCCTAGCAGATACCGAATCTCCGCGTCGTCTGAGTTCAGTTCCTCAGCTTTTTCCATCGCTGCTTCTGATTGCTGCAGGAACATGTTGCGGTTCGCACCGGCGGAGTCTTCCAGTGCTTGCGCGAGATAAAGCGCGGCCCATGGCGAAGTAAGCGGACGCTTTTGCCTTGTGCTGCAGCTCCGGCCACCGGTCAGCCAGCACGGAACCCGGACGAGCAAACCGGTCAAGATATTCGATCGCATCCCGGGCGTGCGAGACGGCAGCCTCGTTTTGCTGCTCCCGCGCTTCAACATCCGCCACCGCAGTCAGAAGCAGCGGATTCTCCGGGAGTAGCTTCAGTGACTTATTCGCGTAATCCAGGCCGTTCTTGTAGTCTTGCGAGTCAAAACTGCTGCGGGCGGCGATATCGTAAGCTTGGAACAGAAACGCGGACTGAGGATAGTCACTCAGAAAGGTCTGTGCTCGCTTGAGCATTTCTGCCGGCGCGGCCGGTTGAAAGAGAACCAGAAAGTCATGGCGCTCGGCTGGATCAAGAATCTGGTCGGCCACTGTAGCGGGATTACGATTCTCCGCCGACGGATTTGAATCGATGTCCTGAGCCGGCGCCGAGATAGTTGCGAGAAACAGTACTCCCACAGCACACGCTGGCAGGAAGCGCTTGCACATCACGGCGAACTCTAGCTCAAAACGGTCCTCATCAGCAATGGCATATCGTCGCGCTGTGATTTTTCACTTGACGTAACGTACGAGAATAGTGCATCTCTGCCAACTCTTGCTTGGCCGTTACCGTCCGTCAACGCGGGCGAGACCTGAGTCTTTGGAGGGTTCGTGCACCAAGTTGTGTGGGGAATCGCCATTGTTACTCTCGCGGGCATTCTGCAGGGAAGTTTCGCCGCGCCCATGAAACGGATGCCGGAGTGGCATTGGGAGAATAGCTGGCTGATCTTCGCGCTCTCTGGCCTCGTGATTTTTCCGTGGATCATCGCTCTGAACACGGTGCCGCACTTATCCAGCGTGCTTCAAGGAGCGTCAGAATCCACCCTGCTCAAGGTCGCCATATTCGGATTCGCATGGGGGTTCGGAGCGACTCTGTTCGGACAGGGGATCAGCCGTGTTGGACTGGCGCTGGGATTCGCGCTGATCCTGGGCATCACAGCCTCCTTCGGCTCGCTGCTGCCGCTTGCGGTTCTGCATCCCGAAGAGCTCTTTGCGAAACACGGACTGGCATTGATCGCGGGAACCGCAGTCATGGTTGTCGGTCTGGTTTTTCTTGCTCTCGCGGGTAAGCAGAGGGAACGAGACTTGGGAACAGGACAGTCGGCAGGCTCCGGGTTCACGCTGGGCCTGATCATCTGTATTTTCTCCGGAGTTTTCTCGTCGATGCTCAACTTCAGTTTCCTATTCGGAGATGAGCTTCGGGTGCGCGCCCTGGACGCCGGCGCAAGCGTGGGTATGGCTGCGAATCCTATTTGGGCGTTGGCTGTTACTGCGGGCTTTGTCACAAATCTGCTCTATTGCGTTTACCTGCTGCAGAAGAATCGGACCTGGGCTGCCTACGGGAAAGGACGTTCGCCGCAGTACTGGCTACTGGGTTTCTCCACCGGCCTGCTCTGGTTTGGCGGCATCGTTCTCTATGGAATGGGTGCGGCTTCACTCGGGTCTCTCGGCGGCATTCTTGGCTGGCCCATGTTCATGATCGTGGACATTATTGCGGGTCTTTTCTGGGGAGCGATGACGGGAGAGTGGAAAGGTTCTAGCCGTCGCACGTTGGCATACTGCTGGACCGGCGTCGGGATCCTTTTTCTCGCGATCGTCGTGATCTCGATCGGCAATGCCGTATGAAGCCTGAGGCTCCGCGGCGAATTACTTCGCATCAGAACGAGAAACTCCGATTTGTACTTTGCTGACCCCGTGCGTCTGCTTCGGGTCGATGCCCTCACCTTCACGCACCACGTAGTATTGATTTGCCGGCAGATCATGCAGAGTTTCGACCAGCCCACTGGGCCAGCGGATCACGATTTTCTCTGCCTTGAGCGCTTTGCCCAATCCGAAGTGGAGTCGCAATCGCTTTGCGAGATGTACCCGTCTCCGCTTCGCACTTCTTTTTCGCGCTGGTCCGCGCCCTGAACCAGCGTGACCGCTGCACCCAGAGCGGCGCGGTTTGATTTGACTCCGACTAGTTGCAAGCTAATGAAGTTTCCCACCGGCCCAGTGTTGTAATAGAGCGACGGCGGCTCATTCATGTTGTTCACCAGCGCCTCTTCCCTTCCATCGTTGAACAGATCACCCAGTGCCATTCCGCGAGCAGAGTGCATCTGGCTCAGTACCGGTCCGGCATCCGCAGTGATGTTAGCGAAGGTTCCGTTGTGCAAGTTGTAGTAAGCCACTTTGGGCTCGCGATAACTTGTGCCCAGTCCCTTGCCATCCACCTCTGGATACACGTGCCCGTTACCAATCAGGATTCCCGGCCAGCCGCTGTTGTCGAAGTCATAGAATTGCACTCCCCATCCCAACCACTTCTTGATCATTCCCAGCCCGGCGCTGTAAGTGACGTCGTCGAAGCCGTTATCGCCGCGGTTGAGATAAAGCGTGGGCGTGTCGTCGCTGAAGTTGGTTTTGACGATGCTCTGAAAGCCATTGTGCGCGTAGTCGTCGGCCGACAAACCCATGCCTGCCTGCATGGCGCCGTCTTCGTTGTATGCCACGCCCGTCTTCTTGCCAATGTCGGTAAATGTCCCATCGTGGTTGTTGTGATAGAGCAGGCTGGCCGTGGAATCACACGCCACATAGATATCGGGCCAGCCATCATGGTCAAAGTCAGCAGTCAACGAAGTGAAGCCATAGCAGCCAGTCGCTTTGGTGATGCCGGATTTTTCCGAGACATCGCTGAAGGTTCCGTCTCCATTGTTGTGATAAAGCGCATTGACATTCGTCTTCAAGCCTCGGGGCCCGCACATCACGTTCAATCCTTTCCACTGACACCACTCTCCTTGGCCCGGCCGAGGCACCGAGTCATAGCTGAAATCGACATAGCGCACGATGAAGAGATCTACTTTGCCGTCGCGGTCGTAATCGACAAAGCTGCAGCCCGTGCTCCACTCGGCTCGCGCAGTTTTCAGGCCGGCTTTTTCGGTGACGTCGGTGAAAGTTCCGTTTCCGTTGTTGTGATAAAGGACGTTCTGACCCCAATAGGTCACCAGCAGATCGAGGTTGCCATCGTTATCGTAGTCGCCTACGCATCCGCCCTGTCCCCAGCCCGGACGCGCGAGTCCGGCTTTCGCAGTAACGTCCGTGAAGGTTCCGTTCTGGTTGTTGTGATAGAGATGCCCAGTAGGTTCCTCGCCTTTGGGAAAGCCACCTACTGTCGAGCCGTTGGGAAGAAAGATATCGGGCCAGCCATCGTTGTCATAGTCGAAAATGATCGCGCCATTTCCCGTTGTCTCGATGATGAACTCTTTGCGTTTGTCGTCGCCATAAACGTTCAGCGCGCTCAGTCCGACTTGAGAGGCAATGTCCTCAAAGTGTACCGGGCCGGGTTGGACTGCGTTTTTGCTAGCTCTTCGCGGAATTTGGCGTCTGCGCCGCAAGAAGGACCGCGAGAGCAGCGATTGCCAATAAAACGAAAATAACCGGGAGAACTCGAGCCACAGCCGGCGAAGTCTCACGCGGCATTTATGACTCCCAGGCCGTGATCTTTTGACGAGATTCTCCCAAACCATCAATGCCAAGTTCGACGAAGTCGCCAGGTTTCAGGTAGCGCGGCGGACGCATTCCCAAGGCAACTCCCGCCGGCGTCCCCGTGCTGATCACATCTCCGGGAAGCAAAGTCATAAATTCGCTGACGTAACTCACCAGCGCCGGCACACTGAAAATCATTTGCGCAGTACTGCTCTTTTGTCGAAATTCGCCATTCACCTTCAACCACATCCCCAACCGGCCCGGGTCCGGGATTTCTTCGCGGGTGGCAAGGAACGGTCCCAGGGGAGCAAAAGTGTCCGCGCTCTTGCCCTTTACCCATTGACCTCCGCGCTCCAATTGAAAACTGCGCTCCGAGTAATCGTTATGAAGGCAGTAGCCAGCCACGTATTCGAGAGCACGCTCGACCGGAACATACTTGGCACGTTTTCCGATGATCACTGCCAGTTCAACTTCCCAGTCTACCTTTTCCCCATTCCGCGGAATTACCAGGTCGTCGTCCGGACCGACCAAAGAGCTTGTAGCCTTACAGAAAATAACCGGCTCGCGCGGGATTTCCATTTTACTTTCGATCGCGTGGTCGTGAAAATTGAGTCCGATGCAAACGATCTTGCTGGGACGGCAGATCGGCGCACCGAGTCGCACTGATGCCTCTATCCGTGGCGCAGAGGAGCCATTCTGCGCTAGCCAGTGCTCCAAGGCAGCTAACCCGCCATTCTCAAAGAATTCTTCGTTGTAATCCGATCCGAATGAAGAGACATCGATCCGGCTCCCATCTTTGAGAAGAACGCCCGGTTTCTCTTTGCCGGTTCGCCCATCCGTATCAGTTTCATGCGCTGTCTAGAGAATCACTGCCGCGTGCTAGAGTCAAGATGAGCGATCGAAAGTCAGGGCAAATAGGTTTTAAACAGTGAAACGGAACGTGGCAATTGCATAAAACACTGGACATTCGCGTTGGCGACAAGCGTAAACAGATTTTTCCACTTAACTGCAAATAGGATCCGCTTTGAAAGAGACTCCGAAGATGCCCGAAGCTTTTCCCCATCTCGACTACAAGCCCAAACTACCTCGCCGCATGGATCATGGAATCGCCATCGTCGGCGCCGGCGGAATCGTGAACTACGCACATTTGCCCGCCTACAAAAAGGCTGGCTTCAACGTGGTTGGCGTCACCGACAAGAACCTGGACCAGGCGCGGCGGACCGCCCGGGAGCATGGGATTCCAAAGGTCTATGCCAGCCTCGACGAACTACTCAGCGATCGGAGCGTTGAAATTGCAGACGTCGCGGTGTACCCATCGGTGCAAGTTGAGATCATTGAGCAGGCTACCGCTGCAGGGAAACATCTACTCTGCCAGAAGCCGCTTGCGGACGAATACGCCAAAGCCGTGCGCAGCGTGGAACTGGCTGAGAAAGCCAGTGTCAAGCTGGCGGTGAATCAGCAAATGCGCTGGGACGCCGGCATCCGCTGCGCGCGCTTGCTGATTGACGATGGCTGGCTGGGAACTCCGACTTATGCCACCATCCAGGTCCACTGCAAAACTGACTGGAGTCTCTGGCCCTGGATTTACGAAGGCAAGCATCTGGAAATCATGTTTCATAGCATTCATTACATTGACTCGCTGCGTTATCTACTAGGAGAGCCGGAGTACGTTTTCACCAGCGGCAGCCGCGGGCCCGGCGAAACCACCAAAGCCGAAACCAAAACCCTCAGCGTCTGGGAATACGACTCTGGTCTTCAGGTGTTGATCGATGCCTGCCATTCCACCTGGCAAGATGATCCCTACGCCATCTTCAGGCTGGAGGGAACCGAGGGCGTGATCAAAGGCACAATTGGATTGATGTACAACTATCCCAAAGGGCGTCCGGACACTCTGGAATTCATGTCCAAACGCAACCCGGGTTACTGGTTCTCCGCTCGCCTCGACAGCATGTGGATTCCGGATGCCTTTGTAGGTCCGATGGCGTCGCTCATGTGTGCGATTGAAGACAACTCTGCGCCGGAAACAAATGGGCGCGACAATCTGCGTACGCTTCAGATTGTTTTCGCGGAATACCGTTCGATGGAAGAGAAGCGGGCGGTACGTCCGCAGGAAATTGTTGTTTAGGTTTTTTCTATGACCTCACTGCCCCGGCGAGGGCTGCGGGCGCGACGCCTTTGAAATCCGAAGAAGAACCAGGGACTTGTGGAGTGACATAAACGCCATCCACAATTCGGGCGGGATGAACGAAGTGCTCCTGCATATGGGGGATGCATTCCAGAAACAAAGCCTCGTGTCCCATCGCAATGTGATTGAAGAGTACGAGGTGCTGATGAATCTGTCCCATATCTCCGACATGAGGCACAACGCGCAGTCCAAACTTGCGTGCCAAGAGACTGACGGTAAGAAATTCGGAGATTCCGGCCACCCGCGTGCAATCCACTTGAACGACCTGGACGGCGCCCGCCTGCATGAAATTCTTGAACATGATGCGGTTGGGGACGTGCTCTCCCAGCGCGATTGGAATTGGTGCAATCGCCTCCGCCAAAGTGCGATGGGCATGGATATCATCCGGGTGAGTTGGCTCCTCAATGAAGTACGGGGACATAGAGCGAAGCTGCCGGCACATTTCAAGCGCCGTCGGAAGATTCCACTGCTGGTTGGCATCGAGCATGACCATCGCTTCAGATCCAGCCAGTTCGCGGAGCATGAAAGCGCGGCGCACGTCCCTCTGGCCATCGCGTGAACCCACCTTGAGCTTGAATGCACGAAAGCCCCGATCCATCGCTTGCTGCGCCAGTTCTTTCACTCGGCTATCTTCGTACTGAAACCAACCTACTGAAGTGTCGTATCCCGGATAGCCGCGACTGAGGATTTCTTCTCGCTCGCGGCGCGAAGACATGTGATCGCGCAGAATAGTCTCCGCCGCTTCTTGCGTCAGAACATCTTCGAGATAACTCAAGTCCAACAAACTCACAAGCTGCCGCGGATCCAGATCGAGCAGCAAGCGCCACAACGGAACCCCGCGTGACTTGGCCCACAAATCGAAACAAGCGTTGGTCAACGAAGCCAACGCAAGATGAATGACGCCCTTGTGCGGACCCAGCCAGCGAAGTTGCGGATGCTCCGCCAGTGAGCGTGACGTCGTGCCGAAATCTGCCATTAACTCTTCGATGTCTCGTCCCACGAGCGTTTTTCCGAGCAGTTCAATCGCTTGGCAGACCAGCTTGTTGCCCTGGCCCAGAGTCAATACGATTCCCGTCCCGTAAATCTTGTTGTCGGTGGAGAGCAGAGTCGTGGCAAATGAGTATTCTGCGCCGGAATGCACGGCATCACTGCCTGCGCCCTGGCTGAGAGGAAAATGCAGATCTCGTGTTTCGAGCGCGATAATGCGGGTTTCTTTCATCAGGCTCCAGACTGGCGGGTTGTGGCGAACGCACGCGGAGTTCGACTATAGTAAGTCCGCTTTAATCGTGCAACACACTTCGGTCCGTCTCGCAATGGCATGGTCTTGTAAAAAAGGCGAGATCGAGCCGAAGGAAACGTAGAGTAAAGGACTCTTACCCATGAAACGCTACGGTTCTGTAATCGGAGTCAGACCAGAATCCCTGGCGGCATACAAGAAGTACCATGCTGCCGTGTGGCCCGAGATCCTCGATATGATACGGCGCTGCAATATTCGAAATTATTCGATCTTTCTCAAAGATAATCTGCTTTTTGGCTATTACGAATACCACGGAACCGACTATGCAGCAGATATGGCGAGGATGGCGGCTGATCCCAAAACGCAAGAATGGTGGGCGATCATGATGCCAATGCAGAAGCCGCTTGAAACCCGCGCCGAGGGCGAGTGGTGGGCCAATATGGAAGAGGTCTTTCATCTCGACTAGTGGGCTTTCGCCGCGGTACGCGAGGTATTTGTCGCTAAGCAAGACAACCCTATGAAGATTGTTGATACCCACCAACACCTCTGGGATTTGGATCTATTTCGATATTCATGGCTTGCAGGCGCTTCCCACCCTGAATCGCTCCTTTCGCATGAAGGACTACCTTGAAGCGACAAAGGGCCTCGATGTCGTGAAGTCGGTGCACCTCGAGGCCGACGTGGACGAGGCGCTGATGTTCGATGAGACAAGACACATCCTCAAGCTTTCCGAGCAGCCCGACAATCCACTGGAGGGAGTGGTGGCCTGCGGCAGGCCGGAGAACACAGGGCTTCCGCGCTTACCTGGAAAAGATCGCCGGTCATCCCAAACTGAAGGGAATTCGACGGATTCTGCACACCCAACCCGACGATCTGGGCCGAGGAAAAACCTTTATCGAGAATGTCGCAAGCCTGGCAACTTATGATCTGTCATTCGATATTTGCGTGCTCGCCCGTCAACTGCCGGTCGCGATCAACCTGGTTTCCCGTTGTCCGGATGTCACCTTCGTGCTCGATCATTGCGGTGTTCCGCAGGTCAAGGAAAAGATTCTCGACCCTTGGCGCTTGCACATTGCAGAGCTTGCTAAGTTCCCCAATGTTTTCTGCAAAGTGTCTGGGCTGGTAGCGTACGCCGATCCGGCCACTTGGACCGCAGATGACTTGCGCCCGTATGTCGAGCATGTAATTGCATGCTTTGATTGGGATCGCGTGTTGTTCGGCAGCGACTGGCCGGTCTGCACGCTGTCAGCCACCTACGCCCAATGGGTGGAAGCTCTGCGATCAATCACTCGAGATCGCGGGAGAAGCCAATCAAAAGAAACTGTTTCACGACAACGCCATTCGGGTCTACCGCCTTGATTGATGATCCGAGAAAACGCGTGACGCTACAGTCCAAATTCCTGCTGAATCGCGGCGGTATGTTCTCCCACCTTTGGAGCAAGCCGGCTGCCGGTCAGTAGACCGCCATCCATGCGCACAGGGCAACGCGTGGTCAGAACTTCCACACCATTCCCTCGCGAGAGCGTTTGGATCATCTGGAGCTGACGGATCGCTTCGCTGGCCAGCAGTTTGGGCCAATCCAAGACTTCCGCGCACCAGATGTCGGCAGCGTTCAAGATCTCCAGCCAATGTTCAGTCGTATGCTCACGCAAACGAGTGGCAATCAGCCGTTTGATCTCGTCGCGCCGGCGAAAACCTTCGGCGCTATCCGTGATGTCCTTGAGTTCCTGTATACCCAGCAAGGAACCAAGCGTTGGCAGATGAGTCATCGCCAACGCCAGGTGACCGTTCGCGGTATCGTAGACGCCATACGGCGCCGCCAAATATGCATGCGCATTGCGGAAGGCACTGCGCCGCGGCGGCCGGTGGCCATCATTCAGATGCGTGGTCAGAACCTCGAACTGGAAGTCGAGCAACGATTCCAGCAGGCTTGTCTCCACCAGGCCTCCCCGGCCCGTCACGCCTCGGCGCACCAGGCAAGCCAGAATGCCCTCGCACAAATTGTGCCCTGCAAGCATATCGGCGATGGCGAGCGCCATGGGAGTCGGCGGATCGCCTTCGTTTCCGCTCAGCCACATAATTCCTGAGCGAGCCTGAGCCAGCAGGTCTTGTCCCGGACGATCGCGCCAGATTTCTGCGTTCCCGTATCCGGTAACTACTGCGTAAACCAGCCGAGGATTGATCTCGATCGCGTGCTGGTAGTCGAGATGGAGCCGCTCCATCACGCCGGGACGAAAGTTCTGCACCATCACGTCGGCTTGCCTGAGCAGCTTCCGCAGCCTGTCCAAGTCTTGCGGATTTTTCAGATCGGCCGCGTAACTCTCCTTGTCGCGGTTGATGGCGTGAAAAAGCGTATTCTCGCCGTGAATGTCGATGTCACTGAGATAAAGTGACCGGCCAAGGTCTCCCGCTCCGGGCCGCTCGATCTTGATGACGCGAGCGCCCATATCTGCCAGGCGCAGAGTAGCCAGGGAACCTGAAAGAAACTGGCTGAAGTCGATCACGAAAAGGTTTTGCAGCGGCTTGATCATGGCAGCCCCTATTTGACCTTGTAGTACCGCGGAAGATTCAGTATTGCACAAATAAAATTATATTTTCATTAGAGAACGCCTATAGTAAGCTATTTTCCTGTGATCCGTAATTTGCAGAGTAAGGCACCCCGCTTGCGCACCAGGCTGGCCGTCCGCTATGCGGCACCTGCGCTCGACAAAGGCCTGGACATCCTCGAGCTTTTTGCCTCGGAATCCGATGGCCTCATTGCGAGCGAAATTGCCCGCCGCCTGGGACGAACCGTGGGCGAGATTTTTCGTATGCTGGTTTGCCTGGAGCATCGCGGATACATTTGCCAGGTTCCCCCGGGTGAGCGCTATTTCCTCACTCTTAAGCTGTTTGAAGTCGCGCACCGCTACCATCCTCTCCATCGCCTGCTTTCCGACGCGCGTCCGCTTATGCGGCAGGTGGCTTACAGAACTGGTCAGTCGTGCCATCTTGCCATGCTCAGTAACGGCGAAGTGGTGGTGGTTGCGCAAGTGGACGCGCCGGGCAACATGGGTTTCTCGGTCCGGCTGGGAGCAAGAATCGATCTCCTCAATACCGCGTCCGGCCATGTCATCCTCGCGTTTCAGGAAAGCGAGACTCGCGCTCGGCATGTGACGGCGTGGCAACATCGCTCCAACAAGAGAGTACCTCGCGATCTCGAACATCATCTGGACCAGATTCGGCGGCGGGGTTACGAAGAGCTATCGAGTTACCAGGTCAGTGGAGTCGTCAATATCAGCTTCCCGGTTCTGAATCAGCATGGAGAAGCGATCGCTGCGATCGCAGTTCCCTTCCTGGCGCGGGTGGGGGATCGCACCGGTCCGCGCGAGGTGAGAGCGGCTCTGCAAGTGGCGAGTTGCAGTTTATCGGCGGCAATCGGTGGCAAAGCGCTCCCTTCGGGAGAGTGATGGCGCGACTATGACGGAATATTTCGAGGACTACAAAGTGGGTGCCCAGCGTGTGACTTCCGGGCGCACCATCACCGAGACCGATATCGTCATCCATGCCGGACACACGGGAGATTTTTTCCCTCATCACGTTGATGCGGAGTTTGCACGCCAAACCCAGTTCGGCCAGCGAATTGCCCACGGCACCATGACTTTCTCCATCGGCATCGGACTCACAGCCAGCCAGATCAATCCGGTTGCGTTCACCTACGGTTACGACAAGTTGCGCTTTCCCAAGCCCGTGTTCATTGGGGATACGCTGCGCACCCGGGTCACGATTAAGGAAAAACAGGAGGATCCGAAACGTCCGGCACACGGCCGCGTGGTGGAAGCTTGTGAGGTGTTGAATCAGCGGGACGAGGTCGTCATGTACTGCGAGCACATTCTGCTCGCGTCCAAAGCGGCCTTAGACCACACCGGGGCCTGTTGTCAGCTTTCTTCGCACAGCGAGCAAAACTATTCTTGTGGAAATCACTCTCAAGGGACTTACCTGGGACCACCCACGCGGGTACGCGCCGCTGATCGGGGGAGCCCGCGAATACGAACAGCATCATCCTGGAGTGAGCATCCATTGGGATCGAAGAACCTTGCGTGAGTTCGGCGAAGCGCCCATCGAGCAGTACATCGATCGCTACGATCTGATCATCGTGGATCATCCCTTTGTCGGATTTGCCGCCGCACATCGCGTGCTTCTAGACCTTGCTCCCTTTCTGACCAGAGAAGAAAGACTGCACTTGGAGCAGGATTCCGTCGGCCCGTCCTGGAAATCGTACTGGTACGCGGATGGACTCTGGGCCTTGCCGATTGATGCGGCTACTCAGGTGGCGTCTTACCGCGCAGACCTGCTGGATCGCTATGCGGTGGCTCCGCCCGTAACTTTTGATGAAGTGCTGCGCTTGGGGAAGTTGGGCCCGTAGTATGGGCAAATTCATTGTTGTGCCCGCCTGCCCTACCGATGCTATCAGTCTGTTTTTCACCCTGAGCGCGAATTTGGGATACGCCATCGCCGAAGAAGCAGAGCCGTTTGTGCAAGCTCCGGTGGCGCTGGAGGTTTTGGAAAGGCTGCACGCATTGATTTCGATTGCCCATCCCCAGTCCGTGGATTGGAATCCGATTCAGGTTTATGACTTCATGACTTCTACTTCGGATGCCATCTATTGTCCGTATGGTTTCGGTTATTCGAACTACTCTCGAATCAAGAATCCGGTTCGGCTGCGTTTCACCAACGCGCCTGCCGCAGGTAACCTGGGATGCGCTGGAACCATGCTGGGCGGGACCGGAGTAGCAGTCAGCGCCAAAAGCACCAATCAGGAGCAAGCCATTGCGTATGCGAAATGGCTGGTCAGCGAGGAACACCAGCGGGGCGTCTACTTCCGTGAAGGTGGTCAACCCGCCAGCTTAGCGGCTTGGACGGACTCCGCCGTGGATGCCGAGGCCGGTCAGTTTTTCTCGGGCACGCTGCAGACTTTGCAATCAGCTTACGTTCGCCCGCGCTTTGATGGATTCGTGCGCTTTTTTGAAGCGGCTGGAATTGAAATCAATCGCTGCCTGCGCGGTGAGATCGACGACACGAGTCTGGTGCAGTGGCTCAACACAAATTATGCCAAGCGGCGAGCCGCCGTCGCCAAGAATTGAAGTCCCACGACTGAACTGTGGAGGAACGTTTGTGATCAATCCGAATCCCGACCCTGCCAAGCACAAAGAAATCCGTATCTGGAATGCAGAAGACTGGCACTACGAAGATTTCGAGGTCGGTCAACGATCACGTTCCATTCGGCGCACCATCTCCGAGGGCGAGAGCATGATGTTCAACGCGCTGGTTCTCGATATGCATCCCTACGTGGCGGATGATGTCTTTGCGAGAGAGGAAGGGGTATTCGGACGCAGGCTGGTCGCCGGGGCGATGGTTTTCAGTTTGGGATTGGGGCTGATGGCGCACAATTGCATCCACACTTTCAGCTATGGCTACGACAAGCTGCGTTTCATCAAGCCAGTTTTCATCGGAGACACCATTTATACGATTCGCACCAATCTTGAAAAATGGCCCAAGTATCCGGATCTAGGTATGGTGCGTGTTTCTTATGAAGTCTTCAAAATGCCTGGCGACTTGGTTTTGTACTGCGAGCACCTGCAAACGGTGAAGTATCGCGACCCTTCCAAGCACCAAGCGGACGCAGGCAAGAAATAAGGGTCGTCAAGCGGGAAGACAAGATGGGCCGATGGGCTCAAACGACTTGTAGGTCAACACAAATTCCTGGTGCCCCAGTTCTTCAGAACAGCTTGGAACTCCCGAGACAACCTCGAGCACCTTGTCGTAGATCTCATGTCCGACATCATCCACGGTAGCTTCGAGGCGCAAGATCTTTCCCGCGTTGATGTCCATGTCGTCGCTCATTCGCTCGTACGTTTCCGGATTAGCGCAGATTTTGATGACTGGAGAAATTGCCGATCCCACTACCGATCCCCGTCCGGTCGTGAACAAGATCAGGTGGGAGCCACAGGCAATCAACTCGGCGATTTCGGCATTATCGTTGATGTTGGGAAAACCGAAACGCACCTCGCCATCGGGAACTACGTCGAGCAGGTACAAGCCTCCATGACGCGGGACATCTCCGGGCTTGATCATGCCAGAGATTGGTGAATCTCCACTCTTGCAATAGGCGCCGATCGATTTTTCTTCAATCGTAGTGAGTCCGCCCTCGGCGTTTCCGGGAGCGAAGCTGGCGTGTCCCATCACCTTGTAGTAACGTGCCGCTTTTTCCACCGACATCTTCAATTCGCGGCCCAGTTCTGGCGTGACCGCGCGAGCTGACATCACGTCTTCCAGCCCAATCATTTCACCGGTCTCTTCGAAAATAGTGGCGGCTCCATTTTTCACTAACAGATCAAAGGCCCGTCCTACAGCGGGATTGGCGGCGATGCCGCTGGTCGCATCCGATCCGCCGCAGACCGTTCCCACAATCAGTTCGTTTACATCCAAGGCTACCCTGGGGACGTCAGCAATCTGCTTCAGAGCCTGCTCAACCCAGGCACGTCCCGTCTCAATCGATTTTCTAGTTCCATAATTTTGCTGGATTACGATTGTGTTCACCGGCCGCCCCGTGGCGGCTATGGCTTCCGCCAGCCGGCGGCGGTTGAAGCTTTCGCATCCCAGGGAAAGCAGCAGAACTCCGCCCACGTTAGGATGCGTGCACAGGCTGTGCATCATGCGGTCTGCGTAGGCATTTGGGTAGCAACCGCCGAAACCGATCAGGTGCACAGGCTGGCCGCGAAATTGATCCACAATCTCGCGCGCGACATGATGCGCGCACTCCACCAGATAGGCCACGACAACATAGTTCCGGATGCCTTTCCTGTGATCGGAGCGAAGGTATCCTTCCAGATGCTGCGAGCTATTTGGCGAATGCATGGTCGCTATCCCTGGTGTAAGTCGAAATGTAATCGCTCTTCAAGTTATGTAGATGAATGTGAGCCCCCACCGGAATGTCCTCTTTTGCCGATCCGATCGGCACACCACATTTGTACACCTTTTCGCCAGCTTTAATCTGTCTAGCCGCCACTTTGTGGCCAATGCCGATCTCCTGCGTGAAAGTAATATCGCTGCCATCAATCACTTCATGGTCGCCGGCATGAATGCTTGTCACCACGATGACAACATTGTCATTCTTATGTATCTGTAGCAGCTTCTTCGACTTTTGCTGGGCTTCCATCAAAACTTTCCGTACGCCAGATAGGCTTTCACCGGATCCATTCCCTGCAAAATAGCCTTGCTCACCAGGTTCTCCTTCTGTAACACCTTTTCTGTTTCTGTCACTACATCCTCGGCAATCTCGCCCGGGATGACGACGATTCCGTCTCGGTCGGCCAACAAGTAGTCTCCAGTGCGGATGACAACATCACCAATCTTAACCGGTTCGCCAAATGCGGTTGCCGCCCATTTTCCTACGATGTCCACGGGAGTAAAGTATTTGCAGAATACCGGAAACCCCAGCTTCTCGATGTAAGCGGAATCCCGACATCCGCCATCCACGATGTATCCCAGTACCTTCTTGTAAGCAAGCGTCTTCGCAGATAATTCTCCCATATGCGCCAGAGCGTGATCGTTGGGCTGGCAGACCAGCACGGTATTGGCCGGAGCCTTAGACAATAGCTCACACCACTTCAACAAGCTTTGATGTTCAGTTAGTGAATCGTCCCTCTTACCTTCGATCGTGAACACTGGTCCCGCTACCACCTGTTGGATGTTCAATGGACGAATGTATGCGGGCAATGTCTGCGAGGGGTAACCTTTGGCCCGGAGAACGTCGTAGACCGCACCCGTGTAACAAGCGCGCAACCTGTCGGTCACGGAAACAATCGGCTCACGTTTTTCTAGTAAGTAGTCAGGCGGGTGTTCCATTGACCTAGATCCACGAGGTTAGAAAAAACTTGATCACAATCGGAATTGGCTTGTTTCTGGTTTCCAGGTTCTAGCTGGCAGCCGTTTCTTGGGCGCTGCGTATAGTTTCCAGAAGCTTGGTGGCGCACTCTCCCGGATCCTGTTTGTGGAAGTCCGCGTCCAATGGTACGACCGACACGGAAGAATCGATCTCCTCGAAAATCTTCTTCGTAGACTTGCCGTGCACCGACAGCAAGTTTGCGCCCAGGATGATAAGTTTAGCCTTGGTCGCCCTTAGACAGTAGGCGCGCGTCCTCGACGTTACCGTGGTCAGTGCGTTGTAGCCGGCGCGGCATAACACTTCTTTTAAAAAGGCGCACACTTCCACCGAATCGTACACGCAGAGCACGCGAAATCGCGCATCGCCAGATTTGTCCTTCGAATATTGCGAGCCCAGATAGGCCGCCATGATCGCTTCGGCCTGCGAGTCGTAGGTCTCGAATAGTGAGAGCAGATTGGTCATTTCCAACGTCTTGCGGACCCTTTCCTGCACGCCGCAGAGCTTGATATCGCCGCCCTTCGCGCGCGCGCTGGAGAGCAGGCGAACCAGCGCTCCCAACCCGCTACTGTCGATGAACCCTACCTGCTCCATCTGCAGAACGACGTCGCCATGCTTGGGCAGGACGTCTCCAATGTGCGACTGGAGAGAAAACAATTCTGTGCCCGCTACGATGCGCCCGTTACACTGCACTACCATCACATCGCCCACCGGACGGCTGTTTACACTCAGTGGCATATTCTTTTGATGCCCTCGATCGTCCCGATTTCGGCCGGTCCTGATTGTACCGCACTGCTGCCAGGATCAACTGGAACTGAGAACTACGGTGATAAATCGGGGTTGCACCCACCACCCGTGTTCTTAGCAAGTTAAAATGTCCGGTTGTTGTAGCAAGTGAAATGTCCGCTTTTGTTAATCTCCCGTAGCCGCCGCCGAGGCGGTGGGAAAGTGGGAATCCCGCGCACTTTTCGGGATTTCCAAGCGCGGCGGGAAAGTCGGTTTTTGGACTTTTCCACGGCGCGTCTTTTCCACGGCCTTGCCCGCCGCCAGTTTCCGGTTGAGAATCGGACCGCCGCGGTCGTCGTAGCGACCGAGACAGTGCGGCCCATAGCTGAGGCTCAAGCTTCCGTCGAGGTGTTGGTGCGCGATCACCGTGCAGCCCGCCAGCGTTCCCCGCCAGCGCACGGGCTCGATCTGCAAAGTCAGGTTCTGAAAGCTGACCGTGTTGTCCCGATTCACCGTGCGCTCGAATTGCAGCGAAAAGATGCGCTCCAGGTCTTTGCCCCGATAGGGCACAAACGCACTGCCCGGTTGCGCCGCTTCGACTTGGAAGCGACGATTGAACTCCCCGATGTATTGCTCGCGCAGAAAGGCATTCGCCGCCACCACCGTCCGGATCCCACGCAAGCGCAGTTCCTGCGGCAGCCGGCCTTGCCAGGTGCCGAAGCTGCGTTCGCTGCGGCCGCGCGCTTGTGGCGAGTACGCCGGAATCATGCGCACCCCCAACTCGCGCAGCGCACGCCCCACCTGCGTGAGACGGTCGTGCTCCACTGCCTCTCCGGCCTTGGCCGTCAGCCAGAAATGACGGGCGCGATCGCTGTACAAAGCGCAAAACACGCCCCGGCATTCGACCACTTCTTTCAGCCCCGTCAGCACCGGAACCGTCGCTTCCTCTTCCACCAATTGCGCGTAATAAATCTCGCTGTTGGCATCGTCCATAATCACCAGCAAGTCGTACCAGCGCTCGTCTTGAAACCAGCGATGCTCGCTGCCGTCGATGTGCAGCAGCATTCCGGGCAGCGGACGCCGCGGGCGCTGCTGGCGATGCACCCCACGTTTGCGCCCCTTGGCCACCATCCCCGCCCCTTGCAGCAACCCCTTCACCCAGCTGTAGCTGATCTCGACCTGGTGCTCTTCCTGCAACTTCTCGGGAAAGTGCCGCACGTTCAGATCGAAATACTTTTCCCGGTACAGCCCCAGGACTTTCTCCACCACCGCCAACGGCACTTTCTTGGGCGACGGTTTCCCCCGCCGCCGGTCAAACAAACCTCGGAACCCGAACTCTTCATACCCTTCATGCCAGCGCCTCATTTGCCGGTCGCTGATCCCGATGATCTCGGCCGCCTGCCACCACGTGATCTTCTTCGCTAGCGCCCGCAAAATCACTTCTTGTACCTTCATGGTCCGCTCCATCGCGGCCTGCGTGTAAGAGAACATACCTTCCATGCTCTCCTACCCTCGCCGCCTGCAAAGCGGACACATCACTTGCTATCTCAACCGGACATATCATGTGCTAACGACATTGCACCCACCACCCGTTGACGAAAGCGTCTAGTGGGCGTACGTTGTCTACGATTTTCGGAGCATACCGAAAGGCGCGTGCGCAATGATTTGTCCAAAGTGCGGTAATGACATCCCCGAAGGCGGTCAATTCTGCAAGAAGTGCGGAAACCTCGTCCAAGGGTCGGACGCGGCTACACAGAGCCTGAACCCAGCGGCGACAGCAACCGCCGAGCAGCAGACTAGCGGAAAGGCTGTGGGGAGCCTGATCACAGGACTGCTTGGTTTGCTCGTGTTTCCTGCCTCGATAACCGCGGTTGTTCTCGGCCACATGTCGCGGTCCGAAATTCGTAAGAGCGCTGGGAGATTAAAAGGGTCAGGAATGGCTCTGGCTGGCCTGATCCTAGGGTATTCGGGGCTCTCCCTCATTCCCATTGCAATTATTCTCATCATCGCGGCAATAGCAATTCCGAACCTCCTGCGGGCGAGGATTGCTGCCAATGAAGCAGCAGCCGCTTCCGTGATTAGGACTATCAACGGCGCGGAACTTTCTTATCGGCATTCCTTCCCCTCTGTGGGTTACACGTGTTCTCTGGCCAGTCTTAGGGAGATGAGCACTCTCCTACATCAGCAGAGCACGCGCACTTTGTAGACGGCGTGATTGCCGCTGGACGCAAGAACGGATATAGGTTCGAAATCCAGAACTGCACTGCCTCCGATGGGGTGATACAGAAGTACCAAGTAGTCGCGTATCCCGAAGCCCACAACACGACTGGCGTGCGGGCGTTCTGCTCCGATCAATCGGCGGCTATAAGGGTTGATCCAAAGGGATCAACGGATAACTGTCTTGCTTCAGGCTCGGTTCTCCAGTGACACACCCCAGCCTGGGATTGGATTGCTTCCTCACCAAAAACCTAAGACGGTGTCCGCGAATTTCGATCTGCCGGTCTTGGCTGGGAAGGGACACTGCGCGGCCATTTTTGAATACGGTTCGGTATGCATCTACAACTACTTGGGTGTTGCCTGTCTACGGATTTTTCTGGTTTTCAGCAACAACGAGTATGGCGCTGCTACGTTTGCGCAGCTGCTGCGCCTCATCAATCCGGCCCAAGTTTGTGAGCACGTCGGCAAGAGCTTGTAGTGTCGGGCAGAGCAACCGGCTGTTAGCACCCATTTGCTTTTCCTGGAGAACCAGCAGCCGGCGATAATAAGGCTCGGCTTTGTCGAACTTGCCCCAGTCCCGGTACATGTCGCCGAGTCGAGTCGTGTCGCCTGGCACACCGTCAGAGTCAGGACCGTACAAGGCTTCATCAATGGCCAGGGACCGCTGCAAGCAGCGCTCTGCTTTTTCGAAGTTTCGTTGGTGAATATACACACCAGCCAGCTCATCCAGATTGTTTTTGGCCCGCCGGTTAGTGGGACCAAAGGTTCCTTCGTTTAGTGCAAGAGCTCGCGAGTAGTATCGCTCGGCGGAAACGTAGTCATGCTGGAGTAGCGAACTGTCTCCGAGCGAGGTTAACGGAGTCGCGTTTTCCGGCGATTGGGCTCCATAAATCTCCTCGCTTACCGCCAGTTGTCGGTGAAACTCCGCATCTGCCTGCTGAAATTTCTGCCCATTGAGGTACATGTGTCCGAGCTGCCCAATGGTTTGGACCAGCCGCCAATCCCGCGGCTGCAGCTTTTCCGCCAGCGAGACTGCTGTCCTTAACAAAGCTTGGGATTCGTCAAAACCCTTTGGACCCATTGTCTTTATTGCGGCAGCGACCGCAGCCTGCCACTCCGCTTCAGGGTTCTTGCCAGCTGTGGACATTGCCGCGAGCCGCGATTCCAGTTCGGCGGCTTCTCCGGAATGTCCCATGGTTTTCAGCGACTGGATATGGGCTTTCGTGCGCTGCTCTGCTGCCTGATATTGCGCTTGCGATGGGTTGTCACGCTGGATGTCCGCGGCCTGGCGGTACTGCTCTAGCGCGCCGATGTAATCCCCTTTGTTCTCCAGCAACTCGGCCAGGTTCGACATGGTGGCAGCGCTCTGCGGCCATATCTGCAGCGCCTCCTTGTACTCGGCGATCGCCCCGTCGTAATCGCCTTTTCCAACTAGGGCCTGGGCGAGAAGATCATGGATCTGCCACTGGCTCGGTGCAAGATCCTCCGCCCGCTTGAGCTCGCGAGCCGCATTTGCGAAGTCTTTTTTCGTGAGAAAGACTCTTCCCAAGCCTTTATGCCCTAAGACTGAGTCAGGATACAACCGCTGAGCAATCCGATACTCGGCGATGGCGGCGTCGTAGTTTTCCTGCTTCTCGAAAACCAATCCCAAGCCGCCGTGGGCATCGGGGTCGGAGGGGTCGGGCTTCAAAGCCTGCCGATACTGTTCGGCCGCTGCGGACAAATCGCCTTTCTTGTAGAGAACACTTCCGAAGCAAACGTGGCACACTTCAAAATCGGGGGCGAACGCCAGCAGTTCTTGGAATTCCAGAACGGCTGCGGCGACATCTCTGTCGGCCAGGGCACTCGCCAGGCTATTGCGTGCGCCGAGCAGGTTTGGATCCAACCGCTTGGCTTCGCGATACTCGCGGATGGCGCCGTCCACATCACCCTTGTGTCTGAATGCGAATCCGAGATTATTGTGGAACCTCGCTTCTCCGGGCTCCAGCGCGATTGCTTTCTGGTACTCCCCGACTGCATTTTCGAAGTCTCGGTTGTCGTCGTAAAGAATCCCCACGTCGTAGTGCACTGCCGCGTAGTCGGGCTTGATTCGCAAGGCTTCCCGATATTCCGATAACGCCGCGTCGAACTTGCGCTCGGTCTCCCACGCCAGGCCCATGTTCTTGTGTGCTTCAGCATTTTCCGGAGTTCGTCTGAGCGCCGCTTTGGCTTCGCTGATTGCCTGCTCCTCATCCCCCACTTTATAAAGGTTGAAAGCTAGCTTGGTATGCACCTCTGGAAAATCGGGGTCTCTGCTGACTACTTCCTTGTACACGGAAACAGCGGGCGCCCATTGCTCGCGCTGACGAAGCAGGTCGCCCATCACGAAACCGACTGCCGCATTTTCCGGATCGGCTGCGAGCGCCGCATTTAGCTCTCGGACCGCATCGTTATACCGCTTGTTTCGCATTAGGCCTGCTGCTTGCGTGAAATGCTCTAGGAACTCAATATGGTTTTTGTCTTCGGCGGGTTGCGCAGGAGGGTTGATTTTCGCGCTTTTCAGGCTCGCGAGCACCGCAGCATCGGCGCCCGCGGTCTCCAGCCGCGCGCAGTATTGGTTACCGGGGCGAAACGCCAATCCCCGTAGCTTCATTTCATTGATAATGTTCTCCTTGAGTGCGCCCCCCGCTACCAGCGCAAGCACATCGCTGTCGCTCAGAGGTTTTGCGGGAACTTCAGAATAGGCAGATGACATGCAACCGGCTACAACGACGATGAGTGCGAACCGGCGAGCAAGACGACAAAAGACTCTCGGCAATGGGATCTCCTGAATACGTCACAATTCTAGGGGCGAATCGCGCGGCAAGGTCATTACGTTGGTGTCATTTCCCTTGTGCGACTTGGATGTCGAACTCGGTCCAGGAGCAGTTCTTGCGGTAAACAACGCTCAGACCTCCTTTCGATTGGGGTCGCACTTTACGAGATGGCGACCGGCCGCCTGCCTTTCGATAGGGCGACCAAGGGAGTTGGCTTGTGCAGCTTGTTTTATCTTGACAGCCCCGGAACTGAACCGCAGAATCAGGGTTTTCTGCGAGGTTGGGAGCAAACGCACAGGACTGATTTGCTGGAGAGCATCCAGCTGCATCAACACGCCGTGCTGCTGCCTATGTACTCCCGGTATCCAGGATATATATGTATGCGGTTGTTGGACAGATCCGCATGTGACCAAATCGCGGGTGAAGCAGCGGCTCTTACAGCAGCCTTCGCGGCATCTATCCTGACAGACCGGAGAATCCTATCAAGGATTGCAAACACCTGCCTATCGTCCACCTTCTTCATGCCATCGACGGCTCCATAGCCAGAAGTCGCGATGCCCTCGCCAAGTTCGTAGCACGCCTTGCAAAAACGCGTGATAGTAGAGCCCCCGAACTGATGGCCCAGCCCGCCCTCGCCCTGCTCCAACCCATGGAATTGTGTGCCACTGATCTTCTTTGTAATCGGTTTTCGCGAACCTGAAACATCGTCAGGAAACCGCTTGCATTCGTCTTGGGTCAGATGCGGATTTACGCTCAAGGTAACGAATGCGGTATTGAAATCGGTTCCCGGAAAGGAGCTAGGCGGTATTTCCACCGTGACGACCCGAACTCCGCCGGGCGCCACAAACTCCATGGGAATTGGGCCGAGATAGCCTAGCGTATCTTCCTCGCCCAACTCCCCTTCTTTGAGTTTGTAGGCGTTCGGAAATTGCAGAGAAATACCGTACTTTTTGTTGAAGTATTTCGCCTGTGCGGCCACGGTGATTGGCAGCAAGCAAATGCAAAGCATCGCGAAGATTTTCATTGGAGAGGGCGTCGCACATTCTAGCTGCGGTGCACGCGAGCGACCAGAGTTATCTGCGAGGCAATCAGGGCCTTACGGCCCAAGTCACAGGCATAAGCGTGGAGGTATGTATACAGTGTGGTCGCACGCCGACAATTGGCGCTTTCCTCAGAGTAAACGGTGGAGAAGAAGCGATTGCACCAACAATCCGGGCCAACGAGCGTAATGGCGATGTTAGTGCGCCGGGATAAACCGGCATGAAGTAGAGGATGAAAGAGCCTTACAAGAAAGGAATAGCGAACCACTTGGCCTCGAGTCTTGCGCTGCTACCGCGAGGGACCCAGCGAAGCGTAGATAGAGGATAGGCGGGGTGGCCATTGAGCCGCGAAAACTTACAACCCGGACGCCGACGCGGTTAACATGCGCGGAAGGCAACATGGACAGGAGCGACAGCGCGAGGTTCTGGTCAGTCCGGCGTGGTCGAAGACCCCACGGCACGCCTAGAAACTTCATGCACGAGAACCGGGAGACCTCGGAGACCACCTGAGGCCAGTCCGGCAGCAGGTCGGCGAGCGAAGGCTTAGGCCACACGGCTCGCATGCACCTCACCGAGGAGTCACACTGCGGCATAGTACCGATGAATCATTCGAACAAAGACGGCAGGTTCGTCGGCGGAGAGTGAGGAGGGAAGGCTGCGGATCAAGGAGAACACTCTTCCACTTGACACGTACCCGACTCAGAGCGGGACTGAGCGTGTCCCACGGGTGGGCGAATGTGCGGCCCACCGCTATGGCGGGCCGTTATTCATCCGAGATAAGAACCGGATGCGCTAATCAGCTGTTCTAGCTGGAACTTGATCTGACAAAGACCTATGTTAGGCGGCAGTTTCTTGCGCTCCGCCTCCGCTTCGCTGCGCAGGGCTACGCTCCGGCTCCGCGTGCTGTCCCTCGACGTCGGACGAAACTGCAACTGTCAGAGAGTCGAGCATTTTCGCCTGCGCTAACTGTTTGGAATCCAGGAAAGTCTGCCAGGGTGTTTTCCCGTAGCAGTACTTGCCGGAGTGTTCGCGTTTTTCATTGTACTCACCCAGCCAAACATCCAGATCCGACTGCAGCTCGTCCAAGCTGCGATAGAGCTTTTTGCGAAACGCAACGCTATAGAACTCTTCTTGCAAGGTGCGATGGAAGCGCTCGCAGATGCCATTGGTCTGCGGCGACTTGGCTTTGGTGCGGGAATGGTCGATGTTCTCCACGGCCAGGTAGAGCTGATACTCGTGGCATTCCCGGTTGCCGCAGTACTCCGTACCACGGTCGGTCAGCACGCGCAGCAGCGGCACGTTCTGTTCCTCCAAGAACGGCAGCACCCGATCATTCAGCAGATCCGCCGCCACCAGCGCATTCTTGTGGTCGTAGAGCTTCACGAACGCCAGCTTCGAATAGGTGTCCAGGAAGGTTTGCTGGTAGATGCGGCCGATGCTCTTGATCGTTCCCACGTAGTAAGTATCCTGGGCGCCGAGATAGCCTGGGTGTTCGGTCTCGATCTCCCCGTGGGCTTGTTTCTCTTCCCGCGCTCGCTCCAGGGTCCGCACCTGATCTTCGGTAAGGATCAGATTTTCCTGGGCGGCTTTGGCTTCCAGCGCTTTGAGCCGTTTGCGAAAGGTTTCTAGATCATGGCGCAGCCAAACGCAGCGCACCCCGGCGGGCGAAATCAGCATCCCGCGCTTGGCCAGATCGTTGGCCGCTCTCACCTGTCCGTAGGCTGGCTTCTCCACCGCCAGCTCCACGACCGCTTTCTCGATGTGCTCTTCGATGCGGTTCTTCACACAGGGCTTGCGGCGGCTGATTTCCTGCAGCGCCAGTTCGCCGCCTTTGTCGTAAAGCTCCTTGAAACGATAGAAACTATCCCGTGAGTAGCCCATCATCTTGCAGGCCTGTGAAACGCTGCCCAACATCTCAGCCAGCTTCAACAACCCCACCTTGTTCTTGATGATTTTCTGATCGGTGCTCATTCTGACATCTCCTCTCTGCGCCAGCCGGCGCATTCTATCGGAAATGTCAGATCAAGTCGTGGCTAGGACAAATCAGCGCCCTTCCGGGTCTGTGCGGGGGGCAGCCCGCAATGGCTGTCCCTACCGCGATCGCCAACAACTCCGCTCCGAACCTCTGCCCGCGTGTTCCTCTGGAGTAAAGTGCCTGGTTACTGTCGGGTCGTTGGCGTGGCGGCCCTATACGTGAGGGCGATTCGGAATGGAAGCTCGCTGCTTTGCAGCAACGACCCCAGTTGTAGCAATCTAATCTGGCTCCCTGCGATTCTTTTTTCGAGCACGCTTTCGTGCCAAAGCTTGCTTCACGCGCTTCTTCTCGCCCGGCTTCAGGTAGTAGGAGTGACGCTTCACTTCCTTAATTATGTCTTCCGTCTGAACCTTGCGCTTGAACCGACGTAGGGCATTCTCCAACGACTCACCCTCTTGCAGTCGAACTTCTGCCAAAACTGATCACCCCCAAACGGGTCCTGATGGGACAAATTTGAGCATACATCACTCCGAGTAGCCATCATCATCTTTATCTTTATCGTCATCTTCTGTCATCGCCTTCGTCCTCCTCTTCGTCTTCGTCTTCCTCGGGCTCTTGTCGAAGGAGGGCATCTGCACCTACCAATGCTTTTCGAGCGAGAGAAGACATGACTCCTCCTGAGGACAGGCGTCAGGCCAAATCGTCAATTCCTCAACCCTTCGTATGGGACCGCCTTAGCGTGCGTTTGTGGGCTCTCTTTTTTTTCAGCTTATTGGCCATTCTGGCTTCCGCGTGCTTATTGCCGGAGGACTCCGCATTTCCTAAAGCGCGGCCTCTTGGCTTTGTTTCTGTCCCGATTTTCTCTTCCAGTGCGTTGTCCATTCAGTGAGTCTCCATAGTTCTAGTTGTCATGCAGCTCAGCTGTAGAGATGGCCCCTAACCGAAGGCATCGTCATTGCTATGCTTGCTCGACCAACAAGCGTCAAGTCTACGCTATCGCCTCGCTGCAGGCGATTGCGTCACATGGGCCCTTAACCGGTGAAACGGCGATATTTCGCCGAGACGCCGCAATTTCCGGGTTTTCATGGACTTGCCCTGTTTTGTCCCATGTAAGACTCAGAGGCCGCATGTCCCTGCGTTTGCCGGTGTACAATTCCCCGCGCACGGTAGAAAAGATGTTTCCAAATAACATTGCATTGCTGAGATTCGCACTCGCGTCCTTCCTATTGGCTACCTCTGTAATCTGCCCTCTTGCGGGACAAGACTCGCCCGGCGTCGAAGAGAGCATTACTCTCACCTACATGGGTACGGCTGCATGGCAGATCAGCGATGGAACCACTGTAATTCTCATCGATCCTATCTCTCACGAATAGCTGTGCCGCTGCCCGGCTCCGGCTCCGCCGCAAGCGCGCGACCGCCTGGAGACACTCTCCCTTTGCACGGCTGGGGCGACGTGGTGCCGCCCGACCGAGCCACCATCGACGCACACATCCATCGAGCGGACTTCATCCTTGTCACCCATACCCACATTGACCACATCATGGATGTTCCTCATATCGCTCTCAAGACTCATGCTACTGTGATTGGAACTGAAAGCACTCAGAACGTCCTACGGGCTTACAGTGTGCCCGAGGAACAACTGATAACAGTACGCGGCGGCGAGGACTACGAGTTCGGCAAATTCCCGCTGAAGGTCATCCCCAGCATTCACAGCCCACTTGATCACAAGCACTATTTCAGTTCGGCGACCGCTCCGGGTGGCATGAAAGCTCCATTGACGCTACAGCAGATGAATCCGGAAGGAGGCACTCTCGCGTACCTGGTTCGTTTTCATAGCCACGAGATTCTCGCCTTTGGCGGAAATAACTATATTGAACGCGAGATCGAGGAACTCAAGCCGGATGTCGTTCTGGTTGGTGCTGGCCCCTCTCACAAGGAGATCTACGACTATACGGGCCGCCTCATGCGCGACCTGCACTTCCCACCGTTGGTGCTTCCCACACATTGGGACAACTTTACGGCCCCATATGACGCTTCTCAGCAGGCCGCGATTGACTCTCTGCAATCCTTCGTGCGGGAGGTCAACGTGGCTTCACCGAAGACCAAGGTCATTGTCCCGAAGTACTTTGAAGCCATCCCTCTGGAAACATCCGCAAAGTGAGCTGGGCGGCGTGGGTATGGCATGCCCCAGATCGAGAGAGCGAAATACTGTGCCCAAGTCGCGGCTCGATCGAAGCTGATAACTGTTGTACTCAGATGGGATGAGAAGGTCGATCCCCGATCACGGATGGCCATAAGCTACCGTTGATCAACGCACTCAAAGGTGCAATCAGAGAATAAGGAGATCGACCTTGAAGAAGCATAGCAAGTCTTGCCGGCGGAGTGAAGCAAGCTCGAAGCGAGCGAAGTCACGAGGTCCAGTGCAGCGCGATGCGAAGGAAGTGATGGCGGAGGTGCTGGGAAAGCTGACGGGAAAACTCGATGCGCCGACGGTGTCAACGAGCGCACAAGAAAATCGCAGAGGAAACACGGTTGGCCCCAATCGAGATCGTCTGACGGTGGGAGTGGATCTGGGAGACCGCTGGAGTCAGTACTGCATTTTGGGTCTGGAGGGAGAAACGCTGGCCGAGGGACAGTTGCGGACGACGCAGGAAGATGTTGGGGAGTTTTTCCGGGGGTTAACGACGGCGCGGGTCGTGGTCGAAGTAGGAACTCACTCGGCCTGGGTGCAGGACGTGATCACAGAGTTGGGGCACGAGGTGCTGGTGGCCAACCCGCGGTTAATGGAGGGGTCGAAGCGTCGCAAGCGCAAGAGTGATCGCATCGATGCCAACAAGTTGGCACGATTGGGACGGGTGGATCCGCAGTCGTTGTATCCGATTCGGCACCGCAGTCGGGAAGTGCGCCAGGATCTGGTGGTGCTGCGCGCCCGGGACGCGTTGGTATCGGTGCGGACGGAGTTGATCAACACCACGCGAGGACTGGTGAAAAGTATGGGCACACGACTGCCGCGCTGTTCGAGTCCGAGTTTCGCAGAAAAGGTAAAGGATGCGATTCCGGCCGAGGTAGGGGAAGCGCTGCAGCCCTTGGTGCAACTGGTAGAGACGGTGAATGAGTGCATCGAGAGGTATGACGAGAGGATTGAAGAGCTGGGCCGAAAGAAATATGGGCACACGACATTACTGCGACAAGTGAAAGGAGTGGGCCCGATCACCTCCCTGGCCTACGTATTAACCCTGGAAGATCCACAACGATTCGCCAGCAGTCGCGAGGTTGGGCCCTATCTGGGGCTGGTGCCGAAGCAGGAGGACTCGGGGGACATTCAACCCCAGTTAGGAATCAGCAAGGCCGGAGACCGCATGTTACGAAGGTTGCTGGTAGGGAGTTCGCAGTACATGTTGGGAGCCTTCGGACCAGACACCGACTTACGGCGATACGGGCTGCGATTGTGTGAACGCGGAGGAAAGAATGCCAAGAAACGAGCCGTGGTGGCGGTAGCACGAAAGCTGGCCGTCTTGCTCCATCACCTGTGGGTAACCGGGGACGTCTATGAACCGCTACACCGCACGGAGACAGGAACCGGGACCGCACAAGCGGCGGCAGCATAAAGCCGCGCTCAACATGTTCCATAAAAGTTAAACCGACGCAGAAGATACTTTGATGACGCGGAGGCCAGTCGTTATCGGAAGGGTTTGCAGCAACGACATCCACTCGCCTTGTTCGGGTGACTGCGGGTAATCGCCAGATCCCTGGAGATCGCTAATCAGATGGCAGCGCCCAACCAGCCAGGCCCCGTCACGTTGTGATGGGGCCTGGTTTGAGATCGAACCCCAACGTGCACCGGGCCCCATGTGGCTCCTTGAGAGTGCGGATAGAAGCCGGGTGGGAGTGGTGGTCGCAAGCAAGACCTTGAGAAACGCATGGCTACGAAGCGCCGATCAACTTACTTCTGGAAACGATCGAAGTAGATGAAAACCGAATCCACTAAGGAACGAAGCTCAACTGAACTGCGTTTCGCTTCGTTCCCGGCTCGAGCATGAAGTGACGTGGAGAGCTGTCAAGGGTCCAGATGAACGTCCCCTACGGGACGCCCTTGACTGCTCCCCACGTCACCACCGGAGGTTATGCAGATGGAAAGCAATTAACTAAGGAAGGCCGCCACGTCGGCCTTGACTTTTATGACCTTCTCATAGAAGGCGATTACACCAACTGAGAGTCGCTGGTGAAAGCGCGACAGTAGGTCAACCTACTTTTTTTGATTGCGTCGTGTGTCTTGATTCTGGCATTCGCCATGGAAGCTATTCGTACCGCA
>CAVSNS010000009.1:0-82714 GCA_963729325.1 uncultured Acidobacteriota bacterium
TTCTCACAATGTACAAATGGAAGTCGCCGGGACGCAGCCGATGCAAGGTAGCGCCGGCCGGGCGATTCTGCACTTTGTCGGAAAGAACCAGTTGACAACTGTTCACACCGAAGAAAACGTCAAATTAACCCAGCATCAAAAGCCCGCTACATCATCGGCTACAGCCCAGGACCTGGAACTCACGGCACCGGTTGTCGATTTTTGGCTCGCCCCTGGAAATCTTCTGAAGCGCGCGCAAACTTCCGGCGCCGCGAAGATTACCATCCGGCCTGCGACATCCAGCCCCGGCCAGGACACTCTGATTACTGCGGGGAAGTTCACCGGGCGGTTCGATCAGTTCGGCCAGCTTTCGTCCGTGCACGGCGCGCCCAACGGTCGCATCGTGAATGAGAATCCAGGGCAGACCGAGCGGGTGAGCACCAGCGACACTCTCGATGCCTCCTTCCGCACCGGCGTAGGAATTGAGTCGATTGTCCAACAGGGACGCGTCTTCTACGTCGATGATGAGCGCAAAGCCTGGGCAGACCACGCTCGCTACACTCCGGCCGACCAAATGCTGTTCCTCACCGGCGCTCCCCGTGTAATCGATGGCAGCTCGACCACCACCGCGCACACTATGCGTATGAATCGTGCCACGGGGGATGCCTTTGCCGAAGGTGATATCAGGAGCACTTACAGTGAGCTGAAGGAGCAACCGAACGGAGCGCTCCTGGCCTCTTCGTCGCCGATCCACGTCACTTCCCGAAGCATGACAGGCCATCGCAGTTCCGCAGTTGCGGTTTACACCGGTGATGCTCGGCTGTGGCAAGACGCCAATCTCGTCAAGGCGCCTTCAATCGAATTCGACCGCGATCATCGATCTATGGTTGCAGAAGGCTCCCCCACGCAACCAGTCTCCACAACCCTGGTTCAGGTCGATAAGAAAGGGAACGTAACCCCGGTTGCGATCACCTCCGCTCAATTGACCTATACGGATAGCGAGCGCAAGGCGCACTTCGACGGAGGAGTGGAAGCAAAGGGATCAGATGCGACTATCACTTCCGTGCAGGCCGACGTTTTCCTCCAACCCAGGGAGCAAGGCTCTAACAATCAACCACTTGAAGGGCCCGGCAAGATTGACCACATCATTGCCCGGGAGCACGTAGTTATGACTCAGCCGACGCGACGGGGGACAGGAGATAATTTGGTTTACACGGCTGCGGACGACAAGTTTGTGCTGACGGGCGGCCCTCCGAGCATTTTTGATGCCGAACGGGGCAGGACTACAGGGGTTTCGTTGACCTTCTTTAGAGGCGATGATAGAGTGCTGGTTGAAGGCAACGATACATCCCCCACCGTTACCCACACACGAGTGGCACGATAAATGCGGACGCTGGCCACCGACGATATCGGCAAATCCTACCGTAGTCGGCGGGTCGTAAACGGTGTAAGCCTTCGCGTAGAACAGGGCGAAGTCGTTGGTTTGCTTGGACCTAACGGGGCCGGCAAGACCACGACGTTTTACGCAATCGTTGGCCTGATCCCCCCCGACACAGGCCGGGTGCTAATCGACGACGAAGACATCACTGACCTGCCCATGTATTTGAGGGCGCGGCAGTATGGCATCAGCTATCTCCCTCAGGAAGCCTCCGTATTCCGGAAGCTGAGTGTAGAGGAAAACATTCTTGCGGTTTTGGAGGTGCAGTCCATCTCCTGGCACGAACGCCGGGAGAAGATGGAGAAGCTGATCGATCAATTGGGATTGGAGCACATCCGGCAAAATCGCGGATACGCCTTGTCTGGCGGGGAACGGCGGCGGGTGGAAATTGCCCGGGCCTTGTGCATTAGCCCGACGTTTATTTTACTGGATGAACCATTTTCCGGGATCGACCCCATTGCCGTGCTCGATCTGCAGAAGATCATCAGCGATCTGAAGGCGAGTGGAATCGGAATTTTGGTCACCGATCACAATGTGCGTGAAACGCTGTCGGTCACGGACCGGGCGTACATCATCAATGAAGGAAGGATTTTCCGTCAGGGGACGCCGGAGCAACTGGGCGGCGACCCCGAAGTGCGGCGAGTATATCTGGGCGAGAGTTTCTCGCTTGTGTAAACGGAACTTAACCACAGAGGCCACAGGGGACAGAGGCCAAGTTTTGCAGTTTCGCTTGTTTTCCTCGTGGTCCTCAGTGCCCTCTGTGGTTAAGAAACGGACAAGGACGAGCGACTAGATCATGGTTTTGTTACAACCCAAGTTGCATTTGAAGGTTTCGCAGAGGCAGATCCTGACTCCTGGCCTGGTGCAGATGGTCAGTGTCCTGGCGCTCAATAAGCTCGAGCTGCGGGACATGATCACGGCCGAAATGGTGGAGAATCCAGTGCTCGAAGAGCTGGAAGACTCGGTTCCTCTGCTGGATGACGCTGCTCGGCGCGAAGAAGATCGCGAACGTACTCCTCCCGAAGAAAACACCATCACTGCAGTCGAGAAGAAAGACCCCTTTGAAGAGATCGATTTCGGCTCTTTCTTCCAGGAATACCTTGATCCGGGTTATCGCAGCCCGGGCGAGATGGAAGAGATAGAACGGCCTTCGTTCGAGAACTTTCTCTCCAAGCCGAGCAATCTTTCTGATCATCTGATATGGCAGCTGGGCGCACTCCCTGTACGCCCTGAAGTACGCGAGGCGGCCGAGGTGGTGATCGGCAATCTGAGCGAGGATGGGTATCTGATCGCGAGCGACGATGAGTTGATGGGAATTGCGCCGCCTGCTCCGCCTGAGGTGGACGCCAATATCGCGGAAAGCGTAGTGAAGGAGGCTGCGGCACTCGGCCTTGAGACGGAGGTGGGTGATCCCGCTGCAGTGCAGGATCATGAGGAGGCCGATCCAGCGCTAGCGCCAGAATGGGATCAAACCGGAGAAGCGAGTTCAGAAATGACGGACAACGCCGCAGCCACTGCTCGTCGCGCCAGCTCTGCAAAAGGCTGTCAGCCGAGCAAACCGCACCCGCTCCAGCACCAGCGCCTGGCAGCGCTCCTCCCAGGCAGCCAGCGTTCCAGCCCACCTATAAGCTCAATGAACTCCATGAGGCAATTGAGCTCGTGCGCCAGATGGATCCGCCAGGGGTGGCTTGCCGAGATCTGCGCGAATGCCTGCTCTATCAATTGCGCTATCACCGACTCCACCTGGCCACGACCAAAAACGGCAATGGTGAAGGCACGGCGCAAGTGCTCGCGGATGCGATCGCCATTGTCGACCAGCACCTGCGCGCCCTGCAAAACAAACAACACAAAGAAATCGGCAAGGCCATTGGCCGTCCGATTGAAGCAATACAGCAAGCTTTGGAATACGTTCGGACCCTCGATCCACGCCCCGGTCTACGCTACAACAAGAGCCAGCCCCGTCTGATTGAGCCCGACGTGGCGTTCGTAAAGCACGGCGACGAGTGGTTGGTGATGATGAACGAAGACGATGTCCCGCAGCTGCGCTTGAATCCAGCGTACAAACGCCTGCTGACCCGCGATAACAACGACAAAGACACCCGAAACTACGTCAAAGAGCGCTACAAGAGTGCCATCCAGCTCATCAAGAATATCGAGCAGCGTAAACAGACCATTACCAAAGTCTGTTATGCCATCGTCACCCGGCAGCAGGACTTCCTGGAAAAAGGCATTGATCATCTGAAACCTATGATGATCAAAGAGGTGGCGGAAGAAATTGGCGTGCATCCTTCTACGGTGAGCCGCGCCGTGTCAAGTAAGTATGCGCACACCCCGCAAGGCGTGTTTGAATTGCGCTACTTCTTCAGCGAAAGCGTGAACGGTCCTCAGGGCGGCAACACATCATTGCTCATCCTGAAGCGCCGCGTAAAAAAACTGATCGAGGAAGAGGACCCGGCCCGTCCGCTGACTGACGAGCAGATCACCCGCATTCTGCAATCGCAAGGCATCCAGGTGACTCGCCGCACCGTTGCGAAGTACCGGGAGGACATGCGCATCCCCAGCACTCACCAGCGCCGAGTGAAGCAATGAAGAGAAAGGCGAATACAAATGGGAAGGGCACGACTTTAGTCGTGCCGACCAAGCGACTTGCGTCGAGGGGCTTTAGCCGCAGAGGAACAAATTTCCAAGTTGTAGTGCCCAGTTCGTGAAAGATAAGTACCCGGAGGGGCGCTCATGAACGTGGAATATACCGGCAGGCAATATGAAGTCACTCCCACCATTCGCAAATCCGTAGAGAACGGCCTCGCAAAAATCCGCAAAATTCTGGGCGATAAATTCGACACCAAAGTGATCCTGGCCGTGGAAAAGCACCGCCACAAAGCCGAGATCACAATCAGTCCGCGCAATGGACCGATTGTGGGACTGGCTCAGGCCGGTGATATGAGTTCGGCCGTCAATGAAGCCCTCGAACATCTAGAGAAGCAGGCAGTCAAATATAAGACACGCTGGCGCAGCAAAAAACGCCATCAACAGAAAAAATGGAACGGCCAAGGTGGACAGGAAAGCCTGCAGACGCTAGTCGGCCTTACACAGGCGACCGCCGTGCATGTGGTGGTGCACAAATTTCCCGCTGTGGCGAAAACCACCGAAGTCCACCTGATCCGCTCCGAGGACGCCGTGGCCATGCGTCCGATGACCTTGGAGGAAGCCATCAAAGAAGCCCACTTCCGCGACCGCGACGTGTTCGTTTTCCGCGATCCCCAAGGCAAAGTGATGGTGCTGCATCGCACGCGAGACGGCAAGATGGAGCTGATCGAAGCGCCCTGAGACCACCATGAGCACTGGCTTCCGCCTTGCTGCTCCTAATTTCCTCGTTGTCGGCGGCCGCGTTTAATCAGGGTCATGCGTGCCGCGTGAACACGACTCACAGCTGTTCGCGGCAGCCCTCCTCTGGGCAGGCAAAGCGGACGATGTTGCGTTGGCGGTCAACGCTGGAAATGAACATAGGGCGGCCGTGTTTGTCGCATCGCGGCTGGTTGGTCGAAACCAGAGGTGGCGCATCCTTGATGGGAGTCACGTATCCCAGCGATTCGCTGAAGCAGCGGTGGCAAAATTTGTCGGTGCAGCGAAAGTATTCGATGGAGTAGTTAGAGTTGTGGGGCGCGATCGAGAACTCCATGGTGCGATAGTGTTGGTCGCACAGAGGTAGGATGTCGATCCGCATCGCCCGAGTCTAGCAAATCTACAACTTCAGACTGACATGACTCGCGCCTTTTCCGCTTGGGCAGCGGCCAGTGCATCGATCGCTGGAACCGAGACGGGCACGGTCAAGGTGCGTTCGGGTGGCATGGTGCCGGTATGGACTGCCTTGACGAGCATCTCCAGTGCCTGATCGGTGTTGGGCGGCGCGAAGACAGTCGCAGCCAGCAAACCTCTCTTCACCCATGTTTGCCCAGTCTTGGGCAAGCCGTCGCAGCCGGTAAAGGGCAAACTGAGCCATCGGTCCCGCGCCGGTCCGTTTGGCAACTCCTGGAACGCTTTTCTAGCGCCCAGAGCCATGCCGTCATCTTGGGCGGCAATGACGTCGATGCGATATTGATGTGAAGTGGAGAGGCGCAGCCATGAACTCACCGCTCGATGCGAGCCGGCCTCGGTCCAATTTGCCCGCATGACTTTTACTTGCACGTCGACCGGTTTGGTCTCGTACATGCCGGCGGTCCGCTGTTTGGCCGCCAGGCTTTCCGAGGGTCCCTGGATGTATAAAACCGAACCTCCCTTGGGCATGAGGGCAGCAAACTGGCGGCCCTGGATGCGTCCGATCTCTTCATGGTCGGAAGTGACGGCGAAGATTGGAACACGGTACACCTTGCGCAGCTCGGCGATGTATTCGACATCTCGATTCAGCACTACCCACCCCATTCCGGCAGCTGCCGCTGCGCGAGCCGCCTGGGGCAGGGCAGGTCCACCGACAGGCTCGAAGATGATGGCGTCAGGATGCGCTTGCGAACGGGACTGAATCACTTTGAGAATCTGCTGACTCTGCGTGATGGAATCGTTGTCGGCGTGGACGATCTGAACGTCTACATCCAGCCGGCGCGCTGCTTCCACAGCGGCGGAAGCCTGCTCGATCTGATAGTCGTTATCGTTGTTGGTCAGCGAAACTAAGAAATTCAGCTTTTTCATGACGGTGGGAGTATGGATGCCCGGTCCCCAAATAATACCTCGACGTTTCGACCCGACACAGTGACTCCAGTAACCAAACGTACCTCAAGCAAGCACCCGAGGGGAAGGTTCGAGGAGTGCTAAAATGCGCCGCTCAGGAGAAGGACCGTTATGCGGAATAACGTTGTCGTGCTCATGATGCTTATTTTCTGCACAACTCTCGCCTGGCCTCAAGCCAAGCTCTCGGTGCACTGGGAGGAGTTGACTGCGGCCGATTTTCGCAGCGCGATCGAACAGTCAAAAGGTACTTGCCTGCTGCCTTTCGGCATCCTGGAAAAACATGGCGCGCATCTTCCGCTAGGCACCGATCTGTTGGATGTTCGCTATGCTGCCTTGCACGCGGCAGAACAAGAATACGCAATCGTTTTTCCCGAGTATTACTTTGGCCAGATTTTTGAGGCGCGGCACCAACCTGGCACCATCGCCTATAGCACGCATCTACAGTTGGAGCTCTTACAAGAGACTACGGATGAAATGGCGCGGAACGGCTGCAAGAAAGTCATCATCGTCAACGGCCACGGTGGAAATGAAAATTTGCTGCCGTTCTTTGCCCAGACACTGTTGGAAAAGCCACATGACTATGTGGTTTACGTTCTTGGTTTAGTCGAACCCCCAGCTGGTGGGCCTCCGAAGAAGACTTCGGTCGACATGCATGGGGGCGAGTCCGAAACTTCCAAAATGTTGATTGCGAGGCCAGACTTGGTCCACCTGGATCGGGCCATGAGCGAATCCGGCGCCGACCAGGCTCGGCTCAAGTTGCCGGATACTCTGTACACCGCTATCTGGTGGTACGCGCGTTTTCCCAATCATTATTCTGGTGACGGCTCAGCCGCAACCCGCGAGCGCGGCGAATTTGAGATGACTAACTGGCAAGCGGCGATCGTGAATGCTATCCGTGCCGTCAAAGCGGACCAGACCAGCCTGCAACTGCAGAATGAGTTTTTCGAGAAAGCGAAGCACCCATTAGACACGCGGCCTTAGCGAGTAGAGTTACGTCCATCGATACGCTGCAGCTGGAGAACAATCAATGACCGAATGGGATGCAGCGGGGTATGCCAAGCGATCGGGACTCCAGGCTGCCATGGCCGACGAAGTGCTCGCCCTGCTCCATCTGCAAGGATCGGAGCGGGTCCTCGAGATCGGATGCGGTGACGGGAGGATCACGGCCGAGATTGCTGCTCGAGTCCCGCGCGGATCGGTCGTGGGGATAGATGCATCTCGCGACATGATCGCTTTTGCGTCGAGCCACTCGGGTTCCGGCATCCTGCCTAATCTTCAATTCGAGGTGGCCGACGCCCACAACTTGTCCTTCCGCGACGCGTTCGACCTCGTGGTCTCTTTCAATGCGCTCCACTGGCTGCCCGACCAAGGCGCGGCTCTCCGCTCTATACGCTCAGCGATGAAATCTGATGGTCTGGCGCAGCTGCGTCTTGTTCCGAAGGGTCAGCGCGAGAGTCTCGAGGACGTGATTGAGGACACGCGACTCTCGTCCAGATGGGCTGGGTACTTTCGGGACTTCCACGATCCCTATCTGCACCTCACGCCTGAGCAATATGCAGAGCTAGCTGAGCAGAATGGCTTGCACGTCCGCCGCATTCACATGGAAGCCAAGGCATGGGATTTCGAATCTCGCTCGGCATTCTTCGCTTTCGGCATGGTGACCTTCGTAGCATGGACGCAGTTCTTACCTGAACCCGAAAAACCCGCCTTCGTCACTGATGTCCTCGATCGCTACCAGTCGGTCGCGGCGGATCGGACTGGGGAGAAAAATACCTTCAAGTTTTATCAAATGGATGTCACGCTGAGCCGGTCTTGACGGAGTTGAGGCGAGATCCACTCGTGGTAAAATCCGCATCCCATGCCGGTCTCACGCCTTTCGGGTAGTGCGCTTGCTGATGAAGCTAAGCAACCCGGCAATGGCCGTGGCCAGCGCCTGCTGGCACTCGATTTGTTCCGCGGCGCCACCATTGCTGGAATGATTCTAGTCAACAATCCTGGCGATGAGCAGACGGCCTACTGGCCGCTCAAGCACGCGAATTGGAACGGATGGACGCCGACCGACCTGGTCTTTCCCTTCTTTTTATTTATCGTTGGCGTTTCCCTGGCGTTCTCGTTTTCATCGCGCCTTAGGCGCGGCGAGACGCGTGCACAGCTGTTGTCGCATGTGCTTCGACGCGGCCTGATTCTGTTCGCACTTGGAGTATTTCTGAACGGTTTCCCTGATCAATATCATCTGGGCGCATGGCGCTTTTACGGTGTGTTGCAACGGATCGCGATTTGTTATGTCGTCTCGGCGGTCCTGGTGTTGTGGTCTGACCGGCGCGGCTGGATCATCACCATCGTTACTTGCCTGGTGGGCTACTGGATTTTGATGCGCTTTGTTCCCGTGCCCGGGTTTGGCGTGCCCACGCGTGACATTCCCTTGCTTGACCCCGATCGCAACCTAGCGGCCTGGCTCGACCGCACAATTCCATTTGGGCATTTATACGAGGGCACACGTGATCCGGAAGGTGTTCTAAGCACCATCCCGGCGATTGCGACCAGCTTGCTCGGAGTACTCACAGGGGAATGGCTACGCTCAGAGCGCAGCGCCAGGGCCAAAGCGCTGGGTCTGGCAATTTTTGGAGTGGCCGGATTGGCCGTTGGAAAATTCTTCGACATCTGGTTTCCTATCAATAAGAAGTTGTGGACCAGCTCTTTCGTGATCTTCACCGCCGGATTAGCGCTGGTTTGTCTCGCGGTCTGCTATTGGGTGCTTGACGTCAAGCGCTGGCGAGGTACCTGGACTAAGCCATTCATAGTATTCGGCATGAATGCCATCGCCGCTTACGTCTTTGCGGAAATCATCTCGCACTGGATTGAGCACATGTACGTCCACCTTGCAAATGGACGGTCCCTGAGCTGGCAGGAAATGATTTATCAGCGCGTATTCGCTGGTCTGGTTAGCCCTCCGAATTTATCACTGATTTATGCGCTGGTTTATGTGCTTATCTGCTGGGTAGCGATGTGGATGTTGTACCGCAAAGGCATTTTTCTAAAGATCTGATGGTCCGACTCAACCATCTATGATTTCGCCTGGGGAGGCCGGGGCCGGCTCTTCACCACGGAAAGTAAAGTCAGCACCGCCTCGGACTCATTACCCACGAAGTTCTAGGACAAAATTCAGGGGCGGCGTCAGCCGCCCCTTTTTGACTGTTCAAGCCAATCCGCAACTAGTGAGGACGTTCCTCGCGGCCATTGGGTGGATGAACTTGTTTCTCCGGCCGAGGAGGGCTTTGCGCATGGGCCGTCTCCCTGGGCGCCGCACTCGGACGCGGCATACTCTGCGCACGAGGTTCGCTCTGGGGGTGGGGCACGCTCGATGGATGAGGAGTACTCGACGGGCGAGACGCCGCTTGGGTATGAGGCGTACTCGACGGATGAGGAGTATTCGGCGGACGAGACGCCGCTTGGGTGTGAGGCGTACTCGATGGATGAGGAGTGCTCGACGGGCGAGATGCCGCTTGGGTATGAGGCGTACTCGACGGATGAGGAGTACTCGGTGGACGAGACGCCGCCTTGGTGCGAGGCGCACTCTCCGAACGAGAACTACTCGCACGAGACACATTGTGCGCACGGGGCGCGCTCTCCTGACGGTGCACATTCGCTTTAGCAGACTCAGATGCACTCGGCGAGCGAGTCATGCTGGGACGACGAACGTTAGCGCCACGCGACGCAATCTCGCGGTGAGCAGCCTTGTTTTCCGTACTATTTCCTGGCCGCGGAACCGAGTTGTTGGTCCGTGGGGTAGCCGCAGCGCGTTCGGGGGCAGATTTATGAGGCGCTCCCGCTCGGCTGCCCTTTACCACTGCGCTGCCGCGAAATTCTCCCGGCTTGGGAGTTGCAGTTACTGCCGGTCGGCCGTGATTCACGGACGCGAGTTGCTCGCGGTTGGCTCCTGCGGCATGCTCATGCCGGGCCTGCATGGCGGTTGGCTGGATGTGGTGTTCACGTGCCGCCATCTGTTCTGCAGCAGTCGGCCTGGCAGTGATTCCGCCGGTGCCTCCGTTAAAGCTGACGCGGTTCACGCTGGTGTTGTTGATTACTGTCCTGTTGTAAACATTGTGAATGTTGGTGATGTTCACATTGTTCACTGTACGGTTGTAGTAGAAGGCGCCGTGGTTCCAGTATCCGCCCTCATAGCCGATACCCCCATAGCCGAAGCCGTAATTGATGCCGCCATAGAAACCGACATGCGGCCCCCAGTAGCCGGCGTTCCAGACATACAAGCCTTCACTCCAACCCCAATAGCCAGGGGTCCAGAGAAAACCTACTTCGGGAGCCAGCACCCAGGTACCCGGCACCCAGTAATAGCCATCCTCGCCGTAGGCCCAGTAACCTGGCGTCCAAATATAGCCCTCGCCTGGGCATATAGGCTGCACGTAGACCGGCAGCACCGGCGGAGCAACCGTGACAGACACGAAAACGCCGGCGAACGATGCGGCCGGCAGGGCCAACATCACGAGTGCAAGAAACAACAAACGAATAGAGCGGCTGATATGCATCGCGCTCTCCTCCTCCCCGACCATCCTTCGCTTGCCCGATGCTACTTTGCCGCCACGGGTTGCGCGGATGAAGGGCGAAAGTTTCGGCCCAAAACGTCCAGGCCTGACTTTGAAATCTTTGTCCTGTATACAAACTCAGATCTTGGGAATATGTTGCTCCGCGAAGAGTTGCATAAGGATTCACCATAGTTCTCGGCGCGAGAAGAAATAAATTGTGATATCAGGCAACGCTTTTTCTGCCGGGCTTTACGCGAAGTGGCGGGCAGTAGGCTTTCTATGCGTGACGAAAAATGCATCGTGTCGATGCTTCCTTTGCGTCCCACTCTCTGTGATAGATTTGATTTTCCGCTATGAAACACATCGCTGATTGGGCTCTGAATACCGCTATGATTCGCGGGGCTTCCTATGCGGACGCGCGCATTGGTGACGAGCGCAGCCGGGCGCTATCAACCAAGAACGGCAAAGTCAGCAGCGCGTCGGATTCGGAATCGCGGGGTATCGGTGTACGCGTCATTGCAGATGGGACATGGGGTTATGCGGCCTCTGACGATCTGAGCCAGGTTGCCGTCGAGTCCACGGCAGCGCGCGCGGTGGAGATTGCCAAGGCGTCGTCGCGAGTGAAGCAGCACGATATTAAGCTCTCCCCAGAAAAGGCGGTCAGCGCCGACTGGACCACCCCTATCCAGATTGATCCTTTCACTACTTCGGTGGAGCAAAACATCGATCTGCTACTCAAGATCGATTCTGGACTACGGTCGGTCGCGGGCGTCACCCTGGCCGAAGCCAATATGAATTTTCACCGCGAGGAGCAGTGGTTTGTCTCGTCCGAAGGCGCCAACATTCATCAGACGAAATACACCACTGGCGCTGGCTACGCGGCGTACGCATTTGCAGGCAGTGAAATTCAGAAGCGATCGTATCCGAACTCTTTCGGTGGGCAGTGGCAGAACAAAGGATACGAACTGGTTGAAGAGTTGAAGTTAATAGAAAACGCCCGCCGCGTCGGCGAAGAGGCGGTCGCCTTGCTGAAGGCGGACCGATGTCCGGAAGGCGTCTTCAACATTATTCTGGACGGCTCCCAGCTCGGACTGCAGATTCACGAGTCGGTTGGACACCCGATTGAACTTGACCGCGTGCTTGGCATGGAAGCGAATTTTGCCGGAACGTCGTTCCTCACCCTCGACAAGTTGCGCAAGCTGCGTTATGGCAGCGATCTGGTCAACATTGTCGCCGACGCGCGCCAGGAGCACGGGCCCGGGCTTGGGACTTTTGGATTCGACGACGAAGGCGTGCCAGCGCAATGCACGCCGATCATTACGAATGGTTTATTCACCGGGTATCTCAGTTCGCGGGAGACGGCTCACACTATCGGCGCCAATCGTTCGGGTGGAACCCTGCGCGCCGAAGGCTGGAACCGGCTGCCGATTATCCGCATGACCAACATCAGCATTCTGCCCGGAGACAAGCCGCTGACTCGGGAACAGTTGGTTGCATCAACCGAGAGCGGCATTTACATGGAGACGAACCGTTCGTGGTCGATTGACGACAAGCGCTACAACTTTCAATTTGGATGCGAGGCAGGTTGGGAGATCAAGAACGGAAAGCGCGTGCGTATGCTAAAGAACCCCTCTTACAGCGGAATTACCACGGAATTCTGGAATTCGATGGATGCGATCTGCTCGCGCGACGAATGGGTCCTTTGGGGAACGCCGCATTGTGGCAAGGGACAACCGCAGCAGGTCATGGGAACAGGGCACGGAGCGGCGCCGGCGAGCTTTCGGAAGATTAAGGTAGGCAGTGCGTATAAAGGAAATTAGACCCTTTGGATTCCTCCTTCGTTCCCTAAGAGCACGAAGGGAGACTCACCGAAAGCGAAAGACCAGGTCCTTCGACTCGTTTCCGGTTCGCATAGCGAACCGGAAAGCTACGCTCAGGATGACAAGATTTTAGAGTTCAGTTACCAGTGCTACATGCTAAACAAGGAAACCGCTGGCGACCTCTTCGAACGCATCACGAAGTACTCGACTGCCGATGAAGTCGAAGTACTCTTCTTCGGCGGTAAGAGTGCGCTCACACGCTTTGCCAACAACACTATTCATCAGAATGTTGCGGAAGAAAACTACGGCGTCTCGGTGCGTACGGCATTCGGTCAAAAGACGGCACGGGCGACAACTAATAAGTTCGACGATGAGAGCCTGAAGCGAGTAGTTCAGGCATCGGAGAATCTCGCAAAGGTCCAGCATCCGGATGCGGATTTGTTGCCGGTACCGGCAGGCTTACCGGGCGAGCGTGTCCGTGCCACAACAGCGATTCCCAGCCGACACTTTGAACTGACTGCGGCGACAACTCCGGAGCAGCGGGCTGAAGCGGTGAAGCAGATCGTGGCCGTGGCGGCCAAGCACAATCTCACCACCGCCGGAATCTTCTCAACAGCGGAATCGCTAGAAGGAATTTTCAATTCGCGTGGACTCGCGCAATGGCATACGCAGACTTCGTCGGAAATCTCGATCACTATGTTGGGCAGCAATTCATCGGGCTGGCAGAAAGCCAACTCACCAAGTGTCGCGAATCTTGATCCGCTGAAACTGGCCGATATTGCGGCACAGAAAGCACTCGAGTCGGCCAGCCCACTCGAGATTCCCGCCGGAAAGTATACGGTCATTCTGGAGCCAGCTGCAGTGCTCGATCTGGTCGGGTTCATGTTTTTGGATTTTGGAGGGTTGGCGATTCTCGATCAGCGGTCCTTCTTAAATAACCGGGTTGGAGCAAAACTCTTCGGCGAAAATATCAATATCTGGGATGACGTCTCTCATCCGCAACAGTCGGGCGCACCCTTTGATGGTGAGGGCATACCTCGTCAACGTGTGCACTTGGTTGAGAACGGAGTGGTGGCGCGTCTGGTTTACGCTCGTGCCACGGCGGAGAAAATGAAAAAGTCGGAATACAAAGAGAAAGTTGGTCTGATTGAACCGACCGGCCACGGTTTCCCTGTTCCCAACGAAATGGGAGAAGCTCCCATGAACATTGTTTTCGACGCCTCCAAAGAGCCGAAGACCGTCGACCAAATGATTGCCGGAACCGAACGCGGAATTCTGGTCACGCGCTTATGGTATATCCGTGAAGTGGATCCTTACGAAAAGATTCTCACCGGCATGACCCGTGATGGCACTTTCCTGGTGGAAAATGGAACAATTCGTCATGGCGTGCTCAACTTCCGCTTCAACCAGAGCCTGATTCACATGCTTTCGAACGTGGGAGAGATGGGAACTCCGGTCCGGGCCAGCGGCGAAGAATCATTCGATATGGTGGTTCCAGCGATGAAGGTTCAGGATTTTAATTTCACCGAAGTGACCAAGTTCTGAGTGCCGCAATGGCTAGCACCGGAAGCCGATGAAACGGTGGCGGCCTTAGGGCATCAGCAATTCGCTCTTCTATCGCTTGATCGTCAGCGCCAGAACTCCGGTTACTCTTCCCCAATCGTCACTTTGCCTATTGAAGGAGACATATCTCCTCTGATCCGAGAAGCGGGTATCAACCAGCAACAACGTCCTGATTACGTGTACGTTCGTGCCGCTGTAATATTTGTACTCGTCGAATACGGCTCCGTACATAACGTACAAGCGGCCATTCCAAAGCATTAACAACGGACATTGCGCCATCAGGGAACTTATGATGCCTTCCGGATTTACCGATGCTGCCGGCCAATATTGCTCCTCGACGAGAATTGGCAGCCCGCTGCTCAGGTAGTACTTGCCGCGAAGTTTCTCGCCTAGTTCCTTCAGAGACAACTTCCCAGCAGAAGCGACCTGATCTTCCAGCGCTGAGTTTCGATCGCAACAGACATTTCGATCCATCACGGCTGCTGCCACCGATGCCGCAAGGGTGGCCGATTCGCTTGTCGAGGCTGCAACCACAGAAGGCAAAGCCGCAACTCGCACTTCCTGATTTGGATGGAATACGTAGCTGTCGCCATCAGTCTGGCTGTGAGCGCTCATCCAGCAGGAAACTAGGATCAGCAGCGGAGTGGATAGGCGAAGGTGCAAAGTGAATCGCGTGGCCTGCCTCCATGGCTGACTTCCCGTCAGTATACCTGCGAAAAAACTCGGGTGTCGGTGACCAATACCACTGTTCTATCGACACGATGCTACTGCACACTTTGATCGCATTGTCCTTGCGACCATCGAAGACTCGCTCTTGTTGCCTCGCTTTTTTAGCCCTGAGACGTGCAAGCTCTGAATCTAGCGACAACTGCCTCATTCTCAAGGCTTTATCCCTACTAGTTCCATGACTTCGGTAACTTTTCCAGGCTGATTCCGGGGTGTAAGCTGCGGCCTAATGTCGAACCATGGGCGATCCGACGAGGACGCGAGTGCGGGTGCGGATCCCGAGGTTCGGAAAGAAGGCTCGTCGTTGGTGTCACAGGAACCAGTAAAAGCAGAAGCGGGAAAGAAAACCGGCCGGCGTTATCCCGACATGCAGAGCGCGGTTCGCTTTCCCATCAAGCTACCGGTTGCGGTGAAGTTGCAGTCTGGCGACAGCCCGGCGGAAACGCAGAATATTTCCGCTAACGGCGTTCTGTTTCAGGTGGAGTCAGAAATGCCGGTGGGCTCGCTGGTGGATTTCACCATCTCGTTGCCAGCCGATGTGGTTGGGGCTGAGGCCGATGTGCAGCTCGACTGCCGCGGCCGCGTGGTGCGAAATTACGAAGAAGATGGCCGCCGCGGAGTAGGGGTGGTTATCGATGAGTATCGGTTTGAACGTCGCTGAAGGGTTCGAAGGAAACTGATGGCAAGCATTCCAGTCAGCGTGCAGGGGCAAGATAACGTGGGACAGCCGCAGGAGAGCAATGGCGACGGCCGGTTCATTCGTGTGATCGTAGCTGACACGCAAGCCATCTTCCGCGCCGGATTGCGCAAGATTTTTGCCCTGGAAGACGACATCCGGGTCGTAGGCCAGTCTGAGACCTTGGACCAAACCATCTCTGCCGCCAAGAAATTTACAGCCGACATCCTGATTTTTGAAGCCGCCCTGTCCCCGAATCCCGCTGATGTGGTTTCCGAACTGCTGCGGCAGTCTTCTAACCTTCGTTTGGTAGTCGTCACCGAGCAACCCGAACAGGAGCTAACGCTCGAACTTTTTCGCCGCGGCGCGCACGGAATCGTCTCGCGTGAAGTTGAACCCGAGCTGCTGGTCGATTGTTTACGCAAAGTATCGCAGGGCGAACCTTGGCTCGATGGCAAAGGCATCCAGTGGGTGCTCGAAGCCTATCGCTCAACCGGCGGAAGGCCAACCTCGTCCCGTCCTAAGGTACAGTTGACTCCGAAGGAGTCGTTGATTGTGTCCTGCGTCACGCAGGGCATGAAGAACAAGGAAATTGCGCTGCGAGTTGGCACCACCGAGCAAGTGGTGAAGAACTATTTGCGAAAAGTCTATGACAAGCTGGGCGTCGCTGATCGACTCGAGCTGGCACTATTCTGCCTGCACAATCGGGTGTTGGACGGAGCCATCAAAGTCCCTGCCCCGCCGCAGCCCTCTCCTGGAAACGGTAGCGCGACCGTGGCTTTGCCAGCAAGCGCTCAGGGCACCGAGAAACTCTCCTAGCCGTCACTTCGAGTTCCGATCATTGTCATTCGTCTTTGTCTTGCTGCCAGTCTCAGTGCCTATGGGAAGATCGTTGGGAAGATACAGAGGCGGGATCAGGCCTCGCTACCGGCGGACTGATCAAGTTGCGGTTCCACACTCCAGGCCATAAAATCGAAGCGGAAATAGTCGGGCGCGATTGTTCAGTTGATGTCGCTACCCACGAAAGCTTCCTGACTCGTTCCCCCGTGACGACCAAGTTCTCGCGGAGAGATGGCCGAGTGGCTGAAGGCGCACGCTTGGAAAGCGTGTTTACTCGAAAGGGTAACGTGGGTTCGAATCCCACTCTCTCCGCCATATTTTCAACACCTTACAGAGCAACATCACAACAAATCACGACGGCCTTCGGAATGGCCAATCGCACGACCTTCGAGTGAGCTTGCGCCATCTCGTCGGTCACCACATCGCCGTAGACGTTCAGAGTTGTGCGGATATCCGAATGCCGCATCAACTTCTGCTGGACCGCAATCGCAGTTCCGACCGCATCCAGCCATGAACGATAGCTGTGCCGAAGTGAGTGCGTCCCAAGTTTCCCGATACCCGCCCGGGTTCCCGCCCTCTGAAACGCCTTCCACACCCAAGGGTAGGAAACGCGTTTTTGTGAACACAAGGGCGTTTGAACTAAGCCGCTAGCGCGGCGGACGCTACCGCGTAGTCGTCCCCAGCATTGTTGTGCGTGTAAGTTTTGGGTCACAAGGAGATCACTGTGACCCATCTTCGGAAGCTGATGCTGGACGAGCTCCAGCGTCGCAACTACGCTCAGAACACCGTCCGTGCTTATATCCACGCCGTAGAGGATTTCGCGAGGTACTTCCACCGTTCGCCCGATCGCCTCGGCCCAGAACATATTCGCGAGTATCAGGTTCACCTGTTTCGCGACTGCAAGCTCTCGCCAGGAACGATCGAAGGTCGTACCGCTGCTCTGCGTTTTCTCTTCGTCAAGACACTCAGACGGCCGTATCTTCCCGATCACATTCCGTTTCCCAAGCGTCAGAGGCGGCTGCCCACAGTACTGAGCCAGGAGGAAGTGGCGCGGCTCATTGCTTCCGCGCAGAACCTGATGCACCGCACCATGCTGATGATGCTGTATGCAACCGGCCTGCGACGCGCTGAACTGTGCCACCTGAAGGTCGGCGATATCGACAGCGAACGCATGGTCATTCGTGTTCGCCAGGGAAAGGGTGACCGTGACCGCGACGTCCTGTTAACGCCCAAGCTGCTGGACACCCTGCGCGAGTATTGGCGCTGGATGAAGCCGAAGACATACCTGTTCCCTGGCACCGTCAAAAACTGGCGGGCCGACGTGCCCATCACAGAGAAGATTGTCTGGAAGGCCGTGGCGGAGGCCGCGAAACATGCTGGTGTGAGCAAGCATGTGTCTCCTCACACGCTCAGGCACAGTTTTGCCACTCACATGCTGGAAGCCGGCGCCGATCTGCGCACGATCCAAGTCCTACTGGGGCATGCCAAGCTCGCCGACACCACCGTTTACCTGCACTTGTCACGGCGTCATCTGCAGGCGGTTCCCAGTCCACTGGAAGCCATCGCCGTATCCAGCCCTCATGAAGTGAAGCGTTCCAGGAGGCTGATCAAGCGATGAGTCGGCCCACCCTTGAGGTGGCCGACATCGTCCGTGCATCCGGCAACAGCTTTTGGGAGCACTACGGATCACACCTTGCATGGCAGCATCGCAAGGTGCTCGATGCCATCGTCCGCTGCCGCACTGCGGCCTTGGGCGCTCATCGTGATCAGTGCACGCGCTGCGGACATCAGGCTATCTCTTACAACTCATGCCGTAACCGGCACTGCCCCAGATGTCAGGGAAACGCCCGCTCCCGCTGGCTCGCGAAGCGCAGGGCTGAGCTGTTGCCCATCTCTTACTTTCACATCGTTTTCACGCTGCCGCATGAACTCTCCGCTCTAGCCCTACAGAACAAGCGACTGCTTTACGATCTGCTGTTCCGAGCCAGTGCAGCGACGCTGCTCCAACTCGCTGGCGACCCGAAGCATCTGGGGGCAGATATCGGGTTTCTTGGCGTGCTCCACACTTGGGGACAGAACCTTCACCATCATCCGCACATCCATTACGTTGTTCCTGCTGGCGGTCTCGCACCCGACGGCTCCAGATGGATCGCCTCCTCGATACGATTCTTCCTGCCCGTCGCCGCGCTGAGTCGCATCTTCCGAGGCAAGTTTATCGCGGGACTGAAACAACTCTTTCGTCAGCACAGGCTCCAGTTCCACGGCGCACTCCAGAGTCTTATCGAACCACATTGCTTTCGAAAATTTCTTCGACAGCTCTTTCGCGAGGACTGGGTCGTCCATGCCAAGCCCCCATTCGGAGGTCCCGAGCATGTTCTGAACTATCTCGCCCGCTATACGCACCGCGTCGCCATCTCCAACCATCGACTGGTTGCGTTCCAAAATGATCGGGTCTCATTTCGCTGGAAAGACTATGCGCACGGCGGCAAGCAGAAGATCATGACGGTCTCAGCAGATGAGTTCCTACGCCGATTCCTGATCCACGTTCTGCCTAAGGGCTTGGTCCGCATCCGCCACTTCGGCCTTTTTGCCAACCGCAGGCGCGGCAATATGCTCGCACGCTGCCGTGCTTTGCTTGGCGTAGACGACTGTGCAACTAATACCGAGATCACTACCCAGCTACGCTGTCCGGTTTGCACCGGTCCCATGCTCGTCATCGAACGAATGACCAGTAGCCAGCTTCATTTCCGCTCAGGCCTGATCCTGCCTGATCCACAGAGGTGCAGCCTTGATTCCTCCTGAGATGTCGATGACGCAACTTGCTCCGATCATCGTCGGTCGCAGGCGTGTTCAAACACGCCATGCCCTTGTGTGTCCAACCGGCGGTTCTGCCCACCGATACGAACTCTTCTCCTGCAGTCCAAGACTCCACGGTGACTTACAAGAACAGGTCCATCGCTCTCTTCGTCCCGGTTTGTTTCTGCAAAGACGGTTCGTAACCTGCACAGCCCAATCGAAATCCCATAGATCTCACCGCATCCGCCGCAAACGCTAGCGGCTCAGTTCAAACGACCCTATCGAAACTGCCCCAACCACACCGACCTATCTTCCCCGCACTTCTGCTTCGGGGCAGTCCCGATAGGGATCTATCGTTTCTCGGTACTAATCCGACGAACGAACCGGTAACGTCCGCGTTGCCCCTTATTCGGTGGCGCTTCGAAAAGGACTCGAATAGCGATTCACAGCGAGGTCGGCTGCACGCGATGCTTCGGGGATTCGGTCAATGAGGCGGTGCCAGGCAACGGCGTGCCCAATACGAACTTCGCGCCGCGAGCACTAACGCCGCGAGTCCGCTGTGCCGTTCGTGGTCGCGGGGGACGCATTTGAACCATCGAGGTGCGAGAGAAATGTGGCGCGACACACACCAGTCGTGAGGAGCCCTTTCTCGCCAAGACGCCTCCGATGGGCCGGTTTCAAGAGTTGAAATTCAGGCTGTCAAGATTTGTGATTCGTGGTTCTTCTTAACCTAGCCATCCGGCGAGTGGCAGCCCGGCGGTTTGGGAGTAGAATGACCGCGAGTTGCTCAGGAAGTCACTGCAAGCATTCGTGGACACGGTGAGGAGTCCGGGCCGTTTCCATCCACTTGAGCCGCTCTCAGACGGACAAGATCCACCAACCGGGAGGAGGGGCTATGTGGGGTCAATGGCACGGTTCAAGGTCGAGAGTCAGATCCTCCAAACACGGCGGTGGCGCCAAGATCAGCAACGGTTCTTCCGACGGCTGCTGGAACTTTGCCGCAACGCTGTGTGTTCTCGGTTGCCTTGCTTCTACCCTTGTATTGTCAACTGGATGTGGGAACAAGAATGTTTCAGCAGCGGCCGCTCCTCCTCCAAACGTCCAGATCACGGAGGTCATTCAACGCGACGTCCCCGTCTACCACGAATGGATCGCAACGCTGGATGGGTATGTAAACGCGATAATTCAGCCGCAAGTCTCGGGATACCTCATTAGTCAGAATTACCGGGAAGGCGCGTTGGTTCGCAAGAACGATGTGCTTTTCAAAATCGATCCGCGGCCTTTTCAAGCGATACTTGATCAAGCAAAGGCACAGCTCGCGCAGGCCGAGGCGCAGCTGGGGAAGACGCAGTTGGACGTGCAACGTGATACTCCGCTGGCAAAAGAAAAAGCAATTGCGCAGAGCCAACTCGATAACGACATACAGGCGAACTTAGCTGCTAAAGCGACGGTTCAGGCCGATAAGGCGGCTATCGAACAGGCCGTAATCAATCTGGAGTTCACAAACGTTCGCTCGCTTATCGACGGCGTTGCCGGTATCGCCACCGGCCAAGTTGGAAATCTGGTCGGCCCACAGACTGTTCTCACCACAGTCTCACAGCTCGATCCAATCAAAGCCTATTTCGTTGTAAGCGAACAGCAGTACCTCGCCTTCGTTCAGCGCAATCCGACAGTGGCTGCGCGAGAGAAGACGGAACGACAGCTCGTATTCGACCTTCTTCTCTCTGACGGATCGACATACCCTAGAAAGGGAAAATTCTTTGCTGCTGACCGTCAAGTTGATGTGCAGACGGGAGCCATTCGTCTCGCCGGATTGTTTCCTAATCCTGACAACGTTCTTCGGCCTGGTCAGTACGGCCGCGTGCGCTTCGTCAGCTACATCAGGCCGGCGGCGCTGCTCGTACCGCAGAAAGCAGTCACTGAGCTCCAGGGCATGTATCAAGTAGCTGTGGTCGGCAGCGACAACAATGTAAGCGTGCGCACGGTCAAAGTAGGAGAGCGGACTGGGCCAATGTGGATTATTGACCAAGGCCTCAAACCCGGCGAACGAGTTGTGGTGGAGGGAGTGCAAAAGGTCAGAGATGGCATGCCGGTCAAAATCACGTCCGCGCCTGCTTCGCCTGCGGGCAATTGAATCATGTCCAAGTTTTTCATCAATCGTCCTATTGTCGCCATGGTGATTGCCATCGTCACGGTGATTGTCGGCGCAGTGACGATCGCCGGTCTGCCAATCGCACAGTTTCCCAACATCGCACCCCCGGAAATTCAGGTGCTTGCCACCTACGTTGGCGCGGATGCCCAAACCCTGGAGCAATCGGTGGCCACTCCCATCGAGCAGCAAATGAACGGAGTGGACAACATGAACTACATGTACTCAATGAATGCCACCGGGAACTCACAGACCATTCTGGTGGTGGACTTCGACGTTAAGACCGATCCCAATAACGATCTGATTCTCGCCCAGTCCAGAGAGACGCAAGCCGCATCGCAGCTTCCCACCGAAGTTACCAATTACGGAATCACGGTACGAAAGTCGGTCACCGCCCCGCTCATGCTGATCGCGGTGTACTCGCCGCATGGCACCTACGACGCAAAGTTCCTTGCCAATTACGCGTATATCAACCTGGTTGATTCCATCACCCGCTCCCCTGGCATTGGTCAAGTCCAGGTATTCGGAGCAGGCCAATATGCCATGCGGCTCTGGGTCAAGCCGGATCAGCTTGCCAAACTGGGAATCACCGTTCCGGAGATCGTCAACGCGGTGCAATCGCAGAATACAGTGAACCCTGCCGGAAAAGTAGGCGGAGAACCGATCCCTTCGGGACAGCAGTTCGCCTATGCAGTTCGCGCGCAGGGACGATTGGTTTCACCGGAAGAATTCGGAGAGATTGTGGTTCGCGAGTCGCCGGAGGGCGGCGTCGTGCGGGTGAAAGACGTCGCCCGTATCGAACTGGGAGCGCAAGACTATTCTGTGGCGGGACGCTTGAATGGCAAGCCGAGCGCCGTAGTTGCCGTCTATCAGCTTCCTGGGTCCAATGCCGTTGATGCTGCAGCCGGCGTGAATAAACTGATGGCAGAACTGAAGCGCCGGTTTCCTGCAGATATGGACTATGCGGTTGCGCTCGACACCACCCGGTCCGTCGTGCAAGGAATAAAGGAAATCATCCTTACCCTGTTGATTGCCATCGCGTTGGTGATTCTCGTCGTCTATCTCTTCCTGCAAGGATGGCGAGCCACCATGATCCCGCTCCTGGCGGTGCCGGTCTCCCTGATCGGTGCGTTCATCTTTTTCCCGCTCTTTGGTTTTTCGATCAACACCCTCTCTCTTTTTGGTCTGGTATTGGCGATCGGCCTGGTGGTGGACGATGCCATCGTCGTGGTGGAGGCGGTTGAACGTCACATCGAAGAAGGCTTGGCTCCGAAAGCCGCGGCCTTGAAAGCAATGGAAGAGATCTCCGGGCCTGTCGTGGGGATTGCGCTCGTGCTTTCGGCGGTGTTTGTGCCCACCACTTTCATACCTGGAATTACGGGCAGGTTGTATCAACAGTTCGCGATAACGATTGCCGTCTCGGTGCTTATCTCCGCGTTCAACGCTCTCACGCTTAGTCCGGCTCTGGCCGCACTACTGCTCCGGCCCAGAGAAAAGCGCGGTGGCCTGTTGAGAAGATTCTTTGACTGGTTCAATCGCACGTTTGAACGGGCCACTAACGGCTACGTCACAATTTGCGGAGCGCTGATTCGCAAGACTGCGGTGACGCTCATCGTGCTCGTATTGTTCGGAGCAGGGGCGGCATTCTTCAGCAACAAAGTTCCATCGAGTTTTCTTCCCGACGAAGATCAAGGATACTTCTACGTCAATCTGCAGCTTCCCAGCGCGGCTTCTCTCGAGCGCACGGACCACGTGGCGCAAAAGATTGAGAACATTCTGGCGCACACACCGGGGGTGCAATCCACGACCAGTGTCGTTGGCTTCAGTCTGCTCAGCTTCACGCGTACGAGTTACAACGCTTTTTTCTTTGTCACGCTCAAGCCCTGGGACGATCGGAAGACGCGGCTGGAGCAGTTCCAGGTCATCAAGGCGCGATTGAATGGGGAACTCAGTCAACTTCCGGAAGGAATTGCTTTCGACTTTTCCCCTCCGGCCATTCCTGGGGTGGGTACTTCGGGGGGATTTACTTTTGTTCTTGAGGACCGTGCAGGCAAGGATGTGGAATTCCTGACATCAAACCTGAACGCATTCCTCGCTGCTGCTCGCAAACGGCCGGAGATAGCTAGCCTGAGTACTACGTTTCTCGGTAGCGTCCCGCAGCAATTCATCGACGTAGATCGCGACAAGGTGATCAAACAGGGAGTGGCCATCGCCGACGTCTACCGGACCATTCAGGCTTTTATGGGTGGATTGTTCATAAACTACTTCAATCGTTTTGGCCGGCAGTGGCAGGTTTACATCGAGGCAGAGGGCGAGTACCGCACCAACGCGGAGAACGTGGGCCAGTTCTATGTGAAGAATGGCGCTGGAACCATGGTGCCGCTCTCGGCGCTCACCAGGTTTGAATCGCGCCCAGGTCCTGAATTCACGATGCGCTATAACCTGTTTCGCTGTGCGCAAATCAACGGCAGTGCCGCGCCAGGATACAGCTCCAATCAAGCGACGGCTGCCCTGGAGCAAGTCTTTGCTCAGACCATGCCGGCGGAAATGGGCTACGACTACCTGGGCATGTCATTTCAGGAAAAGAAGGCACAGGAGGGCGTGCCGCCGTCCGTGATCTTCGGATTATCCCTGTTGTTCGTTTTCCTGATTCTCGCAGCATTATACGAGAGTTGGACACTGCCCTTTAGCGTACTGTTAAGCACTCCGGTCGCGGTGTTCGGTGCTTTCGCAGTTTTGTGGATTCGACGCGCGCTGATCAGTGCGTTCTATCCGCCTTTCATGGTGCAAATCGAGAGCGACGTCTACTCCCAAATTGGGCTGGTGATGCTGATCGGCCTGGCCGCGAAGAATGCCATCCTGATTGTGGAATTCGCTAAGGACGAGTACGAACAAGGTAAGCCTCTCGTGGATGCCGCCCTCGCGGGAGCCAGGCTTCGCCTCCGACCCATCTTGATGACCTCCTTTGCTTTCATTTTCGGGTGCATCCCGCTATGGACCGCCACGGGTGCGGGATCCGTGGCCCGGCAGATCATGGGCACCACGGTCATCGGCGGCATGTTGGCGGCCAGCGCGCTTGGCATTTTCTTCGTCCCGGCGGTGTTTTGCGTAGTCGAAAAATTCTCCCAGGCGGAGAGCAAGAAGCTATCTCCTGCAACCGCGATGCCTCTCCCCGCACAAAATCGGGAAGCAGGAGACGACTGAGATGAGGAAGCCGGCCTCTCTTCTGATCCTCGGACTGGCAGTTCTGGGATTCGCCTGCGGCTGCGCCGTCGGGCCAAATTACAGAAGGCCGCCGGTCAACGTTCCTCCTGAATATCGCGGCGTCACACCCGAGGAAGCAGGCAAGGGCGAAGCCCAATCCCTTGCCGACCAGAAGTGGTGGGACGTCTTCCAGGATGAACAACTAAGGGAGTTGGTTAAGACTGCTCTGCAACAGAACTATGACGTCCGCATTGCGGCCGCCCGCATTCTGCAAGCCCAGGCACAGTTGGGCATCACGCGCGCCAATCAGTTTCCCACCATTGCAGGCAATGTGGAAGCCACGAATCAGCGCAGCCCGCAATCAAAGTTTTTACCTGCGTTCGAAACCAGCGCCAACCAGGTGGGTGGGAGCCTCGCCTGGGACTTGGACTTCTGGGGCAAGTACCGCCGCGCAACCGAAGCAGCCCGTGCTGACCTGCTGGCCAGCGAGTGGGCTCGGCGGGAGGTCATCACCGCCTTGATAGCAAATCTGGCTGGTGGCTACTTCCAGCTTCGTGCGCTTGACTTACAGCTTGAGATTTCCCAGCGGACACTGGCATCACGCCGGGATTCCCTGCGACTGACTAGCCTCCTGGCCCAGGGCGGCTCAACCTCCATGCTCGATGTTCGGCAGGCGGAACAGCTCGTTTTTACCGCAGCTTCGGAGGTCCCCAGCCTTGAACAACAGATTGAGCAAGAGGAAAACTTCATCAGTACTCTGCTTGGGAATAACCCAGCGGCTGTCCCACGAGGACGGAAACTAACGGAACAAGAACATCCTCCCACCGTGCCGGCCGGGCTTCCCTCTTCTTTGCTGGAGCGGCGGCCCGACATCCGCCAGGCCGAAGAACAGTTGATCTCCGCCAACGCTCAAATCGGAGTCGCGCGGGCCGCGTATTTCCCCCAGATTTCACTTACAGCGACGGCGGGATATCAGAGTTCCGCGCTGACCAGTTTATTCAGTGGCCCCGCGGGACTGTGGAACTTTGGCGGAGCGCTCACCCAACCGATCTTCACTGCAGGGAAGCTGCGATCGAACGTCCGCCTGACGCAAGCCCAGCAGCAAGAGTTTCTCCTCCGGTATGAACAGACCATCCAGAATGCGTTTCGGGAGGTTTCTGATTCCTTGGTGGCTTACCGCAAAACCCAGGAGTTTCGCCAGCAACAAGAACTTCTCGTTGCTTCCGCACAGGACGCAACGCGCCTCTCGAACATGCGGTACAGCGGTGGTGTTGCCAGTTATCTCGAGGTGCTCACCAACGACACCAACTATTTCTCCGCCGAACTCGCCGTGGTACAGGCCCAACTCAACGAACTGTTGGCCCTCGTGGAACTCTACAAAGCCTTGGGCGGAGGATGGGAGCAATGAGTTCATTCTGTACCTTGGCAAGACCAGGTATGAAAGTCGATTTGCCTGCGGTATCGGCTACCCAGCGTTGCTCAATTGAAAGCCGGCGTGTCTAGTGGGTGTATCTCGGCACGATCCCCGGATGTGAAGGAGTGGATTCACATAGACAATTGTTGCCGGTTCGGTCTGCCAACTTCCCGGGTGGTCGGCCATAGCAAGTTGGGTGCCATTGTCCAGATTGAATTTAAGGAAACGCAGTGAAATGGGCTTCCTTGTCCTTTCGACTCGCGGACCCGCGCCGTGTGTACCGTCGCGAAGGTCCTCAAAATGGCGGATTAGGCTGGCGATATATGCTGGCACCGGGCTTTCTGGCATTGCCTACCTCCTGCTAAGAATCATACGTGCTGTATATACAAAAATGTTAGCGCCACACTGACTCGTCCTTGCCGGAAAGGGCCCTGTCGAGATAGGTTGCGGTGCTGATCAGCGCCAGATGTGTGAACGCCTGTGGGAAGTTGCCGAGGTGCTGTCCGCTTGGACCAATTTGCTCCGAGTAAAGCCCAAGATGGTTGGCATATCCCAAAAGTTTCTCAAACAACAGTTGAGCCTTTTCTAACTCCCCCGCACGCGCCAGGCATTCGATGTACCAAAACGAGCATGCAGTAAAGCTACCCTCTCCGCCAGGAAGCCCGTCCACGTGCGTGCGTTCCGCTTCGTACCGACGGACGAGGGTATCCTCGACTAACCGTGCTTCGATCGCTTTCATGGTCGAGCGCCACATCGGATCGACCGGGCTGATGAACCGCATGAGCGGCATCAGCAGCGCGGACGCGTCCAAGTCCTTTGTCCCCTTCGACTGCACAAACGACTGCAGTTCCTCATCCCAGAAGTTCGTGAAAATGTCCTCTCGTATCGCGTCGCGGGTGCGCTGCCAGGAATCGAGAGGCCCCGAGAGCGAGCGTTTCTGGGCAAGGCGCAGTGCTCGATCGAAAGCCACCCAGCACATCACGCGCGAGTGCAGGAATTCTCGGCCCCCGCCACGGACCTCCCATATACCTTGGTCGGGCCGTTGCCAGTTCTTGCCCAGCCACTCCAAGGTCCGTCGAACTTGCTGCCACCCGGCGTAGGATATGGAATCCCCATACTTGTTTGCCAGATAGATGGAATCCATCATTTCGCCATAAATATCCAACTGCAACTGCTGATAGGCAGCATTTCCGATACACACGGGTTTCGAGTGTTCGTAACCCTGCAGATGGTCCAGTGTCAGCTCATCGAGCTTCTGCCTACCGTCAACTCCGTACATCACCTGTAACGGTCCGCGCTCCGCATCGTCACTGAGCCGTCCCTTCAGCCAGTCAATGAACGCCTCAGCTTCTTCAACAAAACCCAGGCGGATCAGCGCATAAAGCGTGAATGTGGCATCTCGCAACCACGTGAAGCGATAGTCCCAATTGCGCACTCCGCCAATCTGCTCGGGCAGAGAAAATGTCGGCGCTGCAATCAGCGATCCATGTTCCCGGCTGATCAGCAATTTCAACATCAGGGCCGAGCGGTTGACCATCTCGCGCCACCGGCCTTTGTACTTTGATTTCGCGATCCAGCCCTTCCAGAAACGTGCTGTCTCATGGAAGCGCTGCTCCATGAACTCCATCTCGGGTTGCTGCCCTTGGGGGCGAACTCCACCGAAGACAAAGGTCACCCTCTCGCCGGCTCGGAGGGTGAACTGCGAAGTTACATCTTCGGAGTGTTGTTGGAGGGGAATGGCCGAGTACAGCGCCATCGGCGGGCAAGTATCGCTCGCTGGCGAAAAAATCGCACACCTCCCTTCGATGTCCACAGTGTGCCCACACCTTGAGTAGTCAAATCGGGGTCGGCACCACATGTTGAAATCGACTTCACCCCTAATAACGGCCAGGGTGCGGATAATCTCATTCGGCTGCTCCCCGTCGCTCCCAATAGGCATGTAGTCGGTCAGCTCGGCCACACCTTCGTCCGCAAGAAATCGCGTAAGCAGAATGTTCGTGTCTGGCAAGTATAGCTGCCGTACTCGCCTTTTTTTGAGTTGCGGCTGAATCTGAAAACAGCCACCTCTCTCATCATCGAGCAGCGCTGCAAACACGGTGGGAGAATCGAAATTTGGGTAGCAGAGAAAGTCGATTGAACCGTTTACACCCACGAGAGCAATCGACCGCATGTTGCCAATCACCCCGTAGTTCTCAATCGGTTCAAAGCTCATCGGAGTGGTTCCAATTTCGAACATGAATTGCTCTCGGCGTCAACTCGGCTCCAGACTAACCCCATTTGTTTCGATCTCACTTGCACAAACAAAACCACCTGACTGCACCTCATTCTGCAGGGATGGGACAGCAGTAAGTCGGACATCAAAACGAGGTGTAGTCTTTGAAAGGAACTAGTCGAGACAATGCAGTTAAGCTTCTGTCTCGAGCTGAACCAGTTTACGTGACCTCCGCGTTTTGTAAACCTCCCTAACAGGAACTCCTGAGCCAGACTGCCGCCGATGCGTTCAGCCATGCCGATCGCAAAATTCCCGAACACCGCCACCGATCATGATATCGGTAAAACCATCCGCGGCAGTTACACTAATGCGCTTGCCAAAGGCGTCCCAACCCTGCCCAAACTTGGGACTGTTCCCGGCCTGCTTGGCGGCAGCAACAAAGAGAACTCCGGTAGCGGTAACAGGGTCGCCGGCGACTTTAAGTGCGAGTCCGAATTTCATTTTCGGTGTCAGGGCTTCAGAGTTTTGGTCATAAGACACATAGAAATTCGGGATAACGCCGAACACGCGCTGCTTTTCCTCTAGCCTAATTTGTTCAGTCGCGACCTGCACGGGGTCGTAATGAACGTCAACCGTGGTATGCTCCGCTTCAAGTCGCAGTTGAATGCCGGGGGTGATTTTGTAGTGCCTAGTCTTCGAGCCAGTGCTTTTGCTGATTGCGGAACTCATCGTACTCGGCGCGCAGATCCCTGCGCTTTCCAGCCTTGAGATGCTTCCACGCCGCTTCGAGCAGGCGAATCTTGAATGGAATCACGGCATCGTAGTCGGCCACTTCGGCAGGAAAGTGTGCCTCGCAATCTTTCTCGGCGAGCAACTCATCCAAGACCAGGCATCCGGGACTGATCAGCATCGCGTTCCCAGCGAACGATGACATCGACTGATATGGAGAATTCCCGTAGCCGGTTGGACCGAGCGGCAGCGCCTGCCACCGCTGGCCGGCGTCATGGAGGCGATTTACCCAGGAAAAGGCAGACGATGCGCCGTCACCGATGCCGTAGGGCGACGGCAATGAGGTGAGGTGTAGCAACAGGCCGGCAGCGCGGTACTCGGGCGGAAACGGAGGAACACTGCTGCGCCCGCCATTGTTGCTCATCGGCCGACTCCGGAGGCGAGGGCGTTATTCACCATCTCGTGCGCTTCGCTCAGAATCGCACGCAGATGTGCCTCGCTCTGGAAACTCTCCGCGTAGATCTTGTAGATGTTCTCCGTGCCGGAGGGCCGCGCCGCAAACCAGCCGCTCTTCGCGATGACCTTCAGGCCGCCGATCGGAGCCTGATTGCCGGGAGCCTTCGTCAGCTTAGCAGTGATGGGCTCACCCGCGAGGTCCGATTCATTGACTGCATCGGGAGAGAGCTTTTGCAACCTGGCCTTCTGTTCGGGCGTAGCCGGCGCGTCAATTCGCGTGTAATAAGGTGTGCCGAATTCTGATGTGAGTTCGCGGTAGTGCTCCCCAGGGTCCTTGCCGGTGCGAGCGGTGATTTCCGCTGCGAGCAAGTCCATGATTGGCCCGTCCTTGTCGGTGGTCCACACCGTTCCATCGCGACGAAGGAAACTTGCGCCTGCACTCTCTTCTCCGCCAAAACAGAGTGCACCGTCCACAAGTCCTGAGACGAACCACTTGAAACCGACGGGCACCTCCGACAGCTTGCGCCCGAGCTTATTCACGACGCGATCAATCATGCTGCTGCTCACGAGCGTTTTTCCTACAATCACATCCTGATGCCACTGTGGACGGTGAGTGAGCAGGTATTGGATCGCGACGGCGAGGTAATGATTCGGATTCATCAAACCGGCAACAGGTGTGACGATTCCATGCCGGTCGGAGTCCGGATCGTTGGCAAAGGCGACTTGGTACCTATCTTTGAGTCCCACGAGTCTGGCCATCGCGTATGGACTGGAGCAATCCATGCGGATTTTCCCGTCGTGGTCAACGGTCATGAATGAGAAAGTCGGGTCAATCATGGGATTAACGATTTCGACTTCCAATCCGTACAGCGAATTGATCGGCTCCCAGTATGGCCGAGCGGCGCCACCCAGGGGATCAACCGCCAGTTTGAGTTTGGCACTGCGAATGGCGTCAATGTCCACGACATTCTTGAGATCGCGAACGTACGGTAGGACGAAGTCTTCCTGATGTGTCGTCGCCGACCGAATGGCCTTCTCGAACGGAACACGCTTTACGCCAGCGCTTTCTGCCCGTAACAGTTCATTCGCGCGATTTTGTACCCAGCCGGTCACGTCAGTGTCGGCAGGGCCGCCGTTGGGAGGGTTGTACTTGAAGCCGCCATCCTCGGGCGGATTGTGCGACGGCGTGATGACGATGCCATCAGCGAGGTGTTCCTTGCGTCCGCGGTTATAGACAAGAATCGCACGCGAGATGACGGGAGTAGGCGTCACTCCATCGTTTTCTTGAATGATGGTCTCCACGCCGTTGGCTGACAAGACTTCGAGCGCAGTGCGCTGCGCAGGGACAGAAAGAGCATGGGTGTCTTTCCCCATATATAAAGGACCGTCGATTTTTTGTTGCCGGCGGTAATCACAGATCGCCTGGGTAATCGCCAGAATGTGGGCTTCGTTGAAGGTGCCATGAAGCGCAGACCCGCGGTGTCCGCTGGTGCCGAATGCGACGAGTTGGTTCCGGTCGCTTACGTACGGGCTTACGCTCAAAGTAATCTTTCTCCAAACGAGCTGAGGTCAATCAGCAGCTCTTTCGGCGCTGGTTTGCCGGCCAGCGGAGAAAGTGCCGGTGCTTCGGCGACGGAGTTTTTCTAAGGTATGGGGCATGGTTCCGCCTTCCAGATTTCAGTTGCATATTCGTGAATGGTTCGGTCGCTTGAGAACTTTCCTGAACTCGCCACGTTCAGAATGGCTTTTTGTGCCCATTCGGCAGGATTGGCCGTAAAGATCGCCGAGCCGATCCTGGGCCTGAACGTAAGAGGTAAGATCCGCCAGGTGCATGTAGTGGTCGCCATGAGTCAGCAAAGTATCGCCAATGGGAGCAAACGTTCCTGGCTCGTAACGGCTGAAGTAGTCGGAAACGATCAGGTCTAGAGCGGCACGCGTCTCTGGCTCGTGCTCGTAGTGCCAATGCGGGTCGTACCAGCTTTGGCTGTTTTGAACTTGCTCGACGGTCAGACCAAACAGAAACAAATTTTCCTTTCCTGCTTCTTCGGCCATTTCGATGGTTGCGCCGTCAAGCTTGGCCACCGTCAGAGCTCCGTTCATCATGAACTTCATGTTGCTGGTTCCACTCGCTTCATATCCCGCGGTCGAAATCTGATTGGAGACGTCACTCGCCGGGATTAGCCGTTCGGCCAGGGAGACATTGTATTCCGGCAAAAAGACCACTTTCATTCGCCCGCGCACAATGGGATCGCCGTCAATTGTGCCCGCGATATTATTGATGAACTTAATGATGAGTTTGGCGAGCCGATAAGCGGGCGCAGCTTTGCCGGCAAAGAAGAAGGTGCGAGGGGCCACTTCCACGTCGGGGTTTTGCCGAAGGCGATTATAACAAATGATGATTCGCAGCGCGTTCAGCAGTTGCCGCTTGTATTCATGGATACGCTTAATCTGACAGTCGAAAATTGTATCAGGATCGATAATCTGTCCAGACGTTGCCTTGAGCCAATTGGTGAATTGTACTTTTGGCTTCGCGCTTCGACTTGTGGAATGCGTCCTGAAGGCCGGAATCGCTCGCTGACGATTTGAGATTGCTGAGCTGGCCCAGGTCGGTGATCCATTTATCGCCGATGGCTTCTGTGATTGCACTCGACAGTCCGGGATTCGCTTCCAGCAGCCAGCGTCGCGGCGTAACTCCGTTGGTCTTGTTGCTGAAACGCTCGGGGAACATTTCGGCAAGGTCCTTAACGGTTGTCGTTCGTAGCAGCTTGGAGTGGACAGCGGCAACTCCGTTGGTGCTGTGCGAGCCGACGATCGCGAGATTGGCCATGCGAATCTTTCGCGAAGGTGCCTCTTCCACCAAGCTGATACTTTCGACCCGACCTTCATCCCCGGGGAACCGGACACGAACTTCCTCGAGCAGCCGGCGGTTGACCTCGTAAATGATCTCCAGTTGCCGCGGAAGAAGAACTTCGAACCATGCCGCCGGCCATTTCTCCAGGGCCTCAGGCAAAAGTGTGTGGTTGGTGTACGCCAGCGCTTTCCTGGTCAGATCCCAGGCTGTGTCCCACCCGAGGTGCGCATCGTCCAGCAAGACGCGCATCAATTCAGCGACCGCCATAGAAGGATGCGTGTCATTGAGTTGGATGGCGACCTTCTCGGGCAGCTTTTCCCAATCTGTGTTGTGGCGCAGAAAACGTCGCACTAGATCAGCCAGTGAACAGGCGACGAGAAAATATTCCTGCATGAAGCGCAGCTCTTGTCCGGCGGTAGTGGAGTCATCTGGATACAGCACCCGAGTCAGCGATTCGGCTTCGAGAGTTCCGCCGAGTGCGCCTACGAAATCTCCGGTGCCGAATTCTTGAAAATCGAAGTAATCCGGGGCGGCCGCAGCCCAGAGCCGGAGAGTGTTGATCGTTCTCCCTCCGTAGCCGACCACGGGACGATCAAAAGGTATGCCGAACAGGCTCGATGGTCGATTCGGAATCACTTCAACACGTCCGTCCCGCAACTTGAAAGTACAGTTAAGCTTGATCTCCACTTTCTCATGAGAGCGGGCAATCTCCCATGGATCACCGTCACGCAACCAGCTGTCTGGCTCCTCCCGCTGCCAGCCGTTCACAAATGACTGCCGAAACATCCCGTACTCGTAGCGCAGCCCATAGCCCGTTGCCGGGAGGTGCATGGTGGCCATCGAGTCGAGGAAGCATGCCGCGAGCCGCCCGAGGCCACCATTCCCCAGCCCCGCATCTGGTTCCTGCTCGACCAATTCAAGCCAGTCGATACCTTTCTCGTGGACCGCATCCTGGACGACAGGATCGAGCAAAAGGTTCGTGACGTTGTTGGCTAGCGAACGCCCGAGGAGGAACTCCATGGAGAGGTAATAAATGCGTTTGGCATTCTGTTGCTCATAGGTGGTTTTGGTTTGCACCCAGCGCTGCGCCAAGAGATCCCGCACAGAATGGGCAAATGCTTCAAAGCGTTCGCGGGCGCTCGCTACCTTGGGGTCGATAGCCCGGTCAAAAACCAGGTGCCGTTCGTACAGAGCGTCTTCTTTTCCAGTAAAACGAATTGTGTCGCCTCCGTAACGCTGCAGAAGTTCAGAATTGTTCGATGTCTTCGTCGCCATCGCAACGATTTTGGCTGGGTCGGGGCGCGTTACTGTCTTTGTGCTCATTCAGGGCTCCTCGTAATCCAAGTTGTTCGAAGATTGATATTGTTCATCCGTGCGAAGCTGTACAATTATTTCCCCACGTGGTGATCGTCATTCCACAAACGAATCACTGGCCGGGACAGATTATGCTCGTAGCTGAGCGCACTCAGGCTTGCCGGGCTCAGCAAAAAATATCTGCCACCAACTCCCGGACCAAGCCCCAACCAGCGCGCAGTCAACACCCGAATAAAATGTCCGCTAGAAAAGAGCAGCACGTCGCCTGTGACCCGACGGACGCGCTCGACTACGCGGTCCGCCCGCTCGCCGATTTGTTCTAGCGATTCTCCCCCCGGCACGCCATCGCGGAACAAATCCCAGTCGGGGCGTTGTTCGAGGATCTGCGCGGAGGTGAGCCCTTCGTATTTGCCGTAGTTCCATTCCACCAGGTCGGGATCAGTTTCTGCTCCAGCGCCAAACCCGGACAGTTCGCAAGTTCGCGACGCGCGCTGCAATGGGCTGGTAAATACCTTGGCAAATTTCATGCCCTTCATCCGCTCCCCAAGTCGCACGGCATTGCGTTCGCCATCGGACGTCAGAGGCAAGTCGGTAAGCCCGGTATGCTGGCCGGTATGAGTCCAAGCGGTGTTGCCGTGCCGGGCTATGTAGAGCGCTGGGAGTGTTCCACTCATGCTGCTTCTCTCATTCGCCCGTTCGATTCACTGGGCGCGTTTCGTGTAGTTGTCAAATTCAGGTCTAAAGGTCGAATCAGGATCCGTGAGATTTCGGCCACGTTTCTTCCGCTTGATTGCAGAAACGCGGTTGGAACAACCTGTTCCGAGACCGCAAGGGACGAACCATCACTAAGCCCTGCCCTGGATCAAAACGCAGGGAGACGCGAGACGCGCACTGGTCGCAAAGCCAGCACCACTCGACGTGTCCTTTGCCATTGCCCAGCTTGTCTGGAGCGTCGTCAGAAGGACCATTGCGGTATTGAATTTCAACTTCAAATAGCTTTCCTTGATGCAGGTATCGAAACTGGGCGTAGCACATAGGGTTCGCGCATTTTTGCAGCACTGCAACTCCTCGCGAAGAAAGCACACAGCTAAAAAAGCGGTTACCTCAATTGATGACCGAGCGTTACTCAAGGATGCGGCAGTCTAATTGGCGTCTACGACGGCGCGAGTGCTCGCCTCCTGAAGGAGCGGCTGCACCTCTTTCCTGTTCTGCTCCACATTGACGACGTAATCCTGATGCGTGATGGTCAGAACCTTCTTGCCATAGAGGCGGACTTGAACAAATGGAAGAGGGCCGCAACGCGGTTCGAGGACTCCGCTCATCTAATTCAGACTCCGACGATCTAGGGCAGGCATTTTCCCGAATCCCGCAAGATTTGGGCATCGCAGTTCAAATTGATTTTCGGGTCATTGTGTTAGGTTCGGCCCGAAAACTACACCCGCTCATTCGCGACGAGGTCTATCACATCGGCCGGGAACTGTTGGTGAATGCATTCCGCCACTCCCGAGCCTGCTGCATCGAAGTCGAGCTTGAGTATGCCCCAAGCGCTTCAGGATAGTCGTCCGCGACGACGGTTGCGGGATCGACCCTCAAGTGCTGCATGCGGGATGCGAGGGACATTCGGGGCTCCCGGGTATGCGCGAACGGGCGGAAAGAGTTGGCGCCAGACTCAGAGTTTGGAGCCGCGCCGCGGCCGGAACAGAAGTCACGCTGTCCGTCCCTAATTCCATCGCCTTCGAATCCTGAATGGTCGAGAAATTAGCAGGGTGTTAGGAGAATTCATCGGAAGTCCTCGGTCGGAAGCGCAGATTGCCACGGCCCTCTCGAGCTTGCGTCCGAGTGACGGGCTGTTCGGAAATTGATCCCTTACACGAGGTTCCGATACCGGTACGCTCTAACGTCCCTGAAAATCCTGTCTCCCGCGGCGAAGAAGCCTTATCACGCACGAAATGCACCTCAATCAGTTAGCGCGCCTTACTGCGCACTTTCATATACTTTGAATGCAGTCCGTGCATTGTATGTCCTCTCGGTGACGTTCTGGATCGGCCTGTCTTATCTGCTAGGGCTGTATTTTCGTCATTTGCGACTACAACCGGACCTATGGAACATTGGGAGGCTTCATGGCGTTCATGACTTGGTTCTATTGGACATCATTTTTCTTTATCGCGGGCGCGGAACTGAATGCGGAATTGGCTAAAGGAACGAAAGCAGGCCCACTAAGACAGAAAGATAAAACTCTCCTGACGCCACATTGGACCGCGCGGCATAAAAAGGAACTCATGAGGTGTGAGTTTGGCGGGAAGACTCAGAACCTTGTGTGGAATTTGCCATCGACAGAGACTCCTCCGACCTGGTCGCGAGCCACACTGACCGACCATCGCTTGTTAATCTTGTAATCGCCTTGAACCAACTCGCTGCCTGGCTGGGAAACATCAGTCGAAAACGTGAAAAGGAAATTGTTTGTGACCCGTTGCTGAATGGCAACACGAGCTGAGGGGTTCTGATTGTTGCCTCCGAGCAGCGGATCGATCTGCAAGCTGGAAATCCCCGCAAGTTTCTGAACGCTACTGCTGACTTGACTGGCGGCCTGGGAGGCGATCATCGAATCGGTGCTCTGGCTAGTCGCGCTGGCCTCCTGTGTAGTTTTGCCACGGGCGATCAGGTTAATAATGTCAGCCGTCGCCAGCGGAGGGTCAGAGACGTAGGATGTTGTGAGCTTATCCAATGGTCCACGCAGGGTGAGGGTCAAATTGTACTGCTCAACAGTGGTCGTGACTGATACGTTCATTACAGGTTGGGTTTCGTTTGGGTTCTCGAATGTTATGATGCCACGCTGAAGTTGATAGCGGACGTTGCGGTAGAAAAGCTCCCCTGCGGTAAGGTCGGTACGGCCCGTCACTACCGGGTTCGCGGCCGTGCCAGTGATTTTAAGGTTTGCACGCCCTTCCAGGCTTACTTCCGAACTTGTCGCGCTGAGGTTGTCGCTTGACTGGACCTGAACCGCGAGTTTAACGGTATCAGCGAAACCAGGCTGAGCCGGCACAGTGCTGCCGCTAAACTGGTCGCCGAAATTTGCGAGATCGAACTCGGGAGTGAAAGAGAGGCTGTCAATCAACACGCGTCCGCTGAGCGTGGATGCTTCTCTGGTTCCAACAAGGACAAGATTGCTATCGAGGACCGCCCTCAAGCCATCGGGATAACGCAAGCGCACGGATTGGCTGTGCACTACCACGTCGAATTGCACAGCTGGCTGATAAGTAATCGAGCCCGCCATCGAGATCTGGCCCCCTCCGACCTGCCCATTGAGGCTCGAAATCTGCAATCTGTCTTTGCTGATGTCGAGTGTTCCATTGAGCTTCTCCACTCCGAGAGGAGCGGCTGGGGTCGATAAAGCAATGTCCTGCAGGCGCATCTGACCCTGCACGGCGGGACTTTGGGCAGATCCAGATGCGTGGATGTCCAGCGAGAGAATCCCTGAACTGTGTATATCAGGCTGCACGATGCGCAGCACGCGGACGTCTACGGAACCCTGTGCTGTGAGGTTGGGCTTGGCCGTCCCAGCCAACGGAATACTGCCCTGCACGCGCAGAGATGTACCGGTCCCGCGGATCTCTGCCGGTTGAATAGTGACCGTGGAATGCAGGTAATCCGCGCGGATAGGAGTTGCCGCCCCGATTTCGAGCGACTGGTAGCTGACGTGGAGAGTTGGAATTGTGAGATGAGCCTCGAGTTGGGATTTGTCTTTTAAAGGACCTTTGATGGTTGCATGCAATTCGGTTTGGCCTTTTAGGTCCTGAGGCAAATTAGGCACGTACGCGCTAAGCAGTACATCGATTGGCACGCTCGTGGTGTCAATAGCTGCATCGGTGTAGTACCCATCAGTGAGATTCACGCGCCCGTGCGCCTGGATCGATGATTGCGCGACCTGCGAATTAACATTCAGATCCGCGTGCTGATCGGCCACGCGCAGTTCGGCTTTCAGGTTGGAAATCGAGTTCTGCTGAAGTTGAACTTGAGGCAGTTGGAGAACGGCATTCAGCTGGGGATTATCCAGCGTTCCCTCGCCATCGGCAGTTGCGGTTAAGGTCCCGGTCAAAGGAAGGTTCTTGGCCTGAATAGCATGCAGCTTTTGCAAAACTATGGACGGGGCGTTGAGGCGGACCTTGTACGCTTTTGTTTTAGGGGTGTAGGAGAGAGTCGCATTGCCCGAACCCGCAGGTACGCTGACGTCTAAAGTAGAAGTGACGGAACCTTTGTCGGCGGTGAATTTCAGTGCGAGATTCTGGACAGGCTCATCGTAAGCGCGAGCATTCACGATCTTTGCTGATCCAGTCCCAACTGGATTGAGTTGCGAGCCGTGAATTGTAATGTCGGCGGATAAGTCTCCGGACACCGGATATTGCAGGTTCGCAAGTCGCTGCAGGTCAGCCACCGACATTTGTTGCGCCGAGAGCCGAGCTGCGATCGGATCCGAGGGAGCATAGGACCAATTGTGCAGCTTCACGCTGGCGCTGAAGGAGGCCTTGCCTTGATGGGCGTTGACCAGCGAACCATTCTGTAAGCTTATCTGCGAGGGATTCGCCAGGAATGCGGTTTTCACGCTGCTCCACTGACTGCCCTGTACCTGAAGATTCTGCGCGTTCAGTTGACCAACAAGTTCTGGCTGATGGATCGATCCACGCACCACGGTGTTCAGCATGGCCGAGCCGGAGATGTGAGTGGCGGGTTGGTCTGGGCGCAGAGCGGATGCCAATGCCTCAAGTTGATGCAGGTCATTGGCATTGGCTTGAACTTGCAGGTTCGAATGGTTGCTAATCTCTCCTTGAACAGTGAGTGTCGTCGAAGGCATCCGAAGCTCAGTTTGGCGGAATGCGATGACATTTTGCGCTCCGTCGTAAGTCATGTGGATGGATCCGTCGATCGGAATCGCGGTCGACGAGCCCTTGGCTGTCCCGTTTGCTGTAGATCTAAGAGTCAAGTCGGTGCGTGCGCGCAGGTTACTGACGCTGCCCGTCCACGCGGCATCTGCCGTGCCGTCGAGTGTGCCCGCCAGGCTCACTCCCTGCAGTTGCGGCTGGCGGATGGCTTGCCTGGCAGCCTGCAATGAGATGCTTCGGAAAGCAGTTCGCATCCTGGACGTCGGCGTTGTATCCAAGTTTTCTATGTCGACGTCAGCAATAACTTTCCCACCCAGCACATCTGCTCCGACCTTTTTTACATGCAAGCTTCCATTGGCCATCTCATATTGCCCCTGAAGCTTTCGAAGATCCAGCCGGCCTTGGGACGTCGAAGCCGCGAGCGCATCACCGGCTAGTCGGCCATCGATGGACAAGCATCGAAGCAGGGGTTGGTTCACGGCGTTCTGATAATGAATCTTGCCTGCTAACGACAGATCCCCAGCCGGTTGGACGCCCGGGGACATCGAGGCAAAGTCCTGCGTGTGAATCCGAATTTCATAGGCACCTTCGGCATGAGGATTGTTGTAGTCGGTTACATCCGCGTGAACGGACACCGATGACGACCCTACATTCAATACGGCAGATTCGAGCGAAAAGCGGGAAGGACTTGCGGTGAACTTTGCCTTCAAACTGTGAGCAAGAGAAGAATATTCTGCATACTTCAGATGGCCGTTGACGTAGGAAATCGATCCGTTGTAGCGCTTCATCAGCGGATCGAAACGGATGTCGGTGCCGAGATCGTAAAGATCTGCATCGATCGGTGTCTTCTGGTCCTGATAGTTGACCTCCCCGTTGGTCAAAAGCACGTGCCTTACAGCCAAATCAAAGACACTCGTGTTGCTGCTGCCGCTTTGGGGTGGAGATGACGGAATATTATTCTTGCCGTCACGACCGACATCCACATGGACCACAGGGTGATCAATGAAAAGTTCGCTCAGGATCACTTTGTGATGCCACACTGATTGAACTTTAAGACCCACGGTAATTTTATCAACTTGTAACAATGGAGACCGCTCCGCAGGCTCGTTCCCGTGGATCGTGATCTTATAGAGATGCGCCGTGAGCTTGGAGAGCTGGAAGTCGAGATTGCGAATCTCAGCTCGTCCACCGGTTGCCTCGTTCACTCCCTGCACGATCGTGCGAAGCGCATATTCCTGAAACCCACGACTCTGCAGGTAAAGATATCCGCCAAGTACCGCAACGAGAATCAAGATTCCGAAACTAGCCGCTGTCCATCTGATTGTCCGCCACCGCTGCATAACATCCCCTAAAAGGCCTGGCCTAGCGTGATGTAGTACTGGGTAGCTCTGATTCCGGGTACGGGATTCAGGTTGCGCCCCACATCGATGCGAATGGGGCCGATAGGAGTTGAATAGCGAAGCCCGATTCCGACCGTATTCGTGTAGTTATCTACAAAATTGCGGAAGTTGATAGCGCTATAGACGTTGCCGCCGTCATAGAAGACCACCCCTCCCAGCGCTTCTACAATTCGCAAGGGAAATCGAAGCTCGGAGTCCAAGATAAAGAGTTGTCTTCCACCGATGGGCACCGTGACATTCACGCACCCCGACTGGCCCTGCAGGACATTGCAGAAAGGCACCAGCCGTTGTGGTCCGGCTTCATTAATGGGGAAACCGCGCAGCGAGGTTCCGCCGCCTGAGAAATAAAGTTGGCTGGTGGGAACAAAACTTCCAGCAATCGCCTTGGCTAAGCCCAGGCGAACACTATTGGCGAAAACCATCGAGCGAATTGGTTTGTAGAAGGCATATTGTCCGAAGAGCTTCGCAAAACTGGCACTGGAGCCTAGTTGGATAGGCGTAATTCCCAGATTCACTGTGGAAAAGAGACCACGGTGGGCATCCAGCGGTTTGTCGCGAGTGTCCCGAATCAGCGTACTGGAGAACGTGGAAAGATGCACGTTGCGGTCCTGCGGCAGCACCAGTGCGGGTACAAGCAAGTGTGAAAGGCTCGTCTTGTTGAAGTCGTAGCGAATTTGAAGGCGAGTATTGGTCTTTCGGCTTAGGCGTCGTTCGACTTGAAACGACAGATCACCAAGGCCAGCCGCAAAAAGTGGATTTTCGGTCGTGCGTTCAACGGAGAAGCTGGTGAGCGAACCCCATTGTGAACCCAGAAAGTGAGGCTGAGTGTAGCTTGTGATCGCCCGCTGGTCGAGGCGAGAAAGCAGGATTGACGCGCTGGCCGTCTCGGCCAGGCCTCGCATATTTCGACGCGTGAACTGAATCGAGCCACGCGGGCTGGCGAAGGTAGATTGGCTAGGGGCGATTTTGTTGCTGCCCAGGCCAATGGTTGGCAGTCCTGGCACTGCCACCGTCCCGCCGGGAACATTTCCGCCGCGGTGAGATACCTCAAACCCAATTCCGTAAGTAATTTCGTTTCGCTTAGCCTCATTCACTTTGACCAGCGCTTCTTCTTCGGTCTGATCAGTAATCGGCTTCCTCGGCCCGACACTAGCCCAATCGAATACGTTCAGGTCATAAAGGCGGGTCTCTGCTTCCAGCAACTGCCCCCTACTCATGGGCGCTTCCGGCGGAATTGCCGCTGTCTTTTTAATCAGGGAAAGACGCGTTCGTTTTTGGCCCAAATACACTATGTCGCTGACTCGCACAACTTGGCGCTCGCTAATAGCGTATGCAATGTCCACCTGATGAGGATCATCCGGATGCCGAGTCACGGTCGCCTTTACCTCGGCATTTAAATATCCTCGGTTCAAGTATGTGGCTGAGATGCGGTTGCGATCGTCGGTAAGACGCCTCGGCGAGAATGGAGCGCCGGGCCGCTGCTGAAATCCTTGAGGGGCAGTCAATTGCTCATAGGGAACGCTGCGATTCCCCGTCACCTGAACATTGTCGACGAGGGTTTGCGGGCCTTCCTGGATTTCAAATGCGACATCGACTTTAGGTTCGTGGTCGGTGACACGGGGTGTGACCTTGACGCTTTCATATCCTCTGTCTTTGTACAGTGCTTCCAGATTATCTGCGCTCTGCTTAAGAAGTTTCTGGCTGATACTGCCGTGCGTCCAGAGATGAGACTTTTTTACGGTGACCTGGGCAACCAGATCCTTCTCCGATATTTTGTAGTTTCCGTCGAACGAAATGCGATCGACCTTGTGCTTCTTTCCGCGGTTGATTTCATACGTAACCACAACCTGATCCGGCTGGCGCTGGAAATCGGTTTTCACCTCAGCGTCAAAAAAACCCTTCCTTTGAAAATAATCCACGAGATTACGGCGGCCTTCTTCTACCAAGTCGCGATCGATGGCGCCTTCAGAGTAGATAGGAATGAGCTTTTTCATTTGGCGTCCCGCCACAAAAGGAATGGCAGAAACCCGGGCGCCAGTCGTCCGAATCGTTACCGTTGGCCCTAATTCGATTTTGAAAGAGACATCTACCCGGTTAGTCTCGGGATGGTATTGCGGGGGATTTTCCTGAACAGTACTGGCCAGGCGGTGCTGCTGTGCGAGAGCCTTTTTGAGCACTGCGGTCGCAGCCTTAATACGCTCCTGTGAATAGGGTTTACCACGCTTAAGCAACGCTCCCGTGAATCTGGCGCGCAGTGAGCGGACGGTACGAATCAAGCGGGCGTCCTCCGAACCGGAGGGACCTTGCATGTCAACATTTTGGATTCGCGCCTGCTTCCCAAGCTTCACGGAGAAGCTAACATCCACCAACTGGTGGGCGTCATCGATCCTGATTTCAGATTGCACCTGGGCTTGGAAATATCCATTCTTGTGCAGGAATTGCCGCAATGCTTCCTCGGCAAGCGGGATGCGAGTCCGGTCGTAGGGATCCTCCTCAGGAAGATTCACTACTTGAAGCAGCCGGCTGTAAGCAAAATGCTTGGAGGCTCCTGGGAAGTCGATCATGCCGAGGTAATAAGCAGGCTCGAGAACGAAACTGAGCCGCAAGCCCTCCGGATCGGGAACCACGTCAACCACGACTTTCTCGAAGCCACCATTGCTTTCTAGCGAAGCGATACTTGCCTGAACGTTTGCCTCCGAATACGGCTGTCCAGCCTTCTGAGCGACCAACGGACCGAGTGGTTCGAGATCCCGATGGGGATTCGCAATCAAGTCAACCGCGCTCACCGTTTGGCCTTCGTAGAGAGCTTGAGGACCGACGGGTGCCATTTGACCCCGAGTGGCAACTGCAGCGATCAAGAAGAAAAGTAATGCTGACCAACGCATATAGAATAATGAGGATGTGGGATGCGATTGAATGCGTAGGAGTTGTCGCTGTGGAAAACTGGCGGCGGTCAGCAAAATCCACAGACCCGAAACGAAAGAAGTTCTGCTTAAGCAATAGGCAGATCACGGATTCCGGGCATCGTACTCAGCCTGGCAACATCTGAAGATCAAAGGCAACCCTCACGGGCGACGCAGCACTAAATGCTTAGGGAATAACCGGTGTGCGGTCCAACATCATTGGCGAATATAGGTCTGTTCCTCGGGCTGACGTGTTGTTTGGCTCTAGGTCAGGCACCTTCGGCGGCTGAGCGCGATCCGGCATCGAAGTCTGCGGCGCCCCTCGTTGATAAAATGGGGAGGGCCCAAGCGGAGAATCGGCCGCAAGCTTCCTATCGGGAAGTTCTGAAGTACCGCATTTTCCCTTCTAACAACTTAGACTCTGCGTCCGAGATTTTGGCAGAGGTAGACTTCCAGCCGCCTCGCACCAAGCGTTATGCCATTCAGAAAACTTCGGGCAGCCGCCGCGCAGAGCAGGTCGTACGAAGCATTTTGGACCACGAAGTGGAAGCGTCGGCTCAAGGACGAGACGTTCCTTCAGCAGCCGTAATGAAGGACAAATACGACGTGACCTATTTGGGCGAGGATGTCCTCGAAGGCCACCCGTGCCATCTACTTGTACTGAGCCCCAAACGAAAAGAAAAGAATCTGATTTCAGGGGAGGCGTGGGTTGACAAGGACACATTTTTGGTCCGCCAGATCAACGGTGAATTAGTGAAAACGCCCTCGTGGTGGTTGAAGAAGGTGCACGTGAAGATTGTGTTCGGCTTCGTCGGAGGGACATGGCTGCAGACCTCAACCGAAGCCATGGCCGACGTACGGATATTCGGCAATCACACGTTAACGGCAGAGATTGTGGATTTCCGTAAAACCGGTGTTGTGGCCAAAGCAGGGGCAGCGATCCACAGTCAGCAGTAGCTCCAGTTCGACCGTGACAGTGTAAGATCGAGTCATCTCCGTTCCTAGCTTATCTTCGAAATTCATTTGACCCGTCTGTTCTGCGACATGCAAAGCAGGCCGACTTCCTCAGTCGGCCGCTTTCTCCTTTCTGAGCATCAGGATACGTTTCCCAGGGAATACAACGTCGCCTCACCAGTTATTAGCTGTTGAGCCTCGGACACGACGATCCGAGCAAAGGTGGATGCCGATGGTACATCCTTTCGATCTCAAGACGGCACTCTTAGCAAAACACGCACAACACATCGTGCTGATCCATTTTCCGATCGCATTATTCATTACGGCGGTGGCCTTCGACTTGATGGCGCATTGGACGAAACGGCGGAGTTTGGCGGACGCCGCGTATTACAACCTCCTGGTGGCCGCGCTTTCGACTATCCCGGTTCTGGCTACCGGCATTCTGGCATGGCAGTTTCAACTCGAGGGACGGAAATTGAAGGGTATCCTGCTGCTCCATCTGATATTTGCGTGCGCCTCCAGCCTGATGATCTGGCTGGTGTGGTGGGTGAACTTCAGGGCACGGCGGCGCACCGAGGCCTTACCAGGCTACCGCTTTCCCATCGAGCTTCTGGCTGTGGTTCTTGTAGCTCTGACGGCCCACATTGGCGGTTTCTTGAGCGGCGTGAACATACCTGGGTAGGCGTGGTCCCCAAACACACCTAGCCCCCGTCGCGGTTTTTCGATCGATGGGAGACGTCACCTCAGAGGCTAAAGCCAGCGTGTCTTGTTGATTCTTGGGTGGCACGGCTGAAGCCGCGCCCTTTCCAAACCTGATTATGAGCTGGCTTCTACGGGGGGAATAAAAGTGGGGGACTTAAGTTATCAACTCTGCAGGCTACACAGGGTGGAGGAAAAATGACCGACAAGAAACAAGATTTGATCGATCAGAAGTTTCAAGATCTTAACAACGACGGTGTTGACCGTCGCGGGTTCTTAAAGTGCATGGCATGGGCGGGTACGGGACTGGTTTGGACCTTGAGTGGCGGAGTCCCGGTCTCACGGGCGTTCGCCAAAAGCGGTGGCAAAGATGCCGGCAAGGATGCCAGCAAAAACGGGGATTTCAGCTTCGTCCAGATCAGTGACAGTCACATCGGTTTTAACAAACCGGCAAATCCGGATGTTACAGCCACACTGCAAGTAGCTATCGACAAGATCAACGCCATGCCCCGTCGGCCGGAGTTCATCATTCATACCGGCGATCTAAGTCAGCTTTCCAAGCCCAGTGAATTCGATACCCTCGACCAGGCGTTAAAAAGAGTCTCTGCAAAACAGATTTATTTCGTCCCCGGTGAACATGACATGCTCACGGACAACGGCGAGCAATATCTTCAGCGCTACGGGAAAGGGACGAAGGGGAGTGGATGGTACAGCTTTGATCAGAAGGGTGTCCATTTCGTTGGCCTGGTGAATGTCGCCAATCTGAAAGCTGGAGGCATGGGGTCGCTCGGTCACGAACAACTGGAGTGGCTGGAGGACGATCTCAAGGGCCGCTCTGCCAGCACTCCGATTGTGGTCTTTGCGCACATTCCACTGTGGACCATCTATCCCGATTGGGGCTGGGGAACCGATGACAGCGAGCAAGCCTTGGCTTACGTCAAGCGTTTTGGTTCCGTGACCGTGTTGAACGGCCATATTCACCAGATTATGCAGAAGATCGAAGGCAAGGTTTCGTTCCACACCGCGATGTCGACCGCTTTCCCTCAACCTGCGCCGGGAACAGCTCCGTCGGCCGGACCGATGAAGGTACCCGCCGACCAGTTGCAACGGGCGTTGGGCATCACCGACGTGAACTATCTGGTGAGCGGTCATAGCCTCGCCATCGTGGACTCGCCGCTTGGGGACTCCGCGCCTTCAGCTTCAGGAAATGGCGCCGGCCGTAGTTGACAATACTTTTTGGACAGCCGGCCAAAGGAATCCGAGTCCGAACAAAAGAAGATCACAAAATCAACCTAGAAAGGAAACAGAAAATGACGAGGAAAAATGGGTGGGTTGCAGGTTTGGCGGCGCCGGTAATGATTGCAGTGATGCTGTTGTCCGCGGGATCACCGAGTGTCGCGGCGATTGACCAGGCCTCCGCGGCCAACGCGGAGGTGAAAATCGATAATTTCGTTTTTGGGCCGCAGACGCTCACGGTACCCGTCGGAGCGACAGTTACCTGGACAAATAAAGATGACATTCCGCATACGACAGTGAGCACAGACGGCGTGTTCAAGTCGAAGGTGATGGATACGGACGAAAAGTTCTCCTACACGTTTACTAAGGCAGGGACGTATTCCTACTTCTGCTCGGTCCACCCGAAGATGACTGGCAAAGTCGTGGTGCAGTGAGACTCGGATGGAGCGAGTAATTATTGATGTCGTCTTTCTTTCCAACGAGGGGCTTTCTCGGAACCGGCGCCACGTTTGCGGCAGATATCAACCTTGTCGTGCAGCTCATCATGGGAGCCGCACTGATCACAGGGTTGGTCTTAGCGAAACAAAAGCGCTACCAAGCCCACGGCATTTGCCAGACGACGGTGCTGCTTCTGAACTTGTTGATGATTGGACTCGTGATGTGGCCGTCGTTTCGGGAACAGTTGAGACCATCACTTCGCAAGGTTGTTCATAACTGGTATTACGCGGCCGCTGCAGGTCATGCGGTTTTAGGGATAACTGCTGAACTCCTGGGACTCTATATCGTCATCGTGGCGGGGACCGACATTCTTCCGCTCTGGTTGCGGTTCAAACATTGGAAGCGATGGATGCAAACAGAGCTCGTGCTTTGGTTCATTGTTCTGGTAAGCGGCGTAGGGACTTACTACGTGTGGTATATGGCGCCGGTCCGGTAATTCCCGGCAAAACAATCTCTGTGCGACATAAGGAGCACTCATGTTTGAAGGACTGTTTCAACCGATGCATCTGCTGGTCATTTTCGGAATTGCTTTGCTCGTGTTCGGGCCCAAGAAGCTTCCTGAGTTGGGCAAAGGAATTGGAGAGGGTATTCGCGGCTTCAAATCAGCGATGAAAATGATGAAGAGAAGCCCGCCACTTCGGCCAGCGCGCCTGCCAACGCGCAGAGTCTGACTAAGGAGTGAGAGTCAGCGAGCTTGGCACTGGCCAGGCGCCTTTGCTGGGCGCAGGTCATCCCATCGTGCTCGCTCATTGGCACGATACCGTAAAGCGATTCACCGACGCCCCAGTCCAGCCGGCTCCGGTGTTGGGGTAACGAGTGTAGAAGACATAAAACTGCTTTCCTAAAATAGCGGGGTCATCTCCCATTCCAACGAAAGTGACGTAAACGCTCGGCTGATCCTGTTCATTGCGGAAGTCGTACAGTAAGCTGAGGGCTGACCAGTTCATACCGTCCGGGGACTCCGAGTAGTAGACCACAACCCCAGCGTTGATGAGCATCTGATAGCGCTGCAGGCCGGCGTTATAGGCAACCTGAAGATTCCCGCCGTATGGGGTCTGCTGGTCGAGATCTCGCGAATAACCACCCAGGCCCTGTTCCAGATGCCATCCGTCATAATATTTCTGGAAAGCCAACGCATGTGGTTTGGCGCCGAAGGCAGCCTCAGCACGGCGGCAATCGGCGCACGCGCGACAGAAACCGAAGTGACCGTGTTTCCCCAGTGAGTGGTGCCATTGGCCCGCCAGTCCGGAAAAAAGATGTAGAAGTACTTGTGGTCGGGAGAGATGACGAGAGCTGAATCGCCGATATCAAAGCCGTCCATGTCCGTTCGATAACCCTGATTGATGCGAATGATCTCTCCCAGGTCGGTCCAGCTCAGGCCCTGATCGGTCGATGCGGCCAAGGCTAAGACCGAGTAGAAACTCCGGGTCGTGACGGTCGGAATCTCGGCGTGGTAGACCAAAAGCAGATTACCGGCTCCCGGCAGACCAGCGGGAACTTTGTAAACTGGCCCACCGCCCATGTAGTCATAGCTTTGATAGTAAGGATTGACATTCGAATCGGGATTGGGACGGATGGTAACGTCGATCGGAGGCGCGTAGCCGAGTGGATTGTCGACCGTGCCAAGCGTGCGTGTGATGGATCCATACTTGTTATTCCCGTACGGGTGCCCCTGCCATTGTTGACGCGAATGCAGGCCGCCATCGCTGCCGAAGAACATGTAACCCTGATCAGTTTTGACTACGCCTAACGGCGTGTCCGGCCAAGCGAAGCCGTTGGCCTGGTCGGTGAGCGGTGGCTGCGCGATATCTCCGCCGGCTTCGCGCTGCGCAGCGGTCGTTAGTACTTGGTTAGCGATTATCCTCGGCGTACACAGTGGAGTCACGCTCTGCGCGCTGGCTACAACGACGGTTAGGAGGCAAATGGCGATTAGCAGGCTTGCCAGATAAATCAATTTTTTAGTCGGCATGTGGGCGGTCTCTTTCGAATCTCGTCGGGCAAGGTCGCAGACCACAAACACCCACCCGGAGGAAAAGTCGCGGACTATAGCAGTGTAGCGAACTAGGGTTAATGCATTGTTAATACAACGAGCGGTAACAATCTGTGGATGGTCAAGTTGACGTCCAAGTAAGAGCTGACTAGGCTGCCCACAAGTGCGGCCTTGAGCAGGTTCCACAACTTGTGTTCTCATGGTTCACGAATGTCAGGCCACGTGCGAGCAAGGTGCACCCGTGGCCTCAACCCTCAATCTGCATTCTGAAGGAGAAAAAATCATGAGCAAAGTCTCGCATATTCCCCAGGGCTACAACTCCATTACACCCTACCTCGTCATCAAGGGCGCCGCTCAAGCCATCGAGTACTACAAGAAGGTTTTTGGCGCTACCGAAGTCTTTCGCATGGATCAGCCCGATGGCAAAGTCGGTCACGCGGAGCTGCAGATCGGCGACTCACGTATTATGCTGGCTGACGAAAATCCCAGCATGGGACAAGGGCATACCAGCGCTGCCAGCATCGGCGCAAGCCCGGTGAGTCTGTATTTATACATTCCCGATGTCGATCGCGTAGTCGAACGTGCGGTCTCTGCCGGCGCGAAGATTCTGAAGCCGGTGCAGGACCAGTTCTACGGAGACCGCTCAGGTTTCATCGAGGATCCGTTCGGCCATCTCTGGGGCATCGCCACCCACGTTGAAGATGTGGCGCCGCAAGAGTTGGAAGAACGCGCCAAAAAAGGCCAGGCAGGCTGCTTAATCGGATTCGACGAGAGCGGCAGTCCCTCGCCGCTCTCGTTTGTTAGGCTGCGGTGGTTTCTCTAATCGCGGTTACTTCTGGTGTTTTCACGTGCTCCGGACGGACCCCAATGCCAACCAATCGAGCAGGAATTCGCCGCAGAATTGGCCATCGGCGCAAGAGCTTGAGCTGCCATGGAAGAGTGAGGGATCTCGGCCTGCCAAGAACGCGGCCGATCACTCTGTTTTGGATCGTGATTTGAATCTGCTGGGTGGCCCAAGTCGGAAACCTCCGACGCCGCTGGACGATCTGAAGCTCTTCCTCGCTGGGGGTTCCGTGCAGAAGTTTCGCGCCCAGTAGGTTTGCCGTCGCCACTGCGTCCTGAATCGCGAGATTAATTCCTACCCCTCCGATAGGCGACATGGCATGTGCCGCATCACCGATACATAACAGTCCGGCGCGGGACCACTGCACCAGTCGATCCACGGCAACAGTCAGCACACTGATGTCCTTCCAGTCGCGTAACTCCTGCACGCGATCGCGCTAAGAAGGGAGCAAGACTGGTTACTTCTTCGCGAAAGGAGGACAGCCCTCTCTGCCGGATTTCATCGGCCGTGCCCTTCGGGATGACGAATGCGCATTGCCAGTAATCTTCACGATTGATCAGAACCAGAATCCTGCCCCTATCGATGTGGCCAAATGTCTGTACTGGGTCATTAGGACGGCGGCTTATTCTCATCCACATCACATCCATCGGAGCGCCGAGATTTTTTACTTCGAGGCCAGCACGCTGACGGACCACGGAGTGGCGTCCATCAGCGCCAATCGTTAGCGACGCACGAATTTCCAGATTGCCGTCGGGAGTCTTGGCGCGTACCCCCGCCACGATGCCTTGCTCGACGATCAGGTCGGTAACCTCCGCCTGCATTTTCAAGTGAAACGTGGGATATCGCCTGGCCTGCTCCACTACAAAGTTCAGGAAATCCCATTGCGGCATCAATGCGAGGAAGTGGCAGTGGGTCGGCAGATGAGTAAAATCGCCGATTGTAACAGTCTCTTCGCCAACCTGCCCAGCGAGCTCTCGTACTTCCTGGTGCGGTCGTTTCAGGAATTCTTCCAGAATACCCAATTCATACATGATCTCGAGAGTGGACGGATGAATAGTGTCGCCGCGGAAATCACGCAGGAAGTCGGCATGCTTTTCAAGCACAAATACGTCCACGCCCATGCGCGCAAGCAGCAAAGCCAACATCATGCCGGCGGGACCGCCTCCGGCAATACAACAGCGAGTGTGGACCACGTTGTTCATATGAACGATGAAGTGGCGGCGTTCCGCAAGGATAATATTTCAAACCTCTCGAGTGTTCTTTAGATGCGCGGGCACTCGATTGGTTGACTCAGAAGTGGTGTAGTTTCCGATGCGGATTTATGATGGAACACCGCGACGGTCGCGGTACGCGGAGGCGAAAAAATGACAGGCTAAAAACTTGCGAATTCAGTGCTAGACCGCTCCGGGGCTAGCGGAGCTCGTGCCGGCAGAGACTACGGCAGCGTAATGCTCGCAGTTCCGACGTCCCCGAACCGGCAAGGCGCTACGGGGCGGCAGTTGGAGCTGATTCAAAAAACTGTATTTCCCAGCCAGCGAAGTCCCATCGGTGCTGGTAGTCACGTTGAAGAACTGCCCCAATGCCGAGCCATCGGCAGCAGTAATAGTCAGTACCACAGTCGTTCCGCTGATTACTCCGCTGAGCATCGCGCTACTGAAGCAAGGCGAATCGGTCGAGGTGACTGTCCCCGAAAGGACAGCACTGCTCTGACCGCTATTCGGTCCCTGCGTGATCATTCCGGAAACATCCGAAATGATTCCGCTAGGTCTAGTCGAGGTCAAGGTCCCATGAAAACTGCCGGAGAGCGGCATCACTCGGGTCGCCGACCAATTCCCGGTTTCCGAATTGCCGCAGCCGGAGGCCAAGATGGTGTAGGTTCCGGTCATCGTGGAGCCATCGGACGAAACTGTCCCGCCGAGGTTCAGCGCCTGCCCGGTTACGGTGGCGTCGAGCGAAATATTTTGTCCGGTCATCGTTCCTGTAGCAGAGCCTACCCCAGCGCAGCTGCCTGAGAGCATCAATCCACCAGTAACGGAGTCGCTCAATTGCAGAATGAAGCCCGACAGCGTCTTCGAAGATTTCGGCGTGCGTTGCAACGCGATTTGCCAGTTTCCCGAAACTTGGCCGTTGGGATTTATCGAACTTGTGCTTCCGCCCCCACAAACAGTTAGTACGGCCAGGCACGCTAGAAGCACCGCGATAGCTACGAGCTTCATTATTCCTTGCTCCTTACCAGCAAATTACGAAGAGGCCTGATCCGGTAAGTCATCCCGGCCTCGAGGCCAAACCTCATTCCTGATTGAGTCAGAAATCTTACCCTTGTGCCTCCTGTCGTGGCGCCATACTTTTGTGAATTTTCGATTAAAAGCGAAGCTGAGACGGGCCAAAACCCTAACTGATAAAAGCAGCTACGGTATCGGCAGTAAAAGGCCCCGCCCAAAGATGAACGGGGCCGACATCTTCGGGTTTCTACTAGCAGGGCCGTCTTAGGACTTGTTCCGTGCTTTCTTGCGCCTGGCAATTATCGCAATCCCGACCATCCCCGTCCCCAGAAGACTCAGCGTTCCTAACTCAGGCGTCGTTGCGCCCGGGATAGTCGTTGTTCCGGCGTTAAGGTTGATTTTCATCTTACCGCCCGTGAGAAAGGGATTGCCTTTGGTTGCGATGGTGGTGACCTGAAGCGTCCCCCCAACGACGGGCGAGCCATTCAAGGTACCACTGACGGTGCCGCTTAAGGTCCAGCCATATTGTCCCGCTGGCAGTCCCGTAGCGGCTGTCCAGGTGGCGTTTGTGAAGGTGCCTTGGAAGACCAGACCAGTGTGCGTGTCGGTGATCTTAAAAGTACCAGCTCCAAAAGTGGCATTGGACGACAGTGCACCCGTTGCAAGTGCCCCGGTGGTGAGAATCACGAATCCAGAAGGGGAGGAATCACTGAACGAGCCCAGTCCAGTGACCGACGTCAGGGCTGACCCCGACAGTTTGAGACCTCTGCCGGACGTGGAGATAGCTCCGCCCGCATTCGTGAATACGCTATCGGCAAGCGCCGACAGCGGCAGACAGGACAAGAGAGCAGCCAACGCGAAAATCTTAAGCAGTTTCATCCCCTCGCCTCCTTCAAATATGCAAAACTCGAATCGTTTCTTTGACGTCCTACAACGGCGACGATTTTTACCGAGTTGGACGATTTACTGATAACCAGCACAGCTTCAGGCCAAATGAACGCCCGAACGCATAAGCAGATGCGAAGTTTAACGCGTGGCGTGTTACGCCTTGATGACCGCAAAATGAAATGTGTGCGACAGAATCGGCGTCTGTCACGCATTCTTAACAAACTGTGGAATTCTTCCTCTTGACAGCAACTCATTGTCAGCAGAACATGCGGTTACACCACAAGACAGCAGCCGTCACGCAAACCAAGATTCCAATCGTTGTTGTCGAGTAGCTGGCACTGAAACCATGACTGGCGAAAGGTAGGAGAGACTCTATGAGGCAACTCATTTTAGTCGTAAGTAGTCGGGGGGAGGATTGCGGGTTTCTCGAGCAGTGCCTTGAACGATCAGGTTACAAGGTGCGCCGATGTTTGAACCCCGGCGACGCAGTAAGGGAGGCAGAAGTTTTGCGTCCGTCGCTAATATTGGTCAATTCAGTGATGCCGGATAGCGCTGGCCTGGAGTTGTGCCGTCGCATCCGCCAGACCCGTTCCTTGGCAAGAACCGCCGTGGTTTTGGTGGCCGCGGGTACAGCGGAAGACGACTGCGTTCTCGGACTGGAGTCGGGAGCGAACGATTACATAACCATGCCATTCAGTTCTCGCGAGTTGCAGGCGCGGGTGCAAGCCGTGTTGCGCCGCTTCGAACGACCGCAGCTCACTGAGTTTTATGGACCGGTCACGACTGTCGGAGACATTAAGATTGATAGTTCCGCGATGAAAATTTCTGTCCGCGGGAATGAAGTCACGACTACCACCTTGGAATTCCGCCTGATGGATTACCTTGCTCGCAATCAGGCGCGAGTTTTCAAACGCGATGAGCTTCTCGATGCAGTGTGGGGTGACATGCAGTTCGTGACTCCCCGCACCGTAGACGCATGCGTGCGCCGGGTGCGGCGGAAGATCGAACCGGACTGTGCACGACCCACCTATCTGAAAACTATTCGCGGAGTCGGGTACCGTCTTGATGCGGGAGGCCCCAGGATGTGGGATTCGCGGGAGCAATATCTACGTCCGGCGTCAGCACCGCTGTCGGCGGATAGATTCGAGCCTAAAGCGTAGCAGCGAAGATAAGGGGCGTTGCGACCAGCTGGCATCCGCCGGTTCTTCGTGGTAATTGCATCGCTACTAGAGAAATTTCGGACGCAGAGGGCTGCCAGGCTCTTGCCCTTCGCTGTCGGCGAGCAAGATAGCCACGGTACGAAGGGCGTGGATCTCCTTCAACACTTGCTTGATTTGTAGATCGGTTTCGTGCAGGGCCGTGAACACTCGCTTCGGAGAAGGAAGGCTGATGATTTCAGGCGCTTTGATGTTGCATGGCTCGGTGAGCGCTTCTCGTCCGACGGGCCAGGGCTCAACCATTTCACGAGGCTCCGGCAACAGTGCATTGAGGAATTCCACCCCGAAGCAGTATCCGGCACGACTTCGAACCAGGCTTATTAGCCGCACGTACTGCGGCATCTGAAACTCGATCTCCATCAAATCGCCGGGTTCGAAATAAATATTGGCTTGCAGGGCCATTCCCCCCTCGCTGATTGTGATCACGCGCCCTGGCACAGCGGCTTTAGAGACTCGCCGCGAGGGCGTGATGCGAACTGGAAGATCGGCCTCGTATCGGGGCCAGCGACGGCTGTTCATGGAGTGAGACATTAAGCGTTACCGGATTAAGTCTGGTTCAATCAAATAATAGGAACGGTCGACGATTACTTTCAAATTACTAAGGTAAGTCCCTATCGCTGGCACGCTTCGTGGCAAAGACAAGCAGCTATCCAACGGGCACGCTGAAATAAAAGACGGAGCCGTGTCCGAGTTGGCTAGTCACTCCAATTCGGCCACCGTGAGCTTCAACAATGGCTTTAGCAATGGCCAAACCCATGCCGGTTCCCTGCACGCGAAGCCGTTGATTCCTTCCACGGTAAAACTTCTCGAAGATTAGTGACTGCTCGAAGTCGTCAATGCCAGGACCGCGGTCCGCCACGCTGATAGTCAACACTCCGTTCTTGACCTCTCCGGTGACGTAGATCGGGGCTTCCGGTGGAGAGTATTTTGCAGCATTTTCCAGAAGCTGCATCAGGACTTCTTTGATTCGCCCCGAGTCGATACGGACCGGCGGCAAATCGGGAACAAGGCGCACCTCCACCGGACGCGCACTTAAGAGCTGCTTGGATTCGCGGACAGCTTCCTCGATAACTTCCTGGATGTTATGCGGCTCCAGCCTCAACTCAACCTGGTTTGCGTCGAGTTGGGCCATCTCGGCGGCTTCGCCCACCAATCGATTGAGCCGGTCACTCTCTTCGTTGATGACGGTCAACAACTCATGGCGTGGAGCCGGGTCGAGGTTCGGGCTGCCGAGCAGCGAAGTAACCGAAGCTTTAATGGCAGTTAGAGGAGTGCGGAACTCGTGCGTCACCGAATCCAGCAAGATGGACCTCAGTTGCTCACTCTCGCGCGCGGCCTCGGCGCGTCCCAGTTTCTCTATGGCCCCGGCCCTTTCGATAGCGATTGCAATCAGGCTGCCCAGGGCTTCAAGAGTTTCACGAGACAGCAGCACGCCGGAGATGCCCATGCTGCCAACCACGCGCGCACCCATCCGCAGAGGCATGAAGGCGACCTGGTTCTGCGCGTCAACCCTGGGCTCACCCCGCATGCAGACCATCTGCAGATCGTGGAGTTCGAGCCCATCGGTTCCGGGACCAGAGCGATAGACGTCGGGGCGGTTCGGGAGTGAAACGGCCGCGGCCTTTCCTCCAAAAGAATCCAGAATATAGCCTGGGACCGCGTTCAGAAGTTCGGCCACGTTATCGCTGGAGAGCAGGTGTTGACTGAATCCGTAAAGGCGTTCCACGTCGCGACGGCGCTCGTTGGCGTTGCGAGCTTCCCGGCGGGCGCGCTCCGACAAATCACTGGCAATCACTGCGGTCACAAGGAATGCAAATAGTGCCACCCAATTCTGGGGATCTGCAATCGCGAATGTTCCAAAGGGAGGAAGGAAATAGTAATTGAATGCTGCGGCAGCAACGATCGCCGTGAACACGGCAGGCCGCAAGCCCCAGGTCGCGGAAAGGATCAGAACGCCAAGAAGAAAAGTCAAAGCGACTGTCGTGGGATTTACTTTGACTATTGTGTGATAGACAAAGACGATTACGAAGACCAGCGCTGCCGACGCGGCATAACGCAGAACTGACTTGATCACCTTCTGTTGCACGAGCCGATTGTAGCTGACATCGACAATTCCACGAGGCTCGACGACAATAAGCGCGATGCCAAAAACTCCCGAGCAATGGCTGGAAGCGGCCGCACCGGCGAAGAAGGGTGGCATCTTAAAGCTCTTTCTCGGGTATGCGCCGGGCGTAGGCAAAACCTACAGCATGCTGAGCGAGGCCATCCGCCGCCATAGCCGCGGTGAGGACGTCGTCATCGGAGTGATTGAAACTCACGGACGGAAGGCGACTGCGGACCTCGCGGGCCAGCTGGAGACCATCTCCAGAAAGAAGCTGGATTACAAGGGCGCAGTTTTTGAGGAGATGGATGTTGACGCCATCCTGACACGCAAGCCGCAGGTCGTATTAGTGGACGAGTTGGCCCACACCAACGTAGAGGGCAGCAAACACCGAAAGCGTTACGAAGACATCTATGAACTTCTCGAGGCCGGCATGGATGTGCTTTCGACCATGAACATTCAGCATTTGGAGAGTGTCACTCCCACCGTGCAAAACATCACCGGAATCCAAGTGCGAGAGACAGTGCCGGATTGGGTACTGAAGCGGGTCGATGAAGTGGTGATGTCAGATTTGACCCCGGAAGCACTGCAAAACCGCATGCGCCGCGGAGACGTGTATCCCCTCGATAGAGTGGGTCGCGCGTTGGACAACTTCTTTCGCCAAGGCAACCTCATTGCATTGCGAGAACTGGCGCTGCGCCAAGTCGCTCACGCCGTGGACAGGAGTCTGGAATCCTACCAAGAAAAGGAAGAGACTGGCAGAACGGTTGCGGTCCGAGAGCGAATTGCAGTTTGCATCAGCTCCAATCCAGCCGCTCAGTATCTGATCGCGCGGGGAGCGCGTATGGCCCAGGCAATTGATGCCGAACTATACGTTTGCTACGTAGATCTGGGCCAGGACGGTGCGGACGCGAACCAGAAGACGCTAAACGCCAACATTCTGTTCGCCGAAAATGTGGGCGCCACGGTGGTGCGGCTGAAGGGCAAGAGTGTTGGTCAGGCAGTAGCTGAGTTTGTCCACGAGAAGCACATTACTCAAGTCGTCTTCGGCCGTACCGCGACCCGCGGGTGGAAGAGATATTTTTACCTCTCCGCCATTCATCAGTTCTTGCGTGGCGCTCCTGCCGTGGACGTCCACATCGTCACGCAGGATCCAGACTGATTCCCCCCATGACCGAACACCGGCGCATCTTAGTGGTTGACGACGAACCCCAGATCACTCGGGTTCTGCGCACTGCCCTTTCCAGCCAGGGATATGACATTCGCGTGGCGAACGACGGTGAAACCGCGCTGGAGATCATGAAGGACTGGACCCCCGATCTGGTAATCACCGACCTTTCCATGCCCAACATGGATGGGTTGGAACTGTGCCGCCGATTGCGGCTTTCAACCAAGATTCCGATCATCGTGCTTTCCGTTAAGGGAGAGGAAAGGACAAAAGTTCAGGCGTTGGACGCCGGTGCAGACGACTACGTTACCAAGCCATTCGGGATCGAGGAACTGCTGGCCCGCGTACGTGCCAGTCTGCGTCGCCTTCCCCTGGACAGCGAGCAAGCGTCGGCGATTGAGATTGGTGATTTCCGAATCGATTTGGCTGCCCACAAAGTCGCGGTTCGTCATCGCGAGGTGCACCTCACTCCCAAGGAATTCGATTTGCTGGTTTATCTTGCGCGCCATCCTGGCAAAGTAGTAACCCACCGGACATTGCTAAGCGCGATTTGGGGTGGCCAGAGTACGGAACAGGTTGAGTATCTTCGAGTATTTGTTGGTCAGCTCCGCAAGAAGCTGGAACCGGAAGCGTCGTCACCCCGCTACATCGTTACTGAACCCTGGGTTGGATATCGCTTCGAGCCCGGCGAGTAAACTTCCCATTTTCAGCCGGATGCCTCTTTGACGAACATTCTACGAAGTCTTTATTCAATCCTTACGGGTTTTATTATCCAATCAGATGAAGTTGAAAGGAATCTTATGTCATCGATTCACAATGTATCCGCGGAAGATTTGGCTAAACTTTTTCATCACTATCACGAGGCTCTTGAACATGACTTCCACGGTCATGCGAGCCGGCAAGCGGATTTTTCCTGGGAGCAGGTTCCTCAAAACGAACGCAGACTGATGATCGCGGCGGCGCGGTTGACACTGCTGGAACTGGCTGCGAACTCTGAGATGGAGCAAGCCAATCGCCAGTATTTCGCCAAACCCGGCGAAGCGGATTGGGGTTGCTAGATTCCCAAGTCGGTTTTCTTTACGAAATCCTTACAAACCGCTTAGCCCTTTTTTACGCCCGCAATTGTCAAATGATGTTTGCGGAGTATCCGTCAAAATTTGTGTCCGGGCGGTCACCATGAAACTGGTCTTCGCATCCTTATGTGTAGGCGCGGCGGTTTTCATGCTGCGCTTTCTGGTCGCCTTGCTGAGAGAAGTAAGGAACCTCTCGCAACGACCGGAGAGAGTTTATTTTGCGAAGTTCAATCCATCCAAGCGACGAGGAGAACTTATGGTGATGAATCCTGAGGCACGTAAAAGCAAATCTTCCATAAAAGCTGGCAAGCGAATGGCCCTCATTGCGCTAGCTGCGACGTGGCTCGTGCTTCCACTTCATGGTCAACAAGCAAGCGACGCCGCTTCTATCAACGGAGCGAGTTCAGCCGAGCCGCAGGGGACCGCTACGGATCAGCAGTCGCAGCAAGAGATTATGGATGAACTGGCGGCGATGAAGAAGCGCATCGAACAGTTAGAAGGGGAACTCAAGAAGCATGAAGCAGAAGGACAACCCACCACGGTCGTCCACACGGCCAAGGCGGGCACACCGCTGGCCGCCCCTCCGGGTACTTTTGCCACGACCGCTGCTTCCGCGGAAGCCGTAGCAGTGGCGGCGCCGCCCGCCACTTCGGAGACAAAGCCGGCCAAAGCAGAGCCGTTCGCTTTCGCCGACTGGACCTGGCTGAATGGCAACCCACGAACCAAGGAACCCGCTTTTGACTCAAAGTTTTTCACTCCCGAAATCCGCGCGGACGTTGCCTACCACTACGACTTCAACCACCCCAAAGACGATACGATAAGCGGGTCAAGCGAAGTATTTCGCTCGAATGAAGTTAGCCTTACGCATCTGGGTGTGGGTGGAGACTTTCACTACGACCACGTTCGAGCACGCGTGCTCAGCCAGATAGGTTTGTATTCAACCGCTACGCCGCGCAACGATGCCAGCCCGGCGCGGGGACAATGGGATCTGGCCAATGCCTACCGGTATGTCAACGAGGCCTATGGTGGCTATCACTTTGATGCGCTGCATGGGATCAACGTTGATGCCGGCATTTTTCTGTCCTACGTGGGCTTGTTCAGCTTTTACAACTTCGACAACTGGGCTTATCAACCTTCTTACGTCTCTTCGAACACGCCCTGGTTCTTCACCGGCATGCGCATCCAGGTGTTCCCCACCGAGAAGCTGAAGATCGAGCCCTGGATCATAAACGGATGGCAGTCCTATGGGCGCTTCAATGGCCGGCTTGGATTTGGTGGCCAGATTTTGTATCGCCCGACTGGTTGGCTTGAGATTCTTTCGAACAATTACGGGGCAGGTGCGGACGCGCTAGGCATTCCCACCCGCACTCGCTATCACACGGACAACAGCATTGAAGTGAAGTACTACGACCATCCGGAGCGCTTCTTGGACAAGATGGCCTTCTCGCTTACAGGTGACGCAGGCTGTGAGAGCGGTGGTGGCGTGAATTGCACGGGCAATCGCAAGAATGCGCAAGGACAGGTCGTGGCCTTCAAGCAAAGCTTCCTCGGTTTCATGCTTTACAACCGCTGGTGGTTCCACAAAGATCGTTACGGCTTTACGCTGGGCGGCGGAAAGATCAACAACCCCGGCCGTTACCTCGTGCTGCTGCCGCCAATCAACGGCGCAACTGCAGCTTCGGGAACACCTTACTTCACCGAGAATCCCGGCGATCCGTTCAAGGCGTGGGATATGTCCGCGACCTATGACTACATGCCAAGCCAGTACATCACCTTCCGGTGGGAGTTCAATCATCGCTACGCCAATGTGCCCTATTGGAGCGGCCCGGGCGGAATTACGCCTGCGGGAGGCAATCAAGGTCCGGCGGGCTCGATGGTGACTGGCTTCATACCGGATCTGCGCCATACCGAAGACCGGGCCACTATGGCGATCCTGGTGAAGTTCTAAGCACGGGAGAGAAAGTATGCAAGACCTTATTTGGATCGCTGTCACCATCGCATTCTTTCTGATTGCGATTGCTTATGTGCGGTTTTGCGATCGGATTCACTGAGGTGAATGTCATGAATCTTGAATCAATTCTCATGTTAGTTGTGAGTGTCCTGTTGATGATCTATCTGCTGTATGCCCTGTTGCAGCCGGAGAAATTCTGAACATGACCACGAACGGCTGGCTGCAGATCGTTGTGTTCCTGGTGCTGATATTCGCGGTCACCAAGCCGATGGGTGCATTCATGGCTCGGGTCTTCAACCGCGAGCGCACGTTCCTTGATCCTATTGCCCGGCCCATCGAACGTTTGCTATACCGCATGACCGGCGTCGACGAGAGCCAGGAGATGCGCTCGACAGAGTATGCCGTCGCTATGCTGCTGTTCAGCGGCGTTTCCATGCTGGTGCTGTATTTGATCGAGCGCCTCCAGCAGCACCTGCCGTGGAATCCGCAGAGATTCGGGGCGGTCGCTAAAGACCTGGCCTTCAATACCGCTGCATCCTTTACCACCAACACCAACTGGCAGAACTACTCTGGCGAGACCACGATGAGCTATCTCACCCAGATGGCCGGTCTGGCCTATCACAACTTCGCTTCCGCTGCTGTCGGTATCGCGCTCGCTATAGCTTTCGTTCGCGGCGTCGCACGGCGAGAAAAGGAAACGATCGGCAACTTCTGGGTAGACATGACGCGCGCTACTTTATGGGTCCTGCTGCCGATGTGTGTCGTCTACGCCTTGGCGTTGGTTTCGCAGGGAGTCGTGCAGAACCTCAAGCCGTACGACACGGTGAAGCTAATTGAGCCGCAGCAAGTGCAGAAAACCGGCCCGGACGGAAAAACCACTGCTCAGACCGTGACCGAGCAGGTCATCGCACAGGGACCCGTTGCTTCTCAAGAAGCAATCAAGATGCTAGGCACGAACGGCGGCGGCTTCTTTAATGCCAACAGCTCCCATCCCTTTGAGAATCCGACACCGATCAGCAATTTCCTGGAGATGCTTTCTATTTTCGTCATCCCCGCAGGCCTGACCTACACGCTCGGGCGCATGACGGGCTCGCAGCGTCACGGATGGGCGGTGTGGGCGGCCATGGCGTTCCTATTCCTGGCCGGAGTCACGACGGCCTACTGGGCGGAGGCACGTGGCAACCCGCTGCTGACGGGGGTGGATCAGCGGGTGAGCACTTTACAGCCCGGCGGCAACATGGAGGGAAAAGAAGTGCGCTTTGGCATTGCCGATTCGGCACTATTTGCCACGGTCACTACGGACGCGAGCTGCGGCGCCATTAATAGCTGGCATGATTCTTACACTCCGCTGGGAGGCATGGTTCCGCTGGTCAATATCATGCTGAGCGAAACCGTGTTCGGAGGCGTAGGAGCCGGACTGTACGGCATCCTGATCTACGTGGTCCTGGCCGTCTTCATCGCGGGCCTCATGGTAGGACGAACCCCAGAGTACTTGGGCAAGAAGATCGAAGCCTACGACGTGAAGATGGCGATGCTGGTGACGCTGGTTTTTCCGCTCGTGATTCTTGCACTTACGGCCATTTCATCGGTGAAGGGATTTGGAACGTCCAGCATCAGCAATCCCGGTCCCCACGGTCTCACGCAAATCCTTTACGCCTTCACATCCATGGCAGGCAATAACGGCTCCGCCTTCGGAGGACTCAACGGGAACACGCTCTGGTACAACACCGCGGGCGCAATGACCATGCTAGCGGGTCGATTCTTCATGATTATTCCCATGCTGGCCATTGCCGGAAATCTGGCGAAGAAGAGATATATTCCGCCTTCGCTGGGCACGTTTCCCGTGACTACGCCACTGTTCAGCGTGTTGCTGGTCGGCGTGATTTTGATTGTAGGTGCCTTGACCTTTTTCCCGGCGTTGAGCCTGGGACCCATACTCGAGCACTTGTTGATGTCGGCCGGCAAGACTTTCTGAGGAGCTATGGCGGAGAGAAAAAAATCGAAAGCGATCTGGGATTTGAAGATTGTGCGCCGGGCCCTGCTGGATTCATTCCTCAAGCTGAATCCACGAACTATGATGGGCAATCCGGTCATGTTTGTGGTGGAGGTTGGCAGCCTAGCCACCAGCATTCTGTTGGTACGAGACCTAACTCAGCATCAGGGAGCGTTTGGTTTTAACCTGCAGATCACGCTCTGGCTGTGGTTTACGGTGCTGTTCGCCAACTTTGCCGAGGCCATGGCCGAGGGGCGCGGCAAAGCCCAGGCAGAGACCCTCCGCAAGGCGAGGTCGGAAACCATGGCCCGGCGTCTACTGCCCGATGGCGGCAGCGAGATGACGCCAAGCGCCAAGCTGAGATGCGGCGACGTGGTGTTGGTCGACGCCTGCGAGTTCATCCCGGGCGATGGTGAGGTAATCGAAGGCATCGCCTCGGTGGACGAATCAGCGATCACGGGTGAATCCGCTCCTGTAATTCGCGAGGCCGGCGGCGACCGGTCAGCAGTCACCGGCGGAACGCGGGTGCTCTCCGACCACCTCAAGGTCCGGATCACGTCGAATCCGGGCGAGACTTTCCTCGACCGCATGATCGCTCTGGTAGAGGGTGCCGAGCGCCAGAAGACTCCGAACGAAATCGCGCTCAATATTCTGCTGGCCGGGCTCACTATCATCTTTCTGCTAGCCGTCGTGACTCTGCAGCCTTTCGCCATTTACTCGGGCTCGCCGCAAACAGTATTCGTGCTGGTTTCACTGCTGGTGTGCCTAATCCCAACAACCATTGGTGGACTGCTCTCGGCAATCGGCATCGCCGGCATGGATCGGTTGGTCCAGCATAACGTTCTGGCCATGTCCGGCCGCGCGGTGGAGGCCGCGGGAGACGTGAATACGCTACTTCTCGATAAAACTGGGACGATCACGCTGGGCAACCGTCAAGCAGCAGAGTTTGTCGCCGCGCCGGGAATTACGGATGCTCAAATGGCCGACGCGGCACAACTATCCTCTCTAGCCGACGAAACCCCGGAAGGGCGCTCAATCGTAGTCCTCGCCAAGGAGCGTTATGCTCTGCGCGGCCGGGAGTTGGCATCACAAGAAGCGGTCTTCATTCCTTTTTCAGCGCAGACTCGTATGTCCGGTGTGAACCTCGATGGCCGCGAGATTCGCAAAGGAGCAGTAGACGCGATCACTAAGTATCTCAACCAATATGACACGGTTTTGCCTAAGGAGATCCAAAGCACAGTGGAGACGATTGCACGCTCGGGCGGGACGCCGCTGGTGGTGGCGGAGAATCGGCGGGCTCTGGGAGTAATCCATCTTAAAGATATTGTGAAAGGCGGAATGCATGAACGCTTTGATCAACTACGCGCTATGGGAATCAAGACGGTGATGATCACCGGCGATAACCCGCTAACGGCCGCTGCCATTGCCCGCGAAGCAGGGGTCGATGATTTTCTGGCGGAGGCCACTCCCAAAGACAAGATGGATTTGATCCGCCGCGAGCAGTGTCAGGGCAAGCTGGTGGCGATGACCGGTGATGGCACCAATGATGCACCCGCACTGGCCCAGGCCGACGTTGGCGTCGCCATGAACACCGGCACCCAGGCCGCGAAAGAGGCCGGCAATATGGTGGACCTCGATTCGAATCCGACGAAGCTCATCGAAATCGTGGAAATTGGAAAGCAGTTGCTGATGACGCGAGGCGCTTTGACCACGTTTTCCATCGCCAACGATGTCGCCAAGTATTTTGCCATCATCCCCGCGATGTTTGCCGGGACTTTCCCAGTGCTCAATGCGTTAAACATCATGCACCTCAAGACCTCTCAATCGGCAGTGTTGTCCGCTGTCATCTTTAACGCATTAGTGATCGTTGCCTTAATTCCGCTGGCACTGCGGGGGGTGAAATACAGGGCGATGGGGGCTGCGGCTCTATTGCGACGGAATCTTTGGATTTACGGTGTGGGCGGAATCATTGTTCCGTTCCTCGGAATCAAGCTGATCGACATGGTCATCACCAGCGTGGGAATGGCCTAGTACCGTGACCGCGTGATTGTGTAGTCAAAAGTGGTCCGAGCCTTCTTGCGAGTAAATTTCCATTGGATCGGAAGGTGATGGCGATTCATACGGCGGCTCCAAGCGAGAGTTTGCCTTCGCAGAGAAGCCCGATCTCCGATCCGGCGCTGGCCGAGGCATTGGCGCGAAAACAGACTGATCGCGATCTCGGCTTGGTTCAGCCAACTGCCGTGCTTCGGAGTGTAGTGCACCGTAAACCGATCCCACAGCCAGCTTCCTGCCTTCTCGCCGAAGTGTTCCACCACCGCCTTGCGCGTATGCGAACTCAGATTGTCCAGCACCAAATGGATGCTGTCCGCCTCCGGGTAGCGGATCGCAACCTCCAGCAGGTAGTCGGCAAACTCGGGCGAAGAGCGATGAGCCGTCACCTTGGGGAAGTACTGCCCCGCTTTCGGTTCGACTCCGCAGAACACGTTGGCGGTGCCGCAACGCAGGTATTCGCCATCGCGCCGCGCCACTCGTCCCGGCCTCATGGCCCAGGGAGGACGAACCTCTTGGTGGAGAACCACCGGTTTCTCATCCACACAAACCACCGGTTCCCGCTCACTCAGAGGCTTTTCATACACGGCCAAGATGTCCTCCATCCGCCGGATGTACTCCTCATCCAGTTCCGCCACGCACCACATTTTTTTCCCGCCACGGCTTCAGGTCGTGGCTTTCCAGCAAGACCCGGATCGTTTCTCGTCCCACCCGCGGAACCAGTTTGCGTTTCACCACTTCTTCGGTCAGCAGGCGCACCGTCCAGCGCGAGCGGCCTTCCGGCGGAGGACCACACGCCAGCGCCACGATACGTTGCCGATGCTGCGCATCCAGCAAGGCCGCTTTTCCCGGCCGTGGCCGCTCGTACAAGGCCCGCTCTAAGCCGCCTTGGCGATAGCGTTGGCTGGTCAGCCATACCGTCTTCGGGGTCAACCCTACGTTCTTCGCCACCTGCCGGATGGGCTGACCATCGGCCAACTGCCGCAGGGCCAAAGCGCGCAGCACCGTCCGCACGGGCTGTAAACCACTCTGCAACAAAAGCCGCAACTCCTGCTGTTCCCGCTTGGACAACCGAACCCAAGATCGCTCCTTCATGTCCCAGCTATAAGCTCGGACATGACTTCTAACAAGTATCTACATGTATTACTATATATGTGGTCGAAGTACTAGAGGGTTGTTATGAAGAAGAATCTGATGATTTCGGTGCTCATGACCATTGCGACCACCTTTCTGCTCGGGATGGTCTACCCGCTGGTGGTGACCGGCCTGGCGCAGCTTTTATTCCCAGGGCAGGCGAATGGTCAGCTCATCACACGCAACGGTGTGGTGGTGGGATCGCGATTGATTGGGCAGGCTTTCTCTGGTCCAGGCTATTTTCACTCGCGGCCGTCAGCAGCAGGAGACGCTGGTTATGACGCCACTGCCTCAGGTGGTTCGAACCTGGGACCTACCAACCAGAAGCTAATCGATCGCCTGCAGGCCGACGCCGCTCGCCTGGAGAAAGAGAATCCACATGCTCCGGTACCAATTGATCTGGCAACGACATCAGGTTCGGGGCTCGATCCTGACATTTCGCCGGCAGCCGCAGAGTTTCAGATTCCACGCGTCGCTCGGGAGCGCGGAATATCAGAAGACCGCTTGAGATATCTGGTTCGGCAGCGTCTGCGTGCTCGCCAATTGGGACTATTCGGAGAGCCACGCGTGAATGTACTGGAATTGAACCTCAGCCTCGACGCTCAGGTCGCGCACTAAGGAAAGATGTAAGTGGTGCGCGCCAATGGGCCGGGACCAGACCGGATCCGGAGCGGTCGGCGCGATCCGGGCGGCAGCTATCACTGCAGACGGTTCGACATCTTGGCGTCGAGGTAATCCAGTACGTCGTAAACGTTCATCACCTTCAGCAAAGCGACAACGTCATCCGTCGCGAACCCGCCTTTTTCGGCTAAACTCTCTAAATCCTCCAACGCCCATCGCACTGCCTGATCTTCTTCCTGTTCCTTTGTATCAGTTGTTGCCAAGGCTTTGTCCTCCCAGTGTGACGGTCACGAGCAGTGTCGCTCGCCTACCCATCAATAAATAATTGCCCAGGAGTAAGTGTGGAATGGCCCACTCGTGCGAGCATCTGGCCCACTCGTGTAGTCCTGCTCAGGATGTAGAGCGTTTCCAAAACAATCTCTTTACACACTCTTGACATCCGAGCTCTATCCGCAGTTCCAATGCATGAATCAAATACTTTAGTAAGCACGGAACAGTAGCAAGAGTAACGCAGAGCCCGTGGGAGCGAACCTGCTCCCATGGGAATGCGGCTAGCCGGTTGCGAGCCAGGAATGTGCGAGGGAAGCGAAACTGCGGTTGTTAGACTATGTCTCCGTTGGCACAATTAGATCGGGCGTTGGAAGACATTATTCGCGAACTTACTTTGCGGATTTCAGTCCCGCGCATGGGAAAATTCGATCAGGTGTGGGAAATCGCCAATCGGGTCTGCGACCGCTACGAGATCACGCAGCTTCACTAATCACAATTAATGTAGCCCCGCTAGTCCAACCTCACCAGGAAAATACTGCCTTGCGTGGTTTGCGCGGCGTGCGCAACTTCTTCGGCGCGCCGGCGATCGTCATTTTGCACTCGGATGCGCACCCACCAGTCTCCGACCGGACTGCTAAAACATAGAACCTTGGCGGTGTGATAACGGCGGGACAAGCCGTCCGCAACGGAGTTTGCAACATCCTGCTCGCCGAAAGCTCCAATCTGCACGGCCCAGCGGCCGCCCTGGGTGAGTGGGACGGGACTACGTAATACTTCCATGCGCACGGCCGCAATACCCGGCTGCCAGACGTCCACTTTCTTCGCCGCCGCAAGCGAGAGATCAAGAATTCGTCCTTCGACAAATGGTCCGCGATCGGTGATACGGACGATCGCAGAATGCCCGGTCTTGACATTCGTCACCCGCACAATCGAGCCGAGAGGGAGCGTGCGGTGGGCGGCCGTCATGGCGTTCATGTTGTAGACTTCGCCATTCGAGCCATGACGATTGTGATACGGCGCGCCGTACCAACTGGCTAAACCGGTGTCGACAAGAATGGGTTTAGCATCGGCGGGAATCGAGAGAGCGTCTCGTTCCTTCTCTCCTCTTTCCGCCGCGGATCCCACTTTGCCAGGAAGAGGTTGGGATGACGCAGAGGTGCCTGGGACTGGCGCTGACTCAATCGCTGGCGGAGGTGGCACCTTCGCACCGGTCTGCTTGTGCCCGCTGCAATCAGCCAACAACAGAACAAAAAGCAGAACGAAGACCGCATGAACAGCAGATCGCAGTTTCACTTGGGACGTTGGGTCTCTTCCATGTAGTCGGCCAATCGTACAAGCTTTTCAGCCGCAACTCGTAGTGCTTTGCTGGAGTGCTGACGGACAGCGGGGACCACCTCGTTGTTGAGGTAGGCGATAAGTTCCGCACTTTCCTTTTCTAAGCGCTCGGCAGCTTCCGCCACGGATCTGTTCACATGCGCCGACGCACGATCAAAGTTGCTCACTTGTCCCTCGAATTCTTGAACGCGGCGAACCCTCGATAGTGGATGCTGAGCCCCGACATTATTTCCTGCCCCAGCGGCTGTGGTCAACCCAGGGGCATCGCCTATTACACCCCTTCCCTGGAGTCGTGAGTCTCGGTCGTCAAGCACAGCAAATTCGCTGCAAATTCAAGCTCCGCAAGGGTTGACGATTGAAGACTTCCTGCCGAATAGCAATTACGAGTTAGAATCGCGTCATGCGAAATGGCCTGGTGGTTTCGGTCTTGTTGTGCTTGGTCATGGAACTTCAAGGCTGCTCGGTATGGCGCGAGCACGCCGTCAACAACTGGTCGGACGTAACTGGCGGTGAGAGCTTGGAACGCAACTTCTGGAAAGAGGTAAAAGCCAAGAACTGGAATGAACTTAGCCGCCACCTGGCAGGAAACTACATTTCGGTGACCCCGGAGGAGGGCCGAATGGACCGCGCGGCCACGGTCGAACATTTAAAGCAGTTGCGGTTGGACGACTACTCCCTCGGGGACTTTCAGATCGAGTTGAATGGCCAAACGTTAGTAGTGACTTATACGATTGCGCTGCGTGGGAGTTACGCTGAACAACCTTTACCTTCGGTACCGGTGCGCATGATGACGGTGTGGCAGCAGCAGAACGGGGGCTGGATGGCTCTCGCGCATTCGGTGATGGGACCAGTGGCGAAATAGTTGACGGCTCTTGTCGACAATCCGACCGAGAAATATCATTTTCGCCGACGCTTGCTGAGTTGGTATTACCACAGCCGGCGTGATTTGCCCTGGCGGAAGGATCGCAATCCGTACCGCATCTGGCTGTCGGAAATCATGTTGCAGCAGACGCGTGTCGGCGCAGTGCTGGAGCACTATCGAACATTTCTGCGACGATTTCCGACAGTGCAGAAATTGGCGGCAGCTCGAGAGTCTTCAATATTGGCGGCATGGAGCGGCCTGGGATACTACCGGCGCGCCCGGATGATACATGCTGCCGCAAAAGTAATCGTCAAAGAGCAGGCTGGAAGATTTCCGGCTAGCGCAGAACAGCTGTCGGCGCTTCCGGGGATCGGCCGCTACACAGCAGCGGCCATTGCCAGCATCGCATTCGACGAGCCGACGGCCGCCGTGGATGGAAACGTAAAACGTGTTCTCCGTCGGCTGGTGGCTGACAATCTTAGCGATGAACTCTTGTGGGAAACCGCACAGGAATTGCTTACCCAGCCGAGGCCGGGCGACTTCAACCAGGCCATGATGGAGCTCGGCGCAACCATTTGCCTGCCGCGCCAGCCGCGATGCTCGGTGTGTCCTGTGTACGAACAGTGCGACTCGCGCGGAAGTCTGCCGAAGCCCAAGACGTTGGGTCGGCAGAACAAACGCATGATTCACTACGCGCTCGATTGCCACAATGGTTCGGTCTTCCTGGTCAGGCGGCCTAAGGATGCATCACTGATGCCAGGCATGTGGGAACTTCCGGAGATCCCGGGAGCAAACGGCGTGTCCCCCTGGCTTACCTTGCGGCATTCGATCACTGTAACTGATTACCAGGTTGCTGTAAGTCAGGTCCCAGCGTCTGACCAGTCTGACGGGAAATGGATATCCAAGGGACGCCTTGCCCGCCTGCCCCTGACCGGATTAGCCAGGAAAATCCTGCGAGCTGCGAAACTCATCTAACTGTTATGAAATGGCTTCACAGTATCTTCGGAGGACGAAAGATGGCGGCTCTCACTAAGGGAACTTCGGCTCCTGATTTCACGCTACCCACAATGGACGGAAAGCAGTTCTCATTACGCGACGCCCTGGCGCGAGGGCCGGTGATAACGGCGTTTTTCAAAGTATCATGCCCGGTTTGCCAATATGCCTTCCCGTTTCTGGAGCGGATCTACAAAGCGCATGGGAACCAGCAGGTAACGATGGTAGGCATCTCGCAGAATGACAAGCCACATACGGCGGAATTCATAAAAGAATATGGCTTGACCTTTCCGGTGCTGCTCGACGACACCAATACCTACCCAGTATCGAATGCGTATGGCCTGACCAACGTGCCTACGATTTTCTGGATTGCCTCTGATGGTGAAATCGAGATCTCCAGTGTGGGCTGGATGCGGAAAGAAATCGAAGAGTTCAACCAGCGGGCGGGCGAAGCGCAAGGCGGCTTGCCAAAGCCTGTATTCCTTCCCGATGAATCGGTGGCCGATTTCCGCGCTGGTTGAAGCTCGAAAAACTAGTCCGCGGTCGCGGACTTAGAAAAAACGGACGCCGAACCTGAGACGTTGGAATGAGATCTCGGACTTCGGGAGAACATCATGCGGAACTGCAGGTCCCTCGCCGCGCTAAGCGGGACCGTTTGGAGTCGGCTTCAGATTTCTTTCGACGCGGAAGCGTAGCGACGCAGAAGTGTAATGGAAACTACCAGCACAAGAACCAGAAGGCCCAGCAAACCAAGCTCAATCATCGAAGAGTGAAAAATTCCGCGTGCTCCTTCGCTCGCCCATGCCCCATCTTTAGTGAGAGTGGCTGCTTCCAGGGTAATCACCAGAATTCGCCGAATTGAAGCAATCACGCCGACGATGAGAAAGGGCTCCGTAACCAGAACATGCGAGCGAATGGAGATACGTACCGTGTGCAGAATCTCCACTAGCATCAGCACAATGAGGAGTTCGTTCAACACCCTCAGAGTCTGGGCTGAAACCGTCCAATGCCTAAGATCGGTCCACAATATTTGACTCGCGGTTGCGATGGTTACAAAGGCGGTCACAGCCAGCAACACCGCGAGAATCGAGTAGATAACAACTTCGGTTTTATCCAGATAGTAGTCGAAGTGATGGCGTAATTTGTCTTCGACCATGTCGGACTCCAGAAGCGACCAGCGGATGGAAATGCGTTGTCAATTCTGCATAATACGCCCAATTCACAGGACTGCAGCAGGGACAATGGACTCACTACGCGGATTCCCGAGGTCGTTGAAACGCCTTGACAGTCTCTCACCGAGCACAAACAATAGACGGTTCTCATTTCACTTTTGCTTTTCTTTAGGAGCGCTTCTGCATGAGAAAGAGCCTGGTGGCATTGTTTGTGGTTCTTGTGGTTATCGGCACATGGGGGCAGGATTCACCGAAGAAAACGCGGCCAGGCGCAATTTCGGCGCGGCTTCCCGGTCCGGCCATTGCCGCCCTGCAAAAGATTGATCCCGAACGCATTCGGGCGCACGTGCGCTTCCTGTCGCATGATCTTCTCGAGGGTCGCGGGACCGGGCAACGTGGAGGCGATATCGCAGCGGAATATATCGGAACGCAGTTCGCGCTTGACGGCCTGAAACCCGCCGGAGACAACGGCACTTACATGCAGAAGGTACCTTTGGTGGGAGTTACAACATCGCCAGACACCAATCTTTCACTGGTTTTACCGCGCAATCGCGCGATGATTCTTGTGCCCCGGGATGAATATGTGGCCTATGACGAAACCCAGCAGGCACAATCAGAGGTAGATGCCGATATCGTGTACGTGGGCTATGGCATCGAGGCCCCGGAATATAACTGGGATGACTACAAAGGTGTCGACGTCAAAGGAAAGGTGCTGCTGATGCTAGTGAATGAGCCCCCTTCCGACGATCCCAAATTTTTCAAGGGCAGGGCCCTGACTTACTATGGGCGCTGGACTTATAAGTTCGAAGAAGCTGCGCGCAAGGGCGCTGTAGGCGCGATGCTCATTCACAAAACCGAAATGGCAAGCTATCCCTGGGAGGTAGTCCGGAACTCGAATTCAGGCGAGAAGGCATACCTGAAGCTCGACGGTGCGCCTAAGTTGAAAGTAGCGTCTTGGGTGCATCTCGACGTCGCAACAAAGTTGGCTGCCGCAGAGGGACTCGATCTGGACAAGATGATGTCCGACGCGCGTTCGCGCGACTTTCATCCGGTTCCGCTCCGTACCAAGTTGTTAGCGCGTATGGTGAGCAAGATTCGACCCTTCGAATCGAACAATGTAATTGCCATGTTGCCGGGCTCGGACGCGCGATTGAAGAGCGAGGCGGTCATTTATACAGCACACTACGATCACCTGGGCATTCGCCCGGATATGCCTGGAGACAACATCTACAACGGTGCGAACGACAACGCCACGGGTTGCGGCATCGTACTGGAGCTAGCACGTACCTATGCGCTTTCCGCCCAGCGGCCGAAGCGATCTATTCTTTTCGCTTCCGTCACAGCGGAGGAGCAGGGACTCCTCGGCTCAGAATATCTGGGCAAGCGTCCTCCTGTGCCCGCAGGAAAGATTGCTTTGGATCTGAACTACGACGATGTGCCGCCTCTGGGCGCTCCAGAAGAAGTGGAAGTATCGGGCTCAGAGCGGACCACGTTTTACCCAATGGTGGAGGCACTCGCGAAAGACTTCCGACTGGCGATCCGTCCCGATGCCCGCCCCGAAGCCGGACACTTCTATCGCTCCGATCACTTCAGCCTCGCCCGTGTTGGCATTCCGGCCTTCTCTATCAATGAAGGGGTAAAGTACAAGGGACACGATGCCGCCTGGGGCATCCAGCAGGCGGATGAGTTCACGACAAAACATTACCATCAGCCGAGTGACGAATATCATCCCGACATGGACTTTACGGGTGATGCTGCGATGGCGCGGTTTGGTTTTGCGCTAGGGTGGGAAGCGGCGAATCTACCGAGAGTAGTGGGTTGGCAAAAAGGCGATGAGTTCGAAGCGGCGAGAGTGAAAAGTATGGTGGGAAACTAAGGGCCTGTCATCTGATCTCTTAATCAAATTGTCAAATGGAAAGTGACGCTTAGCTTTCCATTATCTTCAGATTTGGATTGACGACCAGTGTGGGTTCAGTCACTCTTTGTACGTCATCCGTGCTCAATCCGGGTGCAATCTCCTCCAATACCAGGCCAGCGGGCGTCACTTGAATAACGGCCATCTCCGTCACAATGGTGTTCACTACTTTCACGCCGGTTAGGGGCAGAGTGCATTTCTTCAGAATTTTTGGGTGAAGGTCTTTAGTTGTGTGCTCCATAGCCACGATGACCCGTCGCGCTCCCGCCACCAGATCCATGGCGCCACCCATGCCTTTGACCATTTTGCCCGGAATCATCCAGTTTGCGAGATTGCCTTCTTCATCAACTTCCATCGCGCCAAGCACGCTCAAGTCAATGTGGCCACCCCGGATCATGGCAAAAGAATCGGCACTGGAAAAATACGCCGTGCCCGCCATCTCGCTGACTGTCTCTTTGCCGGCGTTGATCAGATCAGCGTCTTCCTGACCCTCAATCGGGTAGGGGCCGATACCTAGCATGCCATTCTCGCTCTGCAGGATTACGTCCATGCCGGGCGGCACATGGTTGGCGACAAGCGTGGGCATGCCGATGCCCAGGTTCACATAGAAGCCATCGCGCAGTTCCCGCGCGATCCGTTTGACGATACGGTCGCGCTTGTCGATGTCTTTCAGCGATTTGGAGGTAGTGGACATAAGTCTCGGGTCTCGGGTCTCAGGTGTTCGGGGATTTTCCGAGCGCCGACTTTGCGTCGCTCTAACTGGGCCTTCTCACTGTCCTTCTCTCGATTCGCTTCTCGAACAGTTCTCCCTGAAAAATGCGTTTCACGTAAACGCTGGGAGTATGAATCAGGTCAGGTTGGAGTTCGCCGACCGCGACCAGGTCCTCGACCTCCGCAATCGTTACCTTCGCCGCTGTCGCCATCATCGGATTAAAATTTCGGGCGGTCTTGCGATACACCAGATTGCCCCACTTATCACCCTTCCAGGCTTTGACAAACGCGAAGTCGGCCTTTAGTGCGTGTTCCATCACATACATACGTGCGTCGAACTCACGCGCCTCTTTGTTTTCACTAACCATCGTACCAACCCCTGTGGGAGTGAAAAAAGCGGGAATGCCAGCACCACCGGCGCGGATACGTTCAGAGAAAGTACCTTGAGGCACGAGATCGAGTTCAACTTTGCCTTGCAGGACCATCTGCTCCAGCAATTTGTTTTCGCCCACGTAAGTCCCGATGTGCTTGCGGATTTGTCCCGCCGCGAGTAGCAACCCCATACCAAAACCGTCGACACCAACGTTGTTGCTGATGGTTGTCAGGCTTTTCACGCCCTTGCGGACTAAGGCACGGATCAGGTTTTCCGGGATACCGCACAGCCCAAAGCCGCCCACCATGATGGTTGCGCCGTCAAAGACATCGCGAATCGCTTCGTCGGCGCTAGCTACGACTTTGTTCATGAGATTGCGATTCTAGAATAACTCACCACAGAGACACGGGGTCACGGAGAAAGCGCCGATAATTCCCGCAGGCAATTTTCAACTTTTTGTCTTCTCTGTGTCTCTGTGCCTCGGTGGTGAGATTTTCCTCAAATGGTGTGCTCGTTCAAACTCCATGGCTAACTCTTTCGTGTCTAGATTTTCCCGGATGTGGGCCAGTCGCTGTTCCATGGTTAACAAGGCACGCTTGAGATTTTTTTTATTGGTGAGCACGACGTCGCGCCACATTGAGTACGAACTGGCCGAAATACGCGTCATCTCGCGCAAAGCCCGTCCGCCGACTTCGAGCAGTGGAGCATCCTCGCCATATTCGTCAACCAGCGTGGCAGCCAGCGCGGTCGAAATCATCTGTGGCAAGTGGCTGATCCATGTGCAGAGTTGATCATGGGCATCCGCGTTCATGGCGGCAACCCGAGCGCCGATGTTCTCCACCCATTGGAGGAACTCGCCGCTCAAACCGTCGAATGTTTTCTGGGCCGGAACCGGCGTCACGAACCAAGCGGCGCCCTGGAAGAGATCAGGATCGGCGAATTCCACACCGGTCTGTTCCTTGCCTGCCATGGGATGACCGGCGAGGAAGCGACGACCGGTCTCTTTCCCGAAAACGGCCTTGGCGCGAGTAAGAATCTCGGACTTGGTGCTGCCGACGTCGGTGAGCAAAGTCTTTGGCGGAAGAGCGGGACCGAGGCGGCTAATCAACTCGACAATCGCGCCAACGGGTGTGGCCAGGAGAATTACCTGACTTCCGCGGACAGCATCAGCGGGATTGGTCTGACCTGCATCAATGGCGCCCTTGCCGCGCGCACGCTCCAACACAGGCGCACGGTCGCAGCCCACGATCCGGCCCGCGTAGCCGTGCTTCTTGAGAGCCAACCCAAAGGACCCGCCGATCAGGCCGGTGCCGATAATCGTGATCTGGCGAATGGGCATTCAGATTAGCCGCCGAGAACACACAGGAAAGAAATTGTAAATGCCGTGCTCTCAGTACCGTTGTTTGTGATTATCAAGCCAGCTTGCGACCTACCGCGGGTGCGATCATGCGCAACTCATCCATCAGCTTCGAGAACTGTTCCGGATAGAGCGACTGTGCCCCGTCCGACAGCGCCCTGTCCGGATCATGATGGACCTCGATCAGAAGAGCGTCTGCGCCCGCTGCCAACGACGCTCGAGCCATGGGCGGGACCTTGTCGCGTAAGCCGGTGCCATGGGACGGATCCGACGTCATGGGCAGGTGCGAGAGCTTCTTGATGATCGGAATGGCCGAAACATCCAGAGTGTTGCGGGTGTAAGTCTCGAAAGTGCGGATGCCACGCTCACATAAGATGACGTCGTAGTTGCCCCCTGCCATGATGTATTCGGCGGATAGCAGAAGCTCCTCCAGCGTGGCCGCAATACCGCGCTTGAGCAGGACCGGTTTTTTGACTTTACCCAGGTCACGCAGCAAATTGAAATTCTGCATGTTGCGGGCACCGACCTGGAAGATATCGACGTAAGGCAGCATGACGTCAATCTGCGCGATCTCCATGACCTCGCTAATCACCAGCATGTTGAAATGGTCGCCTACCTCGCGCAAGAGTTTGAGGCCTTCCACGCCCATTCCCTGAAATGAATAGGGTGAGCTTCGCGGCTTGAAGGCACCGCCACGCAGCACGCGCGCGCCGGCCTTCGAAACCTGTTCAGCCACAGTGAAAAGCTGTTCCCGTGATTCCACCGAACACGGGCCAGCCATCACCACTACCTGGTCACCGCCTATCTGCACTCCATTGGCAAATTCAACGATGGTCCCGTGGGGGCGGAAACTTCGTCCTGCCAGCTTATAAGGGGCACTGATGCGGTGGACATGTTCGACTCCGGACAGGACTTCAAGATTGCGGGTATCGAAATCGACCCGTGCGCCCACCGCGGCAAGCACCGTCTGCCGCTCCCCAGTGGTGCGGTGTACTGAGAAGCCCATCCGGATCAGGTGTTCGACCACCTGCTGGATCTGCTCCTCGGTCGCCGAATCTTGCATGGCAACAATCATAAGAAAACTGTTAGTTGCCTCTCAGTCATTCACGTCCGTATCCAATTCCGTATCGCTGGAGCCGTCTCTGGTGCGGTGCGGCGCGATTTCTTCCTGCTGAATCTGGCGCATGATGTCCATGACGCGTTCGTAGATTCGCAGCAAGTCGCGGTCAGGCAACGGACCCTGGTTTACGCTTCGCACATTGCTAAAAACTGTTTGCTCGCGTTCGGGTTCATAAATCGGCATGCCAGCATCACGCTTCAGTTTGCCGATCTCATGCGCAGCCTGTGCCCGCTGGCTGAGCAACTTCACCAGTTGGCGATCCAGGTCGTCAATTTTCTTGCGCCAATCGGAAATGTCCATAGGCGTCAGGAATTAGCCATAGCCACGTCGTCAAGTCGTGCGAGCGGTCCGGCAGGCGCAACTTCCCTGTCCGAGTCCGCAGCTACCTATTTAGTGACTGAAAGCTGATGGCTGACGGCTGAAAGCTTCTGGACAAATTGTGCCACACTCTCTGCTTCTTTGCCCGGATTGCGCTCAATGGTCTCGACAATCGCGCTGCCCACAACCGCGGCCTCGGCGAATTCTCCCACCGCTGCGAATTGCTCTGCCGTGGAGATGCCAAAACCAACCGCGATGGGGAGATTTGTATGCTTGCGCAGGCGTTGAACCAATCTCCGCGCATCTTCGGGCAGCTCATTACGGGTGCCGGTGACGCCGGTGCGTGACACCGCATACACGAATCCGCTCGAAGCCTCGGCGATCTGCTTCAGTCGCGCGTCTGGGCTGGTGGGCGCTGCCAGGAACACTGTGGCCAAGCTTATCTTTCGCATCTCGCTGAGATAATCTCCCGCTTCCTCCACCGGCAAATCGGTGATCAACGCTCCGTCAATGCCTGCTTGCTCCGCGGCGACTGCAAAATTTGCTAATCCCATGCGGATGATCGGATTCAAATAAGAAAAGATGATCAAACCCGCTTGAGACTTCTTACGCACGTCTGCTCCCAGCTTCAGCACCTGCTCGAGCGTCGTCCCGTGGCGCAGGGCACGTTCACTGGCGCGCTGGATCACCGGGCCATCAGCCAGCGGGTCACTAAAAGGCACGCCAAGCTCGATGACGTTCGCACCAGCGTCAATCGCTGCGAGTGCAATCTCGCGAGTCGTGGCAAGATCGGGATCGCCGCAGGTCAGGTAGGCAACGAGAGAGGGTTTGGATGTGAACTTTATTGCCATTCATCTCTGGTGTGCGTGATCGGGAGGTCAGAGGCTCAATTGCTCCTTCAAAATCCCGATGTCTTTATCCCCTCTTCCGGAGACGTTGACAATGACCACCTCCGACTTCTTCATCTTGGGCACGCGTTTGATTACTTCCGCCACGGCGTGAGCGGACTCAAGGGCTGGGATAATGCCTTCCGTTCGGGCGAGCAGGGTGCAGGCTTCAAGAGCCTCCGCGTCCGATGCGGATACATATTCCGCGCGTCCAATCTCTTTCAGCCAGGCATGCTCGGGGCCAATCGAGGGATAGTCCAGCCCTGCCGATACAGAATGAGTCGGGGCAATTTGTCCAGCCTCATCCTGCAGCACATAGGAGTATGTGCCCTGCAGCACACCTGGTGACCCGCCATGAAAGCGCGCCGCATGCTCGCCCAGTTGCTCGCCGCGACCGCCGGCTTCGACGCCGATGAATTTCACTTTCTTGTCCTTGATGAAGTCGTAAAAAATGCCAATGGAATTAGACCCGCCGCCGACGCAAGCGATGATGACGGCAGGCAGTCTGCCTTCCGCTTTTAGAATCTGTGTGCGCGACTCGCGTCCGATTACCCGGTGAAAGTCACGCACCATGGTGGGATATGGATGCGCGCCGAGTACGCTGCCCAGCAAGTAATGCGTGGTGCGGACGTTGGTTACCCAGTCGCGCATGGCTTCATTGATCGCGTCTTTCAAAGTGCGCGAGCCCGAGTCCACGCCGCGAACCTCCGACCCAAGCATTCGCATGCGGAAGACGTTGAGTTCCTGGCGGCGCATGTCTTCTGTACCCATGTAGACAATGCACTCGAAGCCAAAGAGCGCGCACACGGTGGCGGTCGCAACGCCGTGCTGCCCCGCTCCGGTTTCGGCGATCACTCGATGCTTCCCCATGCGCTCGACCAGCAGCGCCTGTCCCAAACAGTTGTTGATCTTGTGCGCTCCGGTGTGAAGCAGATCCTCCCGTTTGAGATAAATCTTCGCGCCGCCGAGTTTTTGAGTGAGCCGACGAGCGAAGAACAGCGGAGTAGGCCGACCGGCGTAAGTTCGCAGGAGTCCGTCCAGGCGACGCTGAAAACTGCGATCGCGTTTCGCCTTTTCGTACTCGCGCTCCAATTCTTCGAGCGCGGCCATGAGCGTCTCCGGGACGTAGCGTCCTCCGTAAACACCAAAGCGGCCGGGGACAGGCTTTATCGCCGACTTCTTGGCTTTCGTGATGACTGCAGTCGCCATTTTTATGCGGTCTTCTCTAGTTTCCGGACTGCCGCGATGAAAGCTCGAACTCTCTCGGGATCTTTCTTGCCGGGCCTGGCCTCGACACCCGAGGAGACGTCGACGCCCCAAGGTGTCAATGTATGAATCGCTTCGGCGACATTATCCGGAGTCAGGCCTCCAGCGACCACGACGTTGGCCAAGCTGCTGATTGTCTTCACGACTTGCACACTGGCGGTCCAATCGAACGGCTTTCCGGTTCCGCCAGGTTGTGTAAGCGAACCTGTGTCCAAGAGAAAAGCGTGAACCGCATCGGGGTTCCACATCATGGCATGTCCTTCTGGTCGATCCCTCGACATGGACAAGGCAGGGATCAACTTCATTCGTGGTTCCCTCTCGGCGAGCTGTTCGAAGCAGTAGGCGCACTCCGCCTGGCCTTCAGCTGGGGCTACGTCGAGATACGTCTGAATTGCCGTCATCCCGCTGCTCGTTGCCGCGGTTCCGACTTCTTCGACGGAACCGCTAGCAAATACACCAACCTTTTCAACTCGCTCAGGCAGCCGTTCTGTAATTCCGCTGGCAACCGCCGGGGTCACGTAGCGTGGACTCTTCTCGTAGAAGACAAATCCCAGCGCATCCGCGCCCGCGTCGACGGCGGTCAGCGCATCTTCGAGATTCGTAATACCGCAAATCTTGATCCAAGTCATGAAAACCGGTTGTCAGTCGCTAGTATCCAGTCAGTCGCCCCACCTGGCACTCGGCACCACGGACTCGCTACTCGCAGTTAACGATCGCAGTGCTTCGCCTGGGGATTCTGCCCTCATCAAGGACTCACCGATTAGAAACGCCTGATACCCAGCCGCGCGCAGGCGGATGAGGTCTGCTCCTGTGTTGATGCCACTCTCAGCCACACCGATAACATTCTTCGGAATCAACCCAGACAGGCGAATTGCCGTTTCCAAATCAACTTTGAAGGTACGTAAATCGCGGTTGTTCACCCCAATCAGTTTGCAGCCGGCTTCGAGGGCACGCTGCAACTCTGCCTCATCGTGAACTTCACACAGAACATCGAGGCCATGGCCGCGGCTCTCCATTGCCAGTCCAATCAGTTCCGCCTGGGATAGCGCCGCCACGATCAACAAAATCACATCCGCGCCGTACGCCCGAGACTCCACCACCTGGAACTGATCGACAATGAAATCCTTCCTCAGGCAAGGCAAGTTTGTGACGTTTGACGCTTGGCTCAAATTATCAAGCGATCCCTGGAAGAACTCCTCGTCAGTCAAGACCGATAAAGCGGCCGCGCCCGCCCCTTCCAGTTCTCGAGCAAGGCTGTCTGGATTGAAATCGGCCCGAATCAATCCGCGTGATGGCGAAGCCTTCTTCAGTTCCGCGACGATGGCTACGCCTGTACTGCTTTTCGTCTCGAGGGCCAGCCGAAAACCGCGCGGCTCATGCTTTTGCGCCCGCTGCTCAAGATCGCGCAGATCTACCCTGCGCCGGGATTCTGCCACTCGGCGGCGGGTTGAGGCGACAATCTGCTCAAGACTGACGGGCATTTTCAACTGCGACGATTATACGGGAACGTTGCCGCGGCTCGGTCAATGCCGACGTCACGAATTTGTAATTTCGGGAAACAGAATCACCCAGTTTTCTACCCGTTACCTAAGATATCTTGCCTATCCGCGAGTCCGGAATACTCTTGAGCCAACGAGCCCGAAGGACCGCCCACATGAGATGGCCAACCAGCTTTGATCATGCAGCCAGGATGTCATGCGCGAGAAAACCCGTTCCGAACGCTGGTCTTCATCGTTGCTCCAGCCTCGCTGCGAGGCCATATGTGAAGCGATGGCTAATTTGCGCATTCACGACCGTCATGGTGGCTGGCCTGTACTCTAGTGGTGTCGCGCAGAGTTCGCTTCCCTTTGATGTGTCGAACCCTAAACACAAGAAGTGGCCGGGGGATGAGGCGAGCAGAATTTACCTATCCGCTTGCGAACTCGTCGCGCGGACCATCAGGCCCGAAAAGCCGCCTCACCTGCGCCCCAGATTCGTCCTGGTTCTAGGCGCGCAGGACAATGAAATGGTTCGCGATGGCGTCGTGTCTGAGATCCATCTAAAGAGCTGGAACTCGACCCATTTCGCCGAAGCCGTCGTACTAATGGCGACACGCGAAGTTCTGAAGAACGAAGATGTAGCCGATATAGTTCGTTACGCAGTGATTTCAGCGCAGGCTAGTGTCTCCGTAAGAGATTTGAGACAAGCTCCATAGTTGGAACCAGTCACGCGTTGGCCTGACAAGATCAGTGAATCCAGACGCCGGCCCTCGCTTTCAGGGAGAACCTCTCGACCTCAGGGATTGATTATTGGTGCCATCGAAGGGACTCGAACCCCCACACCCTTGCGGGTACATGGACCTGAACCATGCGCGTCTGCCAATTCCGCCACGATGGCAAAAAAGTGTTGCGGGGCGACCCTCTCGGGCCAGCCAACAGGAAAGGACGACGAGTAATATTCTACAGGGGCATCGCTGGCTGTCAATCACAGCGGGCCTCGTGATTTAACCTGCCTGTGTGCGAAGATGGCGGGCCGGACACGATGACAGATTCTCCCAAGCTGCCGGACAATGTCCGCGGGCGTCTGCACGCCCTGACCCATGATCTGAGCAATACTGTCGAAATCATCTTGCAAGCTGCTTATCTTTTGCAAGAGGCTAATCTGGACGCGGACACCAAGAAATGGACACAGTTGATAGAGAAGGCGGCGGATGATGCCGCACGCATCAACCATGAGATCCGGGAAACTTTGCGGTCGCAGGACTAAAAACTTGCACCTTGGACTTCAGACCTCGTCCTCAGGACGATCCGAGGGCGGAGGTCCGATGTCTGATGTCTGACCGTCACCTAGCCTTCCAGCTTCGCGCTCATCGTGATATTCGCTTTCAGCACCTTCGAGACCGGGCAGCCACTCTTGGCGTTGTCTGCTGCTTTCTGAAAAGCAGCCTGGTCGGCGCCTGGCACGCGGCCCAGCACATCGAGATGGACGGCGGTAATCGTCCAACCAGAGTCGAGCTTTTCCATCGTTAGCGTCGCTGCAGTCTCGATGCTCGAAGCCGTCAGCTTTGCCTCCCCCAATTGCGCGGAAAGTGCCATCGAAAAACACGCCGCGTGCGCCGCTGCGATCAGTTCTTCGGGATTGGTACCGGGAGTGTTTTCAAAACGGGTGCTAAATGAATATGGAGTATTGGACAGCACGCCGCTGGCGGCGGAAACCACGCCTTTGCCGTCCTTGAGACCGCCCTTCCACACCGCGCTTGCTTTGCGTTGCATTTCGTCTCTCTCCTGACATTGGTGAGTTGTATTGCGCCCTGCCATTGTAGATGGAGGACGGCCAACGTGTCAGGAGAAAGGGTCATTTCGGCACTGGCTCGTTTTCAGTCACAACTGGCGCCATCCCGAGTTTGCAAGAGATCTTGCGCGCAGACAGACGACCTCTCCGCCGAAGCCCCCGGACGAGATCTCCTTCAACTTCGCTCAGGGCAGGCTCTCACCGAACTGCACGGTTTTCGGGATGACGCGTCTGAAGGATCCAAACTGAGATAACGCGTAATTCCTTTGCAGGAATGGACAGGAGATCTGGCAGCCTGTCTTAGTTACGTCCCACCGAATTCAATCCCTGTGTTGTCCGAGGTTGCGAATCTTCCAGCCATCCAACCAACGATGAAAAAATGGCTTGGGCCGGCCGTCCAGCAACTCGTGAAGGGTAGATAAGAGGGTCGTCGAACCCTGCGACTTCGATAGGAAAGTGTCCACTGATTTCAGCTTGCTTTCCGGCAATGGTCCATACGCCGAGAGGAGCATGATGGGCACCTGGGAATTGATGCGCTTCATCTTGGCAGCCACCACGTCACCGTTCATTCCGGGCATTTGGTAGTCAAGAACAACTGCATCCACCGCGTGGGAAAGGAACAACTTAAGGCCTTCCGGGCCGCCAGTCGCTTCTAGGACTTCGTAGCCGTTTTCTTCCAGCAGCATCTTGCGGCCGATGAGTCCGTTCTGGTGGTCATCAATACAGAGGATCGTTGCTTTTTGACGAGGCATGATTGCGTAAGTTCATTCGGCCAGGCCTGTCTGTGATCAGCGCGAAGCGGGGCTTGAAGGCGATGGTAATGATGCTGCCGTGCACCAGCAAATTACGAACGTACAACTGCACATCAGTTACCACATTTGCGTTCGAAAGGAGGGAAAGCATCAACGAGCTCAGCGCAGTTGCGGCGGCAAGAAAACACCGACGATTAGCCGGGCTTAAGAATACTCATTTGGTTTACAGCAAGAAGGACGGTCTGCGAGAGGCGTTCGAGCACGGCGACATCACCCTCGTCAAAAGCGAAAGTTTGATTAGAGAACACTTCCAGCAGTCCGACGATTTGTCGGTCATATCTGATGGGTACCGCGAGGATGGATCGAATACCGAGTCGAAGGCAGCTCTCTCGGTCCACGCGAGGGTCGGTTTGTCCATCATCGCAGCGTAGCGATTCTCCACTGCGTACACATTCCCCAGATAAGCCCGAGTTGATGTCCAGCCGCGTACCCAGTGCCGGCGCGTTGGCTCCGACGCTCGCCCGGCAGATCATCGAGCCTTTGTGGGTAAGGGCGATGGCAGCGGCCGTGCCACGAGTGAGGGTGCGGGCACGGGCACCAACCAGTCGCAGCGCCACGTTCAGGTCTGACCCAAGCGAATTGAACTCGTACTGGACCGTGGTCGAAGCACGAGGTTGGCTCCTTTCCGCTTTATCCCACGAAGTGGTTCCCATCTCCAAAGTGATGGCCCGCAGCTGAGTGGTCCTATTTTCAAGGGAATTGGCGACGCGCGGAAACAACACTGGTTCGACGAGAGTAACCGTAGGCGCATTGCGGCTGGGCGCAGAGGCATGGAGTGCGAGCCATTGCTCAAGCCGTTGTCGTG
>CAVSNS010000010.1:0-198523 GCA_963729325.1 uncultured Acidobacteriota bacterium
CGCCAGCTCCGTACGGGTTTATAATTGAAAACATGCCAATTTCAGCCAGAAATAAGTTGCGTGGGAAGATCGAAGAAATTCAGTTGGGTGACATCATGGCCCACGTGGTCGTGCGCGTGGGTGACAATCTGATTGAGAGTGCTATCACCCGGCGCAGCGCCGACGATCTCAAGCTAAAAAAAGGCGACATGGTTACGGCTGTTGTCAAAGCCACCGAGGTAATGATCCAGAAGGATTGATTCGCCTCACTCCACGTTCACAATCTTTAGCGTCGTAACTTGCCTGACCCAGCGGGCCATCCTCTTTTCGTCGGGTATGACGATGCGGTATGGCCCTTCCTTCTCATCCAGCGGCTTCCCGTTTCGCAAGAAAGCCAGGACGATCTGTTTATCAGTGAATGCTGGATCTATTTCAGGCAGGGCAATGACCGCCCGGTAGCCATCAGCCCCTTCCACCAGCAGACACGACGCCAATCGCTTGCCCCGTAGCGATTCCCCCAACCCAATTCCCGCCTTTTCCAGCACAGTCCCGAGCGCAACACCCTCAAATGTGATGGGAGAATCCGAAGCACCAGTCGAGACCTTTCTACGCGGCAGGGCTTCGATGTCTGCCCTTGTCAGCACCATCTGTTTTCCAGGTTCTGTTTGAATAAGTAGCTGCTGACACTGAACCAGTGCAGCATCCAGCATCACAACCATTAGTAGGAAAAAGAAGAGGCGCTTTTTCATGTCAAATCCGCAGAATCATCACTTCGGTGGCTTTTATCAGGGCGGCGGCAGTCTGTCCTGGCTTTAGCTGCATTTCCCGCGCGGAACGTGCGGTGATAATCGACGTGATTTGTTGCTCGCCAATCGAAATTGTAATCTCTGCCATCAGACCGCTAATCTGGACCGCATCGATTCGCCCCACTAGCTGATTCCGTCCACTGACATGGCGCACGAGGTCCTTACGTTCCCTGTCGGTTCTGCCTCGTGTTCTGAAGAGAAGCCGGTCCAGCTCACTTTGCGGGATGCGGTGATGTCCTCCGGCGGTGCGGATGCTGCGAATCTTCTTCTTGTAAATCCACTGCTTAATCGTCGGGAAGCTGATCCCCAGTTGCAAAGCCGCGTCACGCAGCTTCAGTAATTCTTGGTTCTTCAATCCGGATTTGCCGTTCCTCTGCATCGGAACGAAATCCTACAGTCACGACACGGTATGCTCAACAAGAACGGCTCCAGCACAGTCCAGCCCTGAGTCGGTAGAATAAATATACAACCATATAGCATTAGACTGTGAAAACGTATTTAGTGTACACTTCTGAGTCTTTTTACCAACCATTTATTGGAGGCCCAATGAGTAAAGTTCCTCTGTTAGTCGTCACCGTCATTCTTTGTCTTTCATCAACCTCGACGTTTGCGCAGGATGGATACTTCTCGAACTGGTTTGCCCGAGTGGACAAAACCAAAGATGAGCAGCCTCACTGGGTTACGCCGCTGGCTACAACCACTCCGCGACTGGAGGAAGAATACCGCTACGACCAGTTGTGGCAGGAAATCGCGAAGGGCGTCACCACCAATAACTATGATGGCGGCAAAGGGCTGGAATTGATCCCGTTCGAGAAAGTGGAGGTGATTTTCAATGTGCCTCCTTATCTCATGCACAACGATCCCAAGGTCCGCGATGGATTCGGCGACGTTGCATTTCTGGTGAAATACCGGTTGTTCTCAGAAAACGAGGAGCACGGTAACTACATTCTTACAGCGTTCCTGGGTTGGAGTCTGCCGACCGGGGACCACAAAAATGGAGCGCCGCACGCGGTGATTACGCCGACGATCGCCTACGGAAAAGGGCTGGGGAACTTCGACCTCCAGGGCACCTTCGGGATCGGGCTTCCGGTTGCTGATACCGACATTGTCGGACGAACCTACGTCTGGAATAACGCTTTCCAATACCGGGTACTTCGGAAGTTCTGGCCTGAAGTTGAGCTCAACTCGACATTCTTTCAGGATGGGAAGAACGACGGTCAAAAGCAGAACTTTGTCACTCCTGGGCTGATCTTGGGACGCTTTCGCCTTTGGCGGAGAGTCGGGTTTACGATTGGTGGGGGATACCAGATCGCTACCACCCATTTCCATACTACGAATCACAATGCCATCTTATCTATTCGGTTTCCGTTCTGAGCCCTCGGACAGTTTGTCTTGCGTCGAAGATGCCTCGGTGCTTAGGCCCCGGGGCAACTACAAAGCCCCGGGGAAGTGTCAAATAGAATGAGACTTACTAAGGTTATCCCCGATTTTCACGGCCTAGAACGCTTACGGTGTATAATTTGTTCCAATTGCAGTTTGCAGATGGTCTCGCAAATGTTTCTAGCGTCATGCCGGGATGTTCGACGATGTCGGAACTGGCGGGCAATGCTGGTTCTGGTCGCCATTTGTTCTCTATCCGTCAGCCTTGCCACTCGCTACACCCGACTGAACTCCGAGAGCGGCAGCGTAAAGATCGTAAAATCCCAGTCGCTGGATGTTAAGAGACAACACCTGGTTCGGGACGCCCTGAAATGGACGGCGCCCACTCCCAAATTCACTCTCGTTCCCGCAATACGGTCCCATGTTCACGTAGTCTCGGCGGTCTTCCCGGCTACCAATCTCTCCTCAGAGAGTTGGCTCTACAACCGGCCTCCTCCTTCCTGCTGACCTTTCCTTGCCATTGAGCGTAGTTCTAAGGTTGGTTCCCCACACGGGCGCACACCTTTTCAACTGGTTGCGGTTGGCTGCGGATCTAAGTCCATAAACCCGGCATTGATGCATCCGGCGCGGCCCCCTGCTAAGCAGTTAAGTATTACGGAGAGAGTTATGAAGGTACCTAGTAGAAGATCCGTCCTAAGCTGTCCGGGCGCTGGATTAGCACTGTTCGTCCTGATCGTCGTGCTGGCAGCGATTGCAAACGCGAAGGACCAACCGCGTGAACCCGCCGAACAGGTGGCAGTGGTCGCGCACCTGGCCCTGCCCGGTGCTCCGGTACAACAGATGTTCGTGCAGCAGCAAGGTAGCAAGCAATACCTGTACATCCAACAAGCCTCCAGTGAGGGTTACACCCTTGTCGACGTCAGCAAGCCTTCGCGGCCAAACATCATTAAGCACGAGGCTCGGCTGAACACAGCCTCGGAAGGGCAGTTAGAGATGATTGGGGGCGGGTTGGCTTTGGCTGAAGCTCCAGACAAAAGCTCGGGAACGGCAAACACTCACCATGAACTTGTGCCTGCTAAGGCCGCAGGATCAGGCGGCGCGCCACGCACGGAGTCGGTGCGGGTGCTTGATCTAAGTGATCCGGCCAACCCCAAAACACTGCAGGCCTTCGACGGAGTTACCAGCGTCCTGGCTGACGATGGGCGCCGGTTGATCTACATCACGAACGGTGAGGGGTTGTGGATATTGACTCACAAAAAGGTGCGATCGGCCTTGCCATTGTGCGATTCGGAATCGGTCTTTTCTCCAATTGCAGACTGCCAATAAAAAAGTGAACGGCGACCATTCGTCGCCGGTCCGCTTGAAACAACGGCTGTTGCGAGCGGAAATTATGAAAAAGACTTTGATACTGTTCGTGCTCGTTCTCGGTGTGTTGTCGATACATCTGCAGGCGGCGACAAAAAGAGCGTATCAACCCGCAACCGTCGTCAGCGTGGAAAATCACGTGACCGAGTCCAATTATGTGGGCGATAACCCGTCGGATGCGCCCCTGCAGTCGACGGTGTACGCCTACGATATCGGCATGCAGTTGAACTGCGTCGAGTATGTTGGCCGCTACCTGTCAGCATTCGATTACTTACCATCCGTCTTCACTCCTAATAACACCATACAAGTGAATCGGCAGAAGCACGTCCTGTATGTGAGTCTGCCGGGCTCCCGGGACGTGAAGATGGGCATTGCTAGTCGCAGCAGGGGAAAAGACGCGCCCTGTTTGACTAACAACTAACTTGTCGGGGCGCGGCTCACTGTCGACCGTGCTCCCGAATAAATTCGGAGGCAATCGTGACAAGAATCTTGGGTTTGCTGATTTGTTTCTTTCTCAGCGTAGGTACTTTTACAGCGCAGCTAAGTGCTTCAACCCGCCAGTATCAGAAAGCTGTGGTAGTGAGCGCACAGAAGTATGAGCCGATTACTCCCCGGCGAGGTAAGCATACCGACGCTCCGCCGCCTGGAACGGAATACGACTATGATGTCGCGATTCGTTTGAACTGCTCAGTGTATGTAGGACGCTACCAATCAGCAATTGAGTATTTACCCGCTGTATTTTCGCCGAATCAACCGGTGGAAGTCAGCCTGGAAAAGCAGGTGATGTACGTCAAGGTTCCCGGCAGTCGCGATGTCAAAATGGGTATTGTCGAGCGTCGCAGCGAGGCAGCGGATTCTTGTAATGGCGCCGCTAATCTGCGCCAGTGAGGTTCAAAAATGAGTGAATGCAAGAATGAGTAAGCGATCTACCCTAATTCTTGTTGGAGCACTCGCAATCGGGGTGGTTCTGGTCTTGCGCTTCTCGGGCAAGAGCGCAAACGCGGAAAAAAGCGAGGCTTCGCTTCGACCTGTCGCGGTGGCGCTGGCACGAGAGAGTCCTATCTCCGACATGATTACTCTGTCCGGAGAATTCCGCCCCTTCCAGGAAGTAGATGTACACGCCAAGGTCGCAGGCTACATTCGCAGAATTTATGTCGACGTCGGAGATCACGTAAAGACGGGACAGACGCTTGCAATTCTCGAAGTCCCGGAGTTGGACGCGCAACTTCAGGGCGCCGAAGCAGCGGTCCGGCGCAGCCAAGATGCGATTCGTCGAGCGCAAGGAGATCTGAAGCGCGCCGAGTCTCTGCATCAGGCGACCCACCTGGATTACACCCGCCTCAAGCAGGCATCCGAAGCACGTCCCGGACTCATCGCAGAGCAGGAACTGGACAACGCTCAAGCTAAGGACAGGCAAGGCGAGGCACAGATTTCCGCAGATGAAGCCGCATTGTCCGAAGCTCGGAACCAGTTGGACGTTGCCTCTGCGGAACAGAAGCAATTGAGCGCCATGAGCGGCTACGCGCGGATCGTTGCTCCGTTTGATGGGGTTATAACCAAACGCTATGTGGATACCGGCGCCTTGGTCCAGGCGGGCACCAGCTCGAATACCCAGGCAGTGCCGGTAGTGAGTGTGGCACAAACTGATCTCTTCCGGCTGACGCTTGCCGTGCCGGAGTCCGCCGTTCCCATGATCCGCTTAGGGACGACGGTAACGGTCCACGTGCAAGCTCTCAACCGCGATTTCGTAGGCAAGGTGGCTCGCTTTGCTAACGCGGTTAATCAGGAAACACGCACCATGCATACGGAAGTCGACGTACACAATTCCGGCCTAACCATCGTTGAAGGTATGTACGCGGAGGTCAAACTTACTCTGGCTAACAAGGATGACGCGCTGGCCGTGCCGATCCAAGCGGTAAGCCGGGAGGGTTCGCACACGACAGTGCTGGTAGTGAATTCGAACGATCAGATCGAAGAGCGCGAAGTCCACTTGGGGATCGAGGGAGCAAATCAGGTTGAAGTCGTTGCTGGCCTCAAGCCAAACGATCGCGTGGTAATGGGCTCGCGGAGTGATTTTCGGCCAGGAGAGTGGGTGGATCCAAAGGTAATAGCGGATAACAACGAGGCGCAATACTGATGTCAGGCTTCGCTATCCGCTATCCGTTCTTCATCATCGTTGTGTGCCTGATGGTTGCGATCGTGGGAGCCGTCACTGTGGTGCGGATGCCAGTCGATCTGTTTCCGCCAATCAACATTCCTGTAGTCGTGGTGGCAACTTTTTATTCCGGCATGCCGCCGGAGCAGATCGAAAGAGATATCACCAATCCCTTCGAGCGCTTTTTCACCTTAGGCAGTGGAATTGACCACATCGAGTCACGTTCGCTTCCCGGGGTCAGTCTGATTAAGATTTACTTCCAGCCGGGAAGCGATGCCAATGCGGACCTCAGTACTATTTCCAACCTCGCCATGGCCGACCTCCGGCGCTTGCCTCCCGGTACACTCCCGCCGGTCGTCCTTAAATTCGATGCATCGAGCCTTCCCGTCTGTCTTATTACTTTGAAAGGACAAGGGCTGAATGAGACGCAGTTGCGCGATCTGGGCCAATACAATGTGCGCAACCAAATCGCCGGCGTGCCTGGGGCTTCGGTGCCGCAGCCTTTCGGTGGTCGTTATCGGCAGATCATGGTCTACGTTGATCCGCTAAAGCTGGAGGCTCACCAGCTTTCGGTGATGGATGTCGTCCGTACCGTCAACGATAGCAACCTGATTCTGCCGGCCGGCGATGTGAAAATCGGGCCCGTCGACTACAACCTTTACACCAACAGCCAAGTTCCAAAAGCAACCGACATTAACGAGATGCCGCTTAAGACTGTCGGGCAATCTTCCGTGCTGGTGCAGGACGTGGGACGCGCCGTAGACGCACAGCAGATTCAGACCAACATCGTGCGCGTGGATGGTCAGCGCTCGGTGTATCTGCCGATCCTGAAGCAAGGTGGTGACACCAACACGATTGCTGTGGTTGACGGTGTTAAGGAAGCAATCGCTAAGTTGGTGGATGTTCCCAAGCAGTTGGTAGCCAAGGTTGTGTTCGATCAATCGGTCTTCGTCAGAATGGCCATCGAGAACTTGCTCCACGAAGGCGCCATCGGACTGGTTCTTACGGGATTGATGATCCTGCTCTTCCTCGGCAGCATGCGAGCCACGGCTGCGGTATTTCTGTCTATCCCACTCTCCGCGCTGGCGGCATTCCTGGCCATCGGCGCGTTTGGTGGCACAGTCAACACTATGGTGCTGGGTGGGTTGGCGCTGGCTTTCTCGCGGCTCATCGACAACTCGGTCGTGGTGCTGGAAAACATTTTTCGACACTTGGAGATGGGGGAGACCCCTGAGATAGCGGCCGAAAAGGGAGGCCAGGAGGTTTCATTGGCAGTGCTCGCGGCTACCTTAGCTACTGCCATTGTTTTCTTCCCCGTGATTTTTCTGTATGGCGTGAGCCGGTTCTTGTTCGTCGCCCTCGCCGTCGCGGTTGTCCTTTCGCTTTTGGCTTCCTATGCGGTGGCCATGACGGTGGTTCCGTTGTTCTGCGCCAAGCTGATTCGTCGTCCACACTTGACTCACGAGCACGAGGTTCCTACCGGCGGGTTTGGCAGGATCGTAGCTGGCTTCAATCGTTATTTCGAGAAGTTGGTGCGGTACTACGATCACACGCTCAACCGTTCCTTGTTGCGGCCCGTTGCTACAACGATCGGGCTGGCAGGCATTTCGCTGCTGAGTCTCTCGCTGTATCCGCTCCTGGGCGTGACCTTCTTTCCTCGGACCGACCCAGGCCAGTTCGTGATCAACGTCAAGGCCCCCTCGGGCACACGAATCGAGCTCAGCGAAAAATATGTAAAGCAGGTGGAAGACGACATCCGTGAGGTCGTGCCTGCCAACGAACTTAGCATGATTGTCTCCAATATAGGTCTGACTACTGACTTCTCTGCGATCTACACGCCAAACTCCGCGCCCCATACGGCTTTTGTGCAGGTCAGCCTCAAGCAAGATCACAAAGTTGGCAGCTACGAGTACATGAGAAGAGTTCGTCAAAAATTGGCCGAGGACCTGCCTCAGATCAGTACATATTTTCAGTCGGGCGGGTTAGTGGATTCGGTACTGAATATGGGCATGCCGGCCCCCATTGATGTTCAGGTTAGTGGCAACAACCTGGACCAAACTTACGCGGTGGCGAGTGCGATTGCCTCGCAGGTGCGGAAGCTTTCCGCGGTAAGTGCCGTCCTCATTCCTCAGGACATCGATTATCCTGCGCTGCGTCTGGACATTGACCGCGAGAAGGCCAGCTTAGTGGGACTCTCGCAGAAGGAAGTTGTCGATAACATTATTACGGCACTAACCTCAAACGGTATGATTGCCCCCGACTATTGGATTGATCCCAAGACCGGAAATCCCTACATGCTGACAGTGCAGTACGCGGAGGACCAGGTCAAAACCTTGACTGACCTGAAACAGATTCCGCTGCGGGGCGCAAGGAGCAGCGCGCCTACTACCTTGGACACAGTGGTAAATGTGCACATGATTCCGTCCCCCACCGAAGTAGACCACTATCAGTTGTTCCGCGTCATTGATTTGTACGTGTCTCCGAAGGGCGAAGACTTGGGCCGGGTATCCTCGCAAATCGACCAAATCATTCAGAAAACCAAACTCCCGGAAGGGGTGCGTATCAATGTGCGTGGTTCGGTGCAAGGTATGCGCTCTTCATTCAAGAGCTTTGGGCTTGGGCTGGTGCTGTCGACGGTCCTGGTTTACCTGGTGCTGGTGGCTCAGTTTGCTTCTTTCCTTGATCCTTTCATCATCTTGCTGGCGGTCCTTCCCGGCTTGGCTGGAGTTCTGCTTCTGCTGCTGATCACAGGAACTACGTTGAATGTCATGTCGCTGATGGGACTGGTAATGATGGTGGGCATCGTGGTCTCGAACAGCATTCTGATTGTTGAGTTCGCGAGAAATCTTCGGCTCCGAGGCACGCCTCTAAAGGAAGCGGTGGCGGTGGCCTCCCGTCTGCGACTGCGTCCTATTCTGATGACCTCTTTGGCGACTCTCCTTGGATTGGTCCCCATGGCTCTGAAGCTGGGGACTGGGGCGGAAGCCTATGCGCCCCTGGCGCGGTCAATTATTGGCGGGCTGCTGGTTTCGGTCGTGGTCACGGTTTACCTGGTGCCAGCTGCCTATATCTGGTTCCATGGTGAAAAAGAAACCGGCGCCGGAGCCCTGCCCGCATGAGGAGAAATACGCCGCTGCTGATTGTTGCGGCTCTGCTGCTGGGCGTCCATTGTCCCGCACAGACCCCTTTAAAGCTGCAGACCGGCTCGAGCTTGCCGTCGGCGCCAATGCCGCAGTTGAAGGCAAATCAGGCTGGCGTGTCTCCGAACACACAACAGGTATCTCCTGCCTTAAGTAATCCTAATCAGCCGTCACCCTTGTCGTTGAAGCAAGCCGAAGCTTTGGCTTTAAAGAACAATCCACAGATCTCTGCAGCGCGGCTGATTGCTCTCGCCTCGCAACAGGTAACGCGAGAAGCGCGTTCCAATTTGTGGCCGACCGCAACCGCTGACTTGACGGCTGTAGATTCGCGCGACAACAGTCGCATCACGGCCGGTGGGCTTAACAATCCCATCATCTATCAGCGCGCTGCAGCCGGGGTTATTGTGAGTCAGCTAATCACTGATTTCGGACGAACGAAAAACATCGGAGCAAGTGCCAGTTTTGCCGCCAAAGCTGAAGGTCAGAATGCCGCGGCGACGAAGGAACAAGTGCTTCTGGCGGTGGATCAGGCTTTCTACAACGCGTTGCAGGCCCACGCTGTTTTGAGCGTCGCGCAGCAAACGGTGAGTGCCCGGCAAACGGTTGCTGATCAAGTAGGGGCTCTGTATCAGAGCAAGTTGAAGTCCCAGCTTGACTTCAGTTTCGCGAATGTCAATTTGGCGCAGGCTAAGCTGCTTCTTTTGGACGCGGAAAACAACGAGAACGCCGCGCTAGCGATTCTCTCCGCGGTTCTCGGCTATGCAACCTCACAGAACTTTCAATTAGTTGAGGACACAACTCCGGTGGAGGCTCCGCCGGGTAATGTGGATGAACTGGTTTCAGAGGCTTTCGCGAATCGTCCAGAAATTCTGTCGCTCGGTTTTCAGTACCAATCCGCTACTAAGTTCCAGACTGCAGAACGTGACTTGATGCTGCCCAATATCCGGGCGCTAGGGGCCGTGGGTGATACCCCAGTCCGCAACCCAGTTCTTTCCAACTGGTATGGCGCCGTGGGCGTAAATGTTGAAATCCCTCTGTTCAACGGTTTTCTCTATGCGGCGAGATCCCGAGAGGCAAGTCTAAGGGCGCAGGCCACGCAGGACCGGTTGCGGGATCTGCGCGACCGAATTTCGCGTGACGTGCGAACCAGTTGGTTGAACGCGAATACCGCCTACCAGCGGCTCGCTGTTACTCAGCAACTGCTCGATCAGGCCAACCTGGCACTCGATCTCGCTCAGACACGCTACAAGCTAGGATTAAGCTCCATTGTGGAGTTAAGTCAGGCACAGCTTCAGCAAACACAGGCCCAGATCAGTAACGTACAAGCCGGGTCCGACTACCGTCTGGCTTTGGCTGTTTTGCGCTACGAGACTGTCGGGATTTAACAGACAGGGTGTTTCCGCCGGCTTTCAAGATAGTCGAGGAGGTACGCCCAGGACAGGACTATTGACAGTCTGCGATCGGGTTAAAGGCAGATCCTGAGTCGCATGGTGGCAGCACATGCGTCTCTTTGTGCTTTAGGACCCACAGCCCGTCGGCGTTGGTGATGTAGATCAAATTGCGCGCGTCGTCAGCGAGAACACTGGTGACTCCCTCAAAGGTCTGCAGTGTCCGCGGATTCTTCGGATCACTTAAATCCAGCACTCTCACCGACTCGGTGGGACGCGCAGCATCCGTAGTTCCCTGTGGTCTTGCCTGCACCAGTTCGTGGCGGGAGCCAGCCGTACCCGAGCTCTCGGGTGCTGCGGCCAGGGCGATCCCTCCACCGAGCATTTGCAATCTCGCACCGGAGCCCTTGCTGGGCAAGACCATGCGGTTTGTAACATTCGGCCGATACGGTTTTGTGACGTCGATGATCGTATAAGCCGGTTTGGCAGCTTGCTGGATGTATAGGTATTGCTTGCTGCCTTCTTGCTGCAGGAACATCTGATTAACCGCAGGTCCCGACAGCGGCAAATGCGCAATGACTGTTGCTGACTGTGCGGCGCTGCTTTCTCTTTGTCTTTTGCCGTCGCGCACGGCGTCATCGCGAAAAAGACGAGCTCAGCGCTACCGCTGGTCCGACACCCTTCTGCGACATGGCCGTGCTGATCCTTTTCAATCCGGCTACCCTCCTCCACGCCCAGCCTTACCGTTGCTCGGCGACGCTTTTGAAAACGGGTTGGCAGATCATGTCATTCCTGCGCGCCTCATTATTGCTGGGCGAAGACCCCGATACAACCGTTCGCGCTCTGGGTCGTGCAGATTCCGCCTGCTTGCAGAGGTACGAACACATGATTGTTACCGGGATCAACGGCTATGCTGTGGGAATTGCTATTCGTTGTCACATTCACCAGCCATTGGTTGGTTCTAGCATCGATGACGCCCATCACCGGCCCCGTGGGCATATCTCGGGCCGCCAGATAGTATCGGTTGTCGCCCGGGTTGTACCAGGTCTCGTCCACACCGCCCACGTTGTCGATAGTCGCGATGATAGCGCCGGTGGTGCCGTTAATTACGTACTCGTTGGGTGGGAAGGCTTCTCCGTCGTGGTCCGCGCAACCCACAAGGAAATTGTCACCCGGCCCTTGCACGATGCTACTTGGCATACAGTTGGGCATGATGAAGCTGTTGACGACGATCGGACCGTGCGTGGTGCCGATGCCGGGGTCGATTTCGTCCACGGTTCCGACCGTAAGGTCGGGGGTTGCATTGGCATTCGTCACCAAAAAGTGGCCGGTGTTGGGATTAAAGGCAGAGCCTCCAATGCCAGCAGGGGAAATGGCTCCAAAGGCGGCTCCACCAAAACTAAGAGCCGGTCCGTGATGGCAAGGGACATTCGAGCCCCCAGCACCAACGCCCGTGCCGGAGACGCCACTCGGAACGGCCGCGCCGCCAAAGAAGGCGAGAGAGGGATCAGGACAGGCAAAACCGTTTCCACTGTCGACCGGGACGGCATTGTTGACTGGCAACGCACCGTCATAATAGATCTGGCCAAGGATGCAGGTGGGAAAGTTCGTGGGACCATAAGCTTGAAGTTTATTCACTGGAAGGCAGTGCGACGTGCGTGCGACGACGCCGCTCATGTCGATGAGAGTAACAAAGGGCAGTCCAGGGTCACCATTTGCCACCAGAAGAATTTTGTCCTTTTCGTCCCAGGACATCTCGTCGGCGCGCAGGTCTCCGCAGGTGGGATCGGAAAAGGCACGCCCATTCGCAGAGGCGATGCACCCTGCGATGCCAGTTGAATTAGCGATACCAGGGTTAGGTCCGTTGTCGTAGTCACCAGATTGGCCGGTGGGGACCGTAGCGATGACCGTCGGTGGATTCGCGGGCGTATTCGTAGTCAAATCGAAGACCACCACGCTGCTGCTTCCGTTGGCAACAAAAAGGGTCTTGCCGTCTGCAGTAAGAGCTTCGCCGTCTGGAGCCGACAATGGATTCACGCCGTTTGCGCGGGCTGCGCAGCATTGCGCCCCTGGAAACCCTCCAAATAAGTGGTTTGCTCCGAATGTTGGGATGGTGAATGTCACCCCTCCCGGAATCGTTGTTCTGCAACCGTAGCGGGTGAAATTCCCGAAGGCTGTAAGGATTGGTGGAATGATGTCGTTGCCTGTCCCATCCTTGATGCACGGGCTGGCTAAATTTCCCGCTGCCAGCTACGCCGTTGACGCCTTCGATAGCGTTGACCGCGATATCGGTGTTGGTATCAATCACAGCCACGTCCAAGCCGACGCGGTCTGATACGAAGAACCTGTGACTGACTGGGTCTACGACGCTAATGTCGAACGAGTTAAACGGGCCTCCGGGTTCGCCCGTAGGATTGTGCTCCGGCACCAGGATGACGTCGATATTAGTGTAACCGTCGGCCGTGGTTGTGCCGCATACCGGACAGTTCTTCACTGAGCCGCAGCCGCTGGCCATCACAAACAGCACCGTGAGAAGAAAGGAAAACAGGACTCGGTATTTCATCGAATCTCCTCCTGCGTTTTTCCATGCCCTACCGGCCGCGGTTTCCAAGCTGCGATCAGGTTTGCCGCGCAACCTTGGACGGCCGCATCCATATCAGCAAAATCAGCAAACTTCGATTCGAGGCGAAGCACGGTGAGCTCCTAGAATCTGAACTGCAAACGGTTAAGTAACACGTAGAAATTCTGTGGTATTTGGCCGGTGATGCTCGGACTCGACAACCGATCCACACTGAGGTTGAACTGGTACTTGATCCAGTAGTTGAGATACCAGTTGATCCCGCCGGTGAACTGTTCGGTGTGTTGTGAAAATGTGGGCACGAACCCCGGCGTCAAAAAGTTAAGCTGGTTTAGGCCCGGTTCTTTCGCCTGTATCCGGTCATAGCGGAACGCCACTTCCCAGGCACCCCGTCCGCGTCCTCCGCCTGCCGCCTCAGGACCCAGGAATGGGTGCTTCACCTTCGGGGTTCCGTTTTCCGGCCGGGTTTCTCCCGTCAGCAAGTAGGTCACTTGTCCATAGCCAGCCTTGGCTACAATCGGTGGAAGATTGGTGAACCCCAGTCCTCCGGCCTGTTCCGACCCAACCCCGTTACGCAACTGGTTAAGCTGATCGTACTCGCTGCGGATCGCCCAGGGACCGTGCGTCCAGGTGAATTCTCCGTTGTAGCGATAAATGTTGCCGTTGATTCGGAACTGCGGGAAGAAGGTGTAGGCAACGTCGGGTAGAGCGGCATTAAAACTCAACTCATTGGAAAGGCCTCGGGCACGGCCAACCGCGATCGATCCACCGAAGGCAAATCCCTGAAACAAGTAGTCCTTCTTTTTCCGCCATGGGTAGAAGCGAAGCCTGCCCACAAATTCCGGCTGGTTTGTCGTGTCAGCGGCCAGGATTCCCTTGCCGTTAAACGCCCCCGCCCAGTACTGGACAACGCCGCCTGAAAGGTCCCCGTGAATGGTGATGCCAGGGCTGCGGTAGGCGGTCGACGCGGATGGGTAGAGAAGAGAAGCCAGCGACCGTTCCACAAAATCAATATTAGTGACCGCGGTTAGGGTTTCCTGAGCAAAAGGCTCTTTGAACTGGCCAGCTTGCACCTGGAATTGCGGGATCGGCTTGACGTTGATGAAGAGGTCGCGGAGAACGACGCCATTGGTCGCCGCAGCGTCAATCAGTAACGCGAAGTCATAATACTTGCCATAACTGCCCTGAAAACCGAAACGCGCACGCCGAATAACAAAGGTGTTTGAGGGCGCGCCGTCGCCTTTATAGCCGCGGTAATCGCTCTGGACATATCCGTAGGGCAAAAGTTGGAATTGACCGTCCGGACTTCGAATGAAGAAGTGCTCTCCATTCCATCCTGCGATTGGGGTCGGTTCTTTTTTCGCCGCAGGTTGCTGCTCCAGGAGAGCCGGTTCCGCGAGTACGGGCTGCACCAGCGTGGCGTTTACCAGATGAGGACCATTTGCCGCCTGAGAATCAGCCAACCCAGCATTGGAAGCCTGCGAGTTGGCCTCGACCAGTCGCTGAACCATCGCCTTCAGTTCATCGATGGTTTGCTTCTGAGCAGCGACTTCGCTGCGCAACTGCTGGACTTCTTCTTTGGTTGCGCCCGCGGAAGCCGACGTCGCAGTCTGGTCAGCAGGTCCATGTACTCTGAGCATGAGCTAGCGAACCTAGCGCGGCGAAAATTATCACAAGCAGGAAAAACGTTGGTAGCGAGCGCATGGTTTCCTCTCCCGGGATGGTTTTGCAAAACGGGGCCTGCCCTGCGGGTGGCGGAATGAAGGAATGCGCTCACCTGTGGTTCAGGGCAACGGACGAGTGGAATGAGACGTCTGCGTCTGAATCGCCACAACATGGAAGTGATATGAAAAGCGGACCTCTTGGTCCGGGGCGGTTGTTTATCACAATCTATAAGGTGCTGTCAAGAAAACTCTGACGCGGGCCGGTCGGAATGGGGCTTGTGACGCGAAGGCCCACAGTTCCCTGGAATCCGTGACTCGTGCGGCAGTGGTGAGGGTGAGCCGACCGACTAAGGAATACCCTGACACGAACGGCCAACGACGTAAGCGACCGCCACCAGAGCTCGTGGCCTTGACTATCCGAGTACAATGTGCCGGTCCGCTCGAAGGATGCGGGTGCAAGAGATTCTAAAATCCGACCTCGGACAAATTCGGAGAAGCAGAGTCTACGAAGAAGTCGCCAGACAGATTCGATCCCGCATTCTGGAGAAGCTGCGACCGGGTGACAAGCTTCCCCCGGAACGCGAACTTGCGGAGACACTAAGTGTTAGCCGGAGCTCGGTAAGAGATGCTATTCGGAGCTTAGAATTGCTGGGCTTGGTCGATCCCCGTTCAGGTGCTGGAACCCTGGTTTGTGAAATCTCTGCTGATCGCGTGGTCAATCCCCTAGCTAACTCCTTGGTGCACCGGCGGCAATGGGTGATCGAGCTTTTAGATTTCCGCAAAATGCTTGAGCCTTCGCTGGCGTCGCGAGCGGCAAAGCGCGCCTCCCTGGTGGAGATCGCCGAGATGGAACAGATTCTGGTTCGACAAGAGGAGAAGGTTCGCCGGGGAGAAATTGCCACCGACCAGGACGCCGAATTCCATTATGGCGTCGCCATGGCGTCAGACAATAGCGTGGTGTTGAAAGTGCTGGACATTGTGATGGATCTACTGCTCGAGACGCGGGAGCGTTCTTTGCAAGTGGGGGGCAGGCCGCAGAAATCGCTGGCGGGTCATCGGCGGATCCTCGCGGCGATTAAGCGGCGCAACGCGTCAGCTGCCGAGGATGCCATGCGCCGGCACATACAAGACATCGAAGACATCGTGCTCGGGAAGCTATAGAGGAGACAACCGATTTCAGCGGTGTCTAGTAATCAAACCAAGCCCTTCGGCCACAGACCTAGTTTGTCCAAACGATACCGGCTTTCTTTGCGGTTGCGTGCTCTTTCTTAAAGGCACGTGCCACATCGCCCAGAGGCACGGCATTCGATTCTGATACCACATCCCAGAGAGGCCTCTCTCCCCGAGCATAGGTATAGCCGTAGGCTCCGTCTCCCAGCAAATTCTGCTCCAGGCCCATGGGTTGACGAGAAGCATGTTGGGGATGGCTAGGAAACGCAAGCGGCTGGGGTTCGGCGTTTAAGAACGAAACAGACTGTCCAAAGGCTGCGGTGGCCCATAGAAAGAACAACACAAATAGTGAGGTCTTCATCGTGATCATCAATTCTTCTCCAACCTTAGAGAAATCTGCCAGGGGAGACTTCCAGTGGGGGGGATGGGAACGTGTGAGTTCCTCCAGCCTGGTCTGGCTCCAAGAAGAATGTAAGCAAACCCAATACCAAACCTGTCAGGCTAAGGTGTTCAACTTTCGAAAAGATGCAGGGTCGCGACGCAATTGTTTGCACAATTGTGGAGGGTGGATGCCGCGCATCAGCGAAATTGTCCCTCCCGCCGTTCTGCCCCGAAGTCGCTAACCCTTTCCGCAGCTGATAGTCCAACCCAGTGTCGCTTGGAGCCAAGCTGGGTTTCAACATGCGTATCCTGCTGGACATATGCGCCCAGACCGTGCGCACCCTGTGGGCGCACAAGCTGCGCTCCTTCCTCACCATGTTCGGGATCGCCTGGGGAGTTGGCTCATTGCTCCTGCTCGCCGGTGTGGGAGAGGGCTTCCGCAACGGCAACCGCAAGCAATTGGAGACCTTCGGAAAGAACATCATTTTCTTCTTTGGCGGACGCATGCCGGCAGTCGAGGGCAGCTTCAATTCCATGAAGTGGTTCAACCTGACCTACGATGATTATCTGGCGATAAAAAACGAATCCAAGCTGGCGCAGAACATTTCGCCGCTGATTGCGCGCGACGACATTCGCGCCGTCAGCGAGTACACCAGCACCAACGGCCAGGTTTCCGGCGTGCCGCCCATTTACAACCAGGTTCGGACCATCCCTTTGCAGGTTGGGCGTTGGATCAACGATGACGACAACGCCGAACGCCGCCGCGTGTGCGTGCTGGGCCGGGAGATGACCCGCAATATGTTCCCCGGCCGTCCCGCGGTGGGCAGCTCCATCCTGCTCAACGGGGTTCGCTTCGAAGTGATCGGTGTGTTATCGATGATCGGCCACGAAGAGCACAACGCGACCAATGTCCGCATTTTCGTGCCGTTCAATGTCATGCGTGAGCTTTTCCCCCTCAAGGGCGACAACTCGAAGGAAGGCAATGCAATCTCGTTCATCAACTATCAGCCCCGCACCTTCGAAGAGAACGAGGATGCGAAGGATGAGCTGCACAGAATCGTGGCCCGCAACCACGGCGGCTTCGATCCCAGTGGTAAGGACACCTGGGAAGAATGGGACACGGTGAAGAATCAGAAAACCATGGGCAAGATTTTCACTGCCATGGATTGGTTTCTAGGCGGCGTCGGGCTAGTGACGCTGGCGCTGGGCGCGATCGGAATCATCAACATTATGCTGGTGGCAGTGACCGAGCGCACCCGCGAGATCGGCCTGCGCAAAGCTCTGGGAGCCACCAATCGAAACATCATGTTTCAATTCTTTCTCGAGGGCGCGTTCCTGACGCTGTTGAGTGGCGCAATCGGGGTCGGCGGTGCGATGTTGGTTGTCCGCCTGCTTTCGGGCGTGCAACTGCCGCAGGGCTTTGACACTCCGAAGATCGTACCCGTGTCGGCGATCAGCGCGGTGCTATCGCTCGCACTTGCGGGCATTGTTTCTGGCCTCTACCCCGCCCGCAAAGCCGCGATGTTGGAACCGGTTGAGGCTTTGCGCCAGGAGTAAGTCATGACCCGGGATCTGCTGAAGGAAGCCTACGGCGCCATGTTGCACAACCGCCGCCGCACCACGCTTACCATACTGGGGATGGCTTGGGGCCTTGCTACCGTCATTATCCTTCTGGCTTTCGGCTCAGGATTCGAGCGCGGCATCAATTTAGTCTTCAGTTCCTTTGGCACCGATGTCATCGGGGTGTTCCCGGGACGCACCTCGCTGCAAGCGGGAGGCGCAAAAGCCGGCAGCGAAGTGCGGCTAAAGCTCGCGGATGTGGACTACATCCGCAACGAAGTGCCCATGGTCAAGGGCGTAACTCCGATCTTTGACAAACAGAACGGTGTGAACATTCAGCACGACACCCGCACTTTTACCAATCTCTTCTTCACCGGTGTGTATCCCGTATACGAGCGCATCCGTGGCTTCCGGGTGGATACAGGGCGAGGCCTGAGCGAAGCAAGATGAGATCGAGAGGGCCCGAGTGGCAGTGATTGGTGATGAAGCCAAACGAAGGCTCTTCTCGGGTCAGTCAGCGCTAGGGCAGAGCATCCGCATCAACGGCATGAGCTTTCAAGTAGTGGGCATCTACCAACACAAGGTGCAGGGCGGCGACAACAACGACAACAGCATGGTCGTCATCCCCTTCAGCACCATGGGTGATCTCTTTGACACGCGGTACATTACCGGTATGTTCATGGACTACGAGGGCGAGGATCATCGCCAACTGGCGCGAGTGGTGCGCTCCGTCTTGGCTGGACACCACAACTTCCGTCCCGACGACCGCCGCGCGGTTTTCCTGGCTGATTTCAAGGAGGATTACGACGACTTCAGGGTCGTGACTGCCGCTTTGAAGATCCTGCTTGCCTTCATCGGCGCGCTGACTCTTGGCATCGGTGGCATCGGGCTGATGAACATCATGCTGGTCTCGGTTCAGCAGCGCACTCGGGAAATCGGCGTGGAGAAGGCCCTGGGCGCGAACAAGAGCCACATTCTTTTCCAGTTTCTGGCTGAAGCGCTGACCATCACGTTTACCGGAGGGCTAGCTGGAGTCGCGATCGCGTATCTCATTTCCTGGAGCGTAGGGTCGCTTACGATGATGAGCGCCCTCGGCGACAGCACTAATGCCGGCGACATTCACCTTCACATCAACGTAAGCAGCCTTATGGTGGCGACACTCATTCTGAGCCTGGTAGGGATTGTGAGTGGCATGTTGCCCGCGATCCGGGCCGCCCGTCTGGATCCAATCGAGAGCCTCCGCTACGAATAGGCGCGCGATCAGGGAGTGCTATCCCCCATTTCAAAGAGTTCGACTTCGCGGTGCCAGTCCGATTCGGCATGGTGATGAATCAGACGAACGCAGCGATTCCAGCGCAGGATAGCTTCGTCATTCCCCGTCGGACGAATTCTTTCCGCCTCTTCGTAGCAGCGCATGGCCTCCTCCAGGAGAACAAGAAGCGTGTGTGGTGGACGCCCGGCGCGAAGCTGTGCTTTAGCGCGCCGTTCATGCAGTAGTCCCAAATAATAGAGGCGCTCATACCGATCGGTAAGCTGCTGAAAGATTCCCTCGGCTTCCGAATGGCGATCGGAGGGATTGCCAGTGAACTGGTCGGTGATCGCGAGGCCCAATTGCCGCAGCGCCAATTGATGTGTCGGCTCTACCGCTAGTACATCCTGACAGATGGATTCAGCCTCTTCCGGCTCGTTCAGGAAACGATACAGCTCCACTTTGGACAGGGCTGAGTCCACGCCTTCTGGTGAAATCGACTTCAGCTTGAGTTCCATAGGCCCTCCTCATTCATTTGGCTGGCGCTTGCTTGGGCTCACTGCATTTCTGATCTTCCGCACCAAACCCAGCAGGGGATCGTAAAAATCATCAACGACCCGTTCCTTGAGCGGAATGATGGCGTTGTCGGTAATGTGGATGTCCTCTGGGCAGACTTCGGTGCAGCACTTGGTGATGTTGCAGAAGCCGATGCCAAGTTCGTTCTTTAGCAGACCCGTACGGTTGAGCCCGTCGAGCGGGTGCATCTCTAATCCCGCCACGCGTACAAAGAAACGCGGACCTCCGAATTGTTCCTGCTTATCGTGCTCGCGGAGGACATGGCACACGTTCTGGCACAAAAAGCATTCAATGCACTTCCGGAATTCCTGAACCCGATCCACGTCCTCCTGATATATCTTCCATTCCACGCCGGCGCGAGGCTGAAACGGCGGGATTTTCTTATTCACCTTGTAATTCCAGGAAACGTCCGTCACTAAATCTTTGATGACCGGAAACGACTTCATGGGAAGGATAGCGATCGGCTTGTCCTGGGGCAGAGTATCCATGCGAGTTTTGCAGGTAAGGCGGGGTCGGCCGTTAACCTCGGCTGAGCACGAACCGCACTTGCCAGCTTTGCAGTTCCAACGCACCGCTAGATCAGGCGCCTGATGCTGCTGGACGTAATGCAACGCGTCGAGCACCACCATCCCAGGAGCCACGGGTACGCGGTATTCCGCGGGCGCGCCGCCCTCTCGAGTGCCTCGGAAGATTTTCAGAGTCGCTTCTGCCATGATTAAGCCGCGCTTCCTTTTTTTTCTTCGATAACCAGCGATTGCAAATCTTCGGGCATATCCGGGACAGGAACCTGTCGAAGTTCCATGCTTTCACCTCGTCGCGAGATAACATTATTTTGTTTTCCCCACGCGGGATCGAGCTTGGGATAATCAATTCGACTGTGGGCTCCTCGACTCTCGCGGCGCGCCAGCGCACTGCGGGTTACTGCTTCCACTACCGTCAGCATCGATTCTAAATCGCGACTCAGGTGCCATCCCGGGTTAAACATGCGGGAGCCGCTCACGCTCATGCGGGTACTGCGTTGTTTGAGTTCTTCGATCTTGGTCAGGGCCAGCTGCAGGTCTTCTTCGGTACGAAAGATGCCGACTAGTTTCTGCATGTTCTCCTGCAGGTCAGCGTGCAGAGGATATGGGCTCTCCCCATCCTTGCGTTCAAAAGGCGCAAGCATTGCGCGCTCGGCCTCCTCGATCTGTTTTGCGTCGAGTGAAGGCGTGCCGGTTCTCTTCGCGTGTTCTGCGGCCGCCAGCCCAGCGCGCCGGCCGAAAACCAGAAGATCTGAGAGGGAGTTTCCGCCTAAGCGGTTGGCCCCGTGCAAGCCAGCCGCGGCTTCTCCGGCGGCGAACAGTCCAGGGACTGACGATGCTGCGGTGTCAGCTTCAACCTTAACGCCGCCCATCATGTAATGACAGGTCGGCCCCACCTCCATTGGTCCTTTGGTTATGTCAACGTCTGCGAGTTCCAGAAACTGGTGATACATGCTGGGTAACTTTCGCTTCACGTATTCAGCGGGCTTTTGCGAAATGTCGAGATACGCGCCTCCGTGTTCGGTTCCGCGTCCCTCGCGCACCTCGGTATATATCGCGCGCGCTACCACGTCGCGAGTAGAAAGTTCCATGCGCTTGGGATCGTAGCGTTCCATGAAGCGTTCGCCCGACTTATTACGGAGAATGCCACCTTCACCGCGTACCGCCTCTGTGACCAGAATTCCCTGTACTCCCGGCGGCCACACCATTCCGGTAGGATGAAACTGCACGAACTCCATATCCATCAGGTCAGCGCCCGCATCGTAGGCGAGCGCCATTCCGTCGCCGGTGTATTCCCACGAATTCGAGGTGATCGGCCAGGCTTTTCCGATGCCTCCCGTGGCCAGCACGACAGACTTTGCCTTGAAGACGACGAACCGGCCGTTTTCGCGCCAGTAGCCGAAAGCTCCGGCGATCCGGTCACCGTCCTTCAGCAGCCGCGTAACTGCGCACTCCATGTATACGTCGAAACCCATCTGCACTCCGCGATCCTGCAAAGTGCGAATCATTTCCAGACCAGTGCGGTCGCCGACGTGACAGAGGCGCTTGAAAGTGTGTCCTCCGAAGGCGCGCTGCAGAATACGGCCATCCTTGGTGCGATCGAACAGCGCGCCCCACTGCTCCAGTTCACGCACGCGCTCGCTGGCCTCTTGCGCGTGGATTTGCGCCATGCGCCAGTTGTTGAGCATTTTTCCGCCCCGCATGGTATCGCCGAAGTGCACCCGCCAGTCGTCAGCCTCGTCTACGTTCGCCATGGCAGCGGCGATTCCGCCTTCTGCCATCACGGTGTGGGCTTTGCCCAGGAGAGACTTGCAGACCACGCCTACGCTTGCGCCTTGGGCCAGGGCTTCAATCGCAGCGCGAAGGCCGGCTCCGCCGGCTCCGATGATTAGGACATCATGTTCGTGCGTCTCGTATTTTCCGTTCACAGTAGTCTGAGGTCCCTTATTGCGCCCGAGGAAACGAGTCGCACGTAGAAATCGGCGAAGCCAACTCCGAACAGGCTGATCCACGCAAACAGCATGTGGTGTTCGTTCAGCGCGGAAAGAGAGCGCCAAGTTTTGTAGCGGGGGCGACCAAAAGTCGTGCAAGAGAAGCAATCGAGCTTGCCTCCCACAAGGTGGCGCAGGGAGTGACAGGAGAGCAGATACAGGCTCAGCAACGAGACGTTTACCAGCAGCACGATGGAACCAACGCCAACTCCGATTCCATCTTCAAAGAAAAAGCCGCGTACTGCGTCATGCCAGAGGAACGCCATGAAAATCACGGCTAGATACAGGAAATAGCGATGCGCGTTCTGAAGAATGAAGGGAAACCGAGTTTCGCCGCCGTAGCGGCGTCCAGGTCTCTCAGGAGCGGCACAGGCCGGGGGATCGAGAAAGAAGGCGCGGTAATAAGCCTTCCGGTAGTAGTAGCAGGTAACCCGAAAACCGAGTGGACCGCCCAGGATCAACAGCGCCGGAGAAAAGGGCCAGTACTTGTGGTGCACATCGATCAGCGGAGAGTAGAAAGGAGAAAGATAGGGGCCCCACTGGAAGTAAGCTCCCTCGAACGCCCGCAGGGTGGCGTACACAGCGAACGCGCCCAGTCCCAAAATCACAGGAACAACTTGCGGCCACCACGCCTGCTGCTCTGCTGCGCTCCCCAACCGAGCGTCCCCAACTGAGGCCATGATTTCTCCGGTAGATAGATTCGCGTAATTTGTCGCTGATGAAAGAACTGGAAATTATAGTCCGGTGACGATGAAAGCGCTGCTCATTGTACTGATCACTTCACAAACGTCAGTCCATGCGGAACGGCGTGGGGAAAGACATACGCGTATAGCATGACGATGATTCCGACGATGGCCCCCAGTGCGACCGAGTGCCACACCACGAAGCGGAAAATGGTGCCTTCATTGCCGACCTGTTCGGTCGCCGCGGTGGCTATGGTGATCGATTGCGCATCCACCATTTTTCCCATCACACCGCCGGCGCTGTTGGCCGCGCACATCAGAACCGGATCAATGCCGAGCTGCTGCGACGTAATTCGCTGCAAACTCCCGAACAGAGCATTTGATGAAGTGTCACTCCCGGTGAGCGCCACTCCGAGCCAGCCAAGGAATGTGCCGAAGAACGGATAAGCCCATCCAGTTCGAGTGAAGGCAAGTCCCAGCACGGCGTCCAGGCCTGAATAGCGAGTTACGTACCCCAGTCCCAGCATGAATGAGATGGCGATCATCGCCAGTCGCATCCGAACTAGCGTGCGCCAGAACGTCTTCATAAGCCGGAATGGCGTTAGACCAAGCAGTAATCCCGAGACAATTGCTGCTAAGAAGCATCCTGTGCCGGTCGCCGACAGCCAATTGAAGTCGTACCTTGCGGCTTCGGGCGTCGGCTTGGTTGCCACAGGCGCAGCCCGATAAACTGAGTTATGCAAATAGGGCACGTCCCACCCTGGCGGGCCGGGCCGCGGCTTGCCGTCAGCCAGGATCACCCGAAAAGCCGGAGTAGTGGCCTTGTTTATAGCTAACTTGACAGAAGGGAGTCCCCAGACCAGCACAAAGATGGACAGGATGGCAAAGGGCGTCCAAGCTTTCAGAACTTTTCCCGGCGGGTAGGAACGGGCTTTCACATTTCCATCGAAATTTGCGGCCGACCATCGTCCGCCGACATCATCGGTAATTTCTTCCGTGGGTGACAGGCCAGGCTTTCTCTGATCGTCGTAGTCGAAGCGCCAAATTTTCTTAGGCTTCCAGAAGCGCAGGAAGGCTACCGTCGCAATGATCGAAACCACTCCTCCCATGATATCGACGAGATTGCTATCCACGTGGTTCGACCAGAAGAATTGCGTTAGAGCGAAGGAGAACCCCACCACCAATATCGCTGGGAACACTTCAAACGTTTCGCTCCAACTCACCATGGTCCGCACTAACCAGAACGGAACGATGATTGCGGTAAAGGGAAGAATGCGGCCGATGGTCGCATTCAGATCCGATTCCGGCAGCCCCGAGACAGCCGCGAGTGTATGGACTGGCGTGCCGATGGCACCCCACGCCACTGGCGCCGTGTTGGCAATCAGATTCAGCGCCGCGGCGTGAAAGGGCCTGAAGCCAAGCCCGATCATGAAAGCTCCAGCAATCGCGACGGGTGCGCCAAATCCAGCTGCGCCCTCAATGAACGCACCAAAGCAGAATGCGACAAGTAAAACTTGCAGACGACGATCGGGAGTGATTCCAGCGACCGATTCCTTCATGATTTCAAACTGACCGGTTTCAACCGAAATGTCATAAAGATAGACGGCTGCCAGCACAATCCAGGCTATTTTCAGTAGCCCAAAGGCAACGCCGTAGCCGAAACTCATCCCCGCCAATATCAACGGCATCTTGAAAAACAAGATTGCCACCAACACGGCGGTTGTCGCACCGGCGATCGCGCACCAGTGTGGCTTTATCTTTAATCCTGCGAGGAGTCCAAACAAAACCAGGATGGGTAGCATGGCAACCAGCGTGGACAGCCACCAGTGACCGAAAGGGTCATAGACCTGCATCCAGTGCATGACCTTCTCCTTGCTTAGCAGTAATAGGAGCTACGCACGCCTACAGTTCGTTAGCTCATCCCCATGTTGCCGGTACATCAACGTATGAGCGATCCAGCATGGCGACAGACGGGCACCCGAGCAGCTTTAGCGTACGCTCGACGTCAGTTCGCAGAATCTGAATCGCACGGGCGACCCCCGCTTGGCCCGCGGCCGCGAGGCCGTAGGCGTAAGCGCGTCCACACAAGACCGCGCGCGCTCCCAGGCAGATGGCTTTGATAATGTCGGCGCCGCGACGAATGCCTCCGTCCATCAATACCTCTACGCGGCCGTTTACTGCTGCCACAATCTCTGGCAGCACTCGCAATGAAGCCGGGACCCCGTCGAGCTGGCGTCCGCCATGGTTCGAGACAACGATAGCGGCAGCTCCCTCATCGATCGCGCGCCGAGCATCGTCAGCAGTGAGAACACCCTTAATGACGATCAGGCCAGGCCAGAGATTGCGGATCCATCGCAGGTCGTTCCAGGTTACGGCTGCGGCGGCGAGAGCCGCACTCACATCGATAAGCTCCATGGGCCCTTTACCGGGAATAACGACATTAGAGAGCTTCGACAAACCACCGTCGAGCAGGAAACCGGCGAGCCAAGCCGGACGCGACAGCACCTGCGGAAGGAATGGAATCTTCGCCAGCACGCTGTCACCCATGAGTTCTTTCATGCCGTTACGGAAGTCGCGCTCACGCATTCCCGCAACCGCGGTGTCGATAGTAACCACCAAAGCCGCGCATCCCGCGACCCGAGCCCGCTCGATCACCGCTTCAGACGCCTCGCGACCACCCATCAAATAGAGCTGATAACAGACCGGACCGGAGGAAGCCGCTTTGACATCTTCCAACCGGTGCCCGGAAAGAGTCGAAAGGATGTAAGCCGTACCTGCTGCGCCAGCCGCCCGCGCGGCACCCGCTTCACCATCGGGATGCATCAGGCGGCTATACCCCACTGGAGCGAGCAAGGCGGGGAAAGAAACGTCGAAGCCCAGAACGCGCGTTCGTAAATCGCAATCAGGCACGGCTACCGCGTGACGCGGTCGAAAGGTAACGTCATCAAAGACACGGCAGTTCTCTCGCAGTGTGACTTCACCATCGGCGCCACCGTCGAGATAATCGAAAACTGCTTTCGGCAGTCTGCGGCGGGCCAAGGGCCGCAGGTCCATGACACTGACGACCCGAGGGGATGCGACCGCGCGTGACTTTCTACTCATCGGCAAATTTTTCTAACCTGCCCGATTTTGGGCTGGCATCTTATCACGACGGCCGGAACTGATTTAGCTGGCTGAATGGGAGTTCGAGGGCAGTTACTATCAAAATTTCCAAGGCACCGTCTCCACTCAAGACAGTGATGTACACTTTGTTGTTGGCTGCCCATCATCGCATCACCATTGTAGCTGCGGTTCCACGACCCGAATCCTTGGATGTCTAAAAATCAACCGCCGTAGGAGTGCCTCTTGAACCTAATGACCGTCATTCTTGCCTTGCTGGTTGAATGCTTTCTGTTCGCGACCGCGAGTGCGGCGCAGACGATTCGGATAGATACGACACTGGCTCACGCCACCAACCACTTCGTGCCCAATGAAACGCTGGGTGCAGGTATCGACCGCATTCCGGTGGAAGCTATCGACAAAGACCTAGTCGAGCCCAATCTGGCGCGCGCGCTTGAATCCGGTTGGCAGCCTGTGAGTTACCGGCAGAACACTGAACTGGCGGTCGAGGCCTGGCATTGGAATCCGAAAGGAACATGGAGCGATCCGAGCTGGCAAGGGCTATTTCACAGGGTCCGCGAACTCCAAGTGAGATGATTCGCTACTCCTACGGCTATTCGCTGCCGCATCGCGGATTCACGCGCAATGACGGGACCGATAATGCCGGCTTTTCCCGGCTGACCGATGGCGATCCCGCCAGCTATTGGAAGAGTAATCCATATCTTACGCAGCACTTCACCGGTGAAAGTGATTCGCTGCATCCGCAATGGATCGTCATTGACCTTGCTCAAATTCAGCTGCTGAACAGTATCCGTATTGCTTGGGCGGATCCGTATGCCACTCGCTTTGTGGTTCAGCACTGGACGGGAGAGGATCCCATTAAGAAGCAGACAAGTGGAGTATGGCAAACCTTTCCGCATGGCGCGGTTACAAACGGGAAAGGAGGATCAGAAACGATTCGTCTCAGTGACGATCCTCTGCCGGTTCGCTTTCTGCGCATTCTGATGACCGAATCGTCGAATACCTGCGACTCGCACGGATCAGCCGATCCCAGAAACTGCGTGGGCTACGCCATCAGCGAGCTCTATGTGGGTACGACTACGGCAGACGGCGCATTCCACGATATTGTCAGGCATACTCGCGACCAGGAGCAGACCACCACTTACTGTTCTTCAGTTGATCCGTGGCATGAGCCTTCTGACCTGGGCACAACTAAAGATGCGCAAGTGGGATTCGATCTCTTCTTCACCAGTGGAGTTACACGTGGCCTACCAGCCATGGTGCCGGTGGCGCTGCTTTACGACACGCCGGACAATGCCGCCGCCGAGATCGCATATTTGAAGAAGCGGAAGTATCCGATCTCTTACGTCGAAATGGGCGAGGAAGCCGATGGGCAATTCATGGTGCCGGAGGATTACGCGGCACTCTACGTTCAGTGGGCGGCGGCGCTCCACCGCGTCGATCCCACGTTGAAGCTGGGAGGACCCTCATTCCAGGGCGTAAATAAAGATATTGAAGTATGGCCAGACGCGAACGGCAAAGTTTCCTGGCTGGGACGTTTTGTCGACTATCTGAAGCAACACGACAAGATGAGCGAACTGGCTTTCTTTTCCTTCGAGCACTATCCGTATGATCCTTGCAAAATTCCCTGGGGCAGCCTCTATGACGAGCCCGAGCTGGTCAGCCACATCATGCAAGTCTGGCGGGAAGATGGTATCCCCGCCAATATTCCGATATTTATCACGGAATCGAATCTTTCTTCGGCGGCTAGTGAGACCTCGTCGGACCTGTTCGCGGGACTCTGGTTGGGTGACTATATCGGTTCATTCCTGAACGCCGGCGGAAGCGGGGTTTACTTCTTCCACTATTTGCCCCTGCAAATGGAACACGGCTGTAACGACTCTCCAGGAACCTTCGGGATGTTTACGCTCGACGGCGACTACCAGATTCAGCAGCCACTTTCGCAGTTCTTCGCCTCACAGCTAATCAATATCGAGTGGGTGCAGCCGGGTGCTGGAACGCATCAGATGTTTCCGGCAAAGAGTGATATCGACGATGGTGCGGGCCACGCGCTAGTGACGGCCTACGCGCTGAAACGTCCGGATGGGCAGTGGTCTCTCATGCTGGTGAATCGAGATCAGCAGAACGCGCATCGAGTGCGGATAGCGTTTCAAGGTGAAAGAGGTACAGATCAAACGCACGGCGACATAAACTCTTTCCTCGGCTCGGTCGATCTCTCTATTTTCGGCAAGGCCCAATATCAATGGCATCCGGCGGCCACGCGCTTTATACCGCATGCCGAACATTCGGGTGAGAGCGCCGTTGTTGCAAACACCCAAGGCATGGCCGATCCCGACGGTCCAATCGTGCACACGAAGCAAACTGCAGGACAGGACGCTTCATACGATCTGCCGGCAGCGTCCATTGTCGTAATTCGGGGCAGGATCGGAGCTCAATAACCAGGTGTGGCGGATCGTCCGAACCTGTAGCTGAGAGTAACGCCGGCGTATGAAGGCATGCGGACCCCCACAATCGCCGATATGTTGGAAGGGAAGAAAGTTTCCGTGGTCTGGCCAGCGTAGCCCCTGGCAATAAGAAAATTCACGCCGGCATCCATGCGGCCATTCAGAAGAGGCCTAACCATCGCGCCTCGAAACTCCTTCACCGGAACGCCGACGCAGGCATTGATCGGCGCACATCCAGTGCCCAGCGGCTTCGCACCCACGTATTCGAATTCCCCGCGCGCTTGCAGATGGAACGGAAGCTTCTGAATTGATCCCAAGAGATCGAAAAGCGTCCGGGGAGCTTCTGGAGTCGGTTCTCCCGAGTAGAGGTCACGAGCATCGGCTTTAGAAAACGTTGCCAGTATCGAGCCGAACTGAAAGTTGTGACGTACTGCGATGGTGAGGAATCGAAGGCGGCTTGGCCCTTCATCAAATTGCAGGCCAGTATCTGGGTCGACCTTCGCGAGGGTCTGGCTCTGGGTAACGTGTCCAAGAGTGATCCTTAGCTCTGTTTTGTGGATGGTCTTGCTGGCGACGAGTTGATAGGAATGCGCCGTGCTTATTGGGGTGCCGACCGTTGTTCCGGTACCGATCCGAGGGTCGTTGGTAAAGAAGGATTGACCAAAACTGAGAGAAATGAGAGGAGCGAACCAGGAGTCTTTGGGAAGAAAAGAAACAGTAGCCTTGGGCGAGTTCACACCCACCCATCTTTGAAAAGAATTCTGGGAATTGAGAAGATCATCGTTGTTGAAATTGATTTCATCGCGACGCCAGCCCAGGTAATAGTGGACGTAATGGCCTAGAGCTCCTTCCGCAGCAACGTAGGGACTGACCGGGGTTATGGTTAAGTTGTTCGAAGCAACCGAAGTAAAAGGTCCGTAGTAGTTCGGCCTACTGGGATCAAAGAATCCGTAGTGGTCAAGATCATCGCGTCGGGGCGCATCCCTCTGATAGTCAAATCCGCCGAGCAGTGAGAAGTACTCAGCGAGATTATTCACGTAGTTCACGCTGCCACCAGTCACCGTGCGGAATTCACTCTGGCGGATGAGGCCCTGTCCGAAATCGGAAAGCAAAGCGAGATTGTAGGTACGAAAGAAACCGGAGAGCTGCAGTTGCTGGCTTCCGCTAAGCTTCCAGACGTCGTTTGCGGCTAGCAAGCGCGGTATGTGTCTGATCTTTTTGCCGGGGATCGATGGTGTCGCCGAAATTTGGAAACCTGACATTCACAGCGCTGGACGAGAGTGGAACCAGCCCAGGTATGTAGGAAGAGCCATAATACCCGATGCCAAACAGAGTGAGTCGATGCTGATCCCAATGGAACATTCGCTGGCCGTTGAACTTGTATTGCTGCCGATGTTCCAGGCGGTCGAGGAATCCATTTCCATATGACGCCGAGAAGGCCATCCACCAGTCAGGCGTTGGGCTCAGCCCGGCGGCGACGTCGATGTCCCTGTAGTCTCCGGTGAGAGTGACGAACGGATCGAGACGGGAGCGAAGGCCATAGGTCGCGGCCAGATTGACTGAATGATTTCCCTTACGAGCGTTATAGGCTCCGCCGTCAACCTGAGCGCTCTCAATAATTTCAGGAATCAAGATATTCGGATCGGCGTAGCCATTGCCGTGAGCGTTGGCGGAGAGATTATTCGGCACGAGATAAGTGCCGACCGCAATGTACTGGGCGATGGGCTCGCCGTGATCTCCAGCTACGCCTGGAGCAAAATATTGTGGCGCTTTGATCCCGCCGGATGCCGTTTCGGTCGGGTATCCGGGAATCGAAACCGGCGCGCCGGGTCGGCCGGGGTTGGCATCAAGCAGGTCCTGACGGACAAAGACTCTTTCTCCAGGATCGGGCGAGAACACGTCTGACTCATTCACGTCGGCAGTCACGGTAACGCTCTCAATACGGGATGCGAGTTGGGTTACGGCAATCTCGATGTCCGGAGTCTTGCCGGGATGAACGGTAATCGAACGGTCGACCGCACGAAATCCAGTGGCTTCCACCTTGAGATCAAACTGCCCGGCTGAAACCACTTTCAGTTCGAATAGTCCGTCCGGGCCGGAAGAGGTTTGACCAACAACCTGGTCGTGACTGACAAGCTGCACCGACGCATTTGGCAAGACGTTACCCTGAGGGTCGATGACACGACCTCTCACTATGTCCTGCTGGGAAAGTAGCGGAATTGGCAGCAGAAGAAACAGCAATAGGCAGAGTCGTGGAATTCTCACCGGACTAACATTACGTTTCATCGGCTGGTGCGTTTCCGTCGTCTAGCGCTTTGGCTGCAGTTGCGTGAGACTCGTCAAGATAACCCGCGCCCGGTCCGACCCGGGAGCATTGAGCGACGCGGACTCCTGCAGGTAGCGATGAGCGGCACCTCGATCGCCGAGTTGCAAAGCAATTTCGCCGGCATGGCGCAGCATCTTCGCATCTCTGATGCCCACGCTTAATGCAGCCTCGATCTGCTTGCGTGCTTCGGCATTCCGTCCGTTTACGTGTAGTGCCCAGGCGTAGGCGTCCAGGGTGTACACATCGTGGCGGCGGGCAAATTCCTGCCTGGCGATGTCCAGCGCTTTAGCTGGTTGATGAGCGTGATCAGCGTAGTAGAAGATCAGTTCGCGGTTGGAGTTGTCTGCCCTGACAGACTCCTGCAGAGACTTGGTTTCAAACTCCCCAAAAGCTTTCTTGGCTTCATCCCTGCGCCCAACTAGCTCGAGTGCTTCCGCCAAGTCGTAGAGATTTTCGGCATGAGGCGCGGCTTGATAGCGCTGTTGTAGAAGAGCGACAGCCTCGCTGTAGCGGTCTTGCGAGATCCGGACTTTGGCTAGATTTCCCAAGGCATAGTGATAACCCGGAAACTTTGCCAGCGCTTCCTGCAGCATGGACTCGGCCGCCGCCGTTTTGCCGGAGACTAGCTGAAGGTGGCCCATCTGAGTAAGGATCCACGCGCGATCTTCAACCTCAGTGGGCGGAGTGGACTGGTAGGCCATGCCCATCAATTCGAGCGCTCCGTCAACATCGCCAAACAGCTCGCGCAGATAGGCGGCCCGAGTGATGCCGGGAAGGTTGCCGGGACGAAGATCAAGCATCCACTGAGCTGCCTTCTCCGCTTCATCATAGTTGCCGAGTTCCGCATTGGCGTCGGTCAGGAAGCCATAGACCAACACATCGTCTGGCACTCTCTTGTTGAGAGCTGTGGCGGCATCGCGAGCGGCCGCAAATTCATGGCGGCCAAGCAGCAGCCAGACGCGAATCTTTTCGCCATCCAGATTCTGCGGCGCCAGTTCGAAAGATTTCTTGAGTGCATCTTCGGCCTGAGCATAGAAGTTGACGTCAGATGTTTCCCGCGCCCGCCGCGACAGCGCCATGGCCAGCAGGTTATAGCCAGCGTACTGGGCTGGCTTCTTATCGATCGCCTTTCGGGCTTCGGCAATGCTGCGCTCCGCCGGAGAGAGCACTGGCGTTTGCGGCCGTATTGTGTCCTGAGCTGCAGCCCAGATGGCAACCATCGTCAAGATGAGAACGGACATTTTTTTGGCGACCATGCTTTTCATGACATTCCTCGCGTTCATTGAGAGAGAAAATCGCGGCCGCCACCAGAAGACAGCGGCCACGAGAGTTGAAGTTACTTAACCGGGCAGATGCCGGAGGGTTGTCCGGTACATCCGGCCTGACCGGGCCCAATGTGATGGCTGTTGCGTCCGCTGTTGGCGGGCATCACGTAGGGGAAGGAGTTGTTCAGGCCTTCAGGATTCGTGTTGACCCCATCCCCGATGCGAGTGCCAAACTTCACCGGATCCACCAGGATGCCGGCCACTGCGCGTGAGGAAATATCCACGACGTCATCGATTGGCCTGCGTCCGTTGGGGTATCCAGCAAGGTCACCAGCCAGGAAGCCGAGCCGTTTTTGCTTTCCGACCGGCGTCGGTGGAATGCCGGTATTCAATCGCATCAGGTCAGCTACCGGGCCAGCATCTCCCGGGCCGCATCCCGGACAGATTGGCGGCATATATTGTCCGAGGATCAGCAAATCCGTGCGTGGCGGTGAAGCCACAGGAATGCCGATTGAACTGAAAACAGTCGCCAAGACTGGATTCAGGAAGAAGTTAGCGAACTGCGCGTCGTTCTTGGGATCGTCCATGCTGAAACGATCTTTGAAGCCGGTGCCGATGATCAGTTCGTTGATCAGCGAATTCCCTTCGCGCTGAACCTGCCGGAACGGGCCTGAGTTTTGGTCTCGGAAGGGAGAGCGACGGATCGTAACCCTGGGACGCGAGGTGGTGCCGTAGGTCCCAATGACCGCCTCTTTTTCTCCTGGGCCATGGATCCTGCCGTCCACCGTGAGCATGGTGATGGGGACTTCCAGCACTATGGAGTTGACGTTAAATCCCGCTACGGCATCGGGCGCATAGTTGTGAGTATCGTCGGCATCCTCTGCGGCAGGCAGAACGCCGCCAACTCCCATGCGGAAGTTCAGAGAATCGAAGGCCGCGCCCAAGTCAATGAAGAAGGGATCGTCTACTGTTCCCGCGAAAACGCGTACGTCATTACCCAGGTGATAGATTCCCTGGTTGAACAAGCGCTCGGTAGTTGGGCATGGTCCGCGGACCAACGTTCGAGGGAACCGCAAACAACGTCTTTCCTTCGGTCAAGTCCGTGGAAACCCCACCCTTGAGCATGGTCACGGTATAGGTTTGGCGCTCACTCAGGCCAACAGAACCAGGACCATCGAGGGAAGTGATCGGTGGGATGCCAGCGATACCCCCTACGAAGCCCGTGAACAAGTTCCGCTGGCGGATTTCGCTGGTAAAACGGAACTGAAAGGTAACGTCTTCCACGCCGTCCTGGTTGTTGTCGATTTTCATCTCGTACAGCACGTTAGGATCGAAAGGGAAATAGTTGGGACCGTTCGAAGGCTCGAGAAACGGGTCGACGTTCAGGATCATCGTGACCCGGTCGGGATGATCGAAGCTGACAAAGGCGTACCAGTCGGTGATGTCCGCGGTACGGTCGAGTGCTGTGATTGGCGCTTCGCGATGGCTCGACGCAAACAGGCTGGCAGGGACCAGCACGCACAGCGCCAGGATGAAGGCCGCTGTTATCTTGATCTTATTCATGGATGTTGCCTCTGGGAGTGAAGATGGACGTCGCTCCAGGTGAGTAGTGCTGCCGGGTTGGCGCCACTCCCCGGCAGTTACCTCTGATGACGTCTACTTTCCCTAGTACGCAGGGCGCGGCGGATTGGATTGGCTTTGTCAGCCGCGTTGTTCAGCACTCACGCCAGATGGACGCCACAGCCACCTATCGGCGACCAAAAGCTCGAGAGTGGAATTCCAAGGTCTCGCCGAGATGGGTCAGAAAATAATTGATGCTGTGGTCGCCCGGGTAGAGGTGATATTCATGAGGAATACCTTCGGTCTGAAGTTGCTGATGCAACGCCACAGCGCCTTTCTCGAAGCCGAAGTCATCTTCCTGGCCGCAGTTAAAGTAGATAGCGAGTTTCCGGAGGCCGGCTTGGTTTTTCCTGGCCAGATCGAAAGGACTATTCTCTTTCCAGTGTGGCGCCACGATCGGCTGGCCAAAGATAGGACCCAGCAGGCTACCTAGAGATGTCCCGGCACGCTCAGCAACACTGAGGTTTTCGGGTGACTCCGTTATCAGCGCAGCGCTTTGCGCGCTCACCGAAGAAAACAACTCCGGATGTGCGAAGGCGAAACGAAGCGCGCCGTAGCCTCCCATGGAAATCCCGGTAATGGCTCGGGTTGCGCGCTTAGAGCGGATTCTGTATTTCTTCTCGATGTAGGGCATGAATTCGCCGATGAAGAAATCGCTGTAGCGTACGGAGCCATCGGCCGAGTTAATGAAGAAGCTGCGTCTTCCATCCGGTACGACGATGAGAAAGTCGGCAATCTTGCTCTGCTGGCGCAGATCTTCGATCAGGTTCCAGCCGCCGCTATTGAATAAGGTCTGCTCATTCTCTCCGAGGCCATGCAAGAAATAGAGCACTGAGTAGCTCCGCAGCGCGTGTTGCGAGTCATTCGAGTCGTAACCTGGCGGCAGTTCCACGCAGTAGTGCACAGCTTGTTTCAGGATGCGGCTGTTTAGCGCGTTGCAATCGATCCGGCCGCGCACTTGCGCCGATAGAGGGACTGTCCAAGTAAGAAAAACCAGGAAAAGAGAAAGGGACAGAGGACACCGGCGCATGAATTCAGTCTACTCGTAGCGTAACGCTTGCACCGGATCGAGGCGCGCAGCACGGGCTGCTGGATATAGACCGGAAAGGAGACTGACGATGAAGGCAAAGGCAACGGCCGCAGCCACCAGCCACCATGGTACGGACCAGAAGTTTTCTGGCGGTAGAGCCTGACGTTTGAGATAGACGTTGGTTCCAAGGTTGATCGCATGCCCGATTGCCCAGCCCAACGCCACCCCTACAATACCGCCGAGCACGCCCATGGCTCCGGCTTCGGCAAAGAAAAGCTTTTTGACGTCTCCATCACTGGCGCCGATGGCCTTCATAATCCCGATTTCGCGGCGGCGTTCCAGAATAGCCATGACCAGCGTATTCACAATGCCGATCGAAGCCACTGCCAGCGCTAGACTGCCGAAGATCCCCAGAAAAAGATCCAGCACCGCAAAAAATTGCCGCAGGCTGCGGGTGGCGTCCAGAATCGAGAAGGTATTGAATCCCATCTTCTTGACCGCATCTTCAACCGACAGTACTTGTTTGGGATTCTTCACTCGCACGCTTAACGACGAATAGATGGGCTGATTGCCGAAGGAGCGCATGCTGTCGCGCAAATCCGTGGGCTGCATAACATGCAAGTTCTGCGCCAGCTTAAGAGGCAGAAAAACCCGCGCCCGGGCCGCTCCATGCATGCTATCGGGATCAAGGTCGCAGATGCCGACGATTTTGAGTTTCTGCTCCCGGGAGACTACTGAATACGCGTTGTCTTCCGGGTTTGCGATTTCCTCCAGATCTGACGGACTTTCAATGTCGGAAATCGTGGGAAGTGACCCGATGGACGCAACTCGTTCGGCGTAACGCATGATCAGGTCTTTGCCAAGCAATGGTTTCGCTAGCTCGGAGACGTGGACCTCCTCAGCACCCGGTTTGGCTGTTTTGCCCAACAACTCCGCTGCGAAAGATTTCTGCAGAATCGCTTCAGCCGCTGTTTCCGAGGAGAAGAAGCTACCCTGCATATTTTCGAAGGCGTCGTTGATCTTGGCGGAGGCAGGCAGTCCGGCCACAGTCGCCATTTGTGGCTTGTCTTGATACCGAAGCTCAGTGAAGAACCGAATGTCAGGATAGGCTTCCACAACATTAGGAAGGTGCTCAATTTCTCCGCGCGCCGATTCATCCAAGACTCTGCTCTCGGCGGCGGATGTAGCAGTTCGTTCGTTGTCGTGACCGAAACCACGGAAATCTCGCCGTGAAGTGACCACCACGGTATCGAAGAGTCCCGATCGAACCAGCCTCCGGCTGGCCAACTGTTGCAGGCCGATACCTAGCGAAAGCATCGCTACCAGCGATGCCACTCCCACCGAGATACCCACCGTGGTCAGCGAATTTCGCAGCAAAGATTCCCGCAGATTGCGGAAGGCGAGCTCGGAGAGATCGTAGGCTTTCATACATGTTCCCCAGGCGTCGCGACTGCGGTTGCGCTTGGATTAGCGTGGTCACCGATCAATTTGCCATCGGCCAGGAAGAGCATTCGTTGGGCGTATCGCTCCGCTAGAGCGCGCTCGTGCGTGACCATTACAATAGTCATGCCGAGCGATTGGTTGAACTCGCGGATGAAGTCCATGATCTCAGTACCGGTGCGGCTGTCCAGATTGCCCGTAGGTTCGTCGGCCAAGAGCAGTTTGGGGCGGTTGATGAGAGCGCGGGCGAGCGCAGCCCGCTGCTGTTCTCCACCCGAGAGTTCGCTCGGACGGTGAGTCATTCGTGCACTCAAACCGACGCGATCCAATGCTTCGCGCACAAACTGTGGACGCTGACTGCGATCAACCTCCGCAAACCTCATAGGCAGTTCCACGTTCTCGGCCAGGGTCATACTGGAAACCAGATTGAAGGATTGGAAAACCATGCCGACCGTGCGCAGACGATACTTAGCCAATTCTGGACGTGAGAGCTGAGCCAGATTCTTTTCCTCAACAATGACGGTTCCCGAGCTCGGGTGATCGAGCCCAGCGATGAGGTTTAGGAGGGAAGACTTGCCGGAGCCAGAACTGCCGAGCAGCGCAACGAACTCTCCGGCGCGCACCTGCAGCGAGACCCCGTCCACGGCGCGTATAAGAGTTTGCCCCATCTGGTAGTGACGACAGAGTGAGTCCGTGCGTACGGCGCACGCGTTATTTGCTTGGGATGGTTCGGGCCCTGGGGTCATGGAACGCCTAGCGGATCTCCCCTCTTATTAGACGCAGGGCGTCCGACGGGGTCACATCGGCGTCGTCACTTCGATCTCCATCGCCACTTTCACTGGGGACTAGCGCTGCATCTCCCTCGCCCGGCGCCAAAAACAGATTCCTCTCTAGACCTTGCTGCTTCGTATAGAGATCGAAATAACGGCCTTGGGCATAGCGTAGAGCTGTTCGTGCGTGCCCCGCTCTACGATCTCACCATGCTCGACCACCAGAATCTGATCGGCCCGGCGGATAGTGGAGAGCCGGTGAGCGATGACAAATGTGGTTCGTCCTTGCATGAGGTAGGAGAGCCCTTGCTGGATCATTGCTTCCGACTCTGAATCGAGACTCGAGGTGGCTTCATCGAGAATGAGGATGCGCGGCTCCGCCAGAATGGCGCGAGCAATCGAAATCCGCTGTCTCTGACCGCCCGAGAGCTTCACGCCTCGTTCGCCTACTACGGTCTCATACTTGTCGGGGAAACTCTCTGCAAACTCCTCGACGCGAGCGATTCGACACGCGCGCAGGATTTGTTCGTCACTCGCATCAGGCCGTGAGAAAGCCACATTCTCCCGGATGGTCCCGTCAAACAGAGAACGATTCCTGCAGGACCACACCCAAACGCGTGCGGTAAGAGTCCAGGCGAACCGTGCTCAGATCGATGCCGTCGACCAGAGCCTGGCCTTCGGTAGGCACATAAAAAGCTCGAAATCAATCCGATGATTGTGGACTTCCCTGAACCTGAGGATCCGACCAGCGCTGTGACTGTGCCTGGTTCCGCGCGAAACGAAACATCGCGCAGGACGGTACGGTTGCCATCATAACTGAAGCTGACGCGCTCGAACTCCAGCCTGCCATGCACGTCACGTTAGGGCTACTGTTCGCTTTGGATCCTGATCTTCAGGACGCTCGCCCAGAATCTCCTGGGTACGCTCCAACCCGGCGATCGCCTCGGTGAGCTGCGTGCCAATGCCGACGATTTGAGTCATGGGCGCGACCAGAAATCCGAGGAAAAGTGTGTAGGAGAAAAAACCGCCCACGGTCAAAGTGCCCGTCATTATCTGGCGCGCGCCCGGTGTACATAACGACTGCTCCAACCACGCCGAGCAGCAGGCTCGAGGCCAGACTCATGACAGACGTAGCGGTAAGTGTACGCATTACATTGTCCAATAGGCGCCGCACGCCCCTGGCAAAAACCGCCTCTTCGCGCTCTTCCGCGTGATATCCCTTGATCACGCGGACGCCTCCCAGCGATTCCGTCAATCGGCCAGTGACCTCGGCGTTTATCTTGCCTCGCTCGCGGAGAATCGGACGGATCGTGCCAAACGCTTTCTTGAGCGTAAGCCCAAAGCACAACAGAAAACCGAATGCGAGCACAGTCATTAGTGAACTAATCCGAAACAGGACGATCAATGCGATGCATGAAGTAAGCAATCCGCCCACAAAATCGACAAGGCCAGTGCCTAACAGGTTCCGAACACCTTCCACATCGCTCATGATGCGCGCCACCAGCATGCCAGTTTTGTTGGAATCGTAAAACGCCACCGGCAGGCGCGAAATGTGCGTCTGAACCTTTCGCCGGAGCTCGGCAATCAGGCGCTGCGCAGCCTTTGACAGCAACTGTGTGAGAGAGAAAGAAGTGATTCCCTGAATGACCGTGGCACCCAAGACGGTCAGAACGAGTCGCCGTAAGAGCTCGATATGATGTTTCGCAATAACACCATCGATGAGGAATTTTGTGGAGTAGGGAAGCACCAATGCCGATACCCGGTTTACGATCATCAGCAGGAATCCCAATGCCAGCAATCCGCGGCGCGGGCGCATGAGCTCCCAGACGAGCGGAAGAACTGCTTTTAGCCTTTGGGCGTTTAGCGGCGGGCGGGGAGTTGGTTTCGGAGCGGCACTCACTGTTTTAGTTAGAGTTTAAGCGCCCTTGGTTCGGTTCATTATTACTCACTACTAGCCGAGACACTCGGAGGTGAAGTTGGTGGAAGAGCGGTCACTTTGACGACCGCATACCGGCCCCGATCTACAACTAGATCTTATCTTACGGCTACCTTTTTTGGTCGCGCCCAGGCAGCAATCTCCCTGATTGAGTCGCCCACCTCGATATTGAAGCTCTCTCGCTAATGCTTCAGAATTGCATATTTACGAAACTTTACGGTCATTGACCGAATCTTTACCGCGTTCCCCAAGGTGCGCAGTGTTGAATGGATGGATGATTGCCGCGTGAGCAATCGCGGTGACGATATCTCGCCGAGGTATTGTGGATGGGGACGGAGCGGCGCGGTTTCCCGCATCGAATCATTCATTGGAACAGTGTTCATGCGATTGAGTTTTTCTGAAGTCAGACCAGGCCAGCGGCGCTCCGGGTGCAGGGTGTTTGTAACTTGCCTTTGGGGCCTCGCACCGCTGTTGCTGATCGGCAATGGCTTGCTGGCACAGACAGGGTCGGCCGTAGGCACCGAATTTCGTCATCGCGGGAACGGTGAAATCAGGCAACACGCAGGTTCCGGGCGCCACCGTGACCGCATTGAACCAATCCACAGGCGAGAAGGTAGTAACGTGGTCGGATATCGATGGAAGCTACGCCGTGCAGGTCTCTGCGGCAGGCCGTTACACGGTGAGAGCGGAGATGGCAGCATTCGCGCCTAGCACGCGCGAAGTCGAAGTCAGCGATTCTCCCGCGCGCACGGATCTCACGATGGTTTTGGCCTCCCGCGCTCAACAGGCCGCGCGTTCCATACAAAGGCAGACAATGGCGTCAGGTAGCCGCGGATTTCAGAGTCTTGCCGTACTTCAGGGTGAAGCGGCTGCGGGCTCCAGTATCAACAACCCAGGCGACCAAGTGGTGCCTCAGGGGATGCCCATTCCTGGGATTGCGCCCGATGCGGCTACGGAGTCAATTGCCGTGTCAGGAAATGCTTCCGGCGCTGGTCTGTTCGGAATGAGCAGCGATGAAATGCAGCAGAGAATGCGTGAAGCCCGCGAGCAACAAGGCGGAGGAGGATTGGGCGGAGGGCAGGCTGGAGGCCCGGGCGGCGGTGGTGGTGGCTTATTTCTCGGCGGTGGACCTGGAGGCGGGCCAGGGGGCGGCGGTGGTGGCGGTGGAGCTCGTGATTTTCGGTGGAGGTCGTGGCCGCTTCGACATCAACCGCCCACACGGTTCGATTTATTACACGGTGGGGGATTCGGCGTTGAACGCCGCGCCATACTCGCTTACCGGTCGACCTTCAATCAAACCCGGTTATCTGCAAAATCGGGTTGGGGTTTCACTCGGCGGCCCACTGAATATTCCCAAGATCTACAAAGGCGGCAACAAGACTTTTTTTTTCGTGAACTACAACGGATATCGCGGTGAAAATCCCTTCGATCAGTTTTCAACTGTCCCGACACTTCTCGAACGCGCCGGAGACTTCTCTCAATCTACAATTCGAACCCAGAACAGCTCCACGCCGGTGCAACTCTTTGATCCTTTCACCCACCAGCCGATTCCCAACAACAATGTCGCTAACGATCCCACTTTGAAGATCAGCCCCATTGCGCAAGGGCTGCTGAAGTTCATCCCCCTGCCTAATCTACCGGGAGATGTGCAGAACTTTCACTTCAGCACCGCCGCAATCAGTAACAGCGACGACCTAAACATCCGCCTGATGCGTGCCTTTGGCGGTACGAGTATCGGTCCTCGCCGCCGCGGTCCGCAAAACAATTTGACGTTTGGTTTGCACTACCATTCGGTGAGGACAGATCTAACCAATGCCTTTCCCAGTGTTGGTGGCAACTACTTCGGTGCGCAGCTTCGACATCCCTATCGGGTACATTCGCAGCATTGGTAAGCTGACCAATGTTGCCCGTGTCGACTACAGCCGCAGCCGTACCTCCACGCGAAATCTGTACGCGTTCAACCAGAACATTGCTGGAAACCTTGGAATTGGCGGAGTTTCGCAAGACCCGTTCGATTGGGGTTTGCCCAATCTTTCGTTTAAAGATTTTGGCAGTCTCACCGATACGAACCCGCAACTGCTGCGCAATCAGACAATCACTTTCACCGACAACATGATTTGGAACCACGGCAAACACACCTGGCGCTGGGGCGGCGATTTTCGGCGCATCCAACTGAATACCGAGGCCAGCAACGATGCGCGCGGGACCTTCCTGTTCACAGGAAACAATACCGCCCAAATCGTTAACGGCAGTGTGCTGCCAAATACGGGTTTTGACCTCGCTGATTTTCTGCTTGGCTTGCCGCAGCAGACTCTTTTGCAAAGGGCGGCGCAGCCCGGCGACAACAATTATCACTTCCGGGGAAACTCCTGGGATCTTTATGTGCAGGATGAGTGGAAGCTGCGCGGTAACCTTACCCTCAACCTCGGTTTGCGCTACGAGTATGTTTCTCCGTTCACAGAGCTGAACAATCGCATTGCTAACCTGATTCTTTCGCCCGGAGTCCTGACAGGGTTGGGTTCTCCCACGGCAATGCCGGTTCTGCCCGGGCAAGGATATCCGGCCAGCTTGATTCATCCCGACCGCAATAACTTCGCTCCCCGCCTCGGCTTAGCGTGGAAGGCAAAGTCCAACATAGTGGTCCGCGCCGGATATGGCATCAACTACAACACCGGTGCGTATCAAACGATCGCCCAGCAACTGGCCTTCCAGCCACCGTTTTCCTTGACCCAGACCAATATCCAGTCCGTAATCGGAGACCTGACTTTGCAAAACGGATTTCCCGCGCCAGCCAAAGATGTGATCACCAACAATTACGCCGTAGATCCGAATTACAGGCTGGGATACGTGCAGATATGGAATCTGGATGTGCAGCAGGAGATCAAGCCTACTCTGCTTGCTGAACTCGACTATACCGGAACCAAAGGCACGCGGCTCGATATCGTGGACGACCCCAACCGCACCGCGACCGGAATTCTCATTCCAAACGCGCAGCCGTTTAATTGGGAGACTTCGCAGGGTGACTCGGTGGCCCATGCCGGTACCGTCCGCCTACGCAAACGTTTGCAACACGGAATTTCGATTGGCGGCAGCTACACATTTTCCAAGTCAATTGACAACGCTTCGAGCATCGGGGGCAGCGCTTTTGTGGTGGCCCAAAACCCTCGCGACCTGGCAGCCGAGCGTGGACTCTCGATCTTCGATCAGCGTCACAAATTTACCGCCGATTATCTCTGGGAGTTGCCCTTCGGCCGCGATCGACGCTGGCTTACCGGCAACCGAGCCCTGTCCGCCGTGTTCGGGGACTGGAACTGGAGCGGCGACTGGACGATTGCTTCGGGATTGCCCTTCACTCCGCGAATTTTAGGCAACTTCTCCGAGGTGAGCCGCGGCACCAATGGTACTTTGCGGCCGAATGTCGTTCCCGGTGAGTCGGTCAGCGTGCCCAATCCGTCGCTCAACCAGTGGTTCAACACGGCTGCTTTCGTCACGCCTCCGCCGGGGCAGTTTGGCGATGCCGGACGAAACAGCATCGAGGGCCCGGGTTCACTCTTGTTTGATATGGCGTTTACTAAGATCTTTCCGCTGAAAGAGTCGCGGGCGCTGGAAATTCGAGCGCAGATGGCGAACGTATTTAATACCCCGCAATACACTTCGATTGACACCACGCTGAATTCGCCTTCTTTCGGCCGTGTAATCGCGGTGGGGGCGATGCGGACGATCCAGTTCACGGCGCGGTTTCGCTTTTAGGAATACTGATGACTTCTGCCTCACAATCCGCAAAATGCGCCAAATCGGCAATTGCATGGATGTTGGCGGCGGTTCTGGTCTGCGCCCCCATGGCCTCACAGGAGACGCCCAGCACATACACGTTCAAATCTGAGACTGAGCTGGTGCTGGTAAATGTCACGGTGCGTGATAAGAGCGGCAATCCAGTCCGAGATTTGAAGCGCGAAGACTTCATGTTCTTGAGGACAACAAGCCGCAACAAGTGATCTCGTTCGATCTCGAGAACACGGATGCTGTTCTCCCGACGGCGGTGTCGGAGGCTCCATTGTTGGGCAAAGCTTTGTCGCGCGCACCGAATGTTTCGTCGGGGGCTCCTCAGCCGATGGCGGCGTCTGAATTGAAAGATCGCCGTCTCATCATCCTGTTTTTCGACCTTAGCTCTATGCAACCCGATGAGATTGATCGGGCGGTCACTTCGGCACAGAACTATGTGGACAAGCAGATGGTTCCTGCGGACCTTGTGGCAGTGATCTGCTTAGGCAGCTCGCTCACGGTGAATCAGGATTTCACGTCAGACAAAAGCGCAATTAAGAAGACGCTGCAAACAATCAATCTGGGTGGCGGGCCAGGGTTTTGAGGAGGGATCGACGGGCTACGACGGAAGGGACTCCCGATACCGGAGGGTCCTTCACCGCCGATGATACAGAGTACAACATCTTCAATACCGATCGCCGGCTTGAGGCTTTGCGTTCAGTAGCAGACCGGCTTTCTCACGTGGATGAGAAAAAGTCTTTGATCTACTTTTCCAGCGGCATGGATCGCACCGGGATTGAAAACCAGTCTGAACTCCACGCCGCGATTAACGCAGCCGTGCGCGCCAACATATCCATCTACACAATGGATATTCGTGGGCTGCAAGCGATCGTGCCCGGAGGCGAAGCCCAGAACGCCAGCCTGCGCGGAACTTCTCCCTACTCCGGCCAGGCTACGATCAATGCGCTCAACTCAAACTTCACCACCCAGGAAACATCTGGTCACTCTCGCCGGCGATACCGGAGGGCGGGCGTTCCTCGATTCCAACGACTTCAGTAAAGTGTTCAGCGGCGTCCAGCAGGATACGTCGGTCTACTACCTCCTCGGCTACCACAGCAACAATTCGGCCCGCGACGGTCGTTTCCGCAAGATCACGGTGCGGGTCAATCGACCGGGCGTGAAGATTGACTTCCGCCGCGGGTACTATGCACCCGCAGACTTCCAGCATTCCACAAAGGAAGACCGCGAACTCCAACTCGATCAGGAATTAGCATCCGACTTACCAAGCACCGATCTGCCTGTTTATCTCTCGGCGGCTTATTTTCGTATCAGCGATGGGAAATTCTACGTGCCTGTATCCGTCGTAGTTCCTGGTTCTCAGATTCCTTTTACACGATCCAATGATCAGGATCGCGCCACCCTGGACGTACTGGGAGTTGTAACAAGTCCGGACAAGCGCCCGATTGGCCAGATACGTGACACGGTAAAGCTGGCGCTCAACACTTCTGAATTGGTGGGGCGCAAGAATGTGCAGTATGACAACGGCTTTGTCTTGCCACCCGGCAAGTATCACTTGAAGTTCGTGATTCGCGAAAATCAGACGGGGCGCCTGGGCTCGTTTGAAACCGATTTCACTATCCCAGATCTAAAGGGAGTTCCGGTAAAGATGAGTTCAGTTGTGCTGGCCAGCCAGGTTCGGCCGGCAGGGAAGCGAAAGAGCGACAATCCGCTGGTGCGCGACGGCTCCGAGGTGATTCCAAGCGTCACTCACGTGTTCTCCGCCGGTCAGCATCTTTATTTCTATTACGAAGTCTACGATCCCACTCGGGAGCCAATCAGCGCGGCTGCGCAGTCGCCAGCGGGGGCGAAGCCCGGTATACGATTGCTGACCAATGTTGCGTTTTTCAGTGGCAAGAAAAAGGTCTATGAGACGCCGGTGGTCGAGAGCGCGCAGCTCAACACGCCCCAACGGCGAGCCACAGTCTTCCAACTCGACGTGCCGCTCACGCAATTAAAACCGGGTTTCTACACCTGCCAGGTGAATGTCATCGACGATGCAGCAGGGCAATTTCTTTTCCCACGATTGAGTCTATTGGTGAGGCAATAAGCAGCCATCGTGGTATAACCTCGGGCCTATCATCAGCTATGAGCGAACGCCAAACGGACTTATACATAACGACTTATGCGTGTTAGTGCATTTCAGCAGGCCGGTTTTTTTGATTGATTGCATCCAAACTTTTCATTCATTCATCCAAAAAGCGTATTGACAGGCCCATGCGGTTCGCCTACTATCCAAATCTGATGTTGGCCTCTAATCAACTCCCGCCGGTGTTGCTGTACTTGTTGTTGTACGGGTGCGTCCACTGGCGCAGGGAGGCTGCTGACCTAAGTTTCATTTAGAAATCGGCAATTATACCCACCGCCAGTGCAGGCTACTGGCGGTGGGTTTTTTTATGTCCAACACAGGCACAGAGACGAAAGCGCAGCGCGTCGAACGGCTCAAACGGGAAAAGAACCCGTGGGAAGGCCTCGACGAAATTCGGCGCTTTGCCCGCGAGGGATTTGGCTCCATCACCCCGGAATGGCTGGGCACCTATTTTCGTTGGTGGGGGGTTTACACCCAAGGCGACGGCGCCGGTGTGGTTGGGGGAAAAAACGGTGAGGGCAAGGCGCTTCCGTACTTCATGGTCCGTATCCGGATTCCGGGCGGCCTGTTGCGTTCCGACCAACTTCGAACCATCGCCGCGGTCACCGAGCGCTATGCCAAAGGCACGGCGGACCTGACCGTAAGACAGAATATTCAGCTGCACTGGGTGACGATCGAGAGCTTGCCCGAAGTCCTGGATGCGCTCTGGCGCGCCGGCCTTACTACCATGGGTTCTTGCGGCGACGACACCCGCAACATTACCGGCTGCCCTTTGGCCGGCGTGGATGCGGATGAGATCTGCGATGCTTCTCCGCTGGGGCTCGAAGCCAATCAGTTTTTCGTGGGCAACGCCGAGTTCTACAACCTCCCGCGCAAATTCAAGATTTGCATTACCGGCTGCAAAGTATGGTGCGCCTATCCCGAAATCAATGACGTTGGGCTGACCGCAATCCGCCGTGCTGGCGACGATTCGGAGATCGGCTACTCCTTGCGCGTAGGCGGGGGCTTATCTACCGACCCGCATCTCGCCGTACGTTTGAACGCTTTTGTTCGACAGCATCAAGTGATCCCGGTTCTCAAGGGAATTGCCGAGATTTTCCGCGAAAGCGAAAAGCTACGGGAAAACCGGGAGCGGGCCCGTCTCAAATTCCTCTTCCTGAAGCACGGTTGGACCGCGGATAGTTTTCAGCACGAACTGGAACAGCGAATCGGTTTCCGACTGGAACCCGCGGCAGAGGAGAGGCCACCCCAGGACGTCTATCGCGATCATGTTGGAATCCATCAACAGAAACAGCCTGGGTACTGCTATGTGGGAGCGGCAGTGCTGCGTGGCCGGATCACGGCCCAGCAAATGCAAGCCGCCGCAGATCTGTCCGACCGTTTCGCCAACGGCGAACTGCGCACGACCAACATGCAAAACCTACTAATCGTGAATGTGCCGCGCCAGAACGTGGACACGCTGGCGAGCCAATTGAACAGTGCCGGCCTCCTAGTTGCCGGCTCGCCGTTCTGGCGCGGCGCGATTGCCTGCAGCGGTTCTGAATTCTGCAAACTCGCCATCACAGAAACCAAGAGTTTTTCTCGCTGGCTAGTGGAGGAACTGGAAGAAAGACTTCCCGGCTTTGACCAACACCTGAAGCTGCATGTCACCGGATGCCCGAATAGTTGCGGCCAGCATTGGATTGCGGACGTTGGCATCGAGGGCAAGAAGATCAAAGTTGGAGATCGCATGGTGGACGCCTACTACTTTTGCGTGGGCGGAGCGGTCGGGCTGCACCAGTCGGTGGCTCGGCCCATTGGCTATCGCTGCCCGGCTAGTGAGGTTCCGGACGCGATCGAGCGCCTGCTGCGGCGCTATTTGGATGAACGGCTGCCAGCAGAGAATCTGCGACGGTTCTTTGCGAGATACAGCGATGAGGAGTTGCGGGAGTGCCTGGCAGGTGAATTGGTCGCGGCGGTAGCGAGGGATCCGTCGCCGGGGCGAGCGCCGCATGTGGTGGAAGGCTAGTCATGCGAAAAAAAGGCAAAGCGATGAGCTTGTTTCCTATCTTTCTAAAACTCGACGATCGACCGTGCTTAGTTGTAGGAGGGGGCACGATCGGCCAGGGAAAGATTCGTAGCTTGATCACGGCAGGCGCCAAAGTCCGAGTTGTAGCGCCGCACGCGACTGCGACGGTTGGTGACTGGGCCCACGCTGGAGTGATTACCTGGGAGCAGCGAAACTTTGAAGCTTCCGATCTGGACGGCGTTGTTCTAGTAGTTGCCGCGACTAATTCTACTGCGGTGAACGAAGTCATCTTCCGAGAAGCGCACCGGCGGAACATCCTTTGCAATGCCGTGGATGATCCCGAACGCTGCGATTTTTATTACCCGGCGGTGGTACGTCGAGGAAATCTTCAAGTTGCCATCTCGACTGCTGGCCATAGTCCCGCGCTCGCTCAGCGACTGCGAAGGGAACTCGAAGCGCAGTTCGGATCCGAATACGCAGGATGGCTGGAGCAGTTGGGGGAGATCGAGGCGCCAACTATTTGCCAGCGACATTGATCCCGAGGACAGGCGGCATCTGCTGCACGAGCTAGCGAGTCGCAGCGCGTTTGAGTCCGCGACCGGCACGAGTCTTCGCGGCAAGGAGGAGATTTCGTGACGGGAAAAGTTTATCTAGTAGGCGCTGGGACCGGGCGATCCTGAACTGCTCACCCTGAAAGCGCTCAAGGCCTTGAAAAGAGCTGATGTGGTGTTGCATGACGATCTGATCAGGCCGGAGATTCTTGCTTTCATTCCGTCGACAGCAGAAGTCCGAAATGTAGGGAAGCGGTGCGGATGGAAAAGTATCAGTCAGGAGGAGATTAACTCTCTCCTGATCCAATTTGCGTCGCTGGGATTGCAGGTAGTTCGCCTGAAAAGTGGAGACCCGCTCATCTTCGGTCGCGCAGGCGAAGAGATTGAAGCTCTACGTCAAGCCGGCGTTGATTTCGAGATTGTTCCCGGGGTGACGGCGGCTTAGGGCGCTGCCGCGGCAACGAATATTCCCCTGACTCACCGCCAGATTTCATCTGCATTGATTTTTCTTACCAGCCATCATTCGAATGGCGCTGACTCGAGCAAATGGCCAGCACATCTGCCGTCCGATGCCACGCTGGTGATCTACATGCCTGGTTACCAGTACCAGAGCACCGCTGCCCGTTTGGTTGAAGCCGGGTTAAAGCAAGCAACTCCCTGCGCCATCATTTCGCAAGCCACATCGCCAGAACAACAAGTTCATCGAACAACCCTGCAAGGATTTACCTCTTGCCCCCAGACTGCCGGCTCCCACTTTGCTGGTGGTCGGGGAAGTCGTGCGTTTTGCCGACCACGCCTCTTTGCGCGAGGAGTTTGCCTGGTCGAGTCTGGAGCAAGTTATTCCGCTGGTAGCGCGGGGCAGTTCTTCAATCGAGGGCGAGCAATTTCGTGGGACTCAGGAGCAATCGGAGTGAAAGAACACTGGGAGCAAGCACAAATTCCGGCCGAACAATGGACTGCCGAAGAAGTATTGCGCTGGGCGTTCACAACTTTCAGGAAAGACATAGCGATGGCTTCCGGATTCGGCGTGGAAGGCATGGCGCTGATTGACATTGCCTCGCGGGTAGTGCCCGATCTGAAAGTCTTCACGCTGGACACTGAGTTCCTGTTTCCCGAAACCTACGATCTGATTGATCGCGTCGAAAAGCGCTACGGAATCAAGGTGGAAAGGGTCTACTCAACTTTGACGCCGGAGGAGCAGGAGCGCGAGCATGGGCGAGCGCTTTGGGCCAGCGATCCCGACCAATGCTGCAACCTCAGGAAAATCGAGCCGCTTAAACAGAAACTCTCCGAGCTGCGGGCATGGGTCACAGCAATCCGCAGGGACCAGACCGCCGCGCGATCCTCGGCCCGCAAAGTGGAGTGGGACGCGAAGTTTAAGCTGGTGAAGATCAACCCCATTGCGGACTGGACGACTGAGAAGGTGTGGAATTACGTCCGCAAGCACAACGTCCCCTATAACCCCCTGCACGACCGCAATTACCCGAGCATCGGATGCACCCATTGCACCCGAGCGATTCAGCCCGGAGAAGACGTTCGAGCTGGACGGTGGTCGGGCTTCCAGAAGACCGAATGCGGTTTGCACGTCGGGTCTGCTGTAACGCCCTTAGTGAATATTGAAGCTCCCGTTAGCTGCGAAGAAACATAAATCGGGCTCAACAGCCGAGCGTCATCACGCCACAGAAAAATCCATCAGCGTCATCGAAATTCTGGATTGTACTTTCGAGCTGCCATGAAGGTACACAATGAAAGATGGCGCGCAATCTCACAGCGATCGACCACGATGCCTGCGGTGTGGGTTTCATTGCCCACCTGGGGCACGAACCTTCGCACGAGATAGTCACGCGCGGTCTACAGGCTTTGGAGCGTCTGGGGCACCGCGGCGGGGTTGACGCGGACGGACGCAGCGGTGACGGTGCAGGCCTACTTACCCAAATCCCTGACCGGTTTATCCGATTCCAGGCGCGTCAGTCAGGAATCGAGCTGCCTGCGGTGTTCGGAATGGGGATGGTATTCCTCACTCGCGGCCAGGAAGAGACAGCACGCGCAACCATTGAGAAGCTCGCGGAAGAAAACGACCTTAGATGCCTGGGCTGGCGACCGGTCCCGACCATGGCTGAAGTCGCTGGGCCACGCGCAGGCGACACTCTCCCCGTCATCGAGCAGTGCTTCTTCGAAGCTCAGCAACCAACCGCCGATTTAGAAGACCTGCTGTTTCGGTTACGTAAGGAGGCGGAAGCAGGTGCACCCCCCGGAACCTATTTCTGTTCGCTCTCCTCGCGAACTGTGGTTTACAAAGGCTTGTTGACGCCGGCTCAATTGCCGGCGTTCTACCCTGATCTGGCCGACCCGGAATTTACCAGTTCGTTTGCCATCTTTCACCAGCGCTATTCCACTAACACTCAACCCAGTTGGTCGCTGGCGCAACCCTTCCGCTTCGTGGCGCACAACGGCGAGATCAACACTATCAGCGGAAACCGGCGCTGGCTGAGGGCTAAAGAGCATGCGCTCCGCCAAGGTTTCGGGCTCTCCAATCGAGTACGCCTGCTGGAAGAACGGGTGAGCGATTCGGCTAGCTTCGACAACGCTGTGGAGCTTTTGCTTCGCCAGGGTCATAGCCCGGCTGAAGCCCTGTTAGCGATGGTCCCACCAGCCTGGGAAAACTGCCCCCAAGCCAGAACCGAGTTGGATTTCTTTCTCGAGGAATGCGCGCGTGAGCAGGAGGCCTTGGGATGGTCCGGCAGCACTTATCTTCACTGACGGCCTCACCGTAGGCGCCAAGCTAGACCGCAACGGACTACGGCCTTTGCGCTACACCCTCACCGATGACGGCCTGCTGGTTGTCGGCTCCGAAGTTGGAATCGCGGACTTGCGCGGCAAGCGCGTCATCGAACGGCAACGTCTTGGGCCAGGCGAGATGCTTTTGGTGAATCTGGCGAGCGGGGAATTGATCCGGCCCAACGACCCGGTGCCGCTGCGTCCAAAGATATCGCGACCTTCAAGACTGCATGCAACTTCCGTGACTCCGAGCGATAGCGCTTTCTTTGCGCCAACACCAGAACCCACGAAAGTCATGGCAGCATTGGGCTGGAGCGAAGATCAATATCGGCTGTTGTTTCAACCTCTCGTGGAGCAGGGCCAAGAAGCGGTGTGGAGCATGGGGGACGACGCGCCTCCGGCGGCGCTATCGAGCTTTCGGCGTCCACTCTGGGATTATTGTAAGCAGCGCTTCGCGCAAGTTACGAATCCGCCCATTGACTCTCTGCGCGAAAGTCACGTCATGTCGTTGAAGACTTATCTGGGCGAGAGCGTGGTGCTCAATTCGCCGCTGCTTGACGGCGGGCAGTTGGAGGTGTTCGAGAAAGAACTAGGACGTTCTCACCAAATCGATTTCACCTTTTCGGTGGCCGATGGAGTCGAGGGCGGTGGGGCGGCACTGGCGCGGGTGCAAGCGCAGGCGAAACTTGCCGTCGCCAGCAAGCCTGGATTCATCCTGCTCACCGATCGCGGAGTCGACGCGAAACGAACGGCGGTTGCCCGCGCTGCTCGCCGCCGCCGCTGCTTGGAAATCCATGGTCGAAGCCGGAGGATGGAACATCCCCTTGGTGATTGAGACTGGGCAAGTCATTGACACCCATCACGTGGCCCTGCTTATCGCCACCGGTGCGAGCGCTGTGTTTCCCTACTTGGCGCTCGAGCGAGCCGTGACCCTCAGGCCGGACGGAGCAAACCGCTACCGTGCAGCCGTGGAGAAGGGATTGCGTAAAGTAATCGCTCGAATGGGGATCTCCACCATTGCCAGCTATCGAAATAGCCAACTCTTTGAGACCGTCGGCCTGGACCCAGACATTTGCGAGGATTACTTTGAAGATGCGGGGCATGCTCTTGGCGGTAAAGGGCTTAACGATCTAGTGCAGGATTGCTTAGACCGCCACGCTGCAGCGTTCTCTCTCCAAGCAGCCGAGTTGCAGGACAAAGGACTCTATCGCTTCCGTCACAATGGGGAACGTCACGCCAGCTCGCCCGAACTGGTGCGGCGCATGCATCGTTACATCAAATCGCCCACGCCGGAAAATTTCCGAGCATTTACCGAACTCGGACAAGCACGAGAACCGGTCGCCGTTAGGGACTTGCTGGAAATTGTGTCGCAGGATCCGGTGCCGGTCGAAGAAGTTGAAGCAGAAGCCTCCGTGCTTAGCCGCTTCAGCACTCAGGCCATGTCTCTGGGAGCAATTTCACCCGAGACCCATCGCACGCTGGCCATCGCGATGAACCGTCTGGGTGGTCGCAGTAACACCGGCGAGGGCGGCGAAGATCCAGAGATCTATCGGGACGGTTCCGAGGCCAACAATCGGGTCAAGCAGGTCGCATCCGCGCGCTTTGGAGTGACGGCTGAATATCTGGTGCACGCCGACGAACTGGAAATCAAAATCGCGCAAGGGGCTAAGCCCGGCGAAGGTGGCCAACTTCCAGCAAGCAAAGTGTCGCCGTATATCGCGCGCTTACGGCACGCCGTGCCGGGGATGATGCTCATCTCCCCGCCGCCCCATCACGACATTTACAGCATCGAAGACTTGGCGCAACTGATCTACGATTTGCGGGCGGTGAATCCGCAAGCGCGAATTGGAGTGAAACTAGTTTCAAGTTCTGGCGTGGGAATTATTGCTACCGGCGTGGCAAAAGCTGGCGCCAGCGTGATTACCATCAGCGGGCATGACGGCGGGACGGGCGCATCCCCGATCACTTCCATCAAGAACACCGGGTTGCCGTGGGAAGTGGGACTTCGCGATGCTCATTGTGCACTGCTGAGAGCCGGCGTGCGGACGCGGGTGCGGTTGCGGGTCGATGGCGGTTTCAAGTTTGCGCGTGATGTGATCATTGCCGCGCTGCTGGGTGCAGACGAATTCGGCTTCGGCACCGCGGCGCTGCTCGCGATCGGATGCGTGATGGCCCGCCAGTGTCATCTGAATACTTGTCCGGTCGGAATCGCTACACAGGATGAGAAGTTGCGGGCACGCTTTGCCGGCAAGCCGGAGATGGTAGAGACCTACTTTCCGAGCGTTAGCTGCGGAAGTCCGTGAACTGTTGTCCCGTATGGGAGCACGGTCCATCGATGAGGTTGTCGGTGCGGTTGACCGCCTACGGCCACGAACGCCGGAAGCGAAGCGCTTTTTGTCCAATCTGCTTGAACCGGTCAATGTTGCGACGCAACCCGCGTGTCCAGCCGAAGATAACAGCACCTTGCATCGCGAACTGAATCGTACCGTGGATGAACAAAACACGCTGGCACCGCCGCAACGCCGCTTCCGGATTACCAACGCTGATCGTGCTATCGGCGCACACTTAAGTGGACAGATGCTGCGACGTGGGGGCAGCCCACGCGGCTGACAGTTCGGACACATATGTGTTTGCCGGTAACGCGGGTCAGAGTTTTGGCGCTTTCCTCATCCCGGGATTAACCTTTCGCCTTCTCGGAGAGGCCAACGATTATGTTGGAAAAGGCTTGTCCGGCGGGGTGATCGCGATTACGGCCGGAGAAGCAGCCTCATTGCGCGGCGATGTTTTGGTCGGCAATACCGTCTTATACGGCGCGACCAGTGGTGAACTGTACGTGGCGGGACGCGCAGGAGAGCGCTTTGCCGTGCGCAATAGCGGTGCTCTTGCCGTCGTCGAGGGAGTTGGTCAACACGCTTGTGAGTACATGACCGCGGGCGTCTCTATAATTCTTGGACCGGCTGGAATGAACCTTGGCGCCGGAATGACCGGCGGCTTGTGTTATCTCCTCCGCGATTCGATCGGCGGTTTCGGATATAACGAGCAATCGGTTCGCCTGGCTCCCCTGGAAGTACGAGAGGATCTATGGCTGCGCCGGGTTCTCCGCCGGCACGTTCGACTCACTGGCAGTCCGCGAGCATTGCGTTTATTGAACGCCGATCTCGCACTGCCATTCCTGCGCCTTGAACCGGTAGTTTCCCCCTGCTCGATCGCCGAAACCTGGGCTGCGACTCTAGCTCGGTTCAAGCGGCAAGCAACTTCTTTGTTGCATCTTCCGCACTCGGTCTATGGCGACGTCTCAGCGGTGGTCTGAACAACACAATGGCGCCAGAATGTTCACTGTGGCCGGAATAGGTTCCTGTTCTCCGCTATAATCACGCACAATCTATGGACTTCGACCAGCTAGTAACGTTCCTGGAAGTGGCGAAACTCGGCAGCTTTTCGCGCGCCGGGCAGAAAGTTTTCCGTTCGCAGTCGGCGGTGAGCGCGCAGATCCGGCAAATGGAGCAGGAATACGGAGACCGGTTGCTGGACCGCTCCGGGAAAAGATGTGTCCCTGACTCCGGCTGGCAGGGTGCTATTTGCTTATGCAGAGCGCTTATTGCAGCTACGGGACGAATCCCTGCTCGCCGTGGCCGATCAGGGCAGCACTCCTCGCGGTACTCTTGTGATCGGCGCCAACGAAGCAACCTGCTTGTACGTTTTGCCTGATGTTTTCGCCAAGTTTTGCCATCTCTATCCGGGAGTACAGATCAGCATCTACCGTAATTTCAGTTACAAGATTGTGGAGAAACTGGAGAACGGCACCATCGACGTCGGAATCGTGACTCTGCCGGTCAAGTCCCCCAGCCTGAAGGCGCATCCCATCTTTCGCGATCAGCTCATGGTGATGGTGAGTCCACAGAATCCTTTGGCCAAGCTCGATGTTGTGCCGGTCAGCGAAATTGTCAAGCATCCCCTGCTGCTTCCCAAGACCGGTTTTAGTCGCCGGGTGATGGACAAATTGTTTCGCCCCTACGCTTCGCAACTGCAAATCCGGATGGAGTTGCCAAGCGTGGGCATGATAAAGAGCTTTGTGGCCGCCGGACTTGGAGTGTCTTTGATAAGCGCCAGCTTCGCCCGCGATCAGGTACTGGCGGGGCGCGTGAAACTGATTCCTGTCCAGGACGAGGAATTGTGGCGTGAGCTGGGGCTTGCTTATCGCCGAGATCGGACTCTGACCCGAGCGACGAATACATTTATCGCTACCGTCCGGCAACTGGCGGCGGTCTCTAAGTGAACAGCCTTCAGTCGCATCGGAAAATCAGGACTGCTTAGTACCTATCTGATTTGTTGATGCGTCCAATCGCAATTTCAAATTTCTGTTCCGCTTCGGAAATTGGTAACTTGGAGTACGACCTCAGAGGGCGCTTTAGCCCCGTGAGTGGCCGCGGTTATGAACAGAATTCCAACCGACTGAGGGGTGTCGTATGAACGAATTGGAAAATAGCTTGAACAAAATCCTCGAAGAACACCAGCACGAAAGCGGGCTACACGTTATCGGTGGTCGGCGTAGATTGGTTGATCGCCTGGTTGAATTCTTCGAACACGGACTAAAATCGGACAGCCCGGAACCGAGATTGGGCCGGGAGCAGCACAACTAACATTTCTAAATCTGAGCCGACTTTCAACGGGCTATGTCTCGAGCAGCCATGACCTCAAATTCCCGGAAGGCTAAGCGAATTACATCGACAGGCACAGCCATGTCGACACGAATTATGTGTCTTCTGGGGGAGGACGTCTGGTGAGCTGAGAAACACATAGATCTAACAGCTAACAAGACCCACCGCCAGAAGCAACTGGCAGGTGGGTTTTCTATTTTCCGGACCAAAGGGAGCAAATCGATGGATGCCTTATCGTGTGGAGACAGAAGTGACGCCGCCGAGCAACGGACTGACTGTATCGTGATGAAGTTCGGTGGGACCTCGGTCGAGGACGCACCTGCTATGCGCCGCGTGAGTCAACTTGTGAAAGAGCGGCTCGGACAAAAACCAGTCGTTGTAGTGAGCGCTCTGGCCAAAGTTACTGACCAGTTATTCGCCGCTGGCCTGGCTGCCGCAGAGGGCGACCGGGAAGTTGTCCTGGAGGCTGTCCAGCGTCTCCGGCAACGTCACGAACAGATCGCCGCAGAGCTTCTCGAAAGAGAGAACTACGACCGCTTGCGAAATGATTTGGAAGGTGAATTCCAGGCGCTGGACAAGGCTCTATGTAGCATCGCGGCCGAAGGACAATTCAGTCCCCGTGCGCAAGATAACTTGTTGGGCAGGGGAGAAGCGCTTTCCAGCCGGATTGTTCAGGCCGTACTGCGGAAAGACGGATTGGATGCGGTCCTGTTGGATGCGAAACAGTGCATTATCACAGATGCCGCGCACACCCGGGCCACGCCCTTGTGGGATGAGACCAACCAGCGCCTGAAGGCCGCGCTTCTTCCGCTCCTTGAATCCGGCAGCATCCCCGTCCTTGGCGGCTTTGTGGGCTCGACCAGGGACGGCGTCCCAACCACTCTAGGACGTGGTGGATCGGACTTCAGCGCTGCAATCGTCGGCGCGGCACTGCGCGCAACCCGGATTGAAATCTGGACTGACGTGGATGGCGTCATGACCACGGATCCCGCGATTTGTCCGAACGCTCGCCGCGTGCCCAGGATGAGCTTCGATGAGGCGGCTGAACTCGCGTACTTCGGCGCCAAGGTGCTCCATCCCGCGACGTTGCTGCCGGCTATGCGCCACGATATTCCGGTCTGGGTGCTGAATTCACGAAATCATGGCTGCAAAGGTACGGAAATCCGGGCCTACTCCGGTGGAGAGGGTCGGGTAAAGGCGATTACCGTCAAACGCGGGATTGCCGTGGTTGACGTCGAGCCCGTGCGCTGGCTCGCTCCCGAGTTGCTGCGTGAGGTCTGCGACGTATTTGAGCGCCACCAGCAGACGCTAGACCTGCTTTCTGCATCGCGCGGCGGCTTGTCTCTACTGGTGACCTCGACTGGAGCCCTTCCCGCCATTGCCGCCGAACTCAAGGGAATGGCGAACCTGCGCTGGGAGAATCATAAGGCGCTGGTTTGTCTGGTTGGAGAAAAGATTCGGCGGCAACCAGAGATTGCCAGCCAGGTATTTCGTTCAATCTCCGACGTCGAAACCCGCATGATCTGCCAGGGTGCCTCCGAGCGCAGTCTTAGCTTTCTGGTGGATGAAGCGCGCGCCGACGAGTCGGTGCGTCGGCTGCATCATTTGTTATTTCCTTCGCCCGAGGTTCCTGCGGCCACTTTCCAGTCTCAGGCCATGTGTCAGGCGGGTGATGTGTGGTCCTAGGCTCTGGCAAAGCTGACTGCCCCGGTCGATAATTCACCCCGCCAACTTTCTGCTTGACACCGATCACCGATCCATTACCATGGATGCATAAGTATTCAGTATGCTGAATATATATGCATCATGAGTAAGCCCTTGCGCCAGAAAGCCATTCTTGAATTGCTGTACCAGGGTCCTGTCCCCAGCCAGGAGGATCTGCAACGCGCTCTGCGTAAGCGCGGCCTGAAGGTCGGGCAGGCGACGCTCTCGCGCGACATCCGTGATCTCGGTCTGGTGAAAACGGGGAGGGGCTACGCCCTGTCGCACGGTGATGTCTCGTCCGAGCCGGCGTTGCCTCCAGTTTCGCGGCTGGTGCGCGAGTTCGTGCTCGGGGTGCGGCCGGCGCAGAACCTGCTTGTGATCAAGACTACGGTTGGTAGTGCGCAACCCGTGGCTGCCGCTTTGGACGACGAAAACTGGCCGGAGTCCGTGGGCACGATTGCGGGAGATGACACGATCTTGATCGTTTGCCCTGACAAGAAGGCCGCCAACCGGCTCGCTACCCGAACTCAGGAGATGCTCGCCTGATGCGCGCCAAGCTCAAAACAGCGATCGTGGGTGCGACCGGCTATTCCGGCCTTGAACTGGCGCGCCTGCTCTTGCGGCATCCTCATCTGGAAACGCCATTGATGCTGCGGCGAACGAACGGAGACGATGATTCGCCACGTAATGGCTTTGCAAATAATGGCTCGATCGATCTCGCCGAAATCTTTCCAGTCCTTTCCGGCAACGGCGGTTACCCGATCCAGCCATTTTCCTGGGCAGCGTTGCAACAGCAGAATGTGGAATTGCTGTTTCTGGCGACTCCTCACCAGGCGTCGCGAGCGCTGGTACCGGAAGCGATTGCACAAGGAATTCGCGTGATTGATCTTAGCGGTGCGTGGCGGCTTAAGCAGGCTCAACACCGCGCCGTATACGGTTTCCAGGACACTGACTCGCTCACCGCCGCCGAACTGACGGAGAAAGCGGTCTATGGTCTTCCCGAGTTGAATTGCGACCGCATCCCAAATGCAACCCTGGTGGCTAATCCTGGATGTTATGCGACTTCGGTGATCCTGGCGTTGGCGCCGTTGTTGAGTGCGGAAGTCGTTGATCGCGAGCGGGGAATCATTTCGGATTCAAAGTCGGGCGTTTCCGGGGCAGGGAAGGAGCCGACCTCGCGCACTCACTTTGTTTCTGTGGCTGACAATTTCTCTGCCTATTCGGTGTTCGGTCACCGCCATGTAGGAGAGATCATCGAGCAGTTGAAACTGGATGCTGGTCAGTTCATCTTTACTCCGCACCTGCTGCCTATCCCACGAGGAATTCTGTCGACCGTCTACGTATATCTGAATCGCGAAATGAAGCCGGCCGAAGTGGAAGCTTGCTTCCGCGATTTCTATCACGGCAAGCGGTGGGTGCGCGTGTTCGCTACGCCGCAGCTGCCACAGATTCAATTTTCCCTGCACACCAATTACTGCGACCTCGGTTTCTGTTTGGCGGAGGACGGACGTCGTCTGGTGCTGGTGTCTTGTGTGGATAACCTGCTCAAAGGTGCGGCGGGGCAGGCGGTGCAGAACATGAACCTGATGTATGGGTGGAACGAAGAGGAAGGATTGCAGTGAAGATTGTGATCAAGGTCGGGGGCGCCGCGCTTGAAGACAAGTCGACTATGCACAAGTGCGCCCATGCCATCGTCGAGCTGGCGCGGGATGGCCACCGAATCGCCGTGGTCCATGGCGGCGGAGCCGCGCTCACTCGCACTCTTAAGCTGCTAGGCAAAACAAGCGACTTCGTAAATGGCTTGCGCGTCACCGATGCTGAAACCCGTGACGTTGCTCTGATGGTGCTGGCGGGAATCGTAAACAAGAGTCTCGTGGCTGCGATCATGGCCGCTGGCAACTCCGCGGTGGGTCTCTGCGGTGGGGATGGCATGGCTTTTCGTGCCCGCAAGAAACAGACTTCCGGGTACGACCTGGGTTTTGTGGGTGAAATTTGTTCGGTAGAGCCGCGCTGGTTGGAAGCTATCTGGGCTGAAGGTGGAATTCCAGTTTTGTCATCCGTGGCATTGGGTTCCGACGGGGAATACTACAACGTGAATGCCGATCAAATGGCTGCAGCCTGCGCTGTGGCCTGCCACGCCGACAGTTTGATCTTCCTCACCGATGTAGCAGGCGTCAAGAATGCCGAAGGTTCCGTCATTCCGTGGCTAAGTACCAAGGACGTTCCCGCGATGGTCGAAGATTCGGTGATCGCGGGTGGCATGCTTCCTAAGCTCGAAGCATGCAGTCATGCGCTCAGAAAGGGAGTGGGAAGGGTGCGAATTTTTCCCGCGACTCAAGCCGAAATCCTGCCGCAGTTTTATTTCGCCAAGCTCGATTGCGGCACGGAGGTGATCGGGGGATGAATCTCGCTTCCGTTATTCGCTCGGAATCCAAGCTGTTGCTTCCCACCTACGATCGTCAGCGGGTGATGTTTACCCGTGGGCGTGGAGTGTATCTCTGGGATTCAGAGGGGAGACGGTACCTCGACTTTTTGAGTGGAATCGGGGTGAATGCTCTCGGTCACGGACATCCGGCGATCCGCTCTGCCCTGAAGCGGCAAGCGGGCCGGCTGATTCACGTTTCCAATCTTTTCTTTCACGAGTATCAAGCTGAACTAGCTAAGCGACTGACCAAGATTTCTGGTCTGCAAAAGGCCTTTTTCTGTAACAGCGGTACCGAAGCCTGGGAAGGCGCTCTCAAGCTCGCACGCGCTTTCGCGCGAACGCAGAACAGCAACGGTCACAAAGCCAAGTGGCGTCTTCTAGCTCTGGAGAATTCCTTCCACGGCCGCACTTTTGGTTCTTTGGCCACCACCGGGCAGGAGAAATACCGGCATCCCTTCGCGCCCCTGGTTCCAGGGGTCGGCTTCGTTGCATTCAACGACGCAGAGGACCTGAAGCGGCAATTCGACGGCAGCGTATGTGCCGTCTGCCTGGAGACCATCCAGGGAGAAGGTGGAATTCGCCCGCTGAGCCAGGAATTCCTGCAAACCGCTCGGCAGCTGACGGATCGCACCGGAGCTCTGTTGATCCTCGATGAAATCCAATGCGGACTGGGCCGTACCGGCCGCTATTTCGCCTATCAGCATTACGGTATAAAACCCGACATCGTCACTGTGGCCAAGCCCCTGGCTGCGGGATTGCCGTTGGGAGCGATCCTTACCACGAATCGCGTAGCCAGCGGCATGCATCCCGGAATGCATGGCACTACCTTCGGAGGTGGCCCGCTAGCGTGCGCGGTGGCTATCGAGTTTCTGCGAGTTCTGGATAGCTCTGATGGCCCATGTGCGGGAAATCGGGGAGTACTTCCGCGCACAACTGGAAATGCTCAAAAGTCGGCATCACTGCGTCCGCGAGATTCGTGGCATGGGTCTGATGCTGGGCATGGAACTCGATTCTGCCGATACCGCAAAAGCGGTAGTCGCACAATTACTGCAAAAAGGCATTCTCATCAATCGCACACAGGAAACCGTGCTGCGTTTCCTGCCGCCTTACGTCATCCAGGAAAAGCACGTGGACCAAGTGATCCAGGCACTCGACTCGGCGTTGCCCCACAACTCCTCGACGCAGAGCCGGGCCAAAGGTTTGACTACGAAGTCTAAGAAAAGGAGCCAAACACATTGAGCAGCAAGCCATTCAATGCGACGCGGGTAACGCATCCGCCCGCTCCGGCAATTTTTTCTTGCCGTGATCTGGTCTCGATTCGCGATCTCGCGCCCGAGGACATCGAAGCGATCTTCCATCTTGCTGGACTGATGAAGGCACGCCCTGTCAAATTCCAGAAATCCCTTGCCGGGAAACAGATCGTGATGTTCTTCGAGAAGCCGTCTTTGCGGACGCGTCTCACCTTTGAGGCAGGAATGGCGAGCATGGGCGGTTGGACATCTTTCGTCGACCAGACCCAGGGCCGCCTCGATGCGCGAGAAAAACTCAGCGATATCGCTCATAACGTCGAGCGTTGGGTGGATGGGATCGTGCTGCGCACCTTCGCTCACAGTACCGTGGAGAATATGGCCGAACATGCCTGCATCCCGGTGATCAATGCGCTCAGCGACCTTGAACATCCCTGCCAGGCTCTGGCGGATTACTTCACATTGCAGGAGCGGTTCGGAGATCTCAAGAATATCTGCCTGGCCTACGTTGGTGACGGAAACAATGTGGCGCACTCTTTGCTGCTTACCTGCGCCTGCTTGGGCTCCAGAATGCGGATCGCAACGCCGAGGGGCTACGAACCTGACCCGCAGATTGTCGCTGATGCACAGGACATGGCCCGGACAACCGGCGCCGTGATCGAAATTCTTTCCGATCCACACGCCGCCGTGGACGGCGTCGACGCTGTCTATACCGATGCCTGGACCAGCATGGGCCAGGAGCAGGAGGCCGAAGAACGCGACCGGATTTTCCCGCCGTACCAAGTGAACGAGGAGCTTGTGTCCGGGGCAGCTCCACACGCCGTTTTCATGCATTGCTTGCCAGCGCACCGTGGCCAGGAAATCACTGACGCCGTCATGGACTCGGTTCGGTCTGTTGTCTTCGATCAGGCGGAAAGCCGCCTGCACATACAGAAGGCGATTTTGCTGTTATTGCTTGGCGGCGAGTTGGGCCGCTTTCCTGCGAGGAGTGCTCATGTCTGAGAAAGTAGTGCTTGCCTACTCCGGAGGCTTGGATACCTCCATCATCATTCCCTGGCTGAAGGAAAACTACGCCTACGACGTGATCGCGATGGTGGGCGACGTGGGGCAGGGGGACGACCTTGAAGCGGTTGTCGAGAAAGCTTATAAAACCGGGGCCAGCAAAGTTGTAGTTGAAGATCTCCGTGAAGAATTCCTCACCGGATACGTGTTTCGAGCACTGAAGGCTGGTGCCGTATACGAACACAAATATTTGCTTGGGACATCGCTGGCGCGTCCGGTGATCGCCAAACACCAAGTAGAGGTGGCTCTCCGGGAAGCCGCAACTGCCGTGGCCCATGGCTGTACCGGCAAAGGCAATGATCAGGTGCGCTTCGAGTTGACCTATCAGGCGCTGGCCCCGGAACTCAAGGTGATCGCGCCGTGGCGAGAATGGACTCTGAAATCGCGCGAAGACTGTCTCGACTATGCCGAAAAACACGGAATTCCGGTAGCGGCCAGCCGGGAGAAAATCCACAGCCGCGATCGCAATCTATGGCACATCAGCCACGAAGGTGGAGAGCTGGAAGATGCGGCCAATGCGCCATTTCCTGACACGTGGCAGCTCACTCGCTCGCCGCAGGAAGCGCCGGACCGAGAGGAGCAGGTGACGGTTGGTTTTGGAAAGGGAATTCCGGTGTCGGTTAACGGGATGAAGCTCGATCCGGTATCACTGGTTGAGCTTCTGAATGATATCGGAGCGCGCAATGCAATCGGACGCGTCGATCTGGTGGAAAACAGGTTTGTGGGGATCAAATCCCGTGGATGTTACGAAACTCCCGGCGGAACTCTGCTTGTTACAGCCCATCGCGAGCTTGAGGCTCTATGCCTGGAACGTGATGTCGCGCATTTCAAGCAGCACGTCGGACTGAAGTATGCCGAGCTGGTCTACTTTGGTTTGTGGTTCACGCCGTTGCGCGAAGCGCTAGACGCGTTTGTCGAGACCACACAAAAAGAGATGACGGGAGCGGTCACACTCTCCCTTTACAAAGGCAACGTAGCGATCGTAAGCCGCGAGTCCGACTACTCACTGTATCGCACCGATCTATCTTCGTTCACCATGAGTGACAGCTACAACCAGAAAGATGCCGAAGGTTTCATCCGCATCCTGGGTCTGCCGTCCCGCTCGCGCGCGCACGCCCGCGCGGAAGCCACAAGATCGGAGGTGGCTCGATGAAGATGTGGTCTGGCCGCTTCCGGCAGCCGCTCGATCCTGCTTTCGAGCGCTGGCAGCGCTCCTTTGACTTTGATCAGCGCCTGCTGACGTTATGAGCTTGAGGCCAGCCGGGCCCATGCTCGCGCTCTAAAGGAGGTGGGCATCCTGACTTCGGGTGAGCTGATCGCGATTCTGCAGGGACTGGAAAAGATCGGTGAGCAAGCAGCGGCTCCAGCATTTCTTGAAGATGATGAGGCGGAAGATGTGCATCACTTCGTCGAGAAACAGTTGGTCACCTTGATTGGCGACGTCGGATACAAATTGCACAGCGGGCGCAGTCGCAACGAGCAGATCGCAACTGATCTTCGGCTATACGTTCGAACCAGCATTGATCACCTGCACTCCGACGTGGCGGAATGGGTGGGCGTCCTACTAGATCGCGCTGAGCAGGCCGGAATCGCGGCCATGCCTGCCTACACTCATCTGCAACGGGCAGAGCCGGTCTTGGTATCACACTGGCTGCTGGCTTACGTGGAGATGTTTCTGCGTGATGCGGATCGGTTTTCTGACTGCCGCAAGCGAGTCAATCTTTGTCCGCTGGGTTCAGGTGCGGTTGCGGGCGCCACGCTGCCGCTGGATCGCCGCGCTGTCGCCTCTGATCTCGGCTTTGATGGTCCCACTGCCAACAGTCTCGACGCGACAAGCGACCGTGACTTCGCCTTGGAATTCGTCAGTGCACTTTCTTTGCTTGCCCTGCACCTGAGTCGCTGGGCCGAAGAGATGATTCTGTTTTCCTCGCAGGAGTTTGGTTTCGTTCGCCTGCCCGAAGCGTATTCCACTGGCAGCAGCGCCATGCCGCAAAAGAAGAATCCGGATTTACTGGAATTGACGCGGGGCAAGACTGCTCGAATCATCGGAGATGTCACGGCCCTACTTGTGACGATGAAGGGACTGCCCCTCGCTTACAACAAAGACCTCCAGGAAACCCAAGAGCCGCTCTTCGATGCCGCGGATACCGTCATGGGCCTGCTTCCGCTGGTAACTGGATGGATGAAGGCGGTGGACTTTAATTACGAGCGCATGCAGGAGGCCGCCCAATCTGGTTTCATGAATGCCTGGGCCGCAGCCACCTATCTGGTGCAACGCGCAGTTCCTTTCCGCTTGGCCCATGAGCAAATCGGTAAGGCAGTGCAGCTATGCCTGGAAAAGGATTGTGAGCTGCAGGACCTGTCGCTGGAAGATCTGCGACGATTGAATCCGCTATTCGACACGGATTTCTACGATTGCCTGAAACTGCAGTCCGTGCTGGCCATTCATGATGTTCCGGGAGGCACAGCGCCAGCCCGAGTGCGGCAGGCGATCGCCGCCGCCAGGCAGAAGATTGGCTCCATGCGCGAGGATGTCCATGCGCACGCGTGAAGCCAAGTTGCCCGATGCCGAGCGAATTCACGAGCTTATCTCCGTTTATTCCGGAGACGGCACCCTCCTGCCTCGGACCTTTGCCGAGATTTGCGAAAACGTCCGCGATTTTGTGGTTTTGGTGCGAGACCGACGCATCATCGGCTGCGGCGCGCTTCACCTCTATGGCCAGCATCTCGCGGAAATACGCTCCATCACTGTTGATCCCGCCGAACAAGGCTCCGGGGGCGGAAAGCGGCTGGTAAAGGCTCTTGCTCGATCAGGCCAAGAAACATCGCGTCACTTGTATATGTCTTTTTACCCGCAAGCCGGAGTTTTTCTCCCAGTTAGGTTTTGCTGTGGCCCAGCGCGAAGACTTGCCAGACAAGATCCATAAAGATTGCTGCGTTTGTCCGCGCTTTCATTTCTGTGATGAAGTTGCGATGGTGCGTGGTGAACTGCCCAAATTCGCGATCCTGCCGGAGCCTACCAGGTGGCTGGTAAAGCTCCAGGTATGACCGTACTTGTGGATTCCTCCAAAACAATACATTTGCCCGAGGGATTCAGTTTTTCCGCCGTGGCTGCTGGTTTGAAAGCGAGTCGTGGGCTGGATCTTGCCTTGGTCGAGGCTGTTCCCGGTACAAACGCTGCCGCACTTTTCACTACGAATCGCGTCGTGGCCGCGCCCATTGAGGTTGGACGCGCGCACCTGGCGACGACTGGCGGCAGAGTCCGAGTAGTCATCGTCAATTCAGGCAATGCCAATTGTGCCACCGGGAGGCCCGGACTCAAAGCCTGCGCCCGGATTTGTCATCAGACTGCGCGTCTCCTGCACGTCCGCGACAACGAAGTGTTTCCCTCCTCCACTGGCGTCATCGGCGTTCCCATGCCCGTAGAAAAAATCCTGGCGACGCTGCCTGAGTTGATAGCCGCTACGGAGGCAACGGAGCAGCGAATCCATCACTTTGCCCGCGCCATCATGACCACAGATACGCGACCCAAACTGGCGTCGGCGCGCTTCCCATCAGGCAATTCTGAAGTTCGTCTACTCGGAATAGCCAAAGGCTCTGGCATGATTCACCCGCAACTCGCGACTATGCTGGTGTACTTGTTTACCGACATCGCTGCTGGAACAGCCGACCTCAAGCGACTTCTGCATCAGACTTGCGACCCAACCTTTAATTGCATCTCGGTTGATGGTGACACCTCGACCAACGACACCGTGTTGTTGCTGGCGAGTGGTGGAAGTGGGGTTCGGTTAAGAGATCCGTCCGTGCGCAAGAAATTCGAGAATGCGCTCCTTGAGGTCTGTCAATCCCTGGCTGAGCAGATTATCTGCGACGGAGAGGGCGTTCAGCACGTCATCCAGTTGTTCGTCGAACAGGCCAAGAGTCGTGAAGAAGCATTGCAGATTGCTCGAGCCGTCGCTCACTCGTTACTGGTCAAGACAGCGTGGGCAGGAGCTGATCCCAACTGGGGAAGGATTCTGGCCGCGGTCGGGAGATGCGGAGTACCTATCGATCCCAAGCGGATAGACATTTTGATCGGGAACCAGTTGGTGTGCCGCAGAGGGATAGCTAATCCATTCGATGAAACGAACGCGCACCAGGCTCTCTCGCAGCCTCGCTGCGACATTCGTATACGACTGCAACGTGGCCGTAGCTCCGCAGCGTTTCTCACCACCGACCTGACGGCGGAGTACGTCCGAATCAACGCCGATTACTCTACTTAGTTTGGGGCGCCGAGAAACTTTCTCAAGGCGCTCTGTAACTGAACGTCCATCACCTCGCCGAGCTGGGCAAGATCATGAAACAGGAGATGGGTGTCCAATTCATTGAAGTGCTTCTCCGCCAAATTCGTCATACAACGGCGAATCAAGTTGTAGTCTTCGCACAGGGCGGTGGACGTGTATTTTTGCTTTCGCCGGACACGGCCATGCTGTTCGGCTGCTTTCATTGGCGCGGTGGGCATCTCTCTCAGACTAAGCCGCATCATCCTCACGGCTTCGTCCACCAATGGCATCACCGGAGAAACCCTCTTCTGCGGGGACAGCTTAAAGGCTCTGAACGTCGGATGAGACTGGCTCTGTCGCAGCCACTCTTGCCGGAGCCACGGACGGTTCCGCCTCACAAAAGACTTAAGACGTTTGCCACCGGCATGACCTCCTGGCGCGATGGCGGAAGCGGCGCCACGGCGTCCCAGCTTCCGGCTGATTTCCAGGATCTCCTGGCGCAAGGCGTTCTCGACCTGAATGGAATTCCGCTCTCCACGCGCCACCCGGCTCACGTAGGAGGGGTCGACGCCCAGGTTCTTTGCGACCCTCATATACAGGCCGCGATAAAGGGCTTGCGGTAACAGGGTTTCGGAGTTTCGTTTTGTGGTACGATTGTCATTAAGCATGACGTTTATCACAAATCTGGCAAAGACGATGCCACTAACCCAGACGTTTTATCAAGCCCGTTAAGTGTAGCAGGTCATGAGCAAAAGCAGAAATGCGGCGAAGGCGGAATGGGCGGTACGAATTACCGCCCTCCGGCGCCACCTGGGAATTAGTCAGTCTGATCTGGGAAAGCGGCTCAATGCCTCTGCCATGGCCGTGTCACGCTGGGAGCGGGGAACCCAGGAGCCTCCGGCTAACGTATACATTCAGCTCGGAAATATCACCGGTGATCCGGAGTGTTGGTATTTCTGGGGCCGAGCCGGCCTGCACAGTCAGGACTTGATGCGGGTTTTACCGGCAGTTCGCACCCGCCTTCGCAAAGACCGTTTGCCCAACTTGCAGTTGGTGGAGGCGGGTGCCCATCGCGCTCCCAGCAGCAGGAAGAATCGACTCGTGGCCATCCCTGTCTTGCCCGTGGTGGCCGCAACTCACGGGGGTAAAGGGGACCCAGCGGATGCACTGGAGCAGGTCCGTCCCGAGACCATATTGGCCGCGCCCAGTCAGTGGTGCCCGAATCCGGCTTATACAAGTTGCCTCAGAGTCCGTGGGCGCTCCATGATGCCGGTTCTCCACGATGGCTACATCATTGTGGTGGATACCTCTCAGACCAACCGTCTCAAGTTGTACGGCCACATCATCGTGGTATCGCAAAAGGAACAGGGACTGATCGTCTCCAGATTGCAACGTTTTGATGGAACTGAAGTTCTGGTGCCAGAAAATCGAGAGTACGATTCACTTGCGCTTTCTACTTCAGGTTTCCAAATCGTCGGGAAGATCTTGTGGTGGATTGGGCGGGCAAATTAGGAATCATTCTGACTGGCACCCGATTCCTGCCGCAATGCTCTTAAGTCGATGCCCAGCATCTCCGCCTTCTTATACAAATGACTGCGCTCCAGTCCCGAGCGCTTTAGCCGCGTTGGTGATGTGGTAGTGGTTGCGCCTGAGCTCGGCGAGGATCGCCTCGCGTTCGAAGCTCTGCACTCTTTCCGCAAGCGGCCCTGAACCAGTAACCGGTCTGGTTTCCGCGGCAAACTGAGGCACCGCGAGTCGTACTGTCTCCAGGTCCACTACGCCGTCCGTTGCCAGCAGCATCACGCGTTCAACTGCGTTGCGCAGTTCGCGAACGTTCCCCGGCCAGGAGTGAGCTTGCAGTTCTTGAATTGCGTCAGCGGTGAAGGGAATTGGTTTCCAATTGTTCTGACTGCACACCTGCTGGGAAAAGTGTTGGATAAGCGCGGGAATGTCTTCCCGTCGTTGGCGTAGCGGAGGCAGTACGAGAGGAAAAACATAAATTCTGTGAAAGAGATCCTGGCGAAACTTGCCATCGCGCACTAACGTCTCCAGATTGCGGTGCGTGGCGACAATGACGCGCACATCCACGGAAATAGGTTTGTCGCCGCCGATGCGTTCGACTTCGCCTTCCTCCAGCACGCGTAGCAGTTTGGCTTGCATGGACAAAGGCATGTCGCCGATCTCATCGAGGAAGATTGTGCCGTGCTCCGCCTGCTCGAACTTTCCCAGATGGCGTGCCGCGGCGCCGGTGAAGGATCCTTTCTCATGCCCGAACAATTCTGACTCGATCAGTTCCGCGGGAACAGCCGCACAATTCAGAGCGATGAAAGGGCCCGAGGCCCGGGGACTGCGATCATGCAGGGTGCGGGCGACCAATTCTTTGCCGGTACCCGTTTCTCCGAGGATGCATACCCGGCTCTCACTCGCGGCCACTCGTTCCAGCTGCGCCATCATCTTTTGCATGCTTTCGCCAGTCCAGATAATCTCGTGTTTTCCCAGGCGCTGACGAAGCTGGCGATTTTCCGATTCCAGGCGCTGCAGTTTGAGCGCATTCTCTACCGTGAGCAACAACTTTTCCGTGGCAATCGGTTTTTCGAGAAAATCGAGCGCTCCCAGCTTGGTTGCGCGCACCGCCATATCAATGTGCGCCTGGCCCGACATCATGACCACAGGCGCAGCAATACCCTCCGCTTTGAGATCTCCCAACAGCGAGAGACCGTCCTTGCCGGGCATGACCACATCGGAAAGAATCAAATCAAAGTGCTGTGCACGCGCCAATTCGAGCGCTTTCGCCGCATTGTCGCAAATTGTCGCTTCGTGACCAGCGAGGCGAAATGCTCGCGAAAGCGAGGCTAGCGTGTTGGCCTCGTCATCAACAATCAGCAAATTTGCTTTCTGCGACATCCTCACATCTTTGCTTCGTACTCAGTTTGGATCAGACCAGTCACTGGCAGCTTATCGAGGTTGCGTGGGAGTTCGATGACAAATGTCGTGCCCTGGCCGGGTTGGCTCCGGACGCTGATTTTGCCTCCATGATCGCTTACAATAGATTGCACGATTGCGAGCCCAAGCCCGGTACCATCCGCTTTGCTGGTGTAGTACGGGGTGAACAAACGCTCGCGCTCTTCCGCACTCAGGCCTATACCGGTATCCGAGATTTCCACCAAGACGCCATTCGCGCCATCTCGCGTGCGCAGTGTGAGGCTGCCACCTTCGGGCATCGCATCCAGCGCATTGAACGCGAGGTTGGAAACAGCGCGATACAGCAGATCGGGATCAGCGGCGATCGGCTGTGGAGATCCGGACAATTCCAATTTGCATTCGACGGGGATACGGTTACCTGACTGTAATTGTGCCTGAAGTAGCCGGGCTACGTTTTGCACGATGTGGTTGATTTGCACGCTCTGAAATTGCGGTTGCGGCATCCTGGAAAACTCGCTGAAGCGGGAGACGATCGTTTTCAGATTCGAGATCTCAGCCAATAGAGTTGACGAGCTTTCCTGAAAGACTTCCTCAAACTGCTCCGGAGTTTGCTGCCGGGCCCGTATGAGGTTCTCCACTGTCAATTGCAAGGGAAACATGGGATTCTTGAGCTCATGGGCCAGGCGTCGAGCCAGCTCCCTCCACGCCGCTACGCGCTCCGTCTTCACCAGTCGTTCTTTCTGCTCCAGAAGTTCGCCGGTCATGCGATTGAAAGATTGTCGCCAGGGCGCCCAGTTCGTCCGATGATGTTACCGGCACTTTCGTATTCCAGTTGCCAGCTGCAATCTCGCGGGCCGCATCAGCGAGTTGTTCAACCGGGCGTGTGACTCGGGCAGCGGTCCATCGACTGAACAGTATCGCCAGAGCAATTCCAACGCTCGCAGCCAGCAATGCCGCTGAACGGATGTGCTGCTGCAGTTCGACAAAGGAGCGGCGAGAACTCCCGAGTATAAGAACCGCGAGTATCTGATTGTCTTGACCGCCGAGCGGAATGGCGTGAACGCTTTCGTCGTCGGAAGCGTCCGATGACCAGTGAACGATGGCAGTCGTTTCTTGGCGTGTCTTCAGAACATGTTCGATGAGTGGCGCAACCCGGTCGGGTTGCTGCAGAGTGCCAGAGGGATCAATGAGATACTGAGGAGAAACTGCAGCACCGGCTTTCTCTTCACTCAGCTTCTGATAAAGCATGGCTCGCATTCCATTCGGAAGTTCGAGGCTGGCCATGAAATTCTTATCCAGGCGACGACCTCCTATCACATAGAGCGATTTGTCGCCAACATCCACTTTGCGGATGGCCGATAGTCCTAAGGCTGGGCCTGTGGGCAGGTCTTCTTGGCGGAGGAACGCGTCTTTGGGGACTGGTCCGGTCAACGAAAACAGTTCGTGGTAGCCAAATTTAGCCGGCCACTGCGCCGACGAGATAATTGTCCCATCGCTGTCCGCCAGTTCGAGGAAATCCAACTTCTGGCTGTCCGCCAGGGATTTTGCTTCGCTTAAATAGGCCGCGTAGTTAGGAGCGTTCCTATTGAGGTTGAGGGCGATTCGTGTACTGACCTCACTGGCCGCGACCGCTTCTACCCGCTGCACGACCTCTTCGCCTCGACGGTTAAAGGCGTGTTGGAATTGAGCCACCAGGGCGGTGGTTCTTTCGTCATTGGCCCGCTCGAACGCTCGCCGCGTGACCGCGGAAACGATCAAGGTGACTGCCGCAACCGAAACGAATACCGTGAGCGCGAACCCCGCTAGCAGTCTGCTGCGGAAACTCATGGCTTCCCCGTTCCCAGCCAAACATCTTGCAGACGCCAACCTCCCTCGCGATCGGTGTTCCAGTTTCTCACGCTTCCTTCCAGCGCTGACGCAAACCTCAAGTGCAGCAGTGGAATAACCTGTCGCGACTGCAGCAGTGTCCGTTCCGCCACGTAGAGATCGTTGGCCGAATCACCATTAAAAGTGGGCTGAGCGAGGTTCAGCGAAGTCGCCAGGTTCGTAAGTGCGATGCGAGCGTCAAGCGAAGCCAGCGGGATGCGGACCAAGCGCAGGTCGGCATTGACCGAGTTAGTAGGTTGGAGCGTAAGGCCGGCGTCGCGGGCGTTCAGCGCAATTCTCTCGGCCACCAACCGAGCCACAGGGTCAGTCGCGTCGTAACTGAGGGTCCAAGGGGACATCTGGCGGGGATTTCCGTGCTCCGGCTGCATCCGCGATACGTCCATGTCAGTCGAAAAAAGGAAGGCATATCCTGTCATCCAATTCGGAAGCAGTCCATCGGCGGGATCAGCGCCACCTTGGAGCAATACTACGCTCAAAGACCTACGATCGATGCTAAGCGCGAGAGTTTCGCGTTGCTGTAGATCGCCAGAAGAATGCCGATCATTCGCGAAAACCAGGGCCATTAATTCAGCCGGAGAAGAAGTATCTATCCTGCGGCCTTCGGTGGCAGCGCGCGCAGCCTGCTCGGACGCCACTTCGATCAAATCAAGTTTACCGAGATCAAGCGAGATCATCTGCTCATGCAAGCTCTTGCCCAGCTCGATTTCTATAGAATCTACGAAGGCTCGGCCGCCCCAATAGTCATCGCGCGCAGTTAGCGTCAGTTTCTTTCCTGGATCCCAATGGGCGATAGAGAACGCACCGCTACCCGTCAACTTGCCGCCGTCCCGTTTGGCGATACCATAGCGTGCCATGGCCAACTCGACCGGCAGATTTGGAGTGGGAGCATCACACTCGATTACTATCCCTTCTCCGGCTGAAAATATCTTCCACTTTGAGTTGGCCGCCCGTAACGACGCTGCCACGGCGCCGGAGCTGAGTGCTGTGCCGTCATGAAATGTAACTCCCGGTCGGATATAAAACTGCCAGCGTTGGCTTCCTGGTTCGGACTGCCACGAACTGGCCAGTGCGGGCTGAGGTCTGCCCTGGTCGTCAAGCACGACTAGCGTGTCAAAGATCAGACTCGAGAGGTTACGTCGGGCCAACGATTCTGGCTGGCTTGAATCCGCTGGATCGAGAGACGTGGGCGCGGCGCGCATGGCGACCCTTAGCGTGCCGCCGTAGCGCGGGCGCGTAGCAGCACTGGTTACATCGCCGAAGAGCAGACTAGTGACCACAAGTAATGGTAAGCCGGAACGCCTCATATCTCCCCGTCTCCGAATTTCGCGAAACCGCGATGGCCCCGTTTCCGCTGGACTCCGACCCACAGCGCAGTGATCGGTCCTCCAAAATCCGCAGGCTGGCTTACTGCGATTGGATCACGATCGGGAAACTCAAAGGCTCTCACCGTATCGCTCCTGTGTCCCCGTTTTCTGTTGCCAGAATCTGCCAGCCTGATCCACAACCGCTGTGTACGCCGGCAATATCGCTACCCCAAGCTAACTTTCCTGCAGTCTGATCAGTAATTCCGTCGAGCATATGCAGCGGACCGTTCACCGAAGCCAGCAGCCAGAGCGTGTACTTTTCCCGCGGCAAAGCTGCCGCCGAATAAAATGCCGGCGCCGTTGTCTGTTTGCCTACGCCCGGCACCAGCACACCGGTAAAGAAATTCCGCAACGGCGCGAAGAATGCACTCAAACCGTACTGATCGGTTCCGATTGGCCAGGGATCGTCGCTCTCATAGCAAGTCATGGTCACAGCGCGCGCTGCTCGTGCTTCGGCAGAAGATGCCCGGCAGGTAACGCATCGAAGAGATGGTCTTTGCGCAAAACCAATCGTCCTCGGAGATCGCGAGGCCAGGGCCGGGAGTGGGAGATGGCCGAAATTGCTCCGATTGCCAGCGGCCATCCTGCATCCTGTAAACCATGACCCCGTTTGAATCGAGAACCAGCAGGTGCGAAGGAATGCCGTCGAGTATCGCAGCATCCAGGATGCGGTCAGCTTGAGACCAGAGCAGAGTCTTCCGTACCACCATCGCGGCGGCTTCATGCACGGCCAGTTGTGTATCCGGGCGTGCGAATGAAACCATCACCACTGAAGACTCATTCGCGCCCTGATGAACCTCTGCAATCCAAACGTAATCTCGCAGGTCTTCGGAGAGGAAGACTTGCACAGTGGCGGCAGCCTGTTCGGCATTCACGAAGCGAAGGCCCAATGTAGCCAACTGGAGGAGCACGCCGCGGCGAATTTCGTCCACATCCGTCTGCCGCAACGAAGAGTGGTTCTTGAAGTCGAGGGCAACAGTGCCCGGGCCTGTGATTGCTGCAATCTTTGCGGCCAGTTGCGCCGCAGGGCTGGTCCAATTATCAGCCGATGCCTGGGCTGCCAACAGAAAAAGCAGGATGAGCAGGGAAGATGTGAAGCACTGAAAACGCGGCGGCGGAATAGGGACGTCCCGAATGAGCCGATTATAAACTGAGTTGCGCGTGGCTTTTCGCATAGCGATGTGTACTGGTTGGACTCATCCCTACCGAGTGCGAACGGCGACTCGGCCCTATGACTATTGACACCGCAGCCCGTGGCAAACTGTTCGCAAGACTCCAACCTCAGGCACCATCACAACTTATTTCTGTACTGGTGATTCTGACTCCTCTGCCTGGCTGGCATGATTCGAGACGTTCATGCTGCGCAACACATCATTGGCGAAGAAGAACTTACCGTCGGCCGGCACCATCATGATCTGCAGCTTGTCCGATAGCCGTTCCGCGACGATTTTGTTAATCAGCAGCGGATTCTGCTTCAGCATCGCCCCTTCGCTCTGCATTCGCTCGGCGTCGGCGGCGGCGGTCACCCGTATACGATCGGCTTCGGCTGCAGCCAGCAACTTGCGGCGTTCCATCTCTGCCTTGCTATCGATTACCTTCGCCTCGGCTAGCGCTTCCGCGTTCTTAACCGTGGCTTCTTTGCGAGCTTCGGCTTCCAGCTTCGATTGCTGAATCTGTTTCTCTTTCAGAGGCAGGGTATATTGCATGGCATCAGCCTCGCCCTTGGCTTGCAGCACGCGCACCTGGGCCTGGCCTTCCGCCTGCTTCACCTGCTGAGCTTTGGTCGCTTCCGCTTCCAGTTCCGAGAGCCTCACCTGCTTTTGCTGGATCTCGGTTTGCACACCCATCTGGTCGTTCTCTTGCTCCTTCAACAAAAGACTCTCCAGCCCTTTGGCGTATTCAGGGGGAAGTTGAATGTCGCGCAGCATGACCTCTTTCACCACGATGCCGTCTGCGGCGAGCTTCTGCGTTATGGCGACCGCGGCTCGCTTTCGGATTTCCTCTCGCCGGGCAGCAAACACGTCCCGCACCGTGTAATTGGGCACCAGTTCGCGCCAAACACTGGCCACTACTGGAGGTACGATTTCCTTCTCCACCGGTTGTGGCAGGTTGCTCTGGATGTAATCCAGCCGCTTGGGGTCGAGGCGGTAGCGAACCGTGATCGCCAATCCGACCGTGAGACCTTCCTTGGCCTGAACCTTTAGCGGTTCGGATTTCACACCTCGGCTGGAAGGCGTACTTGCGTTTTCTTCCTGCTCGCCGGTTGTGAATAGCTGATCGCGGGTGTCGAACAGCGCGACCGTCTCCGCCAGAGGGGTTACGAAATGTGCTCCGGGATAAAGCGTGCCTGGCAACGTCCCGCTGGTCTGACTGATGCGAACCCCAGCCATGCCGCTGGGAACCACGACGATGCCCAGCGCCAGCAGTATCGGTCCCCAAGCCAGCATGGCTAGCCCTAGCGCTCCCCGCCAGCGAATATGCGGAGCAGCTGGCAGCGGTCCAGCTCCAGCAGTCACCAGAGCCTGGCGATACTTCATTTCCAGATAGAGGTCATAAGCGAGAATTCCCGCGGCAGCCGAGATCATCCCAATGCCGCCCCACATCAGCAAATACTTCAGAAACAACATAGCGTTTTCCTTTCCCCTCGGATCTTGACCCCTCAGCGTGCTTGGCCCGACTTTATCTGTCTTGCCTGCTGCGCGAACAACAAGCGGAATACTTTACCGAAGATCAGTTCCTCGACCAGCAGTGCGACTGCGAGAGAGAAGCCCATTCCGGCCAGGGCTGCCATTGCTGTGATTACGAGTTGCATGGTGTCCTCCTAAGAACCTGTCTCAGTGGCTGCAATCTGGTTGATTTCACGTCAGCCTTACAAAGCCAATGGCACGCCAAGAACCAGGTGCGACGTCACAGATTCAGAAGGAGTTACATCCAGCGGAAGCGCTGGACATAGTGTTCGACCGCAGACAGCGTGTCAGGCCCGACACGACACGTGGAAGTTGTCATGAAGAAACACATACTTCTTTCGATCTGAACTCCTAGAATTGACATCCGCGTACGCCCGGCTCTATCGTTTCGCACCGGACCACATGAATATCGTCAAAGCAACTCGACGATTTGAAGAATGGCTGGGCCGTCATCTTACGTTGGTCAAACCCGACCTTCGCCTGAAGCACGAGCGCATGGCGGAGGCGGCGTTTCCTTTCCTGCGGGCAACCTTCTATCGCTGGGTACAGCTATGGCCGGAGGTATGTCCTGACTTGTCGAAGGCTCCAAGAGTCCTCGCTGTAGGCGATCTGCATGTGGAAAATTTCGGCACCTGGAGGGACATTGAGGGTCGATTAGTCTGGGGTGTCAATGACTTCGACGAAGCGGCCATTCTCCCCTACACCATCGACTTAGTGCGGCTCGCCACAAGCGCAGTACTTGCAATTGAGGAGGGTCATCTGGCATTGAAGGCAAAAGAAGGGTGCGCCGCGCTGTTAGATGGCTACAGGCAGTCGCTCGCGGAACATGGGCACCCGTTCGTGCTCGAGGAACAGAACCAATGGCTGCGGGAGGCTGCCACGGGCGTGCTGCGTGATCCGGTGCATTTCTGGAAAAAAATGGAAAGTTTGCCGAAATTGACCGTAAACATTTCGCCTGGCGCGCGGGAGGCTCTCGAGCACCTTCTTCCCGAACGGGGCCTCTCCTATCGGACGGTGAAGCGGGTTGCAGGCCTAGGAAGTTTGGGGCACATTCGCGTGGTTGCGATAGCAGACTGTCATGGCAGCCACATCGCACGTGAAGCCAAGGCCATGAGGCCGTCCGCTGTTTATTGGGAGAGTGGTGGCCCGGCGGAGATCCTGTGCCAGGTAATTATGACGCAGCGCGGTGCGCTGCCCCGATCCCTTCGTGCGACTGCGCGGCCATTGGCTTGTTCGTCGCCTCGCACCCTACTGCACTCGCATTGAGCTGAGCGTGCTACCTACAAATCGCGACGAGCTCCGCCTACTCTTCGCCATGGGATGGGAAACCGCCAATATCCACCTGGGTAGTCAGAGTGCGTCAAAGGACGTCCACCGCCACCTCAGCACGCTAAAGCCTAACTGGTTGTGGTCTGCGGCGCGCGACATGGCGAAGGCGGTCAGCGACGACTGGAGAGTTTGGAAAAAGTCATCCGAAGCCTGAGCCTTAGCCACCAGCGATTTTAGATTCCCTGCGGTACGCCATAGAGCAATTCATCCTCTGGCTGCGATCCTTCATCGCTCCCGCCGGTCTCACGTCGCAAAGCGCCCAACAGGGCATCCAGAATGGCTCGCAGAGATTGGGGACTCTCGACGAGCACGCGCTCCATGCTTTCGCGATGAACCGCCAATTCGCCAATCAGTTGTGCGCCTTTCGTGTCGACGTCCCAAATTGCGTCCCATCGGGCGCAACTTCGGCGCAGGTTTTTCACCCCGAACCCGGCTCGAGCAAAGGGATAGCCCAGACTGCCGGTCGTCATCCAGTGAACCACTAATTCCTCAACGTGGGCCGCACTGCAAGCACGCTGAATGCCCTCGTGCGCTGCCAGACGTTCATTCCATTGCAAGACCTGCAGTTTATCTTCCCAGCGGTTTTCAGCAACCAGGAACCAGCTGTCCGTGCCCAGTCTTCTCCCCCCACAGATGGCGCACACGTTCATTTGCGAGACATCCATACGGTACCTTTCATTTCATTACTCGCCTTGCCGTTCGATGTAGAAGAGTTTCCGTTGCCGTTGACGTTTACGCTGCTCCCGTTTGTGCGATAGGCGCTCTTTTCTTCGCTTCGGGGAGGGGACCTGTCAGCATTCCATGTTCCTTCTCAAAGATCAGGGTGAGCACCGATGAACACTGATCGCACAGCCAGTAGTGTTCGACGCGGCGCCGGGGTCGACTTCGCCGGGGTGGCGTCAAGCCGGCAAAGCCAGCGACGAAAGCCTTTCTCTCCACCCGGAACAATTTTCCGTGGCTCAAGCGACGGAAGGGAGTAGGGCAAATCGAATTCGCGCATTTGTTGAGCACCAAAACTCCTGGCGTCGCAAGCTATCGGAAGTTCGGGCAAGTGCACGCGAATGGCCGAAAGTTATTCATGAAGAATTGTGCGCAAATCGCCGGAAAAACGTAGGATCGAGCCGCTAGACCTTCAGACCCGCCATGCCGAGCTTTGGTCAGGGCTGCCGATAGACCGTCACGCGTTACAGTGAAGAGCAGTAGAGGTCACCGAGACGCAGAAGGTATGATCGCTTAGCTATATGCCTCGAACGGTCTTAATGTGTCCACCTACCTTCTTCGACGTCCGCGAGGCGAAAAATCCATACATGGGTCATCCCATCGACCGCATTCGGGCGCAGCAGCAATGGCAGAACCTGCGCCGCTCCCTCGAAGACGCCGGAGTGAAGGTGGAGATGATCACCCCGGTGGAAGGCCTCGACGACATGGTGTTTGCCGCCAACCAGGTTTTCGTCGGAGACCACGACAAGATCGGTAAGTTCATCGTTCCCAGCCGCATGCGCTATCCTTCGCGCCAGAAGGAAGTTCCGTTCTACGTGGACTGGTTCCGCCAGCGCGGCTACAGGATCATCGAACTGGACTTTGGCGAAGACTTTCTGGAGGGTCACGGTGATCTCCTCTGGCATCCTGACCGCTCGAAGATCTGGGCAGCTTATGGCTTCCGCTCTACCCGCGGAGGCATAGAGAAGTTCGCCGCCGCCATGCAGGAGCTACGTATCCCCGTAGTGCCCCTCCAACTCGTGGATGCACATTGCTACCATCTGGATACTTCTCTCTGTCCGCTGAATCAGGATGCCGCGCTGATCAATCCGAGTGCCTACTCCGAAGGGTCGTTGAAGGATCTGCGCCGAGGCTGGAAGCGAATCCACGAAATCGGCAGTGAAGAAGCCCACCGGTTCATGGGCAATGGGATCGTTGCCAATGGACGCTACATCACGCCCTATCTGTCGGACAATCTGGGCAAAATCCTTGCCAGCGAAGGTCTTACACCTGTGATCGTGGACACCTCGGAATTCGAGAAATCCGGCGGCAGCGTGTTTTGCATGAAAGCATTTCTGGACTGAAGTCCGGGAACCACAATTACGTCGGAATTGCTCCTGGGGCGGCGCTGGAGTAAGATGCCGCACAAGCGCTCGGCCGGAAGCTCTGCAGCGCGAGAAGCTTCGGTCCTAGCCCCCTGATTTTCTTCCCCAGGAAATCCGCTATGGCGGAGTTTCAGCCAGTCCTCGCGAACTCGACTGAAACGTCGGAGTCCCTCTCTGGATCCGCCGTTGGCCGCTTCCGTGTCGGTGAACGGCTCGGAAAAGGCGGTATGGGCGAAGTCTACCGCGCGGAGGACACCAAGCTAAAGCGGACGGTCGCCCTCAAAAGACTTGCCCCGCGCTTACGCGCCGATTCCATGTACCGGCGTCGTTTCCTTGAAGAGGCAGAGCGCGCCTCCCGCTTCAGCGATTCCCACATAGCCGCGGTATACGACGTTCTGAAGACGGGGACGAGATGTTTCTCGTCATGGAGTTGGTGGAAGGCGAGACTCTGCGCCAACGCATGCGGGAACCGATGTCGCTAAGCCAGTTCTTCGACATGGCGATTCAATGCGCCGAGGCGCTGGTAGCGGCCCACGAGCGCGGCATTGTTCACTGTGACATCAAACCCGAGAACATCATGCTCACCCAAAGCGGCCAGGTGAAAATCCTGGACTTTGGCGTAGCTAAGCACCTACCGCGCTCGGACCAAAGTTCCACCGTCGACCGCGCCGGGACCATGGCCGGCACGCCCGCGTACATGTCGCCGGAAGTCCTGCTGGAGAATGTTCCGGATGGCCGCGCGGATATGTTCTCTCTGGGCGTTGTGTTCTACGAAGCCCTGACCGGCCAGCACCCGTTTCTGGCCAGCAGTTTCGTGGCGACTACGGACCGCATCCGCAGGGAGACGCCCGCTCCAATCCACATCTTCAATCGCGAAGTTTCGAAGGAACTCGAAACCGTCGTCAGTAAAGCGATGGCCAAGGAACCGAGCCAGCGCTATGGCAGTGCTCGCGAACTGCTCGAAGACCTCCAGGCTGTACAGGCTGGAACCACTCCCAGCAAGCTTTCGAGAGCCTTACCCCGGTGGAACGCGCAGAGCGAAAGCGAGAGGAAAAGGTTGGACTGCGGGTACGCTCGCAGTAATTGCGGTTCTGGCGGTGATCGTCGCTTACCGGCAACCTCAGTTAAAGCATTGGTTGGGGCTTGGCGTTCCTTCCACCCCAGTCCAACTCGCGGTGTTGCCGTTTTCTCCTTCGGGAGATGATCCCGGTGCCAAAGCGTTTGGCGACGGACTCACGGATACGCTCACCGCGAAGCTTACTCAATTAACGGGTAATTATCCGCTGCAGGTTGTGCCCACCAGCGAAGTCCGTGCGGGCGGCATTACCAGCGTGGAGCAGGCGCGAAAAGATTTTGGCGTAAACATGGTTCTGGAAGGCAGCCTGCACAGTTCCGGCAGCCAGGTTCGCGTGACCTACACTCTCGTCGATGCCAAGACCATGCGCCAACTACACGCTGATACGGTCGACGCCGACGTCGCCGATGCCTTCGCGGTAGAAGATCGCGTCGTGGATGGCGTGATCGGAATGCTCGGTTTGGAGATCCGTGGCAACGATCGGGTAGTCCTGGCGTCCCATGGAACCGGTGACCCGTCGGCCTATGACCAGTACCTGCGCGGACGAGGATATTTGCTCGACTACCACAAACACGAAAACATCGAGAGCGCGATTTCGGCTTTCAACCGCGCGATAACTCTGGATTCCAAATATGCGCAGGCCTATGCCGCTCTCGGAGAAGCCTACTGGCTGGGTTACCAGGAGGGTCAGGGAGGCAAGGATTGGATGGAAAAAGCCAGGACCGCTTGTGACCATGCCGTGGCCAGCGCCCCCAAACTGGCCGATGGATATGCGTGCCTGGGCCGGGTAAATAGCGGGACGGGCGAGTATGAAAAAGCAGTGACTCAGTTCCACAAGGCCACCGCTTTAGATCCGACCAGCGATGATGCCTTCCGCGGCCTGGCCGACGCCTATCAGAAGCTGAACAAGCCAGCCGAGGCGGAGGCCACCTATAAAAAAGCCATCGCCTGCGTCCGCAATACTGGGCCGGATACAGTTGGCTGGGAGTCTTTTACTGGCGCCAAGGGCGATACGATGACGCGGCCAAGATGTTCCAGGAAGTAATTACGCTGGCCCCGGACAACTTTCGAGGCTACTCCAATCTGGGTGCGATGTACGTTCTGCAGGCACGCTATCAGGAAGCGATCGGAGTGCTGGAAAAATCTGTCGCCATTCGCCCAACTGTCGAAGCCTACGACAACATGGGAAGTGCCTATTTTTCCATGCGTAAGTTCGACGACGCGGCCCGAAGTTATCGAAGAAGGCCTTGAAATTCGACAAGACGAGCTGGCTCGGTTGGGGCAACCTAGGGGACGCGTATTACTGGGCCCGGGAAAGCGGCAACAGGCCGGCAGCGCGTATCAGGAAGCCATTCGTCTCGCGGATGAGAAGCTCCAAGTGAATCCCCGCGACGGCCGCAACTTGGCTTATCGCGCAACCTATCTAGCGATGCTAGACAAAAAGGAAGATGCGTTCGCTTCTTTGCAGAATGCAGTATCGGGTTCCGCCAAAAGATCCGGATGTTTTGTTTCGCGCCGCATTGGTCTACAACCATTTTGGCGACACAGATCACATGCTGGAGTTGCTGCAGAAGGCCTTTGCTTTGGCGCCTCGGCAGATTGGGTGCGAGATACGCCAGATTTTGATCACGTGCGAGCTGACCCGAGTTTCAGGCTATGCTCCGCAGGCCTAGGAGTAAACAAGCGTAGTCACTTGCAGTTGATGGTGACAAAAGGAGGAATGCCATGGACACAGAAAGCAAAGAGAAGTGCTATCACATCGACCCAAGCCCAGCCAAACTCCCGGTGCACATTCGTCCAGACGGGGAGGTCGACAATGAAGTCGTCAACCTGAGAAGATGCGTGGGAGACGAAATTGTTTGGCAGGCGGAGGGGGCTGACTTCATGATCGAGTTTCCTAAGAGTCCTTTCGAGGAAAGCAAGTTCCACGTGCCGGCGGGAGGAAGCGTATTCCGGACCAGTCCGGCCGGATGCGCCGATCGATTACTTCAGTATTTCGTCACGAACGTAGCCCTGGCAAAGAGTGCCGATCCGGGCGTAAACGTGAAGCCATAGAAGGAAGCAGCGAGCGCAAAGGCTTAGTCGAAGCTCAAGACTCCCGCGACAAGATCGTGGTAGTGATAGCTCGAGCGTCAGGGCGGTAGGAATGCCGATGCGGGAAGATTTCGTTGGAGCAGCGTCTGAGCTAAGTCAAACCTAGCGCATCGACTCTTCCACTTCGGAGATCCAGCCGGGACGCTTCAGTACCTCGCGCGGCTTGGGACCATCCGCCGCGCCGACGATGCCGTCTCGTTCCATTAGATCGATGAGGTGCGCAGCCCGCCCGTAGCCGATTCGCAGCCGGCGCTGCAGCAGGGAAGTGGACGCTTTCCCGAACTCGACCACCAACCGCACAGCGTCTTCGTAGAGCGGGTCGTGCTCCGCCTCATCCCCTTCGCCAGAGCCGTCTTCGGCTCCCTGGCGTTCTTCTTTCGGAGCCTCAAGGAATTTCTGTTCGTACTCCGCTGTGCCCTGTGAACGCCAGAACTCGACCACGGCAGCAATTTCTTTTTCGGTGACGAAGGGAGCGTGCAAGCGATGCACGCGGGCTGACCCGGACGGCAGATAGAGCATGTCACCGCGCCCCAGCAGGGCCTCAGCGCCGTTGGCGTCGAGAATCGTGCGTGAATCTACCTTGGTGGCTACGCGGAAGGAAATACGCGCCGGGAAGTTGGCCTTGATCAGGCCAGTAATGACATCCACCGAAGGCCGCTGCGTGGCCAGCACCAGGTGAATGCCAACCGCCCGCGCCATCTGCGCCAGGCGCGTGACCGACTCTTCCACATTGCCGGAATCGAGCATCATCAAGTCAGCCAATTCGTCGATGATGATTACGATGTAGGGCAGCGGCCGGTCTTCCGAATCTTCACCGAACAAGCTGCGGGTGCCGTCTTCGTCAACAGCTTGTTGTACTGATCGATGTTGCGCACGCCTTTTTCCGCCAACAGCTTCAGACGACGCTCCATCTCGCGCACTGCATTGCGGAGCGCATTCGCCGCCAACTTTGGCTCGGTGATGATGGGCGTGTACAGGTGCGGTACACCTTCATAATTCCCTAATTCCAGCCGTTTAGGATCAACCAGAATCAGTCGCACCTGATCCGGCGTTGCCTTGTACAGGATGGACATGATCATGGCATTGATGGCGACGCTCTTGCCCGCACCGGTCGACCCGGCAATCAGCAAGTGCGGCATGCCATTGAGATCGGCGGTGACGATGCGGCCGTTGATGTCTTTACCCAATGCCAGCGTGAGCTTCGATTTGGTGCCGATGAACTCCGAGGACTCAATGTTTTCCCGCAGCCAGATAATTTCGCGCTCGCGGTTCGGCACCTGAATGCCCACGGTGGACTTACCCGCCATGCGCTCGATCAGGATGCTCTCTGCTTTCAGTGCCAGACACAGATCGTCGGTGAGGTTGGTGATGCGGCTGTACTTGATGCCCGGCCTCGGGCTTGAACTCAAAGGTTGTGACCACAGGCCCAGGATTGATCTGCGTGACCTGTCCGTGCACTTCGAACTCGGCGTATTTTTCTGTGAGCACTTGTGCCAGCAGCTTCAATTCTTCGGCATCGACCGCCTGCTGTTCATCCGGACGATGCAGCAAACTGCTGGGCGGTAGCTTATAGCCGCCGGCAATGCGCGGCAAGTGGTCTTCGCCTTCACCGCACTGTCGGCGCGCTCGCTGACTTCTGGAGTGGGAAGCTCGGACTCAGCCTGAACCTTCGGCTGTGGCGGCTAAGGTTGGCTTCGCTCAGGTGCCGCCATTCGCTCGATGCCTGTCGTCGACGGCTCAACTATGCGTGAGGCTGACGGAGCTTCCGAGGCTACCGCGCGGGCTTGGACCAATTGTGCCGTGACCGTCGGTCGGGCCGCGCGACGCTTCTCCAATTCCTGCTGCATTTTTTTCTTGGCGCGCGCCGCCTGCCAGTCTTTCCAGCGATCCCAAAGAGCGATGACAAAGGCAAAGCGGGTCGGGGCCCAGACCTGCAGTGCCGCGAAGGAAAATGCAGTCGAGAGATATAGCGCCACCGCGAGAATCGTGGCGCACACGATATAGGCGCCAGCCAAGTTAAAGTAATGGATGAGGACATCGCCGACAATCCGCCCCACCAGGCCTTCGATCGGGATTACGCCCATCCAACGCACATGCCCGGGCAAGAGCGCCAAAAGTGCCGGAATGAAAGTCAGCAGCCAGATTCCTCCCAGCGATTTGGCGACCGGTGAAGTGATCTTACGGGAGCGAAACCAGCGCATGCCCAGCCCCGCGAAGAAAATCGGAAGCAGAAACGCGCCAATACCGAAGCCTTGCAGCACCAGGTCGGAAACCAATGCTCCGGCTACGCCAATCCAGTTGCGCGCTGCGCGGGAGCCAGTCAGCACCGAGGCGCTATTGAACGAGGGATCGAGCGGCGAATAGGAAGCCAGGGCGAGGAAAAGAAGGAGGGCGGAGACGCACAACAAAAACCCGATCAGCTCGTTGAGCCGTCGATTGTTGGTCGGAGCGAAGATCCGTGAGATATACGTCATTGGGCGTAGTGGCAACTCGCAGGGAACGGCCCCCGCCGGGCTGCCTCGACTAGGCCAGAGCCTGATAATTATGCCAAGAACCGGCCGAACCGACAATCGAGGAATTCGCGGGCAGTATCGAACTGGTTTCCCGTAGTAGCGTGGGGAGAGCCGCCAGGGCCTGCCCTTGTCTTGCCGAACCCCTGAGCGAAGTGGAAGCGCTGTCGCGTGCCGAGCGAAGCCCAGCATTCGCCCATCGGCAAGTTTTGGCGCCAGCTGTCGCTATTGCAAGTGCCAGACATACGCCAGAGCGATAACGATCACGCCCGCCACGATGCGGTAAACAACGAAAACTTTCAGACTATGAGATGAAGATACCGGATGAGCCACGCCATCGCCAAATAGCCGACAATCGCTGAAACCAGCACGCCAACGATAAATCGGCGCGTGCATGCCCGCCGGCAAGCACTTCTTTCTTACAGTTCGTGCTAAGCGGCACCGCGCCAGCGATGGGCAGTGTCAGAAAGCAGAGAACTCCAAGCGCGGCGGCTTCTCGCGTCATATTGCGAGACAAGCCCGCGGTGATGGTTGACCCGACCGTGAAACTCCGGGCAACAGGGCCGAAAGAATCGCCTGAGCGCAGCCCGACGATGACCAGGCTCATCCGCAAAATGATTCCAGTGTGAATCGGTGGCCTCGCAGTTGGCTGGCTGTTCTCTGCGGGGCGCACCGCATCATCAGATCCACATCACGAATCACGCCCCGGCAATTAACAAAGATGTGTTCGCGAAAGTAGTCCTCCCGGTGTTCCAACAGATTTTCCGGCAATGGCGCCGGGAATCGTCGCGATGGCAAGGACACCAAAGCAGCAGGCGCTCCTGCCGTGCTCGTCCGAGTCAGGTTCCCGTCGGAATGCTGGCCTCGGAAAACCGAACCACTTTGCCTCCGAACGCCGCCCACACAATCTGCGAACCAGGTGCGCCGGAAATAGAAGAGAACGGAGAGCAACGTACCGAAATGCAGCGCGTACATCGAAAGTAGCTCATGAGCGAGTGAAATACGTTCCAGCCGCAAGCGGCGCAGATAATGAGATGCCCGAGCTGGAACTCGGAATAAATTCCGCTAAGACCTTGAATGATTCCGAGAACAACGGCTTGGTAAATTGGCAAGTTAGTCCACTCCGTTTCCCCGTCGGTTGGAATGTGATCCGCCACTGCGGCGGGAATCATCTTTAACCGAGAGGACAGAAAAGAGTATGGCAGAAATCACTTTGACCAAGCGGCTAGCAGGTTTGGTTCGTGGCTCGTCCTGCGCGGGTTCATTCGGTCGCGTTGCCATAGGTAGGGATTTTTTGGTCTATCAAGTACAGCAGCCGCTGGGCGCGCGCTCCCCAGTCAGATTGTGGGGACTGAGATACCACTTTCTGCGCCAGTGCGATGGCCTTAACTCTGGACTCCTCGGACTTCTTCGGTTGTTCTTCGGTTTTGTAGATCTCGATCAACGCTGCCTTACGTGAAGCCGCGTCGTACAACGCCTCTGCCGCCGCGGGCGACTGGGAATGCTCATTCGCGTACTTCTCGTAAATCTCGGCCTCCTTTTCAGGACACTTCGAGGCACCCTGCCAATCGCCACACAATTTGTTGTCGATCAGGTGAAACGATGCGAGGTCGGCCCACCTACTGCCGGGAAATTTCTTGATTACTTCCTTCATGTATTTTTCTTCCATACCCTCGCGCAAATACGGATCCCGTTCTTTAGCCGAAGGGCGGGAAGATACATCTGCCTTCTCGATCTGCCAGCGGATATCGGCTGAACGATACATAGCCTCGCCCGCCAGCGGCGAGCTGGGGAAGTACTCACCCACGCGATAATAAAGGCGCATCGCGTCCTGCGCGGCGCCGCGGCGCCCGTGGCGCTGGCTGGCCTGATCTTCGGAGTCGACAGCTTCCCCGTACAGCACTCGGTCGCCATTCGGGGTCGACGCGCGCACCACGCCCTTATCGAGCATCCATCCCGAAACCGTGCGCTCTTCGGTCAGATTGGCCTCGACGCGCACCCACCCACCGCTGGTCTCAATCACGATGACCTCGCGGCCGCGGTCAACTTCGCCTAGCTTGGCGGAAGCTTTATCCGGAGAAATGTAGAGCGTGCCTACACGCATCATTGCCGCGCGCTGGATGTCAGCGGCGATTGCAGCGGTGGTCATCAGCAGCATGGTAGCGGCAACAAAAACGAAAGCTGTTTTCAGGGTTGTTCTCCGACGCAGACGCATGCTGCTTCTCTACACGGTGAGACGAGGCTCCGCAGAGCTTTTGTTGCCTGCCACATCTCGGGTGCCGCGAATCTCCGCCAACATTCCGGGCTCAATATTTCCTCCGCTGATTATGGCGACGTTGATTCTGGTTTTTGGTAGTTGGTCTTGCCGGAAGAGAAATGCGGCTACCGCGACGGCGCCGCTGGGCTCCGCCACGGTTTTGGGGTCGGCTGCCAGCAGTCGCATGGCTTCTAGGATCTCATTCTCGGAGACGGTGACAATATCGTCCACATATCGCCGGATATGCTCGAAAGTGATTGGACCCAGGCTCTGCGTGCGCAACCCATCCGCAAGAGTGCGGGTAACTTGCTCAGCGGCAAACTCCACGATTTTGCCCGCGCGCAGGCTGGCTTGCGCATCCGCCGCCAGCTCGGGCTCTGCTCCAATCACTTTCACCGCCGGCTTACGTCAGTTTTATCGCGGTAGCTACGCCGCTGATCATGCCACCTCCTCCGACCGGAACAATCACGGTTTCCACTTCGGGTAAGTCTTCCAGGATTTCCAGGCCGATGGTGCCTTGTCCTGCAATGATCTCCTCATCGTTGTAGGGAGGCACGACGACATAACCATGCCTTACTGCCAGTTCTTCGGCTTTGAGCTGCCGCTCCGAACTGGCCGGACCAACCAGTATGATCTCCGCTCCTAAAGATGCAGTTGCCTCACGCTTGATTGACGGCGCGTTCTCAGGCATTACGATAATGGCTTTCACACCCAGGGCTCGCGCCGCGAAGGCTACTCCCTGGGCATGGTTGCCGCTGGAATAGGAGATCACGCCACGCCCGCGTTCTTCCTGTGTAAGAGACGCAATCTTGTTGTATGCCCCTCGGAGTTTGAACGCCCCGATAGGCTGTTGGTTCTCGGGCTTGAGGAAGAGCCGGCGGTTGTCGGCGGCGGCGCCGTCCGTCTGATGAATGTGCGACTCGACTGGTTTTGTGCGCACGGCAATGCCCCGGAGGCGAGCTTGAGCATCCCGAATGTCGTCTAACGTGACGATGGCATCATCTCCGTTGCATATATGTTGTCATCCTAAGCTCCATATACGTTGTCATCCTGAGCGCAGTGAGAACTTCGCAATGCGAAGTTCCCACGGAGTCGAAGGATCCTATTTCGACCTGTAACTCCCGGCGACCCCAGGCTTACGACGAAAGCGCCAAGACAACCATTGAGGGTGCCCTGTCCTTGCGTTTTTTGCAAGGCAGGGACGTCACCGTTCCTCAGAAGCGATGGTTGCGAAATATGCCTAAACCGCTCACCCGGACCTGACATCATGATGCCTGTCGTAATAGCATCATGATGTGCGTACCACCCTGACGCTCGATGGCGACGTTGCCCGCCTCTTAGACAGAGAGAGTCGGCGGTCCGGCGCCTTGTTCAAGGCGGTGGTCAACCACTTTCTTCGTCTTGGATTGATGGCATCGAAGCGACCGGCGCGAAGACTGTTTGCTGTCGCTCCCCGAAAAGTGGGGTTGCCTCCCGGGCTTACTTACGACAACGTTGAGCTGCTACTGGATGCCGTGGAAGGCCCGGCTCACCGTATTTGGAAATCCCACATCTCGAAAACCGCGAGATGTGGGCACCCGGCAGTAGGGTTGAAACTCACGGTCGAAGCCGCGCAGTAGTTCCAAGCCGCTTTGTACTCGGTGATGGACGAACATCCCCGCCCAAGCATAGCTTGGACGGGGCACCCTCGAAAGTGAGGGTAGCCGGCAGCTAGATCTCCAATATCACCGGCATGATCAGCGGCCTCTTCTGCGTCTGCTTCGAAATATAGCGCTTCAAATCCGAGCGGATCTTCTCTTTGATCACACCATAGTCGGCTTTCTCTTCGTCACTCGAGGTCTCAAGCGTCTGCATCACGATTTGCCGAGCTCCATCCACGAAGCCGTCTTCGCCGGGTGCAAATCCGCGCGTAACAATTTCCGGCGAAGTCTCCAACCGTCCTGTAAGTTTATGGATCGCGATGATCGGCAGCACGATGCCGTCTTCGCTCAAGTGCCGCCGGTCCTTGATGATCAAGTCTTCCACCACATCGGTACGTGAGCCGGAATCAATGCAAACCCGGCCAACGTTGACCTTTCCCGCTTTGCGCGCGCCCAGTTCATCGAACTCGAGGACATCGCCACTTTCAATCAGGATGACGTTGCCAACCGATCCGTGCATCGCGCCGGCCATCTCCGCGTGCAGCTTTAACTGCCGGTACTCGCCGTGAACCGGAATGAAATACTTCGGCTTTACCAGATTGATAATCAGCTTCAGTTCTTCCTGGCTGCCGTGCCCGCTGACGTGTACCGGCGGGGATGAGCCATCGTCATAGATCACATGCGCCTCGCGGCGGAACAGGTGGTCAATCATCCGATAAATCGACTTCTCGTTCCCGGGAATAATGCGCGACGACAGCACCACCGTGTCGCCCTTCTCGATTTTGGCATGTTTGTGATTGTCGACAGCGGCACGCGACAGGGCGGACATTGGCTCGCCCTGCGTTCCGCTGATCAACACGCAAATCTTTTCCGGCGCGTAATTCTTCATCTCGCCGGGGTGAACGAGCAGCCCTTCCGGGATCTCGATGTATCCCAAGTCCTCGGCGATTTCCGCCGAGCTGTTCATGGAACGCCCGAGGAATGCGACCTTGCGCCCGTGTTGCGCCGCCAACTCGACTGCCAGCTTGATGCGATGAATGGAAGACGAGAAACAGGAGATGAACAGGCGGCGCTCAGTACGCGCGAATATCTCATCGAACTTCCGCCGCACGGCACGTTCGCTGGGCGTATAGCCCTTGCGCTCGACGTTGGTCGAGTCCTGGAACAGCGCCAGCACACCTTGTTTGCCATACTCAGCGAAAGCATGCAGATCAAACAGCTTATTGTCCGTGGGTGTGGGATCGACTTTGAAGTCGCCAGTGTGAATGATGACTCCAAGAGGAGTGTGGATAGCCAAAGACACGCAATCCACCAGACTGTGGGTAACGTGGATCGGATGGACTGTGAAGGGTCCCACCTTGAACCCTTCACCTGCTCGGATCTCGCGCAGGTCTGCGTCATCCAGCAGACCATGCTCTTCCAACTTGTCCTCGACGTAGGCCAGCGTGAACTCCGTGCCATAGACCGGAACGTTCAGTTCGGAGAGAATCCACGGCAGCGCCCCAATGTGATCCTCATGCCCGTGGGTCAAAATAATGGCTTTGACCTTCTGCCGGTTCTCAGTGAGATAGGAGATGTCAGGAACAACAATATCCACGCCCAGCAGCTCGACTTCGGGAAACATCAGGCCGGCGTCGATGACAATGATGTCATCACCCCAGCGCACAGCCATGCAGTTCATTCCGAACTCGCCCAGACCGCCCAGGGGTACGATGTGCAATTTTCCAGTAGGCATTGAGAGTGACTTGATGCTAGCACAGGAAGACAGACATCTGATCGGTGAGGTCGACACGTGCGAACTAGCATCTGAGAACTAGGAACTGGTAACTGGTCTTTTCTGCCTGCCTTGCGTTAACTTCTAATCAGATGGCTGAACAGATTCGCAAATCCTGGATACGGCAACGCCTTGAGGACGGTCTGCGGCGTGGTTTCCACCACGCCTATGAAACCGTCAAAGTAGATCCCTCCAAGTTCCTCATCCAATTGCGGGTGGCGTACGGGCTGCCGATTGCCAGCTTCCAAGCGAGTTTACGCCGTCGACATTCGCGTCTTGGATGATACGGCCAGCCGCATCGTTCGCGGCGCCATGAAGGTTGCCGCCGCCCAGGGCGCGGGATTTGGCCTGGGTGGGATCATCACCATTGTTCCCGACCTGAGCATCCTGGCTGGGATCACTCTGCGAACTATCCAGAAACTAAGCCTGCTCTATGGATTCGAATTCAACACCGATGAAGAAACTGCTGAGCTCTGGATCGCCGCTGCCAGCGCCGCGGGAGTTGATATCAGTCGCGAGCTGCTGGAAAAAGAAGTGGTCAACCGCTTTGTGCCGCGGGTGATTCAGCGCATCGCAGCGCAGGCCAGCGGGGAAGTGGTGGAGAAGTGGTCAGGACGGCTGATTCCGCTGGCCAGCTCCCTGATCGGCGCCGGGCTGAATTATTACTTCGTTCGTGCCTGGGGCGAACGCGCCCGATCACATTTCCGCCGGAGACATCTCGAGGCTCGTAACCGAATGGCCGCCGAGAACGCTGCGATTGCGGGTTCGTCCGCTCCACCCACGTTGTCTTCCTGAAAGATCTTTCAAGAAAAATGCCAACTCTTTATTGCTCGGCCATCTTATTCGACCTCGACGGCGTCCTCGTGGATTCCACTCCCCTCAGTTACCCGGCAGTGGCGCTCATGGGGTGCGGAGCACAACATCGCTCCCGAGAAGGTCCTGCAAATCGCGCACGGCGTGCGGACGATTGAGGTGGTTCGTCTGCTCACGCCGCATCTCGATGCCGAAGCCGAAGTTAAAAAAATCGAGCAGCGGGAGGCTAACGATACCGACGGCGTTGTAGTGATGCCGGGGGCTGCCGAGCTATTGAAGTCCTTGCCCGAGCGGCAGCTGGTGCGTCGTCACCTCCGGCACTCGATATCTGGCTACCTCTCGGTTGAGACTCGCGGATCTGCCCATCCCGAGAGTGCTGATTTCGGCCGAAGATGTGAGGAAAGGGAAGCCTGATCCCGAGCCTTACCTCATGGGAGCGAGGCTTCTGGGTGTGAATCCCGCAGACTGCATGGTGATCGAGGACGCACCCGCGGGCATCCGCTCCGGCCATGCGGGCGGAATGAAAGTGATTGCCTTGGCGAGCACCTACGCGGCTTCCGAATTGAAAGAGGCCGATCTAGTTGTGGACACTCTTCATCAGATTCGCGTGAGAGCGCAGGATGGCAATCTGCGAGTCGATGCCTAGGGACCGGCGCCCGGCCGGCGTCCATGGGAGGGTGCCCAGTCTTGGCGCGCGGTTTTCGCGCAAAGGTGGGAGCCTAGGACCTGTGCTAATTACCGCAGCCACTCCTCCAACTCAATCCTCTGATCTGTCTTTTCGTCCCGATACTTCACAATAACCGGTGTATAGAGCGACAGATCCCATTCCGCCGCCTTCCCCTGCTTCAACGCCCGCGATCCGGGCACCACCACCGCATTAGCGGGAACCTCGAGCGTTTTCTCCTCGGTAGCCCGATAAACTTCTCCACGAACGATGTCATACAGCGGCGTCGAAGCAGTGAGTATCGTTCCAGCTCCGAGCACAGCTCTGGCTCGCACCAGCGTGCCTTCGTAGACTCCGCAGTTACCGCCAATGAGCACGTCGTCTTCAATGACGACGGGCACGGAGTTAATCGGCTCCAGCACGCCGCCGATCTGCGCCGCCGCGCTTAGGTGCACGCGCTTACCGATTTGTGCACAGGAACCGACCAGCGCGTGCGAATCGATCATGGTGCCTTCGTCCACATACGCCCCGACGTTAATGAACATCGGGGGCATGCAGATCACCGTCGGCAGCGACGTAGGCTCCGAGCCGCACCGACGATCCGCCGGGCACGATGCGCACCCGATCGCGGACGGAAAACTTGCGGGCAGGGAAGGTGTCTTTGTCGACAAAGGAAAGGCTGGCATCCTGCGCCGACTCGCTGAGTTCCCCCAAACGAAACCCCAGCAGGATGCCTTGCTTGACCCAGACGTTGACCGTCCATCGCCCGTCAATATTTTCGGCCGCGCGAATCTTGCCTTGCGTGAGCTCTTCGCGGAAGTTCAGGAAGGTTTGCCGCGCCTCTGGATCGCGCTCCACCTCGCCGAGCGAGGCCAGCCGCTCGATCGCAGATTTGAGGGATTGCATGCAGGGAAGAGTATAGAAGAAGAAAATTCGGATTGCAGATCTTAGATTTCAGATCGCAAAAGCTGGTTCCACTTCGGAAATCGTCGATTCATGATTGAAATCTGACATCTCAGATGCACCTGCACTCGCTCCGGATCAGCACGCCGCTCATGTGTTGGGCCGTATCGCGGGCTTGCGAGAGGGTAGCATAAGGGCCATGCCAGCGCGCATGATTGGCGTCATGTCCGGCGGGACGTCCCTTGCCGTGATTGCATTGTCCACAAGTTGACCGGTGCAGCACGATCTTGTGCGGACCGGCTTGCCAATTTTCATAGATATAGAAATCGGCGATTTGAGCTGCTGACGCTTCCGCCGCAGCAATGACGCCGGCTTCCGTCGCAATCTTCTGCAATTTGGAGCGAGTGTCGCGACGCATAGGCAGGAGCGGCAGGCGGTACACTTCTTCGATCTTCCCCATCATCGCCAGAACGGCCTTCACTGGCAGGGGGTTGGATTCGATGAAGTTGGCTTGCATCAACGCCAGATATTTGCGATGGATGCGGCGCGCCGTCGTCCAATCATTGTTCAGCGCGGCGCGAGTCATCTCCGCCATCTCCCGTGGAATCTCATTCGATGCCACCGAAATAATTCCAATTCCGCCCAGCGCAATCACCGGCAGTGTGATCGCATCATCGCCCGAGAAGACCAGGAAGTGTTCCGGCACGGCATTGCATACTTCCGCGATCTGGCTGATGTTGCCGCTGGCTTCCTTGACTCCGGCAATATTCGGCACCTCCGCCAGCCGCGCCAGAGTTGCCGGCTCGATGTTGGCCCCGGTTCGTCCAGGGACATTGTAGAGAATAAGTGGCCTGTCGACCGCCTCGGCTATGGTACGGAAATGGCGATACTGTCCTTCTTGCGTTGGTTTGTTGTAATAAGGCGAAGCTGTGAGGATTGCGTTTACCCCGGGCCGTGCCGCCACTTCTTTGGCTTTTTCGACGGCGTCGTGAGTTGAGTTGGAAGTCGCCCCCGCGACAATAGGCACGCGCCCAGCCGCGACCTCAATCGTGGTATCAATCACGAACAGCCACTCGTCGTGGGAGAGCGTAGGCGTCTCGCCGGTGGTCCCGCAAGGAACCAGGAAATCGACACCGGACTCGACTTGCCATGCGACCAGGTTGCGCAAGGCGGCTTCGTCGATAGAGCCGTCCTGACGGAACGGAGTTACTAAAGCCGTGCCACAGCCACGGAGTTGCATAGCACTAAGATAACGCTAACCGGCGGGCGCGCAAAACGAGAGGTCGGGATAGCCATATTTGGCGACAGCCCGATACCGGCGAGAATGGAGGGGATGGCATTCGGGCGAGGCGATCGAGCGAGACTGCCTTACAGCTCCCGCCACACATCTTTGAAGTCAAAGAAGCCTTGTTTGCCTGCCAGCCACTCCGCCGCGCGCACTGCGCCCTCGGCAAATCCCCGGCGCGACTTTGAGTCGTGGCATAGGTAGATGGTGTCGTTCGCGGAATTGAGAACCAGCTCGTGCATCCCAACCACGTCTCCCTCGCGGAATGAAGTTATTTCCAGCTCGGCGCCGGATGCATCCTGAATAATTCTCCGCAGAGTCATTGCGGTTCCCGATGGCGCATCTTTTTTCTGGGCATGATGGCGCTCGAAGATTTGCCCCAGATATTGGTGTTGGATCGCAGCCGCAGCGGTGCGCGCAACCTCGTAAAAAAGATTAATGCCGAACGAGAAATTTGCGCCGTACAGGAATCCAATCCCGCTCTGTTCGACCAGTTGCCGGACTCTGGTCACCTCGTTGTACCACCCGGTCGTGCCCACCACTATGTTCTTCCCGGCACGGACACAGGCCTCAATGTTCCCTAGCACTGCCTGCGGAGTAGTGAAATCAATCGCGACGCCAACTTTGCTCAGCCGTTCTGCGGTTAGGGCCGAAGCGTACTGATTGTCGGTGGCACATAAGACACGTTACGCGATGGCTTCGTTCCCGGGCGACGTCTGCCACCAGTGCCCCGGTCTTGCCCCGGCCTAGGATCAAAATGTCCATGCTCGGTACCACAATCCTCTAGCCGCGAAGCACCCCTAAGAAAGCTGAACAAGTACGCAGAGAAGAATCTGGTTTCTTTGGCCAGCTTCGCGGTCCGAGACCTTAATCTCGATCTTACGCAAACACCTCAGCGTCCAGGTCGGAAAAGAAGGCTTTGTGCAGCCGCCGCACTACTTCGGGCACCACATCCTCCTCGATCACGAACGTCAAATTGATCTCCGAGGCGCCTTGCGAAATCATACGGATCTTCACATCCGCCAATTCTCCGAAAACACGAGCTGCAATCCCCGGCGTCTCTCGCAGGTTCTCTCCAACTAAACACACGATTGCCTTGCGGCCCTCGTATTTCACATCTGCTAGCTTCGCTAGATCGGCCGCCAAGGCCGGAATCGATTCGGTGGAATCCACCGTCAGCGACACACTGACCTCAGAAGTTGAAACTACATCCACCGCCACGGCGTGGCGATCAAAGGCTTCGAAAATTCCCCGCAGGAAGCCGTGCGCCAACTGCATCCGCGGAGCAGCGACATCGACGATAGTGATGCGCTTCTTCACCGCGATCGCCTTGAAAGAATTTCGGCAGCGCGGGGCGCGTGCGCTGATGCGGGTTCCTTCACAACCGGGGTTCCGCGAATTCAGCACGTAGACCGGAATGTTCTTCTGAACCGCGGGCAGCACCGTCGCCGGGTGCAATACTTTGGCGCCGAAATATGCCAACTCCGCCGCCTCATCGAAGCTGATGACCTTGATCCGCCTCGCGTCGGCACACAGGTTCGGATCTGTAGTCATCATCCCATCCACGTCAGTCCAGATTTCGATTCGCCCGGCGTCCAACCCGGCACCTATGATGGCAGCAGAATAGTCCGATCCGCCGCGTCCAATGGTAGTGGTGATTCCCGCCTTTGAAGACCCGATGAACCCGCCCATTACCGGTACTTTACCTGCGGCCAGAAGCGGCGCCACTCTTGCCTGCAGGCGGCCATTGGTCTCCTCAAACAACGGAGCAGCACGCATGTGCGTACTGTCAGTGACAATGCAATCGCGAGAATCGACCAGCGCGGAAGCTAGTCCCAGCGCCGCAAAAGCTGCGGTCACGATCTTGCTGGAGAGCATCTCACCAAACGCCGCCACGTAGTCGGTGGTTCGCGGGGTCAATTCCCCCACAGCGGAGATACCTCGTAAGAGTTCTTCCAGATTCTCGAAGTCGGCTGCCAGGTCACTGTGAAATTCGGTGAACAGCGCCGTGCCCAGCAGTTCGCCCGCAGTGTTGTAATGACGTTCCTGCAAGGCGCGGCAGAGTTTGAGTGCAGTTTTGCGATCGCCGGACCCGGCCGCGCGAGCCATAGCCAGCAATTGGTCGGTCACCTTAGCCATGGCACTGACTACCACCACTGGCTGCTGCTCCAGTCGTCCCTTCACAATCGCGGCAGCACGCTCGATTGCCTTGGCATTCTCCACCGAGGTGCCGCCGAATTTCATGACGATCATCGGAGGCGACCCCTCCGTCGCAGGTTAGCGCGGATAAACGCAGAGGAGGGTCGGGGCACTTGGCCAGCGGCCTCAATCTTTCTGCTGGAGATCAATCCAGATATCCCCGGACCTTTAGCAACTCCGCATTCAGCACAGCGGCGCCAGCAGCGCCACGAATGGTGTTGTGAGAGAGCACGGTAAACTTCCAGTCGAGAACGGCGCACGGGCGCAAGCGGCCAACTGTAGCCGTCATTCCTTCTCCAGAATCGACATCGAAGCGCGGCTGGGGCCGGTCGGCGGCGATGGAATAATTGACGGGCTGCTCCGGGGCGCTGGGCAGATGCAATTCCTGCGGCGCGCTCCGAAATTCGTTCCACGCCGCAATAATCTCTTCCGGCTTGGCTTTCTTCTTGAGCTTTACGGAAACTGATTCCGTGTGACCATCTTCGACCGCCACCCGGTTGCACTGCGCGCTCATCCTGAATCCGCCCGGTTCGATGCCCCCGCCATTGAGTCGACCGAGGAGCTTGAGCGTCTCCTCCTCCATCTTCTCTTCTTCTTTTGGAATGTAGGGAATCACATTGCCCAGGATGTCGAGGGAAGCCACCCCTGGGTAGCCGGCGCCGCTGACAGCTTGCATCGTGACTGCCATCACGGTATCAAGACCGAATTGGCGCTCCAAAGGAGCCAGCGCCATAACCAGACCAATAGCCGAGCAGTTTGGATTGGTAACAACGAAGCCGCCGGATTTTTTACGCCATGCCTGACATTCAAGCAACTTGACGTGGTCGGGGTTGACCTCTGGGATGACCAGCGGAACATCTTTATGCATGCGCAGCGCGCTGGAATTGGAAACCACGGCGCATCCTGCGGCTGCGAAGCTGGGCTCGAGTTCGGCGGCAATTGCTGCATCGAGGGCCGCAAAAATGATCTTGGGAGCGCCTTCCGGCCGCGCCGGAGCAACTTTCATTTCCGCCACACGCGTGGGAATGGTCGTTTTCAGCCGCCACCGAGCCGCGTCCCCGTAGAGCCGTCCCTCAGAACGGTCCGAAGCCGCGAGCCATGCCACCTCGAACCAGGGGTGGTGTTCCAACATTTGTACAAAGCGCTGCCCCACAATGCCGGTGGCGCCCAGGATTCCTACAGGTAGTTTGGTAGACATAATAGTTGCTTCGGATTTTACAACACGAGCGCTCAGACATTTGAGGTGGGTGGGTTGTCAGACACTGCTGAGATTACAAGGCTGTCATGGCCTTGGCGCAATTTCGGTACCAAATGAGTATTCATTCAGTGGTCCGAATCGCCTCTTTTCCGCATATAAACTCCAGCGGCGCCAGACGATGCGCAGGCTGGCCATGATTGGGATGGAAAGATAAATCCCCAGCATGCCCGCGATCTCACCGCCTGCCAGCACGCCAAAGATTGCCCCCAAAGGATGCAACTCCATGCTTTTTCCCATGATGCGGGGTGAAATGACGTAGTCCTGGAGCAGCCGCCACACGGCCAGAAAGATCAGCAGCACGACCCAGTGTGGATAGCTGGTCAAAAGACCGACTCCAAGAATGAGGACAGCAGCCACCAGCGGTCCCACGACGGGTATGAACTCCATGATTCCGCCCGCGGTCCCGAGCACTAAAGCATAGGGCACGCGCATCAGTCCCATGAACGAGGTGTATACAACCAGCGACAACGCCGCCAGAGTCAACTGCGCCCGAATAAATTGCGCCAGCATCTGGTTGAGATCGCTCAGAACACCTTCCACCAATTCGCGCTGGGGCCGCGAATTCACAAAGGATAGGATCACCCCACTGAACGATCGTCCGTCGCGAAGAAAAAATGCGGCCAAAATCGGGACTACGATCAACAGCCAGGACTGCTTCGCCACTTCGGCCAGACGCAGCCCCACGCGCTGAGCCAGGGCTAGAAGGTCTTGTCGATGACTAGCCAAAAATGCTTTCATCTGTTGAGTGGTATGTGCGCTCCAGCCACGTTGGGCCCCGATCTGCTCGGCGATGCGGCCAGAACTGAAGTTATCCACCAGCGGGGGCAGCGACTCGCTCAAACGCTGCGCTTCGTGACCGATCCTGGGTCCCACAAAGAAGAAAAATGTAGCTAGCAGAATGACCAGCAGGAAATAGATCACCGCAATGGCGCGGCCTCGACCGCGCACCCACTTCTCGACGCGCGACACCGCGGGATCAATCAGATAAGCGAAGAAAATTGCGAACAGAAATGCAATCAGCGAACGACGCGCTGCGTATACAAAACCAAGCGCCAGCGCAAATAGCAGGACAGTGAACAGAACTCGCGTCGTGCGTATGTCAATGAAGGACATTCAACCTATTCATTTCCGCATCATCCTGCGCTAGTCTCGCACTACTTCAGTGTTATCACTGGTGACCAGAATCCGCACTACCTTGAACTGATCATCAAGCCACAGTGCCCAGTCGCCGCCCTCACTTTTTAGATTGAAACGGTTCAGTTCACGCTCCACTCCGTGGACTGGAACCTTCTCTCGTCCGGAAAACTCCATGCTGACCGGCATCGATGACCGCTGATGCGGATTCAAAGCACCGAACTGCGTACGTTGGCTTACCGGGCACTGGACCTGTCCCTTGTCTTGGCGGCAACCGGTAGCCAGGAATTTCCACGCCAAAATCTCCCGGTGGATAAAGAAATAGTCGTCCAGGATGCTGGTCGAAACGGGGAGCAGGAATGGATGCTCGTCCTGTTTGTCTTGGGGATTATTGTGGGAGCGCTCGATCAAGAAGTTTTCATTGGGCAGCACTACCGCTTGGGCCTGACCTGGGCTTACTTCTTTCCACTCGTACTTGACAATATCGCCACTCGCGTTCAGTCGCAGTTCGGAAGACTGCACAGCTTTGTCAGCAGCGGCGTCGGTTTTGAACTCCGAAGTAGCGACGCTCCCGTTGTTGTTCTGTTGTATGGAAAAGGTTTCAGTTGCCACTCTGTGTCCGTTCATGAAGACACCAAATGACCCAGAGTCGACGATGTGATCTGCTGATTCCTTATCTTTCTCCTTGCCAGTCCCCGCCAAGGCTACTGAAATTAGCAGCAGCCACAACACCCCCAGTACCTGTAGGGTTCTGACGCTCACTTCGCAGCTCCTTGAGATCCCGCTTTCGAAAGTCCCAAACTGGTTGTTATCTCCGCAGCAATGGTCTCAATGTCCTTGCCGGCGGTTTCGATGCGCAACTTGGCGGTGGCGTAGTGAGGTCTGCGGGCCTCATACAACTGGCGAAATTGCTCTAAATCGCCGCGCAACGGACGTTCCACCTGTTCCTGCTGGCAGCGGCGAAACAGCTCTTCGACTGGCGCATCGAGAAAAATCACTGACATTCCAGGTTCCTCGAGCAGAACGGCATTGTGCCTTTGCACGAAGGTTCCACCCCCTAAGGCCACGACCCGCGACGAAATACCTAATTCTGAGAGCAACGCTCGCAGAGCCGCATGCTCCGCCCGCCGGAACTCAATTTCTCCAGACTGTTGAAAAATCTGCTCGATGCTGAGTCCTTCACGTGCTTGAATGCGCTCGTCCAGATCCTCGAAAGGCCAGCCCAACTGGCGGCTCAACGCCCGGCCCACACTGCTCTTCCCGGCGCCCATAAAACCGATCAAGAAGACCGCCCGCCTCCCGCAAGCAGGTGCGGAGGACTTGGCCTCGGGCTGCCTGCCGGGTCTGGTTCTCATGCATGCCGCGCGCCGCAGCGTCTGTTTAAGACACCCAGCTTGATTTTTTTAGCGTTTCTTGAGGTGAATTTTACCACTGAAGGAAAGCAACTTAACCGAAGATGCTGCTTTGTTGAGCGTACCTGCGAAGGCACTCCCCGCCTTAATTACGAAAGGAGTGTGTTTAGGTTCCAGAAGAAAATCATTCTCCACTTTGCCTTTTACCGAGCGCGCAGTGACATCGATCGAGGCATCGGGAGGAGCGCTGGCTTCAATGTCCCCCGTGTGGCTGGTCAGCAAATATTCACCGCCGTTACCGAAGTCGCCATCGTAACTGATCCTGCCGCTGGACGAGTTGACTTGCACCCATGGGCCGCTCACCGAGACCAGCATTACATCACCTGTGACCGAAGTGATTTCTACGTGTCCATCCCGAATGTTGGTCAATGTTACCGGCCCGTTGAGGGTTTTCACATGCACATGAGCGTCGCTGATGTCGCGCACATCCATGTTGGCAGTGGCGCCTTCGAGAGTCACATCACCATGCAATTTTTCGGCACGTAGCGGGCCAGTCATGGAGTGGAGGGTCACACTGGCGTCGGAAGGCACCGCAACTTCGTAGTCAACTCGTCCGGTGTCGGCAGTTGCTCCGGGAAGAAGATGGGAAAGAACGTTAACTCGACTGCCACTTTGAACCTGATCGATCTCGACCTTGTCAGAGTAAAGAGTCGCTGTCACGACTACCTGGCCGCCCGATCCCGGCTTGACGGAAACCGGACCATACTGGTTGATGATCGAGACCGTGGCCCGCGGACCAACGGTAAAGCGGAACTCTTTGCGGGTTTCGCCGGCGGCAAGAATCGCCAGTTACCAAGACTACGCCCGCGGCCAGACATGCCGCTCGTCGCGCTCTCTTCATTCGTGACTCTCCCCAAGATCCTGCGGTGAACCGCCGTGCCGCCTGACTCTCATCCAGCCCTGAGCCCAATCGGCTTTTGGGGTGGAGACCCTGTGTGCCAACATTATGGCAGAGAACGGTTCAAAGCCATCTCATAAACCATCGCCTTCTCCTGATAAGCATTCATCAGCGACTGCCGCGCCTCCTCATCGTTGGGATCGGCGTTCGCCTGGTCCTCGGCGTCATGGATATAAGCATTCACGTTCCGTAGGTTGGTTTCATAGGCCTCGCGCATAGTCGGGGAGTGTGTTCCCAAGGCCTCCAGCAGCACCTGATCGTCGCCGCTGGAGGGAGCCAGGCTACTTTCCGAAACCGGCGTAACTGGCGGTTGTTGGGCAGTTTGCCGACTCATGCCACGCTGGTACGTGATTATCCCGAACGCCACTAGCAATGCTGCCGCCACCGGAACCAGCCAGGCAAGGTTCCAACGACGAGAAGGAGGTGGGACCTCCGAATCACGAAGGGGCTGACGAATCAACCCCTCTCTTCGTAGGGCAATTTCTATGGAATTCCATACCCGTGGGTTTGGTTCCTCAGAAGCCTGTAGTAGTTGGGCCTCCTTGGAAATGGCAGTCAGATCAGATATCAAGTTGGAACAGATGTAACAGGAACGCAAATGGGCTTCCTGCTCGGGTGTGTGACCCTCATCGATAATGTCCGGTAGAATTCGCTGAAACTCTGCGCAGTTCATACATCCTCTCCCCGATACTTTAGGTTCCTCACGGCTTGGCGGCCTTTTCGGCTCTGCTCGTTTTAAGGAACTCGCGCAACTTCATGCGCGCCTTGTGCAACTGCGACTTGCTATTGCCGATGGAACACCCCACCATCCCGGCAATCTCGTTGTGTTCGTACCCTTCCACGTCGTGCAAGACGAATATAGTTCGATACCCGGGAGGCAAATCATCGATCGCCCGCTGCAGTTGCAATCGGTTGATTGAGCCCGCCAGGACCGGATCTTGTGCTCCCAGTTCTTTCCGCGGAGTCTCTTCCTCGGTCTCGATGGTCTCTTCCAGTGAAACCACGGGAAGACCCTTTTTCCGCAAGTGCATCAGGACGACATTCACCGACATGCGATGAAGCCAGGTAGAAAACGCCGATTCGCCGCGAAAAGTGGCGATCTTGCGGAACAACTGCAGGAAAGCTTCCTGAGTCAGGTCCTCGGCCTGGGCCGTATTGGCCGTCATGCGAAGGCATAGAGAATAGACACGCCGCTTATGCAGGTTGTACAGGACTTCGAAGGCTTCAGCGTCCCCGCCCTTGGCCCGCTCAATCGCCTCGGCTTCGGAAAGCCGGTCATCCTGTGGCTTTTTTGCGTCCGTCAAGTCGCCTTTTCCGGCCGCACTCAGTCAGATGCGGCATAACTATCTTTTCGTTGTACTGGTTGCAGTCCTTGAGTGCTTATCTCGGGCCTGCCCTAGAACGGAACCTACTGTCTCTCTTGAGCTTTTGTCGACTTTCAATTCCGGGAGTTACGTTGGTACTCTTCAAAGGCTAATTGGCTGGGCTTAAGACCGTCAACTGGGGGTGCGGCCGGCGATAGCGTCACTTCCACCTTCTTTTCTCTGCCAGCTTCGCCCCCTCTCACACCGGGAGCGTGCGCGCACGAGGTATTCTCCGCTTTTAGGCCGCCGCCGAAGCCGTTGTAATCGTCTCTAAGCCGTGGCCATGAGGTCCAGATCTCCCTCTGCCGCAGCAGGATCGCGAAAGTCATGCCAACGAAACCGAGTATGGAGAAGATCCACATGCCAAGGGCATATCCGCCTGGGTTTGCGAGGCCCGCTCCGGCGAAGTCGTTGGCCTTGCCAATCAGCAGATTCATGATGAAAAATCCAATCTGCTGGATCAGGGTCATCAAAGCATAGGCTGTTCCTAGGCGGTTCTGTTGAACGATGTAGGCGACCGCTGTCCACATTACCGCCGGAATCAATGAGAAAGCGATCCCCATCATACAAACGGGCACGAACAGCGAAATATTGCTGTACGCCATCATTAGGTAGACGGGCATCAGCAGAAGCGAACCCAACATCATGAACAACGCCCGTTTACCGACCTTATCTACCAGGAGGCCGAATAGCGGCGTCGCAATCATGGCGGAGAAGGGAAGCAGGCTGTTAAAGAACCCAGCCCTCTCGTGCGCCACCACTCTCACCGCTTCCGCTGCGGCGAGGCCACCATGGGCGGCCAGGATCTTGTTGGTGAAAAAATCGATAGCGAATGTGCGGAAGGGAAAGATCGCCGAATAGAATGTGAAACACAGCACGACCACGTACCAGTAGGAAGTGTCGAAACTGAAGGTTTGTTTGAGGTCGAGCTTGTCCACCTCGCCGGCTTTCCCCAGCTCGTAGTGGGCCTCGGCGTGCCCCTCCAGCATCCAGTAGACAAGGGCTGCGACCATGCAGATGCCGCCAGCTGCCACCGCGAGCAGCAACGGCCCGCGCCAGCTCGGCGATCCAGCCGGACCCTGCGGATAAAAGACCGAGTGCGCCCAGGTGGGCGAGTTGTCAGCGGCCACCGACGCCAGGCGGGAAATTGTCAGATTGATCCCGAACGCGAAACTAAGCTCCTTGCCCTTAAACCACTTGGCCAAAGCGGTGGTTACGGCCACGATCATGGATTCGGCGCCCAGTCCCAAAACCGTCCGCCCAGCCACCATGGTGGCGAATTCTCCCTTGATCGCGGTCAAGATGGACCCCAGCAAACACAAAGTGGCAAAGATCATCATCGACTTTTTCGTGCCAATCCGGTCGATGACGATTCCACCGATCAATAACGTCAACACCGCAGCTACGCTATAGCTGGAGTTCAGCCAGCCAAACCGCGTGCCGGAGTAGCCGAGCTGGTCGATGAAGATCCTCTCCAGCGGGTTAATGCTGTCATAAATGTAGTAGTTCCCGAACATCGTCAAAGCGACGAAGACGAGAACCATCCAGCGATACAGAACCGAGGGTTGGGGACGGGTTGTCTCAGGCACCGGCAGTTCCTGCGGACAGATTCGAACTGATAAGCGTTACAAAGCCAAGAAGATTAGCAGATGACACAGCACTTGGCACTGCCATTTGGCTCCTGCCCATCAATCCGTGCTGCGGATGTTCACTAAGTTTCCCGGATTCGCCAGCGCCCTTGTCTGGCTCAATTAAACTTGCCTAGTTGCCGCGGGATGAATTTCGGGCAGACGTTTTGCTTCCCCCGATACGCTGATTGAAAATGAATTTAACTATCCGCCAAGCTGTCCACACGGATATTCCGGTGCTTCGGAAGCTAATTGAGGTATCCGTCCGCGGATTACAGGCCCGGGACTACTCTCCAAGTCAGATCGAAAGCGCGCTAGCAACGGTTTATGGCGTCGACAGCCAACTGATCACGGACGGAACTTATTTCGTGGTTGAAGTTGCAACCGCCGCAGACCAGGCAGTCCAAGCCATCTCTCATAGATCCGAGTTGCTGATCGTGGGCTGCGGCGGATGGAGCCGGCGCAAGACGCTCTTCGGTGCCGACCACTGGACGGACCGCGAAGATTCACTGCTCAGCCCAGAGCGGGACGCCGCCAAGATTCGTGCGTTCTTTGTGCACCCCGATTGGGCGCGGCGGGGGATCGGCAGCATGATTCTCGTGGCTTGCGAAAGTGCTGCGGCCGATGCAGGTTTTACGCGCCTAGAAATGGGGGCCACGCTCAGTGGACTGCCATTCTATCGGGCTCGAGGATACATCGCTTTGGAGGAGCTCGTTGTTCGCTTAGCAAACGGCGAATCGCTCCCCATCATTCGCATGGAGAAGCGCGTCTAAGCTATTGTTCTGAAAAGTCTTAAACGTTCGCCCTACCAACCCAACCCCTCCCAGCCCGCCGGCATCATAAACGTGGGAAAAAGCGCCGCCAGGGAAACACTTCTCCGCCAAGTCAGGGGACACCAGGGGCGTTGTATCGCCAATCAGAGAAATATTTGGGAGGAAATAATACAGTCATGAAACGAATTGCGTTAGTCGCTATTTTGGCTCTCTGCGTCGCTGCGCCATGCACGCTTGTCGCCCAGATGGAGAACCATGTCGAGGTTGGAGCTTTCGCCGACTACTACCGCTTCGATCGAGGTAACACGGTCAACTTTGTAGGAGTCGGTGGTCGTGTGGGCTTTTACGTAAATCCTTTCACCAGCATCGAAGCGGAAATGGGCTACGATTTCGCGAGGAACAACACCACAACCTGTTCAAATTGCGTCAACACATCCTTTGTCACCACCAAAGTACGCCCCATACACGGTCTCTTCGGGCCGAAGTTTAACCTTGGCCCCTCGAAGGCTAATTTCTTCGTGACCGGAAAAGTTGGCTTTGTGAACTTCGACAACACCACTCCCAGTTTCGCCGGCGCGATCAGTAACGTGACCACTAGTGGCACTCGCTTCGCCGCTTATCCTGGCATCGGCGTGGAGGGTTTCTGGGGGCCGATTGGCCTGCGCGCTGAAGTTGGCGACGAACTCTATTTTCTCGGCGGTCCGCAGAACAACTTGCGGGTCACCTTTGGACCGCATTTCCGGTTCTAAAAACGCCTGAACCGCCAGCTTGAAAACGGCAACCGAAACCGGCTGCCGTTTTTCTTTTTTTGTGATACCATCCCGCCCACGTTTTGGGGATACCTCCCCGCGTCCGCCGGGTCATGAATTGTGTCCGCTTTTCTCCGTGCTCTTTTGTTTGCCTGGTCGTCCTCCTGTTTGCGGTTCCGTCACGAGCGCACCCGCAATCCACGAATGATGTCCACGTAGCACCCCGCGCCGGCGCAGCTGAAGCGGTTCCAAGGGAAGGCCTCCCGCCCCTGGAACGTGATCCTGCCCTCCGCCACATGAAACCTCTCCGGGTGGATGTCGACCTTGTGCTCGTGCCGGTCACGGTCACGGACTCGAGGAATCGAATGGTGCTGGGTCTTGAACAGCCGAGTTTCCGGATTTACGAAAACGACCAGGAGCAGCAAATCCGTTACTTCGGGGTGGAGGACGCTCCCATCTCCGTAGGCTTAGTTCTCGATCTAAGCAAGAGCATAGGCAACAAGTTCGTGACCGAGCGGGCCGCCGTCGACACATTCTTTGGCAACGCTAATTCCCAGGACGAGTATTTTGTCGTCACCTTCGCCGATCGCCCTACGGTGCGCGCTACCGCCACGCAGTCAATCGACGAAATCCAGCAAGGACTGGCAGCGGAGGTCCCCGACGGCCACACTGCCCTGTTCGACGCGGTTTATCTGGGCATGGCGAAACTGCGTTCTGCCCGCTACCCGCGACGGGTTCTCCTGATCATCTCTGATGGCGGGGACAATCACAGCCGCTACGGGCTAAAAGAAGTAAAAAGTCTGGCCCAGGAGGCAGATGTGGGGATCTACGCCATCGGCGTGTTCGATAGCATGCTCTTCAGAAGCTTCGAAGAATTTATGGGAAAGCGCTGGCTGCGCGAGATCACGGATGTGACCAGCGGACGCACCGTCTCGGTGGACAACTTTGAAAAACTTCCGGAAATCGCGGCTAGTCTCAGCCGGGAAATGCGTAGTCAATACGTGTTGGGGTACAAGCCGCGCCATCCCGGGCGAGATGGAAAATGGCGCAAAATCAAGGTTCAGGTGACCCCTCCGAAGGACTCTGACAGAGTGCAGGCCTACTACAAAAAGGGCTACCTGGCGCCAGCCAGGTAACTCAACCCACCCAGGCTGGCTCTACGGTTGTTGCTGGATCGAAATCGGTGGGGATAAATGGTAGAGTATCGAGCTTACCCGGAATGAGCGGGACGGCTTGAACTCCAGCCAAAGGAGTCCCTTATGGCGCTAATCTACGACTTGGTGAAGGACCGCCGGGTTTATTCCATCGATGCCGATAGCACGGTACTGGAAGGCGCGCGCTTCATGATGGAGCACAACATTGGCGCTTTGCCTGTGCTGCGCAATGGCCAACTGGCAGGTATTTTCTCGGAGCGGGACATCATGAACCGTGTGGTCGCCGTCGGGCGCATGCCGGGGACTACCAAGATTTCCGAGGTGATGACGGCGAATCCCAAAGCAGTGAATGTGCAGGAGACCGTAGAAAACTGCATGTTTCTAATGCGGGAATTCGGCTTCCGGCACGTCCCGATTGTGGATGGCAAAGAACTCAAAGGCCTGGTCTCGTTGCGCGACATCCTGCTGCGGTATGTTGCCCAGAAAGAGGCCGACGACCGTCGCATGGCAGTGTAAGAAAAGCATCTGCAGCGCCGCGCGTACACCTCCGCTCAGTCCGTCCGCTTGCGTAGAATGAGGTCGCCGCCGCTGGGTGGCAGCGTGAAAGGAAACTCGACTACACGGTTGCCTAAGGGTATTCGCAGCACGAATTCTTCCTTCTTTTTCCATCCTCCAATCCATTTGTCTTTGGCGCGAAAGAAAATCCACCCGCTGATTTCCGGACTGCTGGAGTCGAGTTTGGCGCTATGCAGACCACGCGTGGTCAGGAACTCCTGCACCTGGACCAACTCCTTCTCATACGCCCGCACGATCGCCTCCTTCTCGTCTTTTTTCTCGGGATGCTTGAGGATCTCGCGCTCATTGTCCTCGGCAAAAGCGTCGACATTGTTCTGGTACTCAGTAGAGAATGCCTCCGGATCGAGTGCCCCATGCACAACGTGAGAGTGGGTCGCGAATTCGAGGCTAATATGATCGGCCCCAATCTCCTGCTGTCCCGTGCCTCGGTAGCGGAAGCTCAATACCAGCCCAATGAACGGATCCAGCCGGTGCCTGGTTCTCTGTAGTTCCTGGGAATCGACTATCAGCGTGATTCCCAGATCATCGGCCCACAAACCATAGCGGTATCTGCCATCGTCACCCCGAACGAAAGTGCATCCCGGATTGCCTTCTGCCCAGCGTAGCGTGGGTACTGGGGCTTTGTCTTTTCGAGGAGCCGCCCAATCTGGGGATGTCATCGCGACGATCAACGCCAAAGCGGCGAGAAAGTAGGCAATATGACGATCAAAACACATGAGGCTCTGCCTTAAGACAGATTAGCAGGCCTCACGGCGTGATTTTGGCCACAAAGGCGTCCGGACAGGGATATGTATTCGGAGCGATACCGCAGTGGGGAAGAGGGAGAGGGGCCCGCCCGCGATACTGCCCTGAAAAGGATTTTGCAAGGGAAAATTGTTTGTCGAGTTCGTGTTGCCTGTGATGTAAACGTTTCCGTTAGAATCCACCGCAATCGCTCCGGCCAGGAGTGGCCCGACTGGTAGCGGATTATCCTCACGCGCGCCCCCTCCGAAAAACGTGGAGAAAAGGGGTGTGGCGCCGGAAGCGGCAAACTCTGTCACAAACGCGTCAGTTCCACCCCTCAAGGAGCCGGAGCCCGCGAGCGCGTTTACGACCGGGAAGTCTTTCGTTGAGGTTATGCCCGTAACAAAGATATTGTTCGAATTCACAGCGATCCCCAAACCCTCGTCCTCATCGCCGCCACTAGGCCCTGGAGTCGCGCCTCCCAGGTAGGTTGAGAAGCTATCGTGCCATCCGTGTTGATTTTCGTAACGAAGGCGTCCTGCACGCCATGCAACGAATTTTGAGGACTAGGGAGATCGCTGGCGGTCGTCTTCCCAGTGATGTAGGCGACCCCCGTGCTGTCAATGGCGATGGCGTCGGCGTCGAGCGGGGTGGCAGGCGAGCCAGCCGAACCACCCACGTAGGTGAAATAAACCTGATGGCCGGTGGAATCGAACTTGGCCACAAACCCATCCTCGGTACCCAGTAGGCTGTTACTGGCGCCTGAGATCAGTGGTGAATCAGTTATGCCACTTACGTACGCATTGGTGCCAACGACAGCCACTCCGGTCGCAAGATCGAGATTGCTGCCGCCCAAGTAGGTGGCGTAATTGAGTGAACCGCCTCCCGAGGCAAGCTGGAATACGAAAGCGTCATTTGAGCCGCCCGGATGGTAAGAATCGGACTGGAAAAAAGGTCGGTTGAGGCGGTCTGCCCGACGACGTAAATGTTTCCCGAGCCGTCAACCGCAACGCCATTCGCGGACTCTGTTCGCGTGCCGCCGATCACGGTTGCGAATCCTCCCGTCAGCGTACCGTTCGCGTCGAGCTCTGCAACGAACAAGTCCTGGCCGCCCCCAGGCCCGAAGCCCGACGGACTCACCGTTGTCGGGAACTTTGTACCGTACCAGCCAGAGTATTTCCGACAATGACCGCGATTTCCGCCCACGAGAGGCGATTCCCAAGGCGACGTCGTCCCCACTTCCGCCGATGAAAGTCGAATAGCTGCGTGTGCCAGACGCGTCGACCTTCACCACGAAGGCATCGTGCGCACCACCATTAAAAGTTGGCGATCCGGGAAAGTTGCTAGAGGACGATGATTGTCCTGCGACGTATACATTTCCGTTGGCGTCAACTGCAATTGCCTGAGCCTGAGTCTTCACCGGTACCTCCGAGGTAGCTGGAGTAGACCAGTACGCTATTGCCCCCGCCGCCGCCACCGCCCCACCGCCGCCACCGCCACCGCCTCCTCCACCCTTGCTGCTGCTGCCGCAAGCCGCGAGGAAGACAAGGCCAGAGAACACCAGGCACGCCATCAGCAGCCCCAGCCACTTGAGCCTTCGCGGCGCAATCCCCACTCCCGCGAGCATCAGCCCAACGACCGGCAGGCAGAGCAGATAGAACGCCCGAGTGCCTGAATTCGAACGCAAAGCCGTCGCGCTGGATGAAATCGCGAGATCCGGAGTAACCGATCGGCTCAAAGAGGGAACAATTACCAACTCGCGGGTGCGGTCATAGTCTCCGAGTGCAAAACCAACTTGTTTGTCATCCTTCATGACAAACCTTGCTTCCACGGAGTGGCGCGTGCCATTTTCTTCCTGATAAGCAATGGGATGGCGCAAAAACAGATCGCCTGCAGACGAAGACAGAATCAAGTCTCCAGAGGCATTGGTTGCGACACCCTTGGCCCCGCTGAAGCTCAGGTCTATCGGCGCCGGATCAGCCCCGGCGGCCACCACGAAATTAAATTTCAGTTGGCGCTGTTCACCATCGAAGGCCAGATCTACTCCGGGATAGACGCCTTGATAATCGACTCGTGCGTATTGGTGAACATTCGTGTGCCAGTTCCGCGGATCACTGCCAATGAAATAGTTACTCACGCCAGGGAGGACATCGTCGCCCTTAACCTGCGGATTGGGATTCGCACCAGCCATCCGCATGCGCAGGACGGAATCAGGGGCGAGCGAGATCACGGCCTCGTCCGCAGTCAGAAAAAGTTTGTATCCATCACCGCGTGCCACGTAGTGTACGCGCGCATCGGTCTGGCCCTGGTTCTCCTCGAAGGCCATCTCGCCTCGCGAAGTCTCTGGCAGGCTCGGTACCACGGCATTCGTAGCGCTTGCTTTCAGCAGAGGCAAAGACGCGCTCGGAGACCGCCAGCTTCCAGCTCGCGATTTTTTCGCAACATTCTGGTCATAGCCGAGGCGCAGGGCTGCCATGGCTAAGGCCACAAGCACACAGCCAGCGACGACAAGAATGCAGAACAAACCTGGCCTATGCTGGGGCTGTTTCGATGTCATGAACTCCTCCGTGGAACGTCGTCGTCGCAACTCAGTGGTGGGGAGGGGCTCTCACGAGTTATCGACGCGGTGGAACAAAGTTGCGTCCGAGCGCGGAAAACGGCCTAGCGCTGGAACTTTTACCGAGTATGGTATGCGAAATCCGGCTTGTCAACGGATGCGAGGGTACTCATAGGTTACTTCCGGTACATGTGCGAACGGGAGGAAAGCGACGATTCATCGCCAACCGCTCGCCCGTATACACGGTCCGCTCAAAACCACAGCCCCCACATCCAATCCACGCAGGTGTGCGTGATCGCCGAAGCCGGAACCCTCCGCCGCTCGCGCCAGGCCCGTCCATAGAAAATACCCGCGATTGTAGCCAGCAATACGTAGCGCCAATTGAAATGTGTCGACCGTTTGTTGAAGTGTGACAACCCGAATACGACCGACGCAATCACCAGCGCCGCCCAGCGCCCCACGCGCCGCTCCAACAGGTTTTGAACCCAGGCGCGAAAGAAAAGTTCTTCCGGCACGGCAGTGAAGAAGAAAATCCCACCCACCGCAAAGCCGCCGAGCCCAGCCCTGGCAGGTTGCTATGGGGATGAATGAAGCCAAGCGCCAGTCCCAGCACCAACACCAGAGGCGTAAAAAAGACCAACTCCCGCAGACCTGTCTTCCAGTCGCTCCACTGCAGGTGAAAATCGAATCCAGTCCCGCTTAGTTGGCGGACAGCCAGAAAACCATACAATCCCGCATCCACCAACAATAGTTCATTCAAAGCCCGAAGCCCTACGGGCCACGCCGAATCGAACCAGCGTAGATCAACTGCCAACCCCAGTCCCAGGAGAATGATTGCGTCGCGCCAGTTACCACGCTGCTGCCCATCAGCGGTTACCGCCTGCCCCAGCAGCCATGCGATCGCCGCGGGAAGTGCGGCATACAACGCGAACCATTTCCACTGAAACATGTGTTGTGAAAATGAGACCAGTACGTAAGGCAAAACCAGCGCCGCTGGAACTGCCACTCGAAGTACAAACGGCCAGCGCTGCACGGCTCGCCCAATCCGCTGTGCGGCGAATCCGAATCCAACAGCGGGAAGCAACTCTATCCCCAAAGCCACAATTGCCGCCGGCGTCAGATTCTGCACAGACTCATCTTAACCTTGGGCTGCATAGCCGATGCTCGCGGTTGACCATCGCGCTCGGTGCGCGTTTTCCTTGACCAGCACACCGCACTGTGGCAATCCCGAAGCTGCTATCATGATGATGACGAGGGAGGTTCCCGCCTCGTCGTCGGTACTCGTCGCTTCACCCAGGATGGGCGCGTAGCTCAGGTGGTAGAGCAATGCCCTTTTAAGGCATGGGTCGCAGGTTCGAATCCTGCCGCGCTCACCAAAATTCCGGGTCCCTCGGCTTCGCTCGGGATTTCGGCAGCAGGCTCTCGCTGCGCTCACGCCTGCTTAACGCCTCAAGTTCGAATCCTGCCGCGCTCACCAAAATTTTTTGATTGTCCAAATATCCCCATATGTCTCACCAAAGCGATGGCTCCGCCCTCGCGGTTCGGTATAATCCCCATTCCTGAGGGGGAACAGAAACGCGCGAGGTGTCATGCGGATTCGGCCCGGAGTTGAGCTGGCGGGCCTCAGTGATGTGGGCTGCCAGCGCGAAAACAATGAAGACCGCTACGCTTACTGGGAGCCCGCCAGCGAGGAGCAGTTCAAACAACGGGGCAGGCTGGCGGTTGTGGCCGACGGCATGGGAGGATACGAAGGCGGCCAGGAGGCCAGCCGTATTGCCGTCGAAGTCATCGAAGATGTGTATGCCAATACTCCGGGCAGTGATATCCAAGCCCTACTGATTACCGGATTCCATTTAGCCCACCACCGCATCCAGGAGCACGCTCGCGAACATCCCGAGTTGCTCGGTATGGGCACCACCTGCACCGCCATCGCATTGCTGGACAAGCTTCTTTACTACGCTCACGTAGGAGACAGTCGCCTATATATGGTGCGAGATTCGAGAATATTTCGCCTTACCCGAGACCACTCTTACGTTGGTCGGCTGATCGAGAATGGTGTTATCAGTCAAGAGGAGGCGGAATCTCACCCCAAAGACACATCCTTACGGCAGCCATGGGAGCGGGCGCGGTCATTGCGCCCGACAACCCGGATCAGCCCATTCAGCTGATGGCGGGCGATGTGCTGGTCCTTTGCACCGACGGTCTATGGAGCCTGCTGACCGACAGCGAGATCATCCGCACAGTCAAGGACACGGCTCCCGGCGATGCCTGTCGGGACCTGGTGGAAATCGCGAAGAAACGCGGAGGACCGGACAACATTACGGTTGAAGTGTTGCGGATTTCCGCTGATTCTGCCAAGTAGAGGATCTTAAGTAAATCGGCTGGATCTCCCTCGAGACGTCATCCCGAACTCCGGTGCAGTTCAGCCGAGAGCCTGCCCTGAGAGAAGTTAAGGGATCTCGAAACGTCATCCCGAACTCCGGTGTAGTTCAGCCGAGAGCCTGCCCTGGAGAAGTTGGGATCTGAGACGTTATCCCGAACTCCGGCGAAGTTCAGCCGGGGTGAGGGATCTCGGCGAGGAGCTTATCAGGGTGCACCGCACTTTCACGCCAGATCCCTCGCCCCGCTGGTGAAAGCGCGGGGCATCGGGATGACGTCAGCGTTTCGAACCTGAGTCGATGCCGCGAATCTCGAAGCGACCTACTTCTCCTCCTGCCATTCAGGAACTCGGCCGGGCGTCCAGGGTGCGCCGGCTGCTTCCATATCTTTCTCGAGCTTTGCCAGGTCTACCTGAATCAAGGTTCGTAGCTTCGCCAGTTGCTGGGAGAATTCGTCGGCTGCGATGGCATAAGCATCCAGATGGGTTGTGTCGGACGCGTAATCGCGAAGCGCTCGCCATCCATGATGTTATTCATCCGGTCATTAATGGAGGTGGGAACATTTTCGTTGCGCGCCGCCAGCGCGACATCGCCGCGCAAGGCCCGCAGAATTTCGTTGTCGCGTTGTTCAATCGAATCCGCCTGGGCCTCTAGCGGCTGGGCCGACGGAGTGTCCTGCAAAGCCTTTCGGATAGCTTTCAACCGGCTCTGCACATCATTTGCCGAGTTGACGGCCCCGGACACGGCGCGATAGAGATGCGACACTTTCCGGTTGAAATCCTGCTGCGCCGCGCGATCCGCCGGCGTCATGCCGGAAGTTCCATCGGCAATGACCGCGAACGATTGCGATCCTCCCCCTAATTCCGTGACCGCGCCGTCCACCCCTTGAACAGGCGGCCGAGTACTTGCCGGCAATACTAGCGGCCCTTGCGACGTAGCCGGCGGCCACTCTTCCCCCTCGTGTTCGGCTTCGGTTTCGGAAGGCGTGGGAAGCGTAATTCCCAGACCACGCGATGGAATCCTTCATCAACCGATGCAACAACCCGGCGAATGGGAGCACCCGATTCATCGTAGACCATCAAATAGACCTCGGGCTTTGGTTTCTGCTTCGGCACGAAGAATGTCATGACTCGGGTAGGGAAGGGTTTGACCTTTCTTCGCCGCCTCTTTTTCCGCATCGTGGCGTTTTTTCTTGGTCTTGAGTTTTTCCTTCAAGTAATAGGTGAAGATTGCGCCAAACGGCGGATTTTCGGCAGTATAGAGACGATCCTGCGACGCTTTGCGGCTCCACCCAGAGGATGCGCTTGACATATAGCAGTGTTTTTTTCACCGGAAAGAGGCTCGCGCCTTGAGCAGTCTCCGGCTTGAGCTCGCGGAGGGGCCGGATATCATCGAGAACATAGAAGCCGCGCCCGAACGGGCCACCGCCAGGTCGTCCTCGCGTGCCTGAATGACCATGTCGCGCACCGCAATCACGGGAAGCCGCCCTTAAGCTGAATCCATTTTTCCCCCATCGAAGTGAACACGGCCCAAATTCTGTACCCGCAAACAGCAGCCTGGGATTGACCGGGTCTTCGGCGAAAGCCAGCACCGGGCCGTTTTCGGGCAGGTCGCAGCGATCGAAGTCCAGGTCTTTCCCGCATCGGTGCACTTCAGCAGGTAGGGTTTGAAATCGCCGTTCTTGTGATTGTCGAACGCTGCATACACCGTATTCGCGTCATAGCGGGACGCTGCAAGCCGGCTGACATAGGTGTTGTCGGGGACGCCAGGAAACTTCTCCAACTTGGTCCAGTGTCGCCGCCATCCGTGGTGACCTGGATCAGGCCGTCGTCGGTGCCGACATAGATCAGCCCTTCCTTGGGCGATTCGGCGAGCGCCACCGTGTTGCCGTAGAACGAAGTCGACTGGTTCTTGGAGACCGCGTCCGGCGGCCAGACTTTGCCCATTACCGGCAGCTTGTTGCGATCGATCTGGCGGGTGAGGTCGGGGCTGATGGCGCGCCAGGTGTCGCCGCGGTCGTCGCTGCGAAAGAGCTGGTTGGCGCCGAAGTAAAGGCGCGTGTGCGCGTGCGGACTGACGATGAGCGGCGAATCCCAATTCCAGCGAGACGGCTCAGCTCCCTTCGGTTCCATGGGCGAGATGCCGGTACGCTCGCCCGTGCGCCGGTCGAAGCGCACCAGGGCGCCATACTGCAGTTCGGAATAGACGGTGTCCGGATCTTCCGGATCGACGAGAGCGGAAACCATCGCCGCCAAATGTCACGAACCAGTCCGAGTTCATGATGCCGTTGACGTTGCGGGTGCGCGAGGGCACGCCGAATGAGTTGTTGTCCTGCATGCCGCCGTACACGTAATAGAACGGCTGCGAGTTATCCGCGGTAACGTCGTAGAACTGGCTCACGGGCAGGTTGGCCTTGAATTGCCAGTGGGCGGCGCGGTCCCACGTCTCGTATACGCCGCCGTCGCAGCCATCGATGTAGTGATCTCGGTTTGTGGGATCCGGCCACAAGACGTGATTGTCCACGTGCTTGTCATGCTCGCCCAGGCGGAGGGTCTTGCCGCCGTCGTCCGAAACTCGCAGAAAAACGCCCATGACGTAGATGCGGTCGACGTTGCGCGGATCGGCGATGATCTGCGAGTAATACATGGCAGTGGCATCGTAGGGATTGCGGCGCTCCCAGGTGGCGGCGCGGTCCTGTGAGCGAAAGATGCCGCCGGCGCCGTTGGCGGCCTCCACTTCCGCATAGACCACGTTGTGGTCGACCGGCGATACCGCCAGGCCAATGCGTCCCATGTCCTCGGTGGGCAGACCACTCTTGAGCTTGTTCCAGCTCGCGCCCGCGTCGGTGGATTTGTAGATGGCGCTCTCGGGGCCGCCATCGATCATGGTGAAGACGTGGCGGCGGCGCTGGTAGGCCGCGGCATAGATGACGTCAGGATTCTCGGGATCGAGCACCACGTCGGTGACGCCGGTGTTCTCGCTGATCTCCAGGACTTTCTTCCAGGTTTTGCCGGAGTCGGTGGTCTTGTAGAGACCGCGATCGCCGCCCGGCGCCCATAGCGGGCCTTGCGCCGCGACGTACACCGTGCTCGTATCTTTGGGATTGATGACAATGCGCCCGATGTGCTCCGACTTCTTCAGCCCGACATTCGTCCAGCTCTTGCCACCGTCCTCCGAGCGATAGACGCCGTCGCCGTAAGCCACGCTGCGCTGGCTGTTCGACTCGCCGGTCCCCACCCACACGATGGACGGGTCCTTGGGATCGAGCGCCACCGCGCCGATTGAGTACGAGGCTTCCTTGTCAAACACCGGCGTCCAGGTGGTACCGTCGTTGTCCGTTTTCCACACTCCGCCCGAGGCCACGCCCGCATAGAAGTGCGAGGGATTATGCGGGTCGACGGCGAGCGCGTTGATACGCCCGGAGGTGACGGCCGGACCCAGCAGCCGCAGCTTCAGCCCGCTGAAGGTCTCGCCGTCATGCCGCCTTTGTTTTCTTCTTTCTTCTCGTCCTTGCTTTCCTCCTGACCGGCAGGTTTCGCCGGCTCGGTCTTCTTCTCCAGGTCTTTGTTCTTCTGAACCTTTTGAGATGCCGGGCTCGAACGGCGCACCGATCAAGGCGAGTGCAAGAAGTACGATCAGATGGCGGCGTAATTTCACATCGGACTCCAGTAGTGATGGTTTGAATTCGCTTAATGGCAAACCGATGTTTATACAGGATTTTGTGCGGAGAACAAAGCTGGCAATCGGGCAGCCTTGTCATCCTGAGCGAAGCCTGTTCACTCGCTCGCGAGTGAGCGGGCACAGTCGAAGGATCCCTACCCCTAGGCGTTCCGCCGTCGCCGCAGGATAAAATCTTCCACCTATGCCCAAGAAACCTCACGGACGCGGTCACGATACCCGCTACGTCCAACTGCAAAAGAACTATTGTTTCGCCTGTGGACGAGACAACGCTGAAGGTATGCGCCTTAAGTTTGACTATGACGAAGCGCGGGGCTGCTTCGCTTGCCGTTTCCGGTTGGGCAAGCGCTACACCGGCCCGCCCGGACACTGCCACGGCGGGGTCATCGCGACAATCCTCGATGAGGCCATGGGCAAAGTGAACAAACTGCGTCAGGTGATTGCGCTGACCTCCCGAATCACAGTGGAATACCTGAAGCCCGTCCCGCTGAATAAGCCGCTGCGCGTTGATTCGCGGGAGGTCAGCGTCCGTGGACGGCGACATGTCAACATGGCCGCAATCGTAAACGCCAAAGGCGAGGTCCTGGCTCGCAGCCGCGGTCTGTTCATCGCCATCGATCCCAAGCGCATGTTCGCCAAGTTCGTCGAGAGATAAGAAGCGCAGCCGCGGATCGCAAGGATCGGAATGAACCATGTGGGGACGGCCGCCCTCGGCCGTCCAGCCGACTCGCAGAGTCGGCAGCTTATGCCACATCCCCTCTTCGGCTGCAAAACGAGCCCCGCGTTGTAAAATAAAGCATAAGTTCAAAGCGCCCCTGAGTCGCCTATTCTTCGCGACCGGAAAAGAGTTCAACCATGTCCCAAAACAATGGAAGCCCCACCAGTCTCCGCCTCAAGACCGGCCTGGCCGAAATGCTAAAAGGCGGTGTGATCATGGATGTGACCAACGCCGAGCAGGCCACCATCGCCGAAAAAGCCGGCGCCGTAGCCGTCATGGCGCTGGAGCGCGTGCCCGCGCAAATCCGCGCCGAAGGCGGCGTAGCCCGCATGGCCTCGCCCAAAAAAATTCGCGAGATCATGGCCGCGGTCGACCTGTCCGGTCATGGCGGATTCCCGGCATTCGCGGGGGCTTCGCCGAAGCGCAAATTCTCCAGGAACTCGGCATCGACTACATCGACGAATCCGAAGTCCTCGCCCGCCCGACGAAGCCCACCACGTTGACAAGCACGCCTTCACCGTCCCGTTCGTCTGCGGCGCGCGCAATCTCGGCGAAGCCCTGCGCCGCATCGCCGAAGGCGCCGCCATGATCCGCACCAGGGTGAAGCCGGCACCGGAGACGTAGTCCACGCCGTCAAGCACATCCGCCAGATCGTTCAGGAGATGAAAATCCTGACGGTGCTCGGCGAAGAAGAACTCTACGCCAAAGCCAAAGAGCACCAGGCCCCCTACGAACTGATCAGGCTGGTAGCCAAAGAAGGCAAGCTCCCCGTCCCCAACTTCTCCGCCGGAGGCATCGCCACCCCCGCCGATGCCAGCCTGTGGTCATGCAGCTAGGAGCCGAAGCCGTCTTCGTAGGCAGCGGCATCTTCATGAAAAATTCCGCCGCCTTCGCCGATCCCGAAGAAGCCGCGAAGCGCGCCCGAGCCATCGTCCAAGCCGCCACCCACTACAAAACACCTAAGTACTACTTGAAGTTAGCGAAGACCTGGCAGGCGCGATGAAAGGCCTCGCAGTAGGGCACTGGATGAGGCCCACGGTAGGCTGCAGAGCAGAGGTTGAGTGCAACTCGGCTGGGCTGAGGTATTTCCTGATGGCTCCGGTGCGCCGGAGCCGCCATCGTGAATTTGTCAAGGGGGTAAGAGGTGGCTCGAACCGATAACCTAACACCCCTTTCCCGAACTAACCCGCTAACCATTGTCTCTCCCCGGCTGTCTAAGGAATCGTTACCGGACATAACCCGGCATAAATGTTTCAGTCTTCGAGACACAGGCGGGAACATGAAAATTCAAAGACTCAGGTCTGGGATTTGGATTTGTATTGTCTCCCTATTGGCGCATAGCGCGGCGGCACAGAAGGTTTTTGAGAGCCAGCTTCTGCGGTTCCGCACCGAAGGTCATCGCCACCGATTTGAAGCAGCCGTCGGCCCTCGTGTTTTTGCCTGACGGCAGAGCCCTCCTGGTCGAGCGCCAGAAGGGGGTCGACTTGCTCGACGTTAAATCTGGCACTCCTCACTCCGCTCGACGGGAGCACCAGAAGCCCTGATCGGCACCGAAACTGGCGTCCACGACGCCAACCGTCCGGCCGCCCTCACCGGCGAAGATGCAGGGTTCCACGACATTGCCCTGCACCCCGAATACTCGAAGAATGGCTGGATCTATCTCAGCTATTCCGCCGGCCCCCACCAGCGCCACGCGACCAGTGGTCGACCGCGTTCGCCCTGCGCGACAATAAATTGGTGGTACGCCAGCGCATCTTCACCGCTGATGCATACTCTGAAGATCGCTTCCACTACGGCGGACGCATGGTTTTCCTCGACGGCTATCTTTTTCTTACCGTTGGCGAGCGCCATCACCAGGACCGCGCCCAAGAACTCAATAATGACGCCGGCAAGATCCTTCGCTTGCGCGACGATGGCAGCATCCGCCGACAATCCTTCGTCAGCACCAAAGACGCGAAACCGAAGATCTGGGGCTACGGACATCGCAATCCAGGGCCTGGTTGTGCATCCCGATACTGGAGAGCTATGGGCACGAGCACAGTCCGCTCGGCGGCGACGAACTCAACCTCATTCATCGCGGCGCAAACTACGGCTGGCCGGTCATCTCGTACGGCTGGCAGTATTCCGGCGGGCCCATCGGCATGGGCATCACCGCGCATGAAGGCATGGAGCAGCCCGTTTGGGTCTGGACCCCCGCCATCGCCCCCAGCGGCATGATCGTCTACACCGGGGCTCAGTTCGCGCCTGGCGCGGTAGCTTCTTCATCGGCTCCATGCGCCAACACCATCTCAATCGGTTAGTTGTTAAAGATGGCCACGTGTGGTCGAGGAGCGGTTGATGTGCGGCCAGGTGGGACGCGTCCGTCTCGTGGCCCAAGGGAGCGACGGATTCATCTACATCGGCAACGACGACGGACGACTCCTGCGCTTGCGGCCAGCAGAGTAACAAGATTTCAGCGCACCATCATCAGGATTTCCATATCCTCAATTCGTAGCGGACTGCCTGCGAGGCGAAAGCGAGCTACTTGATCTGCGCAGTCTGCGAGGCCACGGCCAGCCACGTGCAATTGCGCCTCACAAAAACATCAGTCCAAACGTAACGGCCGCTGGATTTCTTGCCGTCTTCCGTCGTGGTTTCATCGTCGGTGCCGGTGACCGCGGCAGTGTCGCCGAAGACGCGCACTTTCATGTCGCGTAGCGGAGGTTGTGTGGGCGGCCTTGATCTCAGCGGCTCTCTCGGCCTTGGTCTGGGTCTTGCCATCAGGGTTGATGGCGATCTAGTCATCCGCCACTATTTGTTCGAATGCTGCCGCATCGTGATTTTTCTCGGCATTCAGCCGGGTGCCTCAGGTCTCGCCGGCTTTGCGAGACCTGGGAAGGCAACCTCTCCTTGCTGATCGACAAATTTGATTGAGAAGTCCGTCACTCCCATGACATGGGGCACCCTGCCGAACCATCATCAGGATTTCCATATCCGAATTTGCACCGGACTGCCCGGTGCGTCCCCTCTCGCCGGCTTTGCGAGACCTGGGACAGCCGGGATCCTCTACGCCCCTCCTGTCTTCCTGAGCGACGTCGAGGAATCTTGCCTTTGCTCACTTGCCGAAGCAGTTGTCCTGTGATAAACATTCCCGACCTGCCCGAGCAGCTGCGAGCCCCCAATGCACTTTGGCCGGGTCAACGCACGAAAAGGCCTAAAACACCGAGCAGACGGAAGCAACTGCAATCGACGTCTGAACCGCCTTGCTGGCGATGGAGGAAGTGCTATTGTCTGAGAAGGCAATCGCACTAGCCAACAGTGGCAGTGACCGGGGATACAGCATTTGGCGGGTGATCCTGGCTTCGGCAGTGGGCACGATGATCGAATGGTACGACTTCTACATCTTCGGCAGTCTGGCGTCGGTTCTGGCTCTGAAATTCTATCCTGTCGGGAACGACACCTTCGCGCTGATTGCCTACCTCGCCACGTTCGCTGTGGGATTTCTAGTCCGGCCGTTTGGTGCGCTTTTCTTCGGCCGCATCGGCGACCTGGTCGGCCGCAAGTACGCTTTCCTGGTCACGCTTTCCATCATGGGCTTTTCCACCTTCGCCATCGGTCTCTTGCCTTCCTACGCTAGCGCCGGTTGGTTTTCACCCGTCATGCTCATCGCCATCCGTGTGCTGCAAGGGCTGGCCTTGGGCGGGGAATACGGCGGCGCAGCGGTCTATGTGGGCGAGCATGTCCCCGACAGCAAACGCGGCTTTTATACCAGCTTCATTCAGATCACCGCGACCCTTGGCCTGTTCGTGTCCCTGATCGTGATTCTGATAACGCAGTCGTCGATGACCACGGCGCAATTCCAGGCTTACGGCTGGAGGATTCCTTTTCTGATTTCGATCATTCTGGTGGGAATCTCGCTCTATATCCGCCTGAAGATGAAGGAGTCTCCCATCTTTGTCCAGCTCAAGAACTCCGGCCGGGTCTCGACCCAACCCCTGAAGGACGCCTTTACCAAATGGGGAATATTCAAAGCAGTTCTCGTTTAAGTATCGGGAGCGACAGCCGGGCTGGGATGATGTGCCACCGGGCGGTTACTATGCGCTCTTCTATATGCAGACCATCCTGAAAATCAACTCCCGTACGGCCAATATCGTGGTGGCGCTGGCGCTGTTGTTGGGCATGCCGTTCTTCACCGTGGTGGGCGCGCTTTCTGACCGCATTGGCCGCAAAAAGTTGATGATGGCCGGCTGTCTGCTCGCCGTTCTTACTTACATTCCTATTTACCAAGCCATGGAGCGGGCGGCGGGCAATAATGTGATAACTGTCAAATCGGCGCGTAATAAGATCACCGGCGCCATCAGCCTTACGCCGTTGACTACCGACGCCTCCGGAACTCTCGTCCCGGCGAAAGACTACAAGTCCCAATCTCGTCTCGCTAGTGGCACTGGTGTTCATCCAGGTGATTTACGTTTGCCTGGTCTACGGCCCGATCGCCGCATACCTCATCGAAGCCTTTCCGGCGAGAGTGCGTTACACTTCGCTGTCATTGCCTTACCACATCGGCAACGGCGTGTTCGGCGGACTGCTCCCCGCTTCTCGGTCTCTCGTCCTGTGCCGCCACCGGTAACATTCTGGCCGGCCTCTATTATCCGATGATCGTTGCCGGTGTGACGTTCATAGTGGGGAGCTTGCTGCTGCGCGAAACCCACGGACGTCGGATCTGGGACGAAGTCGCACCGTAAACGGTTTCGTGGTTTGACCTGTGGCGAAGTCGTTGTGAGTGACGAGATGCCCCGGTCTCGCACTTTGCGACACCTAGGAAGAGGCTTCTCGCGTCAAATTCCCAAGGCGCAGCCCATCCCAGTAAAATCAAATCGGCCCATTCTGGCCACGACGCCATGATCATCGGAGTGTTAGCCCTGCAGGGCGATTTCGACGCCCACCGCCGCCGGCTCGAAGAACTGGGCGCAAAAGTCGTGCTCGTCAAAAAGCCCGAGCAACTCGACGAGATCGACGGCCTGGTCATCCCGGAGGTGAGTCCGGGACCTTCCTCAAACTGCTCGGTGACAAGGGGTTCGAAAAGCTCAAGCAGTTCGTGCGCTCAAGCCCACTTTCGGCACCTGCGCCGGCGCGATTCTGCTCGCCGACCGAAGTAGAGAATCCGCGGCAGACCGGACTCGGCGCGCTCGACATCCGCATCCGCCGGAACGCCTACGGACGCCAGATCGACAGCTCCATCCGTCAGGGCAAATTCTTGCGGGAAATCAGGCGAGTGAATCCCGATCGAAATGGTTTTCATCCGCGCGCCCAAAATCGAGCACGTCGGTCCAGGCGTCGAAGTGATCGCCACCGAAGGCAGCGATCCGTTGCCGTCCGGCAGGGAACAGCGATGGCGGCCACCTTCCATCCCGAACTCTCCGACGACACCCGCGTGCACCAGGCGTTCCTGAACCTAGTCAGCAACGGCAAACGTTCAAAGTCGAATATCTAACGCGCGGCGTTGAACCCCCTTATGTGGGGGTCCAGATACTCCCAGGTCTCGCAAACGTGGCCAGACCCTTCGACTTCCCTCAGGGCACGCGCTGGGGATATCAGGCTCACTCGCAGCAACGCTGCTTATTTTCTAGTCTAGGACGCACTTCCTCGGTTATAGTTCTGCACGAAATTTCGAGGGAAATTCCTATGTCTACTGGGTCAATCTCGTTTCGACGCCTCTCAGCGCGGCGCTCGAAGTATCTTCTGTTTGGGTTCATCGCGCTGATGATCGCCTATGTGCTCCGTCACAACGAGCACTTCCTCATCGATGCCAAGGATCCAGTGTGGCATCACTACCAGCCCTTCAAATGGTGGTGCTGCCGCACGGTCTGGCGGGCGCCTGTGCGCTTTTCCTCGGGCCGATGCAGTTCTCGGATCGCCTGCGTCAGCGCTTCGCCAAGCTGCATCGAGTCGTCGGACGTTTTTATATCGCCGGTGTCTTCATTGCCGGTCCACTGGGCTTCTACATACAGCATTTCCAGGAACGAACGGGGGAGCCGCGCTCTTTTAGTGTTGCCGCCGGGGTGGACGCGACTTTGTGGATGCTCACAACCGGCATCGCCTTAGCCTTCATTCTCAATGGAAAGGTACAGCAGCATCGTCAGTGGATGACCCGCAGCTTTGCTATTGCTTTAGTCTTCCTTGAGGTACGCGTGATCCTGGGTGTGACTGGCTGGGAAACTCTTCACGCCACCACGGAAACCGTTGTGTGGGTTTGCCTCGCCTTTGCCATACTGCTCGCGGACGTGGTCCTCCAGTGGCAGGAGACTCGAACGCAATCGGCCTGTTCCTGCCAAAGCTCAAGCCGCTGCACTTTAGCATCGGCGTGCAGGTCCTGTCGGGTGCCCCATAGCCTGCCCTGAGCGGAGTCGAGGGGTCTCGCCGCCTCATTTTGCTGACAGAAATTCAATCTTTACATCGCGACTGGCCGGTTTAAAGTCAAAATCCGCGGTTACGAAAACACGCTCTTGCGACTCCGCCGCCAGCTCTATCCCAAAGGCATCCACATAGGGAATATCTCTCTTGACCTTGACTAACGATGCACGGACGGCTCTCTCCCCATCCGCCGGCACAATTTGAAAACCAAACACGCCCAGGCGCGAAAGCACGAAATCCATGGCTTGCACACCATGAATTTTGCAAGTAACACCTGCGATCTCGCCCCAATGAAGCGCTGAGATCGTCGCTTCGCATGTTCCCGCCAGATGCGACTTGATAATTTCGGAAACGCGTGCAGCACCCGCATCATTATCGAGGTAGCGCAGAATGGCGCTCGAATCGAGAACGAAGGTTACCATCTGTCTTTTCGATGGCGTTGCTGCTTGAGTTCTTCGGAGAGCGAAGAGTTGCTGGAGAAAAGCCCGCGCGTTTTATCGACGAGCTCTTCTGACACGGGTTCCAGAACAATTCTTAACCCGTCCTGAGTGATGGCAATGCGGGTGCCTGGCGCGATACCCCTCCAGGTCTTTTGCCCCGATAGGGCACAAACGCACTGCCCGGTTGCGCCGCTTCGACTTGGAAGCGACGATTGAACTCCCCGATGTATTGCTCGCGCAGAAAGGCATTCGCCGCCACCACCGTCCGGATCCCACGCAAGCGCAGTTCCTGCGGCAGCCGGCCTTGCCAGGTGCCGAAGCTGCGTTCGCTGCGGCCGCGCGCTTGTGGCGAGTACGCCGGAATCATGCGCACCCCCAACTCGCGCAGCGCACGCCCCACCTGCGTGAGACGGTCGTGCTCCACTGCCTCTCCGGCCTTGGCCGTCAGCCAGAAATGACGGGCGCGATCGCTGTACAAAGCGCAAAACACGCCCCGGCATTCGACCACTTCTTTCAGCCCCGTCAGCACCGGAACCGTCGCTTCCTCTTCCACCAATTGCGCGTAATAAATCTCGCTGTTGGCATCGTCCATAATCACCAGCAAGTCGTACCAGCGCTCGTCTTGAAACCAGCGATGCTCGCTGCCGTCGATGTGCAGCAGCATTCCGGGCAGCGGACGCCGCGGGCGCTGCTGGCGATGCACCCCACGTTTGCGCCCCTTGGCCACCATCCCCGCCCCTTGCAGCAACCCCTTCACCCAGCTGTAGCTGATCTCGACCTGGTGCTCTTCCTGCAACTTCTCGGGAAAGTGCCGCACGTTCAGATCGAAATACTTTTCCCGGTACAGCCCCAGGACTTTCTCCACCACCGCCAACGGCACTTTCTTGGGCGACGGTTTCCCCCGCCGCCGGTCAAACAAACCTCGGAACCCGAACTCTTCATACCCTTCATGCCACGCCTCATTTGCCGGTCGCTGATCCCGATGATCTCGGCCGCCTGCCACCACGTGATCTTCTTCGCTAGCGCCCGCAAAATCACTTCTTGTACCTTCATGGTCCGCTCCATCGCGGCCTGCGTGTAAGAGAACATACCTTCCATGCTCTCCTACCCTCGCCGCCTGCAAAGCGGACACATCACTTGCTATCTCAACCGGACATATCATGTGCTAACGACACAGCTCCGCGGCTTCCATGTTCTTAGCAAGTTAAAATGTCCGGTTGTTGTAGCAAGTGAAATGTCCGCTTTTGTTAATCTCCCGTAGCCGCCGCCGAGGCGGTGGGAAAGTGGGAATCCCGCGCACTTTTCGGGATTTCCAAGCGCGGCGGGAAAGTCGGTTTTTGGACTTTTCCACGGCGCGTCTTTTCCACGGCCTTGCCCGCCGCCAGTTTCCGGTTGAGAATCGGACCGCCGCGGTCGTCGTAGCGACCGAGACAGTGCGGCCCATAGCTGAGGCTCAAGCTTCCGTCGAGGTGTTGGTGCGCGATCACCGTGCAGCCCGCCAGCGTTCCCCGCCAGCGCACGGGCTCGATCTGCAAAGTCAGGTTCTGAAAGCTGACCGTGTTGTCCCGATTCACCGTGCGCTCGAATTGCAGCGAAAAGATGCGCTCCAGGTCTTTGCCCCGATAGGGCACAAACGCACTGCCCGGTTGCGCCGCTTCGACTTGGAAGCGACGATTGAACTCCCCGATGTATTGCTCGCGCAGAAAGGCATTCGCCGCCACCACCGTCCGGATCCCACGCAAGCGCAGTTCCTGCGGCAGCCGGCCTTGCCAGGTGCCGAAGCTGCGTTCGCTGCGGCCGCGCGCTTGTGGCGAGTACGCCGGAATCATGCGCACCCCCAACTCGCGCAGCGCACGCCCCACCTGCGTGAGACGGTCGTGGTCCACTGCCTCTCCGGCCTTGGCCGTCAGCCAGAAATGACGGGCGCGATCGCTGTACAAAGCGCAAAACACGCCCCGGCATTCGACCACTTCTTTCAGCCCCGTCAGCACCGGAACCGTCGCTTCCTCTTCCACCAATTGCGCGTAATAAATCTCGCTGTTGGCATCGTCCATAATCACCAGCAAGTCGTACCAGCGCTCGTCTTGAAACCAGCGATGCTCGCTGCCGTCGATGTGCAGCAGCATTCCGGGCAGCGGACGCCGCGGGCGCTGCTGGCGATGCACCCCACGTTTGCGCCCCTTGGCCACCATCCCCGCCCCTTGCAGCAACCCCTTCACCCAGCTGTAGCTGATCTCGACCTGGTGCTCTTCCTGCAACTTCTCGTGAAAGTGCCGCACGTTCAGATCGAAATACTTTTCCCGGTACAGCCCCAGGACTTTCTCCACCACCGCCAACGGCACTTTCTTGGGCGACGGTTTCCCCCGCCGCCGGTCAAACAAACCTCGGAACCCGAACTCTTCATACCCTTCATGCCAGCGCCTCATTTGCCGGTCGCTGATCCCGATGATCTCGGCCGCCTGCCACCACGTGATCTTCTTCGCTAGCGCCCGCAAAATCACTTCTTGTACCTTCATGGTCCGCTCCATCGCGGCCTGCGTGTAAGAGAACATACCTTCCATGCTCTCCTACCCTCGCCGCCTGCAAAGCGGACACATCACTTGCTATCTCAACCGGACATATCATGTGCTAACGACACGACAAAAATTTTCCTTGACATCACAGTTATGTAACCTTATAGTTACGCATTATGCGTCACCGTTCGGTTACATATTCGGCGGAAGCGGCCTTTCACGCGCTCTCCGATCCTACCCGTCGCGCCGTCCTCGACCTGCTGCGCGGGGGAAGCCAGCCGGCGGGACAGATCGCTCAGGCCTTCCCGGTCTCGCGGCCAGCCATTTCTAAGCATCTCCGGCTGCTGCGACGCGCTCATCTGGTGCAGGAGCGTAGGGAAGGCCGTTTCCGCGTTTACCAGCTAAATCCAGAGCCGCTAAAGGCAGTCGATAAGTGGCTGGAGCAGTACCGCGTCTTCTGGCAGGCGAATCTGGCCAGCTTGAAGACGTTCGTCGAGGCCGAGTATGCCAAAGAAAATGCCCAGCGGGCGAAACCTAAATAAACCTTTCAGGAGGAGGGAAAATGAAATCGTTACGCTTAGCCGTATTCACCTTTATGGTTCTCACAGCGGTCGCGGCCTTCGCCGCATCCGATTCACAAAAATCCTTTGACAACTTGAAAGCATTGGCCGGCTCGTGGAGCGGCAAGGGGTCGGAAGGTCAGCCCATCGAGGTTTCGTATCGCGCCATGTCCGGCGGGTCCACGCTGATGAGCGAGATCCACGGCCAAGGGGAAGACATGATTACGATGTTCCACATGGACGGTAGCCGCCTGCTCATGACCCATTATTGTGGAGCAGGGAACCAGCCGCGCATGACCGGAACTCTGTCGCCAGACGGAAAGACCGTCACGTTCGACTTCCTTGACGCAACCAATCTCTCCCCCACGCAGCCCGGCCACATGGAGCGCGTCGTCCTGACCATGATTGACGCCAACCATCACACCGAGGACTGGGAGTTCTCAGCTAAGGATGGCCAGAAACACCACGAGCTTTTCGACTTGCAAAGAAAGAACTGATCAGCGGATCTGGAGATTAGCATGCCGAATCCAGCTGTAATCACCACTGAAGATGCGGTCATAAGTGAAATCGAGATCGCTGCCCCGCCGGAGCGCGTGTTCCAGGCTTTGATCGACCGCGAACAAGCGCTTCGGTGGGGCACGAACGATGCGTTCGAGATTAAATCGTGGGAGATGGATGCGCGGCCAGGAGGGAAGTGGCGTTTCGTATCGAAAGAACGCAGCGGCAAAGACGGAGTTGGAGGTGAGTTCGACCACCACGGAGAGATTTTGCAGATCGATCCTCCCCGATTATTGGTTTACAGCTGGTTCGCCAACTGGCACGCGCAACCTTTGCACAAAACAGTTGTGCGGTGGGATTTGACGCCAATTCCTGCTGGCACCAAAGTCAAAGTAACGCACAGCGGTCTGGCTCAGCTGCCGGATGCCCGCAAAGGTTACAGCGAGGGTTGGCCGGGACTGTTGCAGGCGCTCAAGAACTTTTTTGAGAAATAGCAAGGAGAAATTTTATGGCACAGGCTGTCATCACTCCGAATCAGGATGCGATCATCAGCGAAATCCAAATCGCCGCGTCGCCCGAGCGCGTGTTTCAGGCACTCACCCAAGCCGATCAATTGGCGCGGTGGTGGTCTAGTGGGAACTGCTCGCTTGACTTTTGGCAGATGGATCCGCGTCGCGGTGGCCGCTGGCATTTCAAGAACAAGCCCAATACCAACATGACTATCAATGGAGTGAACGTATTTGAAGCCATTGGTGAAATCCTTGAATTCGACCCTCCGCGCTTGCTGGTGTATACCTGGATCGCCAACTGGCACCGCGACAAGACGCGACGCACCATAGTCCGCTGGGAACTCACACCCAGCGGCAGCGGCACCAAAGTTAAAGTCACGCATAGCGGCCTGGCGCAGGAAGATGTGGCCCGCAAGGACTACAGCGGCGGATGGGCCGGCGTGGTCGAGATGCTCAAAAAATTTGTCGAGAAATAAATCAAAGGAGATCACATGGCTACCATCGAAGTTACTCCCGATCAGGATGTCATAACGGGTGAGATTTTCATTGCCGCTCCGCCGGAACGCGTGTTCCAGGCGATTACCGATCCCCACCAGATGCCACAGTGGTGGGGTCAGTCAACCATGTATCGAGTTACTGAATGCAAAGCCGATCTTCGTCCCGGCGGCAAATGGTCGAGCGTCGGTGTCGGTGCTGATGGTACGTCATTCGTGGTGGATGGCGAATACTTGGAAATCGATCCCCCGCGCCGGCTGGTCTGCACTTGGATCCCCAGCTTCGCGGGCCGGCTGAAGACGGTTTTGCGTTGGGAATTGGAGCCGCGCGACGTTCATGGATTACAGCATCGCGGGCCTCAGAAGGTCGGCACGGGCACCCTGGTCAAGATTCACCATTCCGGATTCGCTGGATACCCGGAGGCAGCAAAGGGCCACAGCCAAGGTTGGACGAAAGTCCTGGGCTGGCTGCAAGCCTTCGTGGAAAATGGTGAGACCATCGACACGCGCAAGCCGGAATCGGCGGCGTAGGTGAACTGTCGTCGGCAGCAGGGAGTCGCTCGTTGGTGAGCGACTCCTACCAGCCGTTCTCCTTCTCATTCCGAACCCGCGTCTAGTGGGGAGAAATCTGGATTTCTTGCCCGCCGGAGTACAGGAGATGTGGCGTACCCTCGCCCTTGCGATGCCTCGCCAAACGGCGCCGCTGGAAACGCCGTCCGATGACTTCCTCAAGGCTTCGCGGGCGAGGGCGCCCGCGCCACATCCCTTACGCACGGGCGAGACGCCCGCGCCTACATCTACATTCGGGCACTCATCGCGCTATACTGGCTCTAGGTATGCCGGCCGACCCTCCGAAGACGTTCTACCTCGAGACTTTCGGCTGCCAGATGAACGCCCATGACTCGGAAAAGGTCGTCGGCACGCTGGTCTCGCAGGGTTACCGTCAGGTTCAGACGGTCGAAGAGGCGGGGCTGATCCTCTACAACACCTGTTCCATCCGGGACAAAGCTGAGCAGAAAGTTTTCCATCGTCTCGCCGATTACAAAAAACTCCAGTCTCAGGGCAAGCGTTTTGGCGTTCTCGGCTGCGTGGCGCAGCAAGAGGGTGAGAAGATTTTCGAGCGCGCGCCATTCGTTTCGCTGGTGTGCGGATCAGCGTCGTATCGGAACCTGCCGCAAATGCTGGTGCAGGTCGAGGCAGGGAAGAGCGCGTCACCGGACTCGACGATCGCGAGACTGATGAGTGCTTCGAGACGGAATTCACCGCTCGCACCAATCCGCACCGGGGCTACATCACGATCATCGAGGGCTGCGATAAGTTCTGCGCTTATTGCGTGGTGCCCTTCACCCGCGGTAAAGAGCGGAGCCGGACTTCGGAGTCGGTGCTCGCGGAAGCCCTCCAGATGGCCGATCTGGGTTACACCGAGATCCAGTTGCTGGGCCAGAACGTGAACTCGTACAAAGATCCGTCAGGGAAGAAGACTTTCGCTGAACTACTGGCGGCAGTCGGCGAAGTTCCCGGGATCAGGCGGGTCCGTTTTACTACCTCGCATCCGCGAGACTTTGGCCGGGACATCGTGGAAGCCATCGATTCGCATCCTACTTTGTGCGATCACGTCCATCTGCCAGTGCAGAGCGGCTCAACTCGCGTGCTCGACGCCATGCAGCGTCTCTACACCCGCGAGCAGTACTTGGAGCGGATTGCCTGGATGAAGGCGGCCAACACGGGAGATCAGCATCACCAGTGACATCATCGTCGGATTCCCCGGCGAAACCGAGGCTGATTTCGAGCAAACCCTTTCGCTGCTCGACGAAGTGGAATATGACGGCATCTTCAGCTTCAAGTATTCGCCGCGTCCGAACACTCCCTCACTGAAGCTGGACGATGTTGTCCCGGATGAGGAAAAGACGAGGCGTCTGACCGTCTTACAGGAGAAGCAGCGCGAAATTCAAAGGCGCCGGTATCAACGCCATATAGGCCAGGTTATTGAAGTAATGATTGAAGGGAAGAACCAAACTCGGGGACAGTGGATCGCTCGCACCTCGCAGAATAAGGTGCTGAATTTCACCGTTCGGGAGGGCGTGTCTCCCGAGTTGGGAAGCTATGTCTCAGTGGTTACCACCGCGAGTTTTCCCAACAGTCTTCTGGGCGAAATGGTGATATAACGGGCAAAGAATTGAGGATTTCAGACCAAGAGTCCTAATCTGAAGTCTTCAATGTCGGGGGACACACGATGGAAGTGGAAATGAAAATTCGCGGTCTCATGATGGACCCGGTTAGCAGCACGCCCATCGTGATCCTTAAGGACGCGGCCAGCGATACGGTGTTGCCGATCTGGGTGGGGGTTTATGAAGCCAACGCCATTGCCCTGGAGATTGAGAAAGTCACAACGCCTCGTCCCATGACCCATGATCTGATCAAGAACCTGCTCGTGGGGTTGGACACGCAGGTGCACAAAGTCGTCGTGACGGAACTGCGCGAAGACACATTTTATGCGGTGATCTGGATGGAGCGCGAAGGACGCATCATCAGCATCGATTCCCGGCCATCGGATGCACTGGCGCTCGCGCTGCGCGTGGACTGCCCGATTTTCGTCGAAGATGAAGTCTTAAAGAACACAAAACTGGCCGCCAACATGTCCGATCGTGTCTCGAGCGATGAACTGCGCAAGTGGTTGGAGGGATTGAACGACGAGGATTTGGGAAGATACAAGATGTGAAGTGTGGTTCTGCATCACAACCCCCCCGCGACATCGGCCGGAACGAGCAAGCCTCGAGCTAATTCCTTAGATCGTCCAATAAAGCCAGAATCGCAGCAACGGGACCTTCCCTGACTTTACATAATACTTCTTATCGGACATTGAATATCGCCCAACCCTAACCACCCCTATCCGCGTTCGCCACCTGCTTTGCCAGCCCTCCCGCCAGCACGATTTTGGGATGGAACAACGTTCCAGCGACTCGCGTGGCGATTGCGATCAGTTCCCTTTGCCCAGTGAAGACTTTCACCTGGCGGGCGCGGGACAGCTCCGGCAAGTTGACGGTGCGGCCACTGCGGATTCGGGCTGGCCATCTCTTCGGTGGCCGTCACGCAAGGAAATTGTGGCAGCAGTTGACGCGGATGAATGAACATTTCCTCGGGTTCACCCACCTTCGCGGCTGCTTCCAATTGCTCAAGCGTGTGCGCTTGAGCCAGGTTGAATTCGCCGAGGGTCGTTCGGCGCAGGGATTCTAAATGTGCCCCACAGCCCATTTCGCGACCCATATCGTGCGCGACCGAGCGCATGTAGGTCCCGGAGGCGACGCGGGCTTGGAAAATGGCTCGATCGACCATCGACTCCCAGGATTTCAAGCTCCTTGATTTCAACTCGCACCGGCTTCAGGGCCACGTCTTTATGTTTTCGGGCAAGTTTGTAGGCGGGGACGCCGTGGACCTTCTTGGCGGAAAACGGCGGTGGCATTTGTTCGATGACTCCCTTGAAGCGCGCCGCCAACTCGCGCAGTTGTTCAAGTGACACTTTAACCGTCTGCTCAGGACTTGTGGGCTCACCCTCCGCGTCATAAGTATCGGTGGCATAGCCGAAGCGGATCACCCCTTCGTAGATTTTTTCCGAGGCGGCATAAAACTGCGCCAGCCGAGTAAGGTTGCCAGTGACTAGCGGAAGCACTCCGGTCGCTAACGGATCGAGCGTACCGAGATGGCCGACCGATCGCTGCCCCAGGATCCGGCGCACGCGGTTGACGACGTCATGGGAGGTCAAGCCCCGCGGTTTGTCAATGATGAGAACGCCGTCCATAGATGTTCTCTGCTATCGTGGACGTGGTTGGCCCTCAGGTCAACCCGCGCGGCGGGAATTTGTTGGCGTCCGGCACCCAGTTCGTGGCATCCAATCCGCGCTAGAACTATGATTCCCATCCGCGACGACCAGCCCCGCTTCAGCACTCCGTACATGACCTATGGTCTGATCGGGTTGAACCTGCTCATCTATTTTTTCGAGTCGGCGCTCGATCCCGAAAGCTTCAAAACCTTCCTCTTCCAGTTCGGAATGATTCCCTCCCACGTCACCGCACTTTTGTCCGGATCCAGCCGGCTGAGCCCGGTTGCTGTTTTCCTTCCGGCTTTTACCTCCATGTTCCTGCACGGATCGTGGATGCATGTGATCGGCAACATGTGGTTCCTGTGGATCTTCGGCGACAATATTGAAGACTATCTCGGCCACTTCAGTTATCTGGTGTTCTATATTTTGAGCGGAGTGGCGGCGGCTTTCGCCCAGGTTGTCCTGAATTCCGCTTCGCGCGTACCGACGGTGGGCGCGAGTGGCGCTATCGCCGGCGTTCTCGGCGCCTATTTCGTCCTTTATCCCCGAGCCCGGGTGTTGACTTGGTTTCTGTTCTTTTTCTTTTACGTCCCGGCGTGGGTCATGCTGGGCTACTGGTTTGTAGTCCAATTCCTCAGCGGTGCCGCCAGCGCGGTTACTTATGCCGGCGAAAACAGCGGCGGCGTCGCTTTCTGGGCGCATGTAGGAGGATTCATCGCCGGAATCGTGCTGATCAAGTTGTTTCCCGAGCGTCCGCGTAGGTATCGGTACGGCACGTGGTAGGAGTCGTTTCTGATTATCTCAAGAAGAGGGAGAGCCTGCCCTCGTGCTTTCTGGGCCGAGCTTACATTCCGTTAGCGCGATTACGAATGAGGGACAGAAATTCCGTCCGGGTTTCCTGCTCGTCGCGAAAGCAGCCTAGCATCGAAGATGTGACCGCAGCCGAGTGCTGCTTCTCGACGCCTCGCATCATCATGCACAAGTGGCGCGCCTCGATGACCACACCCACGCCCTGGGGTTCGATAGCTTTCTGAATGGTTTCCGCGATCTGCGTGGTCAAACGTTCCTGAATCTGCAGACGCCGCGAAAAGATTTCGATCAGGCGCGGAAGTTTGCTCAGTCCGATCACCTTGCCATTGGGAATATAGGCAACGTGCACTTTTCCGAAAAAGGGCAGCATGTGATGCTCGCACAAGCTGAACATCTCGATGTCTTTGACGATGACCATCTCATCGTAGGTCACCGTGAACAGCGCATTCTTGAGCATGGCCTCCGGATCTTCCTTGTAGCCTTTGGTGAGAAACTCGTAGGCACGATGCACGCGGTTGGGGGTTCTAACTAAACCCTCACGCTTAGGATCTTCGCCCAGCCGGACGAGTATCTCCTGAACCAGATCCTCAAAGCTGGCGCTGGTAACGCTGTTTGACTCGACGGATGACCTCATGATTCCCTGCTTCTTCCTCTTATAACGCCCTTTATCGGCGAATTTCGGAGCCGCCGGCGTATTCGAACGAATTCATCATCGTCTCTTCGATGCCTACCTTCTCCAGATGAGCATGGGTGAAGCCACGTTGCAAAATATCGTAGATCATCGAGGACAGGTTTTCCGTGGTCGGAACGACCTCGGTGAATTCAGGAAGCATGTTCAAATTCTGGCGGTCGAAGCGGTCCAGGATTGCGACCTGCACGAAGCCATCGAGATCCACCAGATTGCATACCATTCCTGTCTTTTCATCGACCGGCCCACTGACCGTGACTCCAAGCACGTAGTTGTGGCCGTGCCCATACGGGTTATTGCATTTGCCGTAGGTAGCGGCGTTCTCTTCGTCGGACATATCGTCGCTGTGCAAGCGATGCGAAGCCGAGAATAAATACCGCCGGGTCAAGTGGGCCTTCACGCTTCACCGTAGAAATCGACGAATAAATCGGGCGTTTCGTATACCCGCACGCGGTGCAATTGCGCCTTTTGCAGCTTGGACGCCAGACGCTGCCAAATCGCGATGGCCAAATTCTCCGTAGTCGGAATGCGCGTAGAAAATTCAGGGACTTCTTTGTTCAGGAAGCGATGGTCCATCGCGTCCAGTACTTCACGGTTCAGGACTTCTTTCAGTTGCCTTAAATCAACTACAAAGCCTGAACGCGGATCGACTTCACCTTTCACTGTGACTTCCAGCGTGTAATTGTGACCGTGACCATTGGGGTTATTGCATTTGCCGAAAATGCGCTGGTTCTCCTCCGCGGTGAAATCCGGATTGTGGTAATAGTGCGAAGCAGCAAACTCGGCTTTTCGGGTGAGATAAACCATTCGTGCCTCGGCGACCAAAACCAGCCTAAGTCTATAGATGCTTCAACCTCGGCCTGAAGAGCCGGCTCTTCCACGCCAATGCACAATCGGGTTTGCGGCTCCGGACCCGGCGGCGAAGCGTAGGTGCGTTCTTTCCAGATCACGGTTCCCTTCTTATAAGAGACGTCTGGAGCGGAGCAGAAGATACGAAAACAATGGGAGTCCTATTAAAGAGAAAATATTCGCGTCCCAGGAAAAGTGCGCCTTGCGAATTCGCTGAAGAAATAGAGAGAGCAAAGTAACGGCAAGAAGTCCCGTCGCAGCAGCCACTCTAAGACGGCTGTCGATCGCTGCGATAATGGCGATTGCTGCGCTTCCCACGATCAGCATAAACTCCGTCAACCTCATAATCGCCAGTGGTCCCGCTGACGGAAACAGCAATGCCAGGTTCTTGGTCCAGCCCTCGCGGAGTTGTGCGAAGTTCCTGTACATACGAGTGCGAACCGCGTCTCCGCCGTAGCGAAAGAAAATCCTTCGACCCGACGCTTTGACGGCCCGCGCCAGGGCGACGTCCTCCAGCAAGCTATTGGCAACGCCGGCGTGTCCCCCGACCGCGTCGTATGCTTCACGAGAAATCAGCAAATATTGCCCGTTGGCCGCTGCCGCAGGAGAAGCGGGATTGCTCACCTCCGATGGCTTATAGGTTGCCGCCAGCTCTGCAAATATCACCGGCATGACGGCCTTCTCCCAAAAGTCCGTGCACTTCCTGCTCCGGGGAATACGAAAGCAAAGCCGCACCATGTTTTCTGGCCTCGGCCAGCGCACGAGCCAGCGATCCCGCACGATGCACCGTATCTGCGTCGGTGAAGAGCAGCCATTCGCCCTGGGCTTCTCTAGTTCCAGCCGCCATGGCGTTGTTCTTGCCGGTCCAGCCCTGAGGCAAGGACCCAGCATCAATCACCCGCACGCGAGGAAAAGATTGCGCGATTTCCCGAGTGCGATCGGTCGAGCCATCATCCACCACGATAATCTCGAAAGCCACTCCGTGCTGCGCGACCAGCGATTCCAGACACGACCCCAGGCTGGCTTCTTCATTGCGTGCCGGCACAATCACCGAGACGACAGGCGGGCTCGTTGCTGGATCCGACGTGACCATGGGCCGAATTAGGTATTATAGCTTTGTGCGATGCGCCTCGGTCCTGTTTGCCCTCTTCCCTCTTCTCTTGCTCGGCTGCTACGGCAGTTCTCGTCCTCCGCATATCGGCAATCCCGCTCCCGATTTCACGGTGCAGGACGCCGACCGCAAAGTCAGCCTCGCCGATCTGCGAGGCAAGGTCGTGGTGTTGAACTTCTGGGCCACTTGGTGTCCGCCCTGCGTGGACGAAATGCCTTCTCTGGTCCAAATGCAACGCCGGATGAAGGCCAAAGGGCGTGGAGGTGCTGGCGGTCAGCGTCGACGCTGATGGCGACGCCTATCACAGATTCTTGAAGGACCACGCTGTCGATCTGCTTACCGTCCGCGATGCCGACCAGAAGAGCAACAATCTTTACGGTACATTCAAGTTCCCCGAGACCTACATCGTGGATCGCAGCGGGGTCTTGCGCCGCAAGTTTATCGGTCCGGTCGATTGGAGCCAGCCCGAGATCGTCGACTTTCTGAGCAAACTGTGAAAATCAGGTGACTCTGATACTTTCCCAATGACCGATTTCGGCAGAGGTCCTATTGCAACACTCCAGCCCTTCTTTTCGGCAAGGAATCCTCGCATTGACAGGTTTGATTTCCGCGGAGTAGCGTTGCGTCTATCTTCAGCCCCTATTTGCCAAGGAGGCTTCGATGAGGAAATCCCACATCATTGCGGGCGTACTTCTTGCGGCGACCGCACTGGCAGTTGGCCTATCGTCGGTTGTGGCCCAGGAGGCGTCATCAACTGGGCCCCCGGTCCATATGGTGGTAACCGTGGAACCTCGTCACGGTTCCAACGTTCCCGTCATTAACCGCGAAGATGTGATGGTATACCAAGGTCGTGATCGAGCTAAGGTTACGGACTGGCTGGCATTGCAAGGAGAGCACGCAGGACTTCAACTCTTCATTCTGATCGACGACTCTGCCAACACAAGCCTCGGCTCGCAGTTGGAAGACGTACGCCAATTCATCAATGCGCAGCCCGCAACCACGGCGATCGGCGTCGCATATATGCGAAACGGCATCGCAGACGTCCTGCAGAATCCGACCAACGACCATGCGCAGGCGGCCAAAGCGCTCCGCCTTCCGTTCGGAGACCCGGGCGCGTCTGCCAGCCCCTATTTCTCGGTGACCGACTTGATCAAGCGCTGGCCCGAAACTCCGGTTCGCCGCGAGATCCTGATGGTTTCGGACGGCATTGATCGATTATTGGGGCAGCGGACCCAGCGACCCTTATGTGGACTCCACCATTGAAGACGCCCAGCGCGCGGGAGTTATCATTTTCTCGATCTATATGCCCGGCGGGGGCCACTTTGGTCATAGTTTCTGGCGTATCAACTGGGGACAGAACTATCTTTCCCAGATTTCCGACGAGACCGGCGGAGAATCCTACTACCTCGGTTTCGGCGCTCCGGTCTCGTTTGCTCCGTACCTGGATGATCTAACCCACCGGTTGACTCGCCAATATCTGCTGACGTTTCTCGCCAAGCCAGAAAAAAAGGCTGGGTTCCAACAGGTCAAGCTCCGCACCGAAGTGCCAAATGCGGAGTTGGTCGCAGCCGACAGAGTCTACGTGCCAGTTGGACCATAGCTGCGAAGTCCAAGCGATCATGGGCGGTTTCCTGGGCGCCTGGTCCGAAAGCGGCCTGGGGTCGGTCGTCAAGGCACGCCGCGTGCTAGCGATCTTTCAGCGCCAGAGCTTCTTTAAGAGCAGACTCGGAATGGCGCTGGAGTTGGGACGCTTGCGCGCCTAGCTTCTTTCCTACTTCGACCCGAACCAGCGCGACCGATTGCTGGGCCGAAACATCTTTGAGAGGTTTCATCAACGATTCGGATCTCAGCAGACACGCATAAGCCAGGCGCGGCGGAAAACCAGAATCGCGCAAGAAGAGCGCATAACTGTACCAATCCGTGGCTTCAGTGCGGGCATCACTTACCGCAGCGTCCAATTCGAGCGCATTCTGGTACAGACGGAGCGCCTGCGGGATCTTGTTCTGCCCCGCTTCGAGCTCGGCCTCGGCCACGCTGGTGAAGCTCTCCAGCCTCTTCTCCCCCGTCTGTGATGCAATTTTTCGCGCCAACTCGTATGCCTCTTCCGCTTGCTCTGGATGTTTGGCCTGCGCCTGGCACTGTGCCAGTCTCAGAACAATCGAAATCACATCACTTGCGGGAGGACGATTCTCTGCCCCGGCATGGGCGATCTTGTCAAGAAACATAATGTAATAAGGGATCGCGGACTCTGCCTTCCCTTCCCTATCCAATTCACCTGCCAGATAAAGAGTGGCGAGCAATTGCGAAGGATCGAGCGCGATTGCCTTCCTCCAGCTCTGGACGGCTTCATCGGGGTGGCTGAGCTGCTGGGCGAGAATGCCGTAATTGACCAGCAAGTTTGCATCCTTAGGGGCGTAACGTAGCGACTGGCGCGTTAGCGCATAGGCATCGTCAAAGCGCTTCTGGCCGGTAAGGTATTTGAGCAATGCGTCGCGCGCTGCAGTATCGGCTGGATTGGCGCGGAGAGCCTGTTGCCACGCTGCGACGGCCTTATCAATTTTGCCGGCCTCCTGTTCCTTCCTACCGAGATGCATCTCCAGCGAACTATCAAACGAGTCGAGGTCTGCGGCTCGCTGCAGATCAGGCAAGCTTTCACTGTGCAGCGCCAGGTAGTAACGAACCTGGTCAACGGTTCCCCAAGCCAGCAATAGCAAGGCGGCGCTGACCCGCAACGCCCTGGCACCGCGAGAGGTCCCCGTCAACCAGCGCATGCTGGTGACGACACCGCTTCCCGCTGCTGCCGTCGCGCTCGAAAGGCGATCTTGCGAATTCAGCAGCAACGCGGCAATGCGGCCGTCCCGCAGCTTCCAGATCGCGCCATCAAGGATGAAGTGATGAATGTTGACCAGAGCGGTGAAGATTAAGAAGCTGGTGCTGAAGTCAGCATGAAACACGCGGCTGGCCAGCCATGGCCCGGGAACGAAGAGCGCAATTCCTCCGACGATTAGCACGCCGAAGTAAGCTAGCGGACGCCAGCGCCCGCGTTCTCTCCGGCAGCCTCGCGGCGGGCGTAGTAGCTGGTGATCCAGAGATACTGGGCCGAGTGCATCACGGCGAGGACGCCGGTGCTATACCGGTTCTGCGGAACCTGCATCCGTTCTGCGACCGATAAAATCGTGGGCACCAGAAACCAGATGAATTGCGTGGAGAAAAGCGTGAGCGAGGGCAATAGCGGCTTCCAGCCCACTTGTCCCACTAGCCGCGACAACCCAAAGGTGGAAACAGCCACGAATCCGATGGCCAGCGGCAGCAAGACAATCGAGCTCACCTTGCCCGGAATTCCCAGCGAGATAAAGAGCGGATCGTTTGAAGGACCGGTGTGAAAGCTCAAGAACAAGATCACATAAGAAAGCAAGAACGCGGAGTACAAGGCGCGACGCTCGACGATGGAAACTTTCGCTCCAGCCCGCCGGGCGAACATCATGAACAATCCGTAATTTTGTCCGCTGTAGTGCCACGGGCTCCAGGTGAGATAAAGCGTAAAGATCCATGGAAGAGCGCGGAACCAGAAGTGCGACAAGACCAGAGTCAGAGCCACTAACGCCGTGATATGAACCGTAAAAATACGGTATTTATGGAAGTCTTCCGCGGTATGGTAGGCGCGGTAAAGCGTCGCCATGTAGTGCGGATAGTTGAAGAATAGCGCCAGGCCATAGAACGCAATCGACCAGGCGAGAGTATTCGCAGCTCCGGCAGAATACGCGAACAGCAACAAGGGCGCCGACCACGCGCCGCACCCCACGATGAGATCGAGTGCGGGATTGTAGATCCATAGTCGATGGACTAACAGCGAATTTGCTGTTTGTTTTGGGCATCTCGCGTGGGGAAGGAACCGTCGCTCTCAGTTCCACCTGCGCGGATTATAGGTGGCAAGCGAGGCAGCCGCGGTACCCAGAAGGGTTCGGCTGAAAGTAACTATGGTGTTTGGGTTGGCTTTCGGTTCTTGCGGCCGTTGTGCTTTCCGCTAGGAGACTCACTGGAGACCAACCTTTCGAAGACGGAAACCGAGGCGCGTCGCAATTGAGTGCAAAGCTGATGGTCAGCTTTGCTCGCTACTAGCAGTGTTGCGGTTCCATGCAGCAAAGCCCAGAGAGCGAGTGCCAGATCGGTGTGCTCCTCCGGAGACCGTCCCGACCGATTCGCCAAGCTTTGCTTCATCATTTCAAAAGACGGCTTAGGCTCGCCCTGCCAGGCGCCTTTTCCAAGCGACGTAAAGAGCAATTCGTATTCTCTGGAGTGAATCATTGCGAAATTTAGATATCGGTGCCAGGCTTCGGCTGGAGATCGGCTGGGCTGAAGCGTTGCGAACAGGCGCTGTTGCGCCTGCATCCGTAGCGCCTTCAAAATATCCTGCTTGTCCTTAAATCTTTCGTACAGAGTTGGAGTCGTCGTGCCCGCGGCGTGGGCCACCGCCCGCATGGTTACTGCCTTCTCCCCTCCCCGGTTCCACAGCTTTCGTGCCGCATCCAGAATGCGGGCTTCGAGCTCAGGGTCCGCTTCCCGTGGCATTACACCCTCCGGGGAGGTTGATTTAACTTTGACGATGTATAACTAACATCGTATAATTAATCCCACTCAGTATAGCCCCAGCAATGCCTACGCGCCAGCCGGCTGGAATTTGAACTTAAGGAGCACCCCAATTGATGTTTTCCTGGAACGATCCCAAAGATCGCGCCAAAATCGTTCGTCTGACCGCCGACTTGCGCGCCGTCCAGGTGGAATTGCTCAGCGCCATGTGCGCGGCCGACCGCCTTCGCCTTCACTACCACGTCCAGGATATTGCCCGCTTCGGAGAGAGAGCTATTCTGCATAAAGCCATCTCCTCGGCCAAGTTGTTGTGTGCGTACTTTTCGTCGGTTGCGGAGACACTGGAATCGATTCCGTCCGCTAGCGAACTGGAAATAGCCTCCGCTACGCCACCCTCAAGAACCGCCGAGCTCTTTTACAATGCCAAGGTGCAGACCTGGGACGTCATCATCATCGGTGGCGGAATCATCGGGCTGTCGCTTTCGATCGCGCTGCGCAAGCGTGGGGTGAAGGTTCTGGTGGTAGAGCGCGGCGAACCCGCACAAGAAGCCTCGTACGCCGCCGCCGGGATGCTGGTTGAGTGCGGCATCGAGACTCCAGCCGTATTGCAACCGCTCGCCGCCGCCAGCGCGCGCATGTATCCCGAATTCGCGCATGAGTTGCAGGATGAGTCCGGCATCGACGTTGATCTACGCGACCAAGGCACAATTCTGTTTCCTGCCGAACATCTCCACGCAAGTCCCGGCTGCGGGGCGGATATCGCACCTCGTCCTTTGCTGAACTCGAGCCTGCATTAGCCGATCCTGGAATTCCAGCAGTCTTCTTGCAAGAGCGCAGCGTAGATCCTCGGGCCCTTGGAACCGCCGCCCTCCGCGCCGCCAAGCATCGTGACGTCGATATCTCCTCGGGTACAGAAGTGAAGGATGTGCTTCTGGAGAGTGGACGAGTCACAGGCGTCCGCACTGAGAAGACTAGCTACGCTGCTGCAGCGGTTGTCAACTGCGCCGGGGCATGGGCTGGGCACATTCCGCCGCACCAGTTCCCTACTCGTCCGGTAAAGGGACAGATGCTGTCGGTGGTGGGCGCGTCCCGAAACGTATTGCGTCATGTAATCCGTGCGCCGGACGTATACCTGGTTCCCCGCAGCGATGGACGCATCGTGATTGGTTCCACACTCGAAGAAGCCGGATACGACAAGCGCACCGATGTGGATACCATCCAGCGCTTACACCACGCGGCGATCCGCATGGTGCCCGCTTTAAGTGAAGCACGCATGTTGGAGGCATGGGCAGGCCTGCGTCCTGGAACTCCCGATGCTTTGCCCATCCTCGGCGCCACGACAATTCCCGGATACTTTGTGGCCACGGGGCACTTCCGCGATGGAATCCTGCTGGCTCCGATCACGGCGCACCTGATGGCGCAAGTCATCACGGGCATCAAACCGGAGATCGACATTTCAGCCGTTTTCACCCGCGCGGTTCGAACTGAGACCGCGCGAGCGAATCCCAAGCCTTTCACCTCAGGTATACTTAATCGTTTTAGACGCACAACCACATCGCGTTCGCTCGCGAGAAAGCGACAAAATTTATGGCCTCCCCTGCAGTGAGTTATGCCCGTGGCAACCAGCAGCGGTTCCTCAACGAGCTGAAAGATCTTCTCCGCATTCCTAGTGTCAGTACTCTGCAGGAACATAAATCTGACGTGCAAAAAGCGGCCGAATTCGTGGCCAATGAACTGCGCCGCATTGGTTTGGAGCATGTCGAGATCATTCCGACCAAAGGTCATCCGCTGATCTATGCCGACTGGCTGCACGCTGCCGGCAAACCGACAGTGCTTTGCTATGCGCATTACGACGTCCAGCCACCGGATCCGCTCAACGAATGGATTTCCCCTCCCTTTGAGCCTACCGAACGCAATAACAACCTTTATGCTCGGGGCGCGGTCGACGACAAGGGCCAGCTCTGGATGGAGATCAAGGCCATCGAAGCCCTGATGAAAGGCCACAACGGTGCGCTGCCGCTGAATGTGAAGTTCATCATCGAAGGCGAAGAAGAAGTCGGCGGCGAATCGATCGCGGCGTACGTGCGCAAGGAGAAAGCCAAGCTGAAAGCCGATTTCGCGCTGGTCTGCGACACGGAACTTTTTGCGCCCGATCTTCCCACGCTTTGCGTTGGACTTCGCGGCCTGGTGTATACCGAGATTGAAGCGGTCGGGGCCAAGACCGATCTGCATTCCGGCATGTACGGCGGCGCGGCGCCCAATCCTTTTTTTGCTCTGATTGAGATCATCAGCAAGCTGAAAGATGCGAAGGGACACATCCTGATTCCCGGTTTCTACAAGGGCGTGAAGGCGCCAAGCAAAGACGAACTGAAAGCTTGGAAGCGACTGCCCTTCAACGAAGAGCACTATCGCAAAACGGAAGTCGGTTCAACGGTGTTGACCGGCGAGCCGGGCTTTTCGGTTCTTTATCGAACCTGGGCGCGTCCGACGCTGGAAGTGCACGGCATGCCCGGCGGATTTACCGCGCCCGGCGCGAAGACCGTGATTCCGGCCAAGGCATCGGCCAAAGTTTCCATGCGGCTGGTGCCCAATCAGGACCCGGATGACGTGCTCAAGAAATACAAGAACTACGTCAAAAAAATCACGCCGAAAGGCATTCAGACCAGTATTAAAGTTTGGAGCAAAGGCCCGGCCTGCGTTGTTGGCACAGATAACAAATACGTCAAGGCGTCGACCGAGGCCATGCACGAGGTGTTCAAGAAAGACACGGTGTTCATCCGCTCCGGCGGTTCCATTCCCATCGTCACCGATTTCCAGGATGTCCTAAAGATTCCCAGCGTGATGATGGGCTTCGGTCTGCCCGACGACAACCTGCACGCTCCCAATGAGAAGTTCCACATCCCAAACTTCTATCGCGGGATCGAATCGATTTGCCTGTTCTTTGAGAAGCTGGGCGCGTAGCAGGCTCACAGAATCGTGTGGGGACGGGCGCCGCTCGCCCGTCCTGGCGAGCAAAGCTCGGCGAAGATCCTCTGACAGGGCGCTTAAGTCCGGTGCGTACTTCCCACGTGATAAAATCGCGCAGTGAAATCAAAGCGCAAGTTCACTGTCGTCATTGAACGTGACGAGGATGGCTACTACGTCGCCACGGTTCCCGGACTGCGCGGCTGCCACACTCAAGCAAAAAACCTGGACACGCTCATGAAACGCGCCCGCGAAGTGATCGAGCTGTGCTTAGAAAATGATGATAAGGAGATCGGTTCCCTCGAACTCGTAGGCATTCAGCAGATTTCCGTATGACGCGGCTTCCCCGGCTGAAGGGCAAGGAAGTCGTCCGAATCCTCGAAAGAATCGGCTTTCAAGTCGTTAGAACCCGCGGCAGTCACGTTTTCCTCAGGCACGCGGACGGAAGGGTCACAACTGTCCCGGTGCACTCCGGCGAGACAATTGGTCCCGGTCTTCTTCGGTCCATCCTTCGCGATGCCGAATTGTCTGTCGAGGACTTGTTGGAACATCTCTGAGTCGTTGCCTTCGATCGCCTCTTGCGGTAGAGTTACGTTGCTCTCGCGCTTCTCCCTTCCTTCTTCTTCCCACGCTAGTTTTCCAAGCATTTGCTGCATTGTATGTGCAAAATGAAGCGGTAGCCCGAACGGGCATACAATATATGGTGTTTTCGTGCTTGACCCGGGCAGGATTTCGCCTTTACAGTAGCTCTAATTTGTGTCCGCTGTGTCCAGCCTTGGGATCATCTTTATGGCATCGAACCGTGGAGGAACCTGGTTGGTAAATACGAACGAAACACCAAGGTCCCCGTTCGACTCGCTGCGCTCGCTCAGGGCAGGCTTTCGACTTCGCATTCCAATTCGCCAGCGAACTGAAATGTTTCGCTCGGGATGACAACGTAAGCAATGTGACCCTAAGGAGTATCCGTTGCTCAAACTGAAAAAGCTGCACGTTCTCGGATTCAAGTCTTTCTGCGACCGCACCGAACTCAAGTTTCACGGCGACGGAATCGCCGCCATCATCGGGCCCAACGGTTGCGGAAAGTCGAACATAGCCGACGCCATCTCCTGGGTGCTGGGCGAGCAATCGGCTAAGACTTTACGCGGCTCGCGCATGGAGGATGTCATTTTTGCCGGCACTCGAGACCGCAAGCCGACCGGCATGGCAGAAGTATCACTCACGCTAATTGATCCCGAGGTTTATGGTGGTCCTGACGCTAACGAGCCCACAGAAATCGAGATTCAGGATGACATGCCCGAGGATGCCGGCGATTGGGACGAAGCCCTAGTCCGAAGTCGCGCCGCCGAAGAGACTGAGCGGCTGACCGAAGAGGCACAACCGGGAAGAGCAGAGGAAATTGAGATGCACAGGGCCGTCGGAAACGCCCTGTCCGAAGTCGATCCGGAGGATGAGCCGATATTTGCTGTGTTCGTAAACCCGAATCCTCCGGTGAGGCTGGCTTCGCCTGCAATGAGCGCCAAGAATGGGCCGAGTGTCGTTCTCAAGATTCGTCGCCGCAAATTCAATCAGCAGCAATTCCGGGCGGGAGAGATCGTGGTCACGCGGCGCTTGTTCCGTTCCGGGGACAGCGAATACTTACTCAACGGCAAACTGTGCCGCCTGCGCGATATTCAGGAATTGTTTATGGGCACCGGCCTGGGACCCGAATCCTATGCTCTGATCGAGCAAGGACGAATTGGACAGATTCTCAGCAGTCGTCCAACCGATCGCCGGGCCATCATCGAAGAGGCCGCCGGTATCACCAAGTTCAAAACCAAGAAACGACTTGCCGAAGCTCGCCTGGAAGATGCCAAGCAGAACCTGGCGCGTGTGAACGACATTTTCGAAGAAGTCACGCGCCAGATGAATTCGCTGAAGCGGCAGGCGTCGAAGGCGGAGCGCTATGCCAGGCTGCGGGAAGAAATGCGGGCCAAGCTGCGTTTGGTCTTGGCCAGCAAGTTTGCTCAGTTGGATCAGGAAAGCGCAGCGCTGGACGCCCAGATCATTAATATTTCCGACCAGATGAAGCAGCAAGCTGACTGCATCCAGCAACTCGAGGCAGAGCATGGCGACCGCACCCAGCGGGGCTACTCGATTGAGACCGAGCTGCGGGAGAACCGTGAACGTCTGAATCAGATCAAGCTGGAGTCAGACCGGGCCCACGCTCAGCGCCGACATAATGAAGAGCGTTGCGCGGAACTGATGGTACGTTCGGCCTCGTCCGAAGCCGAACTGGAACAGACTAGAAATCGGCTGATGGCGCTCGAGAAGGAGCGCGATACCAACCGCCAAGTGCTGGATTCCGCCGCCGCCGATGTAGCCACTGCGCAACAGGAGTTGGCGAGATGCCAGCAGGAGGCTGTGGCCGCAGCCAATGCCGTGGCCGATCTGGAGGATCAACAAGAGGAATCGCGCCTGGCCATTATGGAAGTAGTGGCAGACGGATCTAATTTGCGCAACCAGATCACTCAGGCGGAGGAACGCCTGGCGGCCGTCGATCGTGAAGCCCAGCGTCTGCAAATGGAGTTATCCAACGCGAACTCTCAAGTGGAAGCGTTCGATGGCCAGCGCGGGCAGTTCGCTCTGGAGTTTGAATCCATATCGCAGCGCGTTGCTGGATTGAGTGAAGAGATTGTCCACGCCAGGCAAGCACTGCAGGAGAAGCGTCATGAGGAAAGCGAAGCCAAGAACCGTTTAGACAGTTTGCGCGCGGAGTACGCGACAGCGATCGGCAAGAGGAGCTCACTGGAGGCGGTAATCGCTGAGCATGGATATTCGACGGAATCGGTTCGCCGTCTGTTTCAATCAGGAGTGATGCAAGGCGGACTGGCTCCGGCTGGCGTTCTGGCCGATTTTCTGGAAGTCGAGCCGCGGTACGAGGGCGTGGTCGAAGATTTCCTGCGCGACGAACTGAACTATGTCGTGGTCAAGTCCTGGGATGCGGCCGACGAAGGCTTACGCCTGCTCCGCACGGATGTGGACGGTCGCGCCACTTTTCTAGTCCATCCCGAGGATTCGCAAGCCAAGTTCTCGTTTGCGGTGGATGAGAACGCGCGTAACGCGTCCGCTGGCGAGTCCATCGTTCCGCTCAAGCATGCGATTCGCGTGCTGAATGGGTTTGGGAGGTCGCTGGAAGTTATTCTGCCTAAGCTGCGCGACGGTTACATCGTGCCTGATCCTGCGTCGGCGCGGGACCTCGCGCTGGAGAACCCTGACGCGTTCTTCCTTTCGCAATCTGGCGAGTGCTTTCACAACGTAACCGTGACGGGCGGTAAGCAGAGAGCTGAGGGCCCGCTCTCCATGAAGCGAGAGTTGCGCGATGTGATTCGCTTACTGGTCGGACTGGAAGAAGCCCTGCGGCACGAAGAAATGCGAGTGCTGACTCTGGGCCGCGAAATCAAAGACCTCACTTCCCTGCTCGATCGGCTCGAAGGGGAAAAGCGCGAGTCTGAAAAGCAGGCAATGACTTCCGGCCACTTATTACATCAAGTCGATTCTGAGATGACCCGCGTAAGCGAGCGCTTGAAAACGTGCGACCAAGAACTTCAGCGGCTTTCCGTTGAACGTGCCGAGCAGCAAGGATTGATCGGGGAGCGCGGTGCTGAAATGTCGGCACTCCAGGGAAAACAGCTTGAACTGGAACAGACAGCAGTCAGGGCTCATGAACAGTTAGATAGTCTCCGGGAACGACGTGACCAGTCTGCTCAGAATGCCAGCCAGCATCTGGCGCGGGCGGCGACACTCGAAGAACGACATCGCGCCGCGGCTGCAGTGCTGCAACGGATCGAGGTGCTGGTTGCCGAACTCAGCGATCGCGTGGCTTCACTGGGTGTGCAGATTGAATCCTCAGCCGCAGAGAAGCTGCAGCGCGAGGCTGAGAACCAGCAGATTGCCGGCCTACTGGTCGATCTCGAAGCTGAGCGCAATGCCAGCGAAGCCCGCGACGGCTTACTGCAATTCGAATCGGAACAAGTACGCGCTCGCATAACGGAAATTGACGACGCTCTGCGGCATGCACGGCAGCTTCTTGATCAAACCCGGGACCGCCGCGCAGAACTCTCGGCGGCTGCGGCGAAGCTGCAATCCGACGCCCAATACATGGCGGAAACCTGTTTGAATGAGCTGGGAGTACAGCGACAGGAATTGCTGGTGGATAGCACCATCCCGATCGCCATCGGTGAGCAGTTGATAGTAGAAGATAAGATCTACCACGAAATGCGGACCCGACTCGAGGCCATGGGCCCGGTCAACATGATGGCGCTGGAAGAGTACAAGGAAACCTCCGAGCGCCATGCTTTTCTCGAAACGCAACGGAAAGACTTGGTTGATTCCATCGAGAATACCCAGGCTACCATCAAGGAGATCGACACCTTCTCGCGCCAGAAGTTCGAGGAAGCATTCCACAAGATCAATGAGAACTTTCAGGCAACATTTCGCAAGCTTTTCGGCGGTGGCAGCGCTTTTATGCGCCTTACGGATGAGGACAACAGCGCCGAGAGCGGAATCGATGTGGTGGCTTCTCCTCCGGGCAAGAAACTACAAAACGTCTTGCTGCTTTCTGGCGGCGAAAAGGCCTTGACGGCTCTGGCCTTGCTGGTGGGCATCTTCCAATATCAGCCCAGCCCATTTTGCATCCTCGACGAGGTGGACGCCCCGCTCGACGAAGCTAACATTGGCCGCTTCACCGAACTGGTGAAAGAAATGAGCGTACAGACCCAATTCGTGCTCATTACCCACAGCAAAAAGACGATGAGCATCGCGCCGGTGCTTTACGGCGTCACGATGCAGGAGCCGGGCGTCTCGAAACTGGTGTCCGTACGTTTTGGGGCAACAGCTTAGGAATCCGCGGAGAACGCGTGCGCGACATGGCTTCCAGGATTTCTTGCTTCCTTTGTATCGTCCAGTTGTCCTCAGTTTTTCCACAAACACGGTACGCGGAACTCCTTGCCAATCAAGCGATCCACTGACCTTTAGAACTGTCAACGTTTTTGCAAGTGATGGCATCTCGGGCTCGCGTCTCGTCCTGACTTAAACCGTTGACAAATATTTCTGAAAGGCTAGAATACGCGACGCTTTCTATCTGTAAAATTTCATGATGAACTCTGATCTCCTCGATTCTGTCCTCTTGCAAACCGACTTTCCGCAACTGGAACTTTACGCCAGCGGCAAAGTGCGTGATGTGTACCGGTTGGACGACGATCGGCTGCTATTCGTAGCCACCGATCGCATTTCCGCGTTCGACTATGTGCTGGCCACCGGCATCCCGCACAAGGGCAAGGTTTTGACGCAGATCTCTCTCTTCTGGTTCGACTTTCTACGTGATGTGGTGCCCAATCATTTAATCACCGCCGACGTCGAGCGCTACCCAGCGTCTCTGCTCAAGCACGCCGACCAGTTGCGCGGCCGCTCGATGCTGGTAACCCGGGCTGACATGGTGCCGGTGGAGTGCGTGGTTCGAGGCTATATTTCAGGATCAGCCTGGAAAGAGTACAAAGCGACGGGGGCAGTGTGCGGCATTAGGCTTCCCGCCGGACTGAAGGAATCCGACCGGTTGCCCGAGCCAATTTTCACTCCCGCCACCAAGGCGACGAGCGGACACGACGAGAACATTCAGTTTGCCGAGATGGCACGGATCGTGGGCCCAGAGCTGAGCGATCAACTGCGCGATATCAGTTTGACGATATATACAAAAGCTGCCGAATTCGCTCGGCAAAAAGGCATCATCATTGCCGATACGAAGTTTGAATTCGGGAGAACGGCGAAGGGCATCACGTTAGCCGACGAGGTGCTAACTCCGGATTCTTCTCGCTTCTGGCCGGCAGACAAGTATCAATCCGGCCGGGCGCAGAGTTCATTCGACAAGCAATACGTTCGTGACTACCTGGAGGAAATTCGTTGGAATAAGCAGCCGCCGGCTCCGTCCCTCCCCGCGGAGGTGGCGCGCCGGACCAGCGAAAAATATCTCGAGGCGTACCGGCAGCTCACGGGACGCGACTTGGATGTGTAACGGTGGCGTCCGCGGGAGAGAACCGTGAGCTTCGCGGACTGGATCATTCTCATTGTGGTCGCGGCTTCAGCCGCCGAGGCGACCAGATCAGGTTTTTTTCAGGAGGCTTTCCACTTGGCGGGCTTGGTGGTCGGGTATCTGCTGGCGGCGTGGAAATACCATGTACTGGCGGAATCGCTTGCGAGCTATCTGAAGTCGTCGCGGGCGGCTGAGATTGTAGCGTTCCTGGCAATTTTCGTCGGTGTCCTGATCGTCGCAGGCATAGCTGGACGGATTGCACGTTGGGCCATGAAAGAGTCCGGATTGAGCATTCTGGATCGCATCTTCGGGGCTGTGATTGGCATGTTGAAAGGCGGACTGGTGGTAGCTGTGGTGCTGATGAGTATGACGGCCTTCACGCCCACGTCAAAGTGGTTGGAGAACTCACAGTTGGCGCCGTATTTCTTGGTGCTGGGCCGGGCCGCGATCTGGGTAGCACCCGCGGAATTGCGCGCACGCTTTTACCAGGGACTGGATTTGTTGCATCAGCAGCACGCACCCGGCCAGACGGGCACTGGAAGCATCGCCCCGGGCAGGTAGAAGCGCAGTCTGCGCGACTAACAACTTTTAAGCAGCTTTTCACGAGGAAAAAGAAAGAGAGACGCCGTGAGAGATCAGCTCGAAGCCCTTATTATGCAGATGTACAAAAGCAACATTCTGTATTCCGAGGCCGTGCGTGAATTCAAGAAGCGGTTCATCTTGACGGTGCTCCAGGAAAATAAGGGAAATCAGTGCCGCTCCGCTCGCCAACTTGGAATGCACCGCAATACGCTGAGCCGCACGATTTCAGAACTCAAGATAGATGTGCGGCAGCTCCGCGACGGAATCAAGCGTCCGCCACGCAGCGCCCGTCCGGCTGCCTATGAGAAAAAGGCAGCCCGCTAACCAGCGGATTTACAAGTTTCATCGCAAAAACTGAAGGCAGCCCCGAAGGACTGCCTTAATTACCTGACTCTCTCGCCGCCGATCCTAGGTAGAGGGGCGTTTGCGCACAGGCGGTTTCTTCGGCGCGGGTGCTGACTTGGTCAGCAACGCTCCCTTCTCCATGGTCATGACAAATGGATTCGGGGTATAAGAAACTGGCGTGCCCTCAAAGTCCAACGTCGCGCCTTCTTTGGGCATAAGCTTGGCCGGAATCGTTCCCGTCATAGTCAGATTGATGTCGGCCCTTTTGGCATCAATGTCGTCCGAGCTCGCGGCGATATCTAGCTCTGTCGTGGAGACTTTCAGGACCGTACCCTCCATCTGCAAGGGCTTGCCTTTGATCGCATTCCAAACCTTTTCCGTATCCTCTGGCTTGCCCTGGGAAAGCACTAGTTCCCACTCCGCAAAAGTCATCTTTTCGGGTGGCGTGTTTTTTACCAGATCCGCCGCTTGTTCAGCCGGGGTCGGAGGGACGTATTGTTTGATGGTGAACCCAGGCGGCGGCAGCGGCGTGGTTGCGGTTTGCGCCAGCAGTTCGTTCCAGCCCTCCTCCGAACCGTGGTACTTCACGTAGCGGCTGTGGCCGAATTTTTTGATCTGATCCTTGCCCGCCGGATCAGCGACTAGGTTCGCGGCACGGGCGATGAAGAAGAGCCCATTCACGTCATCTGGCGGGGTTGCGCTCAGGTACGACAATGCGAGGGGATATACATTCTCCACGTTCTTCGGATCGGCTTCGACGGCCGGGCGCAGATACTTTTGCGCTGACGCGTAGTCCTTCATCTGCAGAGCGGAAAAGCCGGCGACACTATTCAGCAGCGCACTGAACTGGGTTTTTTGCTTCTCGAAATCGGCATCCGACATGCCGTCCGGCTTCGACATCTTGGGAATCGCCTGCAATCCACGCTCTGCGTGCTGCTTGGCATCAGCCCATTTTTGAGCTGCGCGCTCGTTGTACGCCAACAAAACCAGGGCACGCGCATTATTCGGGTTGGCAGCCAGTAGGCGGTTGGCGGTGTCTATTACCTTCGCTTGGTTTCCGGCTTGCTGGTAAGCGCCCATCAATAATTCGAGCGCGTCTTCCTTCATTACGCTGTTAGGGTATTGTGCCAAGAACGCTTCCAGGCCGCTGACCTTGGCGGCAGCATCTGTCTGCTGCGCCGCGCCCACGTACGCGTTGTACTCCGCCGGATCCTTAATCTCTTTCTTCTGCGGCTGCGGTTGTGACGTCGCAGGCGGTGCCTGCGCTGGTGCCGCTGTAGTTTGACCGGCTCCTATTGTCGAAAGCGCGAGCACAAACGCCACTAGGCTTTTCTTCATTCGAATGGCTCCTTGAAACTGTTGGGAAATCCGCGGCGTACATCGTACCCGAGTGCTACCCCCCGCCCGCTCACTCAGGTCTTCTCGGAAACTTGGGCTTCTTTGCCCCAACTGATAGGCCGGAAACAACTCCTCAGGACCTCTGGCCAACTTCAGCACGGCCCCGCCCCATTTCCGGTGAGCGGATTATAAGGATGTACTCCGCCTAAGGCAAGCTTGCTTTGCTGCACCACCTTTCCCACCTTGCTAAGATGCTAAGAATGGTGATTGTGTCATGCCGGAAAACAGCAAGAATTCCCTAGCAGGACAAGTAGCGATCGTTACTGGCGCCGGCCGCGGCATTGGCGCCGCCATAGCGCGCAAGCTGGCAGAGCTCGGAGCTACCGCTGTACTCTGCGGACGCACACGCACTCCGTTGGAGTCCGTTGCGCGCGGTGATCTCTCAGTCGGGAGGGCGGGCGGAGGTCGTCGAGTGCGACGTCATGGATTTGCGCTCGGTCGCAGCGGTCGCAAGCCACGTGGACCAAAGCCTCGGCCGCGCCGACATTCTGGTCAACAATGCCGGCGTTGGCGGATTCGCGGAGCCTTTGCACCAAATGTCACCGGAGTCCTGGGAACAAATTCTGAACACTAATTTGCGGGGAGTCTACTACTCTATTCGAAGCTTTGCTCCGATGATGATTCGCGCACAGGCCGGCCATATCATCAACATTTCCTCCCTTGCCGGAAAGAATGCTTTGCCCAACGGAGCCGCCTATGCTGCGTCCAAATGGGGTTTGAATGGATTGAGCTACTCGGTGGCAGAAGAGCTACGACGCTACAACGTTCGCGTCTCGGTGGTTTGTCCGGGCTCGGTTCACACCGATCTCAGCCCGCATGAGGGCAAAGACCCGAAGAAGATGCTCCAGCCGTCTGATGTAGCGCACGTGGTAGCGATGCTGGTGACGCAGGCACCGCAGTCGTTTGCCAGCGAGGTGCTGCTGCGGCCGACGCTGAAGCCGTAGCCTGTCTTACTTCTTGAATAGGTTCTCGAATGCCTGCCGCGCATCCCCCGACCGTACCGGAACCGGAGAGGAGGTTTCCTTTTCCACCATGACTCGCATGGAATAGAAGCTGCATTCGTTGCGCTCGTCTTTTCGTGGTATCCGTTTGGGAATTGGCTGGGCACACTCGAATCGGCTGGAGGGATCGAAGTAAGTGCATTGCTTGCAGGAATGAAGTTCAAAAGCCGCACTTGGGACATTGGCCGACAGGTTCAGCCAGCGATTGCAGGAGAGAACCACATTGGGAGCAGCGGGAAACCGTGCGCGTCCCCGGCATCTGGATCGGCCGTGGGCCGAACGTGTCTTTTTTTGCCGGCTTCTCGGTCGACGGTTTTTTCCTCGCTTCGTCACCACCATCCTGGTATCCGTGCTGGCGGTATTTGCGGTCGGACACAGCAGCCTCCGGCGGGCGCAGCCATTGTCTCGCTTGTGCGCAATCAGTACAAGTACAGGGTCTCACTCGGTACAAATACCGGCCGCGCTGAATTGTATTTCACCATAGCGGGTGCTAACATCCGATGGGTAGCGGCTAGTTAGGGAGGTTGAATTTATGGCAGACAGAGATGGCAACAGTTTCATCTGGTTTCTGGCGGGGCTCGGTGTCGGTGCTCTGGTAGGCGTTCTATACGCGCCGAATTCAGGCAGTGAAACTCGGGAAGTTTTGCGTTCCAAGGCCGACGAGGGCCGCGAGTTCATGCGCAATCGTGCCCGTCAGGCCCGCGAGCGCGCGGCGGATCTGGTCGATCGCGGCCGCGATGTGATGAACCAGCAGAAGGACCAGTTCCGGGCGGCTTACGAAGCGGGCCGGCAGGCATATCGTGAGGAAGTCACCGCCAAGGATAGCGGCGCCGCTCAGAACTTGTAATACACGCAGTCTCCGCCGCACCGTAGCGCCAGGTCCGTGACGCGGAGTAACACATATGGACAATCAAACTCTCTTGAGCGCAACTTTTATCGCCATCACTGCCGCTGTGGTGATCCAGGCGGGAATCCTGGTGGCTCTGTACTTGGCCGTGCGAAAGAGCGCCGCACAGATGGAGGCGCTGGCTGCCGAAGTCAAAACCAAAGTACTTCCGACAGCTGAAACCGCTCACTCCATGCTCGTCCAGCTGCAGCCGAAGATTGAAACCATCATCGCTAACGTCTCCGAATCAACCGCCCAGGTTCGCGGCCAGATCGGCCGGCTCGATGCTACGGTCAATGATGTCCTCGATCGTACCCGGCTGCAGATAATCCGCGCGGACGAACTGGTCAGCCGCACCATGGATCGGGTAGAAGAGACAACCGAGATCGTTCACAAGACCGTGGTCTCTCCAGTTCGCAGACTCTCCGGCTTGATGCAGGGATTAACCGTCGGACTGGACTTCCTGTTCGCGGGAAAACGTCGTCGTCGCGAAGGCGTGACCGTGCCCCAGGATGAGATGTTTATCTAGGTTTAACCTGGTACTAAGAATCAGCGATTCTTACGCGATCCAACCGCCACCCACAACCACGTCGCCGTCGTAGAAGACCGCAGCCTGACCCGGCGTGATGGCGCGCTGCGCCTCATCAAAGGTCACCAGCACTTCATCTTTCCGGGACTGTTCGATCCACGCCGCCGCCGGCTCGTGTCGATGCCGGATCTTTACCGTGACTCGCATCGGCTCAGGCAGGTCGGGAATTGCAATAAAGTTGATGCGATGAGCGCGCAGTGAACGCGAGTAGAGATCCGCTTGGTTACCCACTACCACCTGTCGAGTGTCTCCGTTGATCTGGATCACGTAAAGCGGCGCGCCTGTAGCCACACCCAAGCCCTTGCGCTGTCCGACGGTGAAGTTATGAATGCCGCGGTGCTCGCCGACCACCTGTCCGTCGCTGGTGACCAGTTCTCCCGCTGTGTCGGGTAAAGCATCGCCCTGTTCAGCCAAGTAGGCATCTAGAAAACGCTTGTAATCGCCACCGGGCACAAAGCAGATCTCCTGAGAATCCGGCTTCTCTGCAAGAGCTAGCCCATAGTGCTTAGCTAGTTCGCGCACCTCCGGCTTCAGCATTTCGCCGAGTGGAAAAAGAGTTCGGCTGAGCTGCTCTTGAGTCAGGCCAAACAGGAAGTAAGTCTGGTCCTTCGAGCGATCAGCAGGGCGCTTCAGCAGCCAACGACCCGTGCCTGGATCGAACTCCACACGCGCATAGTGCCCAGTAGCCAGGGCGTCCGCGCCAATCTGTTGGGCGACAATCAGTAATTGGTCAAACTTCAAGTGATTGTTGCACAAACTGCAAGGGATCGGCGTTCGCCCCGACAGATAGTCCTCGACAAAAGGACGAATCACATCGCGCTCGAAACGCTCCTCGTGGTTTACCACGTAATAGGGGATACCAATCGTCTCGGCGACGCGACGGGCGTCGTAAACGTCGTCCAGCGAGCAACAACGTCCCTGTACTGCCTCAGGCATGCCCTCGCGGTCCGCCAAACGCCGCTGATTCCAGAGTTGCATGGTCAAGCCCACAACTTGGTGTCCCTGTGCGCGCAGCATGGCCGCAACGGTGGAGGAATCAACTCCCCCCGACATAGCAACGGCGATGGTCTTGGATTCGGACATTTAGGGCTCAGTACTTAGCATCTGGTTAGTCCTGGGCATTTGTTGACACGCAATCAGCACTCGGTGCGCCAGTGCATTCCGCAGGGAACCATCAATGAACAAACGCCTAAGCGCTAATTGCGAGCTGCCGCTTTATTGTAAACCGGGGATAACTCCCGCAAGCGGGCTACGGTTGCTGGAACCAGGCTGAGAGCGAATTCGACTTCCTCCGCCGTGTTCTGCTTTCCCAGGCTGAAGCGGAGGCTGGCCCGAGCCCGTTCCGGTGGCAATCCCATCGCCGTCAACACGTGCGAAGGCTCAATCGCGCCGGAAGAACATGCCGCTCCGGTCGAGACTGCCAGACCCTTGAGATCAAGTGCGATCACTAGCGCTTCACCATCAATGTAGTCAAAATGAATATTTGTAGTATTAGGGACGCGCGGCACGCCTTGACCATTCACCGCTGTAGCTTCCACTTCACTGAGAATCATCTGCTCGAGTCGATCGCGCAAGGCGGACATCTCCGCCGGATCACCCCGTTGGAGACCCTCCCGGGCGATCTCTGCCGCTCTGCCTAGGGCAACAATGCCGGGAACATTTTCCGTTCCCGCCCGTCGCGAGCGCTCATGACTTCCGCCGTAAAGCATCGGCCGCAGGTTTGTCCCCTTGCGCACGTAGAGCGCTCCTACCCCTTGCGGCGCGTGCATCTTGTGGCCAGAAATCGAAAGCAGGTCGCAGGCGATGCGGCTTACGTCGATTTTGACCTTGCCGGCAGCCTGAACCGCGTCGGTATGAAAGTGCACGTCGGCTTCAGCGGCGATCTTGCCAAATTCCTCAATCGGCTGTAGCACTCCGGTCTCGTTGTTCGCCATCATGATGGTGATCAGGCTTGTATTCGGACGCAACGCCCGGCGCACATCGTCTGGATCGATCAACCCGCGCCCATCAACTGGAACGTCGGGTGACTTCGCATCCCAGGATTTCCAGATGCTTGCAGGCGTTCAGGACGGCATGATGCTCGACGGTTGAAGTAATGACATGGTCCCCATCCCGAACGACTCCGAAGATGGCCAGGTTATCCCCTTCTGTGCCACCGCTAGTAAAGACGATTTCCGAAGGACGGCATCCGAGCAGGCTCGCCACCGATTCGCGCGCCCGCTCGACCGCGGCCCGCGTTTCCTGCCCGTGATGGTGGATGGAAGACGCGTTGCCAAACTGCTCCCCGAAGTATGGCCGCATAGCTTCAAAGACCTCAGGAAGCACGGGCGTACTAGCGTTATTGTCGAGATATACGCGGGGCATTGGGCCTCAAAGTCATTTTACGCTTTCGGGAAATGACTCGCCCAAAGGCGGATTGACGGCAAGACGCAAGCGGCGGATACCCTTCAAAAGCCTTGCTGGATAGGCCATCTGGCAAGTCATTTAGTCCGAGGGAGGCCAGAATTGGCGGCTTTCAAGTGAAAATCATTTCCTCTTCGGCTAACCCATACAGGCTAACCGTCGCATTTACAAGCTGTTGGCATTGGCGAGGGAATTGCAATCAGGTAAGGCTGGTAACTAAATTCTGTAAGGGGTCCCGAGCACATGCGTCTCTCTCGTCTTTTCACCGTACTTCTGGTTTTCCTGGCAAGTCTGCTGTTAAGCAGCGCGGCACTGGCCGATTCCGTCAATTTGACACTGATCGGGCCGGGTGGCAACAATGGCGGCGGAGTCTATACTTACCCCTACAACTTCTCGATCAACGGTGGGCCATCGACCCCCCTCATCTGCGATACCTTCGACAATGAGGTCATCTCTGGCGAATCATTGGACCGCGAACGTTAACGGCCTGCTTAGCGGCAACGGACTGTTCGGGAATGATCCTCTCGCGTACAAAGCCGCGGGGCTTATTTTCGAGGGCATCCTGGCGAATACAGTAAATCCCACGCGTTGGCAATTGGGCGATCTGGGGATTGTTCTCTTCCAACGCCGCGAGCAACCCTTATTTCTTCGGCAGCGGGGCGGCCCTTCTTGACGCTCAGTACTTGCTCACCGCTGCTTTTACGTCCAACAGCGCCGTTCGATGGACTCGTGCTTTACACGCCAGTGAGCGGTACCCAGAGCTGGGGAGGAACACCCCAGGAATACATTGGGTTCGTACCAGCGCCAGAGCCCGGCGAACTCAGTTTGATCTTTACCACCCTGGTTTTCGGTCTGGCAGGAATTATCTGCGGCAAGAAGCTCGGACTTAAGCCCGTGGTTCCTCTTAAAGGGTAGAAGTTGATCGCCCGCCGTGCCTCCTAGCGCTGTTCCATCGGAACATAGCGCTCGGGGTACGGCGGCCCGATGTAGTCCGCGCGCGGTCGGATCAGCCGGTTGTCATCCAGTTGCTCGATGACGTGCGCCGTCCAGCCACTCACTCGCGATATTGCAAACACTGGCGTGAACAAATCCACGTCGATACCCATCGTGTGATAAGTCGAAGCTGAGTAGAAGTCAACGTTGGCGTTCAGATTCTTATCTGCCTTCACAAACTGTTCGATCCGCGCCGACATGTCGTACCACTTGTCCTGACCACTGGAGTGCCCCAGGTCTCGCGACATCTTGCGCAAATGGGTAGCGCGCGGATCTTCCGTGTGATAGACGCGGTGACCGAAGCCGGGAATTTTCTTCTTCTGTGCCAGCATCCCCTTCACATATTCCACGGGATCGGCGCCAGCTTTGTCGATGGCTTGGAGAATTTGAAATACGGCCTCATTGGCGCCACCGTGCAATGGCCCTTTGAGAGCGCCGATGGCGGAGGTGATCGCGGAATGCATATCGGAAAGTGTTGCCGCTGTAACCCGCGCGGCGAACGTGGAAGCGTTGAGTTCGTGGTCGGCGTGAAGGATCAACGCAATATCGAGGGCGCGCTCGGCCGTGACCGAAGGAGGCGTCCCATTCAACTGCAGAAGAAAATTGGCCGCGTGGGAAAGCGACCGATCCGGCTCAACAACTTTTTTCCCCTTTCGGATGCGATCGTAAGCCGCAACAATCATGGGGATCTGCGACGTCAGGCGGACCGATTTGCGGATGTTCGCGTCGTGGTCATTGCTCTTCTCATCGGGATCGTAGAAAGAGAGCGCCGACACCGCGGTGCGCAGCACGTCCATGGGCTGAATGCCCTTCGGTGCGGTATGCAAGAGACTTACGACCGCCGGATCCAACTTCCGCTCTGCTGCCATTCGCTCGCGCAGCTGTTTAAGCTCTTCCCGTGTCGGCAGCTTGCCGAACCAAAGCAGGTAGCAGGTCTCCTCGAAGGTGGAATTGTCGGCCAGTTCGTGAATATCAATGCCACGGTATGCCAGAACGCCTTGGTCCCCGTCGATGTAGCAGATGCTGGAAGTGGTGGCAACCACTCCTTCCAAGCCTTTCGCGGTGTTCATGGTGGTCAGGCTAGACATGGCTACCTCGAGCTCCTAAATAATTGATGGTTGTGAAGGCACGGAGGGAACAAGGAACGCATGCCTGCGCAACTAACTTTTATACGCCAAACCGGGTTAACTTTCCAACCGCCTCAAACAATTGGTGGCGGGCGGTTTTGAAAGGTAAAACAGCCCACTCCGAACAGTCGCAATTATCGCCGTTTATCCGGCGTCTGGTGTGGACGAAGGTACATATCTGTCACGAAACCATTCCTGTTCGGCATCAATCCCGGGTTACAATCCAAGCGTGCGTTGGGTGAGTTCCGTTTTGGCGTTGTTCGCCTTGACCGTGGTTGGCCTCTGCGCTGACCAGCCAAAGGGCATGCCCCTGCTGCCCTGCCCCGAGGGCTCTCCAGGGACCTCCGCTTGTACTCCTTCCAAGAAAGAACTGAATGAGGCCAAGTCTGCCTTTGCCAAGGGAATGAAGTTACAGCGCGAAAAGCGCACAGATGAGGCTTTGGACCAATTCGAGGACGCCGCTCGGCTGGCTCCACAAGACGTGGTCTATCTGACGGCGCGAGAAATGACCCGCCAGCAAATAGTGTTCGACCATTTGCAGCGTGGAAACGCGGCATTGCTGAAAGGCCAGCAAGTGGAAGCCCTGGCCGAATTCCGCAACGCCTTGCACCTGGATCCGCAGAACGAGTTCGCACAGCAACGCTTGCGCGACGCGCTCAGCGAGTGGGCACCCAAGGCATCGGACACTCCCCAAGTCTTGGCCGAGGCAGGCGAAATCCGAGTCAGCCCGAATCCGGTCCGCGCCGATTTTCACTACCGAGGCGACAGCCGTGGGCTGCTGACGCAGGTGGCGGCGGCGTTCGGAGTGGCGGTAGTCGTTGACGATTCCGTAGCGTCCCGAACAGTACGCTTTGACGTCGGCGATGTAGACTTTTACAGCGCCATGCGCGCCGCTTGTGAGGTGACGCACACATTTTGGACGTCCATGGCGGAGAAGCAAATCCTGGTGGCTTCCGAGTCCGCTGAGAATCACCGTCAATTCGACCGCATGGCGATGCGCACTTTTCATGTGCCCGGCGCAAGCACACCGCAGGAATTGAACGACATCGTCAACCTACTGCGTACAGTCTTCGAAATCCGGTTCATCACCCCGCAACCAGCTCGTCAATCCATAGCCGTACGCGCGCCTGAGCGTACCTTGGACGCCGCCACACAGTTTATGGAAGCGCTGGGAGCCGCGCGTCCCCAAGTGATGCTCGATGTCCACGTTTACGAGATCAGTCATACCCTGACCCGTAACATGGGATTGCAGATTCCCACTCAATTCAAGCTATTCAATATTCCCGCTGCGGCCCTGGGAGCGCTGGGCGGACAGAATATTCAACAACTGATCAACCAGCTCATCTCCAGCGGCGGCATCAATCAGGCCAATTCCCAGTCTCTCTCCGCTCTGCTGGCACAGTTGCAAGGCCAGCAGAATTCGATCTTCAGCCAACCCCTCGCCACCTTTGGTGGCGGCTTGACTTTCATGGGATTAAGCTTGGGGACTCTAGGGGCACAATTGTCCTTGAACGAGAGCACCGCCAAGACCCTGCAGCACGCCACGCTGAGAGCGGCGCAGGGCAACGACGCCACCCTCCATATCGGCGCGCGCTATCCCATCTTGAATGCTAGTTTCGCGCCCATCTTCAATAGCGCGGCTATTTCGCAGGTGATCCAGAACAACAGCTTCCAGGCTCCTGTGCCGTCGTTTAACTACGAGGACATCGGACTGAGCATCAAGGCGAAACCCGTGGTGACCGGTGACTCCGACGTGAGTATGCAATTGGAAATCCAGTTTCGCGCGCTGGGCGCCCAATCCTTCAATGGCATCCCGGTCATCTCCAACCGCGAATACAAGGGCAACATTACGTTAAAGGATGAAGAACCGGCAGTGGTAGCGGGCACGCTATCACGCTCCGAGCAACTCAGCATGACCGGAATCCCAGGCTTGGGCTATGTTCCTGGACTGAATCACGTTATGACCAGTAACACCAAGCAAGTGGACGACGACGAATTGCTGATCGTGATCACACCCCACATAACCAGCCAGCCTACAGGTCAGACTACGGAAGTCTGGCTGGCCAAGTAGCGAGAGCTACTTCCCTTCCTTGGCGGCGAAGTCCACCAGATTCTTCAAAACATCGTAAGGAATGCTAGTGACGTTTGCTACTTTCCGTCCATTGATGAACAACGTAGGTGTGCTGTTTACTTCGACCGAAGTCCCTAGAGCCACCGAGCGCTGGATCCGGCCAACAGTTTCCGGCTTTGCCGCGCACGCGGCGACGTCCGCCCCCTTCACTCCGGCCGCCTCGGCGATGGCGGTCAACTTCTCATCCGCATTGGCCGCGGTAATCTCTTTCTGAGCGTCGAACGTCGCCGTCTCGAATTTCCAAAAGGCCTCATTCGAGCTGCGCGCGACGCAATCGGCATAGTAAGCGGCCTTAGCGGCCCAGTCATGGACCGGGAGCGGAAAACTCTGAAAGACCAGGCGAGCGTTCTTTTCTTCCGATATCAGCTTGTCGATAGTCGGCTGCCCCTGTTTGCAGAACGGACACTGCAAATCACTGAACTCCACCAACAGTACTGGCGCGTCCGCCGGGCCCAAACTGGGTCCGGTCACGCCTTTTTTCAGCTCTTCATTCGTAGCCACGAAAGGATGGGTGCCGAAAGGGATGATGTCTCCAATCACCGCATGCTTTCCGTCCGCAGTGACGTAGAGCTTATTAGTCTGCTTCCCTTGCGGGCTGGTGATTGCCACCAGCACCTCGGCCAGTCCCTCTGCCGAAGCCGGTTTGATGTCGACCACACTCCAGGTCACCGAGGAATCGTAACCGAACATCTGCTGCATAAAGGCATTGACGGTCTCTTCCGAAGGAAGCTTGGCGTTGGCGGTCTTAGCTGCGGGCGGCGGCGCAGACTTCTGTTGCGCGGTAGCGATGCAAGCGAGCAGAAGAATGGCAAGCAAACGTATCCGAAAACGATTCATGAGTTCCTTTCTTGTAACGCATGAGTCTACACGTCTAGCTTCGCGGCAATGGGGAAACGGCGTCCGTAGCCGAAAGCCTTTGCGGAAATCTTTATTCCGGGAGCAGCTTGCTGGCGCTTGTACTCAGCGCCATTCACCATCCGAATTACCCGCCGCACCACCACGATGTCAAACCCACGATCGGCGGCAATCTGCTCGGCGGTGCGCGATTCTTCTACGTAATCTTCCAGGATTGCGTCCAGAACGTCGTACGGGGAGAAAGTCACTGTCTTTCTGGTCGGGGCGCAGTTCGGCGGAAGGCGGTTTTTCCAAGCTGGCTTGCGGGATTACAGCTCGCCTCGAATTGACATAGTGGCTGAGACGGTAGACGAGGGTTTTGGGCACATCGGAGATCACCGCCAAACCTCCCGCCATGTCGCCGTATAGCGTGCAGTAGCCCACTCCCAATTCGCTCTTGTTTCCGGTGCTCAGCACGATTGCGCCAAATTTATTGGACAGCGCCATCAGCAGCGTACCGCGGGCGCGGGACTGAATATTTTCCTCGGTGACGTCCTCCTGACGGCCAGCAAAGACTTTCTCCAGGGTCTTGCGGTAGCTCTCGAAAATTTCAGTGATGCATAGCAGTTCGAAGCGAATTCCCAGATTCTTGGCGAGAGCTTTTGCGTCATCAATCGATCCCGGCGACGAATAGGGACCGGGCATCCCCACGCCGATCACATTTTCAGCCCCGACCGCGTCAGCCGCAATCGTGGCCGTCAAAGCGGAGTCGATGCCTCCACTTAACCCTACAATCACTTGTTTGAAGCCACACTTGCGGACGTAATCCCGCGTTCCCAAGACCAGCGCCGCGTAGGCGCTGGCTTCTTCGCCTGCGATCTGCTCGTGGACTTCTCCGGTGAGTGTGGTTGGAATCAAAATAAATCAGGTCCTCTTCGAAGGACTTACCCTGCGCGATCACCTTTCCTTTGGGATCCAGAACCAGGCTGGACCCGTCAAACACCAAACTGTCATTGCCCCCGACTTGATTCACCATAACTACCGGCACGTTGTAATTACGGGCAATTGTCGCCAGCATTTCAAGACGGAGCTCGCGCTTTCCCAGCCAAAATGGCGACGCTGAAATGTTCAGCATGAAATTGCCGCCGGCTTGAATCAGCGCTTCGACGGGATCGAAGGTATAAAGCCGTCTGTTCCAGAAGTGTTTGTCGTTCCAGGCGTCCTCGCAAATCGTGAGCGCCATCTGCTTGCCGCAGAAGGGGAACAGTTTCTGGCTTTTTGCCGGCGCGAAATTGCGCATTTCGTCGAAGACATCATAGGTAGGCAACAGCATCTTGGACTGCAGAAACGCCACTTTGCCGTCCTGAAGCAGAGCGGCGGAGTTCATCACCGATTTGCCGGTCTCGGCCTCTGCCGGAGTTACGAGTCCGCAGATGACGGCGATGCCTCGAGTTTCCACGGCGATTCGCTCGACTGTCTCCCAATTGTGAGCGACAAAGGAAGCCCGTTCCACCAGATCGCGGGGCGGGTAACCGCAGACGGAGAGTTCAGGGAATAGCACGAGACCCGCACCCCCACTCTGCGCCCGGTGAGCGAAATCAACGATCTTAGCGGCGTTACCGCTGAAATCCCCCACCGTGGGATTGATCTGACCGAGTGCGATCTTCACCTGTTCAGTGTAAAGCGGCGGTGCGTGGGAGCCAAGTCGAGCGCAGAGTACATATCAGAACAGCATTTGCAGAACAAGCTAGTTCGGTGGTCCACCTGGGTCGAGCGGAGGCGGAGGAGGCGCGGGTGTCGGCCTCTTACTGACAGTAGTCGTAGACGAGGTGTCCGTCGGTTCCTCACCGGGACGGCGCAGGGTGGGAGCGTTCGCGGGACGAGCTTCGGGTTGATCAGGTCCTTTAGCAACCGTGGGCTGCGGCGCCAGAATTACTTCTTTATCGGTGCGGACAAGCTTTTCGCCATTTACTTTTATGGTCTCAACCCGAATCACCTCGTCACCCACCAGGCGCACGAAGTGCACGTCTTGCGGCGGTTCGCCATAAATCCAATCTTCGTATTCAGTTTCGCCATCTTTCTCGCGAATCTTTTTCGCCGGCCGACCCTTGGCGTAAATCACCATCTCCCGATTCATGCCTACCAGGACGTTATGGTTCTTGATCGCTTCCTTCACATTGGGCGGGACGGTCTCTAGATAAGCCTCCGCCGCCGATTTAGCATTGAAGTCGAACACGGGTCGCAGCAGGTCCTTGAGCTGCTGTGGGTTTAAATCTGGGACATAGCGGTCGAACACCAGGTCCACAAAAGAGCCGCGCGGATTGGCGTTTGGGTCGCTGGGCGCGATCGGTCTCGTACCCCCCATCCCTCCCACTTCAATGTGCTGATACCACTTCTGTTTCTTGATGGGGCCACCGTTGATCTCAAAGTGGATCCGATCGTCTTTGATCAGAATCGAGGTGATGCGTGCCTGGTCTCCTGGCTTAGCGGACGGTCCCCACATGGCCATTAATCGCTCTAGTTCGGGTCCATCGGGCAAAATCTTCCCATTCTTCAAGGTGAGACCCGTTTTGCCCATGGGGAACGGTGAGCGCACGTACACTAACTCGGCATTAAAGGTCCGAATCAGGTCCATCCGGGTTTGCTTGGAGAGGCGCGGCGCTGCGGAGGATTTTTGGTCGTCAGCGGTTAAAACGGCCAGGGACACAAGAAGGAAAGAGACGAGAAGCGGAAGGCAACGTGACTTCATCGGACACCCCGGGCCGATAACGCTTTCATTATAGCGCCGTCTGAGAGGTAGAGAGTGCGAATATGGCGTCGACCGCTGGTCCCTCGCATCCACTTCCTGCCCATCGGGCTAAAGGGAATAGGCCTGCCAAAAGTCTGCGGTTAATTGTTCTCGTCTTGGCCGTTGCAGGCGTTTGGCTCGAATCTTTGCGCACAAAACCCTCCGACGCAGAATACGAAGGAAGATGGCACCTCAGAAACAAAGCCGGATGACTGGCCCATCGGTTAGCGCCAACTCCGCCGGAATTTCCGGCGACCGTCTGCAGGCAATGGAAGGCTTGGCCCGTTCCGGTGAACTCAAGAAAATCGGCAGCGTTCTGATTGCGAGGCACGGCAAGCTGGCTTACGAGGCATATTTCGACGGCGACGCCGAGACTTTGCGAAACACTCGTTCAGCCACCAAGACCATCACCAGTATGCTCGTTGGTATTGCGATCGACAAAGGCAGTTTACTTGGCGTCGACGCTCCGATCTTGCCGTTCTTTCCCGACAAACAGCCTCTGCAGAATCCCGACCCGCGCAAGGCGAAGATTACGATTGAGGACTTCCTCACCATGAGTTCCCTGCTGGAATGCGATGACAACAACGATTTTTCGCATGGGAATGAGGAGCGCATGTATTTGATCGAAGATTGGATCAAGTTCACCCTCGATCTTCCGATTCGAGGATTCCCGTCATTTGCCACCAAGCCGCAGGATTCCCCGTACGGCCGGAGCTTCAGTTATTGCACCGCCGGCGTCAGTACCTTGGGAGGAGTCCTTGAACGAGCAACCAAAATGCCAGTACCCGACTTCGCCATGAAGAATTTGTTTGCTCCGCTCGGAATCCAAAAAGTGGGATGGACACTATCTCCCATGGGCATGGCTCAGACCGGCGGAGGATTAAGTCTTCGCAGTCGAGACCTGCTAAAGCTGGGTCAGTTGTATTTGAACGGAGGCGTCTGGAACCGCACTCGGATCGTCTCCGAACAATGGGTGAAAACATCCACGCAGCCGCATGCCCGTGTCGACGAAAACACGGAATACGGATATCTCTGGTGGCTGAAGCGATTCAAGTCAGGGGAGAAGAATTTCCCTGCTTATTGCATGTTGGGCAATGGCGGGAACAAGGTCGCCGTGTTTCCGGATCTTGGACATGGTAGTTGTCATTACCAGCACCAACTACAGCACCCGTGGCATGCACGAACAGACCGATCGAATGTTAACGGATTTCATCTTGCCGTCGGTCGCGCCGTAGATTTGCTCCGCGTGGCGGTGATCAAAGCGCCGCGACCGCCGGAGCTGGGGATTCCTCGCTCCGCTCGGAAAGACAACCTCACTCGGATGAAATTCTCAGGCCGTCCCGGGCCACTTGCAGCGGAAGGACACGTCCGCCGTTGTCCCCGATTGCGGTCGCCACACGGCTAGCGGCCCCTTTTTCCACCAGGAATATCACACAGCCACCACCACCAGCTCCACACGCCTTTGCGCCGCGTCCGCCGTGCTTGGCGGCTACCGCGATTAATTTGTCGATCAGCGGAGTAGTGATGCCCGGCGCATTGGTGCGGCGGAGCTTCCATTCTTCGCGCAGCAACCGTCCGACTTCATCCCAATCGGCATGAACCAGGGCCTGGTGCATGACGCGGGCCACTTCCACAATGCGTTCGAAGTTACGAAATACGCGTTTATCTCCGTCAATGTGAGCCTTGAAGACCTCCCAGTTATTGATGCCGGACTTACGCGGAGCCCCGGTATAGGCCAGCACGAAACGCGACTCAATCTCTTCCGGCATGACTGGAATGGCCTCGCGGTGGATGCCGTCAGCATCGAGATGGATGGAGCTGGCGCCACCATACAGTGCCGGATAGTAATCCTGGCATCCTGTGGGGACCTGAATGATCTGGGATTCAACGTTCTGGGCGATCACACGCATCTGCTCGAGCGTCAGATTGCGGTCGGTGAAACGGGCCAAAGCCGCGGTCGTAGCAATCATCAGCGCCGATGATCCCGATATGCCGGCTCCGGCAGGCGATTCGGAGTCGGTCTCGATGAGCAGGCCTTCTTTAGGCGCGAAAAATTGCAGCAGGCGCGCAGCCAGCGGCAGGCGAAACCGGCGCGCCGCGCGCAATCCCTCGAAGTTCGGGAACTCCTCTTCGCGTCTGGTGTCGAGCGAGCGTAAGTGGAGGCGCTTCCCTTTCAACGGAGTGATGCGGCAGGTGGTTAGAATATTGACCGCAAAATTCAGGGTGAGTGCGCCGGGATGGAACAGATACAGCGGCCACAGGTCGACGGTTCCGCCAGCCAAGTCGGCACGACAGGGGGCCTGCGCCACGATGGCCGGTCCGCTCTGGCTGTAGGCCGCCTGCCGCATGGTCGGCCATTCTACACGGTAACCACTCAAGGCAAGAGGGACCGTCGTCGATCAGAAGCAATCGTTGACAATGAACGCCCTTTGGAGCACACTCGCCCCATGCACGGCTTTGCCGCTTCCAGCCGAGCGGCAGCGACTCTTTAAGACATTGCAGTTACTGGAGTCGTCCAAGAATGGCTCATTCTCCACTTCAAGGTCCCGAGTTCCCCGCAGTGGCCGAACCACCCGTATTACCCCAACTCGATAGTCCGACTTCAGCCCAGGTCGCCGCAGCACGCGACGACGCCGATGCGATCTTCTTGGCTTTAGGGGACTTCATCGCCGGCACGCAAGACGTTGATGTGATTCTCGGTGCGATCGCCGAAGCTGCGCAGCGCCTTACTCAATCGGGCGGGGTGGCCATTGCCATGCGACGCAACGAGGTTGTTGTCTGCCTGGGCAGAAGCGGTGAAATGGCTCCGCCGCTCGGTACCCGACTCAGTGTTGACTCCGGTATCTCCGGCGAGTGCCTGCGCACCGGAAACACGTTGCGGTGCGACGACGCCAGCAAAGACTATCGTGCAGATCAGGAGGTTTGCCGGAAGCTCGGACTGCGATCCATCGCCGCCGTTCCTATGAGTCAAGGAGCCCAAACCGTCGGGATCCTGGAAGCATTCTCCAGCCAGCGCTGCGCATTCGCCGAAGAACACATGGACTTCCTGACGCGTCTGGCGGGGCTTGCGGAGGCGGCTGCGTTTGAATCAGGGGAGGAAGTTCAGTCCGAGCCTACTTCCCACGGGCGAGCGGACTTGGATTCGACGCCGCCCTTGAGCCAGGTCCGCAGCAAGGTCCCGATCCCTCCGCACAGGGGCCTGCAGAGTGAGCACAGGCAGTATTATCGGGTGGCGGCCGTCGTTGTGGCGATGCTATCGCTGTTTTCGGTCGTTGGGTGGAGAATGCGACGTAATTCAGGGGGTGGGATCCCCCGCAGCGCACCGCTACCTACGACCGCATTGCCCGCGCCCGCGATGCCTCAGGCCGAAACCACAGAGGTTTTGTCAATGGTGGCGCCGGCTACCAAGCCCAACCCGGTGCATTCACGAACCGACGTCGGCACTGCGAGGCCGCTGGACACAATCCAGCGAGCCAGCAAAACGGAAGCGGCGCCGGTTGCAACTTCCCACAACGAGGCGCCGGATTCGGCAGAGCATTCCTACCCTCCCGTTGCACGCCCCGCTACCGACGCCACCGAACTAGTAAGCCTGCTCTCGGTGCCGGCCACATTACCCCAGTTCGCAGCCCCGGTTTCGCAGGGATTCTCGGGTGGCGCTCTAGCTCACAAGGTGCAACCGATCTATCCGCGTCAGGCGATCACCCTTCGTCTCGAGGGATCTGTGCATCTCCAAGCGACAGTTACAGAGAACGGAGTGGTTCGCGACCTTAAAGTGACGAGCGGGCATCCAATGCTGGCTCGGGCCGCAATGCAAGCCGTGAATCAGTGGCGTTACCGTCCGTTTATACTGAACGGTAAGCCGATACAGCAACAGGTCAACATTTCGATCGACTTCAAGGCGCCTCGCTGAGGGAAATGGTGCTCAGACTTTCATGAGGTAGGCAGGATCTGATTCGCGTCTTTAGGAAAGATTCAACGCCCGCCGCAGCGTCCCGCGCTCTTTCTGGATTTTTTCCTGCAGCAGGGTGATGGCGTAGATCAACTGTTCGGGCCGCGGAGGGCAGCCAGGGACGTACACATCGACGGGAATCACCTGGTTCACGCTCTGCACCAGGGCGTAATTGTTAAAAACTCCACCCGAAGTTGCGCAGGCTCCCATCGAGATCACCCACTTGGGTTCTGGCATTTGCTCCCAAAGCTGACGGATTACCGGGGCCATCTTGTTTGAAACTCGGCCAGCAATAATGATCAGGTCCGATTGCCGGGGCGACGGCCGGAAGACTTCCGCGCCAAAACGCGCAATGTCGAAGCGGGAGGCGCCCATGGACATCATCTCGATAGCGCAGCAGGCCAGACCAAAGCTCATCGGCCAAATCGAGTTCTTGCGCATCCAATTGATGGCCGAGTCCATCGTGGTAAGCACCACTCCTTCGGGGGTGGGATTCCCGAAGGTAAGTTCCTTGACTACTTTCTTGCCATTTTCGGTGGTGACGTAGGTCCCGAAGCTCTGCTCACGAGGCATGATGTTTCTATTCTAAACCCCGAGGGGGCTAAGGGACGCAGGACCTGCGGAGTATCAGTTTCTGCTGGTGGCTGCGCGCCGCACAGCTTTTTCCGCCGACTGGGGGAGTTGGACTGGAACGAAGTATTCTTTGGGATATAGATAGTCTTCAACGGACTCGTCAATCACGCGAATTTGGTGAAGCTTAGCCGCAGCTTCATCAGTTACGACCTGATAGAGCTTCCGCAGCTCAAGCGAAGCGGCATATTCCTGGTTCTTGACACAAACGACGAATCGCGCCTCAGTTCGCCTCATTGTAGTTCTAGAATCCGTTTGATCTTAAACTCTTTCGCGCCAATCCCGTGTGCTTCGTACCAGTGCACCTCGGCATTACATATCGTACCATCCGTCAGCTTGACAATTGTCGTGCCTTTGAGCTTCTTCCAGCGACGGCCACCATAAACCTTTTGCAATCGCCGTCGTTCCCGAATACCTTTGCGAACGGACGAGGCAGCTGTCGCTTCGCAACCATTACTTCTGCGCCTCTGTGGTGGAGGTGTTCCTATAGATTCAGCACAATCTTGCCGAACATCTGGCTCTTCTCCATGTGTTCGTGCGCCGCGCGTGCCTCCTTCAACGGAAACACGCGATCCACAACCGGCTTGAACCGTCCTGCGAAAACGTGTCCCAACACCTCATACAGCTCACCCATGGTTCCCATGTAGGATCCAAGGATAGAAAGTTGGCGCGAATAGACGAAGCGCAAGTCCAGCGCAGCCTGAGGCCCGGTGGTCGCGCCGCAAGTGACCAGCGTACCCGCCGGTTTCAGCGACTTCACACTTTCGTCCCAGGTAGCCGGTCCCACGTGCTCGACCACAATGTCCACGCCCTCTTTGTTGGTGATTCTCTTCACTTCCTCAGAAATCTTCTGTTGGTAATGATTGATGCCGAAGTCCGCGCCGAGCGCGCGAGCCTTCTCCAGCTTCTTCTCATCTCCCGCCGTGGTAATCACGCGGGCTTGGAACAGTTTGGCGATCTGAATCGCAGCAATCCCGACTCCGGAGCTGGCGCCCAGCACCAGCACAGTTTGTCCCGGACGAATTCCGGCGCGTCCGACCAACATGTGCCAAGCGGTCAAGAAGACAAGCGGCACACTCGCGGCGTCGTTGAATTCCAGATTGTCTGGAATCGGGATGATGTTGACCGCGGGCACGGCCATCAATTCGCAATTCCCGCCGTCCACACGATTGCCGAGTACGGTGAACTCCGGACACTGGTTCTGCAGCCCGGCTACGCACTTCGAACAATGATTGCAAAAGTGCATGGGCGCCAGCAGCACGCGCTGCCCCGGTTTGAAGCCGGAGACATATTCGCCAACCTCAACGATCTCCCCCGCGACGTCGCTTCCCAGGATGTGCGGCAGGTTCACACCAGGCAATCCTTTGCGCACCCAGATATCAAGATGGTTCATGGCACAGGCTCGGACGCGGACCAGTACTTGGTCTTTCCGCGGCTTTGGGTCGGGGACGTCTTCGTAGCGAAGAACCTCCGGCCCGCCGAATTCGTGAATGCGGACAGCTTTCATGAATCCTCCAACGGGAAAAACTACCACACCCTGGTGCAAAGATTCCCGTTTCGACACATCGGCGGTGTTCGCCCATCACATACATCGGCGCGGCACTCAAACTAAAGTCTCACTCGACGGACCGTTGTCTGGAGGGCGTTGCCAGTGGGTACTGGACACGGTTCGTCAAACCGGTGAGTGGCCAAATCAGCCACTGCGGCTCGACTCCGCCGCCCTCCGCGTTCCACTCACCCAAGTGCTATTGACACTCGGACCTATCGGAGGGACGATATCAGAGACGAACCGTGTCCATATTGACTGGCTTTAAACAAAGCCCCGGAGTGATTATCCGGGGCTACGCCAGCACTAACACCCAGGCGGTGTCAAGATAAGGGGTTTTGCTTTTGTTCCGTTGACTTGCCCTGTTAACCGACTGATAATCAAAGGGGATGGACATCTACGAGGAGATCGTCAAGCTACGCCACGATGGACGGCGCGGTGCGGTCGCGACCATCGTCAACGTTCGCGGCTCGATCCCTTCGTTCAAGACAGCGAAGATGCTGGTCCGCGACGACGGTTCCATCGTCGGCACCATCGGCGGAGGATGCGTCGAAGCCGAGGTCTGGCAAGCTGCCCGCGAGGTGATGGAGTCGGAGAAGCCGCGTACTCTGACCTTCAATCTCAATCAGGATCCGAAGTACGATACCGGCCTGGTCTGCGGCGGCACGTTGGAAATTTTCGTCGAGCCGGTTCTTCCTCCTGCGCCTCTTTACATTTTCGGCGCAGGTCACGTCGCCTTCAATCTTTATAGAGTTGCCCAGATTGCCGGCTTCGAGGTCACGGTGGTTGATGACCGCGAAAGCTATGCCAACCGCGAACGTTTTCCCGAAGCTAAAGACGTGATCGCTGGAGACTTTGAGCAGGTCATGGCCAAGCTCTCGCCGGGCGAGTCTTCCTACATCGTGATCACCACTCGTGGCCATCGTGACGATATGCGCGTGCTGCGTTGGGCGGTGCAAACGCAAGCGCGTTACATCGGAATGATCGGGTCGAAGCGCAAAACCATAGAGATTTTCCGTCAACTCACCGAAGAAGGTCTTTCGCCGCAACTGTTCGAACGCGTGCATGCCCCGGTTGGCCTGGACATCGGAGCGGGCACTCCGGAAGAAATTGCCGTGGCCATCACCGCCGAATTAATTGCCGTGCGTCGTCAGGTCGAGCGCGCGATGCCTCACATGAGCTGGTTTCATCGCGGAAAACCCAAGTCCGAAACCTCAGAACTTATCGGTGAGGCTTCGGTGGACGCCGAAGAGGAGTCTTAACCGCCTCCGCCGAGCAATCCTCAATCGCAACTTACAGAATTTCTGCTATCTTCGCCACATGGCCCGGTCGCCGAGTTGGTGCGGAGTGATTCTTGCGGCAGGTGAGTCTACTCGCATGGGCCGGGATAAGGCGCTACTGCCCTGGCCTCCGATCACCAGCAGGGTCTCCCTCGACAGGTCAGACATTTCTCTCCGCCGCGATCCATGCTCTCAGCCCCCTTACTGACATGGTGATCGTAATCGCAGGCAAGAACGAATCAGCCCTCGCGCCATTCGTCTACGCAACCGCTGCCGTTCTGGTGACAAATCCCGACCCGGATCGAGGACAATTCAGCTCTTTGCAGGTCGGCTTACGAGAGGTCCTAAATCGTGGCCGCGACGCGGCCATCATCACCCTTGTGGATCGTCCGCCGGTGAGTGCGGGGATCATAGAGAAACTGCGTGGAGCGTTTGAGAACGCTTCCGTCGAAAAATGGTCGGTGATACCTGAATACGGCGGCAAACACGGACACCCAATCCTTATTGGTCGCGAGATGATCGAGGTATTCTTGAGAGCTCCAGCGACAGCGACTGCACGCGACTTGGAGCACGAAAATCGAGAACATATCGAATACATGCCAGTGAACGATCCACTCGTCGTCATCAACGTGAACACGCCGGAGGATTACCAAGCGCTCCTCTCACTACCTACTCCGTTGGACCATCAGGGGTCATCCAAAGCATGAATGCAACGAATGTAAGCTCCAACTTTTCTGCTCAAGCAGCAAAGTTCATAGATTCGGTTCTGCAGCTTCAGCCTCGGCTTGCCGTTTTTGACTGCGACGGCACACTGTGGGCGGGCGATGCCGGCGAAGGCTTCTTCACCTGGGAAATGAAACAAGGCTTGGTTTCCGACGAGATCGTACGCTGGGCGCGGACCCGATACGCCGACTACCTGGCTGGCAAAGTCAGTGAAGACGACATGTGTGGCGAAATGGTGACCATGCATCGCGGCCTGCGCGAGTCTGAAGTGCTACGCGCCGCACATCAATATTTCGACGGGCATATAGCTTCCCAGATTTTCCCCGAGATGCGCGCCCTGGTGCATCGTCTGCAAGAATCGGGATGCGATGTCTGGGCAGTATCGTCCACTAACGAGTGGGTCATCCGGGCGAGCATGAAACATTTTGGAATTCCGGAGCAGAAGATTCTCGCAGCTGCAGTGCGCGTCGTCGACGGCAAGATCACCGATGAACTGATCCGCGTTCCCAGCGGCGAAGGCAAGCCGCGAGCGATTCTGGACGTCATCGGACGGGCGTCCGGATATTGCCTTCGGCAACTCAATTTGGGACGCGGCGATGCTGGGAATCTCTCGCCATCCGTTCGCGGTCAACCCCACGGCGCAGTTGCAGAAGATTGCTGAGCAAAATAAGTGGCCGACTTATCGCCCTGACTCTCTCGGAAAGCCCTGAATTTTATCTATGTTGATCCCGGAACTCGATAGCTAGCTTTTGATTTGTGTCAGCAATGACTGAAGGGCGTCAATGGCCAAATGGCTTGCATGTGAGGATGCGTCGGGTAGGCCACCGATGGCCTGCACCAGCTCTTCCCTGCGCAGTTTGCGAGCCTGCGCGATAGTTCTTCCCTGAACCAGTTCCGTCAGGAGCGAGCCGCAAGCCATGGCTGGCACGCATCCTTTGGCGCGAAAGCGAATTTCTTCAAGCCGTCCATCAGCCACGCGCACGCTCAATTTTAGGATGTCACCGCAGGCTGGATTTTCGATCTGCACCGAGGCGTCAGGATCGGCCACGTCGCCGGCATTGCGCGGGATTCTGGAAATGATCGAGAAGCTGGGGGGAGTACATCGCAGAAATTGTAATCTAGGTGATCCCTCCGGTCGCCCAGGCAAGGCTCTGCTTTGGGTGGTGTTTCTGTAATATCAGCAGTAGATGGTTTCCGACCACACGCCACAGCGTATCGTCTGCCTTCAGCCCAGCGCAACCGTGATTCTCAACTCTGTCGGTCGCTTGGACCGGGTAGTAGCTTGTACCAAATACTGCGCAGACGTTTGCCCGGAAGTCACCGTCGGCGGGCGAACGATCGTCGCAGATTCCTGGACTGCCCGCAGCGAACAAATCATGTCAGCCCGTCCCGACCTGGTGATTGCAGCGGTCCCTTATCAGGAAAAGGCGGTGGCGGAGATCCTCAAGTCGGGGGCGCGCTTTCTCGGACTTGCGCCCAAAACACTGGCTGACATCTACACCGACATTGCGACCATCGCTGGGATTGTGGAAGCCGCAGAGCATGGCCAACAAGTGATCGGGGACATGCAGCGGGAGATTGCCGCGGTACGCGCCCAGACCCTTGCCAAGCCGCGGCCACGCGTGTTCTGTGAAGAGTGGGGCAAACCGTTGATCGCGTCGCAGAAATGGGTAGCGGAACTCGTCGAAGCGGCGGGCGGTGAGTTCCTCGGCGAACCGGGGATACAAGTGTCGGCTGAATCAATGGTAAGTAAAGATCCAGATGTGGTTGTAGCCGCCTGGTGCGGCGCGGGCGACCGGGTTCCGTTGCAAAAAATCATTCGTGACCGCGGCTGGGAAGACATACGGGCCGTGCGAGAAGGCCGAGTCTACTGCATTCGCGACGAGCTCCTAAATACTCCCGCCCCAACCCTGCTCCAAGGTTGCGGGCATTGGCGGCCGTGATTCATCCCGAGTGTTTTCCACAACCGCCCGGTCTAAGATGTATAATCAAAGGGTTAGATCGATCAGTGAGCATCGGTCGCGGTAGATTAGGGTTCGACTAATGCCTTTGGGTTCCAAACTTGGCGAGATTGTGGATGATCTAGATCGGTTGAGCCGCGCCTCGGGATCGGTCGAAGATCTGATGTGGGAGATCGTCAAGCTCTTGCACGACCGCCTGCTGAAGTACAACTGGGTGGGCTTTTACATGATTGAGAAGTCAGTCCCGGGGCAGACGCGCATGCTGGCGCTGGGCCCGTTCCAGGGAGCGATGACTCCGCATACTCGCATTCCGCTCAACCAAGGGATCTGTGGAGCCGCGGCTTCTACGGGCAAGACCGTCATCGTGGACGACGTCAGCAAGGATCAGCGCTATCTGGCTTGTTCCACTGAAACCAAGTCTGAAATCGTGGTGCCGGTATTTGTCCACGGCAAAGTGGTGGGCGAACTGGACATCGACAGCCATTTCCATGCGGCCTTTGGCGACGAAGATCGCGAACTGGTCGAGTATTGTGCCGCTCTGGTGGGCAAGCAACTGGAAAAATCCGAGACCTGAGAGTCGAGAAGGGCGAGGTCCACGCTCCGGCCCTGTGCCGATTGCGTCCCTCCCAACCGTGAGCCGCGCTCGCACGAGGAATGCCGCCCTGTCATGAAACACGTCGTCGCAGCCTTGATTTTTCGGGACGGGACGGTCCTTATCTGCCAGCGCACTCGTCACCAGACCATGCCGCTGAAGTGGGAGTTTCCGGGCGGCAAGATCGAAGCTGGTGAGCAGCCTCGGGACGCTTTGCGCCGCGAACTCGAGGAGGAATTGGGCATCGACGCTCGCATCGAGGAAGAAGTGATGCGGATTCGGCACGACTATCCAAACGGCACGACGGTCGAACTGCGTTTCTTCGCGGTCCGCGAGTACCAGGGTCAGTTGGAAAACCGAATCTTTCGAGAAATTCGTTGGGTCGAGCGCCCGGAGTTGCCTGCCTACGATTTCCTGGAAGCGGATCGGAAGTTGGTACAAGATCTGGCACAGGGAAGAATTTCACCGATCGAGCTATCCCGCCCGCAGGGTCCAGAACCAGGCAATACTTAAAATCGTCATCACTACCGTCGTAATCCAGGCAATCACATTGTAGGCACGCGAGTTTACGTACTCGCCCATGAGTTCCTTCTTGTTGACCAGCAGCAACATGAAGATTAGAACCGGAGGCACCGCAATCCCGTTTACCACCTGCGACAAAATAGAAATCTTCACCAGCGGCAAGTTCGGAATCAGGATGACGCCCGCCCCAGCCACGATCAGGATGGTGTACAGCCAATAGAATACGGGCGCTTCGCTGAACCTCTTCCCTACTCCTGATTCAAATCCCAAGCCCTCGCACACCGTGTACGCGGTCGAAAGCGGGAGAATCGATGCCGCAAACAGCGAAGCATTGAACAAGCCCACCGCGAACAGGATGTAGGCATAATCTCCCGCGAGGGGCCGCAGAGCCTGGGCCGCGTCTTTGGCGTCGGCAATGTTGTGATAGCCATGCACATAAAGCGTCGCGGCACAGGCCACAATAATGAACCAGGCCACCACGTCGGTGAAAATACAACCTGAGATCACATCGATCTGCGAAGCCTTGTACTGACGGCGGGTGACGCCCTTCTCCACAATCGAGGACTGCAAATAGAACTGCATCCAGGGTGCAATCGTTGTACCGACCACCCCGATTACCATGTATAGGTAATCCTGGTGAAGGAACATATCTTTTTGCGGTGGTTTGATGGTGGCCACCAGAGCGTCAATCCAGGCGGGCTTAGCGATGACGCCGGCAAAAATGTAGGTGATATAGAAAAACGACGCTGCCAGAAAAACCTTCTCCACGGTCTTGTACTGGCCTTTGACCACAATCAGCCAGACAATTAACGCGCAGATAGGAACGGTATAGTATTTGCGGAGGCCGAAAAGTTCCAGGCTACCGGCAATGCCGGCAAACTCGCCGACCACATTGCCGAAGTTGATGATCAGGATTCCGATCATCATGAAGAACGTAATGCGAAATCCGAATTCCTCGCGGATGAGATCGCTTAGCCCCTTGCCGGTCACGGCGCCCATGCGGGCGGCGATCTCCTGGATCACGATCAGCGCCAGGGTGACGGGGATCATCGTCCACAACAGCATGTGCCCAAACTTTGCCCCGGCAAGCGAATAGGTGAAGATGCCGTTGGCATCGTTGTCGACGTTCGCGGTAATAAAGCCCGGCCCGACTACAGCGAAGAACAGCAGGATCCGGGTCTTCCAACGCTTCAGGAATCTCATTGGCACAATGCGCAGACATAAATCTCAAACGACGGAACAGAATAAATGCCGCCGATAAATCTGAATAGTTGAAAATGATGAACCAGCAATTAAATGGTCAGAGCTTGTCTCGCAGTAGGCTAATCACGTCGTCGGCAGTAACCACGCCGGTTAGTCTTTTCTGGTCATCGACCACAGGCAGGGTAAGCAGGTTGTATTTGTCGAACAGTTCGGCAACTTCTTTTTCGCCCACGCCTGCATGGGTGGAGATCAAGGGCTCTTGCGTCAGTGAGAGCAAAGGTGCGTCGGATGGGGCCAGGACCAACTTTGCCAAGGGAACGGCTCCTACCAGAGTGCCGTGCGAGTCCACCAGATAAACCGTACTTACCGTTTCAATGCCACCTTCGAAGTGCCGCAAGGCCTCGATGGCGTCGTTGGCGTTGGCGCTCAGATGGGAGTGCCAGATACTCGGTATTCATCCGGCCGGCGGCGGTGTTCTCCTTGAACTCCAGGAGTTCGACCATTTCCTTGCGCTCCTGGGGCGCCATTTCCAGCAGGATTTCCGAGGTGCGTTCCTCCGGCAGGTCAGCTAGAAGATCGGCGGCCGCATCCGGCTCCATTTCTTCCACAATCTCGGCGGCGCGATCGGAGTCGAGAGACTCGACAATCGCCTTCTGTACCTTGGGTTCTACTTCCTCCAGGGCCTCGGCGGCCACCTGTTCGTCGAGGGTCTCGAAGACCGCTTCGCGTTCATCGGGCGCCAATTCTTCGACGATATCGGCGATGTCAGCCGGATGCAGTCTGGCTAAGCGCTCGTGCGAGATTTTCAGCTTTACGCGACGGGCAGGATCGGTTTCGATCAGGTCGACGAAGTCCCACGGGATGGGGCGGAGGGGAATTCTCCGCAGCAGCGCCCGCAGGGCGCCCGACGGAACTACTCCCTTTAATAGCCTCCGCACTGCTCCGCGGGGGCCGACGTCCACCGCTCCGACTCGCAATACCGGACGATTTCCAATCGCTTCCTGGTGAAGGTCCAGATCATTGACGCGTACGACTTTTCGTCCGAATACATCAATCACCTGCTGATCAAGCAAGTCTCGCCCCAACAGGAGGAGGCCTTCGGACGAGTCACTGGGCGCCCAATCGCGGGGTGCAGTGTCCGCGCGGATACCTCCGTTAACAGAAGTTACCGAGCCAAAAGGAAGGAGTCGGTCGCCAGCCTTGGTTCGGACGATCAACACGGCAACGCGGGCGCGATCCTCCTGAGGGGCGAGCGCCACCTCGCGCACACGTCCACATCGGCTCCCAGCCGTGTCAAACACCGGGGCGCCCAGCAGTTCGGTGAGCGCGAGCGTCATCATGGCTCCGAGAATACTCAACTGCAGGGCCAGAATCCAGAAGGTTTGCGGTTTTTCTCGAGGGCATGGTCGGACGGCAAGCGTCGGGGTGCGGTCCTGCAGACTGCCACGGGAAGTTACGTAGCGTTTACGTTGACATTTGCACATGAGAAGGGCAAACTACCGCATTCCCTAACCGCTCAGGTTTCCTGCCATATGGCGGTGGGGGTGACGTGGAACAGAAGCGCGGGACCGGCGAATGTTCCGGGTCTGCAGGCGTATTCACCAAAATCTTTACCATGACCAATCACCGGGTCTCCTACACGCTGGATTCGACGCTGGAGACCGTCGACAGTGCCGAGCAAGCCGCCACCAAAATCGCTTCTGAGGCTGGCTTCGACGACGACGAAGTCATGAGAATTGCCATGGCGGTGCGCGAAGCCGCGGTAAACGCTGTGCTTCATGGCAATGCGTATGACCCCGGCAAGAAGGTCAATCTGGCGTTTGAGAGGATCGGCCACGATCTCGTGATTACTATCCGGGACCAGGGCAAAGGTCTGGACCTGAGCAAGATTCCCGACCCTCTGGCGGCCGAGAACCTGTTGAAGACGTCAGGGCGGGGCATTTTTCTTATTCGCTCGTTCATGGATGAGGTGCACATCAACCCGTCTCAAACGGGCACCGAAATCAAACTCGTCAAGCACGTCCACGGACCGGCCGTGGGCGGCAAGGAGGCTTCCCAGTGAGCATGAAGATCAGCACGCGTCAGGTCGATGGTGTAACCGTAGTGGATTGTAGTGGCCGCATCACTTTGGGTGAAGGCAGCGTTACTATGCGCGACACAGTCCGCGAACTCCTTTCTAAAGGTCAGAAGAAAATACTGTTGAACCTCGGCGATGTGAATTACATCGACAGCTCAGGTATCGGGGAACTGGTCAGCGCCTTCACCACCGTCCGTAATCAGGGCGGCGAGCTCAAACTGCTCAACCTCACCAAGAAAGTGCACGACTTGCTCCAGATCACCAAGCTGTACACCGTGTTTGACGTCAAAGACGATGAGGCGGGGGCTGTCAAGTCGTTCCACTAAGGTTCCTCTTTCCGTTATCGCGCGGGCCGGCGCGGACCACCGGCCCTCGGCCTCTTTTCATTGTGGGAAAGTCCACACCTTTTCTTTTCCTTGATCCCGCCTTCGCTCTCCTGATCGCCTTACAATCCATTCATCGCTCGACTCTTCTTCTGGAGATCATGCCGTGTCGCAGGCCGCCGTCGCACTGGGACTCACGATGCTGTTCTCCAGTCTCATGCGGGCCGAGTGCGTTTCCATCGACGATGCCAAGAATCATGTGGGCGAAACACGCTGCGTCACCGGGAAAGTCTTCCGAGTTGAGCAAGGTGACCGAGGTGTGCACTACCTCGACTTCTGCGAAGATCACCGCGTGTGCCCTTTTACTGTCGTCGTTTTTCCGCGAGACCTGAAAAGCGTGGGCGACATTCGTCAGTTACAGGGTAGGGTCATCGAAATCCACGGGCCGGTAAAGGAGTACGACGGGCGAGCGGAAGTCATTCTGCAGGAGTTCCGACAGCTCGGCGGATCAGGATCCCATATTCCACCGCTTCCCAAGAACTACGATGTCGAGCAGAAGGGTCACTACAGTGCAGGAAAAATGAGTCACCCCAAAGCCCGGAAGACCACAAAGAAGAGGCAGCCCGCGAAAATTCCAATCGAAATACCGGAGGATTCATCCGACTAATCTCCTGTAGTCAGCTCCGGCGGGCAGTCGTGTCAACCCCAGGCTAGACCATTCCTTTCTTCAACTCGGCCAGTGGATAGAACGTTCCCCGCCAAACTACTCCCCCGCGTCCTAGGGTCAAAAGCATCGAACGCAACATGGTATAGACAAACAGAAGCGTGCTGATGGGATGGAGAAGGAAATAATACGGGGGAATCGCTGACTTCCGCGACATGCCCGCATAGATCAAGAACATTGCCAGCATCGCCACCGCATAAGGCAGTCGGGCCCGGCCATGCGCCAATACAACTCCGATGAAGGGCATCAGATTCAGGAATGCCAGCCCCAGGCAAGACAGAAGCGCTCGCGGCCACTGGAACGACATGAGCGCAAAAAAATTCTTGGTGAGATTGCGAACCACCCCCATCGCGCCTCTGGCCCAGCGGATGGAAATCAAATCGCCGCCGAACGCCGTGCGCTGAGCATATCCGGCGTTCTTCACCACCTTGCCCAACTTCATGTCATCAAGGACTTCCATCCGCAACCGCTGGTAAGTTCCGATCGCATCATAGACAGGGCGACGAATCAGGTTGAACGCGCCTACGCCCATGTGATCTTTCGTGTCCGGATCGGCGACTTTCCAAGGTCGATGTCCAAAGACAAAAAGCATCTGAAAAAACGCGATCATCATTTTTTCGCCCGGCCGCTTCATAATCATGTACGGGAACATCACGAGGTGGTCTGCGCCTTCCGTTTCGGCGCACGTCAGGGCGCGCCGGAGGGCATCGGGTTTGAACAATACATCGGCGTCAGTGAATAGCAACCATTCGCCGTCAGCTTGTAAGGACGCCGTCCACATGGCGTGGGTCTTGCCCATCCAGCCTGAAGGTAACTCATCCACATGGATCACTTTCAGACGCTGCTTGGGTTCCGCCGTGGCCGCGATTTGGTCCATGATCGCTCCCGTTCGGTCGGTGGAGCGGTCATCTACCGCGATGATTTCGTAGTTGTCGTAATCCAGGATGAGCAACTGCAGAAGGGTCTGCTCGATGTTGTCCTCTTCATTGCAGGCGGGGACGATAACGCTGACCCGCGGATTCCCATTGGGCGTGACTAATTTGCGGTTCCACTGCGGGCTAGAAACATCAGGGATCTTTCCCATGCCAAAAGCAGCTTCGGCAAGCCGCTCAAACCATATCAGCCCAAGGATGCAGCCAGTAATCCAGTGGAAATAGCTCACCCTAATGGGCTCCAACAGCGACCGGCTGATTCTGCATGCTGACTGGCGGGGCAAACCTCATACCGTAAAACAGTATCGCAGAAGATAACGCAATCGCGATCACAGGTCCCAGGAATGCAAGTTGGAGGGAATACTTGTCCGACATGTAACCGATGAGGTAGGCCGATGGCACGTCGCCCAACAAGTGGAAGATGAAGATGTTCGCCGCAATAGCCATGGCGCGGACATGCGGTCCTACGGAATTGATGACCGCGGCATTCAACGGCCCGGTGTTCAGCAAGAGCAAGAACTCAGCCAGGAAAATCCCAATAATCATCCATTTCCCATTCGTGTACAGGGCCATCCACATCGCGGGAATCGCAATCCCCAGGCTGGCAGCGGAAACCAGATAGTGCGCGGCCTTGGTTCGGCGAAGGATGTAGTCCGACAGCCATCCTCCGGCCAACGACGCCACCAAGCCGTTGACCGCAGTGCTCAGGCCAAAGAGATTGTTGGCATCCCGTAGACTGAAATTGCGGGCGCGATGCAGGAACGTCGGCATCCAAACCTGCAATCCGCCTAACGCGAAGGTCATCATGGCCATTCCGAACGTGGCGGTGAGGAAAGCCGGATTGCGCAGCAGTCCCTTCAGGCGTGTCGCGATCTGGCGTATTGTTCTCCGCGGAGTCAAACTGTCCGAGCGGCGGCTCTGGGACGAACAGCAAGAGCAGCGCTAGCAAGACTCCAGGGGCGGCACCGATGTAAAACGGAGCGCGCCATCCGTATGCCGGGCCCATCATGCCGCCCAGGACATAGCCCAGCGCGGTTCCCACCGGGATGGCCAGATAAAAGACTCCCATCACCCGGCCGCGTTGGTTCTCCGGAAACATGTCCGCGACGAAGGTAGGAGAAAGCGTGACAAAGCTCGCCTCACCGATGCCTACCAGCGTATGCCGGATGAGCAGTTCGTTGAAGTTGTGCGTGAAGGCCGTCAGCAGCGTCGCCGCACTCCATAGCATAGCGCCCGCAATAATCACCGATTTTCTGGAGAACCGGTTCGCCAACGGGCCCATGAAGGGGGCGGCGATCATGTAAAAGATGAAAAAGACACTGGTCAGGAAACCGAACGCTGCGTCGCTGCGATGAAACTCTGCCTTGACGAGATCCTGGACCGCGAACAACACCGAGCGGTCAATGTAGTTGAAAAGATTCAGCGCGGTTAGCAGGGCCAACGCGGTGCGAGGATAGAGCTTGGTTTGGGTCACCTGGCGAGGAATATAGCATGGCAGGTCAGCAAGCTTGGATTACCATTGAGTCGGCGAGGCACGGAAATATGGGCATTGTTAGAAAAGGCACACCAAACTGGGGAATTCATCCCGGGGAGATCTTGCGGGAGGAGTTTTTGAAGCCGATGGGAATATCGGCATACAAATTGGCGAAGCGTCTCCGGGTTCCGCCGCCTCGCATCAACGACATCGTTCTGGAAAGGCGCGGTATCACGGCGGACACTGCGGTTCGATTGTCTCGGTTCTTTGGAACCACAGAGCAATTCTGGTTGAACTTGCAGGACGCTTATGACGTAAGCCGAGTGAAAGCAGAGCGGGCCGATGAACTCGAACTCATTGAACCATTGAAATTCTCCGCAGCGACGTCTTAGTCTTCTGCGGACGAATATCCGCGCCGACATCGGCTTTCTGCATTCAGTTCCCGGCGGACCCTGCGCAAACCCTTTAGCTCTTCCCCTTGCCTCTCGGCCTCGGCCACTTCGCCACCACCACGGTTGAGATCCCGCCGCGCGGTCGGAACTCACCCTTCACCTCCGCCCATGCGGGACGCGCCCAGCGCACTACGTCTTCCAACACGCGGTTCACAATGTTTTCCTGGAAGATACCCAGGTTGCGATAAGACTGCAGATACTCTTTCAGCGATTTCAGTTCCAAGCAGCGCCCGTTGGGCATATATCTGATAGTGAGCGACCCGAAATCCGGCAGCCCGGTCTTGGGACACACTGAGGTGAATTCCGGATCATCCACGACGATCTCATAGCCAGGAAATTGGTTTGGCCAAGTTTCAATCTCAGGAAATACCGCATCGAGGCCGGCCTTGGCATGTTTCGTCTGGTAGCGGGGGCGCTTCGGCATGATTTATTGTAACCAGCCCGATGGAACATCCCAAACCGTCAAGGATTCGTGGTTCTTGGCCTACATTCATGCATCTAAGGCATTAACTAGTCCTACGAGGCCCCGAAGGCGTCAGATGATACATTATTGCGTTTAGCGAACAAAGTGGCATCAACCAGCAACAACAACGGTTTTTTCGCCCGCCGCAGGTGGCTCGTCTGGGCGGTGGGTATTGTAGCCGCCGTGGTGCTGCTCGCCTCATTCATGTCTCGTGATGACGCAGTACTGGTCCGTGCTGCCCAGGCGCATCGTAATACCATTCGCAGTGTGGTTTCGACCAACGGAAAGGTCGAACCGATCCAAAGTTTTGAAGCCCACGCTCCCGTCGGCACCACGGTGAAGAAATTGCTGGTCAAAGAGGGCGACCACGTGAAGAAGGGCCAGCTCCTGGTGCAACTGGACGATGCCGAGGCCCGCAGCCAGGCTGCGCGCGCTCTCTCTCAAGTGAGCGCTGCCGATGCTGATCTCAGCGCCATTCAGAGCGGCGGCAATCGGGAAGAGGTGCTTACTGTGGAAGCGCAGCTGACAAAAGCCCAGGGCGCGCGCGACGCTGCACAACGCAACCTGGATGCTCTGCAACGTCTGCAGCAGAAGGGCGCGGCCTCGCCGGCTGAAGTGAAGGATGCGGAGAACCAATTGGCGCGCGCGAATGTTGACCTCAAGTTGCTTCAACAGAAACAGAAAGGCCGTTATTCCCACCCGGAAATTGCCCGGGTTGAGGCCGAAAAGGCCAACGCTCAAAGCGCGCACGCGGCAGCAGAAGACGTCCTCAGCCAGCTTAACATTCACGCTCCTTTCGATGGCATCGTGTTCTCGCTTCCGCTCCACCAGGGTGCGTACCTCAATCCTGGAGATCTGATAATGCAGGAGGCCGATCTCACCAAGGTACTCGTGCGCGCATTTGTGGACGAACCCGACGTTGGGCGGTTGACGCCGGGACAGAAGATCGAGGTCACCTGGGATGCAATTCCGGGCCGCATTTGGAATGGAACCGTGAATACCATTCCCACTGTCGTCAAACTGCGTGGTACACGCAACGTGGGAGAGACCACTTGCGTGGTAGACAACCACGATTTCAAGCTCTTACCCAACATCAATGTGGGCATCACCATTGTCACTGCAGAACACCGAGGCGCACTGACTGTTCCGCGAGAGGCGGTCCGCCAGGACGATAGCGTGCCTTACGTGTACGAGATCGTGAACAACGAGTTGCAGCGCCGTGACGTTCAAACTTCGGTTTCCAATCTGACATTGGTGGAAGTGACCGGCGGAATCTCGGACAACGCCGAGGTGGCGCTCGCCTCGGTCAATTCCAAGCCTTTACATAGCGGCCTGCCGGTGAAGGTGGTTCATTAGGGAATGCATTGGTCGATCAAAACCATATTTTTATTATTACTGGCCGCGGGAGCGTCAGCCGCCGCGGCCGACGATTCGGCCCCTGCTCTGCTGGCGGCCGGGCGAGTCGATGATGCCATCATCACACTGCGCGGACGGATCGGCGCCATGCCCAATGACGCCGCCGCACACAACTTGCTTTGCCGTGCCTATTTTTCAATCGGTGATTGGAACCGTAGCGTCTCCGCCTGCGAACAGGCAGTCTCTTTGGATCCCCAGAACAGTCGCTACCATTTGTGGCTGGGACGGGTTTATGGCGAGAAGGCAGATTCCTCCAGTTTTTTTACAGCCGCGGGATTAGCTAAAAAAGTGCGCACTGAATTCGAGCAGGCTGTGCAGCTCGATCCCGACAACGTAGACGCGCGCACTGATCTGGCAGAGTTTTACCTGGAAGCCCCCGGAATCGTGGGCGGTGGTCAAGACAAAGCCCGCGCTCAAGTACAGACCCTGGCTAAGCTTGATCCCGCCAAGGCGCACTGGGTAAAGGGACGGCTAGCCGAAAAGAGAAAAGATCCGGTAGAGGCCGAAAAAGAATACCGGGCCGCGGTTGAAGCCAGCCATGGGAGTGCGCTTGCCTGGTTCAACCTGGCGCTCTTTTACCGCCATGGACAACGCTGGGATGAAATGGAAGAGGCCATCCGTCATGCCTCCTCCGCGCCTTTGAGCCGTCCAGAAGTTCTCATGGAATCTGCGGATGTCCTGATCCGTAGCGGACGTAATTTCCCGCTGGCGATTGAATTATTGCGCCGTTACCTTGCGTCCAATTCGACAGTGGAAGAAGCCCCCACTTTCAAAGCCCACTATCTGCTGGGCACCGCTCTGGAGAAGCAAGGCGATCAACAAGGCGCGGCCGAAGAATATCGCGCAGCCCTCTCTCTGGCCAAAGAATTCTCTCGCGCCAAGGAAGCCCTGAACCGGCTAAATCGCTGAGTGCCTGTTTCAATCAGTTGCAAGACGCCAACTTCGAAATGGAGCGGGCCCGGATTACGCTCCTGCGCGCGACGGGTGAGCTGGAAAACTGAGCAGGCGTGGGCAAGTAGCCTGGTCAGAAGGACTTAACCCGGCGAGCCCTGATGGACCCACTAGCCAGAGCAGTCTTTCGCCCTTCACCCCTCCAATTTACCCATTCGGCGAAAACTCGTTGTCCCGCTTGATGAACAGCCATTAGCCTGAAATAAAGGTTCGCGGGTAGGCATGTCTGGGAAGGGCTTTGCGATGGACGAACCTCAAACGTATCTGGGGCCAGCAGAAAATTAGGTCGGGAGATGTTAGTATAAGTTATTCACTCTTATGCCTTTAAAAACATTGTTTCTGAATCCGCCTTCGTTTGAGAACTTCGACGGGGGCGCCGGGTCACGGTGGCCCGCGACCCGCGAGATCGAATCTTACTGGTACCCGGTTTGGCTCGCTTACCCGGCTGGAATGCTGGAAGGAGCGCGCCTGCTGGATGCTCCGCCCCACTACGTCTCCGCGGAAGAGACCATCAAGATTGCCGGTGACTACGAATTTCTGGTCCTCTATACCAGCACTCCCGGCTTTCCCGGGGACATTCGGCTGGCGCAAAAGATCAAAGACGCCAACCCGAAGATCAAGATCGCCTTTGTGGGACCGCATGTCACCGTACTTCCAGAGCGGACGTTGAGGGACGGGCAAGCCATCGACTTCGTCTGCCGCAAAGAATTCGATTATGCGGTGGTCGAGTTCGCCCAAGGCAAGCCTTTAGAGGAGATCCTTGGCATCTCCTACTTGAAGAATGGATCCGTGGTGCACAACCCGGACCGGCCGCAGATCGAAGATTTGGATTCCCTGCCACACGTAACTGACGTCTATCGTCGTGATTTGGATCCGCGGCGCTACAACGTGCCTTTCTTGCTCTATCCTTACGTCTCCCTCTACACGACGCGGGGTTGCCCGGCGCAGTGCACTTTCTGCCTCTGGCCGCAGACTACCAGCGGTCACGCATGGCGCAAACGCTCGACCGATGACGTTGCACAAGAAATGGCAAAGGCGAAGGACTACTGGCCTTATGTCCGGGAATTCTTTTTCGACGACGATACTTTCAACATTCAGAAGGCGCGAACCGTGGAACTTTGCGCCAAGCTGAAGCCATTGAAACTCACCTGGTCTTGTACTTCGCGGGTCACCACCGACTTCGAAACCCTGAAGGCCATGAAGGAAGCCGGTTGTCGCCTTTTGATCGTCGGCTACGAGTCTGGCGACCAACAGATCCTGAAAAACATCAAGAAAGGCGCGACCGTTGAGCGCGCCCGCCAATTCACCAAAGACTGCCACAAGCTCGGCTTAGTGATTCATGGTGACTTCATCATGGGATTGCCTGGCGAGACTCGCGAGACCATCAACAACACCGTTGCCTTCGCCAAAGAACTAGACGTCGAAACTATTCAGGTTTCCGTGGCGCATGCTTACCCCGGCACTGAGCTCTATGAGTACGCAGTGAAGAACGGATTTATGGTGGCGGGCAACAAGATGGTAGACGAGGGCGGCCATCAGCTCGCCCACATCCAATATCCCGGTTTGCCGGCGGAAGAGATTCTCGACGCTGTGCACCGTTTCTATGACGAATACTACTTCCGGCCCAAAGCGGTCTTCCGCATTCTGAAAAAGGCGGCATTCAACAGCGATGACCGCAAACGCCTCTACAAAGAGGCCAAGACCTTCCTCAAAGTTCGCGCCATGCGGCACAAGTGGGTCAAGGACAAACGCGACAAGGACTCATCCGCGGCTGCGGCGGAGCCGGTTAAGGCCTAGGGACAAACAGGTGTGACCTTTCGCAAGTATCTGGTGCTGGCCGCTGTCACTGTGTTTGCGGCCGTCGGCGATTCGTTGCTTTCCCGCGGCATGAAGGAGTTGGGCAGCGTTTCTCCGCAGCATTTGTCTGATGTCATTCTCGCCATCCTGAATCCCTGGGTAGCTCTGGGGATTATTTTTTTGTTGGGATTTTTTGCCTCCTACATGACCGCCCTGTCATGGGCGGATCTGACTTACGTCCTTCCCGCAACTTCGCTCGGCTACGTTTTGCTGGCGTTGATTGCTAAGTTTCTGTTGCACGAGGACGTCACCTTAACGCGCTGGCTGGGCATCCTGCTGATCTCCGCCGGCGTAGGATTTGTTACGCGCGGTCCAGAGTTGACTCACAAGCCCAGTCCTCGAAGGTCGGAGGACGACGCTAGCGGAACCAGTCTCCACGGGAGCTGAAAGATGAAACATGCCCATGCCTGGGTTGCGATCGCGGCCATCGTGCTGGCTTCGACCACCGGTGATGTATTGCTCTCCCGCGCCATGAAGCAGGTCGGAGATGTGGGCGAACTTCGGCGGCGTGGCGGCGCGCTCACTGTGGTCGGGCGGATTCTGAGCAATCCCAACTTCCTTTTGGGTGTCCTGGCCATGACCTTGGCCTTCTATAGCCTTCTGGTCGGTCTTTCCTGGGCTGACGTAAGCGTCGTAGGTCCAGCGGCAGCAGCCCTGACATTCGTCGCCAATGCGCTTGCCGCCAGGATCTTTCTGCACGAGCGCGTGGACCGTCGCCGCTGGATCGCTGCTCTGCTCGTAGCTGGCGGCGTGGCGCTGCTAGCGGCGTAAACCCACTTATTTCCGTATTGGCGCTTGGTGAGCATTTCCGCTATGCTGTACCTCCAACTCCGGGCCCCCAGCAACCAAAGATCAAGAGAGGAATGTTCTCCATGGATTCAAGAACCGTTTCGCGCATTCTGTTGGTCGTTATGGTCGTCGGCATCACACATTTGCGGGCGGCTGAAGATGTAGCGCACGCTCTGGCTGGAACTGTCACCAAGGTTGATTCGGCGGCGAAGACCGTCGCCGTAAAAACCGCAGAGGGCACGGAAGAGACCCTGGAGTTCACCGATAAGACCGTGATGCACGCCGCCAAAGGTGTGAAGACCGGGGCTGTCGATACCTATCTTGCGGGGAAGGAAGGCACTCATGTGGTAGTGCGCTACACGGGTGAGGGCGCAAAGAAAGTGGCGGTCGCGGTGGACGATCTCGGCAAGGATACGGTTAAGACCAGCAAAGGGACGGTCACACATGTGGACAAGGCCGCGGACACGATCACCGTCAAGACCGAGGACGGGGCCGAAGACACGTACCGCGTCGCGAAGGACGCCAGCGTGGACACGGCGCATGGAGTGGTAAAAGGCTCTGAGTACTCCGCAAAAGAGGGTGAGAAGATCACGGTCCACTACACCGAGGATGCGGGCAAGAAAATAGCGCAATTTGTCAAACACCTGTGAGCTGTGAGGTATGCTCAGAGCACTGAATTTAGCGCTACTTCATCCGAACAGTCGCATGAAGCCCGCCGCCGGCAGGTCTGGCACTAGAAAAGCGGCGTCACGTAAGCCAGCGACACGGGCCACACACTGCGCCGCCAGGTAACCGCTGCGTACTGCGCCTTCCATGGTGGCGGGCCAGCCCGTGGCCGTCCAGTCGCCGGCTAGAAAAACGCGCGGCCAGACCGTCTCCGGTGGCGGGCGAAAAGACTCCACTCCCGGCCGAGGTGAATAGGTCGCATGGACCTCCTTGATCACCGTGGACTTCACTAAGTTCGCGGTGCGTGAACCCGGAAAGAATTCCCGCAGTTCATTCAACGCCAAATCCACGATCTCCTGGCGGGATTTCTCGACCAGAGTCTTCGAAGCGCTGACCACAAGTTCCACGTAACTGCCGTTTCTGAGCGGAGGAGAAACCCCGCCCTCGTTCGACGACATCCGTTCCAGCAGCTTCGATTTGTGGAACATCCACTGAATCGTGCGATCGAGCAATACGGCGTGATCGAGATCGGTAATCTGACGATCAAACCAGAGGTGAATGCCAGTGATCGGCGAAGTCTCGAAGTGGCCCAGAGTCTGCCGTAGCGGCTCCGCCGCTGAGGTTTGAGGCAGCATCCGTGCTAACACATCGAAAGGAACAGCGAAGGCGACGAAATCAAAGCTCTCCTCGACGCCCGCAGTGACCAGCTTTACGGCGGCAAATTCAGCACGAAACGATTCCACACTCGAACGAAGCCGTACTTCGCCGCCCCGGGCGTTGATGTAGTCGGCTGCTACTCCGTACAGATCGGTCAGAGGCACGGTAGGCACGCCCATCCGTCCCGCCGCGGATGACTTGAGAAAAGACTCGCGTATCACCTGCGCCGCGTAAGGGACTGAGACGCGATCAATATCCTCATTCAAGGCACTGACCAACACCGTTCTCCAGAAGCGATCAATGGCCCGCTCGGTCTGTCCATGACGGCGCAGCCAGGCGAGAAACGAGTCTCCATTGTCGCGGGGCGTTATGGGAGCAAGTGCGGCCATCGCAGAAGCGATTGCCAGCTTATCCTGGAGATTCAGGCACGCGGCTCGCAAAAAAGCCGGTGCGGTGTGGAGAGGCGGAGGCAGAGCGGAAGGTTCGATCACCGACGCCCGCCCGCCAGGCTCTAGAAAGGTCAGCCGATCGTACCAGCGAATCTTCTCTTGCACGCCGGTGCGCCGGTAGAAATCGATCAGGTTAGTGCAGCAACCAAGGAGTACATGCTGGCAGTTGTCGACGACCTCGCCCGTCGCCGGCAATTGATAGGATGATGCGCGCCCCCCAAGGAAGGGACGGCGCTCGAACACCGTTACACGGAACCCACTATCGGCTAGAGCACAACCGGCAGCCAGTCCCGCCAAGCCACCGCCGACTACCGCCACCCTGGGAGATTGTGTCCAGCGCTGCGTCATCAGGCCAGGCGCTTGAGGAAGCCCTTCCCCAGGATGACGACTTTTTCGCGCACTGAGAGAGTGACCTTCTCCCGGAACACGTCGTACTGACGGCTGCCAATCTTTTCCAGCAACCGCCGATAAATCGTTATCAGAACCCAAAGCGCTGGCTGACTGTCTTCATCAATCAGAGGAATCAATTGGTCGCCAGAGCGATAATATTCGCGCGCCCGCTCGGCCTCGGCGGCCAGGAGCCATCGAAGGCGGGTCGGAGCGGCGGCAGCCTGCAACTCAGACGCAGCAATCTCGAATTTCGCCAAATCTTCCTCAGGAAGATAGACGCGGCCCATCGCCGCATCTTCCTTGACATCACGAATGATGTTGGTGAGTTGGAAGGCCAATCCACAATTCTCAGCCAGAGGCTCAGCGACTGGATCGTGATAGCCGAACACCCGGATGCAAACCAGTCCCACCACTGAAGCAACCCGGTAGCAATAAACACGAAGATCGTCGAACGTGCGATAGCGAACCGTAAGCGGATGGGGGGTGGGCGCCCCCGCCCACGGCTGTTGGTTGTCAGGCTCTCCATCCGCAAGGTCCATTGCGGTGCCATAAGCCAACTGATCCAGTAGCTCTCCCGGAATTTTGTACCGGTGTTGCGCGTCGGTGAGGGCAAGAAGTATCGGATCATCGGTAGGGTGCCCGGATTGCATCCGGTGGAAGGCGTCCAGCCACGCCTCTAACTTTTGGCGTCGCTCGTGCGGAGGCAGGCTGCTATCGTCCGCGATATCGTCACACCGCCGCATGAAGGCATACACCGCGCACAACGCCTGGCGTTTGGACCGCGGCAGCACCAGGAAAGCGTAGTAAAAGTTCTTCGCAGCCGAGCGAGTGATGCTGCGGCATACCGAATAGGCGACGGCCAATTGTGAATGAGTCGGAGAAAAGGGTACGGGAGCCTGTTGCACGGCCGTGCTCATAGCAGCTTTCTCAGCGCGGCGCGGGCCACCAGCGCTAGTTTGCGCGATTTGGAAATCGCGGGACGCCGCCCAAGCACGGCATATTCCTGACGCTTGATCGCCTTGAGAATTTCCTGCCCGCCGCAGCTGAATAACTCGATGTCAACTGCCAGACTGGGGTCCACCTTTCCGATTAGAGGCATACCCTGATCGAACCAGTCGTGCGCCCGCTTGACTTGGAAACGCATCATCTCGCAAAAGGCAGGAGTGTTCCGCGCCGAGGCAATATCATCTTCGCTGACGCCATACTCGCTGTAGATCCTCGAGTGGAAGATAAATCCGGCCTTTCGCGTAGTCTCGGCTTACGTCCTGCCAGAAGTTCGCTAGCTGTAAGGCGGTGCAAGTGAAGTCGGACCATGCCTGACGTTCACTGTCGCGGTAACCACAGAGATAGAGCACGAGATGGCCAACCGGATTCGCCGAGTAACGGCAGTAGCCCAGCAGATCTTCAAAAGTCGGATAGCGGGTGACGGTTTGATCCTGGCGAAACGCTCTTAGCAGATCAGAGAAAGGCTGCTTGGGAATATCGAACTTGCGAACTGTTTCAGCCAGGGCGACGAATACGGGATGTCTGGGACTACCCGAATAGCAGGCATCGAGTTCTCCCTCCCACTGATCCAGTAACTGCAACGACGCGTTCGGATCGCCCACCTCGTCGCCCAGGTCATCGGAAATGCGGCAATAAGCGTAAACGTTGCAGAAGTGCTGGCGCAGACGCTGCGGCAGGAACCAGGTGGCGACAGAGAAATTTTCGTAGTGAGTGCGAGCCAGATGCCGGCAATATTCCTGCGCCTCAGCCAGCGACGGCGCATGCCCCGGAATGGCATACTCGGCGGGCAGGCGGCTCCATCCCGCCGCCACGGACGGAGCAGGCGTTGATCTGGACGCGTTGCTGGCAATGGATGACATGGTTTTGGTCGCCCGGACAGATCGCAGCGCGTTCCAAATCTGCCTCAGTGTCCGGGAATAATGGCTGTCTTGATATCACCGTTACGATTGAGCATGTGGCGTAGAACCTGCTGCAACCGAGAGAGTGGTGCCTCGCCGGTGATGTAGTCAGTTGAACGAATCTTCTTTTCCGCGATTAAGCCAAACGCTTTGCGCACGGTCTCCGGCGTATGGTGGAACGTGGCTTTCAACGTAACTTCGGAATAGTGCAGCCGGTTGGTATCAAGCTGCACTTTAGTCCCGCTGGCGCAGCCGCCAAAGAAGTTTACGGTGCCACCTTTGCGCACCATGTCAATGGCCCACTCCCAAGCTTCCGGACGGCCTACTGCTTCGATCACTACATCCCCGCCTCGCTTGTCCGGAGAAAGCATACGCACAGCTTCGACCGGATCTTTCACCTGCGTGATCTGCACGACTTCGTGCGCGCCCATGCGCTTGGCTGCCGCCACCTGAGAGTCGCGTTTGACCACAGAGATGACGTTACATCCGATGGCCTTGGCTATCTGCACGAACATCAGTCCAATCGGCCCGCCGCCGATAACCGCGACCGTGTCGCCGATCTCTACGCGGGTCTCGTGCAAACCGCGAAGCACGCAAGCCAGCGGTTCGACCATCGCTGCTTCCTCGTAGCTGACGTCAGGCGGCACGGCCAACATGTTGGTCTCTACAATCCGTCGCGGAATTCGTATGTACTCGGCGTAGGCGCCGTTATTGAACAACAGATCTTCGCAGAGATTCTCCTGATGCTTGGAGCAATAGAAGCACATCTGGCAGGGAGCGGAGTTTAACGCCACTACCCGCATACCCTTCTTGAAGCCGCGTACACCGGCTCCGACTTCTTCGATTACGCCCGCCAGTTCGTGACCGAACAACGCGGGAGGGACAATCATGCGGGCATGATATCCCCGCTGATAAACTTTCAGATCGGTTCCGCAGGTCAGTGCAACCTGCACTTTAACCAGCACCTCTCCCTGCCCGACGCGTGGGATCGGCACTCGCTCAATTTTTATGTCCTCTTTGCCATAGAGGACTGCAGCCGTCATCTTTCCGTTCAATCGGTACTTCCTTCCCGCAAGCTGCCGGGTTGAATCACTATCTTCATGGAATCGGCCTGGGGATGGGCAGCTAGGTTCAAGGCTTCCACGCTGTCGGCCAAGGAGAAGCGGTGGCTGATGAGACGCTCCAAATCCATTTCACGGTTCATCACAAACCGCACTGACTCCTCTTGTAGCTCAACGGAAGCGCTATAGGATCCCAATAATGTTTTCTCGTCCACGCAGATCGAGGCCGGATCGACCGTAGCTTCGCCGCGCACAGTCTGTGCAAACAACAACACTCGGCCTCCTGGGCGTACCGAATCGATCGCTTTCTGGATCAGGGTGTTGCCCCCAACCGCCAGAATAGCCGCGTCGGCACCCCGGCCTTCCGTCTGCTCACGGACTGCTTTTACTGCGTCGGTGTGCGAGGCATCAATATTGTTCATCAAACCGAAGCTTCTAGATATTGTAAGCCTCTGCGGATACAAATCGGAAGTTATTACCGTGGCTCCTGCCCGTTTTGCCAATATACTCAATAGGATACCAATCGGACCCTGACCGATTACTAGAACTGTCTCGCCTCGCTGCAAGAGTAGCCGTTCGATCCCCTTCATGCAGGTGTTAACCGGCTCCACAAAGCAAGCCTGCTCGAATGAGACCTCGTCGGGAATACGCACCGTCCCGCCCCTGACGATCCAGTCCATGACGCGGACATACTCCGCAAAGCCACCACCCGAGGGCTCGAAACCAGCCGTGCAGCCCACCTTCTTGTAGGTTTCACACTGAGCGAAAGTTTTGTGGCGGCAGTAATAGCATTCGCCACACGGAATGTGATGGAAGACGACAACCCGTTCGCCAGGCTTAAAGTCGTGTGCGCCATCCCCCACGGCTGCAACGACGCCCGAGGTTTCGTGACCAAAGATTCGCGGCGGCGAGTGAGATCCCGTGGCAATCTTCTTTAAATCGGTACCGCAAATGCCGCAAGTGTGGACCCGGACCAGCAACTCGCCGGAGGCGATGCGAGGAACAGGTACGGTCTCCAGGCGAACGTCATTTACCCCACGGTAAACTGCGGCCAGCATGGTGGCGGGGATGGCCAGCCTTTTTTCTTCGACGTTGAGTTGTCCCGCAATCGCCATCATTGAACTCAGTTCGCACAACTTGAACTGTTCAAGGGATTGCTTTCCGTAAACTGCACTTCCACTTTCATAGAATCCAATAGCATCCGCTCCGGCACGGTTAAATGATGGTCTGTAACCCTGACCACGCAGTAAAAGTCTTCCACCTTGAACACGCGTTCAGAGCGCAGCGGAACCACCGCGTACGGGTTCGGATCCAGCCACCAAGCCCGATCCTGTGGACGGTCGGAAAGCAATGCCGGTGGCTTGGTCGCCACCAGCAGATTCCCCAGGTATTTTCGCTGCAAGTCAATCAGCAACACCCGCCATGCGATAATCCGGTCGTCTTCCTCGCCCACCCTTTGGGGAACCAATGAAAACTGGTAGCGATCGGTATCCTCGGAATCCTTGATCTTCAATTCAAGACTTGGCCTCTCTGTGGTCAAATTTGCCACGATGCTGCGCTCGCCCACGCGAACCGAACCCTTTCGAAAACTTTCGACGTACTGGGATGCCGGCGCAGTCTGGGCAGCAGCCTGACCTGCCAGGGCAGTCGCGGCCAAGACGATCCAAATTTTCGGTCCTGTCATTGCTGCCCTTGACTAACCAGCGGCTTCAAACCTAAGGTTTCGCCATTGCCTGCGGCGCGACTGCATTGCTCGAGCGACTCGCACAGTGCCCTTGCGGCCCGAGAAGCGTTCCTTGCCAAGTGGACCATCTTCGGCCATAGCCATGGACGCACCAGCGCGAAAACCAGAAACCTGCTGGTATTGAACTCTCCGTTTCCATTTACAAACCGTTTCATCGGCGGCATGACGAAATTGCTTTCATCTGAAATAGCTTTAATCGCGGTAAATCGCACTCCGCGCGCCTGCGCGCCGCGCGCGACGGCGGCGGCTTCCATGTCTACCGCCTGCGCGCCGTAGGCCTTGGCTAATTTTGCTTTTTGTCCCGGGCCGGCAACGGAGTCAATGCTGACCAGTGCGCCAACTCCCGCTCCTGTGTCAGTGCGGCTGCCGTCGCCGGCATTGATCACCCAGCGCGGCGTCAGAACATTGCCAACCAACAAAGTGGGATCCAGCGCACCGGCGAAACCGGCAGAGATTATCAGCGATGGATGGTAGATAGCGATTACCGCTTCGGACGCCCGGCGTGCCGCCTCCGCCCCAATCCCACCGCAAACCAGGACAGCCCACTCACTCTCGAAGAATTTGAAGGCGCGGCCTTCATACTGCCGCCGGCTTGAATGCCAGTTCTTGATCAGCGGACGCACTTCCCGCTCTAAAGCGGCAACGATCGCGACTTTGTCTGAAACTGACAGCGCTGTATCTCCGTCTCGAGTCCGCATCAATCACGCATACCCATTCGCTCTGAACCAGTCGACCGCACATCGCAGGGCATTGTCCACCGGAACAATCTTCCATCCCAATTCGCGAGCGGCTTTGCTCGAAGAGACGAACATCTTTTTCCTACCCATGCGCACGGCGTCGATGGTCGCGCGCGGTTCTCGCTTTAGAATGCGCCCCGTCAATATCTCATCCACCACGCCTGTCGCTAGGGCAACCACGTAAGGAACCCTGACTTTGGGTGATGGCAGCCCGGTGATCGCAGCCAGCTTATCCAGAATCTGCTTCAGCGTCAGGTTCTCTCCGCCTAGAATGTAGCGCTCGCCACTTCTTCCCTTTTCAAGCGCTGCGACATGGCCGTGAGCGCACTCGCTCACGTCCACCAGGTTCAGACCGGTGTCCACGTAGGCAGGAAACTTCTTCTTCAGGAAATCAAGGATAATCCGCCCCGTTGGCGTCGGTTTTATGTCCCGCTCGCCGACCGGCGTACTGGGATTGACCACTACGACATCCATCCCGCTGTGCCCGGCTTCCATCGCAACTTTTTCGGCCAGGAATTTCGATCGCTTATAAGGGCCGATCATGTTCTCCAGTGATACAGGCGAATTTTCATCCACTGCATGACCATTCGATGTGAAGCCCATGGTCGCCACGCTGGAGGTATAAACCACACGTCGCACGCCATTCTGGAGCGCAGCTTTAAGGATGGCCCGGGTACCTTCGACGTTGGCGCGGTACATCCGCTCGGGATCCCGCACCCAGAGCCGATAGTCAGCCGCAACGTGAAAGACAACATCGCAGCCCGCCATACCCTTTTCTAGCGATGCAGGATCACACAAGTCCCCGACAACTCGATCCGCTTTCAGGCCCTCAATGTTTTTCGGATCGCTGCCTGAGCGGACCAGCAGCCGCAAGTCAGCGCCCTGCTCGGCAAGCACGCGCGCAACGTGGCTGCCCACGAATCCCGTCGCGCCGGTAACAAAAGCTAGCATGCAAAGCTAATCGCTGGTTTTCTCCGCCAGTACTTTCTTGTAGGTAGTCAGCGCGATTAGCGGGAAATATTGGCGGTACATGTGATATTTCAGGTAGAAGACGCGCGGGAAACCGGTGCCGGTGAAGTAGGGCTCGTCCCACGACCCGTCTTTCTTTTGCGAACGCAGCAGGTAAGCGATGCCCCGGACCACGCAATCACTGCGCGTATCATTCGCAGCCAGCAGGCCCATCACCGCCCACGCGGTCTGCGATGGAGTGCTCGGACCTACTCCCCTGGTATTGGGATCGTCGTAGGATCCGCAAGTCTCTCCCCAGCCACCGTCAGGGTTCTGCATCATGCGCAGCCACTCCGCCGCCTGCTGCACGTATGGCTCGTGATGATCCACGCCCATCGCTTCCAGGCCGCGCAGCACCAGCATGGTGCCGTAGATATAATTCACGCCCCAACGCCCAAACCAGGAGCCATCCGGTTCCTGCTCATCGCGGATAAACTTTATCGCCTTCTTCACCGCAGGATGATTCTTGTCGTAACCGTACGTCGCCAGCATCTCCAGAATCCGTCCGGTGATGTCTACCGTCGCGGGATCGAGCATGGCGTTGTGGTCCGCGAAAGGAATGTGCTGGAAGACCATGCGGTCGTTGTTTTTGTCGAATGAAGCCCACCCCCCGTTGCGGCACTGCATGGAGAAAATCCAGTCAATCGCTCGCTGCACCGACTCGCGTTGATAGCGTCCGTTGGGATGCTCCACCTGGCTCAGTGCCAGACAAACCATTGCGCTGTCGTCCACATCAGGATAAAACTCGTTGTTGAATTCGAAATACCATCCGCCGGGTTGCCCCTTGGAGTTTTTCACCTTCCAATCGCCCACGTTCCGGACTTGCTTCTGCAGAATCCAGTCGGCGCACTTGACTAGGCGGGCATCGTTCGCGGGCACGCCGCTGTGCCCCAGAGCAAAGAGGGCGTAGGCGGCGTCCCAGACCGGCGATTTGCAGGGTTGCATGCGAAACGTGTCTTTCTCCTCAATTCCCAGCTTTTCAAACTCATCCATGGCGCGAATGAATTGCGGGTCGTCGACGGAATACCCCAGGCAGCGCAGCGCGATGATGGCGTTCATCATCGACGGATAAATCGCGCCCAATCCATCGCTCATCTCAAAGCGTTCCAGCATCCATTTCTCTGCTTTTTTCAATGCGATGGAGCGCAGCGGGCGGATATGTACAGCCTCAAACCAATGAGTCAGCCGGTCCAGAGAGAGGAAGAAGTTGCGCCACGAGACCAGCTTCTTCGACCAGCGCAGATGCATGCGGGACTTGTCGCGTCCACCGACGAACAATTCCTCCACTCCCATCTCCTCGGGAATCTTCTTAAACGGCTTTTTGGCGTAGGCGATCGAGAGGGGAACCAGAATGGCCCGCGACCACGAAGAAATCTCGTAGATATTGAACCAGAACCAATTGGGAAATAGCACGATCTCCGGCGGAATAGCGGGGACCGCGTCATAATCGTACTGGCCGAAGAAGCAGAGATAGATCTTGGTGAAGGTGTTGACTTCGGTAACGCCGCCCAGTTCCAAAATCTTCTTGCGGGCGCGCTGCAGAGCCGGATGATCAGCCGCATATCCAGCCAGCTTCAGTCCAAAGTAAGCCTTGACCGAGACACTGACGTTCGATGGCCCGCCGGCATAAATACTCCAGCCGCCGTCTTCATTCTGGTGTTGAAGGATGTGACGAGCAGCTTTTTGAAAGCGCCGTGCATCGCCCGTGCCCAGCAGCGTGTGCAGCACGATGTAGTCGGATTCCAGCGAAGTATCGGCTTCCAGCTCACCGCACCAGTAACCCTCTTCGTGTTGTTCGGAGAAAAGGCAGTTGCGCGCCCCATCAATGGCGGCGGCAACCCGGCTGGCCAGGTCATCGATTTTCCCGAATCGCATCGGCGGTAGCGCAGATGCGGAATGGGAGGGGGAGGTTTCTTCCATATAGATAGCTGTATCTACTCCGCGACTGCCGCCGTGGGCGCACTGGCAATAGCTTCCACGATCTCCGGGGGCAGCCCAAACCGCACGTTCTCCGGCATTACTTCCACTTCTTTCACGTTGTTGAAACCTTTGGTGCCCAGAAATTCGACCACTTCTTCCACCAGGCACTCGGGAGCGGAAGCACCCGCCGTCAAGGCGATCGTCTTCACTCCCTCCAGCCATTCCGGCCGGATATTGCGGAAGCTATCGATTAGATGCGAGCCGGTGCCCAGGTTTCGTGCGACTTCCACCAGACGGTTGGAATTTGAACTGTTGTCCGATCCGACCACGAGCAACAGATCCGCGTCCGAGGCCACCTGCTTCACCGCAACCTGCCGATTTTCGGTGGCATAGCAGATATCCTGCGCCGCCGGTCCCTTGATGTTGGGGAAGCGCTGCCGCAAGGCTGCAATGATGTCCTTGGTCTCATCTAGGCTTAAGGTCGTCTGGGTCAAATAGGCGACCCGGTCAGGATTAGCGACGGTCAGAGATTCAACTTGCTCGGGGGAACCTACTACCTGGGTCACGACTGGAGCTTCGCCTAGCGTTCCGATAACTTCGTCATGGTCGCGGTGACCGATCAGGATCAGCGAATAGCCTTCCTTGGCGAACTTGACCGCCTCCACATGGACCTTGGTCACCAAAGGACAGGTTGCGTCAATCACGCGCAATCCCCGTTGTTCGCTGGCTTCCCGCACTTCGGGCGAAACCCCATGGGCGCTGTAGATCACTCGTTCGCCGTTTGGAACCTCTTCCACGCTGTCGACAAAGATGGCGCCTTTGCCTTGCAACTCCTCAACCACAAAACGGTTGTGGACAATTTCTTTGCGCACATAGATTGGCGGCCCGAAGGCTTCCAGGGCAATGCGAACGATGTCAATGGCCCGCACCACTCCTGCACAGAAGCCCCGGGGCTTCAACAACAGCAACGTTTTCTCATCCCGGGCGGAGATGTTTCTGCTTGGCATATTTCTACTTTCTAGGGTACACGTTCCCTATGGGTGCTTGACAACTAGAGTATCGAAAAAGTACATAAGCGGTCAACGTAAGCCATAGAAACGCCTAGGATTAGCAGCGGTTGGGGAT
>CAVSNS010000011.1:0-161084 GCA_963729325.1 uncultured Acidobacteriota bacterium
TGTCATTTGCCCCTTTGTGCCTTCTTGACTTCCCGCCTTCCGCTGTTCGATGTAGCCGTCAATCGCTTGTCCGATAAGCCACCCGTCGTGGATGCTGCTGTGATCTTCCACAGTGCCCGCAGTTGGGTCTCCTGTTCGGGAGTGACGAATAAAGCTATTCTTTCCATCTCTTAAAGCCTACATTATGGGCCCACCTCGAAGGAGGGCGCCTGACCTACTTGAAGTTCACAGTCTTCGGTGCTCTGGCCAATGAGCGTACGCACTACCTAACATCGCGGTATGGAGACCACCTACTACTCACCGGCCGCGATAGCGGAGCGCTGGCGGTGTTCGGTCGACAAAGTCTCCCGCGTCTTGGAAGCGTATCGGGGAAAAGACGGCTTTATGGATCTAGGCTCACCCGAAGACGTCCGCAGGCGGAAACGAAGATACAGCATCATCCGAATCCACCCGAATCTGCTGGCACAGATCGAGGCTGGTCTGTAATTATCCGACTACTGAATCGCAGCTTTCTTGGGATTTCCGTCCTGGTCTAATCCCTGACTCGCCCACGCTTGTTCTTGAATTCGATCCAGTCGATCGGTTGCTTCTTTGATCCAATGCTCGTACGTTTTGCGGATTTCATTTGGTGACGTACCGACCATCCGACTGACGTCTTCAGCTGAGACCCCAGCTGCTAGCGTGGTGCTGATGAAGAAGTGCCGGAAATAATGAGGCGTCATGCTGACACCTGCCGTCTTGAATGCCGCGTTCAGCAAAGCCCGATAGTGATGGACGATCGAAGTGACTTTGACCTTACCATCCCAAAAGAAATACTCGGCGTTACGGGGCGGCAACGCGCGCAGTTCATTCGCTAGCGACATTGGAATGCGGACCCGGAATGCCTCGTGAGTCTTAGCGCGATTGCCAGTGATTAAATTGTCCCGGAGTGAACAACGTTTCAACGTGGCCGTATCTTGAATCGCCATCCCTGACCAACGCATAAGCGAGGCAAACAGTCGAACCTCTTCGATCGCACAAACACGATTGACCTCGGCAGTCGTTGGCGGCTTGATTGGTGGCTTTCGAAATTTAGTCTTAAATTTGGGCATCGGATTGACCGTGAGGTACCCGCCCGTCACGCACCAGGTGAAAAAGCCCCCGAGGACCGACCAATGAATCTTCAGACTGGATGAAGTTGTCGTCTTGTACGGAAGCGTTGCACGGAGCGCAGTCAAGTGTTGCCCGGTGATGGAACCGAGAAATGCGAGCTCATGTTCTTTGCAAAATGCCAACAGCCGGCCGGACATCAACTTTGCCTTCTCAGAATTCATGCCCTCTTGAGCGCGGTAGGCTAACCAGTCCGTAGCGGCCTGTTCGACGGTGATCCTCACCGTGGCCGGAGCGGCTTCACCAGACATCGCTTTCGCTTTCTTCTCAGCGACGATCACCGCTTGCGCGAAGCTGCGAGTCCCTGCCGACTCGCGCACTTGTTTGCCTTTAATCTGATACTGGAGCCACTTGGGACAGTCGCATTTCAGATGTGCGCTGTTCCGATTGCAGCCAACCGAGTGTCGACTGTAAACCCTAATCCCACCAGCAGCGATCTGTTTGAGCATGGGATGAAAGTAGGACAAAAATAGGACAGAAGTCAAGATAATCCCATTAACACTGAGCGTTTAAGGGGTCATACGGGTAACTTTAGTACCTGTACTGCGTCGGGTGATCTTCGCAACGTGTTCACGGCTCATGGAAGGTGCGTCAGATGGGCACTTTTGCGCTGCCGCTGGTGCTGTGAGTTCAGCAGGACATGGCCTTCAGTAAGTCTTAAACTAGCCGTAGACTGACATTGACCACATTGAAATCCTTGTCTAAGGAAGAAAGCCTTCGCGCCTACTACTCGACTCTGCTTAGCGCCTGGGGGCGCCAGCATTGGTGGCCAGCCCGTACCCGTTTCGAAGTCGTGGTGGGGGCCTATCTGACTCAGAACACCGCCTGGACAAACGTCGAATTAGCTTTGCGGCGCCTGCGCGCCAACGGTCTGCTGAATCTCGAAGGCATCCGCAACACTACCCTGCTCGAACTGGAGATGCTGATTCGTTCTTCGGGATACTTTCGGCAGAAAGCTCGGCGGCTGAAAACTTTTGTGGCCTTTGTTGACGCGGGCTACGGCGGCTCGCTGCGCCGAATGTTTGCCCAACCGACTGGCAAGCTGCGTCAGGAACTGCTGGAGCTAAACGGAGTCGGTCCAGAGACGGCGGATTCAATCCTGCTTTACGGTGGGCAACATCCTGTATTCGTCGTGGACGCCTATACACGCCGCATTTTGGATCGTCACGGCATCTTGCCCATGAACACTCCATATGAGCAAATTCGGGAACTCTTCGAGTGCGCGCTCACCACGTCAGATGACGAAAGGCGCGACTTGAGCATTTCCGGTCAAGGTGGGGCGGTTCATCGGCCGTCCCCGATGAGCCTCGCCCAACGCTCACCAGTAGCTCAGGTGTATAACGACATGCATGCTTTGCTGGTCGGTGTAGGTAAGAATCATTGCGTGCGGTCAGAACCTCGCTGCGATTCTTGTCCCCTGCGCCAATTTCTGCCACGGACAGATCGAGGTCACGTGCAGCGCAGTCCGCGGCCAAGCTTATAATAAAATGACGAACTCAGATGCCGAACTCTGATATTGAGACTAGCAGGAGTCGTTTTTGAATCTTGTCGGCCTCCACTCCAACTCGACCCGCGACAAAGACTAGTCGCAAAAAAGTGATCATCTTGCTGGTGATTGGCATCGTTGTGCTTTTCGGCATTCTCCTTTCACTGACATCTTTTAATCTTCCCTTGAGCCCTGATTCGAACCAGCAACTTCTAGTCTTCGCTTCCCTCTCCGCGGTCATTTTCTTTCTGTTCGTGGCTCTCACTTTCGTCCTGGTGCGCAATCTGCTGAAACTCTTTGCCGAACGAAGGCTGGGAGTTCTAGGCTCCAAATTTCGCACACGGCTGGTGGTGGCAGGCTTGCTGCTTTCATTTCTTCCGGTCATTTTCATGTTCTGGTTCGCCTACGTGCTGATGAACCGCTCCATCGATAAGTGGTTCTCGACTCCTGTGGAGGAGGTGCGCCAGGACACGGCAACCATGGCATCATTGCTTTCCGGATATGCGGCTCAGAACGCGCGTGCCGAGGCCCAATCGATGGCGGCTGTCCCCGAAACCCAGCATGCTTTCTCTGGCCACAGTTTTTCAGCGGTGGTAAATGAGTTCCGCCGCCACGAGCCCACGCTGCAAGGCGGATTTGCCCTGGCGATTGAAAACGGGAACGCCGAGGCGAGCTTCGGCGCCCCCGCTCCCTGGCCGATGCTGAAGCCGGGGATTCCACTCGGGCGAGTGACTTCCAGCGGTCCGGCGGTACATTTCAACTGGGAACAGACCGACTATGTCCTGGGAGGCGCGCCGGTGGGTGACAGTGGCCTGATTGTTGTCGCCATGCCATTACCTCAAAAATTTTCTGAGACCGTTAAGCAAGTGGAAGCCAGCCAGCAGCGCTATCTCGAACTGAGCCGCGAACGCAAACTAGTTCGCCGTACTTACATGGGTTACCTGCTTTTGTTGACCGTCATGGTGCTCTTCGCGACTACCTGGTTGGCGCTATTTCTCTCCAAGTTGGTCACACGCCCGGTCGCGGCACTCGCTGAAGCCACTCAGGAAATCTCCCGCGGACACTTGGATTACCGGGTAGAAATCAGCGCGGCCGACGAAATCGGTGATCTGGTGCGCTCTTTCAACCGCATGGCTGCGGAATTGGAGTCCAGCCGCCGCCAGATTGAAGCCTCCAGTCGCGAGTTAAGCATTGCCAACAACGCCCTGGAGCAACGGCGGCGGCATATAGAAACAATTTTGGAAAGCATTCCTACGGGGGTCTTGTCGCTGGATGCCAGCCGTCGCATTACCCATGTGAACCACGCCCTGCTTCGCATGTTCAATCCAGTGGGTGGAGAATCCGGGACACCAACCGTGCTGATTGGCGCCACCCTTCAGCAAGTCTTTCCTTCCGAGGTGCTCGAAGACCTGGAGCTTCTGTTACGGCGCGCCGACCGTATGAGCACTACCACGACCCAGATGGAAATCGTGGTGCAACGCGCCAAGCTGAACGTTGCGGTCACGGTGGCCACACTTCGGCATGAAGGCCGCGACCTGGGTTACGTGCTGGTATTCGAAGACTTGTCCGATCTGCTCAAGGCCCAAAAGCAGGCTGCATGGCGCGAGGTGGCGCGCCGCGTGGCCCACGAAATCAAGAATCCGCTGACCCCGATTGCACTCTCCGCGGAGCGAATCATCAGGCATCTGGACCGGGGCATACCTCCGGATGCCACGTCAATGGATGTTCTAAACGGCTGCGCTGAAACCATCGCTGGCTCGGTCGAGACTTTGCGTACCCTGGTCGATGAGTTCTCCACCTTGGCGCGCTTTCCCACGGCGCGGCCCCAGCCCTCGAACATCAATTCCATCGTTGAGAATACTCTGACTATGTTCAACGGCCGCCTGGACGGCATTCAGGTGCGCACGTTCCTGGCTGCGGACTTGCCGCGAGTCATGGCCGATCCCGAAGCCATTAAGAGAGCATTGGCCAACCTGGTGGACAACGCCGCCGAGGCCATGCAGGGCGCTCTGCTGCGAGAGATTCACATCTCCACTGCACTACAGGCCAGCCGCGATGTGGTGGAGATTACGGTCGCCGACAGCGGCCATGGCGTCACCCAGGAATTGAAGGAGCGGCTCTTCCTGCCTTATTTCTCCACCAAGAAACGGGGAACCGGTTTAGGCCTCGCCATCGTGAGCCGCATTATCGAAGATCATCACGGCTCCATTCGCGTGGAGGAAAACCGGCCAGTCGGCGCCCGCTTCGTCGTGGAATTGCCAGTCGCGCCGGAGGTAGTCGACTCTTCCGCCGTACGCCAGCATGCATAACATTCTCATTGTGGATGACGAATCCAGCATCCGCCAGTCGCTCAAGGGAGTGCTCGAGGATGAAGGCTATAAGGCTTCGGTGGCGGAAAGTGGCGAAGCATGCCTGGAAGTGCTACGCAAAAAGGCTTTTGAGGTAGTGCTACTCGATGTCTGGATGCCCGGCATGGACGGTCTCGAGACCCTGGAGAAGATTCGCGAGATCGAGGACGCTCCCGAGGTCATCATGATCTCCGGCCACGGCACGATCGAGACCGCGGTCCGCGCCACCAAGCTTGGCGCGTATGACTTCCTGGAAAAACCACTTTCCATCGACAAAACCCTCATCCTGGTCAAGAACGCAGTTGATGCGCAACGGCTGCGACAGGAGAACCGGGACCTCAAGAAGCAGCTCATTCCCAGAAGCGTGATCGTGGGTGAAAGCATTCCCATGAAAGCGTTGCGCCAGCAAATCCAGATCATGGCGCCAACCAACGGTCGCGTGCTTATTTACGGTGAATCCGGCACGGGAAAGGAATTGGTAGCCCACGCCATTCACGCCCAGAGTTTGCGAAAAGACGAGACGTTCGTCGAAGTGAACTGCGCCGCTATACCCGAGGATCTGATCGAAAGCGAGCTCTTCGGGCACCGCAAGGGATCATTTCCGGCGGCCACGGTCGACAAGGAGGGCAAGTTCCAGAGGGCCCATGGGGGTACTCTTTTCCTCGACGAGATCGGGGACATGAGCCTCAAGACCCAGTCCAAGGTCTTGCGCACTCTCGAAGAGCAGCGATTCACACCAGTGGGCAGTGACGAGCTCATCACCGTTGACGCTCGGGTCATTGCCTCGACCAACAAAGATTTGGAAGAGGAAATCTCCCGCGGGAACTTCCGTGAGGATTTGTTCTATCGTCTCAACGTCGTGCCTTTCTCGGTGCCCCCGCTGCGCGAGCGCAAGGAAGACGTTCCTTTGCTGGCGCGCTATTTTCTTAAGGAATTCTCAGCCGCTTACGGCCGCCGTCCACGTGAAATCACTGACGATGCTATCGAGACGCTTATGCGCTACTCTTGGCCGGGCAACGTACGCGAATTGCGCAACGTGATCGAGCGCATCGTCATCATGAACCCCACCACTTCCCGCTTCGACCGCAAGCACCTGCCCCCGCTGGTCCATCGCGACGGCAGCCGCCGTTTGGTCGGCAGCGAATTCTCTACCCTACACCAGGCCCGCGCCGCTTATGAGCGCGACTACATTCTGAAAAAGATGGACGAAAATCACGGCAATGTCAGCCGCACCGCAGAGGTGCTCGGTCTGGAACGGAGCCACCTTTACCGCAAGATGAAGGCTCTGGGAATTCCCGTGAAGGAATAGATTTGGGAGACAAGCTACCCGTTTTCGGCGGGTAGCCCAGTTTGGATCCTTTCCCTACGAGACGTCATCCCGAACGCCGGCGCACTTCAGCCGGAGTGAGAGCCTGCCCTGAGCGAAGTCGAAGGGGATCTCGCGCGGCAGTTCATCAGAAGGCTACCAGTCTGCACCGGATCGCAAAGCTCGGGATGACGTCTGTAGAATGAAAAGAAGGCACTATCCGTTTTCGGCTTCCAAAGTGGACTTTTACCGCTTGATCATGTGGATCTCGGTGCCATTCTTGGCGAATTTCACCTCATCCATGAGTTCATTGATCAGATAAATGCCGCGGCCGTGATCGGAATAGATACTCTCCCCACAGACCGGGCTGGGGATGGCATTGGGATCGAATCCTTGCCCGGGATCGCGCACCACGATGAGCATGCCCCGACTCTCGTCGCAGCCCACATCACACTCAATAATCTTCGAAGGATCGGCCTTGGCGCCGTGCACTACTGCGTTTGCGAGGGCTTCGCTCAGCGCAAGCTCGATCGCATCTTCATTGCCGGCGGCGCATTGCATCTCTCTTACGATCTCCATTACGCCTTCCACCACCGGCTCGATGGCATTCGGGTCGGCGGCCAGCGTGACCTTTAGCTTCAAGATCAACTTGTCAGCCTCGAAGTTACAAGTTGGCAGATCAGTAGACATTCCGTGTTATGGCTGCCTCGGCTTGGATTCTACAGGATTATGATGGTCCAGCAATATTAAGGACTCAATAATTTCCGCGATCCGGCGAGCCGTTCCAACTGGCGCCGCCAGTCAACTTCCTCGACAAATTCGTGCGACTCCCGCCAGTCTGGCTTCACTTTGACGAAAAGCTCAAGATAAACTCGCGCGCCTAGCATTTTTTCGATCTGCAACCGGGCCGCGGTTCCGATTTTCTTCAGCATTTGCCCGCGCTTGCCGACCAGAATTCCCTTTTGACCCTCGCGTTCACAGTAGATCGCAGCGGCAATCCGCGTCAGTTTGGCGCCTTCCTCGAATTGCTCAATCATGACGGTGGTCGCATACGGTACTTCCTCGCTGGTCTCGAGCAAAACCTGTTCACGGATGATTTCCGCCGCCATGAAGCGAGCAGGTTGGTCCGTCAACTGATCGTCAGGGAAGTAGCGAGGCCCCTCGGGCAAAACCTGAATTATTTTCTCCAGGAGTACATCAAGCCCTTCGCGTTTTCGGGCCGAGAGTGGAATGACTTCCTGAAAATCGTAGCGACCACGGTATTCGTCGATGATGGGGAGAAGTTTTCCCTTATCACCGCGAAGCAGGTCAATCTTGTTCAGCAACAGGAAAGCCGGCGTCTTAGATTTCTTCACCATATCGAGTACGAATTCGTCGCCCTGACTGAATCTTCGAGTCGCATCTACAATGAGCAGAATCAGAGCACAGCCTTCCAACGCTTCGCGCACCTCGCCCATCATCTTCCGCCCCAGCGAACTGTCTGGCCGGTGTACACCGGGCGTATCTAACAGGATCACCTGACCGCCAGGCCGGCGATTTCGTTTGGCTACGTGGATGATGCCCAGGATCCGATTGCGCGTGGTCTGCGGTTTGGGGCTAATGATGGCCAACTTCTCGCCCACTAGCGCATTCAGCAGCGTGGACTTGCCAGCGTTGGGACGGCCGAGGATGCAGACAAAGCCGGAATGAAAGGACATAGGGAAAATAAGCGCTACCTGCTGCGCGGTCAGGACGAGGTCAGCGGATGACGTGGATCCGAACCCCAAGTTTGAGGTTCTTCCAGGCTTTATCCGCTGTGTAAATGGGAGCTTTCAGCACAATCCCCAGCGCCAAACAGGCGCGGTCTCCCAATGACAGTCCCAATCGGCTGGTTTGCGCCACCAGACTGCCCGCGATTCTCGCTTGTTCGTCGGTGAAGGGCATAGCCTCGCGAATGGGGCTGAGAGTGTCTTCCCACGCCTCGTCAGGTCTTCCGCCTTCGCTAACGAGTTTGGTTTGCACCTCGGCAAGGTTGACGGTGCTGCTAGTGGCGTTGCTCAACAGGTCCGGAGTCAGTCTGTCCGCTCCGGACTCATTGTTAAGTAGTGCTAACACGACGGAGGCGTCTAGCACGACCCTATTCACGTTTAGCCGCCTCGCGACGTTCTACGATGAGTTCGTCAGCTAGTGACCGTCCGGGTTTTATGTATCGCCGGATGCGCCGCTGCGCTTGCTCGAGGCGTCGCTTGAGAGACATGATCCGCAATTCGTCGTCTTCGATACGCAGCACAACTTCGTCCCCGACGTTGATGCCCAGCGCCTTGCGATAGGAAGCTGGAATCACGACGCGGCCATTTTCGTTGACCCGCATGCGGTTTCCGAATCCATAGTCGGCTCCCTCGATATGACACTATGATAACACAGTGCCACGTTTATGACAAATGACAGTACTTTACATACTGACACTTTTACGAGTTTGGAGGACGTCGGGAACCGAAGGACGCAGTAATCGACCCAGCACCTTCAGTTCAAATCAGCTTCATCTGCCGAGGTTGGACCATTGAGATACGCACTCGCTCCACTCGACGCTCGGTCGAGTCCAGAACTTCAAAGCGCATGCCATCCTCCTCCACCACCTCGCCCTTTTGCGGTATCCGTCCAGCTAGTTCACTCACCAGACCCGCCACCGTCGCTGACTCTTTGCCTTCGGGACGCATTCCGAACAATTCGTCCAGCCGATCCACGTCCATGTTGCCGGGCACGATATAGGAGTGATCGCTCTCCCGAACAACTTCAGTTTTCTCATGCTCGTCGCGAATCTCTCCTACGATCTCTTCCACTAGATCTTCGATGGTGACAAGGCCCGCGACTCCTCCATACTCATCGACCACGATCGCCATTCGGATGTTGTGCTTTTGCATCTCGCGCAGCAGCTCGCTACCCAGCTTGCTCTCGGGCACAAAGTACACGTCCTTGCGCATGAGAGTGTCGACCGTACGAGCATGGGCTTCGGTGTCCGGCACCTGTAGCACGTCCTGCGCGTAAACGATCCCGACAACGTTGTGGATCGTCCCCTCGAACACGGGGACGCGAGAAAATGGCTTCGCTCTTAGTAACTCGATGAATTGCTCCACCGTGGTGTTGGTGGCCACAGCCACGATTTCCGGCCGCGGTTTCATGGCCTCGCGCACGGTTTTTTCGCCAAACTCCACTACCGACTGGATCAGGTCGCGATTGCTTGGGTGCAAGATGCCTTCCTCCTGCCCCGCCTCGATTAACGCGTCCACTGCCTGCGCCTGAGTTTCTGGCGCTTCGTCCGAGTGTTCTCTGGTGAGAGTCGTCACCGACTGAAGGAAACCCAAGACCAGCGTGACGGGCACAACCAGGTAGATGAGAACTCGCAGAACTAAAACCCAATGGATCAACCACTCGCCCTTGGTCCGCGAAAAGAAAAGAAACGGCAGAAAGCGGTTAAACACAATCACGATCAGAACCAGACTTAGTGTGGCTTGCAGGATCTCATACACGCTCCAGGCGCGATCCCGGAACACAGCGAAGCCCACCAGCATGGCAATCGCCGCCATCACCATTTGGCTAAGCACCGCCATAGAAAGAGACGCACGTTCGCGGCTCACACCCAGTTTGGGTTCAACTTTCCGTTCGAACGAATCGATGTTGTCCTGAAAGTCGCGTGACAAAAATTTGCCGATCTCCGTGTACAAACGATCGACATAAGAAACCAAAGTCAGCAATCCGAGCAGCGGCAGGAGGATAACTGCGATGGCAAAGTTCATCGCATTTTTCCTTCCTTGCTCGTGCCTGTCCGTGCGCGAGCGCGGCGGCTGCCAGCCACGGTTCGTGTGCGCACAGGAGCGCTTGCCCGTCCCGACCAAACAGCGTTTGGCCGCTCGCCGCGCTCAAGCAGACCCTCCGGCAGCCCGAGTTGCCGGCGCATGCTTTGCTCTTTGCTTGCCATCTCACCTTGATCATGCTCATGGTCGTAGCCAGCGAGATGAAGCACTCCGTGCAACACGAGTATCTTGATCTCCTCGGTTGCCGAATGTCCCAACCGCCGGGCGTTCTGCACAGCAATATCGGCTGCAATCGCGATGTCACCTGCAAATCCATTCGACCTTAGAAGTGGTGGAAACGACAGCACGTCCGTCGGCCTGTCCTTTCCCCGGAAACGCCCGTTCAGCGCGCGCAATTCCCGGCCGGTGGTGAGCAACACGTTGACTGCGCCCCTCAGCCCAGACGCGCGGCTCGCCCGCGTTACGAACTTCGCTAGTGCATCATCACTGAGCCCCGCTACCCGTCTTTGAACGATAACCAAGGTTTCCTGCGCGACCTTCGGGGTTAAAGCTTTCCCGTTCTTCTCCGTCAAAACAAACAGGAGGGCCGCGTCCTGGCACCCTCCTGTCCAGTCTTAGCGATTTTATTCTCCGGCTTCTGCTTCCTTGGGCAACACTTCGCTCTTCTCCGGGATCGCATTGCCGGCGCCGTTGCTCTTACCATTCGCGCTGCTCTTGGATTCGAGCAATAGCATCTGCTCCTCCGCCACGCGGGTCTTATGCTCGTCGTAAGCTCGAATAATGCGCTGCACTAGCTGATGCCGCACGACGTCGCCCTCGTCGAAATACACAAATGTCAGCCCTTCGACTTTTTTCAGCACATCCACAGCTTCGAGCAGCCCGCTCCGCCGCGCGGTGGGCAAATCGATCTGGGTCACGTCACCGGTGATCACCGCCTTGGAGTTGAATCCCAGGCGTGTGACGAACATCTTCATCTGCTCCGACGTCGTATTCTGCGCCTCATCCAAGATGACGAACGAGTCATTGAGCGTGCGACCGCGCATGAACGCAATCGGTGCAATCTCGATGACGCTCTTCTCCAGATAGCGGTCCACTTTCTCGGGCTCGAGCATGTCATAGAGCGCGTCGTAGAGAGGCCGCAGATACGGATCAATCTTGTCCTGCAGAGTTCCCGGCAGAAAGCCCAGCCGCTCACCGGCTTCAACTGCAGGACGCGCCAGTATGATCCGGTTCACGCGTTTGGCCAGCAGGGCGGAAATTGCCATCGCCACCGCCAAGTAGGTCTTCCCCGTGCCGGCAGGCCCAATACCGAATACCATGTCGTGGTTCTCGATGGCTTCGACATATCGACGCTGGTTCACGCTCTTGGGCTGCACCGTGCGCCGTCCAAACGAACGCTGCCGTCCTGCTTCCGCCAGCCCGCGCAGCGTGGCCTTGGGGTCGCCGATCAGCACGCGCAACATGCTGTTCAGGTCACCATTGTTGAAGGTATGTCCGGAACGCTGCAATTGGCTGTAGTCGGTAAAGACTTGCTGGGCCCGGGCGACGTCGCGTGCTGCCCCTTCCAGTTCGATGGAATCGGAACGCAGTTCAATGTTGATGTTCAGGCCGTCTTCCAGCACATGTAGGTTTTCGTCCCGTGTGCCGAACAGGGTCTCGATGTTAGGACTGATCTCAATACTTTTCTTCATTCGGTTGCTGGCGCTTACCTCCGGCGCATTAGATGCTTAGCGGGTTGGGTAGGGAATGGGTCTTGGACCTCTCCCCAAGTTCACGTAGGGACTGCCCTCCAGGCTGCCCGATCGAGCGCAGTTCGGCGATTCTTGAAGATGGCGGCACCGCGCCTTCTTCACGGACAAATGATTCTTCTGTATGGAGATGGAACCAGCCGACGGTGCTCGCCCCGAGGTGCAAGCAACTACCATTAGCTAAAGGGTACGCTGGGTCCCGGAGGGGAGTCAATGGCGAGGTAGTGGGGGCCCATTCTGGAGTGCACCCCAAAAGTGAGACACGGGATTAAGGGGCCAGCTACATTGAATGGAGGAGAACAATGCTGGTGCCCCGACAAGAGTATTCCCGTGAATTGAAGGTGGCTGCGATGCGCGAGATCGACTCCGGAAAAGGTATCGCGGAGGTGGCTCGCATGTATCAGCTCAGTCCCAAGCGGCTGGAGACCTGGAAAGGCGAGTGGCGAGCGAAGGGCGAGCTGGCGTTTCCTGGCAAGAGTGCACGGCCGCAAACCAGACTCGATGCCGAGCGGATCGCTGAGCTGGAACGCAAGATCGGACAGCAGACGATAGAAATCGATTTCTTAAAAAAAGCGTTGTGGCGTTTCAGGGAGCATCCTCTGCCAGCCGCGGGCAATGGCGACGCCAGCTCCATGAACAAATCCGGGAAGCGGCCGAAGCGGGGGCAGCCGTGAACGGGCTCTGCCGGGCCGCGGGAGTGAGTCGGGCTGGCTACTATCGTTTCCGGCTGTGCGGGCAAGCCCAGCAAGCGGACATGGATCTGCGCAGCCAGATGCAACGCATTGCGCTGCGGTGGCCGGCTTACGGGTATCGTCGTGTGCATGCCGAACTCCTACGCCAGGGCCGGACCATAAACCACAAACGCGTCTTGCGACTGCTGCGAGCGGATAATTTACTGTGCGTGCGGCGACGAAAGTTCATGTTCGGGACCACCGACTCCAGACACGGATTGCCGATCTATCCCAACTTGGCCGCGGGCATGGTGCTCACCAGCATCGATCAGCTCTGGGTTGCCGATATCACCTACATCCGCTTGCAATGGGAGTTTGTGTATTTGGCGGTTTTGCTGGACGCCTTTTCCAGACGCTGCCTCGGCTGGGCACTGCAACGCAGTTTGGAATCCGCTCTGGTACTGGAAGCCCTGCGTATGGCCCTGACGCGACGACGCCCACTGCCTGGGCTGGTGCATCATTCCGACCGCGGGGCGCAATATGCCTCGCGGGACTACACCGCACAACTCGAACAACACGGCATTCGCATCAGCATGAGCCGGTTGGCAACGCCGTACGACAATGCCCAAGCAGAGAGTTTCATTAAGACTCTCAAATACGAGGAAGTCTACCGCACCGAATACCGCGACCTCGAGGAAGCCAAGGCTTTGATCGAGCAGTTTCTGGATAAAGTCTACAACCAACAGCGCTTGCATTCGGCGCTGGGCTATCGTCCGCCGCTCGAGTTCGAACGCAGCTTACGACCCTTCCGAGCGCAGAGGAAAAGACGAGCATGAGTTTTTTGAGGCATGAGGAAATCTATCGCTCCGATGTGCGACTCGGCCAAACCTGGGAGCGGCAACCCGTGTCGTCGCTCCCAGTGCTCATCGGCTGCGATGAGTTTCCAGTCGGCTATTCCTTGGCAGGTTGCCCTCCGGCAGAGCCTGCCTCCGCTTCACCGACTGGGACGATTCTCAACAACCCACACTGCCGTACAATGATTTTTCAGCGAACGGCAACAACCCCCTTTACTTCGTGTCTCACTTTTGGGGTGCACTCCAATTCCGCCGCCTCCTCTACGCACCTTCACCTTTTGCGTCAGCCGCCGAAGCCGGCACCGCCCGCGCTCGCGCCCACTCGCGAAGCGCCTCAATTTCCTCTGCCCGCGTGGTGGAGAGGGGCACCGTCGCCTTCAGGGCATCGAGCAGGGTTTGAGTGGCAAGTGCCTGCTTGCTGGAAAACGCGGAATACAGCCCTGTCTGTACTGCGGCCTCAATTTCCGCGCCGGAGTATCCCACGGCCGCCGCGGCCACCCGATCGAGGTTGAATTCTGCTGGGTTCCGCTTCCGCCGTGCCAACTGGATAGCAAAGATCTGTTTCCGCTCTGCCTGGTTTGGCAGGTCCACGAAGAAGAGCTCGTCGAAACGGCCCTTGCGGATTAACTCCGGCGGCAGAGCCCTCACATTGTTGCACGTGGCCGCCACAAATACCGGCGCCTTCCGGTCCTGCATCCAGGAAAGAAACGATGCCAACAGCCGCGACGAAACGCCCGCGTCCGCCGACGCTGAATCCGGCCCGCTCCCGGCAAAAACTTTCTCCAATTCGTCGATCCACAGGACACAAGGTGCCAGCCCCTCAGCCACCTGAAATACTTTCTGAATTCGTTTCTCAGTCTCGCCGATGTACTTATCGTATATCGCGGCGGTATCGAATTTGACCAGCGGCAGCTTCCACTCACCGGCAATCGCCGGGCGCACATACTCTTGCCGCAGCCCTGCACGCCCAAAATGATCACTCCGCGTGGGGGCTCCAGGCCAAATTCTCGTGCTTGATCTTCCCACGTTCCGCGACGTTGTCCCAGCCAGCTTTTCAGATGTTCGAGTCCTCCCACGCTGGCCAGCGTGTCGGAGACATCGACGAACTCCAGCATCTCAGAGCGCCGTAGCATCTCTTTCTTGGCTTGGAGTACGTCGGTTACGATCTCGGGCGTCAACCCATACCTGCTCACAATGGCCTGTGAGACCGCCCGCTCGGCCTCTTCTTCGGTCAGGCCGCGCAGATTGTTCGCCACGGCATCGAGCCCCGCCGCGTCTAACGTGCGCTTTAAGGTTCGGGTCTTCCCTACTCGCACGATCATCTCATCGATGATCTGTCGCAACCGCTGCTTGTCGGGAAGGGGCAATTCCAGGAATTCCACCAGGCTGGCCAGCTCCGGCGGCATCGTAATCGAAGGTGCTGTGAGAATGACTGTGCGTCGGTTTTGGGAGAATTTCTGTCCTACATCTCTGAGTCGCCGCACCACCACCGGGTCTTCCATGTGACGATGAAAGTCCTTGAGGATAAATGCGGCGTCAATGGAAATGCCCTCCAGATTTCCTAGCGCCTGCACAGGATCGCGGCTGTTATAGAGTGCCTGCGCTGACAGATTCGTCAAGTCGTGTCCCGCGCCGGGTTGGGCTACGCCACTGCCATACGTGCTGGCCGGAAACCGGCTCTCAAGCTCCAGATGGCGGTCATCGCTTCCGCAGCGCGCCAATCCACTAGCGATACTCCACTCGAATACAGCCAGGTTGAGGGACGAGCAGGCCACCCGCACCAGGCGCACAGCGTGCATCTCCTCCACGGTCTCCATCACGACGATAGGGGTTGAAGAATCGATCAGAATTTTCAGTCGCTCGAGAGCATCGGCCATATCGGTTTGACCAGCAGCAACTTAGTCCCGTAAAATAGTTTAGTCGACACTCACCTGAACATCTCTTTCTAGAGAAACCAAGGGAAACGAAGGTAACGAACCAAATATGGCAAACCATTTTTCTGCGCTGAAACGCGCCCGGCAAACCGAGACGCGCAGCGCCCGCAATCGTAGCAACACATCACGTCTGCGTAGCGCTTTGCGCCAGCTTCGCGAGTCTTTGGCTAAGGGCGATAAAACAGCGGCCGAGCAGGTTTATCGGCAGACGGTTTCCGCCCTCGATAAGGCCATCCAGAAGGGCGTGATCCACGAGAATACGGCTTCGCGTTATAAGTCCCGCCTGAGCGCAAGGTTGAATGCGCTGAAGTAAGTCGTCAGCGTCGTCTTTGATTAGAGCCTGATGCCGAAGTGATCGTTCAACAGGGCTCTCCATTCGTCCTCTGATTTCAGCAACCGTTCCTCTTTCTTTCCGTTGCGCGTGACGACCAATTTCTTGTCGGCCAGCGTAATCCTTCCATCGGGCGTGGCCTTGGTACAAACCCGCTTTTGCGTGAACGTCGACTCCGGCGATGTCTGATGGTATTCACACCTAGGAGCAAACTCGTCCAGTGATCGGGGTGTTTGCGTGAATGAATATTGCCGCTTCCACGTGCTGGCCGTTTCCGCCATTTCCACGCCCATCGAACCACGGTCGTCGACAATCGCGAAATCTCCGCTCGCCCTGCAATTGCTCAACGCCGGGACGCACGTGAAGCGGCTCCACGAAACAGTCTCCAAAACCGACGTCCGCCAGCCACGGCTCGTCCAAATCGACTCGGAGCGTCAGATGATCGAAGTCAGGACTGCTACCGCCGTCCTCGCTGGCCACCCGCGCTGAGAGCAGAGTGACACGAAATCCTAGTTCACGGAGCAGAGCGGCAAATGCCCCATTCATCTCGTAGCAAAAACCTCCGCGCCGTTGCCCTACGATTTTGCGGATGAACGCGTCTTCGTCGCAGACAATCTTGCGGCCCAAACCAATGTCGAGATTCTCAAACGGGACCGCGAACATGTGGCAGCGATGCAGACCCCGCAGTGTCTCTACAGTCGCCGAAGTGGGCCCCGCGTAATTAATACGGTCGAGATAGGCGGGAACGTTGACCATTGTGTACTGCAAGCCATCAGGACACCGGGCAGCGTCTGGACACCAGGCTTGAATCCTTGTGGAACGGGCTAAATGCTAACGTCTGACAGCTAAGGCCTGCCTTCACACCGGCAATTCTTCCTGCATCCAACCGGTCTCGGACTTAGGCTCAGACGTCAAGTCCAGCACCAGCTTCTCCAGTACAAAGCGCTTGCTCACCGGATTTGAGCGCAGCACGAGATCGGTTTTCGCTACCAGCCGGATCGCTCGCGTCAATTCGCGTTTTGATTTATAGCGGCGGGCCTGCTTGATGATGTCATCGGCTGCGAATGGCGGCACGCGGAATCCCTGCCAGAGAGCTGCCCAGAGCATGCGCTGATCGCGCACGTTGCGCTCCAGAATCACCAACATTTGGCGAAAAGTCTTGGCCAGCATATAGAGATGTCCGATGGCAGCTTCGTCGCCCTCGCCGGTGCTGAGAATCGCGTCCAACATCTCCAGCGCGCGCACTCGATCTTTCGCTGAGATCGCGTCTGTCAGCTCGTATAGGGATCGCTGCTTGGCGGCCAGCACCATGGTCTCGACATCGCCCAGCGTGACGCGCTTTTTCTCACCCACATAAAGAATCAGCTTCTCCAGTTCATTGGAGATCATCATCATATCGCCGCCCAGCGCGTCCACCAACTCGCGGGCGGCGTCGGGATCGATCTTCACCGACTGCGTGCCACAATATTCCCCAATCCAACGCACCGCTTCGCCTTCCTCCACTCGCGCCAGTTCGACAATGGCGCAATACTCACCCAGCGTCTCGCGGATGCGCTGATAGCGGTCTTTGTCGGTCATATCCATACGGCGGGCGTCGGCGGGAATGCTGATGTGGTCAGCGACAAAGATCAGGACCGCATGAGGATTGGGATCTTTGCAGTAGGCCTCGATGGCGGCCAGCTTTTCATCGTTTGATCCGCGTCCAAACAGGCTCTTTACTCCGCGAATGAAAAATACCTGAAAGGGCGCCATCAGCGAGGGCGTGCGCGCGCGATCGAGAACTTCAGCCAGATCGGTCTCTGCCAAATCAAACTCGAACAAGCTGAAATCACGAAGATCGGAAGGGACCAGGTGCTCAAGAATTGCCTCCCGGCAACGTTTGCGGAAAAAAACCTCATCCCCTACGAAGACATACGCCGGACGCAGCTTGCGAGCTTCAACCTCGGAAACAAAGCGGTCCGCCTGAGCAAAGGCCCGCATTAGAATCGCTCCATCATCAGAAGCCCTCCAGAATATCCGACACCAGAGTACGCGCGAACTCGCGCGACAGGCGTTCCAGAGCGGGCGAGTCTTCCTGGAAGAAACTGTTCAGCGTCTGTGAAACTTGATATTGTTCGCGAAAGACATAGGAAGGATTTTCGTAGAGAACTTTGCCTTTCTTATCGGTGAGCGTAACCCTCATGCTCACGCCCACCATGGCGCTGGCGGCCCGGCCAGTCTGAGAGTCATAAGTGAGTGGCGCGGACGAAGTGCCGGTGACCGTCCCGCTCAAGGTGGCATCCGCCTCGCTGCTGGCTTCATTCACAATGTGGTAGTGAGTGCGGGTTATCATCTCTCGCACCACGGCCGCAGTGAGTCTCTGTTCGATCTTGTAGGTTTGGGTGGCATTGACAAATCCCGGAATCGCTACCGTCTGAATATTGTCGGGGATGGTCACTGCGCGGCCACCTGCATGATAGCCGCATCCTGTGCTCACGAAACAAAGCAGGGCGCCAAAAACTACCGGCCATGACTTCATTGAATTTTGCCTCGGGGCCGGCTTGCGGCCATGGTTTCCGCGCACTCCACCGCAGTGGCCGCCGTAATGCGCAGATTATCCGAAGCCGCCCACAGCCAGAAAGCGTTCGCCAGATTCGCGTCGGGAACAATTGACACCAGAACGTCGCCTTGCCCAGCTGCGTTCACATTGCTCGGCGCATCCTCAGGGAGATGCGTAATATTCACGTGTTCCCCGACCAGCGCCTGGGAGACTTTCTCGATATCCACTGCCTGCTCCATCTCCAGGTGCACGGCGAAAGCGTGCCCATGAAAGATAGGCGCCTGTATCAGCAAAAGCGAGGGCTGCGGTGCGTTGTCGCCAGCGATTTGGCGGTAGTGCTTCATGATGCGACGTTCGACGGCGGAGAGTGCCGGCGCCGAATGTTCACCGTAACGGGTCACCATGTTGAATGCCACCTGCGTGTCGAAAACGTTCTTGGGTAATTGTTGGAAAGAGAGCAAGTTCACCGTCTGCTCGTGCAGTTCGTCCATTCCTTTCTGTCCGTGCTGCGACGCTGGCTCGAACACGGTTGCTACCACCCGCGCCAACTGCCCGGCTTTTTGCGTCCGCAGTAATAGGAGCGCGAGTGCAACTGCGGCGGGATGCGCCACTACAGCCGGTCCTGGCTGCAGCTCTAGCGTGAGAGCATGTCCTAACTGCCGTTCAATCCACGGCGACCGGACCACCGCTTCGGTTTCATCTTCCAGAGCGAAGGAGAGATCGATAATGGCGCTGCCCGCTGTGCGAGCCGTCTTCCAGTTCTTTCGCGTGGACTCGGGGTCAGACGCAAAAAAAGTAAAGTCGATGTTGTCAAACTGCTCCGCGCGCACGCTTTGGATAAATGAAATCTCATCTCCCACCGTTTCCAGTTGGCCCAGCGATTCGTCATCATCCAGCAGCTTGATGTCCAGGGAGGGGAAATTACGGTCGTTGAGGACCTCCGCGACTTCCTTTCCCTTCAGCGTGGAAGCGCCGACAATGGCTACGCGGTACAGATTTGCTGCGCGCACCGGTTCCGGTTGCGACACCACTGCCGGCTTGAACGTAGAATTCATGAGGTCTGTGATGCTTCCCGGAAAGCCGGAGGCGGCGGATTATTCCTTCGCCGGAAAATCCACTGCAGGCGCCAGAATACGCCGGAGAACATGTAGAGCAGCGCGATTCCGAATAGCACGAAGCGCGAAAAATACCAGATAGAAGCAAACAGTAATCCGAACAAAATAATTAGCCGGAACGGTTGCCGGGAACGGAAATCAATATCCTTGAAGCTATAGAAGCGCCATGTACTCACCATCAGGTAAGCCACCACCACCACCATCAGCATCCAGGTGATGGCAGTCCACCAGGACATGACCGGGTCCCCGACCGAAAGATGGACCACGGCGGCGATGACTCCCGCTCCGGCGGGAATTGGCATCCCAACAAAATACTTCTTTCCCGGACGTCCGGGGTTCGACGGCTGCGGGTTTGATGAAATGTTAAAGCGGGCTAGGCGGCTAGCCCCTGCCATCAGAAACAAAAAGCTGGCGATGGCGCCGAACTGTGCCAGCTTAGCGTAAAGCTCACCAGCACTCACTGGCAATTGGCGGAAGCCCCACATCCACGCCAGCATGGCTGGCGCGACTCCAAAGGTGATGACGTCGGCGAGTGAATCCAATTCCTTTCCAAAATCGCTGCTGGTGTGAGTGACCCGGGCAATGCGCCCGTCCAAACCATCAAACAGCACAGCAAACCCGATCGCCTTGGCCGCGTAGTCGAAGTGCCAGGGCTCCGCTACGCTGCCGTGGGTAACTTGCAGAATGGCGTAGTAGCCGGCCGCGATATTCGCGGTGGTAAACAACGAAGGCAGTATGTACAAACCTTTGCGGAGCCGGCGCGAAGGTTGGTCTTCCTTACGCCGTCGGGGGATTTCCGGAAGTTCGGGGTCCATCAGAGCGCTCCTTGATGAGTCTGTTGCCCGGACACGCTCGCGAGTTTCTCCGGCTCCTGGCGCAGGTAAGCCAGTACACTGGCCCCACCCTTCACGTGGTCTCCAACTTTTACTTGCAGGGTCGCAGACGCGTCCAGAAAGACGTCCACTCGCGAACCGAACTTGATCAAGCCCACGCGCTCTCCTCGTTCGAGACGGTCCCCTACCTTTTTGGTGAAAACAATCCTCCGCGCTAATATGCCCGCGATCTGCTTGAACACTACTTTCTGCCCACCGCTGTCCAGGGTGACGATGTTCTGTTCGTTCTGCTCGGCTGACGCTGCGTTCATGGCGTTGAGAAACTTCCCTTTTTGATAGCGGACATCGCGGATCACGCCCGCCACCGGGGAGCGGTTCACATGTACATCAAACACGCTCAGGAAGATGCTGACCCGCACCCGCCTTCCTCCATCTACTAGGATCGGGGACACATCCGTGACTTTGCCATCGCCGGGGGAGACTACCGCCCCGGCGGCATCTGGGATTACTCGCTCCGGATCCCGGAAGAACCACAAGAAAAAACCTCCCAGGAGTATCGGCAGCAAAGCCCAAGGCGCGCCAGCCAGCCAGCCCAGCAACACGGCGGCACCACCCAGCGGAAGTGCGTAATAGTAACCGTCGGGAACCATCGGGAGACTAGAGAATTATAGTGCAGGGCCCGACAGTCGATCTGTTTTCAGGCTAAATGCTAATAAAAAAGGCGCTTATCAGCGCCACCTTGAGGGACAAATAAAGCCACTGGCGGCCGAAGCCGCGTGCTCTGGAGCTTTGAGATTAAGCGACCTGGTTCTGTCCTACCTGCCGAAACTCCCGCTCAATCAACTGCATTTGATCTTTGAGACGCAGTTTCAGCTTTTTCAGCCGCACTTCTTCCAGCTTTTCGTCGTCGGTGAGAAAGCGTTTTTGGGTGAGTGATTCGAGTCTTTGTGAGTATTGCGTGTGCTCTTGAGCCAGTTTGCGGAATTCCTGATGGCTGGCCAGAAGCTGGTCACGTGGAGTTAGCATCCAGCAGACCCTCCTGCATGATGTGTACGCCCCCAAATTAACACAGCATTAATATGGCTTCAATCCCAAATTCCCCAGATGTCGTTAGCACATGATATGTCCGGTTGAGATAGCAAGTGATGTGTCCGCTTTGCAGGCGGCGAGGGTAGGAGAGCATGGAAGGTATGTTCTCTTACACGCAGGCCGCGATGGAGCGGACCATGAAGGTACAAGAAGTGATTTTGCGGGCGCTAGCGAAGAAGATCACGTGGTGGCAGGCGGCCGAGATCATCGGGATCAGCGACCGGCAAATGAGGCGCTGGCATGAAGGGTATGAAGAGTTCGGGTTCCGAGGTTTGTTTGACCGGCGGCGGGGGAAACCGTCGCCCAAGAAAGTGCCGTTGGCGGTGGTGGAGAAAGTCCTGGGGCTGTACCGGGAAAAGTATTTCGATCTGAACGTGCGGCACTTTCCCGAGAAGTTGCAGGAAGAGCACCAGGTCGAGATCAGCTACAGCTGGGTGAAGGGGTTGCTGCAAGGGGCGGGGATGGTGGCCAAGGGGCGCAAACGTGGGGTGCATCGCCAGCAGCGCCCGCTGCCCGGAATGCTGCTGCACATCGACGGCAGCGAGCATCGCTGGTTTCAAGACGAGCGCTGGTACGACTTGCTGGTGATTATGGACGATGCCAACAGCGAGATTTATTACGCGCAATTGGTGGAAGAGGAAGCGACGGTTCCGGTGCTGACGGGGCTGAAAGAAGTGGTCGAATGCCGGGGCGTGTTTTGCGCTTTGTACAGCGATCGCGCCCGTCATTTCTGGCTGACGGCCAAGGCCGGAGAGGCAGTGGAGCACGACCGTCTCACGCAGGTGGGGCGTGCGCTGCGCGAGTTGGGGGTGCGCATGATTCCGGCGTACTCGCCACAAGCGCGCGGCCGCAGCGAACGCAGCTTCGGCACCTGGCAAGGCCGGCTGCCGCAGGAACTGCGCTTGCGTGGGATCCGGACGGTGGTGGCGGCGAATGCCTTTCTGCGCGAGCAATACATCGGGGAGTTCAATCGTCGCTTCCAAGTCGAAGCGGCGCAACCGGGCAGTGCGTTTGTGCCCTATCGGGGCAAAGACCTGGAGCGCATCTTTTCGCTGCAATTCGAGCGCACGGTGAATCGGGACAACACGGTCAGCTTTCAGAACCTGACTTTGCAGATCGAGCCCGTGCGCTGGCGGGGAACGCTGGCGGGCTGCACGGTGATCGCGCACCAACACCTCGACGGAAGCTTGAGCCTCAGCTATGGGCCGCACTGTCTCGGTCGCTACGACGACCGCGGCGGTCCGATTCTCAACCGGAAACTGGCGGCGGGCAAGGCCGTGGAAAAGACGCGCCGTGGAAAAGTCCAAAAACCGACTTTCCCGCCGCGCTTGGAAATCCCGAAAAGTGCGCGGGATTCCCACTTTCCCACCGCCTCGGCGGCGGCTACGGGAGATTAACAAAAGCGGACATTCACTTGCTACAACAACCGGACATTTTAACTTGCAAGAAATCCCAAATTCCCCAGAAAAGAACAGCTCGAAGGTCAACAAAATTGCACCATTCATGTTGCAAATCACGCTAAATCAAGTCGATAGAGAGCGGCGGCCTCCTCCGGACCTTGATAGTACCGTTTCCGGTGCCCGATCTCCGTGAACCCACACTTCTCGTACAGTGCACGGGCGGCCCGGTTCGATTCCCGGACTTCAAGGAACACAGCCTTCGCGCCCTGATGGCTCGCCACCGCCAAGAATTCGCCTACCAGACGGGTACCCAAGCCTCGTCGCCGGACGGAGCCAGCTACGGCAACGTTCTCAATTTCGAATTCAGCATCGATCTGCCGGGCAACGAGAAAACCTTGGACCGCAGCATCTTCTTCAATAACCAATGCCAGCCTCGACGGATGTTCCGCTCGCAGGAAAATCTGTTCGTATTGAGCCTGCGGCCAGTGCGCTGCCGCGTCAGCATCTTTTTCCAGGGCCATCATTGCAGGAATATCAGGCGGATTTGCAAGACGCACTGTCACGTTGCCAGTGTCTGGGGCCAAGGTTAAGAGCTAACAGCTAAGAGCTTCCCTTCGAAAAAATCTCCGCGTCCGAGCGACGAATGTAATTGGCGTCCAGCACTTCTGGCGAGACCGTGTCTCCAGCCAGAATTTTCTTCCATCCGAGTTGGGCGATGGTATCGCTCCTCGGACGCGGGATTTCTTTCACCGGCAGGCCGGCGTTGCGGGCTGCGTCGGCAAGGCTGGCGTCTGGTGTGACAATGTATCCGCGAACCGAGGCCAGAAACTCCTCGCGCGTCAGCAAACTCTGATTCAAGGCTGTGGCGCACTCCTGGACGTCATACTCGCCGACGTAGAGTTCGTTTCGTCCCGCATCAAGCGCTGCCATCACCGTCCCACGCAAGCCGCTTGCGCTTGCGATCGCCTCCAGTAGGGAAATCTCAGCTATGGGTTTCCTGAGGACTTCAGCGAGTGCTTTCACCGCTGCCAACCCTACGCGCAGCCCGGTGAAGGATCCCGGGCCCGAGGCCACGGCGAATCCCTCAATGTCGTGTTTCCCTAGTTGGTGCTTCAAAAGAAGTTCTGCAATTTGCGGAACCAGTTGCGCTGAAAATGTCCCGCCTGCGAGGGGGACGACCTCGATGATCTCGCACACATCACCGGGCCCACACTTTGCCAAAGCTATGCTGCCGCCTTTGCCGGAAGTGTCGGCGGCGAGAAGAAGCATAGGATCCTGGAAATGAATCACGCGTTTGTCATTCCGAGCGGAGCGAGGAATCCTACTCCCGCTGGGAGTTCGGCGGAAGGGATGCTTCGCTTCGCTCAGCATGGCAAAGCCTATTTGTAAGGTAGATTCGAATCTGCTTCCACCAGTTCGAGCAGCACACCGCCCGTGCTCGAAGGATGCACAAATACATACCGATGCCCGCCCGCTCCCACTTTTATTTCGTTTGAAACCAGCCGTACACCATCCTTTTTCAAGCGCTCGATGGTTTCCGCAAGGTCAGGGACGCGCAACGACACATGGTGCAATCCCTCGCCTCGCTTAGCGATAAATTTCGCGATCACTGAATCCTCAGAGGTGGGCTCGAGCAGCTCAAACCGGCTTTCGCCCAACGGCACCATCACCACTCGCACCTGCTCAGCCTCCACCAACTCTTCAGGCGATACCTTCAGTCCTAGCTTCTCGTAGATGCCTTTCGCAGCAGCAAGCGACTTTACCGCGATGCCGAGATGATCGATGGTGACCATTAATTTTGCCCCAACTTCTCCGTTATCTCTTCCACCAAAGTGTATGGATCCCGCTTGTGCTCGGCTATCTCTGCTGCATATCGCGACAAATTTCCGTCGCCCATCTGCTCGCGCGCTTTCTCCAGCAGCGCATGCCGCAGCATCTCGACCAGACGATCCTGCCAATTCTGAATCTTATGTTTCAGTACCAGATCTTCACTTTTCAGATACTTTTCATAGATTTCGATGGCCTCGGCGAGTTCGCCGATTCCTGTACCGTCGGTCGCAACCGTCTTCACGATGGGAGGCGTCCAATTATCACTGCGCACGGCCAGCGACTGCAGAGCGCGAATTTCGCGCTCCACCCGCTCGGCACCCTCGTGGTCGCTCTTGTTGATTACGAAAATATCGGCGATCTCCATGATGCCAGCCTTAATGGTCTGCACATCGTCGCCCATGCCAGGAACCAGAATCACCACGGTGATATCCGCCAGGCGCACAACGTCGACCTCATCCTGGCCGACGCCAACAGTTTCGATCATGATCAGGTCGCGGCCCGAGGCATCGAGCACTGTAGCTACGTCGGCCGTGCTCTGAGCCAAACCACCCAAGGAGCCGCGGGTTGCCATGCTGCGAATGTAAATCCCTGGGTCGGAGAAGTGGTCCTGCATACGAATGCGATCGCCTAGAATCGCGCCACCCGTGTAAGGACTGGTCGGATCGACAGCGATGATCCCCACCGTCCGCTTGTGTTTGCGATAGTGTCGAGCCAATTGATCGACGAGTGTGCTTTTGCCTGCGCCAGGCGGGCCGGTGAGTCCAAGAATCCGCGCGTGCCCGCTATGCGGAAATAGCGCTTTCAACAGTTCTGACGATCCAGGAGCGCGATTTTCGACAGCGCTGATAGCCCGCGCCAGCGCGCGAGGATCGCCCGCACGCAATTGCTCAATCCAGTGCTGGATCTCCTGGTTCAAACAGCCAGTGTAAAGCAGATACAAGGGAGTACAAAACGAGTCGGCCGTGCTCACAAATCGAGGCTATTGTCCGCAGTCATATCCGACGACTAGAGACCCGGAGAAGTGAGAGCTATTTCGCTCTTCGCACTGCGCGTCATCAATTCGCGAATGGCGTCTGCCGGGGGCTTGCCCTGGTGCAGGATGGCGTGCGTCTGCTCCGCGATGGGCATCTCGATCCCGCGCCTGCGAGCCAGACCGACGGCGGCGTGAGTGGTGAAGACGCCCTCGGCAACGGCGCCATGCATACCGGCGATAATCTCCGGAAGCTTGCGGCCACGTCCCAGTTCCACGCCCACGCTGCGATTGCGCGAGAGGCCACCGGTGCAGGTGAGGACCAGATCTCCCAGGCCGGCAAGACCAGCCATGGTTTCCTGGCGGCCACCGCAAGCCACTGCCAGGCGCGTGATCTCGGCCAGTCCGCGAGTGATCAGGGCGGCGATGGAATTATGGCCGAGTCCCAGGCCGTCGCACACGCCGGCGGCGATGGCAATCACGTTTTTGAGGGCGCCGCCCAGTTCCACGCCGACAACGTCGTCATTGGTGTAGACGCGGAAGCGAGGATCACTGAATTCCCGTTGAACTATCTCCGCCAGTTCCGCATCCTGCGAGGCGATCGTGATGGCGGTGGGATCGCCACGGGCGACTTCCTGGGCAAAGGAGGGCCCGCTGAGCGCGCCCACGCGCGGCTGGAATCCGCCATCAACTCCTACCACCTGAGAAATCACCTCCGTCATTCGCAGCAGTGTCCTTTGCTCCAGGCCCTTGGTCGCACTCACGATCAGCATGTCTCGGTTTGAGATGGGGGCGCATTTCCTGGAAGAGGCTGCGCGAGTGCTGCGACGGCATCACACCGACTACGATTTCCGCGTTGCGCAGGGCTTCTTCCAGATCGCTGGTAACCGAAACACAATCAGGAATCGATTGGCCGGGGAGGAATTTCTCGTTGACCCGGTCTTTGGAGATTGCGTCGGCGATTTGCTTCTCGTGCGCCCACAAGCGAATTAGATGGCTACCTCGGCGTCCCAATGCGATGGCGAGACCAGTTCCCCAAGCCCCTGCGCCGATGAGAGCGATCTGGCTCAACCCCGCCCCCACTGAAAACGCGTTTCCGTACCTGATAGAAGCCGGCGGATATTTTCATGATGCTTAGCGATGATCAGGATTGAGGCCGCAGCCATGCACAACAGCGTTAAAGGCATGTTTCCGTAACCGTCCAGAAACCAGGCTAGGAGAGGAAAGAGCGCGACTGCAACGATTGAGCCCAAAGAGACGTAGCGAAAGGTCAGCACGATGGCAACAAAAATAGCGATCATGACCAGGACCGCTTTGGGCGCAAGCATGATGAAGGACCCCAGACCAGTCGCGACTCCCTTACCGCCTCGAAACTTCAACCAAACCGGGAAGACGTGGCCCGCAATCGCACAGAGAGCAGCGACACCTGCCAGTACACCTTGTCCGGGAAATGCGGCGCGCGCTATCAACACTGCAGCCAGTCCCTTGAGCGCGTCGAGCACCAGGGTCAACACCCCAAGCATCGCGGAAGACCGCGCCACATTGGTCGCACCGATATTGCCGCTGCCGGTTTTTCGCACATCTTGCCCACGAAAAATGAGCATCAGGATGTATCCGAATGGGATCGATCCCAGCAGGTAGCTGAACCCGGCGGTGAGAAGGAATGCCCTCATTAGAGATCTATCGCTAACCCAGTGCGAAGCTCGAAATCTTCGAATAGCGTGCTCCGCCCCGCGAGAGTTGGCTCTGGTACAGAAAGAACTCGCGGGCCGTCATGGTACCAAAGTCGGGAGTGGGCAGGATTGCCAATTTCTCCTGCAATTGCTGAAAGTTCTGGCTGTGCCCACGCGGGGCTCGCGAACCTCCGCCACGAGCCAGTGTGAGATGCGGGCTGAACGGATGCTCTTCTTTCGGAATGCCGAGCGTTGCTGTGTTGTTGTCCACTGCCGTGGCCAGGGTGGCCAATTGCGGCCCCGCCTCGACGCCAACCCAGAACACCCGCGGCGCCTTCGCTCCGGGGAAAAAGCCATAGCCACGAAAGGCAATTTCGAGTGCGTCGTTCCGCATGTTCGAAAGCGCGCGTTTAATCTCTTCCACAACCTCTGGCGGTTTCTCGCCGATGAATTTGAGGGTAACGTGCAACGATTCGGCGCGGACCCAGCGCGCATCTGGAGCGAACCCTCGTACTCCGTCCATGAAACGCTGGATGCGGTTCCGAATGGCATCGTCGATGTCGAGGGCAACAAAAATGCGCATGGGGGCGTCGGTCGTCGGTCAACTGAAACTGGGCATAACTGTTCTACATCAACTTTCTTCTCACCATATCCATCGCCTGCTGGCTAGCAAACCACCGGATGCGCTTGCGGTCGCCGGGGAAGTTTCGTTCAATAACTTCGGTTCCACGATCGCCAGCCAGAGCGTGGAAGACGAGACCGACAGGCTTCTCCGCGGTGCCGCCCGCCGGTCCCGCGACACCAGTGATGCCGACTCCGAGAGTCGCCTGGCAGCGTTTGCGAATACCCTCGGCTAACGCGGCCGCTACTTCGCGGCTTACCGCTCCATGTTTTGCTATCAAATCAGCTGGGACATCGGCGAATCCCGTCTTCAATTGGTTGGAGTAGACTACCGCGCCCCCCAAGAAGTAGCGCGAACTGCCGCTAACCGAAGTGATACGTTCCGCCAGCAGTCCGCCCGTACAAGATTCCGCGACCGCCAGCGTAGCGTTACGCATCTGGAGATAGTAGCCGACAATCTGCTCCAGGGAATCGCCGTTGTCAGAAAAAACGTAGTCGCCAAGTTCTGCTTCGATCTCTTCGACAACCTGATCAACGCGTTGCTGCGCGGCATCAAGCGAGTCGGCACGCGTTCTCAGATGCAACTGAATTTCCCCGGCGCCAGCCAGAATTGTGGTTTGCACATCGGTAAAGCGCTTGTAAATGGGTGCCACCCGGGCATCACACTGCGACTCTCCCATTCCCGTGACCTTCAACACGCGGGTCGCGATGAATTGCGGCGGAAGTTTGGCGCGCAAACGCTCCATGCACTCCTGATCGAACAGGGCCCTTAGTTCATGTGGCGGCCCGGGAAGAAGGATAATGATCTTCTCCCGGCCTTCGTATTTTCCGCTGATCCACTGTCCCGGCGCCGTGCCATTAGGGTTGGGCAGGACGATAGCGCCTGCGATGACGTCGCCCTGCTTCGCATTGTTGGCCGACATTTTCCATCCCCGGGACGCAAAACGCCGCTCAATCGCGGCCACGATTTCGGGATCGCGATGGAGTTCCAATTGCAGTGCCTCAGCCACCGCTTCACGCGTCAGGTCGTCCTCGGTGGGACCGAGGCCACCCATGAAAATCACGATATCCGCCCGCGACAGCGCGAGGCTTGCGCTTCCGGTGAGGTGCTCGCGGCAATCTCCAACAATGGTCTTGAAGATTACTTCCACGCCGAGCTGGTTAAGTTTTTCGGTGAGATAGAGCGAGTTCGTATCCTGGCGGAAAGGCGTCAGCAGTTCGGAGCCGATAGCAACGATTTCGGCATTCACGTTAGCAGTTTAAATGATCGGTATTGGAAGGCTGACCACTGGATTGTGGAATGGCGCTGCTTACGCGGGCAACTCAGGTAAGGTTGGCAGTCCCTGAATATTCCAGGCGAGATGATGCACGCCGTCGGTTGTGGCGAGAATCGCGGAACGGCCAGGAGCGAAAGCCAGGCCCACAAGCCCCGGCCCAGCGACCTCAAGCGCAGCTTTGCCAGCGGGCGTGATTTTTACGATGCCCCGTTTCCCCGTGACTGAAGCCGCCACATAGAGGTTGCCGTCGACGTCGACTGCCAGCCCCTGAGGGCGTCCCAATCCGCGGTAGAACGTGGAAACGTTGCCTTGTGGATTGATCTTGTACACGCAATCGAAACTGGAAGTCGTCGGCCCGGTTACAAAAAGATCGCCCTGTGGTCCGAAAGCCAGGTGGTAGGCGGAGACGCTGGGCTCGAGGGTGGCGAAAACAAAAATCTGACGGTCGCGAGCGATCTTAAAAATTGTCCCGCTGCGATCGCCCACATAGAGGTTCTCCGCGCGGTCGAAGGCGATACCGGTGGCAACGCCCATGCTTTCTGCGTAAGAAGACATTGTGCCATTGGGCGCCACTTTGTATACCGTTCCATCGAAGCGCGAGGAAACGTACATCTGCCCGGCGCGGTCGAAGGCGATCGAGGTGGCGTTCATCATCTCCGTGAGAAACGGCTTCACATTGTAGTTGGTGTCGATTTTAAAGATGGACACCGGAACCTTCTGTCCGCGTGAGCCCGAGAAGGTGACGTAGATATTGCCCTCGGCGTCAACCCCCGGATTCGTCACGGGATGCAGGTTCTCGGCGATGGGCGTCGCCACCGTAATCTCGTGCGGATTGCTGGTGTGACCGTTGGTAGAGACCACGACCGGACCTGAGGACGCGCCAGTCGGTACACGTGCCACCAGAAAGTCGTCAGAACTGATGACCACCGCGCCCTCCAGTTCGCCAAAGCGGACGCGAGGCCGGCGCAGGTCGGCGGGGCGCAGGCTTGTGCCCGTAATTCGCACTTCGCCTCCGGGCAGGGCGGCAGAGGGATGCACGGCCTCAATCTGTGGATTGCCGTTAACGTTCTTTTTACCCAGCAGACGGTCGGAAATTCCCATGGATCCAGCTTCCCTTGCGACGCGCGCCTTGGACTGATTATCGCGGCAACAAACCGAAATGCAGCGCGAAATGCATCACGATCACGGCGTAAAAACCGGCGGCAACATCATCAACTACTATCCCGACGCCTTCCGGCAGGTGTTCCAGCTGACGAACCGGCGGTGGCTTTACGATATCGAACCCACGAAAAAGTATAAAGCCCAGCAGCAGAGATTTCCACGACAGCGGAACCCCAATCAACGTGATGAGTTGGCCTGCTACCTCGTCAATCACGACGAACTGAGGATCCTTAAGACCGCTTGCCCGCGCCACTCGCGTGGCCGCCGGAATTCCAACCAGGACTGTCAGCGCGGCCAGCAAAACGGCTGCCCATAGCTGCCAGGTTGACGTGATCCAGTGGGTAAAAAGCCACCACAACAACACAGTCTCTGCCGACGCCCAGCTTCCTGGGCCAGGACGGATATATCCAGTTCCGAAGAAGGTGGCGACCAGCCTGGCCCAGAGCGGAGCGCCGGACGCCTCTAAAGCCGGTTCTGAGCCTGCGGACGTGACAGTCGGCGCGCCACCGGCGGTACGCTCAGTCTTCATCGGATTGGTCCGCGCCGGAGGGGAGTTCATGGTCTGAGGTATCCGTCAAGGGTGACGAGATGACATACCCGCCACTGGCCCATTTCCCCAGATCGATCAAGCGACAGCGATCACTGCAAAAAGGAAATTCGGGATCTTTGCTGGTTACAGTTTTCTTGCAGGTGGGGCACTTCAGGTTGGGAGAGCGCTTGCGGGCCATAAAGTCATCACACGATTTTCGCGACCAGGTCGTAGTCGTGGGCCTCAGTAATCTGGCAACGGTAGAACTCGCCGAGTTGCGGTTCCAGTCCTTCCGGAACGTCGTTGATCAGCACTTTGCCATCAATTTCAGGCGCGTGCATCGCAGTCCGGCCCTCGAGCAGAAGATCCGTCTCCTCCGAAGTTCCTTGCAGCAGAAAATCAAATTCCCTGCCTACTAAGGCTTTCTTTTTCTTCTTGCTGACTTTCCGCTGGATCTGCATGAGATGTTTGCGCCGCTGTTCGATCTCGCGAGCGGAGAGTTTCTCCTTCCAATCCGTATGCGCTAGCGCCTTCCTGGTCGGAGTAGCCAAAAGTGCCCATCCAGTCGAACTCAGCCTGGCGTACAAATTCGCACAATTCTTCGAACTCTTTCTCGGTTTCGCCAGGGAACCCGACAATGAACGACGTTCGCAGAGTGACCTCAGGAATCGCACGACGCATCTTCTCAATCGAACGAAAGAAAATGTCCGCGCCACCACCACGTTTCATGCGCTTCAGCACTGCGGCAGAAGCATGCTGCAGCGGCACATCAATGTAGGAGCAAATCTTTTCATGTTTGGCGATGGTTTCGAGCAGGCGGTCGCTGATCTTGTTGGGATAAGCATAGAGGAAACGTATCCAACGCAGTTCTTGGATACCTGCCAACTTCTCCAGCAGAAGTGCCAATCCATCTTTAAGACCAAAATCTTCGCCGTAGCAGGTCGTGTCCTGACCGATCAGCGTGATTTCGCGCACGCCGGAGCGGGCCAGGTGCTCGGCCTCGGCAACCACAGATTCAAATCGGCGCGAGCGAAATTTGCCGCGCAACTGCGGAATGATGCAGAAACTACAGGGATGATCGCAGCCTTCCGCGATCTTGATATACGCAGTGGAGGCGGGCGTGGCCAGCACCCGCGGAGTGCTCTCGTCATAGAGGTAGTTGGGGAGATCGGCAATCGCGCCATCCCACGTTTCTCGGGAGAAGCGGCCTTGGGCAGCACGAGCCTCGCCTTCGGGCCGCGAGCGAAGGATGTTGAAGGGTGAGGCGCTCTTTGGCGACGCGTCAATTCCTGCTGCCGCGATGACCCTCTCCAACTCTCCTGTGCCAACGACGGCGTCCACCTCGGGAATATTTTTCCGAATCTCGTCACGGAACCGTTCGACCAGACAACCAGCCACAACCAGCTTGCGGACGTGGCCATTCGTCTTGTGTCGTGCCATCTCCAGAATCGTATTGACGGATTCCTGTTGGGCGCTGGCTATAAAGGAGCAGGTATTAACCACGATGACGTCAGCGTCTTCCGTGCGCGAGGTCAATTCTGCCCCCGCCTTGGTCAGCATGCCCATCATTACTTCACTATCCACCAGGTTTTTCGGGCATCCCAGACTGACAAAACCGACCTTCGTGGACGAGGCGGACACCTTCCCTGTCGCATCGGTTGCATCGTCAGTCGCCACAGTAGGTATGGTCGTAGGCATGTAATCCTTGATTCTAACATTCCGCAGCCTATGAGATTCCCGGGCGTTAACGAATTGCGCGGCATCAAACCAAGCACGGCGCTCCGCAAAAATCCTCGCCGCGACGTGCTAACCTATGTCTCGCTGTCGGTTAGCCACTTTAGCGGGAGAACTAGAGATGGCATCGAAATGCTGGACGATGGCGGTCTTGTTCCCGATCCTGGTGGCGAATGCCGCTGCCCAAGAGAAGAATGAGCTGACCGGAATTGTCGGACGTACTTTCATCAGCGATCAAGGAGTGAGGGGAACCAACGCAAGTGATCCTAACCTTCACTTCGGTAATGGCTTCACTTTTGAAGTCAATTACGGCCGCCGCTTATTTCGTGGGCCAGTTGCCGGACTTACTCTGGAAGTTCCCTTTGTTTATAGCCCTGACGAAGATCTGCACTTTAGCCTCAATCTCATACCCGAGAGCTACCGCTCCTTTTTCTTGACGCCGTCGATCCGCGCCAACCTCGTGCCCGACAGCGGACTTTCACCCTGGCTCAGCATCGGTGGCGGCTTTGGTCACTTCAGCGAGAGTTCCAACCTGGAGTACGGTGGTCCAAACCCTGGCAAAACCGGTACCACGACGGGGGTTTTGCAAATCGGCGCCGGTTTGGATGTAAGAATCTGGCACGCCATCCGGCTGCGTGGCCAAGTGCGGGATTTTTATTCCGGCGTGCCACAGTTGAATGTGAATACCGGGAAAAGCAGGCAACATAATCTCTTTGTGGGCGGTGGCGTAGTCTGGCGCTTCTGACTTATAGGAAAGCTCACCTCCGTGCGGCTGATGAGACTTCCTGATAGAGCTCTGGCAGACGCTGGGCATCCTCGGCCGAGTCGCCGAAGCGGGCGCCTTCATAACTGCGCGTAAAATGCGCCATTCTCTCCCGCACCGCGGCATCCTCAATAGACGTCACGAACTCCTCAGGCGTTTGCGCCGGCGATTTAATCCAGCCGCGACGGGCGATCACGCGCGTCATCCTCTCGTACCAGATGGTGGCAGCCTGACGGGGAGATTTCTCCGGACGCGCCGCCAATCGGCCCCGGCGAAATGCTCGCCACAATCGTCGCGCGTTGACCGCCAACAACAGCGTCAGAGTAATTAAGACTCCTGCGATGCTCCAGCGCTCTGGTTTCAGTGCCATCACATCTTTGGGTGCGGCGAACTGCGCCAAGCAGTGCCTCGTAGTGCTGCCGCCACCAATTCCGCAGTGCGTCGAGCCATCGCCGAGTGCCTCGCGCTGCCTCCTCTCCCAGGGTTCGCTGGTGGCTCACGTCATAGCTGACCACCCATTCCCGCCAGAACGATGCCATCGCGTCCACATACATCATGACTCGACTCCAACCCGTAGACGCTGCAACCGGCGCTGCGGGCGTGGGATCGAAGCTTATCCAGCCATAGCCCGGGAAATAGGCTTCAACCCAGGAGTGAGCGTTGCTGGCGCGAACCAGGTACTGTGATGTGAGGTCGTTGAACTCGCCGGTGCGGAAGCCATTCACGATTCGCGACGGAATCCCCAAAGTGCGCAGCATCACCGCCATGGAGGTCGCGAAGTATTCGCAGTGTCCCTGCTTGCGCTCAAACAAAAAATTGGCCAGAGGGTCGCCCTGAGCTGTACTCGGCAATCGCAGCGTGTATCCGAAATTCGTCCGCAGGTACGTCTCGACTTCAACAGCTTTGTCGTATGGGTTGTCGGCCGACTCTGCGATTTTCTCAGCCAGCCGCGGGATACGAGCATCGAGCGCCGAGGGCAGTTGCAAGTAGACCGAAGAAAACGGTGGAGGGTAAGGGCCCGATGCTGCGCGCAGATTGTCGCGCCCGGGCTGGTAGAGGTTCGAGATCGCTTCGTAGCGGCTGACGGGATGTTCGGGGTCAAGATCAAAGACCGCGCCTCCGTTATCCAGAGCCACCAGGCTGTAATTGCCCTGCAAAGTTTGCGGAACGGCCGCGAGGAAGAAAACATTTGTGCGCATCGGTTCCATCAAGACCTGGTAGTGGACCGGTTGCGAGGCTTTCTGCGCTTGTCTGCCGGCATCCGACTGCCACAGGACGAAGCGCCCGTCCGGTAGCCGAGGCGCAATGTGTTGTTCGTGCGGAGTGGACCAGGTCCGCCCATCGAAATTGGTGAGTGTAACTCCACGCCACTTTAGGTCGAAAGTGCCGCTCTTGTCGCCCTCAATCTGAACATGCATCACCACCGCGCTGGACTGCTGGATCTCCCCAATGCTCCCCAGTTGGACGCTGTCACTGAATCCCGTTGTGAGCTGGCCGCCCGGGGCATACGCGCTGAGATAACCGGAGGAGATGCGGGGCAAGATGAAGAAGATGCCGGTCGCTCCCAGCAGAATGAGGAGCACGAGGGCCGGCGCCGTAGCGGCGAGCGAAAAGGCCATGCGCCGGTACGTCGACTCTCCACTTGATTCCGTCGAATGAATCGTGGCCCTGGCGGACACGTTGCGCATCTCCATCAGAATGAACGTGACCACCGCCACCAGCACGAAGCCGGAGAACGTCAGCAGAAAAGTACTGTCCACCGTCAGCACCGCGGCGGCCAACACCATTAGAAAAGCAATCACCGACAGAAAATAAAAGTCGCGATCGCGCTGCGCGGAGAACAACCGGACCACCATGACAAACAGCACCAGATGGACGGTCGCGCTAAGAAATGTACTAAGAAATCCTCCGGACCTCAGCAAATACTCCGCTGCGTAGAGACCCAAATAGCCGAGCGTCAGAATGTTGGTCCACCGCTCCGGGATAATTAGGCTTCGCCGCGTGGCCAGCAAATATCCCCGAAATAGAAGAGCCGCACTAACTAACAGTACTGTCGGAGCGTCCAAACCACCTGTCGAGGCCAGCGTTCCAAAACCGGTGAGCACGAGGAGGTAAAGGGCAACTTCAAAGTAGCGCTGGATGGCTACAAAGAGCGTAATCGTCGGTGGTCGTGGGTCGGGTGCAGGAAACATCGGCTTCGTTTCATTCTTCTCGATTCTTGTGTGAAAGAAAAGGGTACTGAGGGCATCACGCTCCGGGCTTTCCCGCTGTCATCCAGCTGGCAATGGTTCAGTTTCAGCCACATTGGCGTCATCCCGAGCTCTCGCGAGGGATCTGGCGTGCAGTCCGGCAAGCTGTCCTGGAGAAGCTCCAACGCGAGATCCCTCAACCGGCTGAACTACGCCGGCTCTCGGGATGACGCCCGTGAAAACGGGCGATCCGGTGCGGGCGCGAACGTCAGCTCTACGCAAGCGAGTGCTAGAATGAACTCCGTCAGGCATCGGTCCCGCGCAACGTATTCTCGCCAACCCCGCCAGGTCCGGAAGGAAGCAACGGTAACGGGCTCTTGCGTGTGCAGTGGGTCTCCGGTGCCTGGCTTGTGATTGCCCGCCTTCAATCATTTCGCGCAGTGGTATTCATGTTGCCAAATCCAAGCAGCACCTAGAGTTGGACAATACCCCATGCGTGGGAGAAAATAGCGGGTTCATCTCATCCCTGGAGAATTCATAGAGTGAGCGAGTTTGTGCGCGCAAGAGCGAAGATTAGCGCCCTCGGTACTTATGTCCCGCCCCGCCTGCTGACCAATGCTGATTTGGAAGAGATGGTCGAAACCTCCAATGACTGGATTGTGGACCGCACCGGCATTCGCGAGCGCCACATCGTGGAGAAGGGCGTAGCCACCAGCGATCTGGCGGTCGAAGCGGCCAAGGCAGCGCTGGCGCAGCGAGGGTTGGCGCCAAACGACCTGGATGCTCTCATCGTGGCGACGGTTACTCCCGACATGCTTTTTCCCTCCACCGCATGCTTAGTGCAGCACAAGCTGGGGGCCAAAGGCGTCTGGGGATTTGATCTCTCCGCAGCCTGTTCGGCGTTCGTGTATGCCCTGCAGACGGGAGCGCAATTCATCGCCACCGGGGTGCATAAAAAAGTCCTGGTGATTGGCGCGGACGTCATGTCTTCAATCATTGATTACACCGACCGCGCTACCTGTGTAATTTTCGGCGACGGCGCGGGCGCGGTAATTCTCGAACCAGCCGACGATGATGCGCTGGGCATTATCGATTTCATTCACGAAGTCGACGGCTCCGGCGGCTGCGCGCTGTATATGCCCGGCGGCGGAAGTCTTCATCCCTCGACTCACGAGACCGTCGACAAGAAAATGCACTATGTTCACCAGGACGGGCAGGCGGTGTTCAAATTTGCGATTCGCAAGCAGATCGAGTTGTGCGAGAAGATTCTTGAACGCAATGGACTGAAGGCCAGGGATGTCGACGTGTTCATTCCTCACCAAGCCAACCGGCGAATCATTACCGCTACCGCGGACCGGCTCGGTCTGCGGCCGGAGAGCGTCATCATCAACATCGACCGCTACGGCAATACCACCGCTGGAACCATTCCACTCGCCATGGGCACTGCGCTCGAGGAAGGCCGGCTCAAAAAAGGTGATTTAGTGCTGCTGGCTTCAGTGGGCGCGGGTTTCACCGTGGGAGTGACGTTGCTGCGCTGGGCCTACTGAGCCATTTCGCGCCAATCTATCTGACGCCACCCTATATCCATGATGGATAAAATCCGGGAAAGCCGAGTCCGCCGCATTTTTGACAACGCCAACTTTGTTCGCGACCTGGGCATAGAACTAGCATTGGTCGAGGATGAATTTTGCGAAACCTTCCTGACTCCAACTGGGAGGCATGCGCAGCAGCATGGATTGATTCATGCCGGCGTACTGGCCACAATGGCTGATCACACCGCGGGTTGCGCGGCTCGTAGCGCGGTCGGGTTGGAGCAGGATGTCATCACCGTGGAATTCAAGATCAATTTCCTGCGCCCAGCGATCGCCGACCGTTTGCGTTGCCGGGGACGCGTTCTGCGAGCGGGACGGATGCTTGTCATCTGCGAGTCGGAAGTGTTTGCCCAGAAGGATTCCGAGGAGAAGCTGGTGTCGAAAGCGACCGTGACCCTGGCCGTAAGGGAAACCTAGCCCTGGGGCACTGACCCAAAAGCGCTGACTTAAGGTGTTTGGGTTGAAGTGACCTGTTAACTTCCCAAAACTCGTTTTAGGCGTCGTGACATTCATCCAACGCAGAAACCGAACCACCCGCCTTCGCAGCCTGGATTACTTCCGGCTTGCCGACTATCCATTCCGAACAGCTAATTCGCGTCGTGCGGCGAGGTATGCAGCATCGGAACGCGCACAGCAGACTTAAGGGCGTTCTCGTTTTTGACAAAGATTTCACCTACTATCACAATGTGATGGCGAGAAGCGACTAGGCACTTTGTCATGCGTGCCGCTCATTGTATTTTCTTGTTCTGCGTTGCTGCGTTGGTCCCAACCGCATTGTTTGGGCGTACGAGAGCGCAGGACATTCCCGAAATAAATGCGAATGATAATCGTTTACCACACGGCCAGCTAAAAGATGGTGTATTGACAATCGAGTTGGAAGCGCGGCCCGGTCTGTGGCACCCGGAAGACCGTGACGGACCCTCGCTCCAGGTACAAGCGTTCGCGGAGGGAGGCCACTCCCCGGAAATTCCCGGGCCGATGATCCGAGTGCCCGAGGGCACGGAGATTTCGGTCGACATTCGCAATGCCATCGAAGGCACTACTCTCGTTGTCCACGGCCTCCACACAAGACCGGGCGGTAGCTCCGATGACACAGTTCAACTCGCGCCTGGAGAAAGCCGCAAAATCCGGTTTGCCGCCGGTAAACCGGGCACCTACTATTACTGGGCGACAACGACCGGAAAAGCTCTTCCAGAGCGCTACGGCGTCGATAGTCAACTGAACGGAGTGCTCATCGTCGATCCGCAGGGGACCAAAGCGGACGACCGGGTTTTTGTCATCGGGTGGTGGGAAAAGCCTGAATTGAGGGCCGTGGGTGGCGATCCGTTCACCAAGGGCCGGAATGCGATTGTTATCAATGGCCACTCATGGCCGTATACCGAGCGGTTGACCTATACGGTTGGCGACTCAGTCCACTGGCGCTGGATCAATGCCGGACAGGGAAACCATCCGATGCACCTCCACGGTTCTTACTACACAGTCGACAGTGTGGGCGACGGAGAACACGACACCTCACTGAACAGCGAACAGCGCCGAATGGTGGTGACTGAACTGATGAGGCCCGGCGCGACCATGTCGTTGACGTGGACGCCACAGGAACCTGGCAATTGGTTGTTCCATTGTCATGTCCTCGCGCACATTTCGCCGGGTCTTCGGCTGAGGCCACCCGACATAGAACCTTCCTTCGCACAAGCCGAATCACATCACGCCATAGATGGAATGGCTGGCTTGGTGTTGGGTATCAATATCATTCCGTCCCGTGTCGCTCCCCCCGCAAAGCACTCCGATCTGCCGCTGCGCCAGCTTCAGCTCGCGGCGGAACTACAGCCTGGGCGGTACGGTCCGGAACCCGGCTTTGCATTTGCTCTTCAGGAAGGCGCAGATTCGCTCGCAAAACCTGCAGCTCGAATTCCCGGGCCACCGATTGTACTCACACGAGGTCAGCCGGTCGAAATTACGGTGTTGAACAAACTCCCCGAGCCCACGTCAGTGCATTGGCATGGGATGGAATTGCGTAGCTACTACGATGGGATCGCCGGGTGGAGCGGTACGCCCGGTCATCTCGCGCCGATGATTCAGCCTGGCGGTTCCTTTGTCGTTACATTTACGCCCCCTCGCGCGGGAACGTTCATCTATCACACACACCTCGACGATATTCGACAGCTTAGCTCGGGTCTCTATGGTCCGCTCATCGTGCTCGAGCCTGGTCAATCCCTCGATCCGGAACGCGACCGGATCATGCTCGTCAGTGTCAAGGGGCCATCCGACAATACGCCAATCCTGCTCAATGGCGATGCCGATCCCGGCCCAATGGAATTGAAACAAGGAGTCAAGTATCGATTTCGGTTTATCAACATCACGCCACACGATCCTCTTCTCACCGTATCTGTGCTGGCGGGTTCGTCCCCAGTAACTTGGCGCGCGATCGCTAAGGATGGAGCTGATTTACCCGCTTCTCAGGCGACGGAACGTCCTGCCCGGCAAACCGTGTCAGTCGGTGAGACGTATGATTTCGAATTCCAACCGCAATCCACGACCGAATTCCGTCTCGAGGTCTTTCGCCCAGCGCGGGCCGCAATGGGCCAGTCGCAAATCGTTGTTCCGATCCATATTCACTGAAGCTGCTCTGTCGCTTCCCGTGTTACGAACTCCCTACGCGTCCTCCCTAGGATGCCCGCGGCTGGAATCACTGAGCGGATTACGGGCAACCCGGGAGTAATCCGTTTTCAGCAAGACGCCTTCACCTGAATCCGAAACCCTCCACGGGCGAGAGGCCTTCTGGGAAGTTGGGAATTCCGGCCGCGGGTTCATCTATTTCTGGGGGATTGCCAAGAAGGAAGTCGACCTTGTGTTAGCGTTTACGGGGCAGTAACCCATCCGACTGCCGTGAGCTGTCGAAGGACGTTCGGCGAACACCGCCCCTTTATTTGTTTTTGGCCTGCTCGAACGGTTTCTGCAGGTACTTTCTGGCTTCTTCCTGCGCGCCTTGGGTATTGTCGTTGGTCTGCAGGGCCTGGCGATATTCATTCGTGGCACGCTCCCGCTGTCCAGTGAGATCGAAAATCTTGCCCAACTGAATGTGGCTCCAGACTTCAGTCCAGCGCGGATCGCCATCTCCATTCAGGCATTCGCGGTAAGCGTTGGCCGCGGCCTGAAAGTTGTGTTGCAGAAAGAAAACTTCGGCCACCCGATAGTGCGCCAGCGAACTATTCTTGTTGACCTCGAGTGCCTTATTGAATTCCGCCAGCGCGCCAGCCAAATCGCCCTGAGTCACCATTCCCTGACCGCGTAGGATGGATGAGCGCAACTTGATGTCGGTGGAGTTCTTGAGCACGCGATCATCAGGATCGACCACAATGCGGCGGGGCTTGCCGAAAGTCTCGACTGTGAATGCTGAATCCGTGCCCACTACTTCGATCCGTTTTTCTTCGGTTTTACCGTTGGTATCGATTCTGAGCAAAACTGGCATGCGGAAAAGATCGAGATCCTGCGCAATCTGCCCGACCACGCGGAAGCCCTTGTTGTTGCCCAGGCGGTAAATGGTGTATTTGGTCTTGAATTCCGGGGCCCCGGTGGAATCTAGCCACTGAGAGAAAAACCAGGTCAGTTGGGTACCGTACTTCTCCTCGGCGATGGCGCGGAAATCATCCAGGGACGCAGATTTTCCCGCATACTTAGAGGCAAAGGTGCGCATGGTCTGGTCGAACTTCTGGTCTCCCTCGACCCAACGCAGCATGTGCAGGATCATTGCGCCCTTGTCAGTCACCAGGGACTGGAATTCAGGCGAGAACAGATCGAGCTTGCCGGCGCTGGAAAGTGGCACGGTGTCATAAGCCAGCGCTCCGACCGACATGTCTTTGATTACTTCTTCCAAGCCTGCCTGACCGGCCGCCTGTTCTACGTAGCGGGCTTCGGAGTACCGCGCGAAGCCGTCGCTCAACCACCAATCATCGCGAGACGCAGGACTGACGGAAGCGCCCCACCACTGGTGCGCGATGGTGTTGGCCAGCAAGCGATAGTTCACCCGCTCTGTTATCGCTCGACTGGCGATGGCGGCAATCTGCGGGGCCCAGGCCGAAGGAACGGTATCATCCGGAATTTCTACCACCTTCAGGGTGGAATCAGGCAGGGGTCCGTAGAGAGTGACGTAATAGATGAATTCTTTGACCGCGGTTTCGGTGTACTGGGGACCTAGGGTCTGGTGGTTCGGCTTGAAGAAAAGGTGCAGATCCAGCCCGGCTTCGTTGCTTTTGAACTCCTGGAATTGACCAGCAACAATTGTGCCGGGAAAGCTGGGCTTGCTCCAAACAAAGGTGTAGGTTTTGGTCGGCAATCCGCCGGCCGCGCCCTTTTTTGCCGGGCTGCTGCTCGCTGTCTCTTTTCCGCTTCCAATCACCACCATGTGTGCGGGCACGGTGATGTTGATCGTGGCAGTAAAGCGGTTAATCCCATAGGCATTCACCGGAAACCAGCGCGCGGCGTAGAGCAAATAAGTAGTGTCGTCGCCGATAGAAGCCAGCTTAAGTCCTTGTACGGGGCTCTCGTCAGCGGAGTCCAGGACGCCTTCGTATTCGAAGGTCAGAGTGGCGGAAGTGTCCTTGGTGATTCCCTCGGGCAGCTGCACCCGCACCGTGGAGTCCTGCGTGACCCGCTCCGCGGACAGCAACTTCCCCGCGGCATCGCTGACCTTGGTCAGTCGCAGTGCATTGTGCAGTTCGAAAGTGGCGATATTCAGATCTTCGAGGGCCGTAAACTTGACTTTGGCCCGAGCGACAAGCTTGTGGGTGTGGGGTGTGAGTTCAGCGTCAATCTGGTAATCGTCGACCTGGAGGCGCATCTTCTCCGCCGCCCAGATTGGTATGGACATCAGCAAAAACACTAAGGCCAGACAAATTGCTAGGGCGCGACGAGGGCGCCAAGGCTGAAAGGGCATGAAAACGTGGTCTCCTGGAAGGCCGGTTACTCTGTAAGATGAAGATTGTGACGCAAAAGATGCTGGTAGGACAAGGTTTGGAACTTTATGCTGAGTTGGATACTTGGATTCTTCAAGAACGTAATCCCGAGCACAGAAGTCATCCCGAGGAGAGAAGTCATCCCGAGACTCGGCGTTTTTCAGCCGAGCGAGGGATCTCGCGGGCAGACCGGCAACCTTCGGTTAGCCGCAGTCCATTCGACTTTCGCTCAGGGCAGGCCCTCGCCCCGCGTGAGCGCGAGGCCCGCGTGGGGTTGAAGCGGTTGCCAAATCGGCTGGTGCCGGCATGAATCATCCAGACTTTTCGACTGGTTCCTCCGCACAACGAAAAATAGCCTCAGCAGCACGCTCGGCACGGGCAGTTTGCTCTGATGGGCCTCGAAGACCAGCCTCACACGGGCTAAGCCCTCAATCATCTTGCTGCGGGCGAAGCCATCGGGGAGTATCTGGTTGAGCCGCGCGACGACATTGTCTGCCGTAAAATCCTGTTGCACCAGTTCCGGAACAATCTCCTCCCCGGCGATCAGATTCACCATGGCGAAGTGAGGAACCTTCACTCGCGAACGTCCCAAAAAATACGTGAGCGGCGAGACCCGGTAGACCATCACGAACGGCGTCCCCATGATCGCGGCCTCAACCGTTGCGGTACCGCTGGCAATGATGCCTGCACGCGAGTGAGCCAGCGCGGGCAGGGCTTCGGGGACGAGGTGGATGGAGGGCCGATTCCCGATCAACGCCTGAAGAAAGCGGCGATCAACTGTGGGCGCGACTGGCAGCAGGAATTCATAGGCTGTGCCGAGTCTGGCGGCGGCTTCCAGAATCGTGGGCAAGTTCATGCGCACTTCTTTTACGCGGCTGCCGGGCATGAGCGTAATCCAGTGCTTCGCAGGATCGAGCTCGTGCTGCGCGGCATAGTCCTGGCGCTCGACGGCTGGGCGCTGCAAATTAGCCAGAGGATGACCCACGAAGGTCGCATCGACACCGCGATCGCGATAGAACTTTTCTTCAAAGGGAAAGATCACCAGCGCCTTGGTGACATATTTCCGCAGCAGGCGAACTCGTCCCTGGCGCCACGCCCAGAACTGCGGCGCGACATAGTAGACAACAGGAATGCCGCGCCGATGCATGGCGCGGGCAACCCGCCAGTTGAAGGCGGGGGAGTCGATCACGATGGCGAGGTCGGGCTGTCGCTTATCGGCTTCTGCGATGAGCTTGTGGAACAGCCCCCAGATTTTAGGAAGATGGCTGAGAATTTCTGAGATGCCAACGACAGAGAGGTCTTTCGCGTCGACCACCGTTTCGCAGCCCGCGGCCCGCATGCGGTCTCCGCCTACGCCAAAGAATTCCAGTTGTGTGGCGCGGGCGCCCTCGCCCGCGTGAGATGCCCTGGCTAAGCTCCGGCGGACAGCCGAGGGCGGCTGTCCCCTCGGCTGGAGCGACGCGCGACGCAGCGCCTCGATAAGCTGCGCGCCATACATTTCACCGGAGGCTTCACCGGCGGAGATGAGAATTCGCACGGGACATTGTAAGGGAAGGCAGCGGGGTCACCCTCCGACAGTCAGCGCTTTGCGCTGTTTGGGAGTGGCAAGTGTTCCGGCGCGGGCGAGGCGCGCCCGCGTCCAGCAACCTAGTCATCCGCGCCGGCGGTGACCTCGGGCCTAGAAGCTGATGCGAGAACTTCCTGGTCTTTGTACTGCAGCTGATAAAGCTTGTAGTAGATGCCGCGCTGCGCCAACAGTTCCTGGTGAGTACCCATTTCGCGGACCTGGCCTTTGTGCATCACGATAATCTTGTCCGCCCGTTGCACCGTCGAAAGCCGGTGGGCAATGACTACCGAAGTGCGGCCTTCGACCATGCGATTGAGTGCATCGCGCACGCGAAATTCGGTTTCGGTGTCCACGCTGGAAGTGGCTTCATCTAGGATCAGAATCTTCGGCTCATGCGCCAGGGCGCGGGCAAATGAAATGAGCTGCTTCTGACCGGTGGAGAGCGTGCTACCGCGCTCGCGAACTTCTTCCTTAAAGCCGCCCGGCAAAGTCCGAACGAAGTCCGCCAGGTTGACGTCCTCGGCTGCCTTTTCGATATCGGCATCCTCGATCCACGCCGTGCCCAGCCGAATGTTGCCCTCGACTGTACCGGTGAACAAAAACGGGTCCTGCAGCACGACGCCAAAACGGCGGCGAAGATCGGCAAGATCCATTTCCTTCACATCCACTCCGTCGATCCGGACGGCGCCCTTCTGCACATCGTAGAAGCGCATCAGCAGCGAGATGATCGTGGTTTTGCCGGCTCCAGTGTGGCCGACGATAGCAACGGTTTGCCCGGGTTCGATGGTGAAGCTCACATCGCGCAGGACCCAGTCGGGTTCGGAAGGCGCGACCGTCCTGTACGCAAACCAGACGTGGTCAAACTGGATGCGGCCCGGGCCCTCCGGTGTCTTGGTAACGGCGGGTGAAGTGATCTCTGCAGGAGTGTCGAGCAGCTTGAATACGCGCTCGCTGGATGCCATCGCAGATTGCAAAATGTTGTACTTCTCGCTGAAGTCTTGAATGGGCCGGAAGAAACGCTGCGCATACTGGATGAACGCGGCCAGAACACCAATAGTCGTCGTGTTGCGGATCACATCGTTGCCGCCAAACCAGATGACACACGCAATGGCGACGGACGAGAGGATTTCGACGATAGGATAATAAACCGCGTGGGCCATGATCGCGTCTTTGAACGCTTCCATGTGGGTGGCGTTGACGTCGGAGAACTTGTCGAACGCCCGCTCCTCCCGGTTGAACAACTGCAAGACGACCATGCCGCTGACGTGCTCCTGCAGATACCCGTTGATGCGGGCGATCGCCACGCGGATGCGGCGGTAGGAGTCACGGACCTTGTCACGAAAAAGCTTGGTGGCAATAGCGATGAACGGCAGCACGGCGAAAGTGATCAGCGCCAGGTTTCGGTTCATGCGCAGCATGAGCCACACGATCCCAGCGAGGACGAAAACGTCTTCGAAGATAGACACCACGCCGGACGTGAACATTTCATTCAAGGCATCGACGTCGCTCGTGACCCGCGTAACCAGTCGGCCAACCGGGTTCTTGTCGTAAAAGCCGATGTGCATGTGTTGCAGATGGCGGAAAATCTGGCTGCGCAGATCGAACATCACCATCTGCCCCGCCCATTGCATGAAATAGGTTTGGAGGTACTCCAGAAGGAAGCTGAAGGTCAGCAGGCCAACCCCTAAAGCCGCGATCTGCGCAATCCCCACCAGAGGTTTGCTGCTTAGCATGAAATCAAGCGGCGTGCGCAGCCCAGGGACCGGCGCCAGGTAACGGTCGATCACCACATGGGTGAGATATGGGCCGAGAACGTCGGCGCCGACCTTAAGCAGGATCGAGCCCAGGGCAATTCCTACCTGCCATTTGTAGGGACGCAGATAGGTGACCAGCCGCTTCATTAGCCGGCTGTCATAGGCCTTACCCAGTACCTCTTCTTCGTGATGCGACGCCATCGGTGACTAGTTCATGGACCCACTAACTGGGTTCACTAGCTATTAAAGATACCCTACATAGATGGCTAAGCAAGGCTGAGGGATGGAAAAGCTTTCCAGTGCTGACTAGTGAAGTACGATCTTTTGGATGGACTTCCGGAAACCTCAGGGCCGCCTTTTGAGTTCAATTCTTGCCGGTGACTGGCAGTTATTCTTGTTCTCGTCCTCATCGAGTTGCCGGCTAGGTTGCTTGTGCAATGAGTCCAGCCAATTCAGCAGCGGATCTAATGACCGCGGAATCCTTTGGCCGAAGTTATCAGCCACGAATACCAGATTCTGCCAGTGATCCGCGCGAAAGATGCTGATTTGCAATATCTCAGACGCACCGGTCACGCCCGGCGAATTTGGTTGCGTCTGAGAAAGGCGCGGGAGATCGCCGTTATCCAGCATGTGCTGGACTTTGAGCAATTTAGAACTCGGCAGCGAACCTTCGAATACTTTGGTGTGGTCTCCGTGGCTGTTCTCCAGATGAAACTGGCCGTCATGGCGTAAAAGAACGCACCTAACACTTTCTGGCATGGTGCGCTGAATGCGCAACAGGTAGGGAGAACTTGCAGAATCCGCAGGGGGCCGGCCTTGGCAAAAGGCAGGCACACCACCTGCCATCAAAACTGCGGAGATGAGAAAAAACAACGCTCGACCCACGGCCTAAGATTACATGACGGTCGCGCAACCAACGCAACGCGTCCTAAGCACGACGCAGGACGAGCGCCGAGTTTTTCGATCCAAAGCCCACGCAGTTGCAGATGGCGTGCTCAATCTGCGCTCGTCGTCCCACGTCGGGAACGTAGTCAAGATCGCACTCAGGGTCGGGCGTTTCGAGGTTGATCGTGGGAGGAATCTTGCCGTGCTCCATGGCGATCAGCGTAGCTGCCAGGCTAGCTGAACCGCACGCGCCCTGGGCATGTCCGATCTGCGACTTCAATCCCGACATTGGGATTTTCTGGGCACGATCACCAAGAGCCAGCTTGAGCGCTCGAGTTTCCACACGATCGTTCATCTCAGTGGAAGTTCCGTGCAGGTTCACGTAGTGAATGTCCTGGGGTGCCAGTCCGGCCTCTTCAAGCGCGAGTGTGATTGCGCGGGCAGGTTCTTCGGGCGACTCACTCATGCGCACCCGGTGAAAGGCCTCGCAGGTGGAGGCGTATCCGACAATCTCGGCATAGATGCGAGCACCTCGGGCGCGGGCGTGATCATAATCTTCGAGGATGAACATCCAGGAGCCTTCGGCGATCACGAATCCGTCGCGTCCGGCACAAAAGGGGCGCGAAGCCCGTTCCGGAGCATGGTTCCAGGACTGCGTGAGCGCGCGCAAAAGCGTGTATCCCTTGATAATTCCCGGCGTAATGGCTGAATCCACGCCGCCCACCAGAAACATCGGTAGCACTCCCGCCTGAATATGCTGGTACGCGTAGCCAATGGCATCGGTTGAAGAGGTGCAGCCGGCAGTCACCACATGGCTGTAGCCGCGGAAACCGAAGCGCATGCTGACCTCGCTGGGAATCGTGCCCATAGTTCCGCTGGGGATGCAGAAGAGACTCACCTGCTTGACGTGCCCACTGTGCCACAGGCGATACTGCTCTTCGGAGAACTCCTGCGCTCCCCCTCCGGTGCCGAGAATCACTCCGATTTCGCGCTTCTCATCCATCGACATCGAGGCCGGATCAAGGTTGGCGTCTTGGATGGCTTCTGAGGACGCGGCGACCGCTAATGGGACGACGCGGGAGACGTGTTTGCGCTCGCGAGCATCAACCCAGGCGAGTTCGTCGAAATCCGGAATCTCGCCCGCGATCTGGACCGGCAAGTTGGAAGGATCAAAACGCGAGATCCGTTTCACGCCAGACTTGCCATCAAGAATCGCCCGACAGAAGGCTTCCCGGCCCATGCCGTTTGGGCTGACAACGCCGATCCCGGTAATCACCACGCGAGGAAGCATATTGAGGTCAGATGCCGCCTTTCAGTGAACTCGTCCCGTAAAGTGGGATAATTAGGTGCAATGTCCTTGGGACTCTATCTCTCGGTTCCGTTTTGCCGCACGAAATGCAGTTACTGCAACTTCGCCTCAGATGTCTTCTCCCGCGCCGTTTTTCAGCGCTACATAGACCGCGTTTGTGCTGACATCGAACGTGCCAACTCGACCGCGGAGCAGATGGGCAGCCGTCCTGGAGCGAACCGTCGACTCGGTATACCTGGGCGGAGGTACTCCTACTGTACTGGATATAAGCCAATTAGAACGCCTCTTTGTCACTATTTCGCAAAATTTCGACTTGCAGCCCGACACGGAGATTACCGTGGAATGCGCCCCAGGTACACTAACCCCGGCGCTGCTCAAAAGTTTCCCACACTTTGGCGTGAACCGGGTAAGCCTGGGCGTGCAGTCGTTTGTGGACGAAGAGGCTCGTGCCGTGGGCCGCCTGCACAATCGACTCACGGTTCTGGATGATATTGCGCGCCTTCGTGAAGCTGGGATTTCTAACATCAACATTGATCTGATCGCCGGCTTGCCGCACCAGACCGCCGAGAGCTGGGAGTTTTCCGTGGAGCAGGTCATCGCTTCCGGCGCGCCCCACGCCAGCGTCTACATGCTGGAAGTGGATGAAGATTCCCGTCTGGGCCGCGAACTGATTGCGGGAGGTACAAGATATCACGCGCACTTCGTTCCCGACGAAGAACTCACGGCAGATTTTTACGAGAGTGGCTTGCCAGCGGCTGGAGGCGGCAGGCGTGCGGCAATATGAGATTTCCAACTTCGCCAAAGAAGGCCGCGAGTCGCGCCACAACTTGAAGTATTGGACGCGCCAGCCTTATCTGGGCTTTGGGGTCGATGCGCACTCGATGCTGAGGGCCATGAGGACGGTAGCCAGTGGAGTCCCGTTCGCCGGCATGGCCGTGGAACGGCATGGCTTTAGCCATGGCACTCGATGCCGGGACCGTGAAGAGGGTAACCAGTGGAGTCCCGTTCGACGGCATGGCCGTGGAAGGGCATGGCTTTAGCCATGCCGCAAACTCCGCTCACAAAAGGGCTTTAGCCCCTGTGGCGCTGATGTTGAATCTGTCCGCTTCTCCTCGCCGGATTCGCTCGAAGAATACTTTGCCGACATACCGCCGCGGCGTACCGTTGTTTCTAAGACGGCTGCGCTGGAAGAGACTTTCTTTCTAGGCTTGCGTCTCAACCGCGGTGTGGATCTGCAGAAGATCGCAGAGAAGTTCGGCAAGGAAGCGCTCGCCGATTTCTCCGACCCGATCGCGGAGTTCATCGGTATCGGATTGATAGAACAAGTCGCGGAAACAATCAGGCTGACTCCGCGGGGGCGACTGCTCTCGAATGAAGTGTTTGAAAGATTTATTTCCGTTCCGGAGAACGTGAGTTAGCGCTATAAACGCGTTATAATCCCGACCCGCATCGCTTTCTGCGCCTCGAGGTGATTCCATGAGTCTGTACTCCCATTACGATGGGGCCCACAACCATCCTGTAAACCGCGCTCTGCACATGATCGCGATTCCGGTGGGCTTTTCATCTCTCATCGTGGTCTGGTTCCATTGGGTGATCGGCCTATTGCTGATACCAGCCGCATTCGCCCTGGCCTGGCTAGGCCACTTAATCGAGGGCAACAAGCCCGCATTCTTGACCAATCCCACCCACGTTTTTGTCGCGCCGGTATGGATGGCGCGCAAGATCTTCGGAACCGGCAAAAAGAACTCGCTCTAGATCAGCTCAAACTTCGTATCAGCTAAAGGTCCTGGGGAAGCACCGTGACCGATCTCAATCCGCAAGCCAAGCAGATGGCCGACGAGTCCATGGTGCGAGGGCTGGATGCGCAGGCTCGGGCGATTTGGCCGCAGGAACTCCAGCTAATCCGTCGTTATGCGATCCCAGATGAGGCCCGCATTCTCGATGCTGGCTGCGGCACCGGCGAGGGATCCTCGCGATTGGCCGAGCTTTTTCCCCGAGCACAGGTGCTCGGAGTGGATATCATCGACGAGCACTTAGACTTGGCGCGGTCGCGCTATGCCAATCTCGCGGCACGTTTAACGTTCGAGCACCAGAGTATCTTTGAGCTCCGCATTCCAGACCGAACTTTTGACCTTACTGTGTGCCGCCACGTGCTTCACTCCATTCCACATGCCGACCGCGTGCTGGCTGAATTGGCCCGAGTCACACGCCCCGGAGGGTACTTGCACCTGATCCCGGAGGACTACGGCATGCTCCACTTTCAACGGGGTTCGCTCGATCCGCGAGAGTTTTGGCATGTGGCTGCGGCCAGCTTCGGATCGGCAACCGGGACCGACTTGTTCATCGGACGCAACACCTTCAGCATTCTCGCCGCAATGAAGCTGGACGCGATCTCGGTGGACTATGTCGTGGTGGACACGGTGCGGGTGCCACGCGAGACATTTGCCCGGATCCTTGAGGCCTGGCGCGATGGATACGCGGAGCCAATTGGCGAATTCACGCCGATTTCGCGCGAGTCAGCACTGGCATACTTCAACCAGATGATCGCCAACATTCGCGACCCACTCGGCTACGCAGTGTGGATGGTCCCCGTTTTGAGCGCGCGGGTGCCGGCGGCCGAGCCTGCATAACCACCGGTAACTTTCCCTCGTTACTTTCGCTGTGTTTTAATCAAATGTTCTGCGTCTAAGCCGTTTGCGGTTGTACGCTGCGCCGCTTCCAATCTGACCGGAGGAGCTTTGGATTTTCAACTCAACGAAGAACAACTTCAGCTGAAAAAGAGCGTGCGCGAATTTGCCGAGCGCGAGATCGCTCCTCATGTCATGAAGTGGGACGAGGCCGGCGACTTTCCCCTTTGCACCGTGAAGGAACTGGGCAAGTTGGGGCTGCTAGGCACAGTCTTTCCGCCCGAATACGGCGGAGCGGGGATGGGATACGTCGAGTACGTCACGGCCATCGAGGAACTCTCTCGAGTCGATGGTTCCGTCGGCATCATCGTGGCGGCGCACACTTCTTTGTGTTCCAATCACATTTTTCTTGCGGGCACGGAAGCGCAGAAAAAGAAGTACATCAGTAAGCTGGCAACCGGCGAAAACATCGGGGCATGGGGATTGACCGAGCCCTCCTCCGGTTCAGACGCGGGCAGCGCCCGTATGACCGCGGCCAAAACCAAGAACGGCTGGGTGCTGAACGGCACCAAGACATTTTGCACCAACGGCCACTATGCCGATGTACTGGTCGTAATTGCAGTGACCGACCGCGCCGCGCACACTCATGGGCTTTCCGCGTTCATTGTCGAGAAGGAAACCAAGGGATTCCGTCCGGGAAAGAAAGAAAACAAGCTGGGTCTACGCGCGAGCGACACGGCGGAGTTGATTTTCGAAGACTGCCTCATACCCACCGAAAACTTGCTGGGCAAGGAGGGCGATGGATTTATTGACGCCATGCAAGTTCTCGACGGCGGGCGCATTTCGATTGCGGCTCTCTCGCTGGGCATGGCCGAGGGCGCGTATGAAGCCGCGTTGAAATATTCCAAGCAGCGCAAGCAATTTGGCAGAGCGATCAGCGATTTCCAGGCAATTCAGTGGAAACTCGCGGACATGGCGACCGAAATCGAAGCCGCCAAACTGCTGACCCTGCGAGCGGCGTCCATGAAGGACGCGGGGATGAAGACGACCCAGGAGTCGTCCATGGCGAAGTTGTACGCCAGCGAAGTCGCAGTGCGGTGCGCCAACGAAGGCGTACAGATTCACGGTGGCTACGGCTTCATCAAAGACTACCCGGCGGAAAAGTTCTATCGCGACGTGAAACTCTGCACCATCGGCGAGGGAACCAGCGAAATCCAACGGCTGGTGATTGCCCGGCAATTGCTCAAGGATTAAAAGTTCGCGCCAGGAATGATGGCGAATGCCATGAAGCCTACCTTCTTCCCCTCACCCTCTGAATTCCGGGCATGGCTTGAGGAGCATCACGGCGAATCCGACGAACTGTGGGTTGGCTTCTACAAAAGAAATTCAGGTAAGCCAAGCATAACCTGGTCCGAAGCCGTAGACACCGCCCTTTGTTTCGGCTGGATCGACGGAGTTCGCAAAAGTATTGACGAAGTTAGCTACACCATCCGGTTTACTCCCAGACGACGAACCAGCATCTGGAGCGACGTGAACATCAAGCGCGTCCGCGATCTCATAAAGTTGCGGCTAATGCGGCCCGCTGGCCTCGAGGCCTTCCGGAGACGCGAGGAAGCGAAGTCGAAGATATATTCGTATGAGCAGAGGAAAACTGCCAAGCTGGGACGCGCCTACGAGCAGCAGTTTCGAGCTGCATGAAGCTGCCTGGCGTTTCTTTCAGGCCCAGGCACCGTGGTATCGAAGAACTGCTGCTTGGTGGGTCATAAGCGGGAAAAAGGAAGAAACCAGGCAGAAACGGCTCGCTAAACTGATTGAGGACTCTGGTCATGGACGGACCATACCGCCTCTAACCCGCAAAGCCACTGAAGACAAATCGAAGTGATCCCGTTCCCCGCTCCTACCTCCTGCCGGTCGCGTGGCATCCTCGCACCGGCGCAGCTACATTCCCTCAAACTTTCCCACTTCTGATTCGCTGTCTGTCATCAGCTTCGCACATCTTGTCAATCTTTTGGTACTCTGCGGACCAGCGGTTGTGGAAATTCTCATACGATTTCTCCGAAGTCCAGAAATCGAGCGTGAGGTAACGCCGAGGATCTTTGACGTCACGGTTTAACTCTGTTCCGATATATCCCTCATCGTGTTTAAAGAAGCGCGCCCAGTCGCCATCCGGCCCATACGCTGCCTCGAAAGCGTGCTCCATGCCCGCCCGTACATGGAATTCCCAGCACAATCAAGTATCTCCATTCCCCACTCACGGCACGCGCCTCCCTATTCTGAATTCTTGGATGTGCACTTAACCTCCTGCTCCCGATTACCTCTTCGGCACTCCCTATAACTCAGGCTTATGAGTTCGGCTCGCGTTTTGGGAAAATAAAAGCATGCGAAGCGGAGCGTGTTCACTGGTGGCGGCTTTTAGTTTCTTTGTTGCTGCAGCCTGGACTCAACCCTGCCCGAAGGTCACCTACACTACTCCGACCGAAACTATGAAGAGTCTGGTGGCGAGCGTGAACTGCCTGGTTAGCAGTGCAACGGAGAAGACCAAATCAGCCCATACCGACTTCCTAAAGACTGGATTTCTGGTGGATAGTTTCCCAATCATTGGCCCTCGGCACACTCACAGTTACCCGAAAATCGTGCTCGCCATGGTGTCCGTGCCCGCGGGCAACGAGATCAAGACTGCGTTGGTGACTCCCGACGCTCCCGTAGGCAGTGTCACAGCAACCATGGGAGCTGAATGCAAGATCAAAATCAACCCTGATAGCACCGTAGAAAGTCAGTGCAATCTCACTGGCGGAACCCTCTACGTCATCTACCACAACTAACTCTTCCGGCAAGGGATCACGCGACTGCTGTTTCTTGCCAAACCTTCCCCCGAAGCTGCGTTTATGAGGTACTTTCGTAACAGCTATAGCCCCTGATCTGCGCTCTTTCTCGCTCCCGTTCCAAATAAAATTTTAAGAGTCTCTGAATTGTGCCGTGCGCGAACACGGCGCCGCGAGCCACTTTGTCCTTGCGATTGCCCATTCCATCACGGGTCCCGATTCTGTACGTCATCCTGGGTGTGCTCGTCCTCGTCAGCGTAGTACCAATGTACTTCTACTCGGCCCAGGTGGAATCTATCAACCGAGAGCGCCTGATAACCAACGAACGCCTGCTCCAGAACACGGTCACGCGCTCCTTGGCCGACGACATCTCGCAACGCCAGGAATCACTTCGCATGATGCTGGCCAATTTGGCTTCCGCTCTGCAGGTGGCCAGCGGAGGCGACATTACTGGCGAACATGTGCAGACGCCTGAACTGCGCGCTCTGCTGGAGAATTTCGTTTCCTCCTCGGATGATGTGGCCTACGCCACTCTGTTGAACTCAGAATCCAAGGGCATTTCCGCAGGCCGCATCGCTCCCGACGCCTTCCTGCAGCAGGACCTGGTACACGCCTATGCCGCTGCCCGCGAAGGACGCGCCTACAACGGTCAGGCATTGGTCGTGGGCAGTGGCAAAACCGCGCACACCGTCATGCTGGTCAGTACTCCGGTGATGTACAGCGGACGCTTCCTGGGCATGATCGGCTCCGTGGTGGATCTGCAATTCCTGATTCGCCGCCTACAGGAAGTCAACCTCGGAGGTCTGACTCCATACGTGGTCGATAGCCAGGGTCGCCTGATCGCCGGAGCTACTCCCGAGTACGCCACTGGTCAGGACATGACCAAACTGGAAATCGTCCGGAACTTCGTGGAACAGGGTGGTAAGGCGCAGTTCGTGGCCGCTACCAGGGAATTCAACGTCACCCAGGGTAAGACCAGCACGAAGATGCTCGGCACCTACTGCCCGGTTAACAATTTGGACTGGGCCGTGATCGTGCAGAAGCCGCGAACCGAGGCGTACCGGGGAGTCTACGAGATGCAGCGCACGGCGCGCTTACTGGCGTTGCTGGCAGTCTTGCTCAGTGTCGGAATCAGTATCTTCGCCGCCCGCCGTATTACCAATCCGCTAGAGGTGCTTACTCAGTCCAGCCGTGCCATAGCGCGTGGGGACTTCTCGCAACGTGTACGCCTGAAGAGCTCCACGGAAATTGGAGAGCTGGCCGCGACTTTCAATACTATGTCTGAAGAGCTCGAGCACTTCGTGCTCGACCTCAAGCGCGCCGCCAAGGAAAATCGAGAGCTGTTCATGGGCTCGATCCAGATGCTGGCCGGCGCGGTCGACGAAAAAGATCCCTACACCCGTGGCCACTCCGACCGCGTTACTCGCTATTCGGTCATGATCGCGCGCGAAATGGGCCACCCTGATGAGTTCCTGGAAATCGTGCGCATCTCGGCGCAACTCCACGACGTGGGGAAAATCGGGATTGAGGACCGCATCCTCAAGAAGCCGGGAGCGCTTACCCCGGAAGAATTCGATGTGATGAAGACCCACACCACCAAGGGTGCCAACATTCTTCGTCCGGTAGCGGAGCTGAAAGAGATGATCCCGGGAATCGAATTGCACCATGAATCGCTCGACGGCCGCGGTTATCCTCATGGCCTGAAAAGTGATGACATCCCTTTGCTGCCTCGGATCATCGCCGTCGCCGACACCTTCGACGCGCTGACTACCAACCGCCCTTACCAGCAGGCGCATGAAGTCAACGACGCTCTGCGCATCATTCACTCGCTCTCGGGTAAGCGGCTGGATCCTGTCGCAGTTTTCGCCCTCGACGCCGTTTATCAGCGGGGCGAGATTCGCATCCAGCGTCCTGCATTGCCGGACCAAGCCGCGGTAGCTACCGTCACAGCTCCAGTTGCGGTGCCTAAACCAGCCGTCCCCGAAGTCCGAGTCGATGCTGCCGCCGCTACCGTCGAAACTTCTCGATTTTGATTTGCGCCTCATGTCGAGTTTTATTGTCATCCCGAGCGGAGCGAGAGTCTGCTCTTGAGCGAATTCGAAGGTAATCTGCAGCTTTTTAACTTCACGGGAAAGGCCTGCCAGACTTCTCGTCGCTCTGCTCTGGACGAGGCGGTTCATGTTCTTCGATCAACTCCTAGGTCGGTCTTGCCACCGGGTTAACTCTTCGCTGACCGCTATAATTGAACTCTAAGTGCGATCCCCGGGACTTTATGATCCAAACCCTTTTTGGCAGCCTGGACGAAAAGCAAAAACCCAGCTTTCTCGAGCGCATGAAAGAGGCGGTCACGCGCACCCGGGAAAACCTGAGTGACCGCATCGAAGAAGTAGCTTCTTTCGGCAAAGAGATTGACCGCTCCACCCTCGATGACCTGGAAGCGACGCTCATTGGCGCCGACCTGGGCACTAAGACTACTCACGAGATCCTGGAAAAGCTTCGCGACAAAGCCGACCGCAAGCAAATCAAGAACGTTGAAGAACTCAAGCGAATACTGAAGGAAGAATTGCTGGCCATCCTCACTACGACAAATTCCCGTCCTGTCCAGAAAGTCGACGGCACGCCCGAGGTCATCCTCGTGGTGGGCGTGAATGGCACCGGAAAGACGACTACTATCGGAAAGCTCGCGCAGGTCTTTCGTTCTGACGGCAAGACGGTATTGCTGTGTGCTGCCGATACATTCCGCGCTGCGGCCATTGACCAACTGGAGATCTGGGGGCAGCGCACCGGAACAGAGGTGATCCGCACCAAACCAGGTGGTGATCCTGCCGCCGTGCTTTACGACGCGTTGCAGGCGGCCTCCGCCCGCCACAGCGACTATGTGATCGTGGACACCGCCGGACGCCTCCACACCAAGACCAATCTGATGGCGGAGCTGGAAAAGATGCGGCGAACGGCGCAGCGCATTATCCCCGGCGCGCCTCACGAAACGTTGCTGGTGATGGATGCCACAACTGGCCAGAACGGCCTGCAGCAGGCGCGCCTGTTTACCGAGGCGGCCGGCGTAACAGGGATCGTGCTGACCAAACTGGATGGCACCGCCAAGGGTGGCGTGGTGGTGGCAATTTCTCGCGAGCTGGGCTTGCCGGTGCGCTATGTGGGAGTGGGCGAAAAAGCCGGGGACTTGTTGCCATTTGATCCGAAAGATTTTGTGGATTCGCTGTTCGCGTGATTCTGCCTTTTTCCGTTTGTCTTCTCAGTGCCTCGGTGGCTCCATGGTGAAATAATGCTTCGGCCGTGACCACATCTCGCGAAACCGACGAAGTCTTTCTCCGCCAAGCGCTTGCATTGGCGCGTGAAGGTATCGGATTAACTTCACCCAACCCCTGCGTGGGTGCAGTCCTGGTGGATGCGAACGGCACTGTCATCGGGACCGGGTCTTACACCTATGAGGGATTGAAGCACGCTGAAATCCGGGCCCTCGAGCAAGCAGGCGAACGCGCTCGGGGTGCGACGCTTTACATCAACCTCGAGCCCTGCTCTCACCAAGGCCGAACTGGTCCTTGCGCCGACGCCCTGATCGCCGCTGGTATTCGCCGCGTTGTGGCCTGCATGCCCGACCCCAATCCTGTGGTCGGCGGCAAGGGATTTGCGCGTCTCCGCGAGGCTGGAATTACGGTCGCGTCCGGCATTCTCGAAGAAGAGGCCCGAGCCCTGAACGAGTCTTTCGCCAAATACATCCGCCATCACACGCCGCTGATCACGCTTAAAGCAGCGATGACGCTTGACGGCAAGATCGCGCCTCCGCCGAGCGAATCGCACAATCCCACTGCTCTGGGCGCTGGAGGCGCAACCGGAGGATGGATCACCAGCGAGCCCGCGCGCGCCCACGTGCAGTTACTTCGCCATCAGCACGATGCCATCATGGTCGGTGTCGGAACTATTATCGCCGACGACCCGCTGCTGACCGACCGCAGCGGCCGCCCACGCCGTCGCCCGCTGTTGCGCGTGATCGTCGACTCGCGGCTCCGCCTGCCGCTGGAATCCCGCGTAGTCCAAACCGCGAAGGATGATGTGCTGGTGCTGTGTTCCTTCGCTGAGGAGAAGCGAAAAGGACAACTGCAGAAACACGGCATCCGGGTGCAGCAGATTTCGGCAGTTGCTGGCGAAGGCAGGCCGGATATGGCCGGAATCGCCCGCTTCCTGGCCGAAATGGAAATCACCAGCCTGCTGATTGAAGGTGGTGCGATGGTGAACTGGGCCGCCCTGGCCTCTGGAATTGTGGACAAAGTTTTTCTCTACTACGCACCTAAGATTCTTGCCGGAACCGGCTCGGTCCCATTCGCCGCCGGAGCCGGGTTCCGGCACATGAGCGACGCTGCCTATGTGAAATCAATTCAATTGCACCGCTTTGGTGAAGACTTTGCTGTCGAGGGATACTTACGCGATCCATATGGAGATTAAGGTCGGGTGTCGGGTCTCTCAGGTCTCAGGTCTCGGGTGTCAGGTTTTAGGCGACGGGCGACCAGCAGACTCTAGAGTCAGGCTGAAGTTCTGAATTTCATATTCAAACCAGATGGCCTAACGCCGGAGACCTGAGACCTAAGACCTGCCACCTGCACCTGAGCCACGGAGGGTTCCATGTTCACCGGCATCATCGAAGAAGTCGGTCGCGTCAGCCGCATTGCTGACAAGAACGGCAGCCGCCGGATCAGCATCTCTTGCTCACGACTCGTCAAAGAGCTGAAGAAGGGCGATAGTATCGCCGTCAGCGGCGTCTGCTTGACCGCGATCGATATCACGCCGTCGTCCTTCACCGCGGACCTCGCCGAAGAAACCTGGAACCGTACGTCTTTCTCTCGAATCCGGAAAGAGGCTCTTGTAAACCTGGAGCTTCCCATGCGCGCGGATGGACGATTCGGCGGGCACATCGTGCAAGGTCACGTCGACGGCACAGGCAAGTTTGTTGCTCTCGACAAAATTGAGGGCGCTCAGGATTTCTGGCTGCGGATTGAAATTCCGCCCGAACTGGCGCGCTACGTAATTTCCAAGGGCTCGCTCTCGATCGAGGGCATTAGCTTGACGGTCGCGAAAATCGAAGGAGCAACAGTGACGGCGGCGATCATTCCACACACCCTTGAAATGACCAATCTCGCCTCACTGAAACCCGGCGATCCGATGAACCTGGAAGTCGACATGATCGCAAAGTACGTGGAGAAGATGATGAAGGGAGATTCACGGAATAGTTCAATTACGCTGGAGAGACTGGTGCGGGAAGGGTTCTAGAGGCAGGATGAGGCAGGATAAATTGGTGGTCATCCCGAGCGGAGCGAGGGATCTGCAGCTCGACACCTAAAGGGCTTAACGCATTCAGTGCTTCACGCTTTCAGCTTCAGCTCGTCGAACTGCAGAAATTCCTGCACAATTGGCTCTTCGACATTTTTCCATGTCCGGATACGTCCCAAAAAAGAGCGCTTTGGCTTCATGCAGAAACACCACCCGGTCAGCCAGCTTTTGCGCCAGCCGCATGTCATGGGTTACAACCACGCTGGTCAGATGCAATTGGATCTTCAGACGCTTGATCAGGTCGCCCAGTAGTTGCGCCATCAGCGGATCGACCATGGTTGTGGGTTCGTCGTAAAGCACACATTCCGGTTGCGAGGCGAGAGCGCGCGCTATGGCCACCGACCGCTTCATCCCCGTGGACAAATCCGAGGGCAGCAGATCGCGCATCGGTTTGACCCCCACCATGTCCAATAGTCCATCGACGATCTGAAATATTTGCTCCTCGCTTAAGTCCCGGCGCTCGCGCAGCGGAAAGGCCACGTTCTCGCCCACACTGAGCGAGTCGAACAAGGCGCCATTCTGAAAAACCATGGTCACCTTTTTGCGAATCCGTTGCAGGTCCGCCTCAGCATAATCCGTGATGTCCTCGTAGGCCACAATTACCCGGCCCGAGTCCGGCTTGAGAAATCCCATGATGGTCTGTAGCGAAACCGACTTTCCCACGCCGCTTCGTCCCAGGATGCACACGGTTTCTGCCGGCATTACGCTGAAGCTGACGTGGTCGAGCACCCGGTTCTCTCCAAATGCCTTGGAGACGTCTTTGAATTCGATGTACGGCCCGGGGCTTCCGTTTGTACTCATGATTTAGGGGTCAGTCGTTGGCCTTTGGTCTTTGGTCGTTGGTCGTTCAGTCATTAGCGGATGTGATCCCTATCCGCCCTTGAGCTCAGTGGAAGAAGATTGCCGCAATTTCACTTGCTCCTTCGCTTCCTCCCAATGCTCCGGCGTATTCAGGTTGCGGAAGATATCGGGCGAGAAGCCTGCCCGCGATTAACTCCCCTTCGTCGAGCACTCGAGTTTCGACTTCCCCGAATAGTGGGTCAATCTTGTTTTTGCGCTCGCGAAGCGCTCGCTCCGCAACTTCGACAAATCTTCTTCCGATACATGGCGCATAGCGGTTGCAAGCCGCCACCCGCGTGGGGAACTGTGACCACCGCGCTCGTCTCCCGCGCCTGCACAATCAAATATTCCAGAAACTTCGACCTCCATGAAGGGCAGATCAACAGCCAGCATGAGATTCAACTCGGATTTGGCGCTCAGCAGTGCTGCATGAATTCCTCCCAGCGGGCCGCAATCGCGGAAGATATCCTCAACCACCGGCCCGAAGACGGCGAACTTGGCCGGGTCTCCGACAATTCTGCAATCCCCGGTCACAGCACGCGCTACATCGAGTGCGCGAGCCTAACAAGGTCTGACCGCCGAGTTCCACGAAGGCCTTGTCCCGGCCCATGCGGAGGCTCTTTCCTCCCGCCAAAATGAAGGCCGTAACGTCCGAGTCCATTACTTCATCCACGCGACGATGATACACGCTCCGGCGCGGCCGGAATCCAGCGCGCTAATGCGGATGCAGCCGCACAAAGCCGTACCTCGCGCGTTGTCGCGGCACCGGATTGTTGCCTGGCAAGGGTACAGAGCGTGCTACACGTAAGTAACCTACCCAATGCGGGCGTCCCGTTAGATGATGTTTCGTCCGGTGATTCCGGCCGGAAAACGACCATGCCACAGAAGTTACTGGACGTCCTCATGCTTGGCCGCTGCTCCCATGAATTTTCCTGGCCCAGGCGGTCCGCCGACGGCCACTACTACCAGGTTTGCCTGCTTTGCGCCGTCGAGTACAAGTACGACTGGAAGACGATGCGACGTACTGAGAAGGTGGACCGCGTTCCTGACGAACCCGCCGCCGTGACCCGCCGCAGTCGCAGCCACGCCAAGAAGCCGAGCTGGGTTCCACGAGCCCGGCGCTTGAAGCTGCAGATCCCCGTGCGTTATCGGGTGAAGAATCTGGGCAGCTGGTATGAAGGCATCATCGAAAACCTGAGCCAGTCGGGTGTGCTCTTCCAGGGTCCACAGAACCTGCCGGACAACACGCTGGTCGAGATGGTTTTCGAGATGCCGGAAGAAATCTCCGGCCAGAAAAACAGCAGCGTTCTCTGCCAAGGACGGATCATCCGCGCCCGGGAAGCGCGCGGCAAGGCAGAAACAGAATCGGTGGGACTGGCAGCGTCGATTCTGGACTACAAATTTCTTCGCCAGCAATGAGCGACGAGCATTTTGTTGCTCCGCTACCCATTACTTTGCCGCCGGATAGTTCCCGCCGGCGGTTTACTCCTTGCAGGTCGCGAACCATAAATTGACCGACCTGACATCTATTCCAATCCTCCATCTGCATCTAAAATGTTTATACTGAGTTCTTACTAAACAGGAGTGATGTTATGAAGGCGAAAGTCCGTTTCTACGTCTGCGCAGGGGTGCTTCTCACGGTTCTGGCTGCGGCTATGGGCTGCAACAAGGCTCCCAATGACGCCCAGATTACGAGCGATATCCAGACCAAGCTTTCCAGCGATTCCGGGCTGCAAGGCAAACAGCTGGCTGTCCAGGCCGAAAATGGCACTGTGACGCTTTCCGGCACCGTCGATGATGACAATCAGCGCCAAGCGGCGGCACGTTACGCTGCGTCCGCATCAGGTGTGAAGCAGGTGATCAATAACTTGCAGGTCGGAGCGCCCCCAGCAGTGGCCTCGTCCACACCGCCTCCAGATACAGCGCCTCCGGCGACGCAGCAGAAACCCGCCCCGGCAAAGCCAAGGAGCCGTCCACACAAACAAATGAAGAAGCCGTCCTCCGACGACGATAACAATTCAGCCTCCGATCAGGTGGCTTCGGCGGCTCCCGCCCCGGCACAGGTCGTCCCCGCCGTGCCTGCTACGCCCCCGCCTCCACCACCACCGCAGAAAGTGACTATCCCCTCGGGCACCACGCTGTCGGTACGTCTGGTAGATGCCATCGATTCCGAAACCGCGCAACAGGGTCAGAGCTTCCGTGGCACGCTCAACTCACCTCTAGCCGTGGAGGGTGATGTCGTTATTCCTGCTGGCTATGATGTCGAGGGTCACGTCGTAGCGGTGCAGAGCGCAGGGAAGTTTGCCGGAAAATCTCTACTGACGTTGCAACTGGATCGAATCTCAGCGGGTGGAAAGTTCTACAACATCCAAACCGATCAGTATCACCGTGAGGGATCGTCGCGCGGCAAGAATACCGCGGAAAAAGTAGGCGCGGGTGCGGCAATTGGAGCCATCATTGGCGGCCTCGCCGGCGGCGGTAAGGGCGCCGGAATAGGAGCCGCCGCTGGAGGCGGACTCGGCGGAGGCGTGCAAGCCGCAACCAAAGGACAACAGATCAAGCTGCCTTCGGAGACGGTTCTGACCTTCACTCTCCAAGGCCCTTTGACGGTTATACCTTCCAAGGGTCCCAACGAAGGGCGGCCCAAGCTGGATCAGGGCCAGGGATCCAATCAATAGGACTCACGCAAACGGCTCAGTTAGCGCGATTAGCTGACTGAGCCGTTTTCGCTGCCTGTCCGTCTTATCCTTCGCAGCAGCAGCCGCCGCAGGGCTAACTTTCGACATCCAATCGCCGGTCCGGCTCATCTATAACGAGACGACCGGTCTGCTGTTCCTGTTATTCGTGGCGCTCTTCTGGAGTGCCTGAACCATAAGGAATCTACATGTGGATTGTTGCGCTGGCGTTACGACGCCCGTACACCTTCGTCGTGGTCGCTCTGCTTCTGCTGATCCTGGGTCCAATCGTCATCTTCCGAACTCCGACCGATATCTTTCCAAATATCGATATTCCAGTTGTAAGCATCCTCTGGAACTACACCGGTCTAAATTCCGAAGACATGGCCAACCGGATCGTCTCCCAGACCGAGCGCACCCTCACCACCACGGTAGACAATATCCAACATAGCGAATCGCAGTCCCTCAACGGCATCGCAGTAGTCAAAGTTTTCTTCCAGCCGCACGCCAATATTGAGAGGGCGATCGCCCAGATCACCGCCATTTCCCAGACACAACTGCGGCAGTTGCCCCCCGGAACCACGCCGCCGCTGATTATTACCTACAACGCCTCCAGTGTACCGATCCTTCAACTCGCCCTTTCCGGGCAGAAGCTTTCGGAACAGCAACTGTTTGACTACGGAGTGAACTTTATTCGTACCCAGCTGGTGACCATACCTGGCTGCGCCATTCCCTACCCCTATGGCGGGAAGCAGCGTCAGGTGCAAGTCGACCTGGACACCAATGCACTGCAATCGAAGGGTCTGTCGCCTTTGGACGTCGTCAACGCCATCAGCGCGCAAAATCTGATTCTGCCCTCTGGAACTTCCAAGATCGGACTCTTTGAGTATGCCGTGGACCTGAACGGCAGCCCGCAGGCGGTTTCTGAACTCAACGACCTTCCGATCAAGACAGTGGGAAACAGCACAATCTATATTCGCGACGTAGGCTTCGTGCGCGACGGCTTTCCTCCTCAGACCAACATTGTGCGCGTCAACGGCCAACGCGCCTCTCTGCTTACGGTATTGAAGAACGGCAACGCTTCCACTCTCGACATTATTTCCGGCATCAAGTCATTGCTACCCCAGATCCAGGCAGGGCTTCCTCCCGAACTGAATATTCAGCAACTCGCCGACCAGTCCCTGTTCGTTCGCGCTTCGATCAACGGAGTCTTGCGCGAAGGCATCATTGCAGCGTGCCTCACCGGCCTGATGATTCTCATCTTCCTGGGAAGTTGGCGCAGCACCATCATCATCGCTGTCTCCATCCCACTCTCGATTCTCACGTCCATCATCGTGATGAGCGCCCTGGGCGAGACTATCAACATCATGACCCTGGGTGGTCTGGCACTAGCGGTTGGCATTCTGGTGGACGACGCCACCGTGGAGATCGAAAATATCAACCGCAACATCGCCCAGGGGAAGGAGATTCAGCGGGCGATTCTGGACGGCGCGCAGCAGATTGCTGTGCCTGCCTTTGTTTCTACGCTCGCGATTTGCATTGTATTCGTGCCCATGTTCTTCCTCGCCGGCGTGGCGCGATATTTGTTTGTTCCGCTGGCCGAAGCCGTTGTGTTCGCCATGCTGGCTTCTTATCTGCTCTCCCGAACCCTGGTGCCAACCATGGCGAAATACTTGTTGAAAGGCCACGAGCAGGAAGCGGGACATCTGCCCGGTTCCAGCCGTAACCCGCTGGTCCGATTGCAGGTTCGGTTTGAAGAAGCTTTCGAACGCTTCCGCGAGCGCTATCATCAGTGGCTGGACGTCTGCCTCCAGCATCGGGGCTTTTTTCTGGGCACGTTCTTTGCGGTGTGTATCTGTTCGCTCCTCCTTTTGGTCCCTTGGCTGGGTGAAGATTTTTTCCCATCCGTGGATAGCGGGCAGTTCAAGTTGCATCTACGCGCCCGCACCGGAACCAGGATCGAGGAGACGGCCCGGCTTTGCGATCTGGTCGAACAATCCATTCACGACGAGATTCCGGGCGCCGAGATTGGCAGCATCATCGACAATATCGGACTTCCCTACAGCAGCATTAATCTTTCTTACAGCAACTCCGCCCCGATTGGGTCCTCTGATGCCGACATTCTGGTGACCCTGTCGCCGAAACATCGTCCCACGGAAGAGTACGTCCGCGATTTGCGGCGCAAGCTGCCCGACGAATTTCCGGGCGTAAGCTTCGCCTTTTTGCCCGCCGATATCGTCAGCCAAATCCTGAACTTCGGCCTTCCTTCTCCGATCGACGTGCAGGTGGTGGGATACGACTTGCAGAAAAACCGGCAATTCACCGATAAACTGTTTCAGCGGCTGGTTTCCGTAAATGGTATCGCGGACTTGCGCATCCAGCAGCGCTTCGATCTGCCTTATCTGCACATCAACGTGGATCGCACGCTGGCAGGACAGGTGGGCTTCACGCAGCGCGATGTTGCCAATAACTTGCTGATCTCTCTCAGCGGAAGCTTCCAGACCTCTCCTACGTTTTGGCTCAATCCCAAGAATGGTGTGAGTTATTCCATTGCCACGCAAACGCCGCAATACCGCGTGGATTCCTTGCAGGACCTCGAAAACATTCCCGTGACCGGAACCAGCGGCGCCCGTCCAGAGATTTTGGGCAGCCTGGCCTCGATCCAGCGTGGTAGCGGCATGGCAGTCGTCTCTCATTACGACATTACGCCGGTCATTGATATCTTCGGCTCGGTGCAGGGCCGGGATTTGGGCGGGGTGGCGCGAGACATTGACCGCATTGTCAAGGATGCCGAAACTGAGCTTCCGCGCGGCTCCCGCATCATCGTGCGCGGTCAGATCCAGACCATGCATTCCTCCTACATCGGTCTGGTGGGAGGTCTGGTGTTCTCCATCCTTCTGGTTTACCTGCTGATCGTGGTCAACTTCCAATCCTGGCTGGATCCCTTCATCATCATCTCAGCCCTGCCGGCGGCCTTGGCGGGGATTGCGTGGTTCCTGTTCGTGAGCCACACCACGCTCAGCGTGCCGGCGCTTACAGGATCCATCATGTGCATGGGGGTGGCCACAGCCAATAGCATCCTCGTGGTAAGCTTCGCCAAGGAGCAGATGGCCGAGGGCAAGGACGCAATCGCGGCCGCCCTGGAGGCTGGGTTTACGCGCTTTCGTCCAGTCCTGATGACCGCTCTGGCGATGATTATCGGCATGGTTCCAATGGCCCTGGGCTTAGGAGAAGGCGGCGAAGAGAACGCTCCCCTGGGTCGGGCCGTCATCGGCGGATTGCTGTTCGCGACAGCCGCCACGCTCTTCTTCGTACCCGTCTTCTTCAGCATCATGCATGGATTGAGAAAGCGGCGGGAAGAAGCTGAATCGGGCCGTTAGCTGGGGGAATCTCTTAAGAAACTTCAACTTATATGCCATGCCGGAATCTTCTATGAAAGTGGATCAGGGGAACGAGCTCAAGCCAACAGTGGTTTCGCCGCATGAGGAGTCGGGAAGTCCGGGAGGGCGAAACCGCGCGCGGCACTGGTGGATCGCGTTGGCTGCGGTCGCGGTAGTGGCTGTCCTGTTCCTTTCTGGCATCCTGCCGCGGGTGAAGGCACGGGCCACGCTGGCCAAGGAAACTCAGGCCATGGCCGTTGCCAGCGTTTCCGTAATCCAGCCCAAGCGTTCCGCTCCCTCCCAGGAACTCATCCTGCCGGCCAACGTGCAGGCATTTGCGGATGCTCCGATCTATGCCCGCACCAACGGATACCTGAAGCGCTGGTATGTGGACATCGGGGGTCACGTCAAGGCGGGCCAACTCCTGGCCGAAATTGACACACCCGAGGTAAACCAACAACTCCGGCAGGCGCGGGCCGATTTGGGCACCGCCGAAGCCAACCTCAACCTCTCGCGAATCACGGCCGACCGGTATGCAGGCCTGTTGAAGACGGATTCGGTTTCCAAGCAGGATGCCGACAATGCCGCCGGAGACTACGCCGCCAAGGGCGCGACCGTGCAGTCGGCCCAGGCCAATGTGAAGCGCCTGGAGGAGCTGCAATCGTTTGAGAAAGTCTACGCGCCGTTCGACGGCGTAATCACTGCGCGCAATACCGATATCGGCGCTTTGATCGACTCCGGTAGTGCCAGCGGTCCGCGAAGCGAGCTCTTTCACGTTTCGCAACCGGACAAGCTGCGGGTTTACGTCAACGTTCCCGAAGCCTATTCTCAGGCTGCGAAGCCCGGAATGATGGCGGATTTGATCCTTTCGGAGTTCCCGGGGCGGCCCTTCCCTGGCAAGTTGGTGCGAACGGCGAATGCGATCGACCCCGCGTCTCGTACGTTGCTGGTGGAGATTGCGGTAAACAATCCGACGGGCGTTCTGTTCACCGGGGCATACGCCGAAGTGCATCTCAAATTACCGACTCCAGCTTCCAATCTCATTCTCCCGGTAAACACACTCCTGTTCCGCGAGGAAGGACTCAGAGTAGCTACGGTAGGGGACGGCCAGAAAGTCGAACTGACGCCCATCACCCTGGGCCATGATTTTGGAAGCGAAGTCGAGGTCGTAGCCGGCCTGACTGGCAATGAGAAGGTAATCGTCAACCCACCGGACTCCATCGTGTCGGGCCAAAGTGTACGGATCGCTCCATCCGCCCCAACCCAGTCCGCCACCAACCCAGAGGAACAAAGTGATCAGAGCGGCGGACTTCGGACGCCGGGCCTCAGACCTCGGCCTGCGCGCATGGAGTGAGGTTTTTGACGGCTGCGGCCGGAGGTCTGATTTTTGGACTGCTTTCTGCTCAGCGGTTGCGCCGTGGGACCTCGCTACTCGAAACCCGCAGCGACGGTTCCACCCACCTATAAGGAAGAGCCCCCAAACTGGAAAACTGCGCAACCCAGCGATCAAGTGGCGCGTGGCACGTGGTGGGAGATTTTCCAGGATCCCCAACTGAACGCGCTGGAAGAACAGATCACTGTTTCCAACCAGAATCTGAAAGCGGCGCAGGCCCAGTTTGCCCAAGCGCGAGCCCTGGTCCGTCTTAACCGGGCCGACTACTACCCCACGGTGACAGCCGGCGTTTCTGGCACACGCGAGCACCTGTCGCAAAACCGGCCGTTCGTCCTCACGACCACCAAGACGAACGCGACTGACCTTGTAATTCCAGTCGACGTATCTTATGAAGCCGATGTCTTTGGGCGGGTGCGCCGTACCGTGGAAGCGGCGCGTTCCAATGCGCAGGCCAGCGCCGGCGATCTTGAATCGCTCAACCTAAGCTTGCATGCGGAGTTGGCTCTCGACTACTTCGATCTCCGAACGCTGGATGCGGAAGAGCAGTTGCTCAACTCCACCGTAGACGCCTTCCAAAAGGCATTGGATCTGACTCAAAATCGGTACAAAGGCGGTGTAGCTTCCGCGGTTGACGTTGCCCAAGCGCAGACACAATTGGAAACCACTCGCGCGCAGTCGATTGATGTCGAAGTGCAGAGATCAGCGGATGAACACGCGATTGCGGTCCTGATCGGCAAACCGGCGTCCAGCTTCGCCATTCCCTTTTCACCTTGGAATACCGCGCCACCTGTAATTCCTCCCGGGCTTCCCTCGGATTTGCTGGAGCGACGTCCGGACATTGCTGCTGCTGAAAGAAGGGTGGCTGCGGCGAATGCTCAAATTGGCGTAGCGAGAGCGGCCTATTTTCCTGCGATTGCCTTGTCAGGAGCCGGAGGCTTCGAGAGTGGCTCAATCACCACTTGGCTCTCCGGTCCAAGCGGTTTTGCTACTGCCGGCGCATCGGCCGTGGTTACCGCTTTTGACGTAGGCCGCCGCCGCGCCATCAACGAACAGGCTCGGGCAGCTTACGACCAATCAGTCGCAAACTATCGTCAGACCATCCTCACCGCCTTCGAAGAGGTCGAAGACAGTCTGGCCGCTCTGCGTATTCTCGAGGACGAATCCAAAACTCAGCAAGCTGCCGTGGCGGCGGCAGAGCACTCGCTTGACCTGTCCAACAACCGATATAAAGGCGGCGTGGTGACGTACCTCGAAGTGATCACCGCGCAGAGCATTGCTTTGTCCGACGAGCGCACAGCCGTCGTTATCCTGCGCCGCCGTATGGCGGCCAGCGTATCCCTGATTAAAGCCTGGGTGGAGGATGGAGTTCCGCGAATTTGCCCTCGGTCAAGGTCTCACGCCCCCAGCCGACTAACGGCCAGTAGTCGCATTGCCGCCGGAGGGCAAGTACATGCCAGCGACATGCTCAGTAATGACGCCGGGTTCAGCGTCTCCCAGATTCGTGAGGACGACAACCGTGAGTTTGTCATCGACATAGCGAGAGATGTGGGTCTTGAAGCCCTGCCAGGCGCCGCCGTGGTCGAGCACCCGGTGGCCTCGGACGTTTCCAATCGACCAACCGAAGCCGTAGTCGCCTGAATTGGGCTGACCGTTGTTGAGCTTGGCGGGAGTCCACATCTGTTCAAGGCTGGACCGCTTCAACAATTTTTCCGTATATAGCGCCGCATCCCATTTCGCCAGGTCCAGAATCGAGAAATAAAGGCTACCATCAGCTGTTGTGTTCACAGTCGGCGCCACCCATTCCTGATTCTTGAGTTCGCCTTTCACCAGCCTGTATCCGGCAGCGCGATTGGGAATGATGTCGGCTTCACTCATGACTCGGGTTGTCGTCATCCCTAAGAGGCTGAAATATTCTCTCTTGCAGAAAGTCGCCGTAGAACTTGCCCGTGACCTGGTGAATCAAGATGCCCAATGTCGCATATCCAAGATTGCTGTAGCTCCATTTGGTACCGGGCGGAAAAGCCAGCGGGATGCCGGCTATCACTTTGAGCAATTCATCTTCTGTGTAGTCTTTGCGGAAATCGAAATTGTCGGGATAGTCAGTGAAGCCAGCAGTGTGACTGAGCAATTCGCTCACAGTGACTTGGTTCCACTTTGGTGGCGCTTCTTTTAGATACATGGTGATTGGGTCGTCGAGCTTGATCTTGCCCTCTTCGACCAGCATCATCACCGCAGTCGCTGTGAATTGTTTACCGACACTACCCGACTGAAAAACAGTCTCTGGTTTGACCGGAACTTGCAGCTCGACATTGGCCAGGCCGAAGCCTTGCGCCTCAACCATCTTGCCGTCACGAGCCACCAGGAGTGCCAGGCCCGGGATGTGCTGCCTCTGCATCTCGGCTCGGACATACTGATCAACCGGGTCAGCAGGGGAAGCTCCGGTCTGGGCCACAGCCAGAACCGCTAACGATAACGCCAGCGAAACCAAACAAATGCAAACACTCCTCATGGGTGCGCCCTATGCGCTTCAACCATCGTTCCCTCAGAAGGTCAATCTAGCTGCAAGTTGGCCGATGCGTGGAGTTGCGCCTCGGAAAGTGCCGGTGGTCGTGATCTGTCCAAACAGCGAACTATTGATATTGGTGGCGTTGTTGGTTAGGGTCGGTTGCGCGAACTCGGGATGATTGAGGGCGTTGAAGTATTCCACTCGAAACTCCAGACTAACGCGCTCGGTAATCGCAGTGGTTTTGGCGAGGGCGACATCGACGTTGATAACGTGCGGACCGCGCAGGGTGTTGCGGTGGACGAGCCATAGGTCCGGTGTGCGGGATTACTCACGGGATCGACCATCGGAAAGCACGGATTCGTGCCCCCGAAATACGGGTCTGTTTTCCAGAGGAACGTTGGAGAAACTATTAGGGTCGAATATAGAAGTTGCCGGTGACGGGAGTGGTCGTAATCAGACAGTTGCCGCTGGAATCAGTGCCGTAGGTGATCTCATTGATGGTTCGCGGATGGCTTGGATCGAAAGTACCTAATCGGACCCACCACGGCAGCGTTGGAAAAGTAACGGATCGCCTGCGCCCGAGGTTCCCGGATTTGAAAGGATCGCGTTAGATCGGGCAATCCGTGCCCCAATATCGAAGGGAAATCCCGTACGCCGGGTCACGATGGGGTAGAGGCTCCAACCCCTGGTCAGTCGCTTCGGCCCCGCGCCCCAAACACGGTCGAAAGGGCAAGTCCCAGCCTGCGCTGAAAGTAATGCGGTGCCGGACGTCATTGTCTGCCGAAGCATAGAACAAATCCGGAGCTATATGTTGGGAACCCGATAGTTGCGTTGCCTGAAGCCCGGATGCATTGTCCAGATTGTGAGAGTAGGTGTAGGAGAAGGTGAAATAGGCTATGCCCAACTTGGAGTTCTTCGGGCTGCCGGGTGAGGCTCGCCTCCAGAGCATTATAATTGGCATTCGATACGTTCTGAAATTCCGGGAAGCTGCCCGAAGCAGCCCGATACAAGCTGCGCAGTCGAGCTACAGCGGTTGGTGGTGCCCAAGCACCATCGGATTGATGTCTTTAAGCGAGGTCAGCCCGTGCGCTGAGGTTCCGACATAGTTGGTTTCTAGAACAGTGTCTGCAAAAAGATTCCGTTGTAGGCTCAGGTTGTATTGGTAGACGTAAGGTGTGCGCAGGTGCGGGTCCACCATAGTAAACAAAGCCGCTACTGTTAATCGGAATAAATGGGGTGAAATCGACATTTGACGCAGGCGGTCGCGAAGGAAACGTATTGGCCACACCCGCGGCCCCGAACGGATCGGTCATGTAGTTCGACGCTGTCGTACCCGAAGAAGTCATTGAAGAACAGACCGGCGCTGCCCACGAAAGGCGCTTGGCCGTTGAACTGGAAGTTGTCTTCCCCCTTCAGAATGTCGTAAAACACCCCGAAGCCCCCGCGCAAGCTAGTTTTGCCACTACCGGTCGGGTCCCAGGCAAAGCCGACGCGAGGAGCAAAGTTGGTCTTGTCCGGAAAGTTGGTACCCTTGGGGGCACCCGGGTCGCCAGGAAACACCAATCCTAAAGGCGCATTGACGAATCTTTTTGATTGTTCTCCCGGAATCACTGAGAACGTACGCCCCTGCGTGTCCAGTTTCGGAGTGCTGTATTCGTAACGAAGTCCGAGAGTCAACACCAGATTCTTGCTTGCATGCCATTCGTCTTGGCCAAAGACATACGTGCTCTTGCTGCGGATGTTGGAAGGGGCTAACGCGCCCTGGAAGTAAGCATCCGGAATACCCAGGATGAAGTCGGCATAGGCATTTCCCGTGGCAATAGTCGTGCCCGTGTCAAAGTCAAACTCGCCATTGGTGAAATAGTCAAAGTTAAGGTTTTCCTGATATGGAGAGAATCCGGCCCCGAACTTCCAATTATGTTTTCCTCGCGTCCAGGAAACCGCAGTCTGTCCACGAAAAAGTATTTTCGACAAAACGCGTAGGGCCATTCTCACTAGGTCCAAGCTGCAAGGCCGGTATCGAAGAATATGTTGGTCGGGACCGGTGGCAACGTCGGGTGTAATCTGGATGCCGAGGTCAGGACCAGTTGGAAGGTGACCTGTTACGGGGACGGCCGCGATAAGTTGCTGCGATGAGTTACAAAATGGAACTCGTTCAGCAACGTGGGTGAAAACACGCGTGTGTAACCGATATTTGTGAAGTAATAGTTGGCTATAGTCTTGCTGGGGAAGCCGGGAACAGTGGCGTAGGGCAACGGGTTCACAGTGCCGAATAATGGGCTCCCAGCGCGGTTCAGACCAATAGTCGCAGCGATTTTGTCTTTAGGAGCTGAGGTTGAAATCAAACTTACTGGTCAGTTCGTCGGCACTGTAAATCTGGTCCAGGCTGGTGGAAAACACACCGTTGGGTGAGGTCGGTATAAAGCCATTATTGATGTAAGCCTGGGAAATGCTGTTGATCTTGGTCTGATCAATAATCGCCTGAGCTTGCTTGGCCGGATCAGCTTGGAAAAACGGGTTTGCCTGCAGGAACCCAGCTACCCCGGGATCGGGGGCGGGATTACCATTGGCATCGGTCGCTGATTGCGAGAAGTCTCCCTGTAACTCCCGCGGAGTGAAAGTCGGACTCACGTCGGGCACAGCTTGGATCTGCCTTTGCCCTTGATAAGCAAGGAAGAAAAACATGCGATCTTTGAGGATTGGACCCCCGAGAGTCGCTCCATATTGATTACGTTTGAGGTCCAGCCGCGGAATCCCCTTTTGATATTGAAGTAGTCGTTGGCGTCCAGCACTCTGTTTCTGAAGAATTCGAAAAGGCTGCCGTGTAATTGGTTGGTACCGGACTTCGTGACTACGCTGATGATGCCCCCGCCATTGCGGCCGTACTCCGCGGTGTAATTGCTGGTGAGCAGGCGGAACTCGGCAATCGCGTCAGGATTGGGATCGAGAAGATTGCTGTTGTCGAGCAAGTCATTATTGAGGCCGCCATCGAGCAGGAAGGTCACCGAATCCGATCGCCCGCCCGCAATACTGTAATTCCCTGCCCCGTTGTTGTCGTCATTGCTTTCCGTCACGCCGGGTTGGAGCAGCGCGAGATCGAGCGTGTACCCGGCCATTCAGAGGCATGTCGGTTAGCGTTCGGCCGCTCACCGATTGACCCAGAGTCGCGTCCACAGTCTCGATGGGCGCAGCGCGTTCGCCTGTACTTCGATCTTCTGGCTGGTGCTCCCCACCTGCATCGACGAGTCAATTCGCAGCGATTGGTTAATAAGCAGCTTGTTCTCGTCGCTGATCGCGGTACGAAAGCCCTCGTGCTCCGCTGTGACTTTGTAGTTTCCGATGGGAAGTGCCAGCACCTGAAAATAGCCGTCCTGGTCCGTGGTTGTCTTGCGCGACTCTCGGGTGGCAGTGTTCGTAACCATGATCCGAACGTCGGGGATTACTGCTCCCTGCTGGTCGTAAGTTGTACCGATGACTCTTCCCGTGGCATCCTGAGCTGGAGAAGGGGAAGACGCGAGAACTACAGCTAGCGAGAGCAGCACCAACCTTGAGAGCTTCATGGAAAACTCCTCTTAGTCGCTCGTTGCGCCCAAATCCAATTATGCGGAGAACGAAACCTGGGATGGGATTCCCCAACCCATCACAGGCCGGACTCTAGCTTGCCCGGATCAATAAGGTGAGCAAACTGCCCGAGAATACTAGGCGTCAAAATTGCGCGGGCCATGCGGGAGGAAGCCTCCGAGCGGCAATGGAAAGTCGCGAGAATGTTGTCAGAGCCGGTGTCGCGAAGTCAACCACGATTTTGCAGAATCACTTCGGCTGGAAATGCTTACCTCTGGCGCAAGCCCAGCGCGGACTTGCAACGTTGGCCGTCAACGGCGAGAGGATGAATTATATTTCGTGCCGGAGTCGCGTAGCTCCTGGGCACTATCGATAACGACTCGACTAGTTCCTGCGGTCAGCGCCGTACCAGTTTTTCCACGCGGTCGCGTCATCCGGCAAGGTTCTGGCCGGTGATGTCACGCAGCGCGTGGTAGACCCAAGCGTGGGTCTGCGCATCTAGGGACGCGTCATCAGCATAGTTGAGTAGCTGCGGGACTACGCTGCGACGCTGCTCCGGCGTGAACATGCCAGAAGACGCCAGGCCGCAGGCGGCCCGCTCCCGCACCATGGGTGAAGGATCGTCGTGGAACTCCTGCAGCAACGGAGCGATGGAGTCGTCCGTACCCAGATACGCGAGCCCTTCCACGGCCCAATGACGCACCTCGGGATCTGCATCCCGGAGGTGGCTGATTAGTATCTGATTTACACGCTGGGGTTCGATGCCGCGATTACCCAGCAACCCAAGCTTCCACAGCGCCCAGATGCGTTGCGATTGCGACCCTGATTCCGCCTGTCGTGACAGATGTTCCACACTCGCCGATGTCTTGGCAACGCCCAGAGCTGCAAGGTCCACCTCGATGGCTGCGGCGCGCACATGCAGATCGTTGGCATTGAAAGCGGCTGTGATTAGACCGTTCAACTGCGAACTCGAGCTGCAGCTTTCCTTGCCATCGCTCCGCTCGGGCTGTGATTTGATCCGTAGCGCCATCATCGCGATTCACGGCGCGTTGCAACAGAAGCTCCGCCTGTTGCTGCGCATCCTGGCGGTCGAGATCACGGTCGGACGTTATAGTGCGAGAAATCGTTGGCTTTGCATGCCAGGACAGGAATTGCCAGATGCCTCGCCAAGCTCCCCGTGCCGTGCTGGTCGCCAGCGGCATGGCGAGCAGAATTCCCGTAGCCACGGCGAACAGCACCCGCCAGCTTCCAGCCCGCGGATCGAGAGAGCGGTCGGGCTGCAGGTCGGAGCTTGGTCCGACGGACCCGTAGTCCGGCGTCGCCTTCTGGCGCGGATCTCCCTCCCAGGAATGCATGCCAAGGAGTTTAGGTTCAGCGGGAAATCAGGTAAAGTTACGGTCGAGTACTTTCGTCATTACCTTCGAAAAGCGAGGCTATGGAAATGAAGCACTTGTACGCCACAACTGCGCGCGTAACCCTGGTTACCTTACTCCTGATTGCTTTAGCCCAGGCCGCCGGGACGGGATATCACGTCGTGAAAACCTACAAGCTGGGTGGGGAAGGGGGCTGGGACTATCTCACGCTGGACAGCGCCTCGCGCCGTCTCTACATCTCCCGGGCAACGCACGTCATGGTAATCGACGCTGATTCGGGGAAGTCGGTGGGAGATATCGCCGACACTCCCGGCGTCCACGGCATCGCGCTGGCCCCGGATTTGGGCCGCGGCTTCGTCAGCAACGGCCGCGAGGGCACGGTCACCATCTTCGAACTGGATACGCTGAAACCCCTGGGCAAGATCAAGGTCGGGGACAATCCGGACGCCATCCTCTATGATCCCGCGACCAAACGGGTCTTCGCCTTCAACGGCCACAGCCACGATCTCAGCGCCATCGATGCCGCCAAAGGCACAGTCTTGGGCACCATTAAGCTGGATGGTAAGCCTGAGTTCGCGGTGAGCGATGAAAAGGGCGGCGTCTTCGTCAACATCGAAGACAAGAATGAGTTGGTTGCTCTGGATCCGAACAAGCTCGAGGTGAAAGCGCGCTGGCCACTCGCCGGGTGTGAAGAACCAAGCGGACTGGCCATCGATCGCAAGAACCGCCGTTTGTTTTCCGGTTGCGGCAACAAAGTGATGGCGATCGTCGACGCCGATAGCGGCAAGGTCGTCAGCACTCAGCCCATCTGTGAAGGAGTCGACGCGACTGCGTTTGATCCGGAGACTGGCTTGGCATTCGCATCCTGCGGAGATGGCAACCTGACCGTCATTCGTCAGGAGTCGCCCGATAAGTACAGTGTTGCGGAAACTGTCCCCACGCAAAAAGGCGCGCGCACTCTCGCCCTCGATTCAAAAACGCATCAGGTTTTTGTTGTCACGGCAAACTTTGGACCACGTCCCGCCCCCACTGCGGACCAGCCGCGTCCCCGGCCGGCGATTCTGCCAGATAGTTTCGTGGTGCTGGTGGTGGGCAAGTAATGGCTACAAGCCACACCGTTAGCCAAATACCTTTGCATTCTCGGGAAGCACCGGAGGGCCTCTAGTCATCCAGATACGTACGACTTCAGGCCGCTCGCTCCAAAATGCAATGTATTCCCCAAGGTACCCCGGCCGCTCAAGCATCGGCCGCGTGATTGTCCCATGAATATTCACCCGGCATCCTTCGATGTTCTTCAGGATACGTTCGTAGGTGGCGGGCTTGCGCCGAACATCATGATGCTCTGCCAGGCCGTCGACCGAAACCGCAACCCGCACCCTCGGGATCTCCATCCAATCGCGTGGAACCGGAATCACAGCACTGGTCACGACCATCGTGTGCACGCGCATTTCACTCAGGGCCGGAAGAATGCGGCTCAGTTCACGGTGACGGACAAGGGGCTCACCGCCCACCAGTGAGACATGCAACGGCCGATGCCGCCGTACCAGCTGTACCACGCCGTCCACCAGGGCATCGCCCCGGTGATCGCTCAATCCGCGTAGTGTGACTGTTCCCCCGAGATGATTGTCCCCATATGCGTAACAACCCGGGCAGCTAAGGGGGCATTCACGCGTAATCTCAATCGAAAGCATCGGTGTATTTCCGAGGAGAATGGATTTCCAAGCGCTAAGCAACTCGGAGATTCGCAATCCCGGTCTGCCATTGCTCTTGTTCACAAAACACCTCTCACTCACGTTCTCACAAGGGTCGGAAGCGCGATGCGCTCGCAGCTTTTGATGGCAGTACCCCCCCGTGCTGTTTCAATACCTCGAGCGCAATCTTTCGCCTCCTGGATGGGCAGGATGGCGGAGTCTGCACCATTACTAGGACAGCGCCCTCCGAGAGGCACGCGTTGCAATACTCCGCCTGCTCATGGGGAAGGCCCAGGTTCCGAAGAAACCAAATCAGATTCGGCGGTCGCCCGCTCAGCACTCCCAGCAGATCTATTTCGTGGTCTGCAAAGCCGCTCTCGATCAATGTGCGGATGGCCTCGGCCGCGCTGAATGGTTCGCAGAACACGCCGGTTACGGGGGAAGTAATCGTGTTTGACATCGCCTTTCCCAGATTCGCCACAAGAGACAAGGTCCGCAGACCTCGCATCGCCGGAAATAAAGTTGAGGGGAATGAACGGAAGTGACTAAGTGACTAACAAAGACGGGTGCAAGTGAGCAGAAGCAAATCCGTACTACCCGTGACGCGGCCAATCCGTGTCGGCAGTTGGCCTATCACCGCAAGCACTAGTGGGTTAAGAATCACTGCGCCGGTGGGCGCAAATAAATGAGCCGAATGAGGGGTGGTGCTTGGTAGTTCGTCAAAGGCCGGAGTTGCCAGAACGGTAAAGACTGACAGGGCTGCAACAAGAGCTATGACGCATGTCACCAGTCTACGCACTGCACCAACTCCTTCATCAGGTAGATGCTGTTTCCTGGCCCCAGGTGCATGAAAAATTTGAATTCTTGCTCAATATGCTTGGGGGACACCGGTAACGTCCGTCACTATGCCTGCGACCGACGCAGTTTGAGCTAGAACCGACGGTGGCAGGCAAAGAAGAAGTGGAATCGTAAGAGCGAAACGGTTCATCATGGGCTTCTCCCCAGACTGAGACTTACCGTTACGTTCGAGGAATCTTCCTATCCAGGAACGGCTTTCACCTATCGCTTAGGGAAAATGATAGCCACCTGTTGACTGGGGTGTCAACGGCGCCGCCACAGGTACCTGCCCGTGTGGATGTCCAAATCTGCAAACTCGCTGTCACGGAATTTTCATGGAAATTTAATCCGGCGATGGCATTCCCGCAGCCGAGCTCCGATTTAATCGCTTGCAGTCGTACTGCAGACAATCCGCATTTCCCATTGATAGAAATCAAAAAGGAGCCAGCTTATGCGACTGTTCAGGATTCGGCATACAGCACTGATTCTGCCGTTCATGCTCGCAACGATTGGGCCGAAACCGGCCTTTGCCGACGGCAACATTCAAAAAGTCAATCACATCATCGTCTTGATGCAGGAGAACCATTCTTTCGACAATTACTTCGGCGCGCTGGCTTATGCTCCCGGCAGTCCTTATCACAACGGGAACGGCGCTTGTGCGAAGACCGACCACGCCTGTGTCGACGGCTTGACATGTACCGTCGACGGAAGCGGCAATTTGCACTTGCTCCAACTCAAATCTGGACGAAGATGGCAGCACAGTGTTTGCCTTCCACGACTCGCGCCGATGCGTGTTGCCCGATCTCGACCATTCCTGGTTCTACACTCACCTTGAGCTCAACTTCCTGAATCCCAACCGAACGCTCACCGGCCTGAACGACGGCTTCGTGCGGGTGAACGACCTGACTGAGCAGCTCGACGGCGGTGTCGAGAACCCGACGGAAGATCAAACCATGGCTTTCTACAACCAAACTGAGTTGCCGTTCTACTACGGTCTAGCCCAGAACTTTGCCATCGACGACCGGTATTTCGCCTCGGTGCCCGGGCCAACGTTTCCCAACCGGTCCTATTTGCTGGCGGCGACGTCGTTCGGCCATCTGACGACTAATGACACGTTCCCGCCACCGGGCGGGTACAAGCCGATAACCGGCACAATTTTGGACTTGCTCGACCAGAACAACGTCACCTGGGCCGACTATTTTCAAGACGCCCCGCAAGCCGCCACTTTCCGGCTGTTCGTTCCGCCCTCAGGACCGTTTGACCCGCATCTTCTGCCCTTACCTTTCTTTTTTGCCCAGGTCGCGACCGGAACTCTCCCTCAGGTCTCGTTTGTGGATCCCAATTTTGGTTTGACGGGCAAAGCGGCTGAAAACGACGAACATCCGCCCACCGACATCCAACGCGGCCAGGCATTTGTTTCTCAGGTGATCAACGCCGTTCGCAACAGTTCAAGCTGGCAAGATTCCGTCATCTTCGTGATGTATGACGAGCACGGCGGCTTCTACGACCACGTCACACCGCCCCGCGCCCATCAGGGTGGCGCCCTGACGCCGGACGGAATCGCACCCGGACAATGCGCCGATCTCTCGAACCCACCTGCGAGCCAACAGCCCGGTGGCGGCGCGGAGTGCTCCGCTAATCCCTTCAGCGTCAATGACACTAGCGTAAAGGATGCCGAGTTGCTCTGCCCTGCCCTGGCGTTGAACCCGACCGGGCCGTATCCAGCGCAATGCGCCAACTTCAATCAGATGGGCATCCGCGTCCCGTTCCTGGCTATTTCACCGTTCTCTAAGCCGCATTATGTTTCCCACATGCCGGGTGATCACACCTCGATCCTGGCCTTCATCGAGAGGCGCTTCTTGGCGTCCAACGGCCAGCCCCCGTTGCATCTCACCTTCCGCGACCAACATGCGAACCCGCTTGAAGATCTGTTTGACTTCAACCATTCGCCATCACTGAACACTCCGGTTGGGCAAGCCCAGCCTCCGGCTGTCGACTGCACACCGCAGTAGAGGTTTTCGAGAAAAAAGGTGTGGCTGGTAACAGATCCGCCAGCCACACTATGAGGGGTATGTCCAACTAGGCGTCTACATCACGACAGTGACTACAATGCCGACACCGGGATGCAATACGTCAAACAGATAATACTGATCATCCACGTAGTCGATATAACACTCATCGGTGTATAACCACTCAGCCGGCCACGGATCAACTATCACGAACCAATACCCGCCGTACTGAAAGCGCGGCTGTCCTTCGACTATGGTTGGACGGCTCATGCGGAACCTGTGCTCACGGCCAAACTGCGCCCGGAACTTGTCATCCGGGATCCGCCCACCTTTTCCGCCCCGGCCCTGCATTTGCCGTTCGCCCTGATTATTCTGGACCGGCCTGGCCTGTTCCTCCTGCTTTCCGCGGCTTGGCCTGCTCTTCTTGCTTTCCCGGCTTGGCTTGTTCTTCCTGCTTTCCCGGCTTGGCCTTTTCCTGCTTTCCCGGCTTGGCCTTGTTCTTCTCTGCTTTCCGGGCTTAGCCTCTTCTTGCTTTCCCGGCTTAGCGTTATCCTCTTGCTGCGCTGGCTTGTCTGCTACCGGCTGCTCCTGCTGGGCATAGATGGGAACCGCAGTTCCGAAAAACAAAAACAGAGCGGCTATGCCGACGACTCTGATTAGTTTCATGGGCGATGCCTCCGTCGCATCTTTGTCTTGCAATCGAACCACAACCATCCGCTACGGGAATCTCTATCTGGAGATCCCGGCCAACGGTAGATGTCGATTCGGAGAGGCAGGATGCCTGCTAGAGACAGGAAAGCCGGGCCCTGGGCGGACCCGGCTTGGTTTCGCTGCACTGACCTAAGGCGTCTGTGGGTCGCCAAAAGTAAGGCCATCAGCAAACATAAGCTCAGTTGACGTCGAACTGCTCCTGATGCAGAGCAGGATCGCTCTTTACGATCACCGTTTTTTTGGTCAGCTCTTCCATCTCGGTCAGAGCGCGGCCGTTATTGGCTTTGAGCGCTTTAGCCACTTCAGGATTCACCCGCAGCATCACGTCGGCGTGCTCCAGATGCTTGGCGAGCTTGCGCATCTCAAGATAGATTTCGTTGCACACCGTGGTCACTGACTTCACGAACCCGGTCGACTGGCAGTATGGACACGGCGTCCCGATAGTGCGCTCGAGGGACTGCTTCACGCGTTTGCGAGTGATGGCGACTAGTCCAAAGTCGTTAAACTGCAGAACCTTCGACGGCGCGCGATCCGCACGCAGGGCCTCTTCTAATGCCTGCATCACTTTCTGACGGTTGCGTCGCTCGTCCATGTCGATGAAGTCAATGATGATAATTCCGCCCAGATCGCGCAGGCGAATCTGGCGAACGATCTCCTTGATGGCATCCACATTGGTCTTGACGATGGTGTCTTCCAGCCGGGCGGTCTTGCCGACGTACTTGCCGGTATTGACGTCGATCGCAACCAGCGCTTCGGTCTGGTTAATGACGATGTATCCTCCACTCTTCAGCCAGACTTTCGACTTCAGCGCTTTGTTGATCTCCTCGCTTAGTCCGAACTGATCGAACAGCGGCGTTTCCTTGGTGTAGAGTTTCACTCGCTTGACCAGCGCGGGCTGGAAACGATTGGCGAAGCGCAGGATTCGTTCATACTCCTCGGTGGTGTCGACCCAGATGGCGGTGAAGTCGGACGTAACCTGGTCGCGCAGCACGCGCTCAACCACGTTCAGATCGTGATAGATCAGCGCCGGGCTCTTGCCGCTGTCAGCGCGGCTCTTGATCTCACTCCAAAGACCCTTGAGGAAACGGATATCGGCGCGTAGATCTTCCTCTTCCGCGCCCTGTGCGGCGGTGCGCACGATGAATCCGCCGTGACCGTTCTCTCGTTCGCTTTGAATGATTCGCTTCAGCCGCTGGCGCTCTTCCTCGGAAGAAATTTTGCGCGACACGCCGGTGTGGTTGACCGTTGGCAGATACACCAGGAAGCGGCCCGGAAGCGCAATGTGGCTGGTGATGCGAGCGCCTTTCTTCCCGATTGGCTCCTTGGCGATCTGCACCAGAATTTCCTGGCCTTCCTTGAGCAGGTCGCTGATTTGCGGGACATTGTGGGGTTCGTTGCGCCGGAAGCGGCGTCCACCACGGCGGCCGCGCTGACTCCGCCGATCGAAGGCCGGACGCTGCGCCCGCTGCGTATAGGGTGCGGTCGCGGCCGGAGCCCGTACTTCGGCGCTGGCCTCCACGCTCCCGTTTCCGCGAGCTTCGGCGTCGAGCACAGCTTCGGCCTCGGCTTGGGCTTCGTCGAGTTCCGCCTCTTCTGCCTCTTCCTCTTCTTCCGTACCAGCTTCGTCGGCCACCACTTCGGCCGCAGCGCCGGTCGCCAGTATTCCTGTGATTTCTGGCTCCGCTTCCCGGACTGGCTCTACCGAGGCAGCGATTTCGCGCCCTTGTTCCTGATAGTCCCCGGCGGCGTGCGTTTCTTCTTCGAGTTCTTCGAAGGCGGCGTCCTCTTCGAGCTCTTCGACGTAATGCGCGAGGTCGGCCTCTTCTTCTTCGATCTCCTCCTCTTCCATCGTGCCTGAGGGAATAGCTGCAGCGGACGCAGCGCGATCGGAGTGCTCAGAAATTACAGTCAGTTTGTCGCTTGAGTCGTTTTCTTCTTCGTTTGCCCCTTCTTTGGTTTCCCTGCCGAAAACTGCGCCCACATTCTTCTGGTGCAGCGCCTGCTGCTCGCGGTGCCACTCCGGCGATTCAACTTTCGGAGGCTGCACATCATGCTGGAGTTGTGATTCGACGCGCTTCTCCGGCTGCGGCTGAGAATTCGCGAAGAGCGGTTCATCCTCAGGGAAGCTGCCGGCGATGGCAGATGCCGCTGCCGCGCGACTGTCCTCCGAAACGGTCGTCCGCATAGACTGCCTTGCGGGTTGAGCCTGACTCAGGCGCTGATACTTGGAGATGGACTCTCCCGGCAAAATCATAGGCTGATAGCCCGGTGGCGGGCCGTACTCAGCTCGCGGCGTTCGCCCTATGCGATCGCCTCGCTCGGGACGGTTTGGCGGCTCGGGCCGAGGCGCCTCTCGTGCCAGCTCACCCGCCGGGCGAGCGAACTTGGATTCAGGGAAGCGCTCGCCGCGACGGCCACGACGACGGCGGCGACCGCGAAATCCGCCTCGATCATCCTTCGGTTCGCTGGATCTAGCCTCGCCGGCACTGAGTCGCTCGCCGTTTTCCGCCGCCGGACGAAAACCCTGTTCTTCACTAATGCGTGGTTCCGTCACCTCAGTCGGCGTTTGCGATTCGGTCAACGCAGGTTGGTCTTCCGTCCGAAACTGCGGTTGATAGACTTGCGCTTGAGTTGGACGATGGGTAGGAACTTCCTCAATCTCGTCTGCGTCTTCTAATTCCATGAAGTCGGAAACGTAGAGAAAGGCGTCCCGCTCCAGGCCGATGTCCACGAAGGCCGACTGCATCCCAGGCAGGACCCTGGTCACGCGTCCCTTATAGATGGAACCTGCGAGGGTGTATTCGTTTTCGCGTTCGAGGTAGATTTCAGCGAGCAGATCGTCTTCAACCATGCCCACCTTAGTTTCATGGGGTGTGGAAGACACAAATAATTCTTTTGTCATGCTAACTCCGGTCCTCGGCCGATTACACGGCCGTAGGAATCACCGGGCGGGAAGGCAAAAGAAGGCAGGGAGGATAGAGCGGTGCGATGGCCGGCCCGAACAGGGCACGGCCTGGGCCTCGGAGTTGTCTCCGGAACCGAATCCGTAGCATAAGCGTGGGAATCTTTCGCACTTATCGCATTCGCGCTTCGCCAGGTTTGTGACCGCTCTCTCGAGATCTCTCAAGATCAGAGGGGGCCGTTACCGGCCTGGTATACGCTTTAGCTTCAATCCTGCCCGGCTTCGAACTGCTTCCAGCCGGTGAGTGCCCTCTTTACGCGAGGGCGATCGTAATCTTTTCAGGCCGCGCATGGCTTGCGCGGAAAACTCACCCTGCCTTCTTCTTCCCGCTTCAGTTCACAAAACGGCGCATCCTGACATTCATTACAATGCCCAGCGCCAAAAACATAAACAGGACGGAAGACCCGCCATAACTCATCAGCGGCAGGGGTATTCCGGTGACCGGCATAAAACCGACCACCATGCCGACGTTGACCAGGATGTGAAAGCTAAGCACAGCCACCACGCCCATCACCACGAATGTGCCGGCACGGTCGGGTGCCGTTTGCGCATTCTGGGTCAATCGCATCAGCACTATAAAGTATAACAGCAACACTCCCAACGCGCCCACAAATCCGTGTTCCTCGGCAAAAGCAGCGAAAATAAAGTCCGTTTGCGGAACCGGCAGGAAAGCCAAGTGGGTCTGCGAACCCTCCGAACTTCCCCAAATTCCGCCAGAGCCTACCGCAATCAGGGATTGGTTCACCTGGTAACCCTTACCCTGGCTGTCGGCATCCGGATGCATGAAACTTGTCAGACGATCACGCTGGTAAGGCTTCAAAACGTGCCAGGCCAGCGGCATCAACAACGCCCCCGCCAAAATCACGATCATCGCCTGCTTCAGCCGTACCCCTCCCAGGAACAAGCCCATGATGGCGATCGGCATGTACGTAAGAGCGGTTCCTAGATCCGGCTGCGCCAATACCATCAGCATTGGGATCCCCACCATTGCCCCGGCTTTGAGGAAGTCTGTCCAGGAAAGCTCCTTCTGATGCAAGTCGGCGAGAAACTTTGCCATGGCGAGGATCAGAATCAACTTTACCCACTCCGAAGGCTGGAAGTGTCCGCCTCCCGGGCATCTTGACCCAGCGCCGCGCCCCAAGATATTTCTGCCCAAAGATCAGCACCACCATCAGTGAAGCGATGGCCGCCAGGTAGATCCAGTGCACGCGATCCAGAAGGAGTTGATAGTTGAGCAGACTTACCGCGAACATACCGCCGATCCCGCCGATGATCCAATAAATCTGCTTGATGTGCGCACCCGCGAACTTGGTGTGCACGGTGGCGCTATGGATCTCCATCACGCCCAGCCCACAAATCAGCAGCACGAAGATCAATAGCAGCCAATCGAAATCGTGAAATGAAATATATCTAGACATGAAATCAGTCTTGGTCGTTAGTCGCTCTAACAAGTTGCCATCCAAGTTGTCATCCTGAGCTGCGCGAGATCGCTCGCTGGCAAGTGATCTCGCGCAGTCGAAGGACCCCTACCCGCTAACAAATGCAGTGGGAAACCACTCGCGATGAAAACTAACACGTTTACTCCACTCCCGGCGCCGCCGTCGCTAGCGGCAACCTCTTTTTCGGCACTGGCAAAACAAAATGCCCTCCGCGGAGGGTTTGGTCCTGATCTGCATCGGGAGCGTTCCAGACCGCGCCCACTTCGACGTGATCTCCCGCTTGCGCCATCTTGCTGGGCTGTCGCCGCTGCTTCTCGACATAAGCTTTGATCACCTGAGCCGCAGTGCGCGCCGCCAGATAGCCATGCTCGCCTTCTTCCAGAAGAACGCAAACAACGATCTCCGGATTGCGGCGCGGCTCGACCCCGGCAAACCAGCCGTTATCCTTAAATTTCGATTTGCCAGCAGCCCCCATTTTTGCTTTCAGCACATTGCTAATTGTCTGGGCGCTCCCAGTCTTCCCGGCAAAATCGATACCCTGCAAATGCGAGAGAGCAGCCGTTCCGCCTGGGTTTACCACGTCCGCCATAGCATCGGTAATAATCTCCCAGTTCTTGGGATCGATAGGAATTTTAACTTCGTCTGCTACGTCGGCGGCCGGAATGACATGTGGTGGCATTTCGTTGGGAAACGCCACATGAGGCCGCCGCAGCATGCCGCCGCTGGCGATCGCACCTATGGCACGCGCTAACTGGATGGGAGTCGCCGCCACCGCACCCTGGCCGATTCCCACCGAGATGGTTTCCCCGGCATACCACTTCTGTTTGAAGTTGCGGATTTTCCATTCTTCCGACGGCATCACACCGCTGACTTCTTGCGGCAGGTCAATGCCTGTCTTTTGTCCCAGCCCGAACATGGTCGCGTACTTCGCGATCCGCTCGATACCGAGCTTTTCAGCTAGCGTATAGAAGAACACATCGCAGGATTGGTAGATGGCTTTGGTAATGCCGACGACGCCATGCACACGGTGCTCGGCCACCACCCAGCACTTGAAGTAGCGTCCGTAAAACGAGGCACCGCCATTGCAGGTCACGTGCATGTCCTGCGCGATGCCTTCCTGCAGGCCCGCTGTTGCCATGATGATTTTGAAGACTGACTCCGGGAGCAAGTTGGGCCTGGATGGCCTTATTTAGCAGCGGGTGGTCTTCATCGTTGACCAGCTTCGCCCATTCGCCCCGTCGAATGCGCACGGCAAAATCGTTGGGGTCGAAGACCGGACGGCTGACCATGGCCAGAATTTCGCCCGTCCTTGGATCCATAGCGACAATCGCGCCATTCCTTGCCTCCAGAGCCTGCTCGGCGGCAATCTGCAAATCGATATCGATGGTTAGCTTCAACTGCCTGCCGGGCACAGCAGGCTTCTCCTGCAGCTCTCCCATCTCCTTGCCACGGCTGTTTACCAACACCTGCCGTGAACCGTTTTTTCCCATCAAAATCGGGTTGTACTCCAGTTCAACGCCGGATTGACCCACTACGTCACCCGGATTGTAGAGTTCCCATCGCGGCTGGTTCAACATCTGCTCGCTGACTTCGCCCACGTACCCGACCAGGTGCGCCATGAAACCGTTGCGGGGATAGAGCCTCCGGTGCGCCATGATGGTATCGAGTTCGGGCAACTCGTTGCGGTGAGACTCGATGAAAGCCAGCTCATCGGGTGTGATGTCTTCCTTGAGATAAATCGGCTGATACTGGGCCACCGTGGAGAATTTTCGGACGCGCTCGCGTACCTCTTTGGCATCCATGTGCAAGCCTTCGGCAATCAGATCGGCGTCTGCCGAAAGGTCGCGCGAGGAATCGCGCAGCAACAAGGCTGTGAACGAGGGATAGTTATCGACGATCGTGCGGCCTTCACGGTCCAGAATCTTGCCGCGTGGCGCTAGGATAGGAACTTCCCGCGTCTTGTTCTTTTCGGCCAGTGCCGCGTAGAACTCGCTCTGCACCACCTGGAGGCGCCACAGCCCGTAAGCCAGCACAAGGAAAATGACGAGGATGATGTATTGCACCGTCGTCAAGCGTGTGGAGGAAACTTTTTCGTCGCGTCCAAACATCGGGCGTCAGGCTTCAGGCTTCAGGTCGAAGTGGTGACACCACCACGTAGGGAGTCCCAATGCCGGAAATCAAATCCTTTCGGGAAGCTAACTAATTGTAACCCGGTCAGTTGCTGGAATGGGATGTTGTTTCGAGTGACCGAAGGGCACAGCCTTCGGACCTCAATTCAGTCCTCGGACTTCGGACCTCAGGCGTCAGACTCTGACTCGTTGGAGCGTGCGATTGAGAATTAAAGGCTGAGGCCGAAGCCTGCGGTCTGCGGTCTGCGGTCCGCGGGTCTGAGATCCGAGGTCTGAGGTCCGAGGTCTGACGCCCGCGCTTACGTTCTCCGCTTGAACCGATCCAGCAAGGCAAACAGGAACACGGCTAAGATCGCGTTGGCCAGGGCCGAGCCCAGCTCGCGCATCCAGCTCCACTGCAGCGTCATCCCGACCAGTCCTCGCGCCACGGTGAAGTAAACCACTTCGTGGGTCACATAGAAGAACAAGGTCACCAGGAAGCGGGCGCCCGCATTTTCTACATCTAACTTCACACCCAGCGAAGAAGCGCCATAGCCCACCACCGTCTGGGCGATGCCATACATGCCAATGTATTGCCCACCCAATGCATCCTGCAGGGCGCCAATCGCGCCGCCGGTTAGCAGTCCTGAAATCGGGTTGCGGCGGGCCACGGCGAAGAAAATTACTACCAGGAATGGCAAGTTAAAAATGGTTAGGAATGGCAACCAACGCGGCAGAAATGCCTGCGCCACCAGCGCGATCAAAGGCACCCCAATCGCAACCGGAATGCTGAACCGGTAAACCTCAATCTGTTCCTGCGAGGTGTAGGTAATGACGGGCACGTTAGTGAGGCTTCTCCTCCGTCGGCGTGGGTTCGGGGGGTGTCTCCGGATTTTGCTCGGGCGCCGTGGGCTGAGGTTTGGCCGTCGGCTGCGAGACGTTTATGGTGATGGGTTCAGGTTTCGACGTGGTCGCTGGTTTCACCGTGACCGGTGCGGCAGCAGCCTTTGGTGCGGAACCAACGTTAGCCGCCGGTTTCGGCGTTCCGGATGGCTTGGTTGTGGTTCCCGCTACCTCGGGCCTGTTGGGTTTTGCCGTTGCCTGATTGGTTTCTTTGTCAGTTGCTGCGACCGGCTTTTTTGGCACCTCTGGCGGCTTGTCCGGCACAGACGGCAGCCGCTGCGACAAGACATCCACGGCACGCGTCGGCCCAGCTTCAGTCACAGCAGGAGCTTTTTCTGCCTTTTGCGTGATCACCAGCACTTCTTCCAGCCGGCTGAGATTGGTAAATGGCCGGATGCGAATGTTAAGAAACAGTTCATTGCCCTTCGTGACCTTAGTAACGACGCCTACCGGCAGGCCCTTAGGAAAAATCTGGTCGCCGCCGCTGGTTAATACTTTATCGCCGGATTGCACCTGCTCATCGGCCATAACTTTTTCCAGCACCACTTCACCCACGGGCGTGCCCCGCAACACTCCCTGCAATCTCGATTTCTCAACGATCGCTCCCACGCCACTGCTCTGGTCGTTGATCAGCAACACCTGGGATGTGGAATTGAAAACGCGCAGCACTTTGCCTACGACTCCATCGGCGGTTATGACCGCCATATCTTTGTCGATTCCGTCGTGTGAACCCTTGTCGATGTAGACCGAGCGTAACTGTTCGCTGCCGCTGGAGCCAATCACCTGCGCGGCTACCGTCCGGGAGATGTACTGTTCCTTGAACCCGAGCAGCGACTGTAGCCTGCGCCCCTGCTCCGCATCTTGGTTCAACCGCACCTCTTCCAGGCGAAGCTTTTCGATCTCCGCTTTCAGATCGCGGTTTTCCTGCCGCACTCCGCGCAGGTAAACATAGCCGTGCCACAGGTTCCCCACGCCATGCTGCATTCCGACGATGGCTTTCTCCAGCGGCGTCACAACACTGATAGCCCAGATTCGAATCAGGCGACTGGATTCATTTTCGGAGGAGCGCTTGACCTGCACCGCCAGCCCGAGCACTTGGGCGAACAGAACTGCCGCCAGGATGGTGACGTTGCGATAGCGGGTAATCAGGGTTTCCATGGCGGGCTTTCCTTAGTGTACCTTCGTGCCCTTCGTGGTTTTCTGTTTTTGATTTTTCAACCACGAAGGAACACGAAGGTGCACGAAGGAGATTGCGCTACTCGATCGAAATCTTCCGAAGCAGCTTGAAATCGCTCAGCATTTTGCCCGTGCCCAGCACGACGCTGCACAACGGGTCATCAGCGATGGATACCGGCAAGCCTGTTTCCTCGCGGATGCGCTTATCCAGATTCTTCAACAGCGCGCCTCCACCGGTCAACACAATGCCACGGTCGCTGATGTCAGCCGACAGCTCCGGGGGCGTGCGCTCCAAGGCCACGCGCACCGCGTTCATGATGGTGGATACGCATTCACTAAGAGCTTCGCGAACTTCACTGTCATCAACGGTGATGGTCTTGGGCACGCCTTCGATCAGATTGCGGCCCTTGATCTCCATGGTCAGCGGTTTGTCGAGTGGATAAGCGGATCCAATCTCGATCTTGATCTGCTCGGCAGTTCGCTCTCCAATCAGCAGGTTATATTTGCGCTTGAGGTAGTTCATGATGGCCTCGTCCATCTGGTTGCCCGCCATGCGAACGGAGCGAGAATAGACGATGCCGCTGAGCGAAATCACTGCAATGTCGGTGGTGCCGCCGCCGATATCCACCACCATATTGCCGCTGGGCTCGGTGATGGGCAATCCGGCGCCGATGGCCGCGACCATGGCTTGCTCAACCAGATAAACTTCGCTGGCCTTGGCGCGATAAGCCGAGTCCATGACCGCCCGCTTTTCTACCTGCGTAATCTCCGAAGGCACGCCAATCACGATGCGCGGATGCACCAGCATCTTGCGGTTATGTGCCTTCTGGATGAAGTAGTTCAGCATCTTCTCGGTGACTTTGAAGTCGGCGATCACGCCATCTTTCATGGGCTTGATGGCGACAATGTTCCCCGGCGTCCGGCCGAGCATCTCTTTGGCCTCTTTGCCCACGGCCTCGACTTCTCCAGTGTTCTTGTTGATAGCTACGATGGATGGTTCGTTGACCACGATGCCCTTGCCGCGCGCGTACACCAGCGTGTTGGCCGTGCCCAGGTCGATGGCAAGGTCGCTGGAAAAAATGCTGAACAGCGACCTCAGGTTGTGCAAGCGCGTTGCGCTGGAGTGAAAGCCGTTCGATGACATGCCCGAAGCTTCTCTCTTTAAGATCTTTAAACTGCTGTCATTCCCAGGCGTTGCCCGGTCATTCTAAGTAAACGCGGGGGGCGGCTACCCACAATTCTATGGGATATTCCCCATTTCTACCGCAAACGAAAGTTCCAGCACCTCAGGAGCGTCTCGCCGCTCTGCTCGCGTTACTGAATCACGATCTTCTTCTGCAGCGTATTTACCCCGCCCTTGGCATTTTGTGCTGTGATGGTGATGGTGCTCTCCCCCAGAGGCATGGGTGGAGTGAAGTAGTGAAAGCTGCCATCCGTGCTGATTACTGGGACTTCGCGGCCATTTACCATCACCCGGGCGCCCACTTCGGTCTTCCCGGTTAACTCCAGCACATGCCCGTGCTGAATGAAGGGATCCAGCTGCAGATCGATCGCAGCTGTGTCCTTACCCTTGGGGATCACAGTGAAGCGGTTCTTCTCGCTCTCCAAAGACACTTTACCGTCGGCATCGTAGGACTGGACCACCCAGTAATACGCTCCTTCGGGCAGCCCTGAAACAATCACGTCGGCGGTATTCACCTTTTGGTCGGCGATGGTCGACGAAAAATAGGGGTTCCGCGAAATGCGAAGGCGGTATCCCACCGCGTTGGCCATTGGACTCCACGAAAATTCGATCGGCTTAGCTTCCCCAGAGATGAAAATCGGCATCATGTTGGCCGGAGATATCGGCGTCGGTGGCCCGATCTCCTTCACTTTGTCCATATGCGGAGACTGCGCCTGGAAGCCGACTTTTTCCCAGTCCGCCAAATGCACCACTTCCCCGTTGCGCGCGACCTCGCTCGATCCTTTCTTCATCAGGATTTCGTGCTTATCGCTCTTGGGATCGTTGCGTACCATGGCGGCACTATCTGGGGCCAGAGAAGCCGTTGCCCCCGCCACCACCACCTGCGATCTGGAACCTTGCGAATAGGTCGCAGTGGCCAAATCGACCGTGCCCGTGCTCACCGCCACTGACACGCTGGTCTGCTGTTGCTCATTGGCCGAATTTTCCTCGATTACGATCAGGGAATCCTGCTTTACGGTGTAATTAGTGCCATCATTGAAAACGATTTTGGCCATGCCTTCGGAGCCGGTCTGAACTACATCACCCTTTTCCAAAGGCACGTTATAGTCGGCTGCCACCCAGCTATTGCTGTTCGACTTCTTCACCCGAACCGTGCCATCGAGCGCAGTGATGTGCGCCTGCTGCGAGTTCATGACACCGGATTTCGCGGGACTTCCGGCCGCTCCAGCAACCTTCTCCAGCAGACTTGTGGTGAGGTTACTGGCTGCCTTCACCCCACTTTCGGTGAATTGCGGGAACGCCAACCGCAGGCCGACGGAAAATACAACGACCCCCGCTAATATCAGCAGCGCCACGCTGCGGTACGTTACCGTCTTCCACGCAATGTGGATTCCCGGCTTGGGAGTCGAAGACACGAGGGCCCTAGCACCAGCCAAACTTAGAGAATATCGAGTAATTTGAAAGCTATCACAAGCTTAACTGGCCAGAAGCAGGTAATCAACTTGGGTCCTCGGCCAGAGGTGCATGTCCAGCGGTGCATCGATCGCAGGACGGGAAACCCATGAATCTTCAGTTCCCGACAGTTACCGAATTCAGCTCACACCAGCGCTCCAGCACGTAAAGCGACCAGGGTCGGGACCAGGAAGTGCGACCATTCAGGAAATCTCCCCAAACCTGCTGCACCGCCTTAGTATCCAGCACCGCAGCCAGCCGCCCGTCGGCGCCTCTGCGCAGCGTCTTTTCCACTTCAGATTTCAGTTGCTCGCGTAACCACCGCTCAAAAGGCAAGGTGAATCCGCGCTTGGGCCGGTGCACCACCTCGTCCGGCAGAGCGCCGTGCAAGGCTCCGACCAGCAAGGGCTTCGGCGTGCTTTTGCTCAGTTTCCAGCTCCCGGGCAAAGCGAACAACTTTTCAGCCAGACGATGATCGATGAGCGGAACTCTCAGCTCCAAGCCATGCGCCATGCTCATCACATCCGAATCCCGAAGCAGGGTATTCTGCATGTAATTGCGCGATTCGAGATACGAAACCCGGTTTATGGGATCGAGACTGTGAGTTCGCGCCAAGCTGTCTTCTAGCGCAACGGCAGCACGCTCCATCGCCTGACCGTCGTGACTAACAAAAAGCGATTCCCGCTGGCGTGGCATGAACAGCATGCGCGAAACAAAATAAGGATGCGGCAATCCTTTATCCCCGCGCACGAGTTCCGCCAATTTTCGATTCTGGTCCGTATTCGAGCTGAACAAAGCAAAGCCAGCGGCCACACTGCGGCGCACAGGTGATGGTAGATACTTCCACGAACGCGCGAATCGCTCCATCCGTGGCACCGTCTGGAAGCTGGAGTAGCCAGCGAACAGTTCGTCCCCGCCCAGCCCGGATAGCGCGACTTTGATTCCGGCCGCGCGTGTCTGCCGCGAGATAAGATAGGTATTGAGACCGTCGATCGTGGGCAGATCCATGGCCTGCAGCGCGTACGGAATGGCATCGAGCACGTCGTTTTGTGAGACCAGGATCTCCTGGTGGTCGGCCCCAAAGGCTTGCGCAACAGCCCGAGAGTATTTGGCTTCACTAAAATCCGCCTCGCGGAAAACAATTGAAAGGGTGTTCACGCGAGTCCCAGCGCGTCCCAGAATTCCCACCAGACTGCTGGAATCGATGCCCCCGGAAAGGAACACGCCAACCGGAACATCGCTGACCATCTGCATGCGAACGACTTCATCCAGCGTGGCGTGCAAATCTTTCACTAACTGCCTGCGCTCGGATTCGGTGGCGTGCTCATTTTTTTGAGCAGCACGTTTCCTTTCTCCATGCGGCGCCAGATCCCAATACATCACTTCGCGGACGCCGCCCCTCTCCCACATGAGATAGTGGCCAGCACGCAGCGCGGAAATCCCTGCTATTAACGTGATCGGATCGTACAGCGAACCAAAGCTCAGGTAATTGACCAGGCCAGCGCGACTGAGGCAGCGCGGCACCAGACCTGTACCCAGCAGCGTGCGGACCTCGGAAGCAAAAAGGAAGAATGGGCCCGCCGATGCATAGTAGAGCGGCTTGATGCCCATGGGATCGCGGGCCAGGAACAGACGATGCCGTTTCGCGTCCCAGATGGCGAAGGCAAACATGCCGCGCAGTTCGTCGAGACAGCGTTCACTCCAGTGTCCGTAGGCCTTAAGCAGCACTTCGGTATCGGAGTGGCTGCGGAATTCCACGCCGCCCTGTTCCAATTTCCGCCGAACTTCGCGAAAGTTGTAGATCTCGCCGTTGAACGTGATCCAGTTGCCGGTCTCGGGATCCTGCATCGGTTGATGCCCGAGTGGCGAGAGATCCAGAATCGCGAGTCGTCGATTACCGAGACCGATTTCGAGCGGTTCCGGCGTAGTTTCTCGAAGGATGACGGTCCCAGAATCGTCGGGTCCTCGATGCGCCAGCGATTGTGTCGCACGTTCCAGCACGTCAGGGGCGACAGAAGCGTCCCGCGCGACCATGCCCACGATTCCGCACATAGGTTGCGCACCATATTAGCCTGAACCCACCGCTGGCGGGATTGAAGATGCCAGCGTGTGTCATTCTCTGGCCACGAAAAGCCAGTTACAATGCTCCTCGTACCGTTAGAATAGGCGGCCATTTGACGACAATTTCTGCTGACGCCAGTCCAGCAATGAGATCACCATCGGTGAAACCGGGGCCCACGCTTTCGTCCGAAGGTCTGCTTCGGCCGCGCATGCCGGAATTGGACACGATACGTGGAATCGCAGTGCTGCTAGTCCTGTTTTTCCATGGCTTCGGCTTCCGCTACGGTCTTCACGGCCTGTCCGGATTGCCAAAACTGTTTGTAGCGGCTACCCTGCCCGGTTGGGTCGGCGTAAATCTGTTTTTTGTGCTCTCGGGATTTTTAATCACTGGTATCTTGCTCGATTCTAAGTCTGCAGCCCATTTACTACCGGCGTTTCTACATTCGTCGTGCTCTGCGCATTTTGCCGCTGTATTACGCGGTGCTTCTCTTTCTCGCGGTCCTAATCGCGAACTGGCTTAGTGAGCCGGCACGCATCCTGGGCATTCTTGGGACTCAGCTTTTTGTACCTCTCCAACGTCACCGAGTTATTCGGGGTACCGATGCAATACGGAGTTTTGTGGTCGCTGGCGGTAGAGGAGCACTTCTACCTGTTATGGCCAGCTGCGGTGCGCGCGCTTTCGCGGCGACGAGTGGCAATTGTCGGCGGGATCATTTGCGTTCTATGCCCAATTTGCGAGCGCTCTATTACTTTCTCGGCTACAACGAGGGCACTGGGTATACCTGGCTGATCGCAGACGGTCTGGCGTCTGGGAGCGGTGCTGGCAGCGGTGGCTCGGGGTCCTTTAGGAACACGTTCTCGCATGTGGGGCGTTACCCTTGCGGCTTTTGCAGTGAGCCTGACGATGTTTGCCGTGGGTTATCCATTCGGAATATTTCTCGCCAGCAGGTTCTTAGGCATCACGCTAAGGGAAACAGCATTGAATCTTTTCTTTGCAGGAACGGTCGCCTTTGCTCTTCTGGCCGGAACTTCGCAGTGGCGATGGCTTGTCAACCGGCGGGTGCTGCAGTTCTTCGGCGAAATCAGTTATGGCGTTTACCTCATTCACATGTTGATGTTCGACCTGGAGGACCACTTCCTAAAAAATCGGTTCCCTTTCCTATCCCCTGCTAGCGAACATTTTGGGTCATGGTTTTTCATTTTTGTATCGCTGCAGGTTTCACCGTGAGTGTAGCCTGTCTCTCCCGCTGGTATTTTGAAGAACCTTTTCTGCGGCTTAAGAAGCGTCTTGAAGGACCAAGCGAGGAATCCGCGGCGGCGTTCCAAGGAGCGCCGCAAACTCAACCTGCAGAAGACTTGAGAACCGCATAGCCGTCTTTCTGGCACTGCAACCATCACTTACGGGGTCACGATTGCGAGAAACAGCATTAACACAAGTTCCTTCGGCTCAAGCGGCCGAGCCTATCAGAACATCTGTCGGCGAGCCCTCGCAACGAGAAATTCTCGCGTTGGCCATCACAACGTTGGCTGTCTTTATGGTTTCGCTTGGGTGCTTCGCGAAATTCTCCAACTTCTTCGGCGTGGTGGATAATTCCGGAGACAACCGGGCGTACATCAACGTGGCCGTAGCCATCAGACACTGGAGCTTCCACGGACTTTTCATCAAACACTTCTGGGGCTTGCCTTATGTAATGGCTGCGGTTTCAACCGTCACGCGCATTTCGGACCGCGCGTCATTGCTTCTGGTTTGCTTGCTCTCGTCAATTGTTGCCGCCGTCCTCACGTTCCGTTTGTGGGGCGGCTGGGTAGCGGGATTTTTTACGGTGCTTAATTTTGAGTGGATGCAGCGCTCGTGCCTGGGCGGATCCGAGCCGCTGTTCGTGGTTCTTTTGTTTGCCAGTTTTCTGGCGGTCAGGCGTGAGCGCTGGATTCTGGCCGCTCTTCTAGCCTCGTTCAGCACGACTGTCAGACCCCTCGGTTTTCTAGCTCTGGCTGGAATAGGACTGACCCTGCTGTGGAAGCGTGAATACCGTACGCTTTCTATTGCCGTTGTGGTCGGCGCGGCAATCGGGGCTGCTTATGTGCTACCGCTGTGGTGGCTCTTCGGGGACCCCTTAGCGACGGCACATAGTTATCAAAGTCAGGGAGGTCATCGGCTGTTCGGGCTTCCACTCTACGCCATCATAAAAGGGACGTTCCTCTACCCTGCACCTTGGACGAGTTTGGTGTTGAGCTTCGGCTGGATCCTTTTTGTTCTTGCCGGAACTGTCGCGATGTTCGCCAGGGAAAGTTTTCGTACATACTTCAGGTCACGCCCGGTCGAGATATTTTTCGCCGTTACCTATTTATTTTTGATCTTTTCGTACAACTCTCCATATTGGGCTCGCGGAACCTTTCAGCGCTTCGCCATCCCGATTATTCCGTTCGTTCTTTCCGCGCTGCTGCCCTGGATACCGAAGTCGCGTGGCCTGCTCTGGGGATTGGGAATCGTGTCTCCAGTATTAGCGGCCGCCTCAGCGATCGGCATCAGGAACGTGTTCCATATGATTCACTCATGATCGCACTGGAGATGAACTATCCGTCGAGATGGAACTAAAGCTCAATATTGGTGCTGGAGTTTCCGGAGCGCCCGGGTGGTACAACATCGACAACTCGCCCACCATTGCGCTTTCCCGTCTTCCGTTCGGCCGCCGGATCTTCCGCACTCCCGATTGGCCCAAAGATGTGCGCCGGCACGATGTGAAGAAAGGCCTCCCTTTTGGCGATGAAAGTGTCAGCTACATTTATTCCTCGCACACCTTTGAGCATTTCACTTGGGAACAATCGCTCACCGTCGCCCGGGAATGTTTTCGGGTACTACGATCAGGAGGCTCGCTGCGCGTCGTCGTACCTGACCTCCGACTCATCGTCCAAGACTATATGGAGAGTTCCGACCCGCTGGCTTCGCACCGTTTTCTGGAACGCCTCTCCCTCGGTCACACGTTTCACGATGTCGTCCACCCGGGCGCGAACCACTCTCAGATGTTTGACGAACGCTCCCTCGTCCACCTGATGAAGCAAGCGGGCTTTTCGCACCCCGAGGTTCGCCATTTCATGGAGAGTTGTATTCCTGATGTGGCTAGTGTTGAGCTGGCATCTCGTCAGCGCGAGAGTCTCTACGTGGAGGCTTCGAAGTAAGAGGGCTTGGCTGACATCAGTTGGCGTGTAGATTCCCGTTCCCGCTAGACTAGGCGCGCATGATCCTTGGCGCAGCGTCTGGTGGTGATCGCACACTGATGTTGATTCACGCTGCTCTCAGGGTGATCGCATGGCGACAATTCGCACCCTTTTCGAACGCTTCAGCCGGCATCGGGTCCTCAAGCGAAAACTACCAGCGGATCTCGGCGGACGCCGCCTTTATGTCTCACCGGATGCAGCCCTTCGTTTCTGGCTTCCTATCACCGACCGCACCGATCCGCTTCTATTCCAACTGGTACGTGAATTCGTGAAACCGGGTGCTGTGGTTTGGGACGTAGGTGCGAATGTTGGATTGTTCAGCTTCGCCGCGGCCGCGCTCGCCGGCGAAGCTGGATTCGTGCTGGCGATCGAGGCCGATCCATGGCTCGCTTCGCTTCTCATTCGCAGCGCGGAAGTGCACCCCGCCCGCCAGGCATCTGTTGCTGTGCTCGCGGCGGCAGTTTCGAATGTGCCGGGCGTCGCGCGTTTCCATGTCGCCCGTCGGGGCCGCAATGCGAATTCCCTGGAGGGTTTGGGCGCCGATGGCGGCGCGAGCGGCGGCGCCCGTTATTCATTTCCAACCTCGACAGTCACGCTCGACGGGCTCATGGATTTCTTTCCCGCGCCCAGTCTGATCAAAATCGATATCGAGGGCGCGGAGTATCAGCGCTTGTCGGCGCGCAGCAGCTGCTAGCGAAACACCGGCCGGTGATTCTCGCCGAAGTTGCGGAGTCAAACCGAAGTCGAGTGCAGGAGTGTTTACACGGTTACAAGTTCTTCATGACGAACGGGCAGCCGGCCGCTGGTGTTCCCAACAATCTCATTGCCCTGCCGAGAGAGTGAAGCGTGTGAGGCAAGAAGAAATGTTGTTCGAGTTCATGAGTTGGCGCGGTCACTCTGGTCCGCGTTAGACTAGGCGCGCATGAACCTCCCTTGGCGCAAGCGACTGTTGCTGCTCATCGCGATCTCTTGGCGCGATACTGCTTTGCGTTTCTCTGCCAGCGCACGCCGAGGAAGATGACCTCGACAAGTCTCCGCCCAAGGGGATGACGACAGACGAACTGATCCGCCGCTTCACCGCCAAAGAAGCAGAATGGAAGCGCGCGAGGGAGCAGTACACCTTCCGGCAATCAATTGATGTGAAAGCCATGGCAGGCGAAAGTGTAGTGGGCGAATACCGGCAAGTTGCGGACATCAGTTATAGACAGGGACAGCGGGTCAAGAATGTGGTGCTCGCTCCGCAGGCCAGTACCAATCTTTCGAAAGAGGATATCGAAGACCTGGAAACGCGGCCGTCGTTCACCATTAGCAGCGATGAGTTGCCTGAGTACGATGTGGCTTACAGCGGTCAGCAAAAGGTCGACGAGCTGCACTGCTACGTTTTTGACGTGAAACCCAAACGCATAGAGAAAGGCAAGCGATACTTCGAGGGACGGATCTGGGTTGACGACCAAGATTTTCAGATCGTAAAGAACCGCGGCAAGTCCGTACCTGACATCAAGATTATCAAGAAGAAGAAAGTCGTTGAGGAGAACCTTTTCCCGACGTTCACCACCTATCGTGAGCAGATTGGCGGGAAGTATTGGTTTCCTACGTTCTCCTCGGCCGATGACACGCTGCGCTTTCAGACCAACGACGTACGCATCAGGGAAGTGCTGAAGTTTACCAACTACCAACTGGTGGGATCGACAGCGCAGGCTCAGCCGCAGAAATAGGAGTACTCACCCCACGCGGAATCTGGCTGAGTGATGAATGCGCTCAGTAGAACAAATACTTTCGCCACTTATCATCTGACCGGCCCATCAATCGCATGATGTGGCGACTGGTATGTAGATTGAATGCGCGCGGCTCGCGCAACAGTTTCATGCCGGCTTCCGCGGGAAGCTGATTGCCCTTTTGCCGGTTGCAGGGATGGCAGCAGGCCACCAGATTTTCCCAGGTTGAAGCGCCGCCACGGGAGCGCGGCGCTACGTGATCGAGGGTCAATTCACTCGAAGGCAGAACCTCCCCGCAGTATTGGCAGGTATTGCGATCGCGCAGCAGGATGTTCTTACGAGAGAGCGCCCGGCTCTGATGCGGAATGCGGCGATACTCCAGCAGCCGGATCACGGAAGGCACACGAATCGCCAGGCGAGCGGCGTGCAGGAAGTGGCCGTTCTCCTCTTCGGTCATGGCAACGCCCTTCAGCACCAGCACAATGGCGCGCCGCGCCGCGCAGACGTTGATCGGCTCGTACGACGCGTTCAGCACCAGCACCGGAGCGTGCAGGGCATGGCCGTTGCTGCCCTGGTGCGTTCCCACAATCGCCGCGGATACCACGTGAGCGCCGCCGCCTACCGAATTGTTCCATCTGCCTGACATAGTGCTTACATCATCCCGCAGCCGCCATCGTCATCCCAGCTCGTTCCTCGGCGTCCAAGTCGGCGTGGTTCGCGTCTGCCTTCAGAGTGCGCGCCACTGTAGCCACAAATACCTTAGATGCTCCCGCCCGCCTCAGAATTCGCGCGCATTCTGACACCGTGGTACCCGTAGTGAAGACATCGTCCACCAGCAGAATCTCGCGCCCCGCGACCTTCTCCGGTTTAGCCACAACAAAAGCGCCGCGAATGTTCTCCCGCCGTTGATGCCGCGTGAGTCCAGTCTGAGTTTGAGTCTCCCGGCGACGCTCCAGAACCGCAGTATCCAAGGTCAAACGATCCTGGCCCGCGTGCTTTAAAGCCGCCCGAACGATCACCTCAGACTGATTGAATCCGCGCTGCCGTAGCTTCCGGGAGTAAAGAGGCACGGGCACAACCAGAATCTCGGCGGCCCGAAAAGAAGGTTCCAGGTCGGCTATGGCTTCCCTCAGCATGCGTCCCAGCACACCAGCCGCGGGACGGACCTGCTCGTATTTCAGCAGATGAACGAGCTCCCGCAGTCCGCCCTCATAGCTTCCGTAGGCTGAGGCCTTGGCGAAGGTTGGCTCCAACCGCCGGCACAGTCCGCAGCGTGGCCCACCCAGCTCACCGGTGAAGGCGTAAGGACTCACCATGCGCTCCCCGCAAATAGAGCAGACTCCGTCGCCGATCGGCCGCATGTCGGACAGGCATTCGACACAGACTGGGAGCCGGGAAATATTAACCAGAGGGGCGCCGCAAAGGCGGCAATCGGAGGGGAAAAGCGTGGCGAACAAACTTTCGGCAATGCCGCTCACCGAGGAGACCAATGAAGATACCCGCGAACAGTTACGCGCTACGACCTTGGTCCCGGCAGCCCGGATTGGGTCCCCGCTACTGCTGAAGACGAACCTCCCTCGTCCCACTCGTGCTCGGGGGGCTCCAAGCGGACGAATCTGCTTCAGTATAGCGGGCGGGCTGGGCCCGCGCAACGCGTGGGTCGCGAATCAGGCAGCAGCGCGATGCGTTACCTCGGTTTCACGCTCCCGAACCGGCACAAAACCAGGCTGGTAAGACCTGCGGAAACAGTCTCCGCACCGCACCGGGCGCAAATACAACGCGGGCAGAATGTATTTTTCCACGAAATTACGGGGACGCGAACGGTATCCCTCAACACTGCCACAATCGCGACACAGGAACGGCTTGCGAACCATAGTCGTACACCTCAGAACAACGACCAGAGGAACCGATCGGAAGTGCCATTGTAGCAAACTGCGGTAGCTCTCAGGAGTTACCCGACTTGCCATTAACATGTTGATTATATCGGACGCAAAAACTGCCGGAAACGACGCTGGTCTCCCCCTTGTAAAACAGGGCACACGCGTGCTAACGTGCGCGGTCTTGCCTTAATCAAGTTAAGCTAAAAGTTACGAGGACCTTCTTTCATGAGCCCGGTGAATGCGCCCGAAGTCCCGAAGAAATTTCAACCCTATGTCCCCGAGCACATGGAAATGCGGGAATTTACCTTCCGCGCATTGTTGATCGGACTGGTAATGACCACGATCCTGGGCTCGGCCAACGCGTACCTGGGGCTGCGGGCTGGCATGACGATTGCCGCAACCTATCCAGCCGCCGTCATCGGCATGGCGCTGCTCAAGCTCATGAAGGGTTCTCTGCTAGAGGAAAACATTGCTCGTACCGTGGGATCGATCGGCGAATCCGTCGCCGCCGGCGCGATCTTCACTTTGCCAGCGTTCGTGTTGTCCGGGGCGTGGCCAGTTTTCAGCGTTCACGAGGCGTACTGGAAATCGGTGGCGCTCATGGCCGTCGGAGGAACCCTGGGCATTCTTTTCGTCACCCTACTGCGGCGTGTCATGGTGGAAGACCCAGAGCTTCCCTTCCCGGAGTCGGTTGCCGCTTCCGAGATTCACAAGGCTGGTCAACAAGGCAGCAAGGCAGCCAAGATTTTATTCGCCAATATGGGATTCGGCGCCCTGATGTATTTCCTGGGTTCGATCAAGCTGTTCAACATCAGCCGGGACGTTATCTTTCGAGTAGGCAATTTTGGAAAAACCCTGAAGCTCGGCCGAGCCATCAATTCGCCCAACGTCGCCACCGGAGCTATGACGACATTTTCCGCTCCGGCCGTCAGCCCGGCTTACCTCGGCGTGGGTTACATCATTGGACCTCGGCTGGCTTCGCTGAACTTTGCCGGCGGCGTGGTAGCGTGGGGCCTGCTGGTTCCGCTCCTTCTCTTCTTCCTCGGACCGCAACTCAGGACAGGCCTGCCCGCCGATGCTGGCATCGAAGCCTGGGGCGGTCTAGCCACGGCGGTATGGTTTTCCATCGTTCGCCCCATTGCCGTGGGCGGCATGATGGTGGGCGCCGGGTTCACTCTGTTTCGCATGCGCCGGAGTCTCTGGTTGGGCATGAAGCGTGCCGTAGCGGATCTGAAGAAATCTGCCGCTGCTCATGCCGCAACCAGTCGCGTCGATCGCGATCTCAATGGGAAAGTTGTCTTTACCGGTCTGGGCGTGGTTTTCGTCTGCATGGTGCTGCTATACGCCTACTTCACCGGGATGCTGGGAGGCGGGGCGGTTGCGGCGCTGGTCATGATTGTCCTGGGCTTTTTCTTCGCCGCCGTGTCCGGCAACCTGGTCGGGATGATCGGATCGTCAAATAATCCGGTGTCTGGATTGACCTTGTGCACGCTTATCATCGCTGCACTCTTGATGGTGTCGATTGGCGTTTCCGGAATGAGTGGAGTGTCCGCAGTGCTGGGTGTGGCCGCTGTCGTCTGTGTCTCGTCGGCAGTTGCGGGCGAGATGCTGCAGGACTTGAAAGTCGGACACATCCTGGGCGGTACCCCTGCCAAAATGCAGATTGGCGACCTCTTCGGGATCGTGGCCGCCAGTCTAGTGCTGTTCTTTCCCTTGCTGGTGCTGAATAAGGCTTACGGTTTCGGCAGCCGCGAACTTCCGGCACCGCAGGCCGGGCTGATGGCTTCGCTGGCCCAAGGTATCGTGAACCACAACATGGCATGGCCGCTGGTGATCGTCGGCATCTTGATGGGATTCGCTCTCATCATGGTAGAGGTCAAGAGCCCGATGCTCTTTGCCGTGGGCATGTACTTGCCACTGGAGACCACGTTCGCCATTTTCGTGGGCGGGATCATTCGCTGGGCTACGGACAAACTGCGCGATCGCCGTGGCCTGAACGACGCGCAAAAGGCACGGGTTGAGAATGCAGGGGTGCTCACCGCCTCCGGTCTGATTGCGGGCGAAGCCCTGTGTGGGCTGGTGGTCGCGGGCTTCCGCGGATTTCAGAAACCGTTGCCGGTGATCTTTGCGAACCCCTCCGACATCCTGGGGGTGCTCGCTTTCATCGTGCTCATCGTAGTGATGATCCGCGTTCCGCTGGCCAATGCGGGCCACCCGGATGAGCCTGCTCCGCCGACGGCGATTATGTGATCGCATGGCGCGGGACGCTCCGTGGTTTATTCTTCTTCAGTGTCCGTCGCCGAAAATGTTGCTCATATCCGGGAAGCCATCGCGGCTGCCGCGCGTCGTGCCCAGCGCCAGCCCGAAGAAATCGCCCTCATGGCAGTCACCAAGACCTTCCCGCCAGAGCGTATCCGCGAGGCTTACGAGGCCGGACTTCGGTTGTTCGGCGAAAATCGTGTTCAAGAGTTTGCGGGAAAGGCGAGCGCGTTGGCCGATTTGCGCGATGCCGACTGGCATATGATCGGTCACCTGCAAACGAACAAAGCCGGCAAAGCTGCGGAGCTTTTTGCCGCGGTGGACTCAGTCGACTCTTTGCGACTGGCCCAGAAGATCAATGATTCCGCCCAGGAACTCGGGAAGAAACTGAACGTTCTGATCGAAATCAACGTCGGGGGCGAGGAGGCCAAGACCGGCATCGTTCCCGAATCGAGCGAACTGGAAGAAATTCTTCGCGCGGCACCCAGGCTCGAACATCTTGTATTTCGCGGGTTGATGACCATTCCTCCATTTACCGACGGATCCGCAAGATGCACGGCCATATTTTCGCAGGCTGCGGGAAGTACGCGACCAGCTTGCGGCAAAACGACTGCCCGCTATCCAGATGGACGTGCTCTCCATGGGCATGTCGCACGACTTCGAAGTCGCCATCGAAGAGGGTTCGACCTGTGTGCGCGTTGGAACCGCCATTTTTGGCGAGAGAACGAAAGCCTAACCATTAGACATAGAGCAAATCTTAGGAGTTTGGTCTTCGGATTCCTCTGTGTACCTTCGTGTCCTCTGTGGTCAATGGGTTTTGAATGATCACCATTCACGACACGCCCGGTGGCGCTACTTTTGCGGTCAAGCTCCACCCTCGCGCCAAGAAAAACGCCATCACCGGCGAAGTCGGAGACGCGCTCAAACTCTCCCTTGACTGCTCCTCCCGTCGACGGCAAAGCTAACGCCGCCTGCATCGAATTCTTCGCAAATCTTTTGAAGGTTCCGCGGTCCTCCGTTACCATAGCGTCCGGCCAGAGCCAGCCGCAGAAAAGTGATTCGCGTGGTGGGGCTATCAGCCGAAGAGTTGCGCAAGCGGCTGGATGTCCCGTGACCGCTTCTCAATTCTGTCATCCCGAGCGCCACTCGAGACGCGCTCGCGCGGTGAGGCAAGTCGAGGGACCTTGTGTTTTTGGAATTGATGAAAATAAATGGTGGTACACAAGCAGGAGCCACTTCTGACCTTTTCTGATCGCCTGCACGAAATTCGCACCGGCTTTGAGCGGCCCTTTTGGGTTGCCAACATCAGCGAGCTTTTCGAGCGGCTTTCTTACTACGCCGCGTTCGCCTCGCTCGCCCGCTATCTACATGAGACCTTGAACTTTCGCGTGGAACAGGCGAGCAGCCTGACCGGCCTCTTCGGAGGTCTGGTCTGGTTCCTCGCCGCGTTCGGCGGAACTCTCGCCGACCGGCTGGGCTTCCGCCGCTCGCTTTCGCTGGCCTATCTGATCCTGAGTTGCTCCTACTTCTTACTCGGATCGCTGGCAGCGCCCTGGCTGGCTCCCGTCCGCAATGCCGTCCCGCTGATCGTGCTCGTGACTTTTGTGTTGATGCTTCCGGCCTTGGGCATCGCACTGGTCAAGCCCTCCATCGTCGGGACTACAGCGCGCGCCTCGAAGGAGAATGTCCGATCGATTGGTTACTCCATTTATTACACGCTGGTGAACATTGGCGGCGCCGCCGGACCGTACGTTGCCTCCTGGGTACATCAGCACATGCGCGTGGAGAACGTTTTCCGGGCTGCAGCCCTCAGCGTGTTTGCCATGTTTTTCGCCGTACTGCTGCTCTACAAAGAGCCGCGGCGCTCGAATGAGGTGCAGACCGTCAGCCTTGGCCAGGCCGCAAAGAATTTCGGACACCGTCCTCTCCAATCCGCGGTTCATGTTGTTTCTGCTGATCTTCTCCGGATACTGGATCGTCTTCTGGCAGGAATTCATCATCCTCCCGCTCTACATTCACAATTACGTGGATCCGAATGCCAACACTGAGCTAATGCTGTCGGCCGGGCCGCTGACGGTAATTTCGTTGCAGATGGTGGTCAGCTTCCTCACCCAGAAGTGGCCGGCGTTTCGCTCGATTACGCTAGGAACACTGATCTCTGGGCTGGCGTGGATCCTTCTGATTGTCCATCCCACCTTTCCGACGGCGGTTCTTACGCTGGTTTTGGTGGCGTTAGGCGAGATCACGCAGTCTCCGCGCTATTACGAATATATTTCCCGCCTCGCGCCTCCCGGCCAGCAGGGTACGTACATGGGGTTTGCATTTCTGCCCATCGGAATCGGTTCGCTGATCGGCGGATGGTTTGGCGGAAAACTCATCCATCACTTCGGCGAAGTGACGCACCAGCCGGGACGAATCTGGTGGGCCGTAACCGCCGTGGGGGTGTCCACGGCAGCGCTGCTGTGGATTTACGACAAGAGCGTAAGGACCGGAAGCGCTGCTCCCGCGAAATAGGCGGGCAACATGGCAACAGGCAAACCCACTCCGGCGGCAGTTGCTTCCGACATCCAGCGCATTCTCAGAGACGGCGGCTCTGCCGAACACGCCAAGGGCGTGCAGTGGTTCTTCAAAGAAGAAATCAAATCGCATGGCTGGTACACCGCCGCCCTGCGCAAAGCGGCACTCCGCTCGCGGCGCGAAATCCGAAAAGAATTTGGCCTCGACTTCCTGGTGCGGGTCGCAGACCGTTTGTTCTCGGGCGAAATTCTCGAAGAGAAAAGTTTCGCCGTTTTTCTGTTAGAAAAACTGACCGCTGAGTTCAGGGACGCTGAATTCAAGTTGTTCGAGTCTTGGTTAGGTCGCATCAAACAGTTGGGCCGATCACGACGCACTGGTGCACTACTTGATTGCGCCCATGATCGTTGCGAAGCCGGCTCGCGCGGGAATAATCTTCCGCTGGGCCAAGTCCCCGCTTCGCTGGCACCGCCGGGCCGCGTGCGTGGGGGTGATCCAAGGTGCACGCCAGCAGATGTTTTTCCCTAAAATCATTCGCCTGTCGAATCTGCTGCTCTCCGATCAGGACGACATGGTGCAGAAGGGTCTTGGGTGGCTGCTGCGAGAAACTGCAAAAGCCGATGCGAAGCGGACCGTGCCATATCTGATGAGCATTCGCGACCGAGCCCCAAGATTAGTTCTGCGCACAGCGTGTGAAACGCTGCCGTCGGCTGACGCGAAAGAAAATTCTGGCAAAGCCTGCTAATCCTATTCCGAGCTTGATTGCTTGACAGCTAGCGGTTTCAGAGGCGTGGCATCCCGAAACCGGGGCCATTCTGTGTAGGCCCGGGTGTCTCAGCCGTGCTGGCGTCGCCGCCATCTCGCTACGGTAGTGGCTCAGCTTGAGATGGATGTGAGCCGAAGGGGATCTCACGTGAGAACTCATGCCCTTTCTTGCCAGTCTGCGCGGGATCCTTCACAAAGGCTCGGGATGATGCCGGGTTGAAACCGCGCCTCTCGCCGTCCGCGATTCGCTCAAAACCTCTGTCATTGTTAGAATAGTTGTTTGCCCATGGATCTTTCCGCCATTCAAGCTGCTCTGCGCGAGCGCAATATCGACGCCTGGCTGTTTTACGACCATCATCATCGCGATCCCATCGCCTACCGCGTCCTGGGACTGCCGGAAGATCTGATGGTCACGCGGCGCTGGTTTTATCTGATCCCTTCTCAGGGTGAGCCTGCCAAGTTAGTTCACAAGATCGAATCAGGCCATCTCGATGCGCTTCCCGGCAGCAAGCGCCAGTATGCCGCCTGGCAGGAATTATTCGAGCAGGTCAAGGTGATGCTTTCGAATCACCGCGACATCGCCATGCAGTACTCGCCTAACAACCTGGTGTTCACCATCTCGCTGGTCGATGCCGGCACCATCGATCTGATCCGTGGCCTGGGCAAGAATGTAGTCAGCTCTGGTGATCTGGTGGCGCAATTCGAATCCACCTGGACGGACGAGCAGATTAAGACCCACTTCGCGGCACGTGATGCGATTGACGCCATCACCGCCGCAGCATTCCAGGAAATCGGGCGGCGCGTGCGCAATGGCGGCACCAACGAACATGGCATCCAACAGTGGTTTCTGGAAGCCTTTCGCCGTGAGAATCTGATCACCGACGACCCGCCCGTGGTCGCGGTGAATGCCAACAGCGGCAACCCCCACTACGATCCGCGTCCAGAAAGTTCCAAAGCAATTCGCGAAGGTGATTTCGTTCTGCTTGACGTGTGGGCCAAGAAGAATATCCCCGGTGCGGTTTACTACGACATTACCTGGACAGGTTTTGTAGGCAAGGCGCCTTCCGACCGCATGCGCGAAGTTTTCAGCACCGTCCGTCAAGCCCGTGACCTAGGCGTGAAAACCGTGCAGGAAGCAGTCGCAGCCGGACGTCCGGTCGCAGGATGGGAAGTCGACCGCGCCGTACGCGGATACATTAATGACAAAGGGTTCGGAGAATATTTCATTCATCGAACCGGGCACTCCATCGGGACCGAAATCCACGCCAACGGCGCCAACATGGACGACCTGGAAATTCACGACGAGCGGCGCATTCTGCCCAACTCCTGTTTTTCCGTCGAGCCGGGCATTTACTTTCCTGAATTCGGCGTGCGTAGCGAGGTCAACGTGCTGGTGCGGCCCAAGGCTGCCGAAGTAACCGGTAAAATTCAAAGTGAGATTGTAATCATCTGAATGGCAAATTCTTCCCTTGGTAAAACGAAAGTCGCCGAAGCTCAAAAACTTCCCGCCGCCCAACCCATCACTACCATGTCGGTGGTCGTTCCCGCTCTAGCGTGGCTGATTCCGGGCGCTGGTCACCTGATTCAGAAGCGCTGGATTCGCGGACTGCTGCTCATGGGATCCATCGTCAGCATGTTCGTCCTCGGCCTGCTGATGCAAGGGCGCATCTATCCACCCAACGGCGGCGATATCCTCGACATCCTGGGATTCGTAGGGGATCTAGGCGCAGGCGGCCTGTACATCATGGCTCGGGCCATGGACTGGGGACACGGCGCCATCGCACACGCTACTGCCGATTACGGAACCAAGTTTCTGATTGTCGCTGGCTTGCTGAATTTCATCAGCGTCGCCGACGCTTATCACATCGCAATTGGCAAGAAGCCGTAATTGAGAAACCAACGGTCGGAACGAAACCGATTTAAAGAAAAGAAGAGAAAGAAACAGAAAAAATGAGCGTTTCCCACTTCAGCGCTGCCCTGCTGTTCGCCCTGTTTGCTTCGATCGTCTTTGGAATTACCCAGCGCAGCCAGCCCCGCGAGCAAATCCGCTACGGCTTGTATTGTTTTGCTATGTTTGTTGGCGGAGTCTTCGTGGCAGGCTGGGTAATGTGGCTGTTGCGAAGATAAAGACAATCTGCCGCAACCCAGAGTCTCTAAGGCGCCTGCCAGTCGAGGGCGTAGATTTCCTGGCTGCTTATATCGCGTGCCAGCAGAGGCGAGTCGTCGGGCGCGAGCCCCGTCCAAGAACCGAGTTCGCCCAGGAAACGCCGCATTCCTTTCAGACTTAGCAGCTTTTCCAGCTTGCGATCAGAGATACGGACGCGGAAGAATGCGGGATCTTCCGTGAACGCGGTATCGAAGTACAAGTATTGCCCGTCGCGAGACCAACTAGGATAACCAACTACTGGAAGTGCCGCCAGTTCGGTCCACTTCTGAGTGGAAAGCTGAAACAACATCAGTTTCTGCGAATCCCTGGTGATTGCCGCAATGTACTTTCCATCGGGAGACCATCGTGGCGAGAACAAATCTTGACTTTCCGGCAATTGTGACAACTTCTTCGATGGCAGGTCCAGGATCGAGATTCCTGATCCCCCTGGCGAATCAGCGTAGTTCAAGGCGAGAACGATAGACCTTCCGTCTGGCGACCAGCTAGGATCGAAACCGACTTCCGCCCCGGGAATCAGTTCTCTTGGCTCCCCGGCGCTGGCAGAGATAAGATACGCGCGGTAATTGGTGTTGTCGCTTCGCCCCATGAATACGATCTGTTTACCGTCAGGCGACCAACGCGGCAGGGCAGCATGCATCCACGTGGAAGTAAGCTGCAAAGGCTCACTGCCGTCGATTCGGCTTCGCCAGAGAATGTGCTCGGGAACGGAAACGTAGGCCACCCACTGGCCGTCGGCAGAAAACGCCAGGTCTGTGGCGGAGATGCCTGCGAAGTATGGAACCAGGCCCGCCTTCGGGTCCAAACGCACCAGTTCGGCACGCGGCTGGGATCCAAAGGAGAAGATCCTCTTGCCGTCCTTGCTCGGCACGGGAGAACTGAAATCGAGAGGGCCGTTCGTCAGCTGTACCGGCTCGGCATGTCTGCCGAACCAATGGGTGTTTTCCGCTAGCGCCCAGATATTGTTCGCACCCTTTTGGAAACTTTGGAAGACGTAGTATTTTCCGTCGCGAGTCCAGCGCCCGCAACATTCTTGCGGAGTTGGATTCCAGCCTGGAAGGACAGGGCGCAGATCGGTTCCATCGCGCTTCACCTCCCATATTTCGCTGGAGGCGGTTTTAGTGTCATAAACGTCTAATCGAAGGCGGTTGCCGTCAGGGCGAAAACCTTAGATTGAAAACAGTGGCCTGAGCGGTTGCCAGTTTATGTGCTCCCGTGCCGTCACTCTTCGCGACGTAAATCTCCGAATCCTTGGAGAAGAACAGTTCACTCCCGTCCGGCGTCCAGGCTGCTGACGTCGGCGCCAAATCGCCCATGCGGCGTGGCGTGCCCGCGGGGAGTGGCAAGGTCCAAAGCGCGGCGGCTGATCCGGTGCCTTTAAAATTGGCAACCAGAAGAGATGAACCATCGGGCGAGATATCACCAACGAAAACATTCGCAAATGGAGTCGGAAGGATTGCAGTCTCGCCTCCGCCCGCTGAGACTTGGGCAACGACAAAGTGGTTGCCGTCCATCTCCGAGAAGTAGAGCCGCTCACCATCCGTGACAATTCCACCTTTAAACCGCCCGTCGTGGGTAATCTGCGTATACCCCAAAACACGCGGTGGTTGGAACCTTCCGAACCAGATCAATGCAGCCAACCCCAGGAGCAAAAGCGTACCGAAGAAAAGCAGGACCCTCCGGTGGTGGGCAATCGTACGCGACGGACCAGAGACTTTCGGTTGCGCGGGCGCGGCACTTGGAGGCTGAACCACTTCAAGCCTCGCCACTCCGTTAATCGGTCCAATAAATCGGTAGCCCCGCCGATAGAGGGTCTCGATAAACCTGGGATTCTCGGAGTCATCGTTCAGCGCCTGACGAAGCTTCTTTACTGCGCTGTTCAGGCTCAGATCGAAGTCAACAAAAGTGTCTCCCGGCCAGAGACGTCTCTGCAATTCCTCACGAGTGACGATTTCGCCCGGACGCTCAAGCAACATCGACAGGATTTGGAAGGGCTGCTCCTGCAGCTTGATCCGGATTCCGGATTTCCGGAGCTCACGGGCTTGCAGGTCAAGTTCGAAGAGACCGAACTGGATGATGTTCGACTTGGCAGCCGATTCTGCCATAGATTTGCCTCGTGATCCCAGGAAGTCTAACACTATTCGCTCCGGGAATCCTTCCACCGGCCGGATCACATTCCTGTATTACTCCCATATTTTCAATTAGTTAGAAGATCACATTTGCTTCTCGGCGGAATCACAGCCGACCCATTGTTATGCCCACGCCCTGCTGCGAGAGTGCGCCACATGCCGACGACAAAAGCGGCTGAGCGGGGCGGGTCCGAGGCCATCCCCGCGAAACAAATAAAGGAGAATGGTCATGAAGAAACAGATGCTACTCTTCGCAGCTGTCTGCCTATTGATCGGAAATGCGGTGATCCCAGCCCATGGTCAAACCGGCAGCGTGAAGGTCAAGGTCCCGTTCAGCTTCATCTTGGGAGACAAAACTTACCCGGCCGGCGAATATGGATTCTTGGCGGGGAAAACCAACGTTGTCGTCCAAAATTCAGACGGCACACGCATCGCGATGCGGATGGCTAACCATGTTACTGGCAGTTCCGCGGGCAAGAACGGGCAAGTGATCTTTGAGTGCTATATCGATCAGTGCTTTCTGTCTCAGATTTGGACACCGGGTCAGGACCATGGACGCGAACTGCTCCGATCTCGGAGGGAGATGTTTGCCGCGACGAAACACGTGGGAACATACATGGCCTTACTGGGAACGGGCGCTCGGCAATGATGCACAACATAGGGGGAAGCGGTCACGTGACAAGGCCCCTTCCCCTCTGACTCTCGCAAGAGCAATGGTCCGAGTTAACGCCGAAGGCTGACTAACTTTTCGTAGGATATTTCGTCCAATGGGCATGCGTTTGATGAAGTTAGCGATTGTCGTTTTCGCTTGTAGTGCGCTGGTTTGGCCGCAGGTGGGCCAGCTCAAAACAGCCGACGCGGTTCTGAAAAGATACCAGCAAGCGCTGGGCGGTGTGGACGCCATAGCCAAGGTCCAATCCGAAACCGTGCGCGGTGAAGTTGAGGGCACGGGTATGTCCGGTAAGGCGAGCTTCGTTTATTACGCCAAGCCCTTCAAGACGCTTTTTAAGGTCACGCGCGCCAACGGCAGCGAGGTCGTCTGAGGATTTGACGGCAGCGTTTCCTGGTCCGTCGATCCGAAGGGAGCAAGCATCGACAAAGACACCGCTCTCGAAGCCCTGCGCCGGGACGCCGATCTGCAATATGCGCTCCACCAGCCCGACTATTTCAAAAAGCTCGAATTCGCTGGCGTCGCTGATTTTGAAGGCCGCCCTTGCTATTGGCTTCACGGCACCACCCACTGGGGCAAGGACAACAATCAGTTCTACGATGTTCAAACCGGACTGCTCGCCGGTTATCGATTTCAAGCGGACGACCCGTCTGCGGGTATCACGACGGCCCAGTTTCTGGATTACAAAAACTTCGGAGGGCCGCTGGTGGCGACGAAAGCAATTTTTCGCACCGGCGACCACGTCCGGATGTTCACATATATATCCGTGGCCTACGAACCGGTTGCGGATTCTGTGTTCGAATTGCCGCAGGCTGTCAAGGCGCTGCTGAATTGATCCGTCGGCGGTTTGGCCCAACGATCAAAAGGAAGGCCGCCTTTTACCCTTCCCACACAAACGCATCAAACACTCGCTTGGTGTCGAACCCAAGACGTTGATAGAGCTCCACGGCGCGTGCGTTGGCTTCCGTCACGGTCAGGGAGAGCGTCGAGAAGCTTCGCTGGCGCAGACTGTTGACGGTCACCGCCAGCAGCGCCTCGCCGATTCCGTGCGAGCGATACTCTGGCAGCACGCAAACCTGAGTCACGTGGCCAACATCGTGGCGCACGCGGGAACACAGGATCAGTCCAATCAAGTTGCGCGTCCGCTTATGCATTGCTACGAAGGAAGAATCCGCATCGAAGACTCCGCAGCCTGGAAAGCGCACGATGTTATTCAGAAAGCGCAGCGATCCGCTTAAGCTGCGGTACTGATCGTTAATCTCAGAGTCCACGTGCCCGCGGTAAGCGGTCGTAATCACAGCGGCGGCTGGCTGATAGTCGGGCTCGGTCCAACGGCGGATCTCGATATCAGGATCGAGCGCCGTAGCCGACTTCCTCATACTCTCCAAAGGCAGAACCATGAATAGCCGGGCATGCCGCTGGAATCCCTGCTCGACAAACGGCTGCGACACTGCTCCGGTTTCGTGCACCAGTAACTGCGCCTCTACGCGATGAATGCCCGGCGACTGCTGCAGGGTTTCAATGACGTGAGTCAGCAGGCGCGTTTCCACCTCGTAGGTGTTCGATAACCGGCCGTCATCGCCAACGAATAAGTCGCCGATCACGCCCTTGCTGCCCTCGTAGACGAAAAAGGCGTACCCGAAAATGCGTCCGCGATCGATGGCGGCATATCCGGGTAGTATCTTGGCCTCCACGTAGCGCAGAATCATGTCCGCCGAGCCGCTATAGTCCCAGGAAAGCAGGCGCGACCAGACTTCGGCTTCGTCCTCGAGTAAGGGACGCAGATCGGCAGACGAAAAATGCCTGAGGTCAAGAATTTCCAGCCGAGGGCTCCTGAAGAGTTCGGGCTTAACTAAAGCGCTCATGGCAGCCACGAAATCCGAGTGTAGTTGCTTCGATGCACAAGAGGCAAACCGGGGGAGACTGGGAAGTAACGGGCAGCAGGTTGTCGCGCTTTGCCCTTAACGGTGTCTAACCAGACCCCAACATTGCCCGGGCGCATCTGATGGGCCTTGACACAAGGCGTTTTGAGCATACACTTAGCTCGCTCAGCCGCACCCCCACCTTTCCCCTTCGCAGTGGTTCGACTGAACCGGCTCCTCGGCTCCCAGGCCTTATGCGGAGGAAACACCATGAAATCCAGAACATTAACCTGCATAACCGCGCTAGGCTTATTTGCTTCGCTGGCGATTCCGGTTCAACTAGCCGCACAGGAAGAGAAGGACAAGAAGCGGCTTCGCTACACAGTCGCAGACATCGGCGCGCTGGGTGGTACGTTTGGCGAGGCCAATGCCGTGAACAACAAAGGCTGGGTCGTTGGCGATGCGAACCTGCCCGGCGATACAGTGCGGCACGCCTTCCTCTGGCGCAAAGGACTAATCAAAAACCTCATGACACTCGGAGGGCCGAATAGCATTGCGTTCTCTTTAAACGAGACGGGCGAGGTCACGGGCTATTCGGACACTTCTACTCCAGACCCGTTGGGTGAAGATTTTTGCCTTTTCAATAGCAACCGAGTGTGTCTCCCTTTCCTATGGCAACACAGTGCGATGACCCCGCTTCCCACTCTTGGCGGGAACAACGGCCAAGCCTTTAGCATCAACAGCCAGGGCCAGGTGGCCGGGGTGGCTGAGAATAATAAGCCGGATCCAACGTGCGTAGCTACCCGACAAGTTCTGCACTTTAAACCTGTGCTCTGGGAAGAGGGCAAGATTCAGGAACTCCCGACTATCGCGGGCGATACGGACGGGTCCGCCAACGCCATCAACGACGAAGGCCAGGCTGTCGGCGTGACGGGCGATTGCACAAGAAACTTTCACGGGGTGCTCTGGGAGCGCGGCACGGTGACTGACTTGGGCACGCTCGGAGGATTGGTTCTCAGCCCGTTTGACATTAACAACAGAGGTCAAGTAGTCGGCCTTGCGTTTTCCCCTGACTTCACAACCATTCTGGCTTTCCTCTGGCAGAACGGCGTGGCGACAAACCTTGGCATTCTGCCGCCAGACGTTTTTAGCTTGGCGCTAGGGATCAACGACAAAGGCCAAATCGTCGGAGATTCGTGCGATGTGTCCTTCAGCTGCCGCTCATTCCTTTGGCAAAACGGCACGCTGACCGATCTCAACAGCCTCGTTCATGACCCGACTGCTCCATTTCTTGAAAACGGAAACAGCATCAACTCGCGTGGGCAGATCGCCGGAAAAACAACAGTGCAGGGTACTCCGATAGCGGACGCTTATTTGGCGACCCCGAGTCACCGCGAACCCGACACCGATACTGCCCCAGCTGACCCAACGGCCGCGACCAACCAAAGACCGAACGTCGTTTTGCCTGAGAACGTTCGCAACCTGCTTCGCCAGCGACCGGGTTTCGGGCGATTCGTGGGCAGCCCACTGGATGTCACATTGACTGACGCAGCAGCGGCTTCACGACCGAACGTTGCGTTGTCGCCGACCAGTCTTACCTTCCCGACCCAGGTAATCGGCACCACAAGTGCGGCCAAGACTGTGACGCTCAAAAATACCGGCACGGCCAGCTTGACCATCACCAACATCGCGATCACCGGAACCAATGCCGGGGATTTTGCGCAAACCCATACTTGTAGAAGCTCGCTGGCTGCGGGTGCGCATTGCACGATCAGCGTGACGTTCAAGCCCACGGCATCGGGGACACGTTCGGCGGCCCTGAGCATTACTGACAACGCACCAGGAAGCCCACAGAAGGTCTCCCTCAGCGGCACCGGCGTCGCGGGCAGTTGTATACCCCAAGGAGGTGCGTGTTTTGGACCCAGCCATCCCCACTGTTGTCCTGCCCCTCGCGGCCATCATTCATACTGCAGTAACCCGACTGGCTGGGGGACTTGCACGGAAAGCTAGCAAGGTTCCGGTGAAACGGCATCGGGAAAACGCACGGCCGTCACCGACAACGCACCAGGCAGCCCACAGAAGGTCTCCCTTAGCGCGGCACCGGTACTCCAGGCGGATGCTCGCCACGCGGGGTGCTGTGTGGCTGCCCAAGTCTCGCGGCTGGATAAACGGAAAAGCTCGTCATTGCTGAACTAGTCGTGATGAACAAGAGCTAAACGCCAAGAGCTAGTTACCGCTCTTCCCTTCCACCCAGTAATAATCGACGCCCTGCGGCGCAAAGCTTCCCAGGTAGGTAACTCGCCGTCCCACGGTCCATTTCGCCACGTTTATCTGCGATCCTTCTGGAGCGATCACCAGATGTTCTGCGGCGGGCGCCTGACCTAGTTCATAGCGAGCAATGTCTTGATTGCGATAGAACTGCAGCCCGTATTGTGTTTCTCGCGAGAGCCCTAAGATGGCCAGAGGCACGGTCCGGTTCTCTATCTTAGTGAGCTCCGCGGCCAGAGGACGCGCTGAGAGTGTGGCGTCCAGCGCGGGTGCGCCGATACGCAATGCCGCCCATAGCGCCAGCACTACGGGAACCAGCGTCACGAAACGCAAAACTCGCAGACCGAACCGACGGTAGAGCGTAAGCACCATACCAACTCCCAGGAACATGGCGAATGCCAGGGAGATCTCCAATGCCCGGCCCCAGGGCAGCCGATGTTGAAACACGATGTACTGCAGCATCAACGCCGGAACGACCAAGCTGCCGCCACAATAGAATGCAGAACAATGGGCAGAATTCGCGGACGATCGTCATCGTTCGCGTGACGTCTCACGTATTCCGTCAGCAGCAGCGTGCCTGCCGGCAACGCTGGCACGATGTAGCCCGGCAACTTGGACGCGGAGACAGAAAAGAACAGCACCGGCACGATCAGCCAGATCACGAGAAATGCGCTGAACTCATCCTCGGATCGAAACATCTCGCGCCCTTCTGCCCACCATCCGCGAATGCTTTCAAGCAGCGCCTCGACCACCAACATGGTCCAGGGCAGCAACCCCAGCAGGACAACCGGCAGGTAATACCAAAACGGCTCGCTGATGATGATAAAGATCAGTGCTGAAGCGCGCCAGATTGTGCTCCAGAATAAAAACCCGAAAGAATTCCGGGTTCCTCATTTGCACGGCGATGTACCAGGGCAGCCCGACTGCACAAAATAGTAGGATGCCCGGTATCCAAAGCGTTCGCCAGATAATCTGACGCTCGCCCTTCGCAAGGGCAAAGATCACAATGATTACCGCTGCGAGAGCTGGTGCCACCGGTCCTTTGGCAAGCGTCGCTAATCCGAGAAAGATGTAAAACCAGGCCAGGTAGCTTTTGCTGCCGCTCTCGTGCCAGGCATACCACGCCAGCAACGCGATGGTGAAGGTGGCGGCGAGTGGCATGTCCGTCGAGGCGGCACGGGCAAAACCGATCACTCCCGCCGCTGACGCTGTCATCAGAGCGCCATCGAGATGAAATCCCGGACGGAAGCGGCGCAGAAAAAGATAAACCGCAACCACCATCAGCGTGGCGTCCAGCGCCGAGGGCAACCGCGCCGCCCAATCACTCACGCCAAAAACCCGGTACGCCACCATGGCCTGCCAGTAGTAAAGCGCGGGCTTCTCCAACCACGGTTTGCCCCCAAGCGTCGGCGTGATCCAGTCATGCCGGGCAAGCATCTCGCGGGCTACTTGCGCATAGCGAGGCTCATCCGCCCCTACCAGGCCGAAATACGCGAGCCCAAAGAAAAACAGGAAGGCGCAGAATCCGGCCAGCAGCAGCCAATCGGTAAGGCGGGTCGGCGCTCAGTCAAGGCTGGAGGTTTGGAGATGCTGGGGATCCGTTCTCCTCATTGCTAAATTTTGATCAAGAACATCGCATTATCGATTCTTGCGGAGTAGCACGCTAATTAATTCAACGATGATGACAGTGGTGAGAAAGGCGGACCCAGGCGCCATTAAGAAAAAGTAAGCCCAAGGCTCGGGGCCAATCCAGCAAGAAGTGGGGATCGACTAAACGTAATCCAAAGCCCCGCCGTCTGTATTGCTAGGAGCAATGCGAAGAGAACAGCGTGCTTGCGCGTTAGTTCGATAGTCATCACAGCTCCAATTGTAGTGCTGCGTAAACGATTCGAAGGAGCATTGCATCCACAGCAGAGCTTTTTTCAACAAGGACCTATTGTATGGAGGGGCCAGGCCGCAGCTCCGCCAGCACTCGCGCCGTGGCTGCGGACAATGGGCCGTCGAGCGAGCACCCGCTGGCGCATTGATGACCGCCACCGCCAAAACGCTCGGCGACAGCAGCCACATTCAGATCGCCTTTGCTGCGCAGGCTCACGCGAAAGCGGCCTCCCGGAAGCTCGCGAAAAAATACCGCTACTTCGACATCTTGGATGGAGAGCGCGTAATTCACCAGCCCTTCACAATCTTCTTCTTTGGCATGACAGCTTTCCATTTGCTCCTGGCTCACTGAAATCCAGGCCAGCGATCCCTCGCGATGCAAGTTAGAAAGCGCCGCGCCCAGCAGTCGCATCTTGGCAGTGGAGTGTCCGAAATAAACACTGCGAGCGCACCGCGCCGGATCGGCTCCGGCCAGCACCAGTTCCCGTGCCAGCGCGAAGGTGTGTTCGTTGGTGCCTTCGAACATGAACGAGCCGGTATCCGTGAGCACCGCCGTATACAGGCAAGTTGCGATCTCAGGAGAAATTTTCACGTCGGCTTCTCGGGCCAGGCGGTAAACCATTTCCGCCGTCGCTACCGCCTTGGGATCAATCCAGTTCACGTGGGCAAATGGCCGCCCGCTCACGTGATGATCGATGCTGATCAAAAACCGCTCCTCCAGACCCAGCAAGCGCGTGCGTTGAATGCTGTCACACTCCAGGATGATCGCTGCCTCGTAATTTCCGTTGACGCGCTCCGCCTGGACAACTTTGTCCGCGAACGGCAGCGGACGGTAAATCCGCGGCACGCCGTCGTGCAGGACTACTTCGGCTTCCTTGCCCATGGCGCGCAGGATCTGGCCGCAGGCCAGCGCCGAACCAATCGCATCGCCGTCCGGTCGCGCGTGCGAAGTCAGCACAAACCGGCTGCGTTGCTCGATGTGTTTAAGAACTTCCCTCAACATGCCTGATCTACACCCTGGCCTGCTCAACCGGACCATCAAAGATTCGTCTCAGCACACTTTAGATCCGCAGCCATCCTGAGGCGAAGCCGTTGTTCATCTCTTTTAGTCAACTCATACCGAGCGCAGCCGTTCTTCATCTCCCCGCAGTCATCCCGAGCGAAGCCGCTCTTTACTTCCTTGCGTCATCCCGAGCGAAGCCGTTCTTCAGGCGGAGCGAGGGATCTCGCGCGCACTGTCACCGCTGCTGTCATTCGGTCCGCACCGCACTGCTGCACGCAAGATCCCTTCGACTCCGCTCAGGGCTGGCTTTCGCAAGCTCAGGATGACGCCCTAAAATAAGGGCCGCGATTTCAAGTGACGCTTACCCGCACCTCAAAACGCTTCCCGCAATCCGGCTATCTTTTCCTTTTTTTCGCGCGACCCAACAGCTCATCAATTCTCGCGCCATACTGTTGCGACCTGTCCAATTGGAAGTAGAGCTCCGGCGGACGTCGCAAGTGCAGTCTCTCCGCTACTTCGCGGCGGATGAATCCAACTGCCGCCGTCAACCCCTCCAGCGAATCGTCGGCTTCATCTTCATCGCCTTCGACAGTCACGAAAACCCGCGCCGAACGGGAATCATCGGCGAGCTGTACGCTGCTCACGCTGACCAGCCCAATGCGCGGATCGCCCAGTTCGCCTTCGACTATGGTCTCGATTTCCTCCCGTAGGGCCTCTCCCATCCGCTCCCGATGATATTTCTGCCCCCGCCGCTCCACCGCCGCACCTCTAGGTAAAACGAATGAGAATATCAGAAAATCGAACTTCGGTCTCAATTTGAATCGCGCTTCTCGTCCCGCTTGCGCTTGCTTCTAAACCTTGTCAAGCCCCTGAATTTGCCCAAATCCTCGCAAGCTATTCAGTTCTTGGACGATATATTTTCGAAAGCCATGTCCCATTTTCCCCGTCCCCCTTGCTATGCTGAAATTGGGGCCAGATGCACCGCCGCGCAGTTCTAGACACCTCGCGGATGCGCCTCTGGATCTCTTGCGTGCGGAAGTGATCACTTCCCATTTGTTCCGTCCGAGAAAGAACCGGGGAGACAGAGGAGAGGCCAAGGGCTAAACCGGAACTTGTATTTTACGCAGGACAGTGATTCTACGGGGCGTGTTACCCATTAGCAGTAACGGCAAACGGACGCCGACCTTCGTGTACCCGGGGATGCTGCCGCATGGTCAATAATGGATGCAACGGTTGTTGGGTTCAGTGAATCAAATCGTAATGGCAGATGCAAGAGATTGCGGTGTTGACAGTCAATCGGCAATACTGCACAATGGCGCTTCTTCTCCGGCCAGATATCGGAAGTTTGGTTCCCTCCCCAAGGATTCGCGACATGGCAGACCCACCCATCCCGAGCGTAGTAGCCATGCTCATATGCGACCAGATCATTACCGAACACGTTACGAATAAGAAGAGTCTCATTGGCGTTTTCGATAACTTTAATTCACTTTCGTTCCCCACACTTTCGCAGCGTCTTGCCGTTTATGTGAAGCTGGCTGACGCTATTGGCAATTACTTATTCAAGTTGAGAATAGTCAAGCTAAAGGATGAATCGCTGATTGCCGAAATAGGTATTCAAGCGCATATCACAAGCGATGCAAGCCAATATTCGGAGTTGGCATTAAGTATTGGCAACATTCCCGTGCCCGAGCCGGGAAAATATGAATTTCAGTTGTACTCCGGTGATGATTATTTGCACCGTGTAACGATGCAAGCCGTACTGGCACAATTACCGCAGGGAGGACCGCAATGGCCACAGCAGGGGTAGCACCGCCAGTAATCAACTCCGCTCAACGATTGGAGCCTGGAATTGCAGAGGCAAAACTGGAACGCAATCCAGTTCTCCCTAGCCAGCAGCTCGGTAGCTCGCCATTCCCAGCGTCGAATGTGTTCGCGGAGTTTATTCGTCCTGGTCAACTGCCTGAACCCTGTCCGGCTAGGGTTCAATTCGCAGGTCTGCGAGACCCTGTCTTGCGGATGGTTCGTGCTATTCCGTTAGATGTATCAACAAAGCGAAACACGAGTCTTGGACAGAAGAAGCCGGAAAGAACGGAGGAAGTTCAAGCGCCAGAGGCGAAATCCTCGATCCGCAACCGCCCCGTCGGCTGGATCCACGTCTGCCATCTCTTGTCTTCACAAAAACTCTACGAACGAATCGTCGATCTCAGCTCCATTGTTGTTGACGATCCGCGCTGCCTGGCGTTCCACGTTCTTCATCAACCCATCCAAATAATCTCGCGAATCGGAAATGCCAACCACTCCGACAGTGGCGCGGTTCCATAAGCCCGACGCATTCAATTCCGCCACTGACACGTTAAAGTGCGCCCGCAGCCGGTCTTTCAGGCTGCGTACCACTTGCCGCTTGTCCTTGAGAGATTGCGCCGCTTCAATGCGCAGTTCGAGGGTGAGAAAAGCGATCATCGGTCGTGTCGCAGGCTTTCGTCGTTCGCAACAACTGTTCTAGCGAAAATGGACGAAGGCCAATAGCGAAGGACTGACGAGCTGCTTTTACACCATAGCTTCCGCTGCGATCTTCTCGGTCACAAAGGCCTCGATGACGTCGCCGACCTTGATGTCGCTATAGTTGGCGATTGCGATGCCGCACTCCATCCCGTTGCGCACTTCGCTGGCATCGTCTTTGAAGCGCCGTAGCGAACTGACCTTGCCCTTGAACACCACCACGTTATCGCGTAGCAGTCGCACTTCGGAGTCGCGCTTGATCAAGCCATCGGCAACTCTGCAGCCGGCAATCGTGCCCACTTTCGGGATGCGGAAGGTCTCCAGCACTTCGGCGCGGCCCTGGTAAGTTTCCTTGATGGTCGGCTCGAGCAGCCCGCTCATAGCCTTCTTGATCTCGTCCTGCAGTTCGTAAATGATCGAGTGCAGGCGGATATCCACTTTCTCCTGCTCCGCCAACTCCTGCGCCTTGCGCTCCGGACGCACATTGAAGCCAATGATGATGGCATTCGATGCCGAAGCCAGCAATACGTCAGTTTCGGTGATGGCGCCCACACCGGAGTGCAGAACCTTCAATCGGACCTTGTCGTTCGAGAGCTTGGAGAGGAGATCGCCGAGTACTTCGACCGATCCGCCAACGTCGGCCTTCAGAATGATGTTGAGTTCCTTGGTGCCCGCCGTCTTCAGTTGCTCGGCCAGGCCTTCGAGCGACACGCGAGAACTCTTCGCCAGCGTGGCCTCGCGGGCCTTTTGCTCGCGATATTCGGAGATGCCGCGCGCTTTGTCACGATCGGCGACCACTACAAATTGATCGCCGGCCTGCGGCAGTCCTTCCATGCCAAGGATTTCGACAGGCGTCGATGGTGGCGCTTCTTCGAGCTGGGCGCCGCGATCATCAAACATGGCGCGAACTTTTCCGTACACGTTGCCAACTACGAAATTTTCGCCGGCGCGCAGCGTGCCGTTCTGTACCAATAACGTGGCAACAGGTCCACGACCGCGATCCAGCTTGGCTTCCAGCACCACGCCGGTTGCGGGACGATCCGGCGTAGCCTTGAGTTCCTGCAGATCCGCCACCAGGCAGATCATTTCCATCAGCAAATTCAGATTTGTCTTTTGTTTAGCGGACACATCGACAAAGACCGTGGTTCCACCCCAATCTTCCGGCATCAATCCGCGGTCGGCCAGTTGCTTCTTAACCCGGTCTGGCATCGCATCCGGTTTGTCAATTTTGTTCACAGCAACGATGATCGGAACTTCAGCAGCATGGGCGTGGTCAATCGCTTCGAGGGTCTGTGGCATGACGCCATCGTCGGCGGCCACCACCAGGACGACAATGTCGGTGGCCTTAGCGCCGCGGGCACGCATGCGCGTGAACGCCTCGTGGCCGGGCGTATCCAGGAACACGATCTGACGGCCATATGCCGGCGACTCTTTGTCCTGGATCGTCACTTTGTATGCGCCAATGTGCTGCGTGATGCCGCCGGCTTCACCTCCCGCCACGTTAGTCAGGCGAATGGAGTCCAGCAACGTGGTTTTGCCGTGGTCGACGTGACCCATGATGGTGACCACAGGGGGACGCGGAACGCCTTCACTAGCGGCGCCTTCCTCCCCAGCAGCGGCCTCGGAGACCTCTTTTGCCGCCTGCTCTTCAAACGTGATCACATTCGTGTCGGCGCCGAAGAAGCGTGACATTTCACTCGCCAGTTCCGTGTCGAGCGTCTGGTTGATAGTGGCGAACACCCCGCGAGCCAGAAGACGCGCGATCAAATCCTTGGCGCGGATTCCCAGCTTCTCCGCCAGATCTTTGACGCTGATGCCTTCCGTGATCGTGATGCTCCGCGTGATCGGTTGCGGCTCATTGGAGAGAGACAATCGCGGCGGCGGAGTGTAGCCCTTCATCGGGCCTTCCTTCACTCCACGCGGAATGTAGCGCTGCCCAGGTCTGCGGGCAGGCCCTCCGGGCCGAGTACCGGGGCGGGTTGCCGGCCCTGTCGGCAAAGCTCCTGGACCCACGCCTAGCGGACGCGTGCCGGTCGGCGACTGCCGCGTCGGGTGCATGGGCCTGCGTTCGCCCGGACGCAGCACAGGACGCGAGGTTGGAGCGCCGGGACGCGGACGCTGGAAAATCGGCTGGCCGGGAACCGGACGACCAGGAACGGAACGCGCCGGTGCTGCCGGGCCGCCAGCCGAAGCGGTTGGCGAGGCCGGCCTTATCGGAGCCTTATACACAGGACGCGGGCCAGTCTGCGGCACGATCATGCGCGGCAGAGGTACTTGCGGCGAGGGAGCACTCGGTGTCGCTGGCCTTGCCGTCGCGGTTGCCTGTTGTGAAGTTGGAGCCCCGGCTTGAGGCGACGGTGCCACGGGCGTCGGCGTTGCCGCTACTGGTCCTGCTGAAGGCGCGGCTTGTGTCGCGGCCGCAGGCGCGGGCCGTGTGGGCGCTGCCGCGGGCGGAGGAGCTGTTGGAACTGTAAACGTCGGTCTTGCCGAAGGAGTCGGCACCACAAGGCGTGGCGATGCCGGAGCTTTCGGCGGTTCGGGAACTGGAGGTTTTGCTGCGGGCGCAGCCGGCGCCGGTTTGGCTTCCACCTGCGGAGGCGCGGCTGGCGGGCGTGGCGGTGCAGCTGTTGCCGGTTGCTGCTTGCTGATGATCGCCTTTAGAACGTCGCCGGGCTTGGAAATGTGCGAGAGATCGATCTTGGTTTTGATTTCATCCGCATCACTGCGGCTGACGCGAGAAGACTTGCTTGAAGTCTGCGCTTCGCTAGCGGCGCGGAAGTGGATCCGCACCTTCTCCGCTTCGTGGTCTTCAAGGGAACTGGAATGGCTCTTCTTCTCCGTGACTCCAATCTCTGGAAGTACGTCGAGGATCGCTTTGCTTTTGACTTCCAGCTCCCTGGCCAGATCGTTGATTCGAATCTTGGTCATCCGCCCTTTTGTCCTCCGGACCGTCCCGCTAAGTCTTCATATCAACCTCACGGCGTCAGTTTGAATTCGGCGCGTCTAAGCACCGCGCAACAATCGCAATTTTACTTCTCGTGCTCTTGCTTGTCGTCGGAAGAGACTTGCCCCTCCGCCGGTTCTCCAGCTGCTGCGGGCGTCTCATCTACTGCACTGGGGCGGTTTCTGCCGACTCGACTTCAGGGACAGCGTCCACATCCTCAGTCGCGGCTTCCGCAGAGCAATTCTGCAGCAGTCTCTTCCGCCGGCGCTTCGCCTTCGGCAGGTGGCTCTGCAACGCCTTCCGCTTCGGACGCGGGCGCGACCACCTCTCCGCTTTCCAAGCTTGAGAAATAATTATTGACCGCCAGGCTGATTTTTTCCACTGTTTTGGGGCCAATGCCTTCAATGGCCTCCAGTTGTTCGGGGGTCATGTCGGCTAGAGCCTCAACCGTCGTCACGCCCGCAGCGCTCAGCTTTTCGATCAACCCTTCACCCAAGCCTGTAACGCTATCCAGCGGAGTGGAGGTCGAGCCCACCAGTGCCGACATCTGCAGCTCCACTTCCTGCCGCTTCTCTTCCTCGCTCTTGATGTCGATCTTCCAGCCCAGCAGTTTTGCGGCTAAACGGACGTTCTGTCCCTTCTTGCCGATCGCGAGCGAGAGCTGACTGTCATCCACCACAACTTCCAGATGCTTGTCGGCGCTGTCGACCACGGTGACCCGGCTCACTTTCGCGGGCTGCAACGCTTTCTCGGCGAAGGTCACCGCGTCTTCGTGATACTCGATAATGTCAATTTTCTCGCCTCGCAACTCGCGGATAATGGATTGGACCCGCATGCCCTTCATGCCCACGCAGGCGCCCACAGCGTCCACGTCCTTGTCCTTCGACATGACCGCAATCTTGGTGCGCTCTCCCGCCTCGCGCGCAATCGCCCGGATGACGACGGTTCCGTCGTAGATTTCCGGTACTTCCGTCTGGAACAGATGCTGCACCAGCTCAGGCGCGGCCCGCGACACCACTACCGCCGGGCCTTTCGACGCCCGTTCCACGCGGGCGATGACCACGCGGACGCGCTCGCCCATGGCAAACGATTCCAACCTAGACTGTTCTTTGCGCGGCATGCGCGATTCCGCTTTGCCGAGATCGAAAATCACGTCCGGGCCTTCAATGCGCTTCACCGTAGCATTGACGATTTCGCCGACCCGGCCGATGTATTCGTTGTATACGGTGTCGCGTTCCGCCTCACGCACCTTCTGGAAGATGACCTGCTTCGCCAGTTGCGCCGCGATCCGTCCTAGGATTCCCTCAGTCACTTTGGGAATTTGCAGTTCGCCGCCGATCTCGACATTGGGATCGAGCTTCCGCGCGTCATCGAGCGTAACCTGCAGAGACGGATCTTCGACTTGCTCCGGAGCCTCTACCACCGTCTTGACCGCAAAGGCGCGAATCTTGCCCGTTTCTTTGTCCAATTCGGCGCGCAGATTTTCCTGCGTCTTGTAGTATTTGCGGGTGGCGACCACAATCGCGTCTTCCACCGCGCTCACCACAATCTGAGGGTCAATCCCCTTTTCCTTGCTCAGCGCGTCGATAGTGTTGTACAGCTCGCTTGCCATAGTAAATCCCGACTTCGGACTTCAGACCTCAGCCTTCAGACATGGGTTCTTGCCGAGGTCTGACGTCTGACGCCTGCCCTTAAATCTCAGGCACCAAATTCGCCTTCTCTACGTTGCCCAATTCGACTTCCAATTTCTCCGGAGCCGTCTCGCCAGGGCGCGATTTCTTCCGCTGCTTGCTTAAATCCAGGAGCAAGCGGCCTTCATGGAAACTTTCCAATCGTCCTTCGAAATGCCGGTTGCCATTTACAGGGTTCCGAGTCGTCAGCTTCACTCGGTTTCCGGTGAAGCGTTCGAAATCCGCCGGACGAAACAGCTTGCGATCCAGTCCCGGAGACGAAACTTCTAACGTGTACGAATTTCCCGGCACGACATCTTCGACGTCGAGGATCGTCCCTACTTCCCGGCTCAGGTTCGCGCAATCCTCGTGCGTGACGCCGGCGGGTTTATCAATCACGATACGGAGCATCCGGGCCTTACCTCCGCCGCGCAACTCCACTTCCACCACCTCCAGCCCGCTGGAGGCTGCTACCCGCTCGGCGACCGCGCGTACTTGATCGACGTCAAATCCCATGAAACCAGTAACTTGCGGCGTGTCGCGCAGTTCCAAAACAGGCTGAAACTAAAAAGTGGGCTTGCGCCCACTGGTGTGCTCCGCCAAATCCTGGTTACTACACAACAGTATTCAGGTACAAATATACGCCGCCGGGAAGGAAAAGACAAACCATTGGCACGGAGTTTTTCTTCCTGACCCATCTATTTTCATGGTCACCTCAAATTTGTCATCCTGAGCGAAGCCTGCCCACTCGCTTGCGAGTGGGCAAGCGTAGTCGAAGGATCTGGTGTTTTTGCCGACGAGACAGCTTGCCTTGATCGTTGTCATTCCGAACAGAGCGAGGACCCTACTCCGCGAAACGAAGTTCGAGTGCAGGGATCCTTCGACTCCATGGCTGCTTCGTAAAGCGAAGCAGTAAAGCGAACCAGCCACTCCGCTCAGGATGACAACGCTAGGATTGACCCAACTGAATCACGACCGGATGACACACCGGTTGCTTCAATCCACCGGCCTCTCTAAAATGTAAAGTTTACCCATCGAGAAAACTTATGATTCATTTCCCCGTCCCTGAGGCTCTTACTTTCGACGACGTGTTGCTGCTGCCCGCCCATTCTGACGTAGTTCCGGCGGTGGCCAATACCCAGACTCAGCTCACGCGCAACATCCGGTTGAACATTCCAGTGATCAGCGCCGCCATGGACACAGTCACGGAATCGCACATGGCGATTGCCATGGCGCAGCAGGGCGGAATGGGAATTATCCATCGCAATTTGTCGATCGAGCAGCAGGCCGAGGAGGTGGACAAAGTAAAGCGTTCCGAGAGCGGCATGATCGTCGATCCCGTGACAATGTCGCCCGACGCCAAAGTTTCGGACGCGCTCGAAGTCATGCGCAAATACAAAATTTCCGGTGTGCCCATCACCGAGAATGGAAAACTGGTCGGCATCCTGACCAATCGCGATCTGCGCTTCGAAAGCCGCTTCGATATTCCTATCAGCAAAGTAATGACCAAAGAAAATCTCATCACCGTGGCGGTCGGCACCACGCTCGAGGACGCGGAAAAGATCCTGCACAAACACCGCGTCGAGAAGCTGCTGGTGGTGGATGACAAATACAACCTGAAGGGATTGATCACGGTAAAAGACATTCAGAAGAAACTGAAGTACCCCAATGCCGCAAAAGACTCGCAGGGGCGTCTGCGGGTGGGCGCGGCCATCGGCGCTACCGGCGATTTTCTGGAGCGGGCGCAAGAGCTGGTGAAGTGCAAGGTGGATTTGATAGCTGTCGACAGCGCTCATGGCCATTCCGGTCGCGTGCTCGAAGCGATCAGAACGGTAAAGGCCAAATTACAAGAAGTGGATTTGATCGCCGGTAATGTCGGAACCTTCGATGGCGCCTGCGAACTGGCGCGGGCGGGTGCGGACGCGATCAAAGTTGGCATCGGACCAGGCTCGATCTGCACCACCCGCATCGTTACCGGAGCCGGCGTGCCCCAGATGACAGCCATTTCCGAGGCTTACCGCGCTACCAAAGACGCAGGCGTTCCCATCATTGCGGACGGCGGCATCAAGTACTCGGGCGACATCACCAAGGCCCTGGCGGCGGGCGCCGGTGCAGTAATGATCGGATCTCTTTTCGCAGGGACGGATGAGAGTCCGGGCGAGCTGATTCTGTATCAGGGACGATCCTTCAAATCCTATCGAGGCATGGGCTCCCTCGGCGCTATGGCGTCGGGTTCGAGCGAACGCTACTTCCAGAACATTGATGGCGACGCTTCGACCGCGATGCCGGTCATCGGAGAAGACTCCAACCGTCTCGGCAAGCTGGTACCCGAGGGCATCGAAGGACGTGTTCCCTATCGCGGCTCAGTCGCCATGATCGTGCATCAGATGGTGGGCGGATTGAAGTCAGGCATGGGCTATTGTGGTTGCTCCACCATCCCGGAACTGCTGCAGAAGACGCGCTTTGTCCGCATCAGCGGGGCAGGATTGCGCGAGAGCCATGTGCACGACGTCATGATTACGCGCGAGGCGCCTAACTATGCGGTTGAGTAGAGCTTGGTGGCGTAATTTTCGACTTGCAAGTTTTCCGTTTGCCGGCACGATCGCTTGAACTCCAATCCGTAAGCAGGCCATCAAGGCATGGATTGCGGCGCTGCTTTGGCTGGGTCTCATCGTCGGAGAATCCACCAACTACGGCTCCGCCGCAGAATACCAGCCGGGTTCTCTATCCCGTGCTGCATTTCCTGATGGGCTTGGATCCGTTCCGCTTCCTGGTCTGGCACTTCTATATCCGTAAGACCGGACACTTCGTGGGCTATTTCGGGTTGAGCGTTCTTCTATTCCGCGCCTGGCGCGCGACCATCCCTTTCGCCGGCGTGGTCCGTTGGTCCATTGAATGGGCGCGGATTGCTTTTTTCATGACTGCCCTGGTCGCTTGCCTGGACGAATGGCACCAGACTTATCTTCCCTCGCGCACCGGCTCCCTTCGCGATGTGTTGCTCGACAGCACCGCCGCACTGGTCGCTCAGGTGGTAATTTTTCTGTTGCTAAAGATGAGGCGCTCGGCAATTTCTCAGAAGGTCTCCGCCTAACTTGTGGCTACTACTTGCGCCCGACGCGAGGCAAGTAAGAAAACTGCAGAGACAGCGGCGATTCCCAGCGGACAGGAAGAACGGAACTCGCGCACCATAATGCTTCCAGAGTTGTCCGGTGATGACGCTGGCTAACAGCGCCGCCACACTTGTCACAAAAAAATATATGCCCAACGCGCGGCCGCGGACTTCTGACGACACCGTTTCTACCACCAGAGCTTTCAACACCGGGTTGGTCAGAGCATAGAACAAACCGTAGACCGCCATGGCGAACCAAATGGCCCGGGTTGATGGAGCGATCCCAAAGATCAGGTACACGGTGGCAAAAACCAGATATCCTGCAGCCGCCATCGCCCGCCGGGAAAGCCGGTCGCTCAAGTGACCAGCCGGCCAGGAGAACAGCGTATAGGTAATGTTGAACACCAGTCCGAGCAAGGGCGCCTGAATGGCAGAAATGCCAATGCTTTGCGCGCGCAGCACAAGAAACATGTCGCTCGAGTTTCCTAGCGAGAAAAGTGTCACTGCCAAAAGCACGAAATAGAAACTGCGGGGAAGACGGGAAGCGTGGCCCGTGGTCGAGATCATCACTTCTGGTTCGAGCCTGGGTACATCCAGCCGGCCGCTGCTGCGCACTGCCTTAGTCTCCCGAATGCCCAGCATTGCAACGACGATGCACAGGAATCCAGGAATACCCGCCGCCAAGAAGATCCCGCGCAGGCCATAGTGCGGCAGAAGCACAAGTGCAATGAGCGGCCCGGCGATAGCGCCCGCGGAATCCATCGCCTGGATCAGTCCGTAGGCGGAACCGAGACCTGATTTGACTTGCGACTCGGCCACCATGACATCACGCGCAGTACCTCGAATCCCTTTGGAGAAACGGTCGGCGAAGCGAATAACGAGAATCTGCCACCAAGAAGTCGTGAGCGCAAGCAAGGGCTTCACGGCGTTCGCGACCACGTATCCCGCCACCACGATGGGCTTGCGGCGCCGAACCCGGTCAGCCAGATAACCGGAGAACAGCTTGGCAAATGAGGCAACGCTCTCGGCGATGCCTTCAATAATCCCCAACTGCGCGGGTCCAGCGCCGAGCGAAGCCAGAAATGCCGGCAGCACCCAGTAAGCCATTTCACTGGCGGTGTCGTTTAGAAATGACGTTGCGCCGAAGGCGTAGATGTTGCGGGAAATTGCTTTGCCGGCAGGTGGCCTTGCCTCAGGCATGCTGGTGTTCTACCACATGACCTGTTACTGAAGGCTGAGGTCTGACGGCTGGTTTAGTACATGGAGTCGTACTTGGTCACGGCCCACTCGCCGTATTTGTTTTCGAGAGTCACGGACAAGAGTTCTTTGTATGTGCCCTTCTGGCCGGGAGTATTGAGGCGTTTGCCGCGATAGCGCAGGATGCGCAACGGCGGCGTATCCTCCCACTCCACCAATTGCCATGAGATCAATGGGTGTCGCGCCTCCGAGTCGCAGATGAACGCCGCATACTTCTTACGGTAGTCCTTTTTCCAGTCCGCCAGTTTCTCATCGCAATGCCCTTCGTGGATGGCGCGGATGAACTTGTTGGCCTCGCGCTCAGAAGTACGGTCACGCAAGGGATTGAGCGAGATGGAGTTTGGGATATTGGAAAGCGGATCGCGCTCCTCCGAACGAGCCAGGACCGGCCCCTGCCCGTTCAGCCACATCAGATAGCCGAAAAAAATCAGCAGCAGCAGGACGCCTGCGCCTGCGGCGATAGCGATTTGGGTGCGGGAGAACTCCATAGTTCTACCGCAAGTCTAACGTCGGGTGCGCCGGAAACAAGATTACGGCAGAGTGCCGCGACAGGACATGTACGAGTGGGGCCCCGGGGTAGGTTGGTCGAGCCCCATTTAATCAACCAAAGTCTTACTTATTACTGAGCTCGACCTTTAAGATGCGTCCACCAAACGGATCTATCAGGTATGCGCGCCCACTCGTGCCCGCAACCACGCTGCGTGCGCCTTTTGTGGTCGGCACCAGCGCCACGAGAGTGGGCGTTCCCTTGTCGTCAATGCGAGCAACTGTCAACTGAGCAGCCTCGGCCGCAGCAACATAGAGCAGCCCGGTCTCCTCGGTGTAGTCAATGTTGTCGACGCCATCTCCGGTCTGGATTGATCCGACCACACGTCCATCGTGCGCCGTGTCCAATACGATCACATGGTCGCTACACGCAACAAACACGAAGCCGCGTTTGCTATCCACAGCTACACCGCTAGGGTCGTCGCAGGAACGCCAGGTTGACACGACGGCGCGCTTCCGCACGTCGATAGCTACAGTTTGGCCGGTTTCCTCGAGGTTGGTGTAGAAACGACCGTGAACATTGTCGACGGCATAACCCTCCGCAGAGCCGGGCAGTGGAATTTTGCCGGCGGGAGTCAACTTGTCGGGCCGAGAGGCAGAAAGGATCTTGATTGCACGCTCAGCGGCAGGGATTCCGACCGGCGGCGCCCCGCTGGTGGCCCACAACTCCCGCGTAGCAGCAATATAAATGAGACCATCAGGTGCGGCAGCCAATCCCGCTGATGGTGGAGCGAACGCAACGCAGTCGCCGAGCTTGAGGGTCCGGCCATCAACTACGCAGATTTTGGAATCGGCTCGACTGCCAATGTAAACCACGCCATCCCCGATGGCGACGGACGATGGGCCCATGGGCCGAAGCTTGCCCCGGAGTTCGACCTGCGCGACGGAGAATCCCTCCACAGACTTGATTTGGTCAGTCGTGGTATCGATGACGTCGACACTGCCGGTGTTTGCTGCCGGTACCCAAAGGCGTCTGGTAGCGTTGTCGTATTGGAAATAGTCCAGCATCACCAGGCCGTTCGCACCTGGCAGCGGCAACGGCTTGACCGTGAATTTGCGCGAACCAGTCTCTTGCGTGGCAGCAGCAGCCGTGATGAGCAGAACCAGGGCGGTGAAGAATCTAGAGTGCCAGACCGAGGCCGGTAATCGAAGTAGGTTCGACTGGTGTTTCATGTGCCCTCCTAACGCGCTCCAATTCGGAAATCGATGTACGAAAGGATAGACGTTTGCGCATCGCGAGAGGTTAGTGGGGAAAGCGCATGTTGCATCCGAGTGGCCGACCATGCGTCCGGAATCTCGTTCGCTGACAAGAGCATTCCCCGCCGCACTTTCGAAATGGCAGAAAATGACGTTATTTTGTCATTGCTGCCACTGGCCTCGAGCCTTAACATCCTGCCATGAGGAGTTCGAAGAAGCCGCTTTCCGTCATGTACGGCTCAAAGACCATCGTCTTTCTTGCCGCGCCAAGCACTCAGATCCTCGACGTGGCGGGCCCATTTCAAGTCTTTGTCCGGGCAGCGGAGCTTTTCTTGCGGGAGCACCCGGCACAGAAGGTCCCTTACAGGGTGCTGCTGGCCAGTTCCGCGCGCCGCAGATCCGTAACCACAAACTGCGGATTAGTGCTGACCGGAACTGAGACTTTCCGCACCCTGCGCGGACCAATCGATACTCTGCTAGTGGCAGGCGGAACCGGCATCCATAAGGCCGCTCGTGACCAAGAATTACTCGACTGGCTGCGAAAGGCGGCTCTGCGAGTGCGCCGCATTGGATCCATCTGTACAGGAGCCTTTCTGCTTGCTTCGGCTGGACTCTTGGACGGCAAGCGTGCGACGACGCATTGGAAGTGGGCAGCGGAGTTGGCAGCAAGATTCACGCACACAACTGTCGACCCGGATCCAATCTACATACGTGATGGAAACACATATACGACTGCGGGGGTCACTGCCGGTATGGATCTTGCGCTGGCTCTGGTGGAAGAGGACCTTGGATCTCCGATGGCCCTAAAAGTCGCACGTGAACTGGTCTTGTACTTGCGCAGGGCTGGAGGTCAATCGCAGTTCAGCGCCGCACTTTCTGTACAGTCCTCCGACCGGAAACAAATCGAAGACATTCGTTCCTGGGCCCTCGACAACCTGGACCAGGCCCTGCCGGTAGAAAGGCTTGCCGCAAAGGCAGGCATGAGTCCACGTCATTTTGCGCGTGTGTTCCTCAGGGATACCGGCACAACTCCAGCGCGATTTGTGGAGCGCCTGCGCGTTGAAGCTGCGCGGCGACGATTAGAGGAATCGCAAGACAAACTGGAAAAGGTTGCGGACGACTGCGGTTTTGGCTCCTGTCAAAGCTTGCGCCGATCGTTTCTTCGGGTTCTCCACGTTCCTCCGAACGACTATCGGCATCGGTTCGCGGAATTGACCACGAACTAAGTTTCGGTGAGCCGCCATGGTTAATGCTTGGCGAAAACGAAACCCAGAACAGTTGCAGTACCGGAGACAGGAAGTGTCAAACGAAAGACACTGAAGGGATTCTATGAATAGAAGAGAATTGCTCAAGAGATCAGCAGCATTCGGTTTTGTGGCTGGAATTCCGTTGGCGGCAGGCAAACTTTTCGCCGGCGCAGGCACGGCCAAGACCTGACAATAGTACGGACAAGGACAGACCGATGGACAGGCCCAATCCGCTTGTCCCTCCTGCCAATGGCGCTATCCCCGTTGCCTTTGTGATTTCTGACGGTGCTGTAGTCATAGACTTCGCCGGACCGTGGGAAGTGTTTCAAGATGTTCATGACGCCCAGGGACACGGATTCTTCAATCTCTATACCGTCGCCGAGACTACCAAGCCTGTGACTGCGAGTGCGGGGTTGAAGATCGTTCCCGACTACACCTTTCAAACGGCCCCTTCGCCCAAGGTAGTCGTCATCCCGGCACAGAATGGAGAAAGCGCGGCGATGCTGGAATGGATTCGCAAGTCGGCAAAAACCGCAGACGTCACCATGTCAGTTTGCACGGGCGCATATGTGCTGGCAAAAACCGGCTTACTTTCAGGCAAAGCCGCGACCACGCATCACAGTGCTTACTCAGAGTTCGCAATGCAGTTTCCGGATATCGAACTGAAGCGTGGAGCCAGGTTCGTGGAAGATGGCAACCTGGCCTCTTCAGGCGGACTTTCGTCCGGCGTTGATCTCGCCCTTCGTGTGGTTGAGCGTTATTACGGCCGCGAGCGAGCCGAGAAGACAGCCGACATGATGGAATACCAGGGACAAGGCTGGTTGAATCCAAATTCGAACCAGGTCTATGCCAAAGCACGCGTCTCCACCGACGCACACCCAGTCTGCCCGGTGTGCGAGATGGATGGTGATCCGGCGTTGAAGTCCGTCTATAAAGGTAAGAATTATTATTTCTGTTCGCCGGACCACAAGGAGAAGTTCGACAAGGCTCCCGCGAAATTCGCCGGAGCTTAGGAACAGTGACTTAGGTTTACGACAGCTTCTATCTTTCTTGGCTTCTTTGGCCTTGTCTTCGACTTCGGCCTGGTCGGCGTGATGTTCGACACCGCCGCTGTGGGGTGCCCCGCTCCTTGCGGTTTTTGCAAGGGGCGGGCTTGGGTTTTGGCAAGGATTGGTTGACCGTCACATCTTTGTTGGGCGAACCAGATTTAACCTCCCTTCATGCCCAGGGGTCTAAAGCGATACTACGGCGCAGGAGATCTGCACTTCATCACCTGCAGTTGCTATCAAAGAAAGCCCTGGCTCGATACCCCCGAGCGGCGTGATCTGTTTCTGAAAGTTCTCGAAGAAGTGCGCAAGGAGCGTCGCTTTGTTGTGCTAGGGTACGTGGTCATGCCCGAGCACTTTCACCTGCTCATGAGCGAGCCCCAGGTGGGAACACCATCGACTACGCTGCAGAGTGCAAAACAGCGATTCGCGCAGAGAGTCGTGCCAAGGCACAGGCAGCGTCGTCCGGCTCAACGCCCGCTCTCAGAACCGATGCCCGTCTGGCAGCCACGCTTCTACGATTTCAATGTTTGGATGGAGCACAAGCGAATCGAAAAGCTACGCTACATGCACCGCAATCCGGTAACGCGGGGACTGGTCGAGCAGCCGGCGCATTGGCGCTGGAGCAGTTATCGAAGCTACGCCTTTGGCGAGGCCGGTCTGGTTCGGATCAGTGATTGTGACGTGCTGGAGATGAGCGTAAAAGATTCAGTGGCGTGATGCACACACCCGCCCCTTGCACAAAACGCAAGGAGCGGGGCACCCCGAATTTAGCTTCTACTCTTTCTTGCCTTCTTTGGCCTTGTCTTCGCCTTCGGCTTCTTCGGTGGCGACGCCCTGCTGCGCCTCGGCTTCTTCCATGGCCTTTTTGGCTTCGGCGGTACGCTTGGCACGAGCTTCGGCGCGCTTCTCGCGCTTTTCTTCCTGCAGCTTTTCGCTGCCCAGCAGCTCGACGAATGCTTTGTCGGCGCCATCGCCCTTCTGCCAGCCAGTACGGACAATGCGCAGATAACCGCCTTCGCGATCGCCGAAGCGCGGGCCGATGGTGTCGAATAGCTTGTCCACGGCGGCGCTGGTCATGAGGTAGGCGTGCGCCTGCCGGCGCGCGGCAAGGTCGCCACGCTTGCCCAGCGTGATCATCTTCTCTACTCGCGGGCGCATAGCCTTGGCCTTGGGCACGGTGGTCTCGATACGCTCTTCGAGAATGAGCGAAGTCACCAGGTTCCGCAGCAACGAGCGGCGGTGCGCGGTGTTACGTCCCAGTTTCCATCCTGCTACTTTGTGACGCATGTGAATCCTCAGTTTCGGTATCAGGTCTCGAGTCTAGGTTTCAGCTCGAGACCTGGCACCGGCGACCGGACGCCCGAAACCCTTGCTACCCGAGTTCTACAGATCGTTGTCGTTGCCGTAAGCCGAAGCCGGCAGCACCTGGTTTGAAGTCGGACCGGGCACGGCATTGCCGTGCTCGTCGATCTTCATGCCCAGGCTCAGCCCCATCGATGACAAGATCTCCTTGATCTCGTTCAGCGACTTGCGGCCGAAGTTCTTGGTCTTGAGCATCTCGGCTTCGGTCTTCTGCACCAGCTCGCCGATGGTCTGAATGTTCGCGTTCTTCAGGCAGTTGTAGCTGCGCACGGAAAGCTCAAGCTCTTCGACCGATCGATTCAGATTCTCGTTCTTGATCTCCGGCTTGCGTTCGTCGGTAGAGGTCGAAGTCTCGATGTCCTCTTCAAAATTGATGAAGATGTTCATGTGGTCCTTCAGCAGCTTGGCCGCCAGCCCGATGGAATCGGCCGGCGTGATGGAGCCGTTGGTCCACACTTCGAGAGTCAGTTTGTCGTAGTCGGTGATCTGGCCGAGACGCGCCGCTTCCACGGTGTAATTGCACTTGCGCACCGGCGAGTGCACGGAATCGATGGGAATGAAGCCGATGCCCAGGTCTTCGTCGAAGTTCTTGTCGGCGGAAACATAGCCACGGCCGCGCTTGAGGCGCATTTCCATGTCGAGCTTGCCGCCCTCGCTGACGGTGGCGACGTAAACGTCTTTGTCGAGAACTTCAACGTCGGCGTCGGCCTCGATCATGCCAGAGGTCACTACGCCCGGTTGATCGGCGCGCAGATAGATCGCCTTGGGCGCATCCCCGCTCAACTTGAACGGAATCTGCTTCAGGTTGAGGATGATGTCGGTGGCGTCCTCGACCACGCCGGGAATCGATTGGAATTCGTGCAGCACGCCTTCGATCTTGACCGCGGTCACGGCTGCTCCCTCGATGGAGGAGAGCATCACGCGCCGCAGAGCATTGCCGATGGTGGTGCCGAAGCCCCGCTCAAACGGCTGCGCCCAGAAGGTGCCGTACTTGTCGGTGAGTGAAGAGGTATCGACCGCGAGACGTTTTGGTTTCTGAAAACCTTTCCAAAGCATTTGTTTCTCCTTCGGCCATTTGGCTCAGTGCCGGCTCCCTGAATCGGTCCGGATTCAGGTCAAGCGCCAGCTGAAGGCTGATCTGGCTCGAAAGTTAGGACCGGAATAATTGTCAGCTCCGGCTGATCTGGCTCGAAATGTTGGACCGAAAATCGTAAGCGATCCTTCGTTCGCTCAGGACGACGCCAGCGGGCTCGGACGCCCAGCACAGCTCATTTACTGTACAGCTCAACAATCAACTGCTCGTTCACCGGCAGGTTGATATCTTGACGCTTCGGCAGCGCCAGAACACGGCCCTTGTAATTGTCGCGATCAATCTCCAGCCAGTTGGGCGAGTTCTGATGGCTGGCGAAATCCTTGGCCAACTCCAGAATCGGCAGCTTGCGGCTGCCCTCGCGAATAGCGATTTCTTCGCCCACGCTTACCTCGTAAGAGGGAATGTTGACCTTGCGGCCGTCCACTTGCACGTGACCATGGCGCACCAATTGGCGCGCCTGGCGCCGGGAAACGCCAAAGCCCAGGCGATAAACCACGTTGTCGAGCCGGCGTTCCAGTTGTTGCAGCAGGATTTCGCCGGTCACGCCCTTGGTCCGCGCCGCCTTCTCGAAATAGTTGCGGAACTGGCCTTCCTGGGTGAAGTACATGCGCTTGGTCTTCTGCTTTTCGCGCAGTTGCAGACCATAGCCTACGATTTTCGCCTTGCGGTCCTTGCCATGCTGGCCAGGAGCAAAATTACGCTTCTCGATGGGACATTTATCGCTGAAGCACTTGGTGCCTTTGAGGAACAGCTTCATGCCCTCGCGGCGGCAGAGACGACAGACGGGATCAGTGTAACGTGCCAAGTTTCTTCTCCTTATAGATGACCGGTTTACAGGTTTGGCTTCACCCTTCGTCCCGGACGAAATCAGTTGTCTAGTGGCTAGTGGTCAGTGACTAGAAGAATCGCCTCACTCGTCACTGGCAACTAGCAACTAGCCACTGTTCTTACACCCTTCTCCGCTTCGGCGGACGGCAGCCGTTATGCGGAATCGGGGTTGCGTCTTTAATATTGCGGACCTCGATGCCGGCGGCAGCCAGAGCGCGGATAGCGGACTCGCGTCCAGAACCGGGACCGCTCACCCGCACCTCGACGCTCCGCACTCCGTGATCACGCGCCATATTGGCGGCGTTCATGGCTGCCTGTTGAGCAGCAAACGGCGTGCCTTTACGCGATCCGCGAAAGCCCAGCGAGCCCGAACTCTTCCAGGAGAGAACATTTCCCGCCTGGTCTGAGATGGTCACGATGGTGTTATTGAACGAAGCCTGGATGTGCGCCACGCCGTGTGTGACGTGCTTGCGCTCCTTCTTCTTGAAAGTCTTCTTCTTGCCTTTTTTTTCCGGAGCCGCTGCGCCGGTTGCGCCCGCTGCTGCTGCTGGTTTCGCCATAATTAGTGTCCAGTGACTTGTAGTCTAGTGGCCAATCACTAGCCACTAGCAACTGTTCTTACGTTTTTGCCGTCGCTTTCTTCTTCTGTGCGACCGTTCCCTTGCGCGGGCCTTTGCGGGTGCGCGCATTGGTATGAGTGCGTTGTCCGCGGACGGGCAGGTTTCGGCGATGGCGATACCCGCGATAGGAGCCGATTTCGATGAGCCGCTTGATGTTCATCGAAACTTCCTTGCGCAGATCGCCTTCCACCATGCCCTCGCCCTCGATGACCTGACGGATACGATTCACCTCGTCCTCACCCAGATCCTGGACCTTCTTCATCGGGTCCACCTTGGCCGCCTCCAGAATGCTGGCGGCGCGCGGGTGGCCGATGCCGTAGATGTAAGTCAGCGCGATATTCACGTGCTTACCGCGCGGAAGATCGACGCCTGCAATGCGTGCCATGCTGCTCCTTGTCCTATCCCTGACGCTGCTTGTGTTTCGAGTTCACGCAGATCACGCGCACCACACCCTTGCGGTGGATGACCTTGCACTTATCGCAAATTTTCTTTACCGATGCTCTTACTTTCATAAACCAGCCTTCAGCCGTCAGCTCTCAGCCGTCAGCCAAAACCTGACAGCGAAGCAAGACGCTCATTTATATCGATACACGATGCGGCCACGATTCAGGTCGTAGGGTGAAAGCTCCACCGCGACCTTGTCGCCGGGCAGAATGCGGATAAAATTCTTTCGCATCTTGCCGGAAACGTGTGCCAGCACCTGGTGCTTGTTCTCCAGTTCCACCTTGAACATGGCATTGGGCAGCGGTTCGACAACCGTCGCCATAACCTCAATCGCGTCTTCTTTACTCATTGACTCCTTAAGAGAGCTATTAGCCGTTAGCTGTTAGCCTTCAGCTAAAGACCAAGAAACTGGGACCTATCATGCGCTGGTCCCAATAATTAATGGCTTTCGATTTAGCCAAAGCCAAGAGCTAAAGGCTAAAAGCGCTTACTGCGTCAAAATCATCGGGCCATCTTTCGTGACCGCCACGCAATGCTCAAAGTGAGCGCTGTAGCTGCCATCGGCAGTGACCGCGGTCCACTTGTCTTCGAGTACGCGGGTTCCAGGCTTGCCCGAATTCACCATGGGCTCAATCGCCAGCACCATGCCGTCGCGTAGCCGGGCGCCATGCCCGCGAACGCCAAAATTCGGCACCTGCGGCTCCTCGTGCAACCGCGTTCCTATGCCGTGACCGACAAACTCGCGCACCACACTGAAGCCGTTGGCTTCCACAAACTCCTGCACTGCCGCGCCCACATCTCCCACTGCATTTCCGATGCGAGCCGCCTCGATTGCCCTGTAGAGGGACGCTTCCGTCACCTCGAGCAGCTTGCTCACTTCCGGCGTGATCGAACCATCCACCGCGACCGTAATGGCTGCGTCGCCATAGTAGCCGTCCAGCACCACACCGCAATCGATGGAAACGATGTCCCCTGCCTTCAGCACTCGCTTCTCGGAGGGGATGCCGTGGACAATCTCCTCATTGATCGAAGTGCACAGCACGCAGGGATAATCGTAATACCCCTTGAACGCCGGCTTAGCGCCGAGATCCTTCATTTTCTGCTCGGCGGTCCGTTCCAGATCCATCGTGGTCATGCCCGGCGCGACCACGGTCCGAAGCTGATCAAGGACTTCACGAACGATGCGGCCGCTGTGCCGCATTTTTTCAATCTCTGCCGCTGATTTGCAAACAATCGCCATTCTTTAGAAACTGTCAGCCCGGGCGGCACGGTGCCCCTCGATCACCAGCCGAATGAGCTCCGTGACTTCGTCGACCGGCAGGTCGCCATTCACCGAAACCAGCCGTCCTTGCCGCTCATAGTATTCCGCCACCGGTTTCGTCTGGACCTCATACGCGGTCAGACGTTCCCGGATCACTTCGTCGCGATCATCATCGCGAGTTACCAGCCTGGAACCATCAAGATCACAGGTGTCAGGGACACGGGGCGGCTGCAGATAGACGTTATAGATGTGTCCGTTGGCGAGACAAGTCCTACGTCCGGTAAGCCGATGCAGTAATTGATTATAGTCCACGTCGATGCGTATCACAATCGGCGCGCATCTTCCCGGCCGGTCCCGATTGTCAAAGAACTCATTCTCCAGAAACGCATCGAGCCATCCGGCCTGGGCCGGAGTGCGCGGAAACCCATCCAGGACAAATCCAGGATCGCAATCCACCTGGCGCAACCGCTGCGCCACCATGTCATAGATCAATTCGTCCGGCACCAACTCGCCGCGCGCCATGACGTCCTTCGCCTGCAAGCCCAGCGGCGTATGCCGTTGCACGTTGTCCCGCAACAGGTCCCCGGTAGAGATCTGCGGGATGCCGTAGCGCTCGGCGATGCGCTTGGCCTGTGTGCCTTTGCCGGCACCGGGTGACCCGAGCAAGATGATGGGTCCGATGCCGCGCGAGCTTCCATCCGCCATCGAGCTGGCCCCCAAGCCTCCCGATTCCAATTTCATCCGGTCAGCTCGACGATGATTTCGTGCCGAACGGTACGGCAACCTGAGATTTCATTGACTACCAACCGCGGCGACCCCGAATCCGTCCGCTACGCGGGGTAAATCCATCGTAATGGCGCATGATGAGCTGCGCTTCAATCTGCGTGACTGTATCCATGGCCACGCCCACCACAATCAGCAACGACGTGCCGCCAAAGTAAAACGTGACCCCCAAACCATTCGTCATCCAGGCCGGCAGATGCTCAAACCAGGAACCCAACACACCCGGCAAATGGTTCAAGTGGATACCGGCGATCATCCACTCCGGAATGAAGGAGATGATGATCAGATACAGCGCGCCTACGAGCGTGATTCTGGTCAGGATCTCGTTGATGTTGTCCGCCGTGCGCTTGCCTGGCCGGATGCCGGGAATGAAACCCCCCATACTTCCGCATATTGTCGGCAACTTCGTTGGGGTTGAAGACGATCGACACGTAGAAGTAGGCGAAAAAGATGATCCCCACTGCGTATAAGAACGTGTACAGCGGTTCGCCCCATTTGAGCGCATCCAAGATCGGACCAATCACACGATTGGAGTGCAAAGCGTACAACGCAGTTTGTGGCAGGGTGAGAATCGATGAGGCAAAGATAACCGGCATCACGCCGCCGGCATTGACCCGCAGCGGCAGGTGGGTGGACTGGCCGCCCATCACTTTGCGTCCCACTACGCGCTTGGCGTACTGCACTGGAATGCGCCGTTCGCTGCGCTCCACATAAACGATAAAAGCCACCACCAGGACCATCATTGCGATCAGCAATATCATGGCTGGCGCGGTGAAGACGCCCCAGGCGTTGTTGTGCACTTTGTCGTAAAGATCGAACACACCGCGCGGCAATCCCACCACAATGCCGGAAAAGATCAGCAGAGACATGCCGTTGCCGACGCCGCGTTCCGTAATCTGCTCACCCAGCCACATGATGAAGGCGCTGCCGGTGGTCAGGGTCAGCATGGTCATCAGAATGAAACCGACGCCCGGATGGATTACGAAATCGCCGCCCTTTTGCAGGCTGAGGGCGATGCCAAATGACTGGACGGCGCTCAGAATCACGGTTAGATAGCGGGTCCACTGCGTGATCTTCTTGCGTCCCAGTTCGCCTTCCTTCTGCAGCTTGGCCAGTGGCTCATAAACCACGGTCAAAAGTTGCAGGATGATCGAGGCCGTGATGTAGGGCATGATGCCCAGAGCGAAAACCGTAAGCCGGCGGAGGTTGCCGCCGCTGAACAAGATCGACAAAGCCGAGCAGGGAACCGCGGTTCTGCTCGAAATATTGCTGCAGCTTATCGGTGTTGATGCCAGGCGTAGGAATGTGGCCGCCCAAGCGATACACCGCCAGCATGGCCAAGGTAAAACCAATGCGCCGGCGCAGGTCGGGAATGCGAAAGACGTTGGCCAGTTTCTCGAACATTTACTGCAAGACCTCAAACTTGCCGCCAGCTTTGGTGATCTTCTCCTGGGCCGATTTAGAGAACTTGTGGGCGTGCACGGTGAGTGCGACCGAAAGAGCTCCATCTCCCAGGATTTTGACGGGATGTTTGGTCTTGATCACGCCCGCTTTGCGCAAGACGTCGGGCGTAATGGTTGCTTCACCCAGTCCGGCCAGCTTTTCCAGATTCACGATATTGAATTCCTTGCGGAAGATGTTCGTGAACCCGCGCTTGGGCATGCGGCGATGCAGCGGCATCTGGCCGCCTTCAAAGCCGCGCATCATGCGCGAACCGCTGCGCGAGCGTTGACCTTTGTGTCCCCGGGTGGAGGTCTTGCCCATGCCCGAGCCCATGCCGCGGCCCACGCGCTTCTTATTTTCCGCTGCCTTCTTCGGCGCTCGAAGATTGGATAGATTCATGACTTTTTCCAATTGGTTCCAGGTCTTGGGTGTTAGGTCTCAGGTCTCAGGTCCTTGACACCCAACACCTGACACCTGATACCTACTGCACAATCTCCACCAGATGCGGCACCTTGGCCACCATGCCGCGAATGGCGGCGGTATCCGGGCGCTCGACCACCTGGTTCAGCCGGGTAAAACCCAGACCTTTGATCACTAGCTTTTGTTTAACCGGGGCACAGATGGCGGACCGCACCCACTTCAGGTGCAGCTTGCCGCCGTCCGGACTTGATTTCTTCGCTGTCATCGCAATTCCTCACGTTCAGACCGGCGAGACAGCCGGCGCTATCCTAAAGTTCCTGCACCGACTTGCCGCGCATGGCGGCCACGTCCTCGCGGTTCTTCAGCCGCTTGAGCGCGTCAAAAGTCGCCTTAATCACATTATGCGGGTTGGTGGTGCCAATCGATTTGGTGAGCACGTTCTGCACTCCTGCCGAAGTCATCACCGCGCGAACGGCGCCGCCAGCAATAACACCGGTACCTTCCGCCGCGGGCTTGAGCAGCACCATACCCGAGCCGAATCTTCCCAGCACGGTGTGCGGAATGCTGGTCTGAGTGAGATTGACCCTCACCAGATTCTTCTTCGCCGACTCAATTCCCTTGCGGATAGCCTGAGGAACTTCCTTCGCTTTCCCCGAGCCGTATCCGACCACCGCGGCGCTGGGATCTCCGACGACAACCAAAGCGGCGAAAGAGAGATTCTTGCCTCCCTTGACAACTTTGGTGACACGATTGATGGCTACCACCTGGTCCTTGAGCTGGTACGAACCCGCATCGAGCTTTTTAATAATTGTTGGCATTGCCTCTCGTTTTCTTTTTCTTTGCTAGAACTGCAATCCGGCTTCACGCGCGGCATCGGCCAGGGCCTTGACCCGTCCGTGATAAATGTAACCGCCGCGATCGAACACAACTTTGGTAATTCCCTTAGCCTTGGCACGTTCGGCGATGGTTTTGCCCACGGTCTTGGCCGCGGCGATGTTTCCGCCAGTGCGCCGCTGGCCCTTCTCTCCACCCTCGGCAGAATGAGCCGCGATCAGGGTTTCGCCCTTGAGGTCGTCGATCAACTGCACGTAAATGTGGTTCAGTGAACGATAGACGTTCAGCCGCGGACGCTCGGCGGTGCCGAGGATCTTCTTGCGGATGCGTTCGTGAACGTGCCGCCGATTTTGATTTTTAGATGACTGCGTAAGCATGATTCAGTCCTTAGCTATCGTTGCCGGAGATCCTTCGACTCGCTCGCGCCTTCGCGCGGCTCGCTCAGGATAGCGGCTGCGGGCTCCCGCTTCGCTCACGCCCGCAAGACGCCGCTACTTTGCTCCGGTCTTCCCAACCTTCTTCTTCAAGCGTTCGCCCGCGTAACGCACACCTTTATTCTTGTACGGGTCGGGCGGACGCAAGCTACGCATTTCGGCGGCGACCTGTCCCACTTTCTGGCGATCGATGCCGCTTACCGTCAGCTTCGTCTGCTTGGGATCGACCGCCACCTCAATGCCGGCGGGAAGCGGATACTCAATCGGATGCGAGTATCCCAAGCTGAACACAACCGTGCCCTTACCCTTCAATTCGGCGCGGTAACCGATGCCGACAATTTCCAGTTCGCGGGTCCAACCTTTGGTGACGCCTTCGACAGCGTTGTTGACCAGAGCGCGAGCCAGGCCATGAACTGCGGCCTGCGAATCATTCTCGCGGATGGCCACCAGGTTGCCGTTCTGCTGCTCCATGTGGATGCCCGCAGGCAGTTGCGTATCCAACTTGCCTTTTGGGCCCTGCACGGCAACCGCGTTGCCTTCGATTTTGACCGTTACTCCCTTGGGGAGCGGGATCGGTTTTCTTCCAATTCGTGACATAAGATCAGCTCTTAAGGTATTAGCTTCTAGCTAGCGCATTCTACGGGCCGAAATCTCTTCGGAGTTCGACCATTTGATTTTCAAATTCAACTAACTTGGTCTCGCACTAGCTAGCAGCTAGGAGCTAGGGTCCTTACCAAATCTCGCACAACAGTTCGCCGCCGACGCCTTCCTTCCGTGCCTGGCGCCCGGTCATCACGCCTCGCGGCGTGGTGAGAATGTTGATGCCCATGCCGCCGAGCACCCGTGGAATCTCCGTGCGCCGCACATAAACCCGGCAACCGGGGCGAGAAACACGCTCCACCTTTGAAATGGCGGCTTCGTTGTTGTGGCCGTACTTCAAGTAGATGCGCAGGACCTTGTGGCCTTCCTCTTCAGTGGCTTTGAAGTTGGAGACGTAGCCCTCCTCTTTGAGGATGCGGGCAATCTCCAGCTTCAGCTTGGAAGCGGGAACATCTACCTTCTGGTGACGGGCGCTAATTGCGTTGCGAATTCGCGCCAACATGTCTGCGACCGGATCGGTCAACCTCATCGCTTTGCTTCTCCTCAGTCGCCCGTTTGCTTCAGCCCTATCTACTCGAAGCTGAAGAACCCGCGGCGACGTTGCTTACTGCTGAACTCATTACCAGGACGACTTCGAAACCCCGGGGATTTCCCCGCGCAAGGCCAGACCACGGAAACACAGGCGGCACAGACCGAACTTGCGCAAATAGGCGCGCGGACGTCCGCAAAGTTTGCAGCGGTTGTGCCTGCGCGTAGAAAACTTCGGTTTTGGCCCTTTGCCTCGGGCATCGTCAAACTTCTTCTCGATCTTCGCGTCTTTGACTCGTTTTGCTGTAGTCAACTTAGCTCCTAGCTCTCATGCTGCTTTAAGTCTTTGCTCCTGGCTCCCTGCTTCTGCATTCCTTTTTTAGGCCCGGAACGGCATCCCCATGTGTTTGAGCAATGCCCGCGCCTGATCGTCGTTGCGCGCCGTGGTCACGATGGTGATGTTCATGCCCTTGAGCTTGTCCACCTTGGCGTAATCGATCTCGGGAAAAATCAACTGATCATGCAGGCCCAGCGTGTAATTTCCCCGACCGTCAAACGACTTGGTTGAGACTCCGCGAAAATCGCGCACCCGGGCCAGAACTACATTCACCAGACGATCGAAGAATTCGTACATGCGGTCACCGCGCAGTGTGACCATCGCTCCAATGGGCTGCCCTTCACGCACCTTAAAAGCCGCAATCGATTTCTTGGCTCGGGTCACCACCGGCTTCTGACCGGTGATCTGACCCAGTTCATTGACCGCCGGATCGAGGACTTTGGCATTCTGCGTAGCCTCGCCCACACCCATATTGACCACGATCTTGTGCAGATGCGGTACAGCCATCGGATTCTTCAACTCGAATTCCTTCATCAACGCCGGCGCAACCTCGGCCTTGAAACGGGCCTTCAGGCGTGGCGGCTCCTTGGCGCTATGCCGCGCCACAACTGGCGCCTTTGCCTCTTGCTGCTTTTCGCCTTGTTTGTCCTTTTTCTCTTTTGCCATGGTTCAATTACTTTCTCTCGGACTGGCTCTCATCGAAAGACTTCGTTCCGGTTCGTGAGATCGTCAATTCAGCTCCCAGATCCCTCGCTCCGCTCGGGATCCGCCAACCTGCCCTGCATGCAGCGCGAAGTTGCAGAGGGCCCGCAAAACGCGGTCACTTATCTAATGTTGTTCCGCACTTCTTGCACACCCGCACTTTACGATCACCGCGCACTTCATGTCCGATGCGAACCGGGCCGCAGGTGGGACACAGCAGTTGCACGTTGGAGAGCGCGATGCGGCTCTCCTGCTCGGCAATTCCGCCCTTCACGTTGCGCTGCGGATTTGGACGCACGTGCTTTTTGACCAGCATCACGTGCTCGACCAGGACCTTGGCATCGTTGGGGAATACGCGCAGTACGCGACCTTCTTTGCCCTTGTCGCGCCCCGTGATCACCTTCACGGTGTCATTGCGGCGGATATCAACTCGTTTATGTTCTCGGATTGCGGTTCTCATTGCTAACCTTTTCTTCCTGGGTATCAGTGTCAGGTCTCGGGTATCAGGTCCCAAAACCCAACGAACCTCGAGACCTGGCACCTCAGACCTAAGACCTTTGCCTTACAGCACCTCTGGCGCCAGCGATACAATCTTCAGAAATTTCTTCTCGCGTAACTCGCGGGCCACAGGCCCGAACACGCGGGTTCCAACCGGTTCGCCGGCATCGTTGATAAGCACCGCGGCATTCTGATCAAAGCGGATGTAGGTGCCGTCACGACGGCGATGTTCCTTGCGCGTGCGCACAATCACGGCCTTTACCACTTTGCCCTTTTGTACCTGACCATCAGGCGCCGCTTCCTTCACGCTGGCCGTAACCACGTCCCCCAAACCGGCGCGCAATCCGGTGGCGCCGCCGAGCGGCAGGATCATTTGCAGCTTGCGAGCGCCAGAGTTGTCGGCGACCTCGAGCATGCTTCTCATCATCACTGCCATAATCGATCTCCTGTATGCCTCGGATTACTTTATTTCCGCGGCAGTGTGTTCCGGCACCAGTGCGGTCTGGCGGATAATTTGCTTCAAGCGCCAGCGCTTCAGCTTGGAGAGCGGCCGGGTCTCCTCCAGACGCACCACATCGCCGATGTGGGCCTGGTTGGTCTCGTCGTGGGCATAAAACTTCTTCGCCTTCGAGACCACTCGACCGTAGAAGGGATGCGCCTTTTTGCGCACTACCTCCACCACAATGGTCTTTTTCATGCGGTTGGAAACGACCTCGCCGACGATTTCTTTGCGCCGGCCTGCCGCTTCCGCGGCCTGGCCCTGCTGTGCATTTGTCTCGGGCATGATTACTTCTTCTCCGTTATGCCGGCGGCGCTAGTTCCACGCTCGCGGGCGATGGTCTTCACTCGCGCGATGTCCTTGCGCAGACCTCGCATTTTCTTCAAGCTCTCCGTTTGCCCCATGTTGAGCTGGAACTTCAGCTTGAAGAGCTGGTCGTTGAGTTCGCGCTCCTGATGGCGAAGCTCGTCGTCGGTTAAATTGCGAACTTTCTCGGCTTTCATAATGCAGTTCCCAGTTCTCAGATCTTAGTTTCAGTGCGCCGCAAATTGCCGCTTCACGAAGGCGGTGCGCAGCGGCAATTTGTGCGAGGCCAATCGCATCGCCTCGCCCGCTTCCTGCGCGGTCACGCCTTCCATCTCGAACAGGATTTTTCCCGGACGGACAACCGCGACCCAGTGATCCGGCGCGCCTTTGCCTTTACCCATACGGGTTTCGGCCGGCTTCTTGGTGACCGGCTTATCGGGAAACAGCCGAATCCAGATCTTGCCGCCACGCTTGATGAAGCGGGTCATGGCGACGCGGCTGGCTTCGATCTGCCGGTCAGTGATCCAGCCCGGCTCGAGCACTTTCAATCCGTAGTCTCCGAAAGCAAGCTCGCTGCCGCGCCAGGCTTTCCCGGTCATGCGTCCGCGCTGCTGCTTGCGGTACTTCACTTTTTTCGGCATCAACATAAAAATCAGCTCTTTTAGCTTTCAGCCCTTAGCCATAGCTTCTAGAACGCGCCGGGCGCGCCCACCGTCTGTTCGCGTTTCTTCGCCGGCAAAATCTCGCCGCGATAAATCCAGCACTTCACTCCGATCACCCCATAGGTGGTGCGGGCTTCGGTGAAGCCGTAATCGATGTCGGCGCGCAGAGTGTGCAGCGGCAAACGTCCTTGCAGATACCATTCCGAACGGGCGATTTCATTGCCGTTCAGACGGCCGCTGACCCGAACCTTAATCCCTTTACAGCCGAAGCGCAGCGCCGAATCGACCGACTTGCGCATGGCGCGGCGGAAGCCAACTCGCTTTTCCAGTTGCAAAGCAATCGACTCCGAAACCAGTTGCGCGTCCAATTCCGGCTTATGCACTTCCTGGATATCGATGTAGACCTCGCGCGAGGTGCGCTTCTGCACTTCCTGCTTGAGCTTGTCGATTTCGGCGCCTTTGCGTCCGATGATGATGCCTGGGCGCGCGGTCTTGATGATGACCCGCAGCTTGTTGCCCGGGCGCTCGATTTCGATCGAACTGACGCCCGCCGATTTGAGCTTATCTTTTAGCTCGTTCTTCAGCTTGACGTCTTCGAGCAGCAGCTTGTCGTAATCCCGCTCGACAAACCAGCGCGACTTCCACGGCTTGGTATAGCCGAGGCGAAATCCGTAAGGATGAACCTTTTGTCCCATATCGCTCCTATTTTGCTCCGGCAAACTTCTTCTTGGGCTTGCCCGCTGGCTTTTTGCCTTGGGCTCGCGCTCTGGCCTTGCCTGTCACTTTGCGTTTTAGCCTGGGCCTTGGCGCTTGCGCTTTCTTCTCCGACCACGGTCGCAACCGATTCTCCACTCGCACCCCGTTCCGCCAGGACAAGCTCAATGTGGGCGATGCGCCGCACATAACGAAACGCGCGTCCCATAGGCGCGGGCCGGATGCGCTTCATGCGAGGACCGTCGTTGGCCACCGCATGCTTCACGTAAAGCTTGTCCACATCGACGTCGATGCCCTTCTCCGAGCTGAGATAGTTCGCATTCTCCAGCGCTGAACGCAGCAGCTTCTCAATCGTCGCGGCGACCCGTTTCTTGGTAAAGACCAGCGTATTGAGCGCATCTTCCACTCGGCGACCCTTGATCAGATCCAGCACCAGACGTGCCTTCTGCGGCGAGACGCGCATGTAACGGGCTTGAGCTCGATATTCCATCGCGTCTCCTTTATGCCTTCGGCGCCGGAGCTGCCGGGGCAGGCGTCGATCCCGCCGCCGGGGTGATGGCTCCCGGACCGCCGGGCACGCCCGCCGGTCTGGCCGCGACTTCGGTGGCCGCCCGCATCGAGTGTCCCTTGAACTGGCGGGTGAAGCTGAACTCGCCCAGCTTGTGCCCCACCATATTCTCGGTGACGTACACCGGAATAAATTTTTTGCCGTTATGCACCGCGATGGTGTGCCCCACCATCTCCGGGATAATGGTCGAGCGCCGCGACCAGGTGCGCAGCACTTTCTTCTCGTTACGCGCGTTCATGGCTTCTACCCGCGTTTGCAGGTAGAGGTCGACGAACGGTCCTTTTTTGGTTGAACGTGCCATAAGTCAGCTCTCAGCTTTCAGCTCTTAATTCTATTCCGGAGATCCCTCGCTCCGCTCGGGATGACGCCGGGATCATCTCTCAGCCTGCCCCGAGCAACCGATCTCAGCGAGGTTGCGAGGCCCAGCAAACGGCGTCATTTCTTGCCGCGACGGTTCACGATAAATGCGTCCGTACGTTTGTTGTTGCGTGTCTTATAGCCGCGTGTCGGCTGCCCCCATGGGGTCACCGGATGCCGGCCACCAGAGGTCTTACCCTCGCCACCGCCGTGCGGGTGGTCCACCGGGTTCATGGAGACACCGCGGTTTACCGGACGCCGTCCCAGCCAGCGCATGCGTCCCGCTTTGCCGATCGTGATGTTCTCGTGATCCAGATTGCCGACCTGGCCGATCGTCGCCATGCAATCCTGGGCAACTTTGCGGGTCTCACCGGACGGCAATTTGACCAGGGCGTAGTCGCCCTCTTTGGCCACCAACTGCGCCGAGCCGCCAGCCGAGCGCACCATCTGCGCGCCCTTTGCCCGGTTTCAACTCGACGTTATGAATCGTGGTGCCGGGCGGAATATTTTTCAGTGGCAGAGCGTTGCCTACGAGAATATCGGCCTCGGGGCCGCTGACCACTTTTTGTCCAACCTTCAGGCCGTCGGGTTGCAGAATGTAACGCTTCTCGCCGTCGGCGTAGTTCAACAGGGCGATGCGCGCGGAGCGGTTGGGATCGTACTCGATGGTAGCCACGGTCGCCGGAATGCCAATCTTGTCCCGCTTGAAGTCAATGATGCGTAGCTTGCGCTTGTGCCCGCCGCCGCGATGCCAGATCGTGGTGTCGCCGCTGTTGCGCCGGCCGCCGGTGCGCTGCTTGGGCTCAAGCAGCGGCTTGTGCGGCTGGCTGGTCGTAAGATCGTCATTGACGATCGTGGTCCGATAACGCAGCGTCTGGGTTGTCGGTCTGTATGTCTTGATTGCCATAAAATCAGCTCTCAGCTTTCGGTCTTACAAATTCTGTGCGTAGTCTGGCATCTTCTCGCCAGCCTTCAATCGCACAAATGCCTTTTTCCAATCCGGACGATATCCCGCGAATCGTCCCCGGCGGCGTTCTTTGCCCGGATAGTTGGCGGTACGCACGGACCGGACCTTCACCTTGAAAATGCTTTGCACGGCTTCCTTGATCTCGGTTTTGGTCGCCGCCGGCGCCACCTGGAAGACCAGCGTGTTCTGGTTTTCCTTGATGGCCAGCCCCTTCTCCGTGATGACCGGACGTCGAAGTATTTGATAGGCCGACTTCATCACGCCACCTCCGCCGCTTTTTCATGCCGCACCCGCCGTCGCGGATTACGCGCGGCCTTTTTCTGGCCTTCGCCTTCCGCGGCCTGGCGTTGACGCTTGGAAATTGAACTCTTCAGCGAGATCTGCAATTTCTCAATCGCAGGCTGCGAAAAGATTGCCCGGTCGTAGCGCAGCAAGTGATAGGGATGGACCCGATCACCACTGACGAGTTCAACTCCAGCAAGATTGCGCGAGCTAAGATCCAGATTGCGGTTCCCGTGTTTCGGAACTTCTACCAACAAAGCCGTGCCATCCACTTTCAGCGAGTCCAATGCTCCGCGGAACTGCTTGCTCTTTGGTTCTTTCACGTCGAATGCGTTTACCACGATTAGCTTGCCGTCGGCGAATTTGGACGCCAGCGCCGAACGCAGCGCCCCCAGCAACTTCTTGCGCGGAAACGCATAATCGTAAGAGCGGGGCTGCGGACCGTGCACCGTGCCGCCATGCCGCCACAGCGGCGAACGAATCGAACCCACACGCGCGCGCCCTGTACCTTTCTGCTTCCACAGTTTCTTGCCTGCGCCCGATACCAGCTTCTTGTTCTTGGTGGCGTGCGTGCCAGCATGGTGGGCGGCGCGATAGTGCTTTACCGCTTCCCACAGCAGGTCCTCGTTGACCGCGCCGAAGACCTCGTCGGCGAGTTCGAGAGTCCCGACTTTGGCTCCGCTCAGGTTATGAATGTCAATGCTTGCCATATGCTTTCCATGTAGGCGCGGGCGTCTCGCCCGTGCACTAGCTTAAGACTTCTTCGCGGCCCGCTTGGCTGCCTTCAACGGATCAACCGTCGCGGCTCCGGCAAATCCACGCCGCTCTCTGGGCGGCTTCTTGGCCTTGGTGATAACCAGATACCCGCCGTTAGGACCAGGCACGCTACCTTCGACCACCAGCAGGTTGTCTTCTTTATCCAAACCCAGAACCCGCAGATTGCGCATGGTCACCCGATCCACGCCCATGTGTCCCGACATCCGCATGCCCTTGAATACACGCGAAGGGAATGCGGAGGAGCCGATCGATCCTGTGATTTGGAACATCGATCCGTGCGACTTCGGGCCCCCGGCGAAGTGATGCCGTTTCACCACGCCGGTGAAACCGCGCCCTTTGCTGATGCCCACGATGTCCACGAAGCGTTCGCCATCAAAAATGTCGACCAAGACGCGATCGCCAGCCTTGACCACGCCATCGCCCTGCGCCTTTTCGTCAATCTCAATCGGAACCTCGCGCATGAACTTTACCGGAGGCAGATTGTGCTTGCCCAGGTGACCGCGCGCGGGTTTGGTCAGGCGCGACTCTTTCACGAATTCAACCAGTCCGATCTGGGCAGCATCGTATCCGTCTTTGGTCTGGGTTTTATGCTGCGTGATCACGCAGGGCCCAGCCTGAAGAACGGTAGCGGGATGAACGTCGCCCTTGTCGTCGAAGAGCTGCGTCATGCCGACTTTTTTGCCCAGAATTCCAGCAACCTTTGCCATTTCCTTCTTCTCCAGCCGTGTGGTGAACACTTGCCCACGAAAGCCTGCGGAGCTTTGCTCCGCCTGGACGGCCGAGGGCGGCCGTCCCCACGTAATCTACTTATGTTCCTTGCCGAATGCCTTGATCTCGACGTCCACACCCGCCGGGAGATCGAGTTTCATCAGCGCGTCCACCGTCTGCGACGTCGGATCCAGAATATCGAGCAGGCGCTTATGCGTACGAATCTCAAATTGCTCGCGCGATTTCTTGTCCACATGTGGCGAACGCAGCACGCAGTATTTGTTCTTCATCGTGGGCAATGGAATCGGGCCCGCGAGGCGCGCACCGGTCCGCTTGGCGGTTTCGACGATCTCCGTCGTCGACTGATCCAGGATGCGGTAGTCGTACGCCTTTAAGCGGATGCGAATTTTTTCGTTTCCAATCACTTTTGGCTCTCTAACCCCTCCCGGCTGCTCCGAGAAGAAAGATCTGAGCGGCAAGGTGCAGGCCGCGTTTCTGTTTATGTGGCGCGGGCGCCCTCGCCCGCGAAAACCTGCGGAGCTTCGCTCCGCCTGGGCGACCCCTTCGACTCCGCTCAGGGCAGGCTTAGGCGGCCGTCCCCACATGACACTGCTACTGCATAATCTCGCGATGGTTCCGGCGCCCACCGTGTGCCCGCCTTCGCGGATGGCAAAGCGCAAGCCCTTCTCCATCGCCACCGGCGTGATCAGCTCGATCACCAACTGCACGTTGTCGCCCGGCATCACCATCTCCGTCCCCGAGGGCAACTCCGCCACTCCCGGTCACGTCCGTCGTACGCAAGTAAAACTGCGGACGATAACCTTTGAAGAACGGCGTGTGCCGCCCGCCTTCTTCCTTGGTCAAAATATAAACTTCGGCCTTGAACTTGGTGTGCGGCGTGATCGATCCACCTTTGGCCAGCACCATGCCGCGCTCCACATCTTCTTTGCCGATGCCACGCAGCAGCAGGCCGGCGTTGTCTCCCGCCAAGCCTTCGTCCAATTGCTTCTTGAACATTTCCACGCCGGTCACAACTGTTTTGCGGGTTTCGCGGAAGCCGACAATTTCAACTTCTTCTCCGACCTTCACTTTGCCGCGCTCGATTCTTCCGGTAACCACAGTGCCGCGACCCGAAATCGAGAAAATATCTTCAATCGGCATCAGAAACGGTTTGTCCAGCTCGCGCTGCGGCTGCGGCACGCTCTTGTCCACCGCCGCCATCAGCTCGTCAATCTGCTTCTCCCACTTGGCTTCGCCATTCAGCGCGCCCAGCGCCGAGAGCCGCACCACCGGAACATCATCCCCGGGAAACTGATAACTCTTCAGCAATTCGCGTACTTCCAGTTCCACCAGATCGAGCAGCTCGGGATCATCGACCGCATCGCACTTATTCAGCGCCACCACGATGTAGGGCACGCCTACCTGCCGCGCCAAAAGCACATGCTCGCGGGTCTGCGGCATCGGACCATCGGTCGCCGCCACCACCAAAATCGCGCCATCCATCTGGGCCGCGCCCGTGATCATGTTCTTGATGTAGTCGGCGTGCCCCGGACAATCCACATGCGCGTAGTGCCGGTTCGCGGTCTCGTATTCGACGTGCGCCGTGGCAATGGTGATGCCGCGGGCTTTTTCTTCCGGCGCGTTATCGATCGAATCAAACGACCGGAACACGATCTTCGGATTGTGCTTCTGCAACACCTTGGTGATGGCCGCCGTCAACGTGGTCTTGCCATGATCAATGTGACCAATCGTCCCTACGTTGCAGTGCGGCTTGTTGCGTTCAAATTTCTCTTTCGCCATAACCCTTCCGTCCTCTTCTCGACAGTTCCTTCGCTGCGCTCAGGATCTCGGCGCGCGGCTCAGACGCCGCGCAAACGCCTCGACTTTCGCCATTTCCGAGTCCTCAGGGGCTAAAGCCCAAAATGGTTCAACCCTTACGGCACGGCTGAAGCCGTGCTCTGATACGAGCCGTGTGGCGCGGGCGCCTCGCCCGCGCCACTGCCTACTTGTTTCCCTGGGCCCGGCCGATGATCTCGTCCGCTACACCTCGCGGTACCTCTTCATAGCGCGCGAAGTGCATCGAGTATTCGGCACGGCCTTGCGTGCTTGACCGCATATGCGTCGCGTAGCCAAACATCTCAGCCAGTGGAACGATGGCTTTAATCACCTGCGAACCGGCTCGATGTTCCATGCCCTCGATGCGTCCCCGACGCGAGCTGAGGTCGCCCATGATGACACCGGCATAATCTTCCGGGGTCACCACTTCGACCGCCATCACCGGCTCCAGCAGCACGGGCGAGGCCTTGCGAGCAGCTTCTTTGAAGGCCATCGAACCGGCAATCTTGAATGCCATCTCGTTCGAATCCACGTCGTGATAGCTGCCATCGTAGAGAATGGCCTTCACGTCGACCATCTCGTAGCCGGCGAGGACGCCGCCTTCCATGGCCTCCCGGATACCCTGATCGATCGGCTTGATGAATTCCTTGGGCACCGAGCCACCCACGATATCGTTGACAAACTCGTATCCCTTGCCTGGCTCCTGCGGCTCCAGGCGTATCTTGGCGTGACCATACTGACCGCGGCCGCCAGTCTGACGAATGTATTTGCCTTCGGCTTCGGATTTCCTGCGGATCGTCTCGCGATACGCGACCTGCGGCTTACCCACATTGGCTTCGACCTTATACTCGCGCATCATGCGGTCGATGATGATTTCGAGATGCAGTTCGCCCATGCCGCTGATGATGGTCTGACCGCTGTCGGGGTCGGTATGAACCTTGAAAGTCGGGATCTTCCTGGGCGAGGCGAGCTAGCGCCATGCCCATCTTTTCCTGATCAGCTTTGGTTTTAGGTTCGACCGCGACAGAGATCACGGGGACGGCGAAGGTAATGGATTCGAGAGCGATGGGATGTTTTTCATCGCAAATGGTGTCGCCGGTGCCAACATTCTTTAAGCCCACCGCAGCGCAAATATCGCCCGCCAGAATCTCACTGATATCTTCACGCTTGTTGGCGTGCATCTTGAGCAGACGGCCAATGCGCTCGGTGCGTCCGCGGCCGGCGTTGAGCACGGAGTCGCCGGATTTGACTTGGCCGGAGTAGACGCGAATAAAAGTCAACTGGCCTACGAAAGGGTCGGCCATGATTTTGAAGGCGAGCGCGGAAAAAGGTTCGTTGTCAGCAGGTTTGCGGGTAATGGTTTCGCCGTTATCGGGATTCGTGCCGGTCACGGCGCCCGCATCGATCGGCGATGGCAAATAATCCACCACCGCATCCAGCAACGGTTGCACGCCTTTGTTTTTGAAAGCGGTGCCGACCACGACCGGAAATACCTTCAGGGTAATCGTGGACTTGCGCAGAGACGCGCGTAGCTCCTCGGCGGAAATGGTCTCGCCTTCCAGAAACTTGTGCAACATTTCATCATCATTTTCCGCGACGGTTTCCACTAACTGGGCATGGAAGGCTTCGGCTTTTTTCTGCAGCTCGGGAGGAATTGGGCCAGTCGTGTACTCGGCGCCGATGGTGTCATCTTGCCAGACAATCGACTTCATTTCGATGAGGTCGACTACGCCTTTGAACTTGTCTTCCTGGCCGATGGGAATCTGGATGGCGATAGGCTTGGCATTGAGGCGTTTGCGGATGGTGTCGATGGCATGCTCAAAATCGGCGCCCATCTTGTCAATCTTGTTGATAAAACAGATACGCGGCACGCCATATTTGTCCGCCTGACGCCAGACTTTTTCCGACTGCGGCTGCACGCCGTGGACTGCATCGAATACGGCTACCGCGCCATCGAGCACGCGCAGAGAGCGTTCCACCTCGGCGGTGAAATCCACGTGGCCGGGCGTGTCAATAATATTGATTCGAACGTCGCGCCAGGTGCAGGTGGTTGCGGCGGAAGTAATGGTGATGCCGCGTTCCTGCTCCTGCTCCATCCAGTCCATGGTGGCTGTGCCTTCATGCACCTCTCCGATACGGTGCGTCTTTCCGGTATAGAAAAGGATGCGCTCCGTCGTAGTGGTCTTACCGGCATCGATATGGGCCATGATGCCGATATTCCTGCACCGCTCCAATGGGACCTGTCGGGACACAGATTTCTTTCTCTCTTCCCTTCGGGACTCTTGCTCGTTGACAACGGAACCAGTCAAGTCTCTACCCTTCTTAAATGTCTCTCGATATCTCGTTACCAGCGATAGTGCGCAAAAGCCTTATTGGCCTCGGCCATGCGGTGAACGTCTTCCTTCTTCTTTATGGCTGCGCCGCGACCATTCGCGGCATCCAGCAATTCATTGCTCAGCTTGTCGATCATGCCCTTTTCGCCGCGTCCGCGGGCGTAGGTAATCAGCCAGCGAATGGCCAGCGAGGTACGCCGGTCGGCATTCACTTCCACCGGCACCTGATAGTTGGCGCCACCTACGCGGCGGGTCTTTACTTCGAGCAGCGGTTTGGCGTTCTCGACCGCCTTCTTGAAGAGTTTCAGGGCTTCGTCGCCGCCCTTTTCCTGCATGCGGGTCAAGGCTTCATAAAAGATGCCTTCCGCCGTGCTCTTCTTCCCCTGCCACATCATGGAATTAACGAATTTCGTCACCAGATCCGAACCGTAGACCGGATCGGCTTCGACCGTCCGCTTGGCGATATGTCCTTTTCTTGGCATTCAGCTTCTAGCTCCTGCTCGTGACTATGCTTTCGGTCTCTTCGCGCCATACTTCGAACGACTTTGTTTGCGGCCGGCTACGCCGACGGCATCGAGTGTGCCGCGCACTACGTGGTAGCGGACGCCGGGCAAATCCTTTACGCGGCCACCGCGGATCAGCACAATGGAGTGCTCCTGCAAATTGTGGCCAACACCCGGGATGTAGGTGGTGACCTCGATCCCATTGGTCAAACGAACGCGAGCCACTTTCCGCAACGCTGAATTCGGCTTCTTGGGCGTTTGCGTATAAACGCGCGTACAGACGCCGCGCTTCTGCGGGCATCCCTGCAAGGCCGGGCTCGCTGTTTTGTAGCGCGGCCGCTTGCGGCCGTCACGCACCAATTGATTGAAGGTCGGCACTCTTTGTTGCTCCTTCGGCCACGTTTTCCCTCAATGCGCGCCGAGTCAGGCGCACGTTTGCGGAATAACGCTGCTCATACTTTTCCCTGATTCAGGTGCTGGATGGCTGTCGACCAACCATGCTTCTCGCCACGCACAACTCCAGCGAGAAATTTCGGGTCCCGTTCAGACTAAACGCCGACGACGGTGGCACCAGGCCCGTAACCAACCTTAGGGAGGTACTCCGTTTCGCCCGCACCGTCCCACATAGCCTTCCAAACGGGTGAAGGTGTGCGCAGGACGTTTCAGCGAGGGCGTCCCCAGAAGGAGTTTCCTTTCGGAGACGTGGATCTCTAAAGCTCAGCTGCTTTTTCTCGGCGCCTTCTACGCGCGCACGCATAAGAAAACCAACCGCATACAGGCAAGCTAGACTTAACTCGCGGAACCTTACAACTATAGCAACGGTGTGGCACATCGTCAACCATACTTTGCCGCATCTTACGGACAAGTGCGAATTCCGGACGGGTTAGCATCGACGCGGCGGGACCCCCTCAAGGAGAAACTAAGAAAACAGAGCTAAGAGATCCCTCGCTGCACTCGGAATTTCGCCTGTGGGCGCCACTTCGCTCACGCCCACAAGACGGCTCAACCATGGAGAGAAATATGATGAGAGATCCCTCGCTGCGCTCGGGATTTCGGCGCGCGGCTCAGACGCCGCGCAAGCGCCTCAACTTGATGAAAAGATTCGCAGCCTCTACACTGGAAATTTTCCAAAACAAAGCGTGCTCGCTCGGTAGCTAGTCACGGAGCGGGGGGGTACATGGGTAGGTGGGGCTCGGTGCGGTTTGCAATCCCTCTTCTTCTAATTACGCTGACCGTAGCCCTATCTGGCTGCGGCAGCAGCGCCACCAAGAGCAGCGGATTCCCGGTGCCAGCCAGCATCAGGCTCAGCCCGGCCGAAACCGCGTCCATGGAGGTGGGGTCGACTCTAAGCTTTAGCGGGTCTCCCCAAAATAGCAAAGGCGTCGCATTTGCCGAACCGGTTTCGTATCAATCCAGCAATCCCGCCGTGCTGACTATTGCCAGTAATGGCCTCGCCTGTGCCGGTACGTGGAATTCACTGGGTGCTCCGCAAATCTGTACGCCGGGGCCGGTGGGCACGGCTCAAGTCGTCGCCACCAGCATGGGAATCAGCAGCCCTCCCACCACCGTCTTTGTGCACCAGCACATTGATAGCGTCGTGGTCAGCCCAGTGCCGACCTCGCCGCCGACCTCGCCGCCTCCATGTATCTCAAAAGGATTGACCGCCAACTATCAGGCTGCCGCCTTCAGCCGCGGTACCGATATCACTGCAACGGTAGGAACTTTCACCTGGCAAACCCTGAATAGCGCCGTAGCCACGCCCAACGCGGTGACCCTTAGCAATCCCGTCACTGGGTTGTTGCCCGGCCAGATGCAGGCGACGGCAGGCACGCCCGGGATGACTTCCATTTTCGCCAGCATCAGCGGCGTGAACAGCGTCCCGGTTAATTTCATTACTTGCCCGGTGCAATCGATCACGCTGACAGTGAACGGCAGCAGCAGCAATCCTGTGATCGTGTCGAAGGGTGGCTCGAAAATCATCACTGCGACCGTACTTGACACTCTGGGCGCGACCATTACTGGAACGACCGGAGTGGCGGGAGCCCCCGGTGGTTCCGTTCTTGACTTGGAGTTCGTCGGATCCAGCGATTGCGAGTGTGTCCACCAGCGGCAGTGTCACCACTTCCCTGGCTGGAGGCGCGAGCATCATTGCTTCGTGTACGCCACCGACCTGCAATATCGGGATTCTTCCCGTCCTGCCGATTTATCCTGAAAGCGTGGTGGACTTGATCGTCACTCCAACCAGCACGACGCAGAGCTCTACGGTATATGTTGCAAGCACAGGATGCGGCACCATAGAAGGTTGCGTGAGCGCGACGATCCCCATCACCACGGCAGCAAGCACTACTTCCCCGGGAACTACGGTAGGGGCCCCGATTAATCTGCCGGCCACGCCTAATTCTCTGGTCTTCGATCGGCAAGGCAAGAATGCCTACCTGGGAACCGATCGAGGAGAGCTGGGGACTAAAGGATTGATGGTGCTTAATGCTCCCGCGACCGTCAGTGAATTCACGTCGGTGACGGGAAAAGTATTGGCAGTTTCTCCCGATGGCAACACGGTGATTGTGTCGGATACGCTGGCCACGCCCAACCAGGTGTTCATCTTCACTAGCAATGGCACTAGCCACAACAGCGTTGCGCTCAACATAACTGGAGCAACCGCTGCGGATTTCTCTCCCGATAACCTGAAGGCATACATCGTGGCGACCGATACGACCGTTACGCCGAATGTCTCTACTCTGTACGTTTACTCGACGCTTGAGGCGCTACAAACCGTACCCCTGACCGCACCGGCAACCGATGTCACCTTTCTGGCCAACGGAATGTTCGGTTACCTGGCTGGGGGCGATCCCCTGGGCGTGTCATTTCTCCCGACGTGCAACGCTCCACCCCTTTCCCCCCTCGGCAGCGTAAATGTCCTCGGGACCACTCTAATTCGCGGGTTGTCGGATGGTGTTACCATGCTGGCCCTCTCTCCTCCAAATATTCAAACCTTTACTGCGAGCATTAGCGGTACCCTTGCCATCGGCCAAAATGGCTGTCCCGCGCCTCGCGGCGGTCTCATGGTAATGAATACACCGAATCCACAAGGACCGTTTCCCCTGGGAGCGGGCGATTTTGTAGCCACGCAATTGCTGGTGGCGCCCGATGGGTCAACGGCGTACGTGATCTCAGGTTCTGTCCCTAAAGTGATAATTTTCAATATTAGCGGCCACACATCCTCGTCGATCGCGCTGACCGGCGGGGCGACGCCCATTCGCGCCACGCTCACTCCTGATGGAACCCTGCTCTATGTCGCGGCCAATGACGGGCAGGTTCACTTGCTGAGCACCGTGGCGAATAGCGACATCCTGCAGATTTCTTTCCCTCCGGGCACCACGTCCCAGCCGACTGGGTTGTGTAGTGGAGTGACCTTTACTTGTCTTCCAGATTTGATTGCGGTGAAGCCGTGAGCAGGTCTCAGGTCTCAGGTCTCAGGTCTCAGGTCTCGGGATTCGGCGCTACCTATTGAGACCCTGATACCCGACCCCTGAAACCTGACACCTGGAGCCCAAACTATGCCTTGGCTTTTTCCAAGTCGCGACCCACGCTGTCCAGCACACCATTGATGAACTGCACCGACTCCGGGCTGGAGAACTTGCGCGCGATTTCGAGGGCTTCATTGATGATTACCGCCCGTGGCGTTTCGGGAAAGCCCAGCAACTCCGCCACCGCTGCCCGCAGCAAGTTGCGATCGACCGCCGCCATACGGTCCATGCGCCAGTGCTCGGCGTGACGCTCGATCAGTCCATCAATTTCCACGGTACGATCGGTGGCGACACGAAAGAGGTCGTCGGCGAATCCTCGGACGTCGGCTGCCACCGAGTCGCGCTCGCTCCAGAAAGAGCGGCGCACGTCGGCCGCCTCCTGCCCTCCCATGTCGGCCTGGAAGAGCATTTGCAGTGCGAGTTCGCGGGATTTGCGGCGGGTGCCCATGGGTTAGATCGCAGGGTCTCGGGTCTCGGGTCTCGCGTCTTAGGTCTTTAGGTCTCAGGTCTCAGGTCGCAAGCAATTGTTCCTGAGCTCAGAATCTTAAGTTTACAGGAGTGGTAAGTGTGGAGATGACTATCGCTTCCTCTTCTGTTGGGTTTTCCTGAGACCAGACACCGGAGACCTGGCACCATTTTTACTAGTGCTTCTTCTTTCGGCGGGGTTTCCTGAGACCAGACGCCGGAGACCGGGCACCATTTTTGCCTTTGCTGATGGCTGATGGCTGATCGCTGATAGCTTTCTTCAGATTCGCCATCTCCACTGCCGCCAGCGCCGCTTCAAATCCTTTATTGCCCATCTTCAAGCCGGCGCGATCGATGGCCTGTTCCAGAGTGTCGCAGGTGAGAACGCCGAAAGCGTGAGGGACACCGCTCTCCTGCGCCGATTGTCCGATGCCACGCGCGACTTCGTTGACGATGACGTCGTAGTGAGCGGTGTCGCCACGCAGCAGGCATCCGAGACAGATGATGGCGTCGTATTTCTTGGTTTCAGCGAGCGTGCGCGCAGCAGAAGGAATTTCGAAGCTGCCGGGGACGCGGACGATGCGAATGTCTTTCTCAGTTGCGCCGGAACGCAGGAGTCCGTCGTATGCGCTCCGTAGCAGCCTTTCTGTAATGAACTCGTTGAACCGTGAAACAACGATTCCGAAGCATAATGCGTCGGCCTTCATTTTTCCGGCAATCGCTTTCTTGCGAATGTTATCTCGGTGGCTCTCTCTGTGTCGGAGCTCGCCCTAAGCGAAGCCGAAGCGTGTCGCCGTACTGAGTCTTCCTTCATCCCTGATATTCCGAAGTTCAAGTGAAGAACAACCGTGGAAGAGCGGTGCTTTGAGCGCCGCGTTACACGAGAACCACAACCTGTCATCCTGAGCGAAGTTCAATCATTCGCTTGCGAATGATTTAACGGAGTCGAAGGATCTCGCGCAATTCTTGATATCTGCAGTGAATTCTTCCGCTGGTCCCGTGGTCACAACAGCTTTCCACTGTACCTTAACCGGCAGTGCGGGATCCTTCGACTTCGCAAGAACTTCGCTTTTGCGAAGTTCTTACTACGCTCAGGATGACAATAATAGGAACCAGTTGTTATATCCGCGTGAATCCGTGCCCTAAGATTTTACTTGCCTTTAAACTGCGCCTGCTCGCTTCTCCAGAAACGCTGTGGTTCCTTCTTTCTTGTCTTCGGTCGCGCAGGAGACGCCAAACAACACCGCCTCAAGATACAAGCCCTCTGCTAGAGTCATCTCCATCCCTTTGTTTACCGCTTCCATCGTGTACTGAACCGCTAACGGCGCATTGGCAATTATCTTTTGCGCGATGGCTTCGGCACGCGGGATGAGATCGGCGGGAGCGGTGACTTCGTTCACCAGACCGATGCGATGCGCCTCCTGCGCGGTGATCATCTCACCCGTGAGTACGAGTTGCATGGCGAGGCCTTTGCCCACGAGCCGCGGCAGACGCTGCGTGCCCCCATATCCGGGGATGATTCCCAGCTTCACTTCGGGCTGGCCGAGCTTCGCATTTTCGCTGGCGAGGCGCATGGTGCAGGCCATGGCAATTTCGCATCCGCCGCCGAGCGCAAATCCTCTAATGCAGGCGATCACCGGCTTGCCCAGATTCTCGATCAGGTTGAGCACGCTTTGCCCGCGGTGCGTGTACTCTTTGCCCGAGACCGCATCGTGCTTGGCAAGCTCGCTGATGTCCGCGCCAGCGATGAACGCCTTCTCTCCCCCTCCGGTCAGGATGACGACGCGAACAGCGGCATCGTTCTTAATGTCATGAAACGCGTGCCCGCAGCTCTTCCATGGTGGCCATGTTGAGCGCGTTGAGAACTTTGGGACGGTTGACGGTGACGTAAGCAATCGAGTTTTTCTTTCGAAGAGAATGTTGGAGAACGTCATAAGGTTATAGCCGAACAATCTGACTGTTAGTGGATCGACTCGGAATATCAGGAGCCGGAAAAGTAGCATGCATCATGCTCAGCAGAACCGACAGCCACGGTGTTGCTTCCGCACAGATGGCATCGCAAATATCTGGCCTACGTAGATTCTTCGAAACGGCGTGGCC